>JADJWJ010000009.1 GCA_016716425.1 Betaproteobacteria bacterium
TGCCGCGGGCGGCGTCCCGCGCGGTGGAGCCACTGACATGGGCGACGTCACCCTCTTCGGACTTGCCGGCGCCGTCCTCGCCGGCCTCGGCGTCTATGGCCTCATCGCGAGCCCGCAACCGCTGCGCAAGATCCTCGCGCTCAACGTGCTCGGCACCGGCGTGTTCCTGCTGTTCGGTGTCGTCGCGCGGCGACGCCCGCGGCCGGAGCTCAGCGCCGACCCGGTGCCACAGGCGCTGGTGATCACGGGGATCGTCGTCGCGTTCGCCGCCACGGCGCCTCGCGGTGGCGTTGGCGCTGGCGCTCACGCGTGCCGCGGGTAGCGCTTCCGCTTCGGGTTACGACGCGCCGGCTGTTGGCGGAAGATCCCGGGACGCCACGCTAGATGCCCTTCGTTGCCGACCTCTCGCCACGCCGGGTGGCGCGCTGCTCGTGCCCACTCTATCGCCGTGCCGGCCATCCGGCGTTCTCGCCGCGTTCGCGCTCGGCAGCCGGCACGCGGCGCGGATCGCCATCGCCCGGTGGTCGCGGCGGGATTCGCGTTGGCGGTGGCGGTCGCGGCCCGGGTGCTCGCCGACGGGGCGCCGCTCGTCTACGTGCTCGGCAACTGGCGCCCGCCGCTCGGCGTCGCGCTGCGCGCCGACGGACTTACCGCCGTGATGATGCTGGTGACCACGGTCGTGCTGTTCTTCGTCGCGCTGTTCGCCCGGGCCGACTTCGCCACACCCGCCGGCACGCGCGACGCGCGCGCGCCGCTCGTGTTCTGGACGATGCTGATCGCGATCCTCGCGGCGCTCAACGTCTGCTTCCTCGCCGGCGACCTCTTCACGCTCTACGTCGCGCTCGAACTGCTCACGTTCGCCGCCGTCCCGCTGGTGGCGCTCGACGGCCGCGCGGAAACGCTGCGCGCCGCGCTGCGCTACCTGCTGTTCGCGCTCGGCGGCTCGCTGCTGTATCTCGCCGGGACCGCGCTCCTGTACGGCGCGTACGGCACGCTCGACATCGCCCTGCTCGCTGCTCGCGCCCGCCCCGACGCGGCCACCACGGTCGCGGCGGCGCTGATGACGGCGGGCCTGCTCGCCAAGACGGCGCTCTTCCCGCTGCACCTGTGGCTGCCTCCGGCGCACGCCGGCGCCCCGGTCGCGGCGAGCGCGGTGCTGTCCGGTCTGGTCGTCAAGGGTTCCTACTTCATCGTGCTGCGACTGTGGCTCGACGCGCTGCCCCCCGTGATCACGCCGGCGGCCCGCGCCAGTTCATCCGGGCGCTCGGCGCCGCGGCGGCCATCGTCTTCGGCAGCGTGGTCGCCATCGCCCAGCCGCGGTTGAAGCTGATGGTCGCCGACTCGACGGTCGCGCAGATCGGCTACCTGTTCCTGCTGTTTCCGCTCGTGGCGGGTGTGGCCGATCCAAACGCCACCGCGATCACCGGCGGCATGCTGCAAGTCGCCTCGCACGCCACCGCCAAGGCCGCGATGTTCATGGCCGCCGGGCTCGTGTACGCCGCGCTCGGCCACGATCGCGTCGCCGACCTCAGGGGTATTGCGCGCACGCTGCCGATGACGGTCGCCGCCTTCGCACTGGCCGGCATCGCGCTCGTCGGCCTGCCGCCGGCCGGCGGCTTCGTCGCGAAGTGGCTGCTGCTGTCGGCAGCGCTCACGACCGCGCAGTGGTGGTGGGCGGCGGTGATCGTCGTGGGCGGCCTGCTCACCGCGTGCTACGTGTTCAGCGTGCTCCGGGCGCGCGCTCGCCACCGTCGACCCCCGCCGCCGCCGCGCGCACCGTCACGCGCGGGCGCGAGGCCGTGGTGCTGGGACTCGCGATCGTCGCGACGGTGCTCGGCTTCGCCGCGTTCGCGCCGGTCGACCTCGTGCAGGTCGGCCGGCCTCCCGTGGCCGGGGTGCCGCGAGGATGAGCGCCCCCTCGGCCGTGGTGCCCGATGAGCCGGGCGCGGCGCGAAGGTCCGTGCGCCACGCGGTCCGGCGGGACCGCGCACCGTCCAACGACCATGACGGAGTTCCTCCTGGTCATGTCGCCCGGGCTGCCGCTCGCGCTCGCTGCCGCATGCGTGTTGCCTGCCGTGCGCGCGCGGATGCTGCCGCTGCTCTCGCACTGGCCCCGGCGCCGGGTCTCGTCGCCGCGCTGCTGGCCGTGCACGCGCCGCCGGCCACGTTCGGGGCCGGGCTCTACCGGCCGACGTTCGCGCTCGACGCGCCGGGCGCGCTGCTGCTCGGCGTGGCCGCGCTCTTGTGGATCGCCGCCGGCGCGTACGCGGCGACGTACCAGCGCGGCGCGGCGAATCCCGGCCGGTTCGCCGTGTGCTGGCTGCTCGGGCTCGCCGGCTGCCTCGGCGTCTTCGTCGCGGCCGACATGCCGCTGCTCTACCTCGCGCTCGCGTTGCTCACGCTGGGGGCGACCGGGCTCGTATTCCACGACGAGACGCCGCGCGCGCGCCGGGCCGCGGCGCTCTACGTCGGGTTGGCACTCTTCGCCGAGTCGCTGGTGCTGGCCGCGATGGTGATGCTGGCGTCGGCCACGCCGGACGGCTCGCTGCTGATCCGCGATGCGGCCGCCGCGCTGCCGGCGATGCCGGGCCGCGACGCGACGCTGCTGCTGCTGATCGTAGGCTTCGGCGTCAAGGCGGGCCTGGTCCCGCTGCACGTGTGGATGCCGCTCGCGCACGGTGCCGCGCCGATGCCCGCCTCCGCCGTGCTGAGCGGCGCGGTCGTCAAGCCGGCATCATCGACTGCTGCGCTTCCTGCCCGTCGACGCCGCGCTCGCGCACGCCGGTTCGCTGCTGGCCGTCGCGGGCATGCTGACGGCGATCTACGCGGTCGCGGTCGGCATCACGCAGCAGCACCCGAAGGTCGTGCTCGCGTATTCGAGCGTGAGCCAGATGGGCTTCGTCGCCGCCGTGATCGGCGCCGGCATCGCGCACGGCGACGCGGCCACGCCGCTGCTCGCGGCGTTCTACGCCGGCCACCACGTATTGCTCAAGGGCGCGATGTTCCTGCTGGTCGGCGTGGTCGCGGCCACGAGCGCCGGTCGACTGCGCGGCACGCTCGCGCTCGCGGCGGTGATCGCCGCCGGCCTCGGCGGGCTGCCTCCCACCGGCGGCTTCATCGCCAAATACGCGGTGAAGGGTCCACTGGGCGACGGCTGGATCGCCACCGCCGCCGCCGTGTCGGCGGTGGGCACCACGCTGCTGATGCTGCACTTCGTGCGCCGCGTGCGAACGGTCGCGGCGACGGCGCCGGACGCGCGCGCGGCGCCCGGTTTGACCGGGCCGTGGCTCGCGCTGGCCGCGGCATCGCTGGTCGTGCCCTGGGCGCTCTACGCCATGCTGCCGCTCGGCGCCGCGACCGACGCCTTCGCGCCGAACGCGCTGTGGGCAGGACTCTGGCCGGTGCTCGTCGGCGGCGTGTTCGCCGTCGCGCTCGCGCGCTGGGGCGCGGCACTGCCACGCATCCCGGACGGCGACGTGGTGGTCGTTATCGATGGCGCAGTGCGCGGAGCATCGGCCGCGACACCGCGGGCCGTCGCCGCCGACGCGGTCCTGCGTCGCTGGCCGGCCGCGACCCTGTTGCTGGTCGGGATCGCCGCGGCGCTCGCGGCGGCAATGGCCGCGGGGCGCGTGTAGTGAGCGCAGCGACCCCGCGGCGGTGGATCGCCGTGACGGGCTATTCGCCGCAGAGCAGCCGGACGCGCCGCTCCGCCCGGTCGAACGCGTCGTCGGTCTCGGCCGCGAGCAACTGCTCCTTCGCCTGCACGCAAGCGTCGGACTGCCGCTGCTCGGCGGGCGTCGGCCTGGCCGGCGGCGGTGGCGCCGCCGGTCGAACGCCAGCGCGCCGGCAGCGCGCCCGCGGAGTCGGGACGAGTCGCAGGTTATTGAACGCGCCGCGCTCGACGCGACGCGGTCGCCGACGCGCTTGCCCGCCTGGTCGGTGATCATCGTGATCGTCGACGTCCCGCCGACGAGGACCCGTGTACTCGAACGCCTGCCGCTGGCTCGCGAGGCGGCCGATCTGCGAGCCGGCGAACGCGCCGCCGACGCCGCCCAGCGCGCGGTTGCTGCCGGAGCGGCCGGACCCGACGGCGGCGCCCAGCGTGCCGCCGATGATCGCGCCGCCGGTGCGCGCGCGCGCGTCCGATTCCGTGACCATCTGCACGGCCGTGATGCGCCCGTACGTGACGCTCGACTGCGCAAGTGCCGCGCCGGAAGCGCCGGTCAGCGCCGCCGCCACTGCCACTGCAATCCACCTGCCACCATGTGCCATTCGCGAAGCTCCCAAACCGACGATGCGCGCGTCCGCGCGTTGCCGATGTCCCGGCGGTCTGCCGCCGCGCACGTCCGCGCCGGAGGCGAATGCACTTAAGTTTACTTTGAATGCCGGTGCGCCCGCGTGCGAAAATGCGCGAGCGCGCCGGGGTGGACGACGGGGTCGCGGCCGCGCGCGAGCGCAAGGAGACGCAGGATGAGGACAACGCTGCTCGCGGCCGCGCTCGCGCTGGCCGTCGCCGGCTGCACGGTCGGGCCCGACTACGCCCGGCCCGCGGTCGACACCCCGTCGGCGTGGCGGATCGACTACCCGAAGGCCGCCGACGTCGCCAACACCAAGTGGTGGGAGCAGTTCGGCGACCCGGTGCTGAACGATCTCATCGAGACGGCGCTGCGCGAGAACCGCGACGTGCGCATCGCCGCGGCCCGGGTCGACCAGTTCATCGGCGCGCTGACGTCGACGCGCTCGCAGCTCTACCCGCAGGTCGGCTACGGCGCCGACGCGACACGCGCGCGCGCGAGCCGCACGGGCCGGCCGGCGATCCCCGAGCCGGCGGGTCCCTACTTCACGCTGTACAACGCGTCGCTCGGCGCGTCGTGGCAGCTCGACCTCTTCGGCCGCGTGCGCCGGCAGACGGAGGCCGCGCAGGCGCAGGTCTACGCGAGCGAGCAGGCGCAGCGCGGCGTCGTGCTGTCGGTGGTGAGCGGGGTCGCGACGAGCTACGTATTCCTGCGGATGTTCGACCGCCAGCTCGAGATCGCGCAGGCGACGGCGAAGAACTTCGGCGAAACCGCGCGGATCTTCGAGCTGCGCTTCAAGGCGGGCCTCGTGTCGCAGACCGAGGTGGCGCAGATCCAGTCGCAGTACCAGCAGGCGCTGACCGCCATTCCCGCCATCCGCCAGCAGGTCGCCGCGCAGGAGAACCTGATCTCCATCCTGCTCGGGCGCAACCCGGGACCGGTCGCGCGCGGCAAGACGATCGACCAGCTGATTCCGCCGCAGATTCCGGCAGACCTCCCGTCGACGCTGCTGCAGCGCCGCCCGGACATCCTGCAGGCCGAGCAGAACCTCGTCGCGGCGAACGCGAATATCGGCGCGGCGCGCGCGCTGTACTACCCGACGATCTCCATCACCGGCCTGCTGGGCTCGGTCAGCACGGCATTCGGCGACTTCCTGACCGGCCCGGCCAGCACCTGGGCGGTGGTCGGCGGGCTCACCGGGCCGATCTTCACGTTCGGCGCCATCGAGGGCCAGGTGAAGTCGGCCGAGGCCGGCGAGCGGGCAGCGGTGGCGTTCTACCAGCAGACGATCCTCAACGCGTTCCGCGAGACCAACGACGCGCTCACCGGCTCGCAGGAAAAGGTCGAGGAGGCCGCGATGCAGGCGCTGCGGGTCAAGGCGCTGCGCGACTTCGCGCGGCTGTCGAAGCTGCGTTTCGACAAGGGGATCGCGAGCTACCTCGACGTTCTGGTCGCCGAGAACGAACTCTTCGCCGCGGAACTCGCGTCGGTGCGCGTGCAGGCCGACCGTTTCACGCAGGTCGTGAACGTCTATGCGGCGATGGGCGGCGGCTGGGTGGACGCCGCGTCCTCGCTCGCGCCGAAGCCGATGGGCGTCGCCGATACGCGCACACCGATCTTCTGAAAATGCCGTGGCGGCACGTCATTGCAACAGGTGCCGAGCCCGGCGGTGTTCGAGGTCGATCGCAAGCGGATAGTGGTCGACGCGACCGAAGCGAAGCCGACCACGCTGGCACAGTCCGGGCGGTTCCTCGCCGGCGCGACCGACCCGCAGCCTGCGCCGGTTACCGGTCGCGCCCGGCGCCGCGAGCTCGCCCGCCACACCGGGCGCGGCTGGCCTGCCGCCGGCACGCCCGGCACGAACCGTCCGTGCGGCGTCGCTGCCCGGCTTGAAGAAAAGGGTTGTCCCGGGCGCAACCGACGCGCGGGCGGCGCGGCAGCCTAGCCCACGCCCCAGGGGAGCCCGAGGATCTGCCAGATCGCCAGCAGCACGATCCACACGCCGGCGATGATGCCGACGTACGGCAGCATCAGCGCGACCACCGTCCCCACGCCGGCGTCCTTCTCGTACTTCTGGCAGAACACGACGATCATCGCGAAGTACGCGTTGAGCGGCGTGATCGCGTTCATCGGCGAGTCGCCGACGCGGTAGGCGGCCAGCACCGCGTCCGGCGGCACGTTGAGCCGCATCAGCAGCGGCACGAACACCGGCGCGAACAGCGCCCACTTCGGCACCGCGCCGGTGATGATCAGGTCGAGCAGCATCACGACCACGACGAACCCGAGCAGCAGCCACAGCGCGTCCAGATTCATCTGCTTCAACAGGTCGGCCAGCGAGAGGGCCGCCAGCGTGGTCATGTTCGTGTAGTTGAAGTACGCGAGGAACTGCGAAATGATCAGCAGCAGGAAGATGAGGCCCCCCAGGCCCTGGATCGCCTTGATCATCGCGTTGACCACGTCGTTGGTGTTCTTGATCGTCCCCGCGCCGATGCCGTAGGCGGTGCCGGTGGCGAAGAACAGCAGCGCGATCGACACGATCAGGCTGCTCATGAACGGCGAGTCGCCGATGATCGCGCCGGTGGTCGGATTGCGCAGCGGCGCGCCTTCCGGCGCAGTGAGCAGCGCCAGGAACGCGACCACCCCGACCAGGCCCCAGAACGCGAAGGAGAGCCCGCGCGTCTCCTCGGCCGTCATTTCGGCGCTCTCCGCCACCTCGTCGCCGGTGTACTTGCCCAGGTGCGGCTCGACGATCTTGTCGGTGATCAGCGCGACCACGATCGTCATGATGACCACCGAAGCCGCCGAGAACCAGAAGTTCGACGTCAGCGAGACGTTCTTGTTCGGGTCGACGATGTGGATGGCGTCGTTGGTGATGCCGACCAGGATGCCGTCGATCGGCACGATGAACACGTTGACGAGGAATACGCCCGCGACCGCCGCGAACGCGGCGGCCAGGCCGGCCAGCGGATGGCGCCCGACGCTGATGAACGCGGCGCCGGCCAGCGGGATCAGCACCAGGTAGCCGGCGTCGGCGGCCAGGCTCGACACGATGCCGACGCAGACCAGGATGTAGGTCAGCGCCCACGGCGGCGACACGACGACCAGCTTGCGGATCAGCGCGTTGACCAGGCCCGACGCCTCCGCCACGCCCACGCCGACCATCGCGACGATGATCACGCCGACCGCCTGGAAATTCATGAAGTTCTGCACGACGCCGACGAACATGAAGCGGATGCCCTCGACCGTCAGCAGGCTGCGCGCCATCGTCGTCGTGGTCTCGATCTTGTGCGTGTCGGGGTTGACGAACTGGTAGGTGACCTTGGCCCCGGCCAGGTACAGGGATGTGCGACAGCACAATGACGATGCCGATCAGGATGACGAAGATCACCGCCGGATGCGGCACCTTGTTCCCGACGCGCTCGACGATGTCGAGGACCTTGTCCATCCCGGTCTTGGTCGAGCGGACCGAGTGATGTTCCATTGCCATGGTGGATCCTTTCGCGTTTGGGGTGCCGGCGCGGTCGGTGGTCCGCGTCGGCGGGTCGCCCGGCTTCGTTCGAAACGCCCGGTAGTGTGAGCTACCTGCTGCGTATTTGCCAAGTGCAACAAAGCGTCTGGCCAGAACGTAGCGTTGCGTTCACGAGGCGACGGTCGCATAATCCGCGTCGCCGCGCGCGCGCGTGCGATCTCTACAAACTCAAATGTTGACTGTTTCACGCGGGTGTCACCAACCCAACCCGCGCGGTGCGGCTGGGCGCGACTCCGCAGCACGCATCAGGACTCCACGATCCGGAGCAATCGACCCATGAAGAAGAAGATCACGCTGCCCGTCACCGGATTCGATCCGGTGCCGTCGTTGACCCAGTACGCGCAGGTCGCAGTCCGCGTCGTGCGTTCGGCCCCGCCCGACGCCGACGCGGTGGGGATCCCGGTCGCCGAAGACGGCGCCGTGCCGAAGGCCCTCGGACTCGACCGCGCGACGCTCGCCGCGGCCGGCTTCGACGGCAAGGTCGGGCAGGCGCTGCTCGTCCCGAAGGCGGACGGTCCGTTGCTGGTCGCGGTGGGTGTGGGCAAGGCCAACCGGGCGGATGCCTCGGCGCTGCGCGACGCGGCCGCGGCGTTCGCGCGCGCGGCCGCCAAGGGCACGCACCTCGCGACGTCGCTGCCCGACGCCGGCCGCGTCAAGCCCGAGGTCGCGGCGCAGGCGGTGGTCGAAGGCATGGTGTCGCTCGTCACGATCGCCGAGCGGGGCCGCGCCGCCACGGCCGGCGCCGAGCGCGGGCGGACCCTGGCGACCGCGGGCGCCCTGGCGCGCGACCTCGCCAACGCGCCGCCCAAGCACCTGACGGCGGAGGGCATCGCCAGCGTCGCGAGGCGCGTCGGCAAGCAGGCGGGCCTCGCGGTCGAGGTCTTCGACAAGGACGCCATCGCCAGGCTCGAACTGGGCGGCCTGCTCGGCGTCAACGCCGGCAGCGTCGAGCCGCCGCGCGTGGTCCGCATGACGTACCGGCCGAAGGGCAAGAGCAGCGGCCACCTGATCCTGGTCGGTAAGGGACTCACGTACGATTCCGGCGGCATCAACATCAAGCCGCGCGACCCGATGCACGCGGTGATGAAGATGGACATGTCGGGTGCCGGCGCAGTGCTGGCCGCGATGTCCGCGCTGCCCGCGCTCGGCGTCAAGGCCACCGTCACCGGCTACCTGATGTGCACCGACAACATGCCATCGGGTTCGGCGATGAAGATGGGCGACGTGCTGACGCAGCGCGGCGGGCGTACGATCGAGATCAACAACACCGACGCCGAAGGGCGGCTGGCGCTGGCCGACGGCCTGGTGCTGGCGGTCGAGCAGAAGCCGGATGCGGTGGTGAACATCGGCACGCTGACCGGCGCGTGCATGCTGGCGCTGGGCGACCAGATCGCCGGCGTGTTCGCCAACAACCAGCGTCTGGCCGAGCAGGTGAAGGCCGCGGCCGCGCGCACCGACGAGTCGGTGTGGCAGCTGCCGCTCGACAAGCGCTACCGCAAGCAGCTCGAGTCCAACGTCGCCGACATGGAGAACATGGGCGACGCGGCGCCGGGCGCGATCACCGCCGCGCTGTACCTCGCCGAGTTCGTCGGCGACACGCCGTGGGCGCACCTCGACATCTGCGGGCCGATGCAGGTGACCGCCGACGAGTCGTGGCGCTCGCGCGGGGCCACCGGCTTCGGCGCGCGCCTGCTGGCCGAGCTCGCCGCCGGCTTCGCACCGCCCAAGCGCTGACGCCGGCGCACCCACCTCCTCCCCCACCGACCGGCCGCCATCGTGAGCGACATCACCCTCCTGTTCCTGATCATCGCGGCCGTCATCGTCCTCTTCATCACGGAGAAGGTGCCGGTGGTGCTGGTCGCGCTCGGCACCGCGCTCGCACTCTATTTTTCCGGCATTCTGACGCTGCCGCAGGCGCTGGGCGGTCTGGGCGACGCGACGACGATCTTCATCGCGTCGCTGTTCGTGGTCAGCGCCGGGCTGGAGGTGACCGGCGTCACCGCGTGGGCCGGGCAGCTGCTGATCGCGAAGGCCGGCGAGAGCCGCGTGCGGCAGATCGTGCTGATCATGCTGCTGTGCTCGGGGCTGACGGCGCTCATCAGCCTCAACGGCTCGGTGGCGGCGCTGCTGCCGGTGGTCGTCGTCATGGCCGTGCAGTTGAACCGCTCGCCGTCGCAGCTCTTGATGCCGATGGTGTTCGCGTCGCACGCGGGCTCCATCCTCGCGCTGACCGGCTCGCCGGTGAACGTGCTGGTGTCGGAGAACGCGCTCGCCGCGACGGGCACCGGCTTCGGCTTCTTCGAGTTCGCGCTCGCCGGCGTGCCGCTGCTCCTCGGCACGATGCTGATCCTGGTGCTGCTGGGCCCCAAGCTCCTGCCCAACCGCGGCGGCGCGGCGATGCCGACCGACCTGTCCAAGCACGCGCGCACGCTGGTCGAGCAGTACCGCCTCGACAGCGGCGTGTTCCAGCTGCGCGTGCGCGACACCTCGCCGCTGCTCGGCAAGTCGCGCGGCGACGTCGCCGACATGAACGCCTATCCCGGCCTGACGTTCATGGGCCTGCAGGGCGGCACCACCGGCCGGCCGCTGACGCGCCCGACGCTGGAGGCAGGCGACTTCATCGTCGTGCGCGGCGAAGCGGACGCGGCGGCGAGGCTCGCCGCCGACATGCACCTGGGCTTCGGTCCCGACAACGAGCAGGGCAACGCCGCCGACGTGCTGTTCAACCGGACCTCCGGCCTCGCCGAGGTGGTGATTCCGCCGCGCTCGGCGATGATCGGGACGCAGGTGTTCCCGGGCATGGTCACCGAGAGCGGCGACCTCGTGATCCTCGCGATCCAGCGCAACGGCGAGGAGCTGCCGCCCGGCAAGTCCGAGCTGCGCGTCGGCGACACCATGCTGCTGCAGGGCACCTGGTCGGCGCTCGACCAGCGGCTCGCCGATCCGGAGGTACTCGTCGTCGACTCCCCCGACGTCGTGCGCCGGCAGGCGGTCCCGATGGGGCTGGGCGCCAAGGCCGCGATCGCGATCCTGGTGCTGATGGTGGCGGCCCTCGCCACCGGCATCGTGCCCTCGGCGATCGCCGGACTGTGCGCGGCGTGCGCGATGGTGCTGGTCGGCGTGCTGACCGTCGACCAGGCGTACAAGTCGGTCAACTGGACGACGGTGATCCTGGTCGGCGCGATGACGCCGCTGTCGGCGGCGATGTCGGAGACCGGCGCCGCGCAGCTGATGGCCGACAAGCTCGTCGCCGTGGTCGGCGACTTGAGTCCCTACGCGCTGCTCGCCGGCCTGTTCCTCCTGACCGCGATCCTCGGGCAGCTCATCAGCAACACCGCCACCGCGCTCATCATCATCCCCATCGCGGTCGCCGCGGCCTACGACCTCGGCGTGTCGCCGCAGCCGGTGCTGATGTGCGTGTGCGTCGCCGCCGCCGCGTCGTTCCTGACACCCGTCGCCACGCCCGTCAACCTGATGATCATGGGCCCGGGCGGCTACAAGTTCAGCGACTACTGGAAGCCCGGCATCGTCTGCATGGCCTGGTTCTTCGTCATCGCGGTGTTCTACGTCCCGATGATCTGGCGGTTCTAGGTTCGCCGCGCGCATTCGTTGCGCGGCCCGGCGCCCGCCGCGGCCGCATCCCCACTCCACGGAGCATGCACATGGAAATCACCGTCGTCACCGGCGCCCCCGAAAAACAGAAGGCCGGCGTCCTCGCCATCGGCGCGTTCGCCGACGGCACGCTGACCCCGGCGGGACAGGCCGTCGACGCCGCGACGCAGGGCAAGGTCTCGGCGGCGCTGAAACGCGGCGACCTCGACGAGGTCGCGGGCGCGACGCTGCTGCTGCACGAGCCCGCGGGCGTGGCTGCCGAGCGCGTGCTCGTCGTGAGCCTCGGCAAGCGCGAGTCGTTCGGCGACAAGCAGTACCGTGATGCCGTCGGGGGCCTCGCGAAGGCGCTCGCCAACGGCAAGGCCGGCGACGCCGCGCTGCCGATGACGCTGGCCGTCCCGGGCCGTTCGCCCGGCTGGTGCGCGGAAACCGCGGCGCGCATCCTCGCCGACGGCGCCTACCGCTTCGACTATCCGCGGCAGAAGAAGGACGAGAAGCCGAAGGGCGCGCGAAAGATCGTCGTGCTCACGGCGGACACGCCCGATCCGCAGATCGCCCAAGGCATCAGGCGCGGCCTCGCCGTGGCCGAGGGCATGGCGCTCGCCAAGGATCTGGGCAACCTCGGCGGCAACGTGTGCAACCCGGCCTACATGGCGGAGACCGCGCGCGCGCTCGGCAAGGAGTTCGGCTTCGAGGTGGAGGTGCTGGAGCGCGCCGACATGGAAAAGCTCGGCATGGGCTCGGCGCTGTCGGTCGGCCGCGCGTCGTACGCGCCGTGCAAGTTCATCGTGATGAAGTACAGCAAGGGCGGCGCGGCCAAGCCGATCGTGCTGGTCGGCAAGGGCATGACGTTCGACACCGGCGGCGTTTCCCTCAAGCCGTCGGCGAACCTGGACGAGATGAAGTACGACATGTGCGGCGGCGGCGCGACCATCGGCGTGTTCAAGACCGTGGGCCGCCTCGGCCTGCCGGTCAACCTCGTCGGACTCGTGATGGCCGTCGAGAACATGCCCGGCGGCAACGCCAGCCGCCCCGGCGACGTCGTGCGCTCGATGTCCGGCCAGACGATCGAGATCCTCAACACCGACGCCGAGGGCCGCCTCGTCCTGTGCGACGCACTGACGTACGCGGAGCGCTTCTCGCCGGACTGCGTGGTCGACCTCGCCACGCTGACCGGCGCGTGCGTGGTCGCGCTCGGCGCGCACGCCTCGGGCCTCATGGCCAACGACGACGCGCTGGCGGCCGAGCTCCTGAAGTGCGGCACCGAGACGGGCGACCGCGCGTGGCAGCTGCCGCTGTGGGACGACTATTGGCCGCAGCTCAAGTCCAACTTCGCCGACATGAGCAACCTCGGCGGGCCGGCCGCGGGCTCGATCACCGGCGCGCTGTTCCTGTCGAAGTACGCGAAGGCGTACAAGTGGGCGCACATCGACATCGCAGGCACCGCGTCGGTGTCGGGCGCCGACAAGGGTGCGACCGGGCGGCCGGTGCCGCTGGTCTCGGCGTTCCTGTTCGGGCGGGCGGGCGTGCGCGCGGCCTGACGCGCGCCTGCGTGCCGGCATGACGTCCGCCGCGGGTGTCGTGCCGGCGCGCCATTGCCCCGCGCGCCCGCGCCCCTGTGCGCGGCGGGGGCGCGGCGTGGACCCGAACGACCGATGACGACCCCTGCGCCCGACACCGACGCGATCCTCGAGTTCCTGTTCCGGCTCGGGCAGGCGCAACTGGCCTGCGGCGAGCAGACGGCGCAGGTCGAGTTGCTGCTGCGGCGGATCGCCTCCGCCTACGGCATGCGCCGCTCCCGCGTCGTCGTGTTCCCGACCGCGGTGTTCGTGAGCCTGCACGACGGGACGCAGGAGCGCGTCACGCTTGCCGAGGGCCCGACGCACCGGCTGCGCCTCGACCAGATCGCCGACGTCCACGCGCTGACCCAGTCGGCGGAGAGCGCCGACATCTCCGCACGGCAGGGTATCGAGCGGCTGTCGGAGATCCTGAAGAAGCGAGCGCGCTTCGGCTCCGCGGGATCGGTCGTCGGCCACGCGATCCTCACGCTCGGCCTCGCCATGGTGCTGAAGCCGTCGCTCTTCAACCTGCTGGCGGCCGTCGTGCTCGGCGCGATCGTCGGCCTGCTGAAGCTCGTCAACCAGAACCGCCCGGTGCTCGCGGTGCCCACGCCGGTGATCGCCGCGGCGCTCGTGTCGGCGCTGGTGTTCCTGGCCCTCAAGCACGGCCTGCCCGTCGATCCGACCTACGTCCTCGTCCCGCCGCTGGTGACGTTCCTGCCGGGGGCAATGCTCTCGCTGGGCATGGTGGAGCTGGCCTACGGCGACATGGTGAGCGGTTCGTCGCGGCTCATCACCGGCTTCGTCCAGCTGGTACTGCTCGCGTTCGGATTCGCGGCCGGCGCGCTGCTCGTCGGATACGCCCCCAACGACCTGATCGAGGCCGCCGCGAAGACCGAGGCGTTTGCGTGGGGCTCGTGGGGACCGTGGGCCGCCGTGTTCGTGTTCGGTCTCGGCGTCTACGTGCACTTCTCGGCGCCGCAGAATTCGCTGTGGTGGGTGCTGCTCGTCGTGCTCGCCGCGTTCGCGGCGCAGCGGCTCGCGACCGCTTTGCTGAACAGCGAGGTGAGTGGCTTCTTCGGCATGCTGGTGGCAACCCCGCTCGGATACCTGATCCAGACGAAGTTCCGCGGCCCGCCGGCGATGGTGACCTTCCTGCCGGCGTTCTGGCTGGTCGTGCCGGGCTCGCTCGGCCTCACCAGCGTCACGCAGCTCCTGTCCGACCGCGCGGCGGGCATCGACGGCCTCGTCACCGTCGTGTTCGCGATCACGTCGATCGCGCTCGGCACGCTGGTAGGCGCCTCGCTCTACAAGGCGGTCACCGAGCACTTCGGCTGGTGGCGATTGCAGATCGGGCGCGTCGGATCGTACGTGCGGCGCGCCGACCGGCGCTGACGGCCGCCCCCGCTCAATTTCAATTCTCGGGGCGGTCGCGAGGAGGCGTCGGCATCGGGCTCCCTCGCCCCGCGCGGTGGGGCGGGGGGGGGCGCCCCCCCCCCCCCGCCACGCCCGCCGGGGGCGGCCCGGGCAGACGCGCCGGAGAGAGGGCCGGGGTGAGGGGCGCCCGCCGAAGCGCGACCTACGCGACGCGACCGCCCTCGCCCGCCGCCAGCACCTCCTCGCGATACGCGCTCGCCGCCTGCCCGACCGACGCGAACATCCGGATCTGCGCGAACTCCTGCTCGAGCCCGCGTGCCGCGGCCCAGTCGGACCACTCGGTCGCGCGGCCGGCAAAGCAAACGACGATGCCGCGTGCGCGCAGGTCGGCGAACACCTCGCGGATCGCGTAGAGCCCGGTGGCGTCGATCATCGTCACCGGCACGAGGTCGAGGACGAACCAGCGCACGCCCGGGCCAGCGCCCGCCACGGCCTTGCCGACCTCGCGCTTGAAGTACGCGGCGCCGAAGAAGATCAGCGCGCCGTTGAACCGGAACAGCACGAGCCCCTCCGGCGCGACCGCTTCCGGGTGCCGTTCGACCGAATGGAACCCCGGCTCGCCGGCGATCGTGCCCAGCCGCTCGACCCGCGGCCGCGCGGCGAGCTGGACGAAATTGACGAGCGCCAGGACGACGGCGAGCAGGATCGCGTTCATCACGCCGACGACGATCACGCCGACCGTGGCCGTCATCGCGATCCAGAACTCGCGCCGGTCGATGCGCCAAATCGCCTGCACGGCACGCCAGTTGAACAGCGACCCGCCCGCGATCACCAGCACCGCGGCGAGCGCGACGCGCGGTATGAACTGCAGCGGCCACGTGAACAGCGCGACGACGATGGCGACCACGACCGCCGCGACGATGCCCGTGACCTGCGTGCGGCCCCCGGCGACCTCCCCGACCACGGTCCGCGAATTGGTGCCCTGGACCGCGAAGCTCTGCACGAACGCCGCCGCGACGTTGGCCACGCCGAGCGCGGCGATCTCGCGGTCGGCGTCGACCTCGTAGCGGTTGCGGTCGGCGAAGCTGCGCGCCGCCAGCATCGACGACGAGAACAGCACGAGCGCGAGCCCCGCGGCCTCCGCGACCAGCGTCGGCAGCAGATCGAGCGGGATCGTCGGAATGGCCGGGACCGGGAAACCCGACGGCACCGGACCGATCGTGCGCACGCCGGCCGCCTCGAGCGCGAACGCCTGCACGAGCGCGCCGGCGACAACCATCGCGATCAGCGCCGCCGGCACGCGCCTGACGATGCGGGGCGCAAGCAGCAGCACGCCGACCGTCACCGCGCCGACGACGAGCGTGGGCAGGTGCGTCTCCGGCAGCCTGCGCAGGAACTCCCAGATGCGGGGCAGGATGCCGCCGGCGTCGATGCGCACACCGAACAGCACGCCGATCTGGCTCAGTACCACGTTGATCGCCACGCCGTTCATGAACCCCACGAGGATCGGCTTCGACAAGAGGTCGGCGACCGCTCCCAGGCGCAGGAAGCTCGCCGCGATGCACAGCAGCCCGGCGATCGCCGTCAGCGCCGTGGCCAGCGCGAGGTAGGTGACGTCGTCGCCGCCGGCCAGCGGCGCCACTGCCGCGGCGACGATCGCGCCGCTCGCAGCACTCGGGCCCACCATCAGCTGCCGTGAAGTCCCGAACAGCGCGTACGCGATCATCGGCAGCGTGCTCGCGTACAGCCCGACCACCGGCGAGAAGCCGGCCAGTTGCGCATTGGCCACGCTGCCCGGGATCGCGACGGCTGCAACGGCCACGCCGGCCGCGAGGTCGTGCGAGAAGTCGTCGCGCCGGTAGTTGACGAGCACGGGCAGGCCCGGCGCGTAACGCGCGAGCTGGTCGAGCCGCAGCACTAACTCACGCCTTCGTCGTGCGCATCCATGCGGGACCGATCGTCGTCGCGCGCACTGTCCTCGGCGCGCCGCGCCATTCTAGCGCAGGGCACTGCCGGCGCCCGGAGGCGTACCCCGCTTCGCGGCGCCGAGGCCGAGCGCGAGCGCACCCGCGCCGAGCATCACGACGGCCAGCCACGATTCCTGCGCCAGGAGCAGCACTCCGCTGGCGGCGCACCAGAGCAGCGGAACCGCCAGCAGCGTCCAGCGCGCGCGCCCGTTCGCAGTCAGCACGAACCCCAGCGTCGCCACGGCCGTGGGGTCCGGCAATAAGCCGGCCAGCGGCATCGCTGCGACCGAGCCGCCCGGCGCCGCGCCGAGCGCCGGCTGCACGAACAGCGCGAACAGCAGCAGCGCGTACGCGCCGCGCGCCACGCCGTCCCCCGTGCGTACGTCGGGAACAAGCCGCCCGCGCAGCGCGCCGACGACCAGCAGCAGCGCCGCCTGCGCCGCGAATGCGTAGGCGAAGTACGGCGCCGCCCAGTTGATCGTCGCGTAGCGCTGCGCGAGGAACGCCCACGCGATCCATGCCCACCCGGCGGCGAGCGTGGCCGCCGCCGCGCGCCCGCGCCACGCGACGCGCGAGCGCGCCAGCGCGGCGACCGCCACGGCGAGCGCCAGCGCTGCGAGCTGCGCCGGCCAGATCTCGCGCTGGTACGCGTCGACGAGGCGGTCGTAGACGCGCGGCGCGTACATCAGGAAGTCGCCGGGCGCGTACGTCCACCACTCGGGCATCAGAGCTTTCCGACGTCGGCGGCGATGCGCCGGCGCAGCGCCGCGTCCGGCAGCGGCAGCGCCGCCGCGGCGAGGTTCTCGCGGACGTGCGCCACGCTGGTGGTGGCGGGGATCGCGCACGTCACGTCCGGGTGCGCGACGATGAACTTGAGCACGGCCTGCGCCCACGTCGTGCACCCGATCTCGGCTGCCCACGCCGGCAGCGGGTGCCGCGAGAGCTGCCGCAGCAGCGCGCCCTCGCGGAACGGCCGGTTGGCGATGACGCCGATCCGGCGCTCGCGCGCGAGCGGCAGGATGCGCTGCTCGATCTCGCGGTCGAGCACGTTGTACGTGACCTGCACGAAGTCGATCGGCTCGCGCGCCATGATCTGCTCGATCTCGGCGTGCCGGCGTCCCTCGGACGTCGTGATCCCGACGTAGCGGATGCGCCCTGCCGCCTTCATCGCGTAGAGCGCCGGCAGGTGCTCGTGCCACGCGAGCAGGTTGTGCACCTGCAGGAGGTCGAAGCGAGCGACCCGCCACGCCGTGAGCGACTGCGCGATCTGCGCCGGTCCGCGCGAACCCGGCGCGGTCCACACCTTGTCCGCGGAGAACAGCGCGGACGGCATGCCGAGTCCGGCGAGCGCGCTGCCGATCACGTCCTGCGACGACCCATACATCGGCGACGAGTCGATCATTCGCCCGCCGGCGGCGAAGAACGCGGCGACGACCTCGGCGCATTCGCGGCGCGCCTGCCGGTCGTTGCCGACGTTGAAGGTGATCCAGCTGCCCAGGCCGACCAACGGCAGCGCCTCCCCGGTCGCGGGCACGCGCCGCGTGAGGGGTGGTGCCGCGGCAGCGAGCGGCGCGCAGACGGCTGTCGCTGCGGTCACTGTCATGGCAGCGAGCAGCCGGCGGCGGCGTGCGTCCATGCGGTCGCTCATCCGTTGCTTTCCGAAGCCTCGCACCGCTTCCCCAGCGCCTGCAGACTCTCCGGCGCGCGGCAGCCCGGCCCCGCCGCTACGGCTTGATGTACGCGTACTGCTCGCGCGCCTGCAGGTTGGCGATGCGCACGACGCCCGACGGCGTGAACGACGGGCCGAGGATGAACTGCTCCTTCCTGAGGTTGCGGTTCCTGAGCGTGATCTCGCAGATCTCGAAGGTGACGTTGCGGCTCATGAGATCGCCGACCAGCGCCGCGAACTCCTGGCTGTTGCTGGTCGTCTTCGCGCCCTCCAGCAGGAAGTCGACGCCATCCGCGTGGGTGACCACGACGATCTTCGCCTTCGGGTCGATGTCGAGGTGGTTGCGAATGTTGCGCACGCCCTTGGTCGCCTGCGCGAGGCCGCTGTCGATGTGATAGACGACCTTGTCCTGCGCGAAAGTGAACGACGCTGCCGCGAACGCGGCGACGGCGACGACGAGTTTGCTGACGATTCGCACGAGACTCCTCCTGATGTCGTGGCGTGGCACGTGCGCCCCGGGCGGCGCGCACGGCGGTCCGATTGTAATGGGGGACGCGCTCGTTGCAAGCGCTGCTTGACCCGCCGATCGCGACCGGTACGATAGCGGACGTACCTCAACTGCACTGCCGCCCACGGAGCTCGCCATGCCGGATCCCCTGCTGACCGCCGTCGCCGCCGGCGACGCCGCCGCCGCGAAGGCGGCGCTGGCCGCCGGCGCCGACGCCAATGCCCGCGATGACGCAGGCACCACCGCGCTGATGCGCGCCGCCCATGAAGGCAACGTCGCACTGGTCCGCCTTCTGCTCGACGCCGGCGCCGACGTCAACGCCGCCGACCCGCAGGGCTGGACCGCGCTGCACAAGTCCGTCCACAACGCCGACGCGGACCGCGGCTACCCCGACGCCGTGCAGGCGCTCGTCGACGCCGGCGCCGACGTCGAGGCGCGGATCGGCTACGGCATCCGGCCCCTGATGCTCGCGGCAGGCTATGGAGAAGCAGCAGTCGTCGAAGTCCTGCTGCACGCGGGCGCGGACGTGCTCGCGCGCAACGACGGCGGACTCACCGCGCTGATGATGGTCAAGGAGAAGTTCTACGTCGACGTCATCAACCTGCTGACCGAGGCGGAGCGCGACGCCGGCGCCGGCGAAGGCAGCTGCACGACCAAGCACGCGCCCGGGTCGTCGGTCGTGACGTTCCGCAAGCCGCTGGCGCGGTCCTGACCCCTGGCCGGCGACGACGTGCCGCCGCGGCGCGTCAGCCGCGCACGGCAGCGGTCTCGTCGGCGACGAAGCGCGCAGTCAGCGCGGCCAGTTCCCGGTAAAACGGCGTCTGCGCGCCCTCTTCCACCGCGCGCGCGAACGCGGGTGACCACGCACCCAGATGCGCGTCGAGGAAGCGCCGGCGCAGGTCCGCGTTCGCGTGCACCGCGTCGAGTTCGCCCCTCGCCTGCGCGACGTTTTGCTGATGGATGAGCAAATAAAGGAACTCGAGCTCCGCGGCGACGTGGTCGGGCAACTCGCGGAACGCGTCGTCGATCGCGAAGCCGCCCTCCTCGTACAGCGCCTCGACCGCTACGCTCGAATCCTGCATCAGCGTGACGTCGCCGCCGAGCCACACCGAGCCGTACGGCCTGGCGAGCGTGCCGATGGGCCCGATGAATAGCCGTGTGTAGTCGACGAGGAGGTCCTGCAATGCAGTGGCGGCGAACGCCTCGCCGAGCCGACGCACCGGCGCGGCGTACGCGTCGCCCAACGGCGCCGCGGCCGCCAGCATCGCGGCGAACATCCGCTCCTCGGCGAACGCCGGCGTGGGCTCGTAGTAGCAGGCCGCGAGATAGCGGCAGAGGTCGGCGCGGGCGGCGCCTAGCGTGAGGTCGTATGCGTGCTCGGGCATGCGGTTTCCGGAGTGTGTCGAAGGCGCCCCTCACCCCAACCCTCTCCCCGCAGCGCGGAGGGGAGGGAGCTGACCCGGCAGCACCCGGCGCGACACCGCGCCGTACCCGGCGCGACGTCATGCCACTTCGGCGAGACACCGTTATGGCTCGGCGGAACGCTGTACCGACAGGGCGCCGCGCTTCCGCCGGCGCTCCCTCTCCCGCGCGCGGGAGAGGGCCGGGGTGAGGGGCAGCGCCGCGAGTCAGCGGCGCGCGCTGTACTTGCCGACGTAGTGTACGTTCGGCTTCGTCCCCTTGTCTTCCTGCAGCCGGAACGACTTCTGCGCCTTCAGCACCTTGGCGATCTCGCTGTTGGCATCGTCCTGGTCGCCGAAGATCCGCGCCTTGGACGGGCACACCTCGACGCACGCGGGTTGCATGCCATTGCTCGTCCGGTGGTAGCAGAACGTGCACTTTTCGACCACGCCCGCCTTGCGCACCGGGTCGACGTCGCCGGCCGGCCACTGGTTCTTCGCTGGCGGCGTCGCGCCGGCGGCCTGCGCCGTCAGCGCGCCGGTCGCCGTACCGCCCGGGATCACCGCTGCATTCGCTGTCCACTTCGGGTGCGTCGGCGCGTCCTTGGGGTTGAAGCTGATCACGCTGTAGGCGGCGCCGTCGAGGCTGTCCTCCCCGAGCGAGCCGTTGCTGTACGGGCACGCGTACTGGCACAGCCGGCAGCCGATGCACTGCGCGTCGTCGTGCATCGTGATGCCCTCAGGCGTCTTGTACATCGCCTTCGGGTTGACCGGGCACGCCTTGACGCACGGCGCATCCGTGCAGTGGTTGCACAGCACCGGCATCACCCAGTGCGTCGTGTTCGGGAACGTCCCCTCCGTCTTCATCACGAAGTCGGCCCAGTTGAAGCTCTGGCCGTCCGCGCGGTCGCGCGTGTTGTTCTCCGCCTTGCACGCGAACGCACAGGCACCGCAACCCACGCACCGCTGCAGGTCGATGACCATTCCGAGTCTTGCCATCTTTCTTCTCCGTTAGCGCAGGGGGTGGGTCAGGCCTTGGCGATCCGCACGCCGGTGAAGCCGCCGTTGCGCGCCGTCGATCCGGACAGCCGGTCGTAGTCGTCGACGAGGATGTCGTTGTTGCTGCCGCCGCGCGGCAGCGCCTTACCGTAGTCCTTCGCCGCCGTCGCGCCGTACGCCCAGTGGCCCTGACCGTAGCACTTCGCCACCGTGCCGGGTCGCACGCCCTCCCACAGCTTGAGCTTGACGACCATCGAGCCGCCGGGCGAGGCGACGCTCACGGTGTCGCCGGTCTTCAGCCCCAGCTTCGCACCGTCGGCCGGGTTCATCTTCAGCACGTCGTCCCACGCGACGTCGCCCGGGTCGACCTTTTTGAACTCCTGGTACCACGGCAGGTTTGCCGACCGGCCTTCGCGGTTCAACCGCGACTTGTAGTCGATGAACGCGAACGGGTACTCGGCGAGGCTGCCGTGGCGCTTTGGCGGCTCGTAGTGCGGCACGAACGCGAGCTCGCCGCGGGCGACGTAGCCGCTGACCGTCAGGATGTCGTCGACCGTGGTTTCGTACTTCTTCGCGTGCTCGGTGAGTCCCTTCTTCGCAGTCTCGCTGTAGAACTCGAACTTCTTGGTCGCGGTGTTGAACTTGCCGCCCCAGCCCTTCTTGAGCGTGTACTTCGGCCCGCTGAAGATGCCCTTCCTGCGGAAGTCGGCCCACCCGGCGAGCGCGGCGTCGCCCTTCAGCGGCTCCTTCGGCTTCCAGAGGGTGACGCTCGTCATCTTCGCGGCGGTCTCCGAGAACTCGAGCGCCGTCGTCGGTGCCTTGCCGGTCTCCGGATCCTTGAATTCCTTCGAGTAGTAGTCGAAGAGGTTCGGGAAGCCCTTGGCCTTGAGCTTCTCGGCCAGCAGCCACATGACCTCGGTCTCCTCCTGCTTCACGTCCCACAGGCGGCGCACGGCGCCCTGCTGCAACGCCGCGTAGCCGTAACCGTTGCCCATGTTGGTGACGATCGACCAGCCTTCGGCGGAGTTGAACGTCGCCGGCAGCACGATGTCGGCGAACTGCGTCATCTCCGACGGGTTGGTCACCATGTGCACGAAGAACGGGACGGCGGCCAGTGCCTTGTCCCAGCGCTGCGCGCCGGTGCACGAGAAGTTGAAGTTCGCCCACGAGCAGAGCACGACCTTGGCGGCGCCCGGGTCCTTCAGCATGCCGTTGGCGATGTTGTTGGTCACGACCCCGCTGCCCGGGCGCGCGTTCATCATCGCCGGCATGTCCTTGGCGCCGCGGCCGTCGAGCTTCTTGAACTTGCCGGCACCCTTCGCGACGTCGTCGAGGTACGCATCGGTCTTGGGGAACCCCGCGATCGGCACGCTGCTCGACTGCCAGACGCCGCCCTCGACGTCGACCGAACCGAGCAGCCCGTTGAGCGCGTACACGGCCATCGACGCGTAGGTTCCGCGGGGATTCATCGCCACGCCCGGCCCCATCCAGACGATGGTCTTCGGCGCCGCCTTGCCCATCGCGCGCGCCACACGCACGATCTGCTCGGCCGGGATCTGCGTCTCGCTCGCCGCCCATGCCGGGGGTCCGGTCCTTGAGCTCGACGTTCCACCACTTGACCACGCCGAACGACTCTTTCTCGGCGAACGCCGCCTCGTCGACCGTCCGGCCGGCGACGAACAGGTTCTTCCCATCCTTGAAGTCGCCGACGAACTCCCGGCTCCACAGCCCTTCCGTCAGCAGCACGTGCGCGATCGCACCGGCCAGCGCGCCGTCGGTGCCCGGCTTCAGCGGCAGCCACTCGTGCGACTTCGACGCGGACGTCGACAGCCGCGGGTCGACGGTGATGACCGTGCCGCGCGCGACGATCTCGTGGAAGTTGACGATGGTGTTCGGCACCATCCGGTTCGACGCGAGCGGATCGCAACCCCAGATCACGAGGCAATTGGTCTTCGGCAGATCGTAGTCGCGGTAGCCAAAGTAGCCCTGCGTCAGCCCCGGACCCATCTTCTCGGCCTCGGCGCAGATCGCGCTGTGCGAGAAGTAGTTGGTGGTGCCGTAGATTCTCGGCAACGTGCCGTACAAGAGGTTGGTCGAGGTCGGCGAGTAACGACCGCGCATGTAGACGAGCTTGTGCGCCTCGTTGTTCCTGCGCAGCTCGATCATCTTCGCCGCGACCATGTCGAGCGCCTCGTCCCACGTGATCGGCACGAACTTCGGGTCCACACCGCGGCCCTTGGCGGGGTTGGTGCGCTTCAACGGCACCTTGATGCGGTCCGGGTCGTACACCTGCTGCGGGATCAAATGGCCGCGCGGGCACACGTAGCCATGGTTGGTCTTCGACAGCGGGTTGCCGCGCACGCGCACGGCGCGGCCGGACTCCTCGACGAAGATCTGGATCGCGCACCACTGCGTGCAACCCTGGCACACCGACGCGACCCACTCGCCCTTGGCGGGACTCGCCGCCTTGGGCTTGCGCACGGCCATCGCGCTCGTCGCCGGCGCCACCTCCTGCGTCGCGCAGCCGGCCATGAGCCATGCCGCCGTCGCGGCCGACGCCTGGATGAATTGCCGTCTGGTCAGTCTCATCGGTTCGTCCCCTCGTGTGCGTTCTCGGCTTCCGGCGCCCGCGATCGCCTGCCATCGGCAGGGGACGGGTGCGCGTGCGCATCATTGGACGCCCAATGCACGGGTTACCATTTGACGATCGTCAAAACACTCGTATAGTTGAACAACCATGAACAAGAAGGACGTCCTGGTCGCGATGGCCGCGCTTGCGCAGGAGACCCGGCTCGACGCGTATCGGCTGCTGGTCGAGCACACCCCAGAGGGGCTGACGGCCGGGACGATCGCCGAGCGGCTCGGCATGGCACCCGCCTCGCTGTCCTTTCATCTGAAGGAACTGACGCGTGCCGGGCTCATCGTGCCGCGCCAGGACGGCCGCTTCGTCTGGTACAGCGCCGACGTGGATGCGATGAACGGCGTGGTCGGGTACCTGACCGAGAACTGCTGCGGGGCAAGTGCGACCTGCGATCCGCGCTGCGTGCCAGCGCCCAGCCGGATTGCGACGGCAACCGTTACACCCCCCAGGCGGCGGCGCGCGTCGTGACGCGCAGCGCCGGTCGTCGGAGTGACGGCGCCGCCAGCGTTGCCACGCACGCTGAGCAGGTCAGCGCGCATGTGTCGCGCGGACGACATTCGGAAGGGTCGCCAACGGCTCATTGATGGCGCCGACGCCACGCGGCACACGCTCGCTTCACATGACCGACGGTTCACTCGTGGCGCCCGCGCTGTTCGGCTTCGTCGGCCGTTCCGGCGCGGGCAAGACCACGCTGATCCTCGACGTCGTCGCCTGCCTGCGGCGCGAGGGCTTCGTGGTCTCGGCGATCAAGCGCGCGCACGACGGCTTCGACCTCGATCGTCCAGGCAAGGATTCGTGGCGCTTCCGCGAGGCCGGCTGCCGCGAAGTGATGATGGTCGGCGACCGGCGCTGGGCGCTCCTGCACGAGAACGCCGACGAGCCGGAGCCGGACGCGCTCGCGCTCGCCCGGCGGATGGCGCACGTCGACGTCGTGCTGTTCGAAGGCTTTCGCAGCGCGCCGATCCCGATGATCGAAGTGTTTCGCCCGTCGCTCGGCCGCCCGATGCTGTGGCCGACCTGCCCGTCGGTCGTCGCCGTCGCGGCCGATGGCCACGTCGCGTGCCCGCTGCCGGTGCTCGACCTCGGCGCTCCACAGGCGGTCGCGCAGTTCGTGCGCGATCGCGTCGGGCTCCGCGCGAAATGAGCGCCGGGGGCGGGGTGGTGGCGGCGTGTCCCCTCACCCGAAGTTGATCGCGATCAACGGATCGCCCGGCGCACCGCAATCGTCCCGGCATTCGCGCTGGACAGCCGCCTCGCGCAAGTCTATCATTTCCATATTCGTCAAATAGTAAGTTTGTCCGCGCGGCGGCACGGCTTCCGGCCGTCGCCAGTGGCGCCATCGCGATGAACGTGCTGTTTCTGTGCACCGGCAACTCGTGCCGCTCCATATTGGCGGAGGCCACGTTCAATCACCTGGCGCCGGTGGGCTGGCAGGCACTGAGCGCGGGCAGCCGACCGGCGGGGTTCGTGCATCCCCGCTCGCTCGCGCTCCTCGCGCGCGAGGACATTGCGACCGTGGGCCTCACCAGCAAGTCGTGGGACGCCCTGCCCGTCGTGCCCGACATCGTCGTGACCGTGTGCGGGAGCGCCGCCGGCGAAGCCTGTCCTGCGTACCTCGGTTCCGCATTGCGGTCACACTGGGGCGTGGACGATCCGGCGCACGTCACCGGTACCGACGCCGAGGTCGACGCGGCGTTCGGACGCGCCTACCGTACGCTGCGGGCACGCATCGAAGCGTTGCTGGCGCTTCCGCTCGACACGCTGCAGCACGACCGGCCCGCGCTCAAGGCGGCGCTGGACCGCATCGGCGCGCTCGGCGCACGAGAGCGATGACATGAGCGCACCCGGAGCCACGGCGACAGTCCCGGCGGCAGCCGCGCCGCTCAACTTCTTCGAGCGCTACCTCACCGCGTGGGTGGCGCTGTGCATCGTCGTCGGCATCGCGCTCGGGCAGTTCCTGCCGGGCGTCTTCCAGGCGATCGGCGCGCTGGAGGTCGCCAGGGTCAACCTGCCGGTGGGCCTGCTGATCTGGGTGATGATCATCCCGATGCTGCTGAAGATCGACTTCGGCGCGCTGCATCAGGTGAAGGGGCACGTCAAGGGCATCGGCGTCACGCTCGCGATCAACTGGCTGGTCAAGCCGTTCTCGATGGCGTTCCTCGCCTGGCTGTTCATCCGCGTGCTGTTCGCGCCGCTCCTGCCCGACGATCAGATCGACAGCTACATCGCCGGCCTGATCCTGCTCGCCGCCGCGCCGTGCACGGCGATGGTGTTCGTGTGGAGCCGCCTGACCAACGGCGACCCCTACTTCACGCTGTCGCAGGTGGCGCTGAACGACGTGATCATGATCTTCGCGTTCGCGCCGGTGGTGGGCCTGTTGCTCGGCATCTCCAGCATCACCGTGCCGTGGGCGACGCTGCTCACGTCGGTCGTGCTCTACATCGTCATCCCGGTGATCCTGGCGCAGGTGATCCGCCGCCGCCTGCTCGCGCGCGGGCGGCCGGCCTTCGACGCGGCGATGGCCCGGATCCAGCCGTGGTCGGTCGCCGCGCTGCTGGCAACCCTGGTGCTGCTGTTCGCGTTCCAGGGCAACGCGATCCTGCAGCAGCCGCTCGTCATCGCGCTGCTGGCCGTGCCCATCCTGATCCAGGTCTTCTTCAATTCGTCGGTCGCGTACGTCCTCAACCGCGCGGTCGGCGAGAAGCACAGTGTGGCCTGCCCGTCGGCGCTGATCGGCGCGTCGAACTTCTTCGAGCTGGCCGTCGCCGCCGCCATCAGCCTGTTCGGCTTCGAGTCGGGTGCGGCGCTGGCCACCGTCGTCGGCGTGCTGATCGAAGTGCCGGTGATGCTGCTGGTGGTCAGGGTGGTCAACGCGACCAAGGGCTGGTACGAGGCGGGCGCCCGGCGATGACCGCCGCCGCCCGAGAACCGCAAGGCGCAACGTGACGTGGACACCTTTCTGCACCTGCTGAGCGGCGGAGCGGGCAACCTCGCCGCCTACCTCGCGGCCCACGTGCTGCTGTGCCTGCTGCCGGCGTTCTTCATCGCCGGCGCGCTCGCGGCGCTGATACCGAAAGCGAGCATCACGCGCTGGCTGGGCCGCACGGCGCCGCGCCGCGTGTCGTATCCGGCGGCGGCGGCGGCGGGCTCGCTGCTCGCCGTGTGCTCGTGCACGATCGTGCCGCTGTTCGCGGGCATCCACCGGAAAGGCGCCGGGCTGGGACCGGCGATCACGTTCCTCTTCTTCGCGCCGGCGGGCAACGTGCTGGCGCTGGCGTACACCGGCGGTGTCCTCGGCGCGGAGTTCGCGATCGCACGGTTGGTGCTGTGCCTGCTGTTCGGGATCGGCATCGGCATGCTGATGGCGGTGCTGTTCGCGCGTGACGACGCGGTCCATGACGCGCAGACCGACGACCTGTTCGCCGAGCGCGCGACCATCGGGCCGGTGGCGATCGGCGTCCTGGTCTCGCTCGTGGCCGTGCTGATCGCCGGCACGCTCAAGATCCCGCTGCTGACGGCGGAAATCGGGTCGGTCACGTTGCCATTGCCGTGGGCGGAGGACTGGCAAGCCGTGCTGTTCGACTGGGTGCCGTTCGACGGCCGCCCGCGGCGAGGAAGGCGTGAGCGTGCAGGGCTCGCTGCTGATCGTGCTGCTGGCGCTCATCGGCGTCACCGCGTGGAAGGGCCTCGAGAACATCGTCGAGGGTGCGAATCGCTGGACGTGGGCTGCACTCGGCCTCGCCGCGACGACGCTCGTCGTCGCCGCGCTGAAGCTCACGCCCGTACCCGCCGGCCTCGACGTGGTGCTGACCGGCCGGGCGCTGGCCGTGGGTCTCGCCGTTTGGGCGGTGGCGCACTTCGCGCGACGGCTGCCCACCGACGCGTGGCGCGCGTGGCTGTGGGAATCGTGGCGCTTCGTCAAGCAGATTTTCGTGCTGCTCGTCGTCGGGGTCTTCGTCGTGGGCGTGGTCCGGCAGCTGATCCGGCCCGAGTGGATCCAGGCCATCGCCGGCAGCAACGACGTGCTCGCCAACGCCGCGGCCGTCCTGTTCGGCGTGTTCATGTACTTCCCGACGCTGGTGGAGGTACCGGTCGCGCGCATGTTCCTCGACCTCGGCATGCACCGCGGACCGCTGCTCGCGTACCTGATGGCGGACCCGGAACTGAGCCTGCAGAGCATCCTGATGGTGGCCGCCGTCATCGGCCGGCCCAAGACCTTTACCTACGTGGGCCTGGTCGCGGTGTTCAGCATCGTCGCCGGACTGCTTTACGGCGCGTGGGTCGACGGCGTCGATCCCGCATGGCTCGCCGCCGGACTGGCGGGCTTCCTGGGCGCGCTGGCGGCACTGCTCGGCTGGTCGTCGCGCCACCGCGCGCATTCGCATGCACAACTCCACCTTCCGCAAGGAGAACGAAGATGAAGATCGTGAAGGTCCTGGGCCCGGGCTGCGCGAACTGCCGGAAGCTCGAAGCGGTTGCACGCGAGGCCGCCACCGGCGCCGGCGTCGAAGCCGAGTTCGTCAAGGTGACCGACATGACGGCGATCATGGCCTACGACGTGCTGGCCACACCCGGCCTCGTGATCGACGAGAAGCTGGTCAGCAGCGGACGCATCCCGTCGCAGGCCGAGGTCCGGCAGTGGCTCGAGGCGTGACGGCATCGCTGTCGGGGACGCGCCGGGCCGGGTTCCCGCTCCCCGTGGCGCCCTCGGACGGTCGCGCCGGATGCGCCCATGGCACTTGACATCGGTTACATTTCTAGTATTCTGGAAACATGGAATCGACGGACGTCCCCTCCGTCGAGCCTGCGCGACGGCCCGATGGGCCGATCGCCACCCTCCGACGAAAGGACTGCCCGATGTCAGCTCCGAACGATGTGAAGGACGTGGTACGGGAGAAGTACGGCCAGGCCGCGCGTGCGGTTCGCAGCGGGAGCGGCGGTTGCTGCGGCAGCGCGCCCGGCGCGGACCGCTGCTGCGATCCCATCACGTCCAATCTGTACGACGCCGGGCAGGCCGGCGCCATCCCGGGCGCGGCCCTGCAGGCGTCGCTGGGCTGCGGCAATCCAACGGCCCTGGCCGAGTTGCGCCCAGGCGAGACGGTCCTCGACCTCGGTTCCGGCGGCGGCATCGACGTGCTGCTGTCGGCGCGCCGGGTCGGGCCCACGGGCAAGGCCTACGGCCTCGACATGACCGACGACATGCTGGCCCTCGCCGAGGAGAACAAGCGGGCGAGCGGACTCGCCAACGTCGAATTCCTGAAAGGCGAAATCGAGCACATCCCGCTGCCGGACGATTCGGTGGACGTGATCATCTCGAACTGCGTGATCAACCTCTCGGGCGACAAGGACCGCGTGCTGCGCGAGGCGTTCCGCGTGCTGAAGCCGGGTGGCCGCTTCGCCGTCTCCGACGTCGTCGTGCGCGGCGACGTGCCGCCCGCGATCCGGCGCAACATGGAGCTGTGGGCCGGCTGCATCGCCGGCGCGCTGTCCGACACCGAGTACCGCGAGAAACTCGCGGCCGCCGGCTTCACCGCCGTCGACGTCGAGGTCACGCGCGTGTATGGCGGCGAGGACGCGCGGGCGTTCCTCACGGCCGAAGGTGTGGACGCGAACGCGATCGCGGACGAGGTCGATGGCAAGTTCGTCAGCGCGTTCGTGCGAGCGACGAAGCCCGAAGCGTGCTGCGCGCCGGGCTGCTGCGGCCGCTGACGCCCGTCGCCACCGTCCGCGGCCCGAGCGACGGCCGCGGGCCGCCGTGATTGGCCCCGGCATGACGACCGCCGACGACTACGACGCGTGGTACCGGACGCCGCGCGGCGCGTGGATCGGCGGCGTCGAGTTCGCCACGCTCACGCGGGCACTCGGCGCTAACCCCGGCGAGCGCGTGCTCGATGTCGGCTGCGGCACCGGCTACTTCACGCGGCGCCTCGCCACAGAATGCGCGCTCGACGTCGTCGGCCTCGATCCCGATCGAGCCTGGCTCGACTTCGCGCGCGCCCACGCGGCGGGCGGCGAGCGCTACTGCGCCGGCCGTGCCGAGGCGCTGCCGTTCCCCGACGCGAGCTTCGACCGTACGGTGAGCGTGACCGCGCTGTGCTTCGTGGCCGACCCGCGCCGCGCAGTCGAAGAGATGCTGCGCGTGACGCGCACGCGCGTGGTGCTCGGCCTGCTGCATCGGCGCAGCCTGCTGCACCTGCAGAAGGGCCGCGGCGGTGGCGTCGGTGCGTACCGCGGTGCGCATTGGCACACGCGCGGCGAAGTGCGCGAGTTGTTCGCCGGGCTGCCGATTTCCGGCCTGACGTCTTCCACCGCCGTGCTACTGGGCGGGGGCGGGCACGCGTCGCGCGTCGCTGAACGCGCGGCGTCGTGGCTGCCACTCGGAGCATTCTTCGTCGCTGCCGCCGACGTGCGCGCCGTACGCTAGAACTGGCTCAAGCGACCGGCATTCGCGATTGACCGCCGGCAGCGCAATGCCATCCGCCGTCGTCCCCGCGAAGGCGGGGACCCAGGTGTCGTGGCTTGCCATTCACAATTGAACCAGGCAACGCCGCTGGGTCCCCGCCTTCGCGGGGACGATGGGTTTGCGCCGGTCATGCACCACGGAAACAACGTCCTGAATCGTCCCAACCGGCACCGCCCCGCAGTCACGGCGCCGGCAGCGCCGACCACGTCGAATCCGGATCGAACCGCGTCATCGCGCCGGCGCTGGCCGCCGTCGAGGGCCCGAGGTTCTTCTGGTACGCGACGCCGTCGTGGTTGACGATGAACGTCATCACACCGGTTTCGCCGTAACGCGCCGGCCACGCCACGAGCGCGTAGCCGTTGGTCATGCGGCCATCCCGGTTCACGTAGCTGCGGGCGCCGCCGCGCGCGGCGGGCCCCTGCGCCTTCAGGATCCGGAACTTGTACCCGTGATAGCCGTCCTTCAGGTCCGCGGTGTCCAGCAACGGCCCGGCGGGGCTCGGCGCCTCGCCCGCGGCCGTGGGCCAGTACAGACCATCGCGCTTGCCCGCGGTACTCAGGATGCGTTGCGCGTACTCGAGGATCCCGTCGCCGTTGCGGTCCTGCGTCGCGTACTCCCGCTGCGCGTCGACGTACGCGTACAACGACTGGATCGCCGCGAGCTCGTTGCGGCCAATGCGCCGCGTGCGCATCTCATCGGCGCCGGCCACCGGGTCGAACGCCCAGCCGGCACTGCCGCGCGCGAGCGGGATCGGCAGCGTCCAGCCGTCGGCAAGTTCGAGCTTCGCGCCGCTGTCGCCGGTGCGCACGATGCGGTGCCCCTTCGCCCATGCCGCGAGGAAGTCGGTGCGGTCGCCCTCGGTCACGTCGCCGGCCGGCAGCACGCGACGGTAATCGCGGCCAAGGACGACTGCGAGCTCGGCGTCGTCGTGCCGCGCAAGGCTGTCCACCAGCCCGTCCGCCGCCGCCTCCGGTGTCGGAAAGGCTTTCTGGGCGGAGGCCGTACCCGGAACCGTCGCGGCAACGGCAACCAGCAGCGCCGCTGCGGTCGTGATCAGTGCCTTGCGCATCGTCCTGCCCGTCATTGCCGGCGTCCTCGTCATCGCCGTCCCCCGCTCGGACGCTGAACGTTCCCCGCCGGCCGCTGCACGTTGCCGCCCGCCCGCTGGACGTTGCCGCCCGAAGGCGCGCGCTGCTGCATTGCCTGCCGGCTTGCATTGCCGCGGTCCACCTGCTGGCGGACCTGCTGCGGGTTGCCGGCGCCGCGCAGTGCGTTGTCGCGGTTGACTTCCGCGGCCCGGTTCTGGACCTGCGCGCGATCCATGCCCGCGGCGCGATTCTGGACCTGCGAGCGGTCGATGTTCGCCGCACGGTTCTGGACCTGCGAGCGGTCGACCCCAGCCGCGCGGTTCTGCAGCTGCGAGCGATCGACGTTCGCCGCGCGGTCCGGCAGTTGCGACCGGTCGATGCTGCCCGCGCGATCCTGCGGCCGGGCGGCGCCCGGTCGGTCGCTGCCCGCGGGCCGCTGCGGCAGCTGGCTGCGGTCGATGTTGCGCAATGCGTCGCGGCTCACGTTGTCGGCCCCCACGCGATCCGCCACCGCAGCCTGCGCCCGCGCGCGCTGGTCGTCGCGGCCGCGGAAGTCGTCCCGCGCCGCGCGGTCGCCGACGGCGTTCTGGAAGCGCTCGCGGCTCGCGGTGTCGCGGTACGGCACGCCGTGCCGGTTGCGCGCGTCGTGGCGCCAGTTGACGTCGCGGTCGCGCGAGTCGATCCGGTTGTTGACGTTGATGGTGTTCCAGCGGTTGACGTTGATGTTGACGTCGCGCGTGCGCCAGTTGACGCCGCCCCACAGCGCGGCGGAGGCGCCGATGCCGACCCCCCACCAGAAGCCCGAGTTCCACCCGGCGCTCCAGCCCCAGCGCGGCGGCGGCGGGAAGAACCAGGGCGGGAACCCCGGGTGCCACCACGGACCGAAGGCCCACACCGGGTTGTAGATAGGCACGAACACCACCTGCGGGCTCGCCGGCGCGATCGTGATGATCTGCGTTGGCGGCGGCGGCGCGTTGACGACGATCACCTGCGGCGGCGGCGGCGCGGGCTCGACGGTGACGATCTGCTGCTCGTTGGTCGCGAGATTGCCGGCCTCCTTCGCCCGCGCGCGCAGGTACTGCACCGAGTCCATGACCGCCTCGGGCTGGGCGAGGAACGCGTCGCCCAGGTCCTGTACCCATGCGGGCTTCTCGCCCAGCATCGCGAGCGCCTGCGGAAACGCGACCAGCGACTTCACGCTGGGATCCCACGGCTGGTCCTGCACCGCCTTGACCGCGTCGTCGCCCTTGAACTGGCGATTCCGATAGGCCCAGTCGGCCGCCAGCGCGACGTCGGACGGATACGTCGCCGCCATCAGGACCTGCGCGAGCAGAGGATCGGGAAACAGCGCGATCGACGCCAGCATCTGGTCGAGCTGCGCCTGCGTGAACGGCGGCGCGTCGGCGGCGCGCGCCGGGGCTGCCCCGAGGAGCACTAACACCGCCAGGAGAAGTGTGCTGCGGAGCGCTTGCTTCGCCGTCGCCGCGATGCGCATCAGCGGGGCCCGCCGGCGAGGCGGCTGCGACGGGACCGTAGTCCGGGCGTACCAGCGATGGTTCGACATTGTGATTTGGCCTGTTCCTGCCCGGATGCGGTGGGGACGTCGATGGGACCGGCACCACCAGGAGGCCGGAGTATAGCGGCCCGGAACAGGTGCCACTACTGGTCAACCTTCGCGGCGAACGCCGTCCACCGCCGGTCTCCCGGCCCGCGACCACGGTGATCGGGCGGCCGCACCGGTGGCTTGTGCGTCGGGCCGCGTGCCCCACACGGACTCGCCGGAGGTCGCGACGAAGCCGTGGCCGGCGGTCGCATCGACGCGCGTGCGTGAACGTCGCGCACGGCACCGGGCTACTGCGGCACTGCGGATGCGGCGCGATCAGGGGCAGGTCTGGAATAATGCGGGCGCGATGCAGACGGCGCCCCGCTACCGCTTCGGCGACACCGTGATCGACACCGCGGAGCGGCGCGTCGACGTCGGTGGCCGCCCGGCGAAGCTCGGCGCGCGCGCGTTCGACGTGCTGCTGGCGTTGGTCGAGCGGCGCGACCGCGTGGTCCCGAAGAACGAGCTGCTGGACATCGTCTGGCCGGGCCTCGTCGTCGAGGAAAACAACCTGCAGGTGCAGATCGCGACGCTGCGCAAGCTGTTCGGGCCGCAGTCGATCGCGACCATTCCCGGCCGCGGGTACAAGTTCGCGCAGGCGCTCGCCGAAGACGCAGCGGCCGCGTTGCCGCGCGTGGCCGCCGCCGAGACCGCCCCTCCACCCTCGTTGCCGCCCGCGCCGCACGGGAACCTGCCGGTCGTGACGCCGCCACTCTTCGGCCGCGACGAGGACGTGTCCGAAGTGGCGCAGCTCGTCGACGCGCATCGCCTCGTGTCGATCGTCGGCGCCGGTGGCATCGGCAAGACGTCCGTCGCGCTCGCCGTCGCCGCGTCGCTGCGGGCGCGGTTCCCCGACGGCACGTGGTGGATCGAGCTGGCCGCGCTTACCGACGGCAGCCTGGTCGCAGCCACGATCGCGCGCACCGTCGGCGTGGGCCTTGCGCCGGATCGCCCGGCGCCGGAAGCGCTCGCCGCCGCGCTTGCGGACGCGCGGATGCTGCTCGCGCTCGACAACTGCGAGCACCTGCTCGATGCGGTCGCGCCGATCGTCGAGGTTCTGGTCAACCGGGCGCCGGGCGTGCGGATTCTCGTCACCTCGCAGGAGACGCTGAAGGCGGCGGCCGAGCACAGCTACCGGCTGGGCACGCTGGCGGTTCCGGGACCCGCCGCGCCGCTCGCGGACGCGGCGAGGTACGGCGCGGTCGCGCTGTTCGCCGAGCGCGCGGTCGCGGCCGATCCGCGCTTCCGACTGACGACGGACACGCTTCCGGCCGTTGCCGACGTCTGCGCGCGGCTCGACGGCATTCCGCTCGCGATCGAGCTGGCGGCTGCGCGCGTGCCGCTGCTCGGCATCGCCGGCCTTCGCGCGCGCCTCGACGAGCGCTTCCGCCTGCTGACCGCGGGCGCCCGCACGGTGCTGCGCCGCCATCAGACGCTGCGCGCGGCGCTGGAGTGGAGCCATGGCCTTCTCGGCGCGCAGGAGCAGGTCGTCTTTCGCCGCCTGAGCGCGTGCGCCGGCGGCTTCACGCTGGAGTTCGCCCAGCAGGTCGCGGCGGACGCGACACTCGACGAGTGGGCCGTACTCGACGCGCTCGGGGCGCTCGTCGACAAGTCGCTCGTGCTCGCGGAAGGTGCGGGCGTTCCACGCTATCGACTGCTCGAGACGACGCGCGCGTTCGCCGTCGAGTGCCTCGCCGCGTCCGGCGAGATGCGGGCGATCCTCCGGCAGCACGCGCAGGCGGTCGTCGTCCTGCTGCAACGCACGGGCGCGGGCCTGCTCTCGTTCGACCGCGCGCACGACGCGGACTTCGCCGCCGAGATCGACAACGTGCGCGCGGCCCTCGATTGGTCAGCGGGCCCGGAGGGTGACCGCGCGCTCGGCGTCACGCTGGCCGCCGAGTCGAGTCAGGTCTGGATGAGCAGTGCGGGCCAGGCGGAAGGGTTGCGTCGGGTCCGCGTGTTCGTGTCGGACGTAACGGCCGTGACGCCGGTGGCACTCGCCGCCCGCTTCTGGCTGACGGTCGCGACGATGGGCGTGTTTTCGTCGGATCGCGAGTGCTTCGAGGCCGCCGCGCGTGCGGCCGACCTCTACCGCGATCAGGATGTGCCCGAGCGGCTCTACGAGACGTTGGTCGTTCGTGCGGCCATCGGCGCGCGGCGCGGCGACTTCGTGGCGGCCGACACCGCGCTGGCCGAGGCCGCGCGCCTCGAGAGCCCCGATTGGCCACCGCAGTGGCGGGCGCGCCTCGCGTTCGCGCAGTGGATCGTGGCGCTCAGGGCCGGACGTCACGCCGAAGCGCGGGCGCATGCGCAACGGCAAGCGGACCTCAACCGCGCGGCCGGCATCCCGATGGGCGAGCAGCTGGCGCTCGGCAACGTCGCGACCTGCGACGCGTGGGGCGGCGAGCCCGCCAGGGCGGTTCCGGCGCTGCGCGCGGTGATTGCGGAGCTCGACCGGTTGGGTGCCGGCTTGGCCGCGGGTCACATGGTGTACAACCTCGTCGAAGCGTTGCGCCGGACCGGCGAGTTCGACGAGGCGCTGACGCAGGCGCGGCGAGCGTACGTGCTCCTCCGGCGCGAAGGCGACCAGAACCTCCTGTTCGAGGTGCTGCCGCGGCTTGCGGCGGACCGTGGCCGGTACGAGGCCGCGGTCCGGTTCGTCGGGTATGTGTCGCGGACGCGCGCGCGGACGGGCATGGACGACGACGGATTCGAAGCGTGGGCCGAGGAAGGCGTCCCGCCCACGTTGACCGAAGACGCGCGCGCGGCGCTGCGGGCGGAGGGCGCGGCGCTCTCGGAGGATCAGGCGTTCGCGCTGGTACTTGCCGACTGACGGCGCGACCTACAGCGTGAAGGCACCCGGAAACACCCATAGCAGCAGCGCCGTCATCGTCACGTAGCGCAGAAACTTGCCGATCGCCATGTAGACAACGCACGGCCAGAACGGCAGCCGCAGCCAGCCCGCCACCGCGCACAGCGGATCGCCGACGACCGGCAGCCACGCCAGCAGGCACGCCGGGGGACCGAAGCGCTCGAGCCACGCCAGCGCGCGCGGATGGGCGACGCCGGGATTGTGCGTGACCCGCTCGTAGACGCGCTCGGCGCCGTAGCCCATCCACCACGTAATGGCGCCGCCGACGGTGTTGCCCGCGGTCGCGACCAGCACCGCGGGCCAGAACAGGTCCGGATTGAGCTTGACGAGCCCGAACACCGCGGGCTCCGAACCCATCGGCAGCAGCGTGGCGGAGACCAGCGCGACGACGAAAACGGTGGACAGGCCGTACCGGGGCAGCGCCAGTGCGGCCAGCAAGGGCGCGATCCATGCGTCCATCGCCGCCATGATACGAAGTCCGGGCCGCGCATGGGCCGTTTCGCCGCGATTGCGTCCCGCGTGACGCCCCGGGCGCGGCTCCTGCCGCCGGCCGGACGGTGCGCGGCTACCCGGCCTTGCCGTCCAGGCGCGGCCGCGTCAGGATCGGCCAATAGCGGACGGCATACAGCGCGAACGCGGCCGACCAGCACGCGCCGGAGACCACGACCGTCGCCATGTAGGCGCCGGGCGCCGCGATGCCGCCGAGCACGCGTATCGCCGCGGCGGCTGCCACCAGGACGTAGCAGATCACTTCGGCGCGATCGGCGACCAGCGGACGACCGGTATGCCCGCGCGCGGTGCGCGTCATCATGCCGATGGTCAGTCCGCCGATGGCGCCGACCGTCAACGCGTGCACGGCCAGCAGCCCGCTCACGACGCCGAGCGCGGCGAGTCCGCGCAGGACGAGGTAGACGACGATCCAGGCGTAGGCCAGGTGCAGCACCCAGACGATCGGCGTGCGCAGCGTGCGCCACGGCCGCCACAGGGCCAGCCGCGCGGCATGGAACGCGGCGACGGCGAGCGCCACGGCGGCGACGGCCGCATCCGGCATCTGTACGACGTCGACGGCGAGCAGCAGCAGCGCGCCGCCCAGCGCCAGCTTCTCGAGCACGGCATGGCGCGTCGCGCCGGCTCCGGGGACGCCGTTGTTGGTGAACATCGGGATCACGCGCCCGCCCATGACCGCCATGACGAACAGGACGACGTCGAGCCCGACCTGCAGGCTCGCCCGCTCCGACCACGGGAGCGTGTGCGTCTGGCCGGCGTGGAACGCCAGCACCGCGAGCCCGAGCAGCAGCAGCAGCGCGACGAAGAAATAGTTCCGCCGGTTCCGGCTGCGCACGATCGGGATGCCGATCGCGACGGCGACCGCCATCGGAAACGCCGCGTTGACGACCGCCGCCGCCGTCGCGAACGGCGTCGTCATCAGCACGCGTCCGGCGATCCACAGCACGGCCAGCGCGATCAGCGGCGCGCCTGCCGGCGTGGGCAAGCCCGTCCACGTGCGCACCGCCGTGAGCAGGAAGCCCGCAATCACCGCCATCGTGTAGCCGTAGAGCATTTCGTGTCCGTGCCACGCCGGGCCGCGGACGTAGCCGAACGGCAGGTGGCCCGTGTACTGGGCGATCCAGAGGACGAGCGACGACGCGGCGAAGACGCTCGCGAGCAGGTAGAACGGGCGGAAGCCCAGGTTCCACAGCGCGAACGACCCCGGCGCGGTCGCCGCCGGCACCGGCGGTTCCTCGATGCGCAGCACTCAGCTCTTCACGAAGTCGATCACGATCGCGCCGGGGTCGCGCTGCACGTAGCGCACGGTGACGGCGTCGCCGTAGCGTTGCGCGAGCTGGTCGAGCAAGGGCAGCGGGTCGTGGTCGTTCACGAAGCGCATTGTCTCGCCCGGATGCAGCGCGTCGAGCGCGCCGAAGATCGCGGCGTGGCGGAAGCGCTTGGCGACGCCGCGCGCGTCGAACGGGTAGATGGCATCCGGCGAGAGGTGGATGTGCGGGGCGTGGGACATGGTGCGCTCTCCTGTTCTGGTGGGGTGGGCTGGAAGCCGAGGTGGAAACCGGGGTGGAAACGACGGATCGCGCGATGCGTCGGTCGCGGCACGCGGCGCATCATGCCGCGGAACGCGGCGCCGGTGCCGGCTGCCAGTACTGCTCGAACGCGAGGTCCCCGGGCGCGCTGCGCCGGTTGACGCGAAAGCCGCGCGCCGTCAGCCGCGGGCGTAGCGCCCGGCCCAGCTCCGGGTTGCCGCACACCATGATCCGCGAGCGTCGCGGATCGAGCGTCACGCCCGCGGCAGCCTCGAGCCGACCGTCGTCGACCAGCTGCGGAATGCGGGCGCCGAGGGCGCCGGCATGAACTTCGCGCGTCACGACCGGCACGTACCGCAGCCGCTCCGGCGCGGTCGCCAGCAGCTCCTCGCGGGGGATCGCGGCGATCTCGTCGCGATACGCGAGCTCGGCGCCGCGGCGGACGCTGTGCACGACGACGACGGTCCGAAACGCAGCCCAGGTCGCCGGATCGCGCAGGATCGAGAGGAACGGCCCGATGCCGGTGCCCGTCGCCAGCAGCCACAGATCGTCGCCGGGAGCGAAGTGGTCGATCGTCAGGAACCCGTAGCTCGTGCGGTCGACCAGGATCGGGCCGCCCTCCCGCACGTCGGCCAGGAGGCTGGAGAACGTGCCTCCCGGCACCAGCGTCGCGACGAACTCGAGATGGCTGTCGTACGCGGCGGACACGACCGAGAACGGGCGCCAGACCGGGCACCCGTTCGCGTCGTCCAGGCCGAGCCGCGCATAGTGGCCCGGCCGGAAGCGGAATCCCGCCGCCCGCGTCGTCCGCAACGAGACCAGCGCGGGCGCCCACCGGCGCAGCGCGAGAATCCGCTCGGGCGTGTGCGGCGCAACGGTGGGCCGATTCGCCGGCGCGGGTGCGTCTTCCGGCAGTCGTGATCCGTCCATGGGGGTCTGTCCCGGCAGGGGCCGCGCAGCAGCGCGCGCCCCCGACTAAAGATGTATCATTCGTATATCTTAATCGTACCCGCAGTCCCGGTCGAAAGCAATATCTTTAGTACATCTTCAATCCCCCATGCGCCTCACCGTCTTCTCCGACTACACGCTGCGCGTGCTCATGTACCTCGCGCTCGACCGGTCCCGCCTCGCGACGATCCCGGAAATTGCGGCCGCCTACGGCATCTCCGAGAACCACCTGATGAAGGTCGTCCATCACCTCGCCCGGGCCGGCGTCGTCGAATCGGTCCGGGGCAAGGGCGGCGGCATCCGCCTCGCCCGCGCGCCCGAAGCCATCCGCCTCGGCGCGATCGTCCGGGCGAGCGAGGGCGCCGCGCCGATCGTCCAATGCCTGGCGGACGACCCCGGGGCGTGCGTCATTGCCGGTCCCTGCCGCCTCAAAGGCATCCTGGTGAACGCCTTCGACGCGCTGTACGCATCGCTCGACCGGCACACGCTGGCGGACCTGGTCGACCGGCCGCGAACGCTCAAGCAACTGCTCGTGCGCGCCTGAGCCCAGGGCCGGCGCACCGCGGGCACCTGCTCGTGCGCGCCTGAGCCCAAGGCCGGCGCACCGCGGGCTGCCGCGCGGCGCCCGTCAGCGGTGATCGCGCGAAGGAATCCGGTAGAGCCACGCGCCGACGACGATGCCCACGATGGCGAGCGCCACTTGCGCGAGCGGGTAGCGGGCAAGCAGCGAGATCGAGATGGCGATGGTCGTCGTCATCAGCGCGAGCGCGACGACCTTCGTCCGGTACGGGATGCTGCGGTGGCGGCGCCACTCGCGGATCGTCGGCCCGAACGTCGAATTGCGCAACAGCCAGAGGTAGAAACGCTCCGACGCGCGCGCGTAGCACGCGGCCGCGAGCAACAGGAACGGCGTGGTGGGCAGCACCGGAACGAAGATGCCGATCACACCGAGCGCGACGCAGAGCGTTCCCGCCGCGAGCAGCACCGCCCGCACGACGGGCGAGTCGTGCGGGCGGACGTCCGCGCCGTCGTCGTCCGCACCCGCCCGGTCGCGGTCGTCGCCGGCCTTCACCGCGCGCGCCCCGAAGGCAGCGCCGCCCGCGCCTTCAGGCTTTCGGCGGCGCGCGCATATCCGCCGTCGGCGCCGTCGATGAAGTGGAAGTGGTCGTTGCGCGCGATCGACGGGACGATGCAGGTCATGAGCGCGCTCGCCTGCGCATGAACGCCGTAGTCGATGAGGCCCGCCTGTGCGCCGGCGCCAAGCTCGGCTTCGATGGCGGCAAGCGTCGCGGCGTCGCAGTCGATCGTCAGCCGCAGGCCGTCGTCGAACTTCCGCCAGTCCGCGTTGCGCGCGGTGGTGCGCCGATACACGGTGGGATCGAAGCTCCCCAGCTTCCAGCGCGTGCGGTCGAGGATCCAAGCGATCAGCGTGGCGAGCCACACCTTCGCCCGCTCGCGCCACAGCGCACCGCCGGCGCGACGGCCCGCGCGCGCCTCGAGGTCGAGACCCGCCGGGGGCCAGTCGAATCCGGGCCCGTCGCCCGGCACCGGATCGCCCTGCCGCGCCAGCGTGGCGACCCGCTGCAGCACGCGCGCCACGACCGGCCCGATGGCGGCGAGCGCGACGCCTTCGCGCGGCTGCACGAGCAGCGAGACGATGGACCCGTTGGCCGAGGGCATCGGGGTCCAGCGGCACGAGAGGCCGGACAGGTCCGGCCGCGCGCCCGCACCCGCCGCCGCCACCGCAAACTGACCCGCCTTCAGCTGCGCCGTCGCCCACGCGACGCCGCCGCCCGCGAACATCGCGTAGCACGCGTCGGGCGACGCCTGGAACCGCGCGATGCCGACGTCCTGCCCGGCCGCGCGGATCGCGTCCAGCGGAACCAGGGCCACGCGCAGGTCGAGCGCGAGCTCGTCCGCGACCCACCGGGCCGTGCGCGCGAGCGCGTCGGCGGTCGCATCGCGCGCGCCGCCCCAGACGGCGAGCGTGGCGCCGTCGCCGCCGAACACGAACGGAAATGGCGTGCCGCCGAGCGCATTCATCACCGCGCTGACCGCCGCGGCGCCGGCCATGTTGACCGCCTTGTACCGGCCGGCGCCGATCGCCGCGGTGGAACCCACGACGTCGGTCACGCCGATCCACCAGTCGTCGGGCAGCGACCGGTAGTGCGCGCCGTGGACGACTTCGTCGAAGCTCGCGAAAGACGGCAGCCCGGCGTAGAAGGCGGGTCCGGTTGCTGCCGTGGGTGCGGGCGCGCTCACGGCCGCGAGTGTGCATTGCCGGCGCTCGGCGCCGCAAGGCGCGGGCTGCACCGGCGTGTCACGGGTCGCGGCGCAGTCTCTGGCGCCGGGTACGCCGTCGCCGCATCGGTGCAGCCAGGTTCGCGGCGCGCCCTCCCCACCCCTGACCCGGTACAGGGGCGCGCGTCGATTCGGCGCGATGTATCACACAAGCGGCACGACCCTTGCTTCGGTTGGCGTCAGCCAGCGATCCGGCAGCCGACCGCCGGCGGACACGGGATAAGCACATGTTCTACCGAATCGTTTTGCAAGGGCACGTGGCGCACGGGGTCACCCTGTCGGACGTCAAGCAGCAGTTCGCGCGCGTCACGGGGCTGCCGCCGAGCGTCACCGACCGCCTGTTCGGCACCACGCCCAACGTGATCAAGCGGCAGGTTCCGCAGGCCGATGCCGAGCGCATCGTCACCACGCTCCGCGCCATTGGCGCCTCGGTGACGCTGGAGCCCGATTTCCAGGGTCCGGCCGCCGGTGGCCTCGACCCGGTGACCGTGCCGGCCATTCCGTCGTTCCGGCACATCGAACTGCCCCTGGAGCCACAGGTCGCGGCGGAACCGCCGCCGGCGTGGCGCCGCCAGGCACGCAAGCTCGGCAAGTTCGCGGTTCCCGCCGCCGGCATTGCGCTGCTGGCCGCCGCCGCCCTGTACTTCGCGCCGGAGGTCGAGGAACTCGTGCGCGGGCTGCGCAAGCCCGCCTCGCTCGCGGTCGCGGCGCCGGCCCGGAAGGCGGCCACCGAGCCCGCTGCCGCACGCGACACGCCGACGCTGAACGCAAGCCTCCTGCACGGGCCGTGGCGCTGCACGAACCAGAACGACGGCAGTTCGACGTACTGGAACTACCGCGCCGACGGCACGCTCGCCTATCTCGGCGACGACTTCGGCGCGGCGACGAGCCGATCCTCGGGCCCGACGTTCCCGCGCGCTGGACGCTCGACGCGCGCCGGCTGCGTTTCGAAACGCCGGCCGGCGCGCTGCGGCAAGTCACCGTCGACCGGCTGTCGCTGACGCAGCTCGACTACTTCGACGCGAAGGGCAACGCCGCGCGGTGCAGCCGACCGTAGCGTTTCACCGTCGTGCGCGGGCGCCCCCGGCATGGCTCGTTTCGCGCGTCACGCGCGCAAACTGGCCGCCGCCGCGACGTTCGAGCCACGCGTGACTCCGACCGTCGTTCATCTCCGATGAGTACCGGTTGGTGAATAATGACGATTGTCAGGCGCGAATCCGCGCCGACATTCCGGCAAACCCGACAGGAGCCGCCATGGCCACGCGTCGCACCACGATGAGAAGCCGATCCGGCAAGAAGCTGTACGCGGTCCGTGACGAGAGCGGGCAGTTCAAGGACATCCAGACCTACAAGCGCGCCCACGCGGCCGACATGCGCCACACGTCGAAGGCCGAGAAGGCCGCGGCGCAGGGCCCGCTCGAGAAGAAGGTCAGGAAAGCGGCGAAGGATGCCGTCAAGTCGGTCAAGAGTGCGGTCGCTGCGGTAGGGCGCGCCGCCAAGCGCGCGGTGAAGCAGGTTTCGGGCGCGCCGAAAGCCCGCAAGGCGACGGCGAAGGGCGCCGGCAAGCCGGCGGCCGGCAAGACCGCGGCCAAGACCGCGCGCAAGCCGGCGGCGAAGAAGCCCGTCAAGACGGCTGCGAAGAAGGCCGCGAAAAAGACGTAACGCCGAGCCGGCAGAGGCCGGTCGGCGCAACGCCGGGCCCGTCCATGGGCCCGGTTCAGGGTCGGGAATCGGTCGGCCGCCGCCGGCTCGTTCGCCCCCTGCCGCGATGAGGGCACCGGGCCCGGTCTTCCGGGAACGGCGTCGCACCCGCGTGCACCCGGCGTCAGCGGGCGCGACGGTACGCCACGCGCCGCCTGTTGCCTTTGTTCCTCCGCGCGCTATGCCCTGCCGGCCCGCGGTCCGAGGAAGAACCACAGGATCACGCCCAGCACCGGCAGGATCACCACCACCAGCGTCCACAGCAGCTTCCTCCCGTTGGACGCAGAGCTCTGGAAGATGTTGATGATCGCCCAGATGTCGGCCGCGAGCACCAGCAGCCCCCAGAGGCTGTTGTATCCGAAATTCATCATTGCCCGTTCCTTTCGCGTTGCCCCGAATTCCGTCCGCTTCGCGGCTCGGGGATCGTGACCACACTGTACCGCCAATCGCCGCAATGCCTCCGATCGGCGGGAAGACAAGAGCCGGCGCGGGCGACCTGCCGGATCCGGTGGTACCGCCCGCGGTACGCGATGGCGTCCGTGGCCGGATGCCGAATGCTAGTGCTGCGCCATTTCCGCCTGGTACCGCAGTCGCGCCGCGTGCTCGGCCTCGACGTCGGTGATCTCGCGCAGCACGGCGGCCACGTCGGCGGTTCGGGTATCGGCCGCGATGCGCCCGGTGAGCGGCGAGTCAACGCCGAGCGCGCCGCGCTCGTAGAGCGACCAGATCTCCGGGCCGTACTCGGTGGTCGCGAGCGCCGGCGCGAACCGGCTGAAGTACGCCGTGACGTTCGCGACGTCGCGCTGGAGCATCGCCGCCGCATTGTTGTTGCCCGCCGCGTTCACCGCCTGCGGCAGGTCGATGATCACCGGTCCGGCGCGGTCGACGAGCACGTTGTACTCGGACAGGTCCCCGTGGATGATGCCGGCGCACAGCATGCGCACGATCTCCCGGATCAGCGTCGCGTGATGGGCGAGTGCCACGCCTTCCGTGAGCGCGAGGTCGTTCAGGCGCGGCGCCGCGTTGCCGTCCGCGTCCGTGACGAGTTCCATCAGCACGACGCCGTGCGAGAACGCATGGGGCTTCGGCACGCGCACGCCCGCCGCCGCGAGCCGGAACAGCGTGTCGACCTCCACGCTCTGCCACGCCTCCTCCTGCGCCTGGCGTCCGTACCGCGTGCCCTTGGCCATCGCGCGGGCCTGGCGGGTGTTCTTGGTCCGGCGGCCTTCCTGGTAGAGGGCCGCCTGGCGGAAGTTGCGCTTGTTCGCGTCCTTGTAGACCTTGGCGCAGCGCACCTCGTCCCCGCTGCGGACAACGTAGACCGTCGCCTCCTTGCCGCTCATGAGCTGCCGGAGCACCGCGTCGATCAGCCCTTCGTGCACGAGCGGCGCGAGCCGCGGTGGCATCTTCACAGCCGCGGGTCAGTGCTTGGTCTTGCCGCGCGGCTGGAACAGCGCCGCCGTCGCGGAAGCGCGAATGCCGCCGCTGCCGCCGTGATGACGCCCCTGCGGACTGCCGTTGCCGTTGGCATGCGCCGGTGTCGCGACGAGCGCGGGTCCGTCGCCGCGGCCACTGCCGGACGCGGTTGCGCGTACGTTGCCGTTGCCGGGCTGCGCGGCGTGCGTGCCGGCGCGACCACGGTCACCCGCGGGCACCGGTGCCTTGCCGTGACCCGCGGCGCCGGGCTGCCCCTGCGCCCTGGGCGCCTGCTGCCGCTGTCGCCGTGCGTGTGGCACGACCGCCGCGCCCTGCGGCGCGCGCGGCGCCGACCGGCCGCCGTGCGACTGACCCGGCGGCACGGCACCGCGAGCGCCCTGCCCCCGGCCCCGCTGCGTGAATACCGTCTGCGCCACCGCGTTCGGGTCGGGCTCGAAGCCGGGCATCACCTGCTGCGGGATCGTGCGCTTGATGAGCCGCTCGATGTCGCGCAGGAAGCCGTGCTCGTCGACGCACACGAGCGAGATCGCCTCGCCGTCGTTGCCCGCGCGACCCGTGCGGCCGATGCGATGCACGTAGTCCTCGGGCACGTTGGGAAGATCGTAGTTGACGACGTGCGGGAGTTGATCGATGTCGATGCCGCGCGCCGCGATGTCGGTGGCGACCATCACCTCGACCTCGCCGGCCTTGAAGTCGGCCAGCGCGCGCGTGCGCGCGTTCTGGCTCTTGTTGCCGTGCAGCGCGACCGCGCCGATGCCGTCGCTGTGCAGCGAGCGCACGAGCTTGTCGGCGCCGTGCTTGGTGCGGGTGAACACCAGCACCTGCCGCCAGCGGTGGTGGCCCACGAGCCACGCGAGGAGCTTGCTCTTGTCCTCGCGGTTGACCGGGTGCACCCGTTGCGCGATGGCGTCGACCGTCGAGTTGGGCGGCGTCACCTCGATGATCCGCGGGCGGTTCAGCAGCCGGTCGGCGAGCGCCTTGATCTCGGCGGAGAACGTCGCGGAGAACAGCAGGTTCTGCCGCTGCTTCGGCAGCAGCGCCAGCACGCGCTTGACGTCGGGGATGAAGCCCATGTCGAGCATCCGATCCGCCTCGTCGAGGACGAAGATCTCGATGCGCGAGAAGTCAACGTTGCCCTGCCCGTGATGGTCGAGCAGGCGTCCGGGGGTCGCGACCAGGATGTCGATGCCACGCTTCAGTTGCGCCGTCTGCGGCGCAAGACCCACGCCGCCGAACAGCACCATCGACGTGAGCTGCAGGTACTTGCCGTAGGTCCGGATGGACGCCTCGACCTGCGCGGCCAGCTCGCGGGTCGGGGTGAGGATCAGCGCCCGCAGCGGCTTGCGCCCGCCGCCGGCATGGGGAGAAGGTCGCGTGGACAGCCGCTGCAGCATCGGCAGCACGAAGCCTGCCGTCTTGCCGGTGCCCGTCTGCGCACCGGCCAGCAGGTCGCCGCCCGCGAGGACGGCCGGGATGGCCTGCGCCTGGATGGGCGTAGGAATGGTGTAACCGTGGTCGGCGACCGCGCGCAGCAGCGCTTCGGACAGCCCGAGCTTGGAGAAGGACATGACAGCTTTCGAATGGGTGCTCGGCCATACGCCCCGTTGCCGGAGCGGCCAGTCACAGCCAAACGGAAGAAACCACGAAGGTCGGAATCGACTGCGGCAAGGGGACTGGAACAAGGGCCGCAGCCGCATTGTACCGCGAAACGGGCGGCCGCAGCGTGCGGCCGTTGCGCTGGGGATCGCGTCCTGCGGCGCGCCCGTGCGGTCCGCGCCGCGTCGCAGCGACGGCTCGCCGCCTGCCTCAGCCTGGTCCCGCCCTGGCCGGGGCGAAGCCCCGCGACCGGTCCTGATCCAGGAACTGCTCCGCCACGACGCCGCGCAACCACTGATTGCCCGGCTCGCGATGGAATCGCGCGTGCCAGAACTGGTTGATTGCGATCTCCGGCAGCTTGGCCGGATGTGCAACGTACGCGAGGCCGAACGGTCCCGCGCATCGCTGCGCGAAGCGTTCGGGCACCGTGGCGACCATGTCGGTCTCGCGCAGGATGTGGCCAACGGCGACGAAGTGCGGGACCCGCAGGCGAACGCGCCTTCGAATGCCGGCGTCGTCGAGCATGGCATCCACCCGGCCGTGCCCGGTGCCCGCGGCGACGACGACGACGTGATCGGCAGCGGAGAATTCCGCGAGCGTGATCCGGCGCTTGTCGAGCGGATGCCCGCTGCGGAACATGCAGACGTAGCGGTGGCGGAACAGGCGTCGCTGGAAGAAGCCGGCCTTGAGGTCGGGCAGCAAACCCAGCGCGAGATCCACGGCGCCCGCCTCCATGTCGTCCTTCAGGCTGGCGCCGGCGGCGCGAACGGTGCTCAAGCAGACGTGCGGCGCGATGCGCGCCAGGGCGTCCATCAACGGCGGCAGGAAGTAGATCTCGCCGATGTCCGTCATCGCGACGACGAACGTGCGCGTGCTGGTGGCCGGGTCGAAGGCCGCGCGCTGGCGCAGCGCGCTCTGGAGGGTTGCCAGCGCGGACGCGACGGGCTCGGCGAGCCGCACGGCGAACGGCGTGGGCACCATGCCCCTGGAAGTGCGCAGGAAGAGCTCGTCCCCGAGGTGCCGGCGCAGGCGCCGCAGCGCGTTGCTCACGGCCGGCTGCGTGATGCCGAGCGACCGCGCGACGGCATTGACGCGGCTCTCCTGCATCAACTGGTTGAACACCACCAGCAGGTTGAGGTCGAGGTCGCGCAGGCCCACCGGGCCACCTTCGCGCTGCGCGCTCCGGCTCATCGGACACCTCGGCACGCGGGACGGCCCTTCGGGTTCATGGCTTGATATTCATGACGGTGATGTCGAGTATGCGTGATATTTTATCGACGTCGCGGCCCCCGCGCGCGATGATCGCTCCCGATGCGACAAGCGGCCGACCTCACATGAAAATCCGGATCCTGGGCGCAGGCCCGGCGGGCCTCTACTTCGCGGCGCTGATGAAGCGCCTCGATCCGGCGCACGACATCGCGATCTGCGAGCGCAACCCGCGCGAAGCGACCTGGGGCTTCGGCGTGGTGTTCTCCGACCGCGCGCTCGAGTTCCTGCGCGCCGACGACGAGGCGTTGTACCAGTACCTGACGCCGCAGCTGGAGACGTGGCCCGACATCACCATCGTCCACAACGACACGGCGATCCCGATCGCCGGCAACGGCTTCGCGTCGATCGGCCGCCTCGAGTTGCTGACGCTGCTGTACCGCTACGTCGAGCAGCTCGGCGTGCAGCTGCGCTTCGGCACCGAGGTGACAACGCTGCAGCAGCTCGGGGAGGCGGATCTCGTCGTCGGCGCGAACGGCGCGTTCTCGTGGCTCCGCAGCGAGAACGAGGACCGCTTCGGCACCACGACCGAGTGGCGACCGAACAAGTTCATCTGGTACGGCAGCACCAAGGCCTTCGACAGCCTGACGCTGACCTTCCGCGAAACCGACCTCGGCGTGTTCTGCGCCCACCACTACCGCTACCGGCCCGACCGCAGCACGTTTCTGGTCGAGGTCGAGGACGCGACGTGGCAGCGCGCGGGCTTCGCGGCAATGGACCCGGACGACACGATCCGCTACTGCGAGCGCGTGTTCGCGCAGGACCTTTCCGGGCACCGGATCCTCTCGAACCACTCGCACTGGCGCAATTTCCCGGCGATCTGGAACGCGCGCTGGAGCTTCGACAATGTCGTACTCCTGGGCGACGCATTGCGGACGGCGCACTTCTCGATCGGCTCGGGCACGCGCCTCGCCATGGAGGACTCGGTCGCGCTTTTCAAGGCCTTCCGGGAGGCGGGCACGAAGGACATCCCGGCCGCGCTGGCACTGTTCCAGCAGCAGCGCATGCCGCCGATGAAGAAGATCTGGGACGCGGCCAACGCGAGCCTGCGCTGGTACGAGGACATGGACCGGCTCGTGGGCACGCTCACGCCGGTGGAGTTCGCGTACAGCTACATGACGCGCACGGGCCGCGTCGACCATGCCGAAATCAGGCGCCGGGAGGGGGGGGCGGGGCCCCCGGGGCCCCCCGCGCGGGGGCCCCCCCCGGGCGGGGGCCCCCCCGCGGGCGGGCGGGCCCCCGCGGCGCCCCCCCCGCGGGCCCCCCCCGTCCACGCCTCGCGACACGCGCTAACGAGGCGCTGCTGCGCATCCGGGACGCCGCGGCGCGACGCGATAACGACACCGAAGGGAGCGTAACGCCATGGAAGGCTTCGTCGGCTGGCCGGAGGACGTGGCTGCGCGTTACCGTGCTTCCGGGCTGTGGGAAGGCATCACCGTCGGCGCCATGTTCGCGCGCAGCGTGAGTCGCGCGCCGGACAAGGTCGCGCTGGTTCGCGGGCCGGAGCGTCTCACCTACGCGGAACTGCTCGCGCGCTGCAAAGACCGCGCCGCAGGCTTCGCCGGCCTCGGCCTCGAGCGCGGCGACCTGGTGGTCATGCAGCTGCCGAACTCGGTCGAGTTCGTCGTCAGCTATCTCGCGCTCAACATGATCGGCGCGGTGCCGGTGACGGCGCTGCGCGCGCACCGGCAGGCCGAAGTGCGGCACTTCCTGCGCGCGTCCGGCGCGGTTGCCTACCTCATTCCCGACGTCGTCAGCGGGTTCGACTACCGTGCGATGGCAAGCGAGATGCAGCGCGAATTCCCGGCGCTGCGGCACGTGCTGGTGGCGGGCGAGCCCGGCCGCGGCCAGCAGGCACTGGCCGACCTCCCCGCGGCGCCGGCACCGACCGCGGGACCGCGGCCTTCCGACGTGTCGACGATGCTGCTGTCGGGCGGCACTACGTCGCTGTCGAAGCTGATCCCGCGCACGCACGACGACTACGTGCTCAACGCGCGCCTGTGCGGCGCCGCGGCGGGCTTCACCGACCGTACCGTGCTGCTGGCGATCCTGCCGCTCGGGCACAACTACAACCTGGCCTCGCCCGGCATGCTGGGTGCGTTCTACCACGGCGGCACCGTCGTGCTCGCGCCCGGTGGCGGCGTCGACGACGTGTTCGCGCTGGTGCAGCGCGAGCGGGTCACCGTGATCGCCGCCGCCGTGCCGCTGATCACGACGTGGCTCAACGCCGGCGCGCTCGCGGCGTACGACCTCACGTCGCTCGCGGTCGTGCAGAACGGCGGCGCGCGCCTGGCACCCGAGCTCCGGCGCCGGATCCGTCAGCAGATGGGCTGCACGCCGCAGGAGATCTACGGGACGGCCGAGGGCCTCATCAACATGACGCGCGTCGACGATCCGGACGACCTGCTACTCGAAAGCTCCGGCGCGCCGGTATGCGACGACGACGAGATCATGGTCGTCGACGACGAAGGCCACGAAGTCGCCGACGGCGAGCCGGGCGAGCTCGTCACCCGCGGCCCGTACACGATCCGCGGCTACTACAACGCGCCGGAGAAAAACGCCGAGGCGTTCCTGCCCGGCGGCTGGTACCGGATGGGCGACGTCGTCCGCCGTCGCGGCCGTTACGTCTACACGGAAGGCCGGCGCAAGGACATGATCAACCGCGGCGGCGAGAAGATCAGCTGCGAGGAAGTCGAGAACCTGATCCTCGCGCATCCGCACGTGAAGTCCGCCGTGCTGGTCGGCATGCCCGACCCGGTCTTCGGCGAGAAGGCGTGCGCGTGCGTCGTGCCGCTGCCCGGGCACACGCTCGCCTTCGCCGACCTGATCGCGTTCCTGCGGGAGCGGCAGATCGCGTCGTTCAAGCTGCCCGAGCGGCTGGAGCTTTTCGCCGAGCTGCCGGTGAGCCCGGTCGGCAAGATTCTCAAGCGCCAGCTGCGCGACACCATTGCCGAGAAGCTCGCGCAGGAGCGCGCAGCGTCCGGCGGGACCTGACGCGGCCCCACGATCAAAGGAGAAATCGCATGCAACCAGGCATCGCCAAGCTGCCCCACCTGTTCGCGCCGGGCCGCTTCGGCCGCTTCGAGATTCGGAACCGCATCAAGTACGGCGCCTGCTGCGTGTCGAACTACAACACCCGCGACGGGCACATCACCGAGCGCGAGATCGCGCGCATGCGGGTGATCGCGCGCACCGGCTGCGGCATCATCACCAACCAGGGCGCCTACCCCGATCCGCTCGGCGAGGGCAAGGCGTACTTTCGGCAGGTGGCGATTTTCGACGACAGGTTCCTGCCGCAGTTCGAGCGCATCGCCGCCGACATCAAGGCGCAGGGCGCCATGCCGATCCAGCAGATCCTGCACGCCGGACGCTACGGCGGGATCGACCTGGGCTACTGCATCCAGCCGTCCGACGTGCCGCAGACGCTGCCGCACTTCCGCCCGCCGAAGGTGATGACGAAGGACGAGATCCGCGACTGCATCCGCCAGCACGCGCAGGCCGCGCAGCGTGCGATCCGCGCGGGGTTCGAAGGCACCGAGGTGACGAGCTTCATGGGCTACCTGCTCGCCAACTTCAACTCGCGTTTCACCAACCAGCGCACCGACGAGTACGGCGGCTCGATCGGCAATCGCGGCCGGTTCATGCGCGAGCTGATCGACGGCATCAAAGAGGCCACACCCGACCACCCGCTCGTCGTGCGGCTGAACGGCGCCGAGCTGATGGACAAGTGGGGCGGCAACACCGAGGACGAGTGCTTCGAGCTGATGCAGCAGGCCGTCGACGTCGGCGTGGACATGATCAGCGTGACCGTCGGCTGGCAGGAGGCGCCCGAGTCGTCGATCGGCCGCGACATCCCGCCCGGTTACTGGAACTACCTGTCCGCGCGCGCGAAGAAGATGTTCCCGGACACGCTGATCACGTTCGGCAACCGGCTGCCCGACCCGCGGATGGCGGACGTCTGCCTGCGCGACGGCGTGTTCGACTACTGGGAGGTCTGCCGCCCGCTGCTCGCCGATCCCGACCTCGTCCACAAGGCGGCCGAGGATCGGTTGGACGAGGTGCGCCGCTGCATCGGCTCGCTCAACTGCCTGTCGCGCCTCTTCCGCGACCTGCCCTACACGTGCACGATGAACCCGGCGCTGGGCCACGAGGTCGAGCCCGAGTACCAGGTGACGCCGGCGACCGTGAAGAAGAAGGTGATGGTGATCGGCGCCGGGCCCGCCGGCATGGAGTGCGCGATCACCGCGGCGAAGCGCGGCCACGACGTCACGGTATTCGACCGGGCCCCCCGCATCGGCGGCAATCTGTACGCGTACGCGGTCAACGACCTCGCGCGCCCCGACGACCTGCTGTCGGTGATCGCGCACTACGAGGCCGTCGCGGGCAAGCTCGGCATCGAGGTACGGCTCAACACCGAAGTGCACGCGAAGTTCATGCGCAGCGTGCTGCACCAGTACGACGTCTGCGTGATCGCCGCCGGCGCGTCGCTCGACCGCACGCGGCACGCGCACGTCGCGGGTGCCGAGCGGATGATCGACGCGCTCGACGTCGCCCACGGCCGGGTCAAGGCCGGCCGGCGCGTCGTCGTCATCGGCGGCGGCAAGATCGGGCTGACGATCGCCGAGTCGCTGCGCAAGCACCAGGAGGCGGAAGTCACCGTGGTCGAGTCGGCAAAGCGGATCGCCGGCGACGTCAAGCCGTCGTTCAAGTGGCGCCACGCGTCGTGGGTCGAGGAACTCGGCATCGCGTGCCTGACGTCGACCACGCTCGTGGCCGTCGGCGCCGACAGCGTCACCGTCCGCGACGCGAAGGGCATCGAGACCATCGTCGCCGCCGACACCGTGATCCAGGCCGACGGCGCGGCGCCGGCGCACGCGCTGTTCCACGAGTTCGAGTGGATGGTCGACGAACTGCACGGCGTGGGCGACGCGCTGATCCCGCGCGGCCTCGAGCAGGCGATCCAGGAAGGCTTCCGGCTGGGCGTGCGTCTGTGACGCCGATCGCGGCCGACGCTTCGCCGAGCGCGCGGCCGGCCGGCGCCGCTTCCTGCGATGCGCTGCCCGCACCCGCCGCCTGGCTCGCCGCCGCCGCGCACCACGGCGAGCTGTTCGCGCCGCTCGACCCGGGCGTTCGCATCGCGCTGATCGCCCGCACCGCACCTTCGCGGATGCTCGTCTGGGAAGCGGGCGACACGGGCCTCGCCGCGCGCATCGAGCCGTTCGCGGGCTATGCGGACAGCGCTGCGGAGATCGTGCTGGCGGCGGACGACGAATCGCTGGCGGACGTTCGTGCGGCGAGCGCGGAGCGGCTGTTCGCAGTGCTGCGCGCCGGCATCCGCTCGGGGCGCGTCGTCTGCTACATGCTGCAGCGCCGCTGCGTGCTCGAGGCGCGCGGCTGCGACGAGCTGCTCGACGCGCTCGGGTTCGCGTTCATGGGCGCGTGCCGGTGATCTTCACGAACCCCGCCGGCGCCCCCGAACTCGCCTGCGACGAGTGCGGCTGCCGCTGGTTCGACCGCATGACCGGCGCGTGCTACGAATGTGGCGCGGCGGTCTCCGCCGATTCCCGCGCCGAGTATGCGCGGGCGCTGGACGCGTTCGCAGCGGACCGCGCGCGGGCGGGCGCGGCGGCCGCCGGCAAGCGTCCCTGACGTCAGCGACCGATCCGCCACTCCACCGTCAGCGTGCCGCCGTCGACGGGCCTGGTCAGCGCTCCCGACTGCACCGGACCCTTGACCGGGCCCCACGGGTTCGGAAAGACCCGCTGCGTCAGCCCGACCGGGACCTTGTTCACCGTGGTCCCGGCCTGGTAGCCCGTGCGCACCGTCTTCTTCTCGAGCGGCACCGGTGGCGCCTCGTCGAACCGGTACTGCGTCTGGTTCTGCGCGAGGTCGTGCTCGACGTAGACGCCGAGCCAGCCCTTCTCGCCGCCCTCGGGGATCGTGGCCGAACCGGTGACGGTCGACTTCGACTGGTACGACAGCCCGGGACCGTCCTTGATGTCGGCCGTGTACGCGTCGTTGGCCGAGAACGAGCCGCTGCACGACTTCGGATACCAGACCTGCACCGCGCCGTCGACCTGCGCTGACTTCGGCGCGAAGTCCTGCGCGGACATCTTCTGCGCGAGCGCCATCAGGCACGCCTGGTTGCCCTTGCATCGGGCGTGTTCGCGCTCGAGGTCGGCCATGGCCGGGTCCTTCCGGTTCATCGCCTTCTCCTGCTCCTTCGTCGGGCCTGCGAGGCCGTACGGACCGACGGCACCCGCCTCCAGCGTGCACCGGCCCTTGAGCACCCGGTTCACCGCGCTCGTCGTCGTCGCGTTGCGGCCGTCGACGAAGTTGCCGGTGGTCTTCACCGTCGCCGTGAACTCGACGACGGCCTTCGTACCTTCGCGCGCGGCCGTCGCGGCGTGCGCGCCGGCAGCGCAGGCGCCGGCGCCGAGGCAGGCCATCCACACGAACCGCAATGCGAGTTTCGCCAAGTTCACGCTTCACCCTCGTGCTGATTTGCGCGGGCTTCGCCGCCGGCGGATTGTAGCGCGCCGCGGTCGGGGTTCCCGGCATGCGAGCGCAACGCGGCCGGCGCCGGCAACGCCCGGGCGTTCGCGCTCCCTTCGCGCCACGCACGCGCAAGCGCTGGTCAGGACGACGCTCGCCCGTCCGGCCCCTGCCTGTGCCAGCGCTTCGCTGCCGCCCGGATGTCCGCACGCCCGCGCGGTGACGGCACCCGTTGGCGCGGGCCTGGCGCTTCCGGTGCCGGGTTCGTCGATCCGTCAGCGATCTGCAAGTCCGCGGCGACCAGACTGCACGTACTTCGAGCCGACGCCGCGCCAGGGTTCGCGTCCGGACAGACCGGGCGCGCGGGCGTGCGGATGAACAGGCAGTGGCAAGAAGGACCCCGTTCCGGCAGCGCCGCGTGCGGGGCCGGGCAGTCCACCGCGTCGCGACCACGATGCGCGGCCGACGCAATTCCCGACCGATTTGATCGACATGGAGGCCGAAATGAATGTTCACGTTGCATCGAAGCCGCTGCGGACCATGGTGGCGCTGGCTTTGCTGTTCTGCGGCTTGACGGGCCACGTCGCCGCCGGCACCGACGGCGGCGAACCGACACGCGATCGGCAGCCCGAACCCGACAAGGCCGTCGCGGCCGCCCGCCCCGGCGCGCAGGTCCTGCCTCGCGCGGCGCGACGGCGGCGGATCCGATCGCCGAGAGCTTCTCGCGGATGCTCGCTCATCCGCCGAGCGCGGCCGCGCCCGCCGTGCCGTCCGGCATGGGTCCCGATCCGCTCACGGATGCGCTCGTCGTGCCGCTGCGCCAGCGCCTCTCCGCCAGCGCCGCCGGGACGCACGTCGCGACGGTGCGCCGCGCCGCCGCGGGCAACTAAGCCGCGGCGGACGCAAGCGATCCGGTCGCGCGCGAACCGCGCGCCGGTGGCGCCGGCCGGTCACCGGTCCCGCGGCGGGACCTCGGCCAGCGCCGGCGCGCAGCCGGCGGCGCGGCCGCAACCAGGATCAGCGACCATGTCCATGTTCTCGATCTGCACGACGTTCGTCACCGAAGGCAAGCTCGACGAGACGCTGGGCGCGATGGCGGCGGCAGAGGCGGACTTCACCGCGGAAATCGGCGTCCTCTCGCGCCTGTTCTTCCAGTGCGTCGACCAGCCGCACGTCATCTGGGCCGTCACGCAGTGGCAATCCGAGAAGCATCACCACGACGCGGCGCAGTCGATCATGAAGGCGCGGCGCGACGACCGGATCGCGTCGATACGGTTCGGCACCGAGCCGTACTTCGAGATCTTCTGCGACGACGCGGAGGACTTGCGCTCGGGCGAATACGCCGGCGACCGGCGCTGCGTCGTGGTCGCCCACGGCCTCATCGGGGCGCGATCCCGGGACCGCTACCGCGCGCTTCGCCGCGAGCGGCTTGCGCGCGTGGCCGGAAAGCTCGACTGGCTGCGCATCCATCACAACCGGTACCACCCCGACGAGTTCGTCGCGCTGCTCGGGTTCCGCAGCGACGCGGCGTTCGCCGCCGTGCGCGACATCGAGGGCATGTGCCTGGAGGAGTACCTGTTCACCGGGTTGCGGCGGCCGCTCGGGATGTCGTGGCTCGCGAGCTACAACCAGTTCAGCTGCGTCCCGCTCGCGTTCGACCGGCCGCGCCTGCCGCACGCCGCTTGACCCGTGTCCCCCGTCGAGCCGGCGCCCGCCGGCCGTGCGGATGCCGATTCCCCCGCGGGGCCGGCGACCGGCAACGCAGGCGCGAGGACGGGCGGCCCGGGCGTTGCGCTCGACCCCGCGCGGAATCCGAGGACAACCCGGAAGTGAAAAAGGGTCGGACGGTGTCGTCCGACCCTTTGCATTGCTGGCGCGCCCGGCAGGATTCGAACCCACGACCCCCTGGTTCGTAGCCAGGTACTCTATCCAACTGAGCTACGGGCGCGAAGCGGTGGATTATACCAAGGCCGGCGCCCGCGCCGCCACGCGTGCTTCGTCCACGCGCGATCACGCGCTCGGGTGCCGCGTCGCGTACCACGACCGCCACGGAACTCGCGTACGACGCGTGCGCGAGTGCGCAAACCCGGTGTGTCGCCACGCAGACCCGGGACGCACGCGGACGCACGAAGTCCCCGCGCACGCAACGCGGTGGCGCAGCATCGCCCGGGTCACGCCGCGGCCTTCCCGGGCGGTGGCCGCGATCCGACCGGCGGGTGGCCACGCTCTTATGCATTTGGCATAATCTCGACCGATGACGAGCGCCGGGGTTGGCGCATTTCTTGCGCCAGCAGGATCTCTTCGAGATGACAAACGACGTCCAGTAACCCGTGTAAGGCACTGACTTACCATAATTTCCGATCGCTCGAGCCTCCTGCCGGCCCTTCGGCGGGAGCGTCGTGACCCGGCTGGGCATCGCCGCCAGCGTCACGAACAGGGCACTGCCAACCGCGCCCGCACGAAAGCCGCCCATGTCGACCGACGTTCGCCCGACCGCCACCGCTGCCCTGCGCGCGTGGCTGCTGCCCGCGGCGCTCGCCGCATTCGCCGGCGCCCCGCTGCCCGCGTTCGCGCATCAGGAGCACGCGCCCGTCGCCCAGGCGGCCGCTACGCCCGCTGCCGAGTACGCCGGCCGCATCGCGACCATCGTCGTCACCGACCGCGCCACCGGACGCGCGCTGGGCTATCCGTTCCTCGCGCTTCCCGACGGCACGCGCTACCGCCTCGAGAACGCCGGAGCGGTCGCCGAAGGCACGTCCGTGTCCGTCACCGGTCGCCTGGCCGGCCGCACGCTGGTCGCGGACCGGGTACGCGCGCTCGCGCCTGCGGCCAGGTCCGCGCCGGCGCGCGCCGACCTCACGGGCACGTTGCGCGTCTTCCACGTCGACTACCCGGACGGGACGAGCGAATTCGGGTACTCGCTGGTCACCGACGCCGGCCGCCAGAACGTCGTCGACTTCGGGCGGCCGCTGCCCGGCATCGACAACGGCGCGCGGGCGATCGTGTCCGGGCCCGTGGACGCCCGCGGCCACGTGAGCGTCGACACGATCGAACTGCTGCAGCCGCCGGCGCCGAAACCGACGACGACCCCGGATACCGACGTGACGCCGCAGGCGGTCACCACCGGGTACACGGTGATCCCGCTCAAGTATCCGAACAACGCGGCGGCGCCGTTCACGTACAACGCCGATCCTGCCTCCTGGCCGATCGCCACGATCAACACGACCGTGCTGGGCGCTGCGCCCGCACTCAGCACCGCCGAGTACTACAAGGAGGTCTCGTACGGCGCGCAGCTCGTCAGCGGCGTCGTCGCGCATGACGCGAATGCGTGGCTCAAGGCGAACGAGGCGCGCCCGACGGCGTGCAGTTCGAGCGCGCAGCTCGACGCCGTGCTCGCTTCGATCAACACCCAGGGCAATGCCGCGGCGCAAGCCGCCGGGTTCAATCCGTCGAGCAGGCCAGGCATCCTGTACGTGATCGACGCGCTGCCGTGCGGCTGGCTGGGCCTGGGCTACATCGGTTGGGAACGGGCCTACGCCAAAGGCACCGCGAGCCTGCTGGTGGTCGGCCACGAGTTCGGGCACAACTTCGGCCTGTACCACGCCGGCAGCCTCGACTGCGGCGCGAACGTCATCGCGCCGTCGGGTTGCACGGTCACCGAGTATGGCGATCCGTTCGACATCATGGGCAACAACCGCCCGATGCACTTCGCGGCGGCCCAGAAGAGCCTCCTCGGCTACTTCTCCGGCAGCGGGGTGGCGACGCACGGCTCCGGCAGCACGACGTACACGCTGGGACCGATCGAGCTCGCCGGCCAGTCGCGGTACGCGGTGAAGATCCCGACGTCCAACCCGAAGCGGACCTACTGGATCGAGTTCCGCCAGCCGATCGGCTTCGACAGCGCGCTGTCGGGCTACCCGAATCTCGGTGCGCAGCTGCGGATCTCGAGTCCGTTCGAGAACAACTGCTCGGGCTGTACCGGCATGTACGACGACACGCAGTTCCTCGACATGACGCCCGGCACGGCCGCGTTCACCGACGGCGCGCTGCTGGCCGGCCAGTCGTACACCGACGGCAGCGACAGCGCCAATCCGCTCACGATCGACGTCCTGAGCGCGTCGACGAGTGCGCTCTCCGTGAAGGTGACCAAGGGCACGCTGGCGGCCGCGACCACGACGCTCGCGAGCTCGGCGAACCCGTCGACGTTCGGCCAGAGCGTCACGTTCACCGCCACCGTCTCGGGCACGGCGCCCACCGGCACCGTGGCGTTCAAGGACGGCGGGACCACGCTCACCGGATGCTCGTCGGTCGTGCTGGCGGGAACGGGCAACGTGCGCACCGCGGCGTGCACGATCGTCACGCTCGCCGTCGGCGTCCACGGCATCGTGGCGGACTACAGCGGCGACGCCGGCAACGGCGCATCGAGCAGCACCGCGCTGTCGCAAACGGTGAAAGCCGTGACCACGACCACGCTCGCGAGCTCGCTCAATCCGGCGCCGAGCGGCGCCGCCGTCACGTTCACCGCCACGGTCACCGGCACCGCGCCCGGCGGGACCGTCGCCTTCAGCAGCGATGGCCTCTCCATTGCCGGCTGCGCCACGGCCGCGCTCGCCGGCGGCGGCAACAGCCGCACGGCGACCTGCACCACGTCCGCCCTTGCCGCGGGCACGCGCTCGATCGTGGCGAGCTACGGCGGCGACGGCACCAACGCGGCGTCGGCGAGCGCGGCGCTCGCGCAGGTGGTGAGCGCGGCCGCGCCCGTCGCCACGACGACGACGGTCGCGAGCTCGCTCAATCCGGCCGTCGCCGGCGTCAGCGTCACGTTCACCGCCACCGTCAACGGCAACGCGCCCGCCGGCAACGTCGCGTTCACGGCGGACGGCGCCACCATCGCCGGCTGCGCGGCCGTCCCGCTCGCCGGCAGCGGCAACACGCGCACGGCCGCGTGCACGACCGCGGCGCTCGCCGTCGGTCCGCACGCGATCGTCGCCGCGTACGCCGGTAATGCGGGCAACCTGGCGTCGAGCAGCGTGCCACTCGCGCAGCAGGTCACGAGTCCCGGGAGGGCGCTGACGCGGACGCGGGTGGGCAGCGCCAACAACCCGGCACCCGAGGGTTCCACCGTCGCGCTCACCGCCACGATCGCGGCCACGCCGGCGGTCGCCGACGGTACGGTCGCCTTCACGGCCAACGGCACAGCGCTGTCCGGCTGCGCCGCCGCGCCGATCGCGGCGGCTGGCAGCGACGCGGTCGCCGTCTGCAATGCCGTGCTTGCGCCGGGCGCGTACAGCATCGTCGCGACCTATGGCGGCAGCGCCGCGCACTTCCCGTCCACGAGCCTCGTGTACTCGCAGGTCGTGCCGTTCGCGACCATCGGCAACACGCTGCAGTTCACTGCGTCCGCGTACGCGGTCAACGAACCCGCGGGGAACGTGGTGCTGACGGTGACGCGCATCGGCGACGCGACCGCGCCGGCGCAGGTCGACTACGCGACGGCAGCCGGCAGCGCGACCGCGGGCGCGGACTTCACGCCGAAGTCCGGAACGCTCGCGTGGCCCGCGCACGACGGGTCGTCGCGCACGATCAGCATCCCCGTCGGCAACGACGCGGGCGCCGAGAGCGACGAGATGTTCACGGTGACGCTGTCCGGCGCGCAGGGCGCGGTGCTCGGCGCCATCGGCACGGCCACGGTGACGATCCACGACGACGAGAGTGCGGCGACGGTGCTGCCGGGCACCGCGACGATCACCCAGAACCCGTACGGCACGCCGACCGTCCTGGGCGGAACGCTCGCTGGCACGACGATCACCGGCCTCACCAGGAACGCCGTGATCCAGCTCGGCACGACCCCCGGCAGCGCCGGCTCGTTCGCGCAGATCGACTTCCAGGGTCTCGGCATCGGCGCGGGCAACACGCTGACCGTCCGGTCGGGCGCGCCCGGCCAGACCGTGGTGCTCGCCAACGTCGGCGCGGCCGCGGCAGGCATTGCCGGCATGCTGGCCGCACAGGGTGGCGGCGGCGCCGCCGCGCCGGTCCTCGTCGTGCAGAGTGCCGCCGGGATCGACGTAAGTCCCGCCGGCCGCGTCACCGGCCCGTCCGGGCTCACGCTCGAAACGTCGGGCGGCAATCTCGTCAACCTCGGCGTGCTCGACGGCGGCGGCGCGCTCCGGATCCAGGCCGCGAAGGTGAACGGCGGCGGCGCGTTCCGCGCCGACACCATGGCCTTCGCGACGCCCGGCAATCTCAACAATCCGGTGAACGGCGGACACTTCATCGCGAACGGGCTGCAGCTCTACCCCGCGACCGGCGCCGACGTCCGCGTGGCGCTCGCCGGCCACGGCGCGGCGCCGCAGTTCATCAACCTGATGGTCTACGGCAATGCCACGCTCTCGATGCCGTCGGCCTGGCCGGGCGGATCGAGCCTGCCTGCGAACAACCGTCCGGTGCTGCCGGCCGAGGTCCGGCCCGCGGGCGTGCCGGATCCCGGCTACGGCGGCGGCAGCATGATCGTGCAGGCGACGGGCACCTTCGCACTGGACGGCGGCGACAGCGACGACTTCGTGTTCCCCGGCGGCATCGCGCTGATCGCCGGCGGCGCGTTCGACTTCAAGGGCGCGGCCATCGACAACGGCTGGACCACGTCCGGCACCACGTATCAGGGGGTGTTCGTCGAAGCGCCGAGCATCGACGACTCCAGCGGCGCCGCCCGCATCGCCGTGCGCACCAATCACCTCAACTGGGTGAACTTCAGCACGCGTCCCGCGCGGTCCGTCGCCACGTGGACACTGCAGCGGATGGGCGACGGCACGGCGCAGTTCCAGGGCGCGGACGCCACGGCGCCGCACCTCAACTTCTACGCGATCGTCGGCGAGGCCGCCGCCGCCGGCCAGTGCTACACGTGCCTCGTCAACACGCAGGCGATCAACTTCTCCGCGGCGCCGTGATCGGCGCCGTGCGCTGGCGGCGTGGTGCCACCCGCGTAAGCGAGTTCAGGGCCCCGGTCCGCGGGGCTCCCTGTCGCGGGCGGGCGCCGGATCGGCCGCGTCCGGGCCGTCGGCGCCGGCCGCGTGCCGGCCCCGCCACAGCTTCCAGCCCTTGAATCCCCACGCCATGCCGAGCCACGCGGCCAGAAACCCGAGCGGCCACGCGACCAGGCGCGGGAAGAACGCCGCGACGACCGCGGTGCCGAGCATGAACAGCGCCATCGTCGTGAGCAAGCCGACCTCGGCCGGACCCAGCGTCCGGCGGTTGGTCAGCGCGGCGCCCAGTGCGCTGCCGACGCTCACGGCGCCCGCCGCCGCCCGGCCGGCGCTGCCCGCCACCGCGCGGCGCGTGCCGCCGCCCGCCTCCGGCTCGACCGCCGCGCGAGGTTCGGTGCGCCGCACGCGATTGCGCCGCGTGAGCACGATTTCGGTGGCGCGCGCGAGGTCGCGCTCGTACTGCTCGGCCATCAACTGCGCGAACCCGGCGTCCTCGATCGCGACGTCGAGCTCGTAGTTCGAGATCCAGCTCGCAAGATTGAGGTTCGTCGAGCCGACGCGCGACCACATTCCGTCGGCGACCGCCGTCTTCGCGTGCAGCATCGTGCCGTTCCACTCGAACACCCGCACGCCCGCGTCGAGCAGCGCGCGATAGCCGGCGCGCGACAGCGGGGACACGGCCGGGATGTCCGAGGCCCCGGGCACCAGCAGGCGTACGTCGACGCCGTCGCGCGCCGCGGCGCGCAGCGCCTGCGTATAGGCAGCGGTCGCGATGAAGTAGGCGTCGGTGATCCACAGGTGGCGGCGCGCCGTCGACGCGACCAGCAGGTCGGTCCGGTACATGCCGGTCGCGTTGGGCACGCCGGCGATCACGCGGACGCGGACGTTGCCGGCGCCCTCCGCCGGCCGGGCGGCGCGCTCGATGGTGAGCGGCGCGCCGCCGCACGCCGCCCACACCTGCGCGAACGCGGCCTCGAGCTCCGCGACCGCGTCCCCGCGGATCTCGACGCCGGTGTCGCGCCAGGGCTCGAGCCGCCGTGCCGGATCGCCCTCCCACTCCTCGCTCACGCACAGCCCGCTGACGTATCCCACGTCGCCGTCGACGACGATCGACTTCCGGTGATCGCGTGTCAGCCATGCAAGCGGACTGTCGAGGCTCGGCGGATTGAAGCAGCGGACCGCGGCACCGGCACCGGTCAGCGCTTCCCAGGTCGCGCTGGACTTGGTCGAACCCAGCCAGTCGTAGACGACGTACACGCGCACGCCGGCGCGCGCCCGGTCGGCGAGCGCCTGCACGAACGCGCGCCCGACGCCGTCGTCCGCGATGATGTAGCTCTCGAACAGCACGAAGCGCTGCGCCGCGCGGATCGCGTCGAGCCAGGCCGGGAAGTTCTCCTTCGCATCGAGCAGCAGCCGCACCGCGTTGCGCTCGGTCAGCGCCGCGCCCGCGGCGCGCGCGAACGCGCGGTCGAAGCGATCGGAGTCGGCTACGGCGACGCCGTTCGCGGCGGCGGGCACGGGTGCCTGGAACTCGTTCGGGTGCACGTCAGTTCCGACCGGGCCCCCCCGAGGGGGGGGCCCGCCCCCCGGGGGGGCAGGCGCGGGGGGGGGGGGGGGGGGTCCGTCTGGACCGCATTATCGCGGACATCCGCCACGACCGCGACCGTTGCCGCGCGCGGGCGCGTTGGCGATACTCGCGCGATGAGCCGCCGTTACGCCCGGATCGTCATCTCCGCCGTGCTGCTCGCCGCCGCGCTGCTCGCCGCCACCGGCTGCGGCGGCCGGCCGAAGGTCGCGGCACTGCCGCCCGGCGCCACTGTCGTCGCGCTCGGCGACAGCCTGACGTACGGCACCGGTGCCACGCCGGACACGAGCTACCCGGCGTTCCTCGCTGCCGCGACGCGCTGGAGCGTGATCAACGCGGGCGTCCCGGGCGACACCGCCGAGCAGGGCTGCGCGCGGCTGGAGCCGCTGCTCATCGAGCACCAGCCCGCGCTCGTGCTGGTGTTCCTCGGGGGCAACGACATCCTCCGCCTGCGGGCACCCCGACTGCTGCGCGACGGCCTCGCCGCGTGCGTGCGCGCGGCCACGGCCGCCGGCACGCCGCTGGTACTGCTCGCAGTGCCGACGTTCGGCGTGACCGGCATCAGGGACGCGTCCATCGTCGAGGACTTCGCCGGGGAAGCGAGGGTGCCGTGGCTGACGCCCGGCCTCGGCCAGCTGCTGCGCGACGACGGCATGCGCTCCGACGCGATCCACCTCAACGCCGATGGTTACCGCGCACTGGCCGCCAACGTCGTCACGGAGCTGCGGCGGATGGGCTACGTCGCGCGGTGATCAACGCGACGATCAGCGTGCGGCTGCGCGGTGCTTCGGGATCGTGATGCGCGCCGGCTTCGGCGGCGGCGGCGGCGGCCGGTACAGCGCGTGGAACTGCTGGACGAGGCTCACGAACTCGCGGGTCTCCGGGAATGGCGGTACCTGCCGGTCGTACTTCAGCACGTTGTTCTCGCCGGCGTTGTAGGCCGCGAGCGCCAGCGCCACGTCGTCGGCGAACATTGCCAGCAGGTCGCGCAGGTAGCGGGTGCCGACGTCGACGTTGATCGCGGGATCGAGCAGCTTCTGCGCCACCGTGCGCTTGCCGTCGCCGGTCACGCCGTAGCGCTCGGCCGTTTCCGGGATGACCTGCATCAGCCCCAGCGCACCCTTCGGCGACACCGCGTCCGGCTCGAACGCGGACTCGGCCGCCACGACGGCCTTGACCAGCGCCGCGTCCACGCCGTGCCGCCGCGCGTGGCGCGCGATCAGGGGCTCGAAGCGTCCGACATTCGGGTGGTCGACGACGCGCTGGTAGATGGCCGACTGCGCGAACGCCGCGTCCACCGCCGGCGGCGGCGGTGCGACGTCGGCGCTGGAGCGTCCCTTGAAGAAGAGCTGGTAGCGGTCGTCGAGTTTCTCGGTGGCGACGTGCGGCCGCCCCTGCTCGTCGATGTAGCCCCAGATGTCGGCGGACGCGGGCGACGCGAGCAGCGCGAGCAACAGCACGGCACGCGGCGACGAGCGGCGGCGCGAGTGCACATGCGACGAACCAACGGCGCTGGCGAAGCGGGCCGGCACCGACCAACGCCGGCCGCTGCGCCATCTCTGGTGCCATCCCGAGCGAGCGGTTCGTCCGGACGGACCACACCGCGTGTTCGACGGTTCGCTCGGGATGACCAAGGTCAGACGAGCCTGATCGACAGGTTCGGCAGTCCATCGATGTGGCACTCGATGACGTCGCCGCGGACCACCGGCCCGACGTTCTCCGGCGTACCCGAGAAGATGATGTCGCCGGGCATGAGTTCGAACGCCTGCGAGAGCCGGCCGATCTGCTCGGCGACGCTCCAGATCATCTGGCTCAGGTTGGAACTCTGCTTGACCACATGGTTGACCTTGAGCCAGATCGCGCCCTCCCCCATCGGCGCCGCCGCGAGCGCCGGGTGCAGCGGGCCGATCGGCGCGGAGTGATCGAAGCTCTTGCCGATCTCCCACGGCTTCTTCTGGTCGCCGCTGGCGCGCTGCAGGTCGCGCCGCGTCATGTCGAGGCCGACCGCGTACGCGTACACGCACTCGAGCGCGCGCTCCGGCGGAATGTCGCGACCGCCCTTGCCGAGTGCGGCCACCAGCTCGACCTCGTAGTGGTAGTTGCTGGTCAGCGTCGGATACGGGTGGTCGGCGACCGTGCCGGGTGCGACGTTCTGGATCGCATCCGCCGGCTTCTGGAAGAAGAACGGCGGCTCGCGCGTCGGGTCGGCGCCCATTTCCCGCGCGTGCGCCGCGTAGTTGCGGCCGATGCAGTAGATGCGACGCACCGGAAACACATCCGTGGTGCCGGCGATCGCAATGACCGGCTGCGCAACGTTCACCACCATGCGGGGCACGGCGGCCATGCTACTTGACCAGCGCGAGCAGTTCGTTGGCCGCCCGGATCCCGCTGTTGGCCCCGCCTTCCATGAACCCCTGCCACTCGTAGAACGAGTCGGTCGTCTCGCCGGCGAAGAACAGGTTGTCCACGGGCGGGGCCTCGTTGCCGAGGATCGACGTGAAGTAGCCCGGCTGATTGGCCGTGTACGCGCCCTGCGCCAGCGGGTCGGACGGCCAGTGCTGCAGGTGCGCGACGTACTGCCCGCGCGCGTCCCGGCGAGCGTTCGCGAGCGCTCCCGGCAGCGCCCGGTCCAGTCCCGTCAGGAAGCGCTTCGCCTCGTCCTGCACCTTGGACGCCTTAAGGCCGGCCGCGCGGTCGCCGCCCGAGTAGTCGAGCAGCACGGCACGGGTCGCCGTCGCGAGCGACGGATTGGGCTCCCACACGAGCTGCACGTCGGGCAGGTCCGCCCACACCTCGCCGTTGCTGCCGTGGGCGCCCCAGAAGCGGGCGTTCATCGCCACGTGCATCTTGGCGTTGTCGCCGTAGATCACGTGGTCGATCGCGTGACGCTTGCCTGGCGGCAACCCGACGGACGCGTCGACGGCAACGTCGCGCAACAGGTGAAACGGCAGTGCGAGCACGACCGCGTCGTGCGTCGCCGTCGCCGTGCGCCCGCCCCGGTCGAGCGTCAGCGTCAACCGGCCGTCGCTGCGCTTGCGCACGGCGAGCAGCCGCTGGCCGAACGCGACCGGGCGCGCGAGCCGCGCGGCGATCGCCTCCGGGATCTGCTGGTTGCCGCCGACGCAGTGGTAGCGTTCGTCGCTGAACACGCCGAACGGCTGGAACCGCGAGCGCCGGTCGATGTGCATGAAGAACAGCAGCGACAACGCGCTCTGCAGGCCGATCTCGACGCCGTACTCGGTGGTGAACGCGACGTCGAGCGCCGCCACGATGAGCGGATCGGCGCCGCGCGCCGCGAGGTAGTCGGCAAGGCTCGTCGCGTCGATCGCGCGATCGAACGCCGTGTGGCTGTACGCGTCGACGTAGTTCGACAGTTGCGCCAGGTCCGGGCGCAGCCGGCCGACCAGTTCGCGCCAGGCGTCGACGACGTCGGCCTCGGGGACCAGCGACCCGCCGAGATGGAAGCGGCTCTCGCCCGGCAGCCACTCCTTCGCCATCTCTTCCAGCGCGAGGCCGAACTCCTTCGCGTACGCCTTCATCGTCAGGTGCGTGGTGTCGATCAGTTCGCCGCCGCGCTCCAGCACCTGCCCGGGGAACGGGACCGGCGCCGGGAACGCGCCGCCCATCGACCAGATGCGCCCGCCGACGCGCTCGCCCGCCTCGTACACGGTCGCGTGGATGCCGCGCGCGCGCAGCGTGTCGGCGCAGGCGAGCCCGGCGATGCCGGCGCCGACGATCGCCACGTCGACCGCCGGCGGCTTCGGCGCCGCGAGCGCGCCTCCGAACGGCGTCGCCGACCACGCGCCGGCGAGCAGCGCCGCCTGTCCCGCCCGCGCGAGGAATGCGCGCCGAGGCACCGCGCGCGGCCGCGGGCCGGCGAGCTGGGCGAGCCCGTCGCGCGTAGACAAGCCTCGTGCGTCGCAATAGTGGGCAGCGCGCAGCGCGCGCAGCAGGCGACGAAAAGCGGCGGTACGGCCCATCGGGCATCTCCTCGCGAGACTGTGGCAGCCGCGATGATGCACGCGCCCGGCGCCTGGTTCAACCAGGCGACGCCATGCCTGCGCTCGTCGGCCCGCGGCGCGGAACGGCCATCGCCTGCGGCTGGCCGGTGGACGCGACTGCCCCGAGGCATGGCGAGCGCGGAGGCACTGCATGCACCGCGAGGACATCGACACGCACTTCGATGCGATCACACGCAGCGGCAATGCGCACGTAACGCCGATCGCGATCTGCTGCTACCGCTGCTGCCCGGGCGCGACGGCGACGACGCGTATGCGTGGCGGCCGGTCCACGCCGACCTGCGCGCGCTGGCGACGGCGCGCAGGCGCGCGGCAATCGACACGCTGCCGGCATTTGGCCGGCGCGGACGTCGCGGCGTTGCGGCTGCCGGGCGACGGGGCGTGGATCGCCCCGTGGCATCCGATTGCGCGTGGACATGTGCTGCCCGGGAACGACCTCGCGGGGCAACCGGGAGCAAGGCCGCCGTGACGGCGTTCGCTTGCATTGGAACGCGCCGTTGCGGCTTGCGAAGACTGGCGGAGACGGAGGGATTCGAACCCTCGATACAGGTTTTAGCCCGTATGCTCCCTTAGCAGGGGAGTGCCTTCGACCACTCGGCCACGTCTCCGGAAGAGCGTCGGATTATACGGGCAAGCACGGGAACCGTCCACCGACGGCACCCGAATGCCACGAAAAAACAGTGGCTTAGACCGGTTCCTTGTCGAGCTCGAATGCCCGGTGCAGCACGCGCACCGCGAGCTCCAGATACTTTTCGTCGATGACGACGGACACCTTGATCTCGGAGGTCGAGATCATCTGCATGTTGATGCCCTCGTCGGCCAGCGTCTTGAACAGCTTCGACGCGATCCCGACGTGCGAGCGCATGCCGATGCCCACGACCGACACCTTGCAGATCCTGTTGTCGCCGATGATCTCGCGCGCCGCGAACGTCTTGCCGCGCTCCTCGGCCAGCACCGCCAGCGCCTTCGCGTACTCGGTGCGGTTGACCGTGAACGAGAAGTCGGTGTGGCCGGACGCGCCGATGTTCTGCACGATCATGTCGACGTCGATGTTGGCGGCGGCGATGGGCCCCAGGATCGCGTAGGCGATGCCGGGCTTGTCGGGCACGCCCATCACCGAGATCTTGGCCTCGTCGCGGTTGAACGCGATGCCGGAGATGATCGCCTGTTCCATGGTGTCCTCTTCCTCGAACGTGATGAGCGTGCCGGGCGCCGACGATTCCGGATCGTCGAGCGACGACAGCACGCGCAGCTTGACCTTGTACTTGCCGGCGAACTCCACCGAGCGGATCTGCAGCACCTTGGAGCCGAGGCTCGCCATCTCCAGCATTTCCTCGAAGGTGACGGTGTGCAGCCGCCGCGCCTCGGGCACGATGCGCGGGTCGGTCGTGTAGACACCGTCGACGTCGGTGTAGATCTGGCACTCGTCGGCCTTCAGCGCCGCGGCGAGCGCCACCCCCGACGTGTCCGAACCGCCGCGGCCGAGCGTGGTGATGTTGCCGTCGGCGTCGACCCCTGGAAGCCCGCGACGATGACGATCGTGCCCTCGTCGAGGTCGCGGCGCATCGCCGCCTCGTCGATGTCGAGGATGCGCGCCTTGGTGTACGCGTCGTCGGTCAGGATGCGCACCTGCCCGCCGGTGTAGCTCTTCGCCTTGAGGCCCATCTCCATCAGCGCGATCGCGAGCAGGCCAATCGTGACCTGCTCGCCGGTCGCGGCGACCACGTCGAGTTCGCGCGGGTCGGGGTTGGACGAGAGGTCCTTCGCGAGCGCCAGCAGCCGGTTGGTCTCGCCGGCCATCGCCGACACCACGACGACCAGCCGGTGGCCCTGCCGGTGGAAGTGCGCGACGCGGCGCGCGACGTTGCGGATCCGCTCGGTCGAGCCGACCGACGTGCCGCCGTACTTCTGGACGATGAGTGCCATGGGTGGTGCGAACCGGAAGCTGTCGAAACGGGGGCGGCGCCGTCAGACGGCGCGAAACGCGAGCGTCGCGTTGGTGCCCCCGAACCCGAACGAATTGGACAACGCCGCGCGGATCGTCATCCTGCGCGCGGTCAACGGTACGAAATCGAGGTCGCACTGCGGGTCGATGTCGTGCAGATTGGCGGTCGGCGGCGCCACCTGGTCGCGGATCGCGAGCACGGTGAACACGGCCTCGACGCCGCCGGCGGCGCCCAGCAGGTGTCCGGTCATCGACTTGGTCGACGACACGGCGAGCCTGCCCGCGTGCTCGCCGAACGCGCGCTTCACGCCGACGCACTCCGCCACGTCGCCCAACGGCGTCGACGTGCCGTGCGCGTTGATGTAGTCGATGTCCGCGGGCGTCAGACCGCCGTTCTTCAGTGCATTGAGCATGCTGCGCCGCCCGCCGTCGCCGTCTTCCGGCGGCGCCGTGATGTGGTGCGCGTCGGCGCTCATGCCGTAGCCGGCGAGCTCGCAGTAGATGCGCGCGCCGCGCGCCTGCGCGTGCGCCATCTCCTCCAGCACCAGCACGCCGGCGCCCTCGCCCAGCACGAAGCCGTCGCGGCCGCGGTCCCACGGCCGGCTCGCGGTGGCCGGGTCGTCGTTGCGCGTCGACAGCGCGCGCGACGCGCAGAAGCCGCCGATGCCGAGCGGCGAGACCGTGGACTCCGAGCCGCCGGCAACCATCACGTCGGCGTCGCCGTACTCGATGAGCCGCGCCGCCTCGCCGATGCTGTGGTTGGCGGTCGAGCACGCGCTGACGGTGCCGAGGTTCGGCCCCTTGTAACCGTAGTGGATCGATGCCAACCCGGAGATCATGTTGATGATCGAGCCCGGCACGAAGAAGGGCGAGATCTTGCGCAGGCCGCCCTGCACGTAGTGCGTGTGCGTCTCCTCGATCATCGGCAGGCCGCCGATCCCCGAGCCGATGCACACGCCGACACGCTCCTTGTCGCCGCCGTAGTCCTCGAGCCCCGCGTCGCGGACGGCCTCCATCGTCGCGACGAGGCCGTAGTGGATGAACGTGTCGTACCGCCGCGCCTCCTTGCCGGACAGGTACTTCGCGACGTCGAAGCCCTTCACCTCGCCGGCGATCTGCGACGGGAACCCCGATGCGTCGAAGCGGGTGATGCGACCGATGCCCGACCGCGCCGCAAGAACGTTCGTCCAGCACTCGGCGACGCCGATGCCGACGGGCGCGATGATGCCGAGACCGGTGACGGCGACGCGGCGGCGGGACATGCGGATGTCGAGGAGATCAGGAAAGGGTAGGGTCGTGTCGCGGCGCCGGATGCCTGCTCCAGTCGTCCCCGCGCAAGCGAAGACCCGGCTGCGTCGATCGAAAGTCACTGGGCTCCCGCATCCGCGGGAGCGGCGAACCGGCACGGCGGCGGCCGGCGGCCGCCGGCGGGAGGCTACTTCTTGAGGTGCGTGCCGACGTAGTCGATCGCCTGCTGCACCGTCGTGATCTTCTCGGCTTCCTCGTCCGGGATCTCGGTCTCGAACTCCTCCTCGAGTGCCATCACGAGTTCGACCGTGTCGAGCGAATCGGCGCCCAGGTCGTCGACGAACGACGACTCGTTCTTGATCTCCGCTTCGTTCACGCCCAGCTGCTCGGCGACGATCTTCTTGACGCGCTGTTCAACGTTTTCCATTGCTCTCCTCCCCAGTGCCGGGGCCTCCGGAATCAAACCTGTGAATTCTACCAGATCGGCCGTGCCGCCGCCCCCCGCCGCGGACCCGGGGCGGAACGCCGCTCAGGCCATGACCATGCCGCCGTTGACGTGGAGGGTCGTGCCGGTGACGTAGCCGGCGCCGGGACTCGCGAGCCACGCCACCGCGTGCGCGACGTCCTCCGGCGTGCCGGGCCGGCCGAGCGGAATGCGCGACAGCATCGCGTCGCGGGCGGCGTCGGGCAGCCCCGTCGTCATGTCGGTGCCGATGAAGCCGGGCGCGACGCAGTTGACGGTGATGTTGCGGCTGCCGACCTCCTGCGCCAGCGACTTGGTGAAGCCGACCAGCGCCGCCTTCGCCGCCGCGTAGTTCGCCTGGCCCGGGTTGCCGCTGGTGCCCACCACGCTGCCGATCTGGATGATGCGCCCGGCGCGGGCCTTCATCATGCCGCGCAGCACCGCCTTCGCGAGCCGGTACGCGGGCTTGAGGTTGGTCGCGATCACCGCATCCCACTCGTCGTCCTTCATGCGCACGACGAGGTTGTCGCGCGTGATGCCGGCATTGTTGACGAGAATGCCCACCGGGCCGAACTTCGCCTCGATCGCGCCGATCACGGCCTCGCACGCAGCGGCGTCGGTGACGTCGAGCTTCATGCCGGTGCCGGCGTTGCCGGCGGCGGCGAGCAGCGCGGCGATCTTCGCGGCGCCCTCGTCGGTGGTCGCCGTGCCGATCACCGTCGCGCCGTCGGCGGCAAGGCGCAGCGCGATCGCGAGGCCGATCCCGCGCGTCGCGCCGGTGACCAGCGCCGTCTGCCCGGCGAGCGTGCCTTGCGTCATCGTGATCCTCCGCGTCCTACGACGCCTCGAGCTCGGCGAGTGCGGCGGCAATCGCGTCGCCGTCGGTCAGCGCGTAGGCCGGCATGCCGTCGGCGATGCGCTTGACGAGTCCCGCCAGCACCTTGCCGGGTCCGCACTCGACGACGTGCGTGACGCCGCGGTCGGCCATTGCGCGCACGGTCGCCGTCCAGTGCACCGGATTTGCCGCCTGCCGCGCGAGTGCGTCGCGGATCGCGTCGTGCTCGCGGTGCTCGGCCACGTCGACGTTGTGGATGACGGGGATGGCCGGGCTCGCGATCGGCACCTGCGCGAGCCGCGCGGCGAGCCGGTCCGCGGCCGGCCGCAAGAGCGAGCTGTGGAACGGCGCCGACACCGGCAGCAGCACGCCGCGCTTCGCGCCCATCTGCCTGGCGAGCGCGATCGCGCGCTCGACCGCCTCGCGGTGTCCGGCGATGACGATCTGGCCGGGAGCGTTGAAGTTCACCGCCTCGACGACCTGCCCCTGCTCGGCCTCGGCGCACGCCGACGTGACCGCGCCGTCGTCGCCGCCCATGATCGCCGCCATCGCGCCTTCCCCCGGCGGCACGGCATCCTGCATCGCCTGCGCGCGAAAGCGGACCAGCGGCACGGCGTCGCGAAACGCGAGTGCGCCGGCCGCCACCAGCGCCGAGTACTCGCCGAGGCTGTGACCGGCGACGACGACCGGCCGCGGGCCACCCGCCGCCAGCCACGCGCGCCAGACGGCGACGCCCGCCGCCAGCATCACCGGCTGCGTGTTGGTCGTGAGGTTGAGCGCTTCGGCCGGGCCCTGCGCGACCAGCGTCCACAGATCCTCGGAGAGCGCGTCGGAGGCCTCGGCAAACGTCTCGCGCACGGCGGGGTGGGCGGCGTAGCCGTCCATCATGCCGACCGATTGCGAGCCCTGCCCGGGAAATACGAATGCGAGCTTCATGTCGGTTGCCGAGGGCCGCGTTGGGGAATCGAGTGCGCCTGCGCCTGCGCCGGGGACGGCGAGCGATGCGAACGCCGGGGGTGGGTCATGCTACCACCGCAGCAGCACCGAACCCCACGTGAAGCCGCCGCCGACGCCGAGCAGGATCACGTGCTGACCAGGCCGGATGCGTCCGTCGCGCACCGCCATGTCGAGCGCCATCGGGATCGACGCGGCGGACGTGTTGCCGTGCATGTCGACGGTGACGACCAGCCGCTCGTGCGGCAGGTGCAGCTTCTTCATCGTCGCATCCATGATGCGGATGTTGGCCTGGTGCGGGATCACCCAATCGACCTCGCCCGCCGTCATCCCGGCCGCCGCCAGCGCCTCCTGCGCGACGTCGGCCAGCACCTTCACCGCGAACTTGAACACCGCGCCGCCGTCCATGTGCAGGAACGGCGTGCCGGTGATGCGGCCGTCGTGCACCTGCCCGGGCACGCACAGGATGCCGCGGTGGCTGCCGTCCGCGTGCAGGTGCGACGTCAGGATCCCGGGTCTCTCGGCGGGCACCACCACGACGGCGCCGGCGCCGTCGCCGAACAGCACGCACGTGCCGCGGTCGTTCCAGTCCAGGATGCGCGAGTAGATCTCGGCGCCCACGACGAGCGCGTTGCGCGCGGCGCCCGTGCTCACCATCTTGTCCGCGAGCGCGAGCGCGTAGACGAAGCCCGAGCACACGGCCCCGACGTCCAGTGCGGCGCCGCCGCTCACGCCGAGCTTGTCCTGCAGGATGCACGCCGTCGACGGGAAGATCATGTCCGGCGTCGCGGTCGCCACGATGATGAGGTCGACGTCCGCCGGGCTCATCCGCGCCGCGGCCAGCGCCGCGCGGGACGCGCGCAGCGCCAGGTCGGAGGTGGTTTCCTCCGGCGCCGCGATGTGGCGCTGACGGATGCCGGTGCGCGTGCGGATCCACTCGTCGCTGGTGGCCACACGCTGCGCCAGCTCGTCGTTGGTCAGGATCCGGGCCGGCAGGTAGCGGCCGGTGCCGGCGATGCGGCTTGCCGCCATGCTATTCGGCCGCCGCGGGCGCCGGGACCGGCGCCGGCATGGCGGCGACCTCGTGCGCGATCTTGTCCAGCACGCCGTTGACCACCTCTGCGTGCGCCTTCACGAGCGCGTGCTGGAAGCCGAGCGCATCGGCGCCGCCGTGGCTCTTGACGACGACGCCTTTGAGGCCGACCAGCGTGGCGCCGTTGTACCGGCGGGGATCGACGCGCTTCTTGAACGCCAGCAGCGCGGGCCAGGCGGCGGCGGCCGCGACCCTGCGCAGCGGGTTGCGCGTGAACTCGGCGCGCAGGAAATCGTAGAGCATGACGACGAGGCCCTCGGACGCCTTCAGTGCAACGTTGCCGACGAAGCCGTCGCAGACGACGACGTCGGTCGTGCCCTTGTAGAGGTCGTCGCCCTCGACGTTGCCGAAGAAGTTGAGCGGCGACGCCTTCAGCAGCTCCGCCGCCTGCTTGACGACGTCGTTGCCCTTGATGTCCTCTTCGCCGATGTTGAGGAGACCCACGGTCGGCCGCTCGATGCCGTCGACGGCGGTCACCAGCGCGCTGCCCATGACGGCGAACTGCACGAGCTGCTCGGGCGTGCAGTTGACGTTGGCACCCAGGTCGAGCGCCGTCGTCACGCCGGTGCGCGTCGGCAACTGCGACGCGATCGCGGGCCGGTCGATGCCGGGCAGCGTCTTCAGCACGAACCGCGCGATCGCCATCAGTGCGCCGGTGTTGCCGGCCGACACGCACGCCTGCGCCTGCCCCTCCTTGACGAGGTTGATCGCGACGCGCAGCGACGAGTCCTTCTTCCGGCGCAGCGCGTCGGCGGGCGGCTCGTTCATGGCGACGACCTCGGTGCACGCGTGCACGGACACGCGGTCCGACGCCTTCGAGCGCGCGCGCGCCAGCGCCTGCGCGAGCGGATCGGGCAGCCCGACCAGGATCGCGCGGGCGCCGGGCGTCGCCTCGAGAAAGGCGAGCGTGGCCGGGACCGTGACCTGGGGGCCGTGGTCGCCCCCCATCGCGTCAACGGCGACGGTGACCGTCATGAGGTCGGGATCTCAAGGGGATTGCGGGCCGTCTCGTGGAGGATGGGCGCGGCTTGGCGGTTCGGCACCCGTGCGGCGGGCGCGCAGGCGGGAGTTTACTCGCCTGCCCGCCGATTTCGAAACCGCCGACACGAACACGGCCACGGGACGGGAGCGATGCGAAACGCCGGCTTCCGGCGCCGCCAGTCGAGTCGCATGCCCGCGCTACCGAGCGCGCGCACGAAGTGCGCCGCGATCGGCGCGCTTCCTGGCGGTTGTCGCGGGATCGGCGCCGGACCGCCGCAAGCCGATCCTGCTGAATGCTCCGGGACCGAATCGCGCACCGGGCGAAGCCGGCGTCCGCGATTTGGTCACGTCGCGGCTACTCGTCGCTCTTGGTCTTGACGACCTTCTTGCCGCGGTAGTAGCCGTTGGGGCTGATGTGGTGGCGCAGGTGCGTCTCGCCGCTGACCGGCTCGACCGCGAGCGCCGGGGCGGTCAGGAAATCGTGCGCGCGATGCATGCCGCGCTTCGACGGCGACTTCTTGTTCTGCTGGACAGCCATGGACTTCTCCTTCTCGTTTCCTGCAATGTTCGAATCAGCCGTCGCCGGTTCCGCACCGGCCTTCGTCGTGCATCGGCGCGAACGGCAGCGTCAACAGCAATTCATCCTCCACCAGCTCGTTGGCGTCGAGCGGATGGTCGGCGACCAGCACCTCGTCGTCGCTGTCGGCGTCGAGCGCGTCGGCGTCGCGCTCGCTTTTCGCGAGCAACGTGACCGTGCGCCGCGCGACCGTCAGCACGAGCGGCCCGAGGCAACGCTGGCACTCCACCGGCACGTTGCCGTCGATCGAGATCGCGAGCGCCGGCCGTCCCGCGCCGTCGGTCGTGCCTTCGATGCGCCAAGCAACCGGTCCGGCATCTGCGGCGACCCGTTCCGCGAGTCGCGGTCCCGCGGCGACGGCGAAGGTCCCCTCGAGCACGCCGCGGTCCCGGACCAGCCGCCAGGCGTCGAACGTGTGCGGCGGGCGCTTCATCGTGGTCGTGGGGCGGATCCGCGCGGCATCCGGCACGGCCGACGCGGTGGCGAGCCACGCGGTTGGGCGGTCGGCGAAAACGAAGGATAATAGCCCAAGAACCGGCGACTGTCAAAGAAAGGCCAGCAAAAACAATGGGGAAGAATGACCGGCCGCTGGTGCTCGGCTCGACGTCGCCCTACCGGCGCGAACTGCTCGGCCGCCTGGGCCTGCCGTTCGAGGTCGCCGCACCCGGCGTCGACGAAGCGGCGCTGCCGGGCGAGCGGCCGGCGCAGACGGCGCTGCGCCTCGCGGAGGCGAAGGCACGCGCGGTTGCGGCCCGCTACGGCGACGCGCTGGTGATCGGCTCGGACCAGGTGGCCGATTGCGACGGCACCCCGGTCGGCAAGCCGGGCGACCGCCAGCGTGCGATCGCCCAGCTGCGCCGGCTGTCCGGCCGCACCGTCGTGTTCCACACGGGCGTCGCGCTGGTCGATGCGCGCAGCGGCCGCTGCCGCAGCGACCTCGTCGACGTCGCGAGCACGTTCCGGGTGCTGGACGACGCGGACATCGCCGCCTACCTCGACCGCGAGGCGCCGTGGGACTGCGCGGGATCCGTGCGCTCCGAGGGCATCGGCATCGCGCTGTTCGAGCGGATCGCGAGCGACGACCCGACGGCGCTGGTCGGGTTGCCGCTGATCGCCGTCGCCCGCCTGCTGCGCGCCGAGGGGGTCGACGTGCTCGCGCGCGCGGCCGCCGCCTGATGCCCGGCGCCCTCTACCTCGTCCCCAACCTGCTCGGCGTCGTGCCGCCCGCGGACGTGCTGCCGGCGCGCACCATCGCCGTCGCGCGCGGCCTCACGCATTGGCTCGTCGAGACGCCGAAACCGGCACGGGCCTTCCTCAAGTCCCTCGACCCGCCGCAGCCGATCGCCGCGCTCGACATCAAGGCGCTTCCCGTCGCACCGGACGCGGCCGCGCTGGCGGCACTGCTTGCCCCCGCACGCTCCGGCGCGGACGTCGGCCTGCTGTCCGACGCCGGGTGCCCGGGCATCGCGGACCCGGGCGCGCCGCTGGTCGCGGCCGCGCACGATGCCGGCGTGCGCGTCGTACCGCTCGTGGGGCCGTCGTCGATCGTGCTGGCGCTGATGGCATCCGGGATGAACGGACAGCGCTTCGCGTTCCACGGCTACCTTCCGGCCGACGCCGGCGGACGCGCGGACGCGCTGCAGCGGCTCGAGGCGGAGTCGCGCGCCCTCGAGCGCGCGCAGATCTTCATCGAGACGCCGTACCGCAACGTGGCGATGCTGAGGACGATCGGCGAGGCGCTGCGACCCGGGACGCACGTCGTCGTGGCCGCCGACCTGACGCTTCCCACCGAGTCGATCGAGCGCGCGACGGCCGCGCACTGGCGACGCGCCGACACGGCACGCTACGCGAAGCGACCGGCGATGTTCATCCTCGAAGCCTAGCAATCCGCCCCGGGTCATTCCGTCGCGCGAAACGAGGACGGATCTGCTTGCGGGCGACTTGCCGACCGGTCGCCACAGCAACGCCCTCGTCCTGCTCGCGACGACCCCGGTGACCGGGGATCACCGCGGATCGGCTACCCGCTATCGCACCGACACGTCCGGCGTGTCGCCGATGTAGCTCTTGAGCATCCGGTTCTCGAAGCTCTGCTCCTCGTAGACGGCCTTGGCGACGTCGTGGAACGACACGACGCCGAGCAGCGTGGCGCCGTCCAGCACCGGCACGTAGCGGGCGTGGCGCTCGAGCATGCGGCCGCGCAGCTCCATGACGTCGAGTCCGGGGGCCGCCGTCAGCGGATCGCGCTCGTAGATCTCGGAAACCTGCATCGCCCCCAGCGCACCGCCGTGGCTCGCGATCGCGGCGAGCACCTCGCGAAACGTGAGCATGCCCGCGAGCCGCCCGTGGTCCATGACGACGAGGGAGCCGATGTCGTTGTCGGTCATCACTCTGACCGCGTCCAGCGCCGAGCCTTCCGGCGTGGTCGTGTAGAGCGTGTTGCCCTTGATGCGCAGGATCTCGCTCAGCAGCATGTCGCCTCCTCGCCCGCCGCGCCCGCGGGGCGCACCGTTTCGCGAGCGTACTCCCGCCGCCCGCCGGCGCGCAACGGCGCGCCGCCTATTTGTAGAGGACGGACGGCAGCCAGAGGCCGATTTCGGGCCAGATGTACAGCAGCGCGATCGCGATCACCTGAATGCCCATGAACGGCAGCATGCCCGCGAAGATCTGGTTCAGCGTCACGTGCGGCGGCGACACACCCTTGAGATAGAAGGCCGCCATCGCGACCGGCGGCGACAGGAACGCCGTCTGCAGGTTGAGCGCGACCAGCAGCCCGAAGAACAGCGGGTCGATGTTGAAGTGCGGCAGCAGCGGAATGAAGATCGGCATGAAGATCACGATGATCTCCGTCCATTCCAGCGGCCAGCCCAGCAGAAAGATGATGATCTGCGACAGGATCATGAACTGAATCGGCGTCATGTCGAGCGACAGCACCCAGCGCTCGACGACGCCCTGGCCGCCGAGCAGCGCGAAGGCGGCCGAGAAGATCGACGAGCCGACGAACAGCCAGCACACCATCGCCGAGGTCTTGGCGGTCAGGAACACCGACTCCTTGACCGTGTTGCCGAGGCGCACCTGCCACGTCGCCGCCACGCACCACACGGCCGCCGCGACGATCGTCATCCAGCCGATCCACACGGGCGGCCCGGACGCCAGCACCTCGAACTTGAGCAGCAGGAACCAGACGATCGACACGGCGACCAGGACCCACAGCGGCACCCACGTCTTCAGCACGCCGGCGCGGCGCTCGGCCGGCATTCCGAGCAGTGCGTAGACGGCGGCGAGCGCAAACCCGCCAAGCGAGCCCACCGCCGCCGCCTCGGTCGGCGTGGCGAGCCCGAACACGATGGTGCCCAGCACCGCGAGGATGAGCAACGCGAGCGGGAAGAACGACGACAGCAGCATCTTGAACACGACGAGCCGCGCGAACGTGAACACCGCGTAGAACACGAGAAACGCCGCCGTGCCGACGCCGAGGACCGTCCAGAACGCATCCGGCGCGGGCAGGCGCTGCCAGGCCGGCGCCGCCGCCGTCGCTGCGGAGTCGGCGGGCTTGGCGCCGGGCGCCGGCACCGCGGCGGGCGCCTTCGGTGCGGCAGCCTTGTCCGCGGCCGGTTCGCCCTCGGCCGGCGGCTCGGCCAGCCCGGTGCCTTCCTGCGCGTCTGACTCGCTGCCCGGCGGCTCCTGCACGCCGGCCGTGCCTTCGCCGCCCGTGCTTTCGCCGGAGCCGGCGTCGCCCATCTGCTCCAGTTGCGAGAAGTCGGACACGACGTCGGGCTTGGTCAGCGAATGCCAGGTGAGGCCCATGATTACCGCGAACACGACCGCAGGCATCAGCGTGACCGTGAGCTCGCGGACGATGGTCGCCATCGGCACGCCCGCGTTGCGCGGCCCCTTCAGCGCGGCGAGCAGCGCGGGCACGGCCTTCGTGCCCCCGCTCGCCGCGATTCCCGCGACGTAGCCGGGAATGGGGACCTTGCGCTCGCTCTCGGGCAGCGACGGCATCCACGCCGGCTTGAGCTTCGCGAGGACCATCACGTACAGCACGTACAGCAGCGCCAGCATGATGCCGGGGAAGAACGCGCCGGCGTAGAGCTTGACCACGGACACGCCAGCGGTGGCGCCGTAGACGATCAGCATGACCGACGGCGGAATCAGGATGCCGAGGCAGCCGCCCGCGGTGATGACACCGGCCGCGATCTTGATGTTGTAGCCGGCGCGCAGCATCGCCGGCAGCGCGAGCAATCCCATCAGCGTCACGACGGCGCCGACGATGCCCGTCGCGGTGGCGAACACCGCGCAGGTGACCAGCGTGGCCACCGCCAGCGAGCCCGGAATGCGCGCGAGCGCGAGGTGCAGGCTCTTGAACAGCTTCTCGATCAGATTCGACCGCTCGACCAGGTATCCCATGAACACGAACAGCGGGATCGAGATCAGCACGTCGTTCGACATCACCGAGTACGCGCGCTGCACCATGAGGTCGAGCGTCTGCTGCACGGCGAGGTCGGGATTCTGCGACCGGTAGGCGAGCCACGCGAAGATGACGCCCATCCCCATCAGCGTGAACGCCGTGGGGAAGCCCAGCATGATCGCGATGACGATCAGCGCGAGCATCAGCAGGCCGAGGTGGCCGTTGGTCATCGCGGAGGGCGCCGGCAGCAGCCAGAACACCGCGATCACGACCATCGCCATGATCGTGAGACCGAACCAGACTTCGCGCCTCATCGCGCCGCTCCGGGGGACGCGCAGTCCTGCGTCCGGCCCGTCACTTGCGCGCCTCGCCGGCGACGACGTAGGCGTCGAGCTTGGCGATGTCCTCGTCCTTCACGTGCACCATCTGCTTCAGCTTGTCGACGTCGACCTCCTCGACGTCCTCCTCGCGCGACGGCCACGCGCCCTGCTTCAGGCAGACCATGCAGCGGATGATCTCGACCACACCCTGCAGCAGCAGCACCGCGCCGGCGATCGGGATCACGGTCTTGAACGGATAGATGGGCGGCCCATCGGCCGTGATGTTCGAGTGCTCGTTGATCGCCCACGACTCGCCGGCGTAGCGGTAGCCGGCCCATACCAGTGCGACCACGCCGGGCACGAAGAACGCGATGTAGAGGACGAGGTCGAGGCCCGCCTGCAGGCGCGGCGGGAAGAAGCCGTACAGCACATCACCGCGGACGTGCCCGTTCTTCGACAGCGTGTAGGCACCCGCCATCATGAACACCGTCCCGTACATCATGATCATGACGTCGAACGCCCACGCATGCGGGTGGTCCATGACGTAGCGGGAAAACACCTCCCACGAGATGAGCAGCGTGAGCGAGACGATCAGCCATGAGAACGTCTGGCCCACGAACGTGCTGATCTTGTCGACCGTCAGCAGCAGCTTCTGCATCGGAGCCTACCGTCTATCCGGCGCCGCACGGACCGTGCGGCGCGTCGGGAAAAAAAGACACCATCCGGGCGCGCCGGATGGTGTCCCTGTACCGCCTGCGGACGCGCCCTAGGCCTTCTTGGCCGGCTGCCTCGCGCCGAAGTAGTGGTTGTACGCCATGCGCCGGTTGACGTTGGTGTCGAGGTCCCACTTCACCGCACGCTGGGCGAACGCCTTCTGCGAGTCCGCGATCTCGACAAAGAGCGCGTTGTCCTTGCGCTTGGTGACGGCCTCGTCGTAGATCACGAGCTGCCGCTGCAGGATCGGGTCCGGCGTCTTGTAGAACTTGACGCCCTGCTTTTCCTGCAGCTCGGCGTAGTCCTTCGAGTAGCGGTCGATCGCCTTCCACGACATGTCGGCCGAGGCCGCGTCGACGGCGTTGGCGATGATCGCCTGCATCTTCGCCGGCAGCGCGTCGTACTTCGTCTTGTTGAACATGATCTCGAACTGCTCGGCGTTCTGGTGGTAGCTCTGCAGCATGCACACCTTCGAGACGTCGGCGAAGCCGAGAATCCGGTCGGACGTGGCGTTATTGAACTCGGCGGCGTCCAGCAGGCCGCGGTCCATCGCCGGCACGATTTCGCCCCCCGGCAGCGCGTTGACCGCGGCGCCCAGCCCGGTGAACACGTCGATCGAGATGCCGACTGTCCGGTACTTGAGGCCCTTGAAGTCGTCGGCCTTGGTGATCGGCTTCTTGAACCAGCCGAGCGGCTGCGTGGGCATCGGGCCGTAGGGGAACGACACGACGTTGGCGCCGATCGACGCGTAGAGCTTGTTCAGCAGCTCCTTGCCGCCGCCGTACTTGTGCCACGCGAGCAGCATGTTCGCGTCCATGCCGTAGGCCGGGCCGGAGCCCCACAGCGCGAGCGCATTCTGCTTGCCGTAGTGGTAGACGAGAACACCATGGCCGCCGTCGAGCGTGCCCTTGGTGACGGCGTCCAGCAGGCCGAACGCCGGGACGACGGCACCCGCCGGCAGCACCTCGATCTTGAGGTCGCCGCCGGTCATGTCGTTGACTTTCTTGGCGAAGTCGAGCGCGTATTCGTGGAAGATGTCCTTCGCCGGCCACGTCGACTGCCAGCGCATCGAAATCGGGCCCTGCGCCTTGACGATGGTCGGAAAGCCGAGTGTCGCCACACCCGCGGCGGCACCGCTGGCGGCCGTCAGGAACTTGCGGCGCGACGCGGTGGCGGCGGGCCTGGCCGCGGGAGACTGGGTTTTGCGTGTCATGCGTCCTCCAAGGGGCGGCGCCTCACGTGCACGTTCGGCGCCGGGTGTCGGGATGGTCGCGGTCTCGGTACGGATCGCCGCGTGGTCCCGGGGGTTGGAAATGCGCTTCCGTTGGTCCGGATCGAATCAACGTCCCATTATAGCGATGGCTCGTCCGGCGTCATTGTGCGGCGCGGAAAACTGCGGAAATCCCCCGGATCGCCGTGCCGGCGCGACCGCAGCCGCAAACAGTCCACGCCAGTCGTTTGTTCCCCTGCCCGCTCACGCGGACAGCGGCCGCCGCTCGCGCAGCGCCTGCGCCAGCGTCCCGGCGTCGACGTACTCGAGTTCGCCGCCCACAGGGACGCCGCGTGCGAGCCGGCTGACCGCGAGCCCCCGCGCCGCGAGCAACTCGCCGATGTAATGGGCCGTCGCCTCGCCTTCGTTGGTGAAATTGGTCGCGAGGATCACCTCGCGCACGACGCCGTCGGTCGCGCGCTTCAGCAGCCGGTCGAGCCGGATCTCCTTCGGCCCGATCCCGTCGAGCGGCGACAGGCGCCCCATCAGCACGAAATAAAGGCCCTGGTACGCCTGCGCGTGCTCGACCATCAGCAGGTCCGCCGGCGTCTCCACGACGCACAGCAGCGCGGGGTCGCGGCGCGGCGACCGGCAGAGCGCGCACAGCGTGTCCTCGGTGAAGGTGTTGCAGCGCTCGCAGTGCCGGATCGTGTCGGCCGCGTGTGAGAGCGCCCGCGCCAGCGCGCGCGCGCCGTCGCGGTCGTGCTGCATCAGGTGCAGCGCCATCCGCTGCGCGGCCTTGGGCCCGACACCCGGCAGGCACCGCAGCGCCCGCGAGAGCGTGTCGAGGCTGCCGAGCGGCTCCTGCGGCGGGACGGCGCGTTCGGTCATCGAGGCTCAGAACGGCAGCTTGAATCCCGGCGGCAGCGGCATGCCCGCGGTGAGGCCCGACATCTTCTCCTGCGTCGTCGCCTCGACGCGACGCACGGCGTCGTTCACCGCGGCGGCGACCAGATCCTCCAGCATGTCCCGGTCGTCCGCCAGCAGCGACGGGTCGATCGCCACGCGCTTCACGTCGTGGCGGCAGGTCATCGTGACCTTGACCAGCCCCGCGCCGGCCTGTCCCTCGACCTCGGTCTGCGCAAGCTCCTCCTGCGCCTTCTTCATGTTGTCCTGCATCTGCTGGGCCTGCTTCATGAGGCCGGCCAACTGGTTCTTCATCATCGGGGAAACGCTCCTCGCTTCACTTCGCGTTGCCATCGCGCGCGATCGGCGCGATGGTGTCGGGCTTCACCTGCCCGTCGAATTTGCTGATGAGATCGCGGACGAACGGCTCGTCGCGAAAGGCCGCCTCGCCCTGCGCGCGCGCCTGCGCGCGCTCGCGCTTCTCCAGCGCGGCGAGCGACGACTCGGCCGGCGCGCCGACCTCGAACGCCAGCAACAGCTTGCGACCGGTCGCCTGCTCGAGCGCCCCTTTCAGCTTGTCCGCGTACGCCTTGTCGGCGAGGTGCTTGTGCGCGACCGGCAGCGCCAGCGTCAGCGCGTTGCCGGCGACCGACTTCAACTCCGTCTGCGCGGCGAGTTGCGCGGCCATCCCGGTCAACCCGAGCGAGGCGACGAACGCGGGCCACGCCACGGCGTCGGCCGGCAGCGGGACGGGTGCGGGCGCCGCCGGCGCCGGCGCCGGGCGCGGCGGCTCGGCGCTGCGCGCGGGCGTCATCGTGGCGATCGTCGGCCCCGGCCCCGGCGCCGATGCCGCGTCCGCGGCCGGACGCGGCAATGGCCGTGCGCCGGTGGCGCGCTCGACACGCGCCACCGGCGCTTCCGGCACCAACGCCGCCGGCCCGAACGCCAGCATGCGCAGCAGCGTCATCGAGAGGCCCATCGCCTCGTCCGGCGCCAGCGCGAGATCGGCGCGGCCCTGCGCGGCGATCTGGTACATGAGCTGCGCCGCCTCGGGCGAGAACGCGCCGGCGAACGCCGTCACGCGCGCGGCGTCGTCGTACGCGGCCGCGGCGGCCGGCACGACCTGCGCCACCGCCACGCGATGGAACAGGGACGCCAACTCCTCCAGCGCGAACCCCGCTGCCAGTCCGCGCGCGACCATCGCGTCGCTCTCGGCGAGCAGCGCCGTCCCGTCGCCGGCGGCGAGCGCGTCGGCGATCCGGTAGCCGTACTCGCGGTCGACGGTGCCGAGCATCGTGCGCACGACGTCCTCGCGGACCTCGCCGCCGCCGAAGGCGATCGCCTGGTCGAGCAGCGACAGCCCGTCGCGCAGCGAGCCCTGCGCGGCACGGGCGATCAGCGCGACTCCGCCGGCCTCGTGCGCAATGCCCTCGGCGGCCAGAATGTGCTCGATGCGCGCGCCGATCAGCGCCGGCGTCAGCGGCTTCAGGTTGAACTGCAGGCAGCGCGACAGCACGGTGACCGGGATCTTCTGCGGGTCGGTCGTCGCCAGCACGAACCGGACGTGCTCGGGCGGTTCCTCGAGCGTCTTCAGCATCGAGTTGAACGCGGCCTTCGACAGCATGTGCACTTCGTCGATCAGGTAGACCTTGTACCGGCCGACCGTCGGCGCGTAGCGGGCGTTGTCGAGGATCTCCCGCATGTTGTCGATGCCGGTGTTCGACGCGGCGTCGAGCTCCAGCAGGTCGACGAAGCGGCCGGCGTCGATGTCGGTGCACGCCGCGCACGCGCCGCACGGCGTCGCCGTCACGCCGGTCAGGCAGTTGAGGCTCTTGGCGAGGATGCGCGCGATCGTCGTCTTGCCCACACCGCGGGTGCCGGTGAGCAGGTAGGCGTGGTGGATGCGCCCGCGCGACAGCGAATTGGCGAGCGCGGTCACGACGTGCTCCTGCCCGGACAGCTCGGCGAAGTTCATCGGCCGCCACTTGCGCGCGAGGACCTGGTAGCTCATCGGCGGATTATCGCGCGTTTGCGCGCGTTCGCGGCGCGCCCGGCGCCGGGCCGGCGCGCGGCCGGACCGGTGCGACGGGCGCGGAAGAGGTGGCGAGCCGTGATCCCGGCACTTGCATGGCTTCGCTGTGGCTGCTTCCTTCCGGACCTGACCAGATTCACGAACATGCAATGCGGGGCGACCCGCCGTTGAGCGGGTGCGCGATGCGCACGGGAGCATTATACCGGCGATCGCCCGGTCGCGCGTCCGCGCGAGGCCCTCCGCGCGTCGCGTAAAATGCGCCGATCATGCTCCGGGTCCTGGTTCTCGCCGCCGGCCTCCTGGCCGGCGTGGCCGCGACGGCCGCCGACGCCCCCCCGACCGTCTTCCTGGAGGAGCACACCTCCGCGGAACTCGCCAGTGCCATCGAGGCGGGCAGGACGACGATCATCGTGCCGATCGGCGGCACCGAGCAGAACGGCCCGCACATCGTGCTCGGCAAGCACAACGTCCGCGCGAAGGCGCTGGCCGCGAAGGTCGCGGCGGCACTCGGCAACGCGCTGGTCGCGCCCGTCGTCGCGTACGTGCCGGAGGGCGGCACCGACCCGCCGACCGGGCACATGCGTTATCCGGGCACGATCACCGTGCCGCCGGACGCGTACCGCAAGGTCCTCATTTCCGCGGCACGCAGCTTCCGGCTGCATGGCTTCCGCGACATCGTGCTGCTGGGCGATCACGGCGACTACCAGAAGGACAACCAGGCCGTGGCCGCAGCGCTCGCTCGCGAATGGGCGGGCACGGGCGTGCGTGTGCACGCAATCGCCGAGTACTATCGCGCGGCGACCGAAGGCTTCGCGCAGTCGCTGAAGACCCGCGGCCATACCGATGCCGAGATCGGCCTGCACGCCGGGCTCGCCGACACGTCGCTCGCGCTGGCGGTCGATCCGAAGCTCGTTCGCGTCGATCGGCTCGCGGCCGCCGGGCCGGTGCCTGCGCCCGGCGTCACCGGCGACCCGCGCCGGGCGAGCGCGGTGCTGGGACAGGCCGGCGTGGACGCGATCGTCGCGCAGTCGGTGGATGCGATCCGTGCGGTGACCGCACGCCGGTGAATCGCACTTCGTCGGCAACGCGCGTTACGATTCGACCAATAACCAGGGGAGCGTTCGTGAAGTTCGCATTCATGTTGCACGCAGCGGCCGCGGCATTCGTCGCGGCGGTCGGATACGCGGCACCCGCCGCGGCGCAGGCTCCGGCGAAGCCGCCCGCGGTCGCCACCGTGCCCGGCATGCCGCCGGTGCGGGACCCCGCCAATCTCTACAGCGAGACGACGGCGGACAAGATGAGCCCCGCCGTCGCCGCCGACCTGCCCCGCGTGTACGTCCCGCACATCCAGTCGAACGACGTCTGGGTGATCGACCCTGCCACGTTCAAAGTCGTCGAAAAATTCAAGGTCGGCCTGAACCCGCAGCACGTCGTTCCGTCGTGGGACCTGATGACGTTGTGGGTCGCCAACAACGCCGAAAACACGAACAAGGGCAGCATGATCCCGGTCGACCCGAAGACGGGCAAGCCCGGCAAGGCGATTCCCGTCGACGATCCGTACAACGTCTATTTCACGCCGGACGGCAAGTCGGCGATCATCGTCGCGGAGGCCATGAAGCGCCTCGACTTCCGCGACCCGAAGACGATGGCGATGCAGTACTCGATCGACGTCCCGAAGTGCGCGGGGATCAATCATGCCGACTTCTCGATCGACGGGCGCTACGCGATCTTCACGTGCGAGTTCGCGGGAACCGTGGCGAAGATCGACATGGTCGACCGCAAGGTGCTGGGCTACACGCAGGTGATCCAGCCGGGCCGGCCCACGCAGGTGGTCAAGGGCCCCGACGGCCGCGACGAGACGATCTGCACGACGTGGAAGGGCATGCCGCAGGACATCCGCGCCTCCCCCGACGGCAAGCTCTTCTTCGTCGCCGACATGATGGCGGACGGCGTGCACGTGGTCGACCTCGATACGTTCCGGCAGGTTGGCTTCGTCGAGACCGGCAAGGGCACGCACGGCCTGTACCCGAGCCGCGACGGGAAGAAGCTCTACGTCGCCAACCGCGGCTCCAACAAGATCCACGGCCCGCCGAAGGGCAAGGGCAGCGTGTCGGTGATCGACTTCGCGACGCGCAAGGTCGACGTCACGTGGCCGATCCCCGGCGGCGGCAGCCCGGACATGGGCAACGTCAGCGCCGACGGCAAGTGGCTGTGGCTGTCGGGCCGCTACGACCACGTCGTCTACGCGTTCGACACGACGACCGGCGAGGTGAAGACCATTCCGGTCGGCCGCGAGCCGCACGGCCTCACGGTGTGGCCACAGCCGGGACGCTATTCGCTCGGGCATACGGGCAATCTACGCTGACGTGGCCAAATCGCGCAGACCGGCTTCGCCCGGCCCGCGATTCGGTCCCGAAGGCAGTCAGCGAGGCAGGCTTCGGGCGGCCGGGCGCCTTCCTCGTAGCAAAGGCAACGAAGCGCGCCGATCGCAGTCCGCTGCGCGGACCGCTCGGGAGCGCGCGCAAGCGCGCTGACTGCCCCCGTTGGGGCACTCGCCGTGCGACGGTCCTCGACCGCGAACGTCTTTCGGCACGCGGGCAGTGGCAACGTCTGTTCCGCCACCGGCCGCGCCAACCGGGCTCCCTCTCCCCGCTTACGGGGAGAAGGTTGGGGTGAGGGGAAACCGAGCCAGGCTCGGTATTCGCGGTGCGCGGGCTACGCGCTGGCGATGCGCTCGACGCCGCCCATGTACGGGCGAACGGCTTCGGGCACGAGAATCGACCCGTCCGCCTGCTGGTAGTTCTCCATCACCGCGACCAGCGTGCGGCCGACGGCAAGGCCGGAGCCGTTGAGCGTGTGGACCAGCTCCGGCTTGCCCTGCGCGTTGCGGAAGCGCGCCTGCATGCGCCGCGCCTGGAACGTCTCGCAGTTCGAACACGACGAGATCTCGCGGAACGCGTTCTGCCCCGGCAGCCAAACCTCGAGGTCGTAGGTCTTCGCCGACGCGAAGCCGATGTCGCCGGTGCACAGCGCCATCACGCGGTACGGCAGGCCGAGCCGCTGCAGGATGACCTCCGCGTGCCCGGTCATCTCCTCCAGCGCATCGTACGACCGGTCCGGATGCGCGATCTGCACCATCTCGACCTTGTCGAACTGGTGCTGGCGGATCATGCCCCGCGTGTCCTTGCCGTAGCTGCCCGCCTCCGAGCGGAAGCACGGCGAGTGGGCGGTCAGCCGCAGCGGCAGCGCGTCGGTGGGGAGGATCTCGTCGCGCACGGAGTTCGTCAGCGGAATCTCCGCCGTCGAAATGAGGTAGAGGCGCTCGCCCTCTCCCGCCGCGCCGCCCTTCAGGGCCGCGAACATGTCGGTCTCGAACTTGGGCAGCTGCGTCGTGCCGACGAGGGTCTCGGCGTTGACGATGTACGGCGTGTAGCACTCGGTGTACCCATGCTCGCGCGTGTGCGTGTCGAGCATGAACTGGGCCAGTGCGCGGTGCATCCGCGCGAGGCCGCCACGCAGGAACGAGAAGCGCGCACCGGAGAGCTTTGCCGCCGTGGCGAAATCGAGGAGTCCCAGGCCCTCGCCGAGGTCGGTGTGGTCCTTCGGCTTGAACGCGAACGTCGGCGGCGTACCCCACCGCCGCACCTCGACGTTGTCGTCTGCGGACTTGCCGACGGGCGTGCTCGCGTGCGTCAGGTTGGGCAGTTCGAGCAGGAACTCGCGCACTTCGCCCTGCACGCCGTCGAGCTCGGCCTCGAGCCGCTTGACCTCGTCCCCCAGACCCGCGACCTCGGCCAGCAGCGGGGCGGCGTCCTCGCCCTTCGCCTTCGCGGCGCCGATGGCCTTCGCCGCCGCGTTGCGCCGCGCCTGCACGTTCTGCGTGCGCACCTGGATGTCCTTGCGGCGCGCCTCCAGCGCCTCGAAGCGCGCCGTGTCGAGTTCGAGGCCGCGCTTGGCGAGACCGGCGGCGACCCCGGCGAGGTCATTGCGGAACAGATTGATGTCGAGCATTCGTCAATTCTATCAGAGGCTTGCGACTCGACCCCTCATCAGCCCGGCGTGTCGTCCGCCGCGCGATCGCGGTTGCGCAGGTACTCGAGCTTCGCGCGGATCTTGGCCTCGAGCCCGCGGTCGGTCGGCGCGTAGAACCGCTGCGGCATCATGTCGTCGGGCAGGTACGTCTCGCCCGCCGCGTACGCGCCCTCCTCGTCGTGCGCATAGCGGTAGCCGGCGCCGTAGCCCAGGTTCTTCATGAGCTTCGTCGGCGCGTTGCGCAGCCGCATCGGCACCGGTCGCGACCCGTCGTCCGCGATGAATGCCTTCGCCGCGCCGTATGCGACGTAGGCGGCGTTGGACTTCGGCGCGACCGCGAGATAGAGCACGCACTCGGCGAGTGCCAGTTCGCCCTCGGGCGAGCCCAGCCGCTCGTACGTCTCGGCAGCGTCGAGCGCCAGCCGCAGAGCGCGTGGATCGGCGAGCCCGATGTCCTCGGTCGCCATCCGGATCATGCGCCGCGCGACGTAGGGTGGATCGGCACCGCCGTCGAGCATCCGGCACATCCAGTACAGCGACGCGTCGGGGTCGGAGCCGCGCACGGCCTTGTGCAGCGCGGAGATCTGGTCGTAGAACGCCTCGCCGCCCTTGTCGAACCGGCGCAGGCTGCGCGCGATCGTCGCCTCGACGAACGCGAGGTCGACGTCGTCGCGCCGCGCGGTGGCCGCCGCGACGGCGAGCTGCTCGACCAGATTGACGAGCCGCCGGCCGTCGCCGTCGGCATAGGCCACCAGCGCGTCGCGCGCCGGCGCATCGAGCGCAATGCCGGTGCCGGACGCCGCCAGCGCACGGTCGAGCAACGTGCCGAGGTCCGCGGCCGACAGCGGCTCCAGCACGTACACGGCGGCGCGCGACAGCAGCGCGCCGATCACCTCGAACGACGGGTTCTCCGTCGTGGCGCCGATGAACGTCACGGTGCCCCGCTCGACGTACGGCAGGAAGGCGTCCTGCTGCGCCTTGTTGAAGCGGTGCACCTCGTCGACGAACAGGATCGTCTGTCTCCCCGATTGCGCGAGCGTGGCCTCGGCACGCGCGACCGCGTCGCGGATGTCCTTGACGCCGGACAGCACGGCCGACAGCGCGATGAAGTCCGCGTTGAACGCGTCGGCCATCAGCCGCGCGAGCGTCGTCTTGCCGACACCGGGTGGTCCCCACAGGATCATCGAGTGCAGCTTGCCCGACGCGAACGCGACGGCGAGGGGCTTGCCTGGCGCCAACAGCTGGTGCTGGCCGACGACTTCGGCGATGGCGCGCGGGCGCAGCCGCTCCGCCAGCGGGACGCCGGCGTGCGCGGGCAGCGTGGTGGTGAAGAGGTCGGTCATTGGGAGGCCACGCACGGAGGCGCCGGTGCGGCGATTGTACGTCCGGCCGTGCGGCGGCCCCAGGCGACGCGGACGCATGCCCTACAATGCGGACGCGACCGAGCGAGGGCATGCGATGCGGACCAATCCGGTGAAGGCGACGCTGGCGGCGGGCGGAAGCGCGCACGGCGCCATGGTGTTCGAGTTCTTCTCGCCCGGCCTGCCGCAGATCTGCCGCAATGCCGGCGCCGACTTCGTGCTCTACGACATGGAGCACACCGGGCTCTCGTTCGAGACGCTGAAGGCGCAGGTCGCGCTGTGCCGCGGACTGCCGATCGTGCCGATGGCGCGCGTGCCGCGCGGCGAGTACCACCTCATCGCGCGCGCGCTCGACGTCGGCGCGCTCGGCGTGATGGTGCCGATGGTCGGCTCCGCGGACGAGGCCGCCGCGATCGTCGCGTGCACGCGCTATCCGCCGGCAGGACGGCGCGGTGCGGCGTTCGGCTTCGCGCACGACGACTACGAGGGCGGCGACGTGGCGGCGAAGATCGCGGCGATCCACGAGCGCACGCTGGTGATCGCACAGATCGAGACGGCGGAAGGGCTCGCCAACGTCGAGGCCATCGCCGCGGTGCCGGGTGTGGACGCGCTGTGGGTCGGCCACTTCGACCTCACCAATTTCATGGGCATCCCGGGGCAGTTCCGCCATCCGGACTATCTCGCGGCGATCCGGCGCATCGTCGCCGCCTGCGAGGCGCACGGCAAGGCCGCGGCGTTCCTCGCTGCCGACGACACGTTCGCGCGCGAGTACAAGAGCTACGGCTTCCGGCTGTTCGCGTACGGCATCGACCAGGCGATGCTGCAGGGCGCGCTGCGGCACGGGCTCGCGCTGCTGCGCGCATAGGAGAGCCATTCCATGACGGCACCCTTCCGCGTCGGCATCACCCGCGACATCCTCGACTCGCGCGGCGAGCCCGCGTTCGGGCGTGCCGCGCTGGCGATCCTCGACGACGCGCCCGGCATCGGGTGGGAGTACCTGCCCGAGGTCGTGCGCGAGATCTCGGCCGACCACGCGGCGCGCTACGACGCGCTGTACGTGAACATGGCGCGGGTGCCGGCGGCGGTCGTCGCCCGCCCGGACTGCCGGCTGCGCGCCGTCGCGCGGCACGGTGTGGGCTACGACGCCGTCGACGTGGCCGCGATGACGCGCGCGGGCGTGGTCGTCACCCACACGCCGATGCCGATGCCGCGCCCGGTCGCGACGATCGCGCTGACGTTCATCCTGGCGCTCGCCGGCAAGCTGATGCTGAAGGACCGGCTGACGCGGACCGGCCGCTGGGACGAGCGGATGGACCACATGGGAACGGGGCTCACGGGGCGCACGCTCGGGGTGGTCGGCGCCGGGCGCATCGGCCGCGAGCTCCTGCGGATGGCGCGGGCGTTCGACCTGAAGCTCCTGGCCGCGGATCCCTACGTCAACGCCGTGGAACTCGCGTACATCGGCGCGCGCAAGGTGCCGCTCGCCACGCTGATGGCCGAGGCCGACTTCGTCGTGACGTGCCCGCTGCTCAACGACGAGACGCGGCACCTGATCGGCGCGCGCGAATTCGCGCGGATGAAGCCGACGGCGTACTTCGTCAACGTGGCGCGCGGCCCCGTGGTCGACGAATCGGCGCTGATCGCGGCGCTTGCGGCGGGCCGCATCGCCGGTGCGGCGCTCGACGTGTTCGAGCAGGAGCCGGTCGACCCGGCCAACCCGCTGCTCGCGATGGACAACGTGATCGTGACCCCGCACTCGCTGTGCTGGACCGACGAGTGCTTCCACAACATGGCCACGACGGGGCTCGCCAGCATCGTCGACGCGCTCGCGGGGCGCTGCCCCGAGTTCGTCGTCGATCGCGCGGTCCTCGTCCACCCGCGGGTGCGGGCGTGGCTGACGGGAGGTGGGCAATGAGCGTTCGCCGGCATTGGGCCGCACTCGGGCTGATCGCCGTGGCCGTGGCGTCCGCCGCGGCGGAATTCGACCTGCAGGGGCATCGCGGCGCGCGGGGATTGGCGCCCGAGAACACGATGGCCGCGTTCCAGCGGGCGCTGGCCATCGGCGTCACGACGCTCGAGACCGACCTGGTCGTCACGCGGGACGGGGTGCTCGTGACCACGCACGACCTGCTCCTCAATCCCGACCTGGTGCGCGGCCCGGACGGGAAGTGGCTGCCGGCGAAAGGCCCGCCAGTCCGCACGTTGTCGTTCGCGGACCTGCAGAAGTACGACGTCGGGCGCATCAATCCGGCGTCCGCCTACGCAAAGCAGTTTCCCGAGCAGCAGCCGACGGACGGCCAGCAGATCCCGGCGCTGGCGGACGTCCTCGCACTCGGGGCGGGCAATCCGGTCCGCTTCAACCTCGAGACCAAGATCACGCCGGGCAGCGGCGCCGACACACCCGAGCCTGCGGCATTCGCGCGGCTGGTGGTCGACCTCGTTCGCGCGGCCGGCATGACCCGGCGGGTCACCGTGCAGTCGTTCGACTGGCGGACGCTGGTCGAGGTGAAGAAGCTGGCACCCGAAATCCCGACCGCGTGCCTGACGATCGAGACGTCCAGCAACGATACCGTGCAGCGGCAGGCGACCGGAGGTTCGCCGTGGCACGCCGGGCTGCGCCTGTCCGCGCACGGTGGCTCGGTGCCAAAGCTGGTCAAGTCCGCAGGCTGCGGCACGTGGTCGACGTTCTGGCGCAACCTCACGCCTGAACTGGTCGCGGAGGCGCACGCGCAGGGCCTGCTCGTGCTGCCGTGGACAGTCAACGAGCCGGCCGACATGGCCCGCCTGATCGGCTGGGGGGTCGACGGCATCATCACCGACTACCCGGACCGCCTGCGCAAGGCACTGGCGGAAAAGGGAATGCCGCTGCCGGCGGGCGACGGCACCCAGTGAGGGTCTGACCCTTAACATGCACTATAGTGCATGTTAAGGGTCAGACCCTACTTCTCGCCGACGACGTCCGCGCCCGGCGGCGGGGTGAACCGGAAGGCGTCGGGTGCGAGCTTCGGATTGCGCTCGAACGCGGTGAAGCGGACGACGCTCTTCTGGCCGAACGCGTCGAGCAGGTCCAGCGCCGCGAGTCCCTTCGCGTCGAAGCCGAGCCGGATCTCGGCGAACGTCGTCTCCTTGCTGACGGGCGTCGCGGACAGCCAGTCGAGGCCGTCGGCGGCCGGCAGGTCCTTCCACGTGAACGCGCGCTCGACGTCCTGGTTGCCGGCGAGCAGCGCGGCGGGCGTGGCGCCGAGCGCTTCGGAGAGCCTGCGGACGATCACCTGGTTCAGGTCCTCGTCGTAGACCCACACGCGCGTCCCGTCGCCGACGAGCAGTTGCTTGTACGGCTTGGCCACGATCCAGCGGAACCGCCCTGGTCGCTCGAGCAGGAACTCCCCGCTCGCCGTCTGCGTCACCCGCCCCGCCTGGTCGGACACCGTCTGCGTGAACTGCGCGCGCGCCGTCTGCGTGTCGCGCACGAACGCGCGCAGGCGGTCGAGCGTGGCGGCCTGCGCGGTCGCGACCGTCAGTGCCGCCGCGAGCACCAGACCTGTCACAAGGAGACGCACGGACGCAGAGGAACCGCGAAGCGCGGTTCTCTGCGCCTCTGCGTCTCTTTGTGAGAAGTTGTTCGTCACTTGTTCGCCCCGAATTCGGTCCCCGGAATGTGTGCGAGGCAGTTGCCCACGGCATCGAGGATCAGGTACGTGTGCTGCAGCCCGCCCTTGTCCTTGCGCCCGCCGACATCCTTGTACTGATGCACGTAGACCCGCCACGAGTCGTATTCGTTCTCGACGTCGTACGTGCAGCCCGTCACGAACGCCGTCGGCCCGCAGAAGCCCGCTGGCAGCATCGTGCGCGTGCGCGCGATCGCCTGCGCCTCGGTGATCCGCGGCGCCGACTTCGGCACGTCGCCGGGACAAAGCTGCGGGCCGTGCAGGTAGACGTCGACCGGACCGGCGCCGGCCGCACCCGCGACGAGGCCGGCGACCGCGACCGCCGCGCGCCACCGCAACCCGCCCGTCACGCCGCGCCGCTCCACCGTGCCGTCAACGACGCCGGCGCGTCGGCGTTTCGTGCCTGCTCGCGACCGCACGCCGCCCTTCGGGCCTCGCCGCTCGCGTCACGCGTCGCTCTTGGCCGCCGGCACCAGCACGTCACGGTTGCCGTTGGTCTGCATCGGCGACACGAGTCCGGCGCGCTCCATTTGCTCGATCAGGCGCGCCGCGCGGTTGTAGCCAATCCGCAGGTGTCGCTGCACCAGCGAGATCGACGGCCGCCGCGTCTTGAGCACGACCGCGACCGCCTGGTCGTACATCGGGTCCGCCTCCGCGTCGCCGCCCTCGACCGCCACGCCGTCCTCGCCGCCGTCGGCGGTGCCACCCTCGAGCAGCCCCTCGACATACTGCGGCTCGCCCTGCTGCTTCAGGTACTCGACGACGCGATGGACCTCGCCGTCCGACACGAACGCGCCGTGCACGCGCTGCGGGTGGCCGCTGCCCGGCGGCATGAACAGCATGTCGCCCTGCCCCAGCAGCGCCTCGGCGCCCATCTGGTCGAGGATCGTCCGCGAGTCGACTTTGCTCGCGACCTGGAACGCGATCCGCGACGGGATGTTGGCCTTGATGAGGCCGGTGATCACGTCCACCGACGGCCGCTGCGTGGCGAGGATCAGGTGGATGCCGGCCGCGCGCGCCTTCTGCGCAATGCGCGCGATCAGCTCCTCGATCTTCTTGCCGGTCACCATCATGAGGTCGGCGAGCTCGTCGACGACGACGACGACGAGCGGCATCTCGTCGAGCGGCTCCGGCTGGTCGGGTGTCAGCGAGAACGGATTGTGCAGCGGCGCTCCGGCCTTGCGCGCCTCGGCGACCTTGGCGTTGTAGCCGGCCAGGTTGCGCACGCCGAACTGCGACATCAGCCGGTAGCGCCGCTCCATTTCGCCCACGCACCAGTTGAGCGCGTTGGGCGCGAGCTTCATGTCGGTGACGACCGGCGCCAGCAGGTGCGGAATGCCCTCGTACATGGACAATTCGAGCATCTTCGGGTCGATCAGGATCAGGCGCACCTGCTTCGGCTCCGCCTTGTAGAGCAGCGACAGGATCATCGCGTTGACCGCGACCGACTTGCCCGAGCCGGTGGTGCCGGCGACCAGCAGGTGCGGCATGCGCGCGAGGTCGGCGACCACCGGCTTGCCGGCGATGTCCTTGCCGAGCGCGAGCGTCAGCGCCCCGTGCGTGTCGTTGTACGTCGCCGACGACAGGATCTCGGTGAGCTTGACCATCTGCCGCCGCGGGTTGGGCAGTTCGAGGCCCATGCACGACTTGCCGGGAATCGTCTCCACGACGCGGATCGACACGACGGACAGCGCGCGCGCAAGGTCCTTGATCAGGTTGACGATCTGCGCGCCCTTGACGCCGACGGCGGGCTCGATCTCGTAGCGCGTGATCACCGGGCCCGGGTACGCGGCCAACACCTTGGCGCTGACGCCGAAGTCGGCCAGCTTGCGCTCGATCAGCCGCGACGTGTACTCGAGCGTCTCGTGGCCGACGGCTTCCTGCGCGGGCGGCGCCTCCTCCAGCAGCGACAGCGGCGGCAGCTTCGAGTCCGGGATGTCGGTGAACAGCGGTCGCTGCCGCTCCTTCACGACGCGGTCCGACTTCGGCACGTGCACGACCGGCGGCACCACGACGACCGGCTCGCGCTCGACCTCGACCTCGCGCAGCTGCAGCACGACGTGCTCGCGCTCGGCCGTGGCTTCCTCGCCAATGCGCCGGTCGGCCGCCTCCTGCCGCCGGCGGCGGACAGCGGCGACCAGCCCTTCCAGCCCGGCGCCGATGCGCTCCATCACCCGCAGCCACGAAATGCCGAACAGCAACGACAGCCCGACCGCGAACGCCACCAGCAGCAGGAGTGTTGCGCCATTGAATCCGAGCGCGTGCGCCGTTGCCCGGCCGATCGCGTCGCCGAGCGCGCCTCCGGGTGCGAGCGGCAGCGTGGCGGGCATCCGCCACATCCGGATCGCTTCCAGCGCGGCGCTGGCGACAAGCGCGAGCGCGAAGCCGAGCACACCCAGCGCGAACGGGTGGTCGCGCTCCTCGTCGGGCCGGACGATCCGGCGGAACCCGGCGACGACCAGTACGACGCCGCCGGCCACCAGCCACCACGCCGACAGCCCGAACAGGTAGAGCAGCAGGTCGGCGAGCCACGCGCCCACCGCCCCGCCCCGGTTGCCGAGCGGATCGCCGGTGCCCGAGAACGACCAGCCCGGGTCGGTACGGGTGTAGCTCGCGAGGATGAGACCGAGGTAGACGAAGACAGCAACCGCCAACAGCCACCAGGACTCGCGGACGAGCCTCGCGAAACGCGGCGACAGCGTGCCGTCGGTCGGACTCGCGCGCCGGTTGTTAGTCACGTTCTTATTGAAAAACATAACGTTGCCGCGTGGACTTCACAAGCCGCATTATACGCAACGCGTGACCGCAGAAAAGGGGGCGTGACCCGCGACAGGCGTCCGGGCGGCCGCGGCTGGAGGCGGCCAGGGAGCGCCCCCACATGGGCTAAACTCCGCTCTTTTGCTGCGAAAGAACCGCATGTCCGCCAAGCACGCCCGACTTCTGATCCTGGGATCCGGCCCGGCCGGCTACACCGCCGCAGTATACGCCGCGCGCGCGAACCTCTCGCCCGTCCTGATCACCGGCCTTGCCCAGGGCGGGCAGCTGATGACGACGACCGAGGTCGACAACTGGCCCGCCGACGCCGACGGGGTGATGGGTCCGGACCTGATGGCGCGGTTCCAGAAGCACGCGGAGCGGTTTGCCACGGAACTCGTGTTCGACCACATCCACACCGTCCGGCTCGGCGAACGTCCGTTCCGGCTGCTCGGGGACTCGGGCGAGTACACGTGCGACGCGCTGATCATCGCCACCGGCGCCTCGGCCCGCTACCTGGGGCTCCCGTCCGAGGAGGCGTTCATGGGCAAGGGCGTATCGGCGTGCGCCACGTGCGACGGCTTCTTCTACAAGGGGCAGGACGTCGTGGTCGTCGGCGGCGGCAACACCGCGGTCGAGGAGGCGCTGTACCTGTCCAACATCGCAAGGAAGGTCACCGTCGTGCACCGCCGCGACAAGTTCCGGGCCGAGGCGATCCTGATCGACCGGCTGCTCGCGAAGACGAAGGGCGACGGGAACGTGCGCGTGCTCTGGGACCACACGCTGGACGAGGTGCTGGGCGACGCCTCGGGCGTCACCGGCGTGCGCGTCAAGTCCACGAAGTCCGGCGCCGCCCAGGACATGCCGGTGCACGGCGTGTTCGTTGCGATCGGCCACACGCCGAACACTCAGATCTTCGAAGGGCAACTCGACATGGCCGGCGGCTACATCAAGGTGAAGGGCGGCGCGGAAGGCAATGCGACGGCCACGTCGATCCCCGGCGTGTTTGCCGCCGGCGACGTCGCCGACCACGTGTACCGGCAGGCGGTCACGTCGGCCGGCACCGGTTGCATGGCGGCGCTCGACGCCGAGGCGTTCCTCGAAGGGCATTGACGCACGGGTGGCTGCGCACCTGCGCGACGAAGCGCGATGGCCAAGCTGACCGACCTCAAGGAATTGCTGGCGGCGGCGCGTGCGAAGGCAGCGCCAGCGACCGGGTCGTCCGCCGCCCCGAAGGCCACGGCGCGGCCCACGGGGACCAGGCGCGCCGTCGCCGCGTTGAAGCACGCCGACGGCGACGTGGACCTCGCGCGGGCGTTCGCGGACGTGCAGCGGCTGCCGCCCGCGAACAAGGCGCAGGTGGACCGCCCGCGGCCGTCGCCGGTCCCGCATTACACGCTGGCCGACGAGCGCGACGTCCTGCAGGCGTCGAAGTACGGCGACGATCCGGCGCCGCAGTCGTGGGACACCGGGCAGGAGTTCGAGCACGAGCAGACGTTCGTGCGCCGCGGCCTGCCCGCCGACTTGGCCGGCAAGCTGCGCCGCGGCCACTGGTCGGTGCAGGCCGAACTGGACCTGCACGGGCTGATCGTCGACGAGGCGCACGACGCGCTGTCGGACTTCATCGTCGACGCGCGGACGCGGCGGCTGCGCTGCGTGCGCGTCGTCCACGGCAAGGGGCTGACCTCGCCCGGCAAGGAGCCGGTGCTCAAGGGCAAGGTGCGCCGCTGGCTCGCGCACTGGGACGAGGTCCTCGCCTACGCCGAGGCGCCGCGCCACGCCGGCGGCGGTGGAGCGCTTCTCGTGCTCCTCAAGGGTAGTCAGTAGGCGCAAACAAGTCAGAAGGGGGTGCAGGCCTTCCGGCGCAACCCCTTGGAACAATCACGCCGCCGACTGCCTGACGACCTGCTGGTCGGGCAGAAATCGCGGGCGAAGCCCGTCGATTTCCGGAACAAGGGCTGGCAACCGCGTGCCACTTCCGGGAGCCGAGCCTGGCTCGAATCCCTGCTGCCGGCGTTGGAGGCTGCCACCGCGCACGCGCGCCCGAACACCCCCCCGCGGCGGGGGGGGGCGGGGGGGCCGCGTCTCCGCGCGGAAAGCGCCGGGCCGCCCCAGGCTATTCGCGCTGACTTCATTCGTCGGCGAAACGCGCGCTCCGCTGCGAAGCAGCCGAGCGCGCGTTTCGCAGACGATGCCTAGATGCCGAGCAGCTTCGCGATGATCGACTTCGCGATGAAGCCGATCATCCCGAACGCCAGCACGAAGAACAGCACGAAGGTGCCGAGGCGCCCCGCCTTCGACTGCTTCGCCAGGCTCCAGATGATGAACAGCATGTACGCGATGAACGCGCCCACGCCGAACGTCACGCCGAACTCTGCGATCTGCGACTCGGTGAATCCGAGGACCGTGCCTTCGGCGCCCACGATCGTTCAGTCGCGCAGCGGCGCCCCGTCGGCATCGACGAGGTCGCGGTACGCATGCCACGTCGCGTGGCCGACGACCGGCACCGCGAACACGAAGCCGACCATCATCGTCAGCATCGACGCGGCGATGAGCGCCATGATCAGCACCGCCCACAGCGCCATCGCCACCGGGTTGTCGCCGACGGCGCGCACGCTCGTGAGAATCGCGCGCTCGAGGCGGATCCGGCGGTCGAGCAGCAGCGGCACCGACACCGCCGTGGCCGCGAACACGATCGCCGCTCCGAGCGCGCCGGCGCCCACCCAGACCGGGAATACCCACCAGCGCGACATGACGACGAAGTGGCGCAGGAAATCCTCGAGACCGGCCACGCGGTCGTCGACGAAGTTCCAGACCAGCACCACCGACAGCGCGACCCACAGCGTCGCGCCGATCGCGAGCCACAGTCCGAGCCACACCAGCGCACGCGTGCCGCGCCGCCACGCGTCGAGCGCATGCGGCAGCCGCGCTCGCTCGCCGCGCGCGAGGCGGCGCGACAGCTCGTAGAGGCCGGTGGCGAGGATCGGACCGATCAGCACGAAGCCCGAGAACGCGCCCGGCAGGATCGGCCACGCGTGCAACGCGACGGTGAGAATCGTGAGGCCCCCGACCATGACGATCAGCCCGTGCAGCACGGATGGCCCGAACGCATGCGTGAAATCGTGCCAGCCCATCCGCAGCCAGACGAACGGCCGCAGGAACCCCACGATGCGCACCGGCAGCGGCCCGTGGTCGCCGGGCACGGTCGTCACTGGGTTGACGCCTCGGGTGCTGCCGCCGCGCTGGCGCCGACCGGCTTCGCCGCCACGCGCTCGACGTGCGGATCCGACCACGAGCCGGTCACGCGGTAGTCGTAGCTGAAGATCTGGCCCAGCGGGTTGTCGAGCAGCTTCTGCGCGAGCAGCGTGCCCGCGCCGACGGCGGCGCCGATCAGCGGATTGGCGATGAACAGCACGGCCGCGCCCGCGGAGAACGTCGACGACAGCGCCGGCTTCACCCGCACGTCGAGCGCCTGCGTCTCGCGCGCGAGGTCGATCTCGCCGCTGATCGCCACCTGCGCCGCAGGACCCTCGAGCCTCAAGTCGCCGGTGCGCATCAGGCCGCGGTCGATGCGGAAGCTGCCGGTGATGTCGTCGAACGCGAAGCCCTCGCTGAACACGTCGCGGAAGTCGAGCGTGATCCGCCGCGGCAGCGCCTGCAGCGACAGCACGCCGAGCAGCTTGCCGATGCCGGGATCGATCTTCGTGAACTGGCCGGCGCCCGTCTGCAGCGTGAACTGCCCGGTGAGCGACGGGTAGTCGAAGTCGCTGGGCGCGCCCGCCCACGCGAGCGTCCCCTTGATTTCGCTGGGCGCGCTCTTCACGGCCACCGGGTAGCCGAAGCGCACGAGGAACTCGCCGGCGTCCGCGGTCGTCATGGCAAAGTCGAGCTCCGTGCGCGGATGCTCGCGCGCGATCCGCCACCAGCCGGACGCGTCGATGCGTCCGGCGGGATTGGTCAGCGCGAACTTGGTGATCCGCCAATCCGGCCCGGACGGCTGCGCGAGGAGCTCCGCGCGGCCGAGGTCGTTGCCGCCGCGCGTCACGAACGCGTTCGCGGTGATGTCGAGCTCCGGCCAGGTGTTGCGCGCCTTCTCGGCGGCGGCGACCTCGCTGCGCGGCGGATGCAGCTCATCGGGACCCGGCGGCACGAGGCGCGCGAGCCGCGCCATCACGCGCCCGTTCGGAAGGCTCGGCGTCGGCGCGCGCCACACGGCCGTGCCCTCGATCTCGCGGCCGGACAGGCGCAGGTGCCAGTCCGCGTCGGCGCGCGTGGCGGCGACACTGAAGTCGCGCAGCAGGCGCCCGAAGACGTCCATGCGGGCGACGGTGAGATCGAGGCCCATGAGTTCCAGCCCGCCGCCCGGCTTGGTGCCCGCCGGGCCGGCCGGCGTGCGCGCCGACTCCTTCCGGTAGAGGGCAAGCCACTCGTCGACGTCCAGTTCGGCGACCTGCCCGCGCAACCAGAGGCCCGGTCGGTCGGCGGTACCGCCGCGCGCGACCGCGCCGCCGAGCAGCAGCAGCGCGCGGTCGACGGTCGCGGCGTCCTTCGCCAGGGTCCGGTGCAGGACGAGCTTCAGGTCGCGGCGATAGTCCACCGTCAGCACGTCCTCGGCGGTCCTGCCCGGAACCTCGCGGCGCTCGACGCGCAGCGCAGCGACGTCCTCCGGCCCCTTGCCGATCGGCGCCGGCGCCTCGATGCCCACGCCCTTCAGGTCCGACTCGAGCGTCCACGTGGTGCCGCCGCTGGCCGTCGTCGCGTTCAGCCGCCATTCGGCGCTGCCGGAGACCCGCTGGAGAAGCAACGTGTCGAAGTCGGCGCGCACCGCGGCCACACTCGCGGTGCCGGCCGCCGCGATGCGCACGTGACCGTCGCCGGTGGTCACCGCGATCTTCACCGGCCCGCCCAACGCCTGCGCGACGAAGTCGCGCGACGTCGTCGCCTTCTCGGTGAACACGAGATGCCCGCCGACGTGCGCGAGCGCCGGCACGCCGGGAATGCGCACCTCGTTGTCGAGGAACGCGTAGTCGCCGGCGACCTCGACGCCGTCGGCCTTGGAGAGCGGCAGCGTGAACCTGAGCGCGAGCTTCCCCGCCCCCGTCGCCGTCACGCCGTCGGTGAAGTGGCCGATCCAGCCTGCGACCGGGCTGTTCTCGACGAAGCGGAGAAATTCGCCCGTGGCGCCCGTGGCCTCGCCTTCGATCGTCAGCAGCGGATGGTCGGCGCCGAGGTCGGGAATGTCGGCCTTCACCGGACCCGCGACGGCATCGAAGATGCGGCCGCGCGTCGCGCGCACCGCCATCCCGGGCCCGTCGAACCGGACTTCACCGTCGATTCCGCTGATCTCCGGCCATCCGTCCGCGTAGTCGAGCGTCACGCCGGCGACCTTGAACGTCACGAGGAACTGGCCCTTGCGGCTGTCGGCGAAGGGAAAGTCCGCGAGGTCCCCGGCGACTGCGATTTTCACGTCGGTCGCGGTCCCCTGCCGGATCGACGCCCGCAGCCAGTCGCGCACGTTCGGGTCGAGCGTCAGCGGCAGGTAGCGGTACAGGTGCTGCGCCTCCGCGCGCACCAATTGCGCTTTCAGGTCCAGCACGCCGGGCCCGCGCTCGCGGCCCTGCCAGCTGCCGCTCGCCGTCCCCGCCGAGTGCGGGGTCGCGAAGCGGACGTCGTCGAACGTCACGCGCAGTCGTCCGTCGGCGCGCGTCCAGCCGACCCGGCCGGACGCCACGTCGAGCAGCACCGGCTCGGCGAACACGCGCGGCAGGCTGACGCGGATGTCGCGGCCGTCGAGCTTCAGGTCGCCGCGCTTCTCGTCGAACGTGAAGCTGCCCGACACGCCGTCGGCGCCCGGCATCGCTGCGCTGGCCGAGATGCCGAAGCGCGTGAACGCGCCGCTGCCCGCGAACCTCGTCGGCGCGTCGGGCGGACCCTCCCAGCCGAACTTTCCGTCGGTGACGCTGCCGCGCAGCGCGTACGTCGCGAAGTCGCGTCGCCATGCCTCCGGGAACGGCAGGTGCTCGGCGAGCGCCGACAGCGGCGCGACGTCGAGCCGGTCGAACGCGACGCGGCCGCCGGTGATCGCGCCGTCGGGGCCTTCCGTCATCGCCAGCGATACGGCGGCCGGCGCCAGCGCCTGTCCGCTGCGCGTCCGGAAGGTCAGCCCGTGCGTCGCCAATTCGCGCCGGCCCCCGTCCGCCTTCCAAGTGACGCGGCCGGCCAGATGGTCGAGGTCCAGTTGCGGCAGGTTGCTCGCGGCGCGGACGCTGACGTCGGTCAACTCGAGGTCCGCCGTGACGTCCGTGGCCCGCCCCTGTGCGAAGTCGAACCACATGCGCAGCGCGCCGCGGCCGGTCTCCACGGGCTTCAGCAGCGGAATCCATTCGCGCCAGAGCGCGACGTCCGCATAGTCGAGGCGGACATAGAAGCTGCCCTTGGCCTCGCGCCAGTCCTTGAGCGACGACGCCGAGACCTCGCCGCGGAAGTCGATCGGCGCCGCCATCGCCGACGGCGGTGTGCCGACGAGGCCGAAGTGGTGTCCGGTCAATCCCCGCTCGAGCCGGAACATCACGCGGTCGAGCACGAGCTGCGGCACGCCGCGCAACTCGTCGTTCCACGTGAGCAGCGCGTCGCGCACGACGATCTCGCGCTGGCGCAGCAGCCAGTCGGTGAAGCGCGTGTCGTCCGCCTGCCCCTCGGGATCGATCTCGATGCCCGCCACGTGCAGGCGTCCTGCGCGATCGCGCCGCACCGACAGCTGTGGCCGCTCGATCGAGAGTTCGCGCAGCCGCAGGTCCAGCGCCAGCAGCGATGTCCACGCGATGGTCGCGTCGACCCTGGGCAGCAGCAGCACCGGGGGACCGTCGGCGTTGGTGCGATCGCGGATCGCGACCCCCGACACCGCCAGCATCGGATTCCAGCCATCCCAGCCGGCCGCGATGGCGTCGATGGTCACCGGCTGGCCGAGCTGCGCGGTCAGCCGCTGCGCGATGTCGATCCGGTAATCGTCGATCCGCGGGAAGATGACGTAGCGGACCGCGAGCAGCGTCGCGAGCGCCACCACGACCAGCGCCACGATCGCGGTCGCGGCAAGGCGCAGAAGGCGGATGGCGAGGGTGGGGGCCAAAGGAATGGGGGTGGCGTCTGCCCGACAGGCATAATGTGCGGCCCGAAGCTGAATTGTAGCCGAACGCCCCTGCGCGCCCGTGCGGCCGCGCCCTGCCGCCACCCCATGGACCTCGCCCGCGCGCTCGCGTTCAGCCACTTCGCCAGCCAGGCGCTCGCCGCCGCACCGGACCTGGCCGGTGTCGTCGATGCCGCGGCCGCGGCGCCCTTCGACTGGAACGCACCCGGGACGCGGCCCGACACGTCCGGCGACGCGGCGGAACTCGGCCGGTCGCTGCGCCGGCTGCGCCGTCGCGTGTTCCTGCACACGTTGGTGCGCGACCTCACCGGGCGCGCTTCGCTGGCCGAAGTGTGCGCGACGCACACGATGCTCGCCGACGTGGCGCTGGCCGCGGCGACGTCCTTCCACGCCCGCGAGCTCGACGCGGTGCACGGCGCGCCGATCGGCGCCGAATCGGGCACGCCGCAGGAACTGATCGTCGTCGGCATGGGCAAGCTGGGCGGCGGCGAACTCAACGTCTCGTCCGACATCGACCTCGTGTTCGTCTACCCCGAGGAAGGGGAGACCTCGGGCCCGCGGACGATCGCCAACCGCGAGTACTTCGACCGCCTCGGGCGGCGCGTGATCACGGCGCTGCACGACGTCACCGCGGACGGTTACGTGTTCCGCGTCGACATGCGGCTGCGGCCCTACGGCGAGAGCGGCCCGCTGACGACGTCGTTCGCGGGCCTCGAGAACTACCTCGTCACGCAGGGCCGCGCGTGGGAGCGCTACGCGTGGCTGAAGGCGCGCGCGATCACCGGCGCGCGGCACGACGAGCTGGCCGCGCTGGTGACGCCTTTCGTCTTCCGCAAGTATCTCGACTTCGACGCCTACGAGGGCCTGCGCGACATCCACCGGCAGATCCGCGACCAGGGGGCGCGGCGCGACTACGCCGGCAACGTCAAGCTGGGCGACGGCGGCATCCGCGAGATCGAGTTCATCGCGCAGGCGCTGCAGATCGTCCGCGGCGGACGCGATGCCGACCTGCGTGTGCGCGGCACGCTCCCCGCGCTGGCGGCGCTCGGCGCGCGCGGCCTGCTGCCGCCCCTGTCCGTCTCCGCCCTGACCGACGCGTATGTCTTCCTGCGCAGCGTCGAGCACCGCCTGCAGTACCGAGACGACCGGCAGACGCACCAGCTGCCGCAGGATGCGGCCGAGCACGCGCTGCTGGCCGAGGCGATGGACGCCACGCCCGACGCGTTCGACCAGGCGCTCGCGCGCCATCGCGGCGTCGTCTCGGTGACGTTCGGGCAGACGCTGGGCGACGCGGGCCGCGCGACGGATCGCACCGACGCGATGTATGCCACGCTGTGGGACGGACCCGACGCCGTCGCGTCGCTGCGCGAGGCGCTGCTGGCCGCGGGCTACGCCGATCCCGATGCGCTGGCCGCCTCGCTCGCGCGCGTGCGCGCTTCCGGACGCTACCTCCAGCTGCCGGCCGCGTCCCGCGACCGCTTCGACGCGCTGGTGCCGCAGCTTCTCGCCGTGGCGGCCGCGCACCCGGGCCTCGCCGGCGCGCAGCCGGTGTTCGAGCGGCTGCTCGCACTGCTCGAAACCATCGCGCGCCGCAGCGCGTACCTGGCGCTGGTCATCGAGCATCCGCCGCTCCTGCCGCGCCTCGCGAATCTGATGGGCGCCTCCGCGTGGGCCGCCGACTACCTGACGCGCCACCCGCTGCTGCTCGACGAGCTGCTCGACGCGCGCACGCTGTTCGCGGAGCCCGACTGGAATGCGTGGCGCTCCGAGCTCCTGCGGCAACTGGCGCAGCGCCCCGACGACGCCGAGCACCAGATGGACGTGCTGCGCCACTTCCAGCACGCGCAGGCGTTCCGCCTGCTGGTGCAGGACCTCACCGGGCAGCTGACCGTCGAGCGGCTGGCCGACCACCTGTCGGCGCTCGCGGACGTCGTGCTCGAAGGCACGCTCGCGGCGTGCTGGACGCACATGACGGGAGGCACGGAGCCGCCGCCGCGCTTCGCGATCGTCGGCTACGGCAAGCTCGGCGGCAAGGAGTTGGGCTACGCATCGGACCTGGACCTCGTGTTCCTGTTCGACGTCGATCCGGACGATCCCGCCGCCGACGCCCGCGAGGCGCGCTACACGCGGCTGGGCCAGCGGCTCAACACGTGGCTCACCAGCACGACGGCGGCCGGCCAGCTCTACGACACCGACCTGCGGCTGCGTCCCGACGGCGCGAAGGGCCTGCTCGTGTCGAGCCTCTCCGGATTCCGCCGCTACCAGCGCGGGCAGGCGTGGGCGTGGGAGCACCAGGCGCTGACGCGCGCGCGCTTCGTCGCCGGCGACCGCGAGGTCGGCGCGGCGTTCGAGGCCGAGCGCGAGGCGATCCTGCGCATGGAGCGCGATCCGCGCGCCCTCGCGACGGAAGTCGTCGCGATGCGCCGCCGCATGCATGCCGGGCACCCGAACCCGTCGGCCTCGTTCGACCTGAAGCACGATCCCGGCGGCATGGTCGACATCGAGTTCGCCGTGCAGTACCTGGTGCTCGCGCACGCGCACCGGCACGCCCTGCTGACGCGCAATGCCGGCAACATCGCGCTGCTTCGCTTCGCGGGCGAGCTTCGCCTCGTGCCGGCGGACCTCGCCGGCACGGTCGCCGACGCCTACCGCGAATACCGGCGGCTGCAGCACCAGGTGCGGCTGACGCTCGCGACGCACGCGCGCGTCGACCCCGCGCCGCAGGCGGCCCGGCGTGCGGCGGTGGCCGCCCTGTGGGCGCACGTGTTCGGCGGCGCGTGGCAGGATGCGCGGGAGCGCGAGTTGCCCGCCGCGGGCGGGAAGCCCGGGGAAATCGGCTAAAATCAGGGGCTTCGGAACCCGCAAGGAGTAGCCCGCCATGTCGATGGCCGACCGCGATGGATTCATCTGGTACGACGGCAGGATGGTGCCGTGGCGCGAGGCCACGACGCACGTGCTCACGCACACGCTGCACTACGGCATGGGCGTGTTCGAGGGCGTGCGCTGCTACAAGACCGTCGACGGGCCCGCGATCTTCCGGCTGCGCGACCACACCGACCGCCTGTTCCGGTCGGCGCACATCTACGGGATGAAGATCCCGTTCACGAAAGACGAGATCGACGCCGCGCAGCGCGCCTGCGTCCGCGAGAACAAGCTCGAGTCCTGCTACATCCGGCCGATCGCGTTCTACGGCTCGCACGCGATGGGCGTGGCCGCCAAGTCGAACCCGGTGCGGGTCGCGGTCGGCGCGTGGCCGTGGGGCGCCTATCTCGGCGCCGAGGCGATCGAGAAGGGCATCCGCGTCAAGACGTCGTCGTTCACGCACCACCACCCGAACATCACGATGTGCAACGCCAAGGCCGTCGGCAACTACACGGTGTCGATCCTCGCGAACCAGGAGGCACTGCACGACGGGTACGAGGAGGCGATGCTGATGGATCCGCAGGGCTACGTCTGCCAGGGCTCGGGCGAAAACGTGTTCATCGTGCGCGACGGCAGGCTGCACACGCCCGACCTGTCGGGCGGCGCGCTCGCCGGCATCACCCGCGAAACGATCATCACGTTCGCGGGCGAGCTCGGCATCCCGGTGATCGAGCGGCGCATCACGCGCGACGAGGTCTACATCGCCGACGAGGCGTTCTTCACCGGCACCGCCGCCGAAGTGACGCCGATCCGCGAACTCGACAATCGCGCCATCGGCGACGGTGTGCGGGGACCGATCACGACGAAGCTGCAGTCGCTGTACTTCGAGACCGTCAGCGGCCGCAACGCGGCGAAGAAGGCGTGGCTCGCGAGGGTCTGAGTGAGGCCCCACGCTGCTGCCCTGGGCAGGTAGCTGGGGCGGCCCTTCGCGACTGACATGGGCGACGATCGCACTGCTGCGCCGGTGGTCGTGCAACCCGCGGACCTGCCGGCGTTCTGCCCGAATCCCGGCATGCCGCTGTGGTCGTCCCACCCGCGCGTGTTTCTCGACCTCGCGGACACGGGCGAGGCGATGTGCCCGTACTGCGGCACGCGCTACGTGCTGGAGGGCGGACCGCGGCCGGGCGGGCACTAGGATGAGACGGGCCCCGCGCTCGCTGCCCCCCGCGGGGGCAGGTCAGTCGCTCGGGGCGGCCCGTCGCGAATGAAACGACCCCCACGCTCGGGGCGGCCCATCGGGCGGCCCATCGCGAATGAAACGACCCCCACGCTCGCTGTGCTCGCTGCCCCCGCGGGGGCAGGTCAGTCGCTCGGGGCGGCCCATCGCGAATGAAACGACCCCCACGCTCGCTGTGCTCGCTGCCCCCAGCGGGGGCAGGTCAGTCGCTCGGGGCGGCCCATCGCGACTGACACGCACACGCGCCGCAGGTCGGGGGTCGCGGGACGCGTCACCGCGTTGCGCGTATCCTTGCGCCGATGAGCACCGACCGATCAGCACAGCTCCGCGCCACGCCTGTCGGCGCCCGCGCAATTGCGCTGCGGGCATCGCGTCGTGCGATCGGCAGCGCGGATTTGCGCCGGAACGGTACGGAGCCGGCGCGCCGCCGGGTCAGACACGAATTTCCGCGCGCACGGCGTCGGCTGGCTGCGCGGCCGCCGGCGGAAATTCGTATCTGACCCCTGTATGGCCGAACGCATCCTGATCGTCGCGCCCTCGTGGGTGGGCGACGCCATCCTGTCGGAGCCGCTGGTAGCGCTGCTGCGCGAGCCGTACGAGGACCCGATCGTCGACGTGCTCGTCAACGCGTGGTGCGCGCCCGTCTACGCACGGATGCGCGGCATCCGAAGGATCATCGAGAACCCGATCGGTCACGGCAAGCTCGACCTCGCCGGCCGGCGCCGCCTCGCGCGCACGCTGAAGGGCGAAGGCTACACGCATGCGTTCGTGCTGCCGAATTCGTGGAAATCGGCGCTGGTGCCCTGGCTCGCCGGCATCCCCAAGCGCGTCGGCTACCGCGGCGAGGCGCGGTTCGCATTGCTGACGGATGCGCGCCCGCTCGACCGCAAGGCGAAGCCGCGGCTCGTCGAGCGCTTCGCCGCGCTGGCGGTCGCGCGCGGCGCGCTCGTGCCGATGCCGCCGTCCCCCGTCCTCGTGCCGGACACGGGCAATCGCGCGGCGGCGATGCGCGCGCTGCACCTGAAGACCGATCGGCCGGTCGTGATCCTCTGCCCCGGCGCCGAATTCGGCGCCGCGAAGCGGTGGCCGCCCAACCAGTTCGCCGAACTGGCGTCGATGTTCCTCGACGACGGCCTGCAGGTATGGATCGTCGGCTCCCCCAACGACCGCATCGCCGCCGACGCCGTGCTGAACTCGCTGGGCGAGAACATGCACCGCGTGCGCGACCTCACCGCGCGCACCGACCTCGGCACCGCGATCGACGTCCTGTCTTCCGCGTCGCTCGTCGTGTCCAACGACTCGGGCCTGATGCACGCCGCGGCGGCCGTGGGCGTTCCGCTCGTCGCGCTGTTCGGCTCGTCGTCGCCGGCCTACACGCCGCCGCTGTCGCCGCTCGCGCAGATCGCGAAGATCGACATCGCGTGCAGCCCGTGCTTCAAGCGCGAGTGCCCGCTCGGACACTTCAAGTGCATGCGCGAGCTCAAGCCCGCGATCGTCTACAATCTCGCCCGGGCCGCCCTGCCCGCCTGGATTCCGCCCGACCTGCGCCGCTACTGACGCCGCGCCCCTCGCCGACCACCATGGCCAAGGCCCGCACGCCCCCCATCTACACGTCGCCGCAGGACGCGTCCGTCGCGTTCTACCAGGCCTTCGAGGCGCAGGACATCGACGCGATGATGGCGACCTGGGCCGACGACGAGGAGATCGTCTGCGTCCACCCGGGCGGCGCGCGCGTCGTCGGCTACGACGCCGTGCGCAACGCGTGGGAGCAGTTGTTCGCCGGCGACGCGAAGCTCGCCTTCCGGCTCGACCAGGTCGTCGTGTTGGAGACCGTCGGCCTCGCGATGCAGTCGGCGATCGAGCACGTCTACGCGGCCGATGGCACCGCCCGCGGCGCCGCCGCCGCGACCAACGTATTCCTGCGCACGCCGTCGGGGTGGCGGATCGTCTGCCACCACGCGTCTCCGGTCACCGCCGTCGTGACGCCGGCACCGACCGGGCCGCTGCATTGACGCGCACGCGGCAGGTCGGCGCGTAGCTTCGGGCGGCCGGAGGACTTTCGCGCAGGCTGCTACGGAACGGATTGGCGAGGCGCGAAAGGGCTCACTGGCGTACCTTCGCGCTGCGCGCTCCGGTGTTCGCCCTCGGGGCGGCCCTTCGGGCTCGCTGGCTTACCTTCGCGCTGCGCGCTCCGGTGTTCGCCCTCGGGGCGGCCCTTCGGGCTCACGAACTCGTACCGCCCACCGTCAGTCCATCGATGCGCAGCGTAGGCTGCCCGACGCCGACCGGGACGCTCTGCCCGTCCTTGCCGCACGTCCCCACGCCGGCGTCGAGGGCCAGGTCGTTGCCGACCATCGCCACGCGGGTCAGCGCGTCGGGTCCATTGCCGATGAGCGTGGCGCCCTTGACCGGGTACGCGAGGCGGCCGTCCTCGATCACCCATGCCTCCGACGCCGAGAACACGAACTTGCCGCTGGTGATGTCCACCTGCCCGCCGCCGAAGTTGGCCGCGTACAGCCCGGACTTCACCGACGCGATGATCTCCGCGGGATCGTGCGCGCCGGCCAGCATCAGCGTGTTCGTCATCCGCGGCATCGGCAGGTGCGCGAACGATTCGCGGCGCCCGTTGCCGGTCGGCGCCACGCCCATCAGCCCGGCGTTCATCCGATCCTGCATGTAGCCCCTGAGGACGCCGTCCTCGATCAGCACGGTGCGCTGCGTCGCATTGCCCTCGTCGTCGAGGTTGAGCGAGCCCCGCCGCCGCTCGAGGGTGCCGTCGTCGACGACCGTCACGCCCTTGGCGGCCACCGACGTGCCCACGCGGCCGGAAAACGCGCTCGTGCCCTTCCGGTTGAAGTCGCCTTCGAGGCCGTGGCCGATCGCCTCGTGCAGCAGGATCCCCGGCCAGCCGCTGCCCAGGACGACCGTCATGGTTCCGGCCGGCGCTTCGCGCGCGGCGAGGTTGAGCACGGCCTGCGCCACCGCCTCGTTCGCGTAGCGTGCGAGCACCTCGTCGGTGAAGTACGCGTAGTCGAAGCGCCCACCTCCGCCGGCGTAGCCCTGCTCGCGCCGGCCGTTCTCCTCGACGATGACGGTGATCGACATCCGCACCAGCGGTCGCACGTCGGCGGCGACGAGGCCGTCGCTGCGCGCGATCAGGATCGTCTCGTGCTCGCCGGCCAGCGACGCCATCACGTGCGTGACCCGCGGATCGCGCGCGCGCGCGATGCGCTCGAGCCGCTCGAGCAGCGCCACCTTGGCCTCCTCGGGAAGGCTCTGCACCGGATCGGCCTGCGGATAGAGAGCGCGGGCGCCGCCGCGACGGCCGAGCGGCGCGACCGCCGACGGTCCTTGCCGCCCGATCGCGCGGACCGCGTGCGCGGCCTCGGTCAGCGCCGCCTCGGAGATGTCGTCGGAATAAGCGTACGCCTGCCGGTCGCCGGCAACCGCGCGCACGCCCACGCCGCGATCGATGCTGAACGTGCCCGACTTGACGATGCCCTCCTCCAGGCTCCAGCCCTCGAAGCGCGCGTGCTGGAAATAGAGGTCGGCGAAATCGACGTCGTGCGTGTGGATGTCGGCGAGCACGCGCGAGAGCGCGCGCTGGTCGAGCCCGGCGGGCGCCAGCAGCAGGTGCTCGGCATCGGCGAGGATCGCGGAAGCCACCGGGGGAACGGACAGGTCGGTCACGGGGAAACCCTTCGGAACGCGTGGTCGCGGGTCGCGACCGCGTCATTCGGACATTCTGGGGCCGGCGGCCCCGCGTTTCAATCGGCGGCGCCTGCCGCCTGCCCCAGATAGGTGGCCGCGACCTTCGGATCGGCCGCGAGTTCGGCGCTGCGCCCCTCGATCACGAGGTCGCCGGTCTCCAGTACGTAGCCATAGTCGGCGATCTGCAGCGCCGCGCGCGCATTCTGCTCGACCAGCAGGATCGAGACACCGGCGGCCTTGAGCGCCGCGACGATGGCGAAGATGTCGCGCACGATCAGCGGCGCCAGCCCGAGCGAGGGCTCGTCGAGCAGCAGCAGCCGCGGCTTGCCCATCAGCGCGCGCCCGAGCGCCAGCATCTGCCGCTCGCCGCCGGACAGCGTGCCGGCCTCCTGCTCGCGACGCTCGCGCAGCCGGGGAAAGCGCGCGTACACGTCGTCGAGGGCGGCCAGCGCCTGGCGGTCGCCGTGGCGGATGCGCGCGAACGCGCCGAGCTCCAGGTTCTCGGCGACCTTCATCGAACCGAACAACTCCCGCTTCTCCGGCACCAGCACCAGTCCCGCCGCGACCCGCTGCTCGACCGACAGGTGCTGGATGCTCGCGCCGCGGTAGCGCACGTCCCCCTTCGACGGCAGCGCGCCCATGATCGCGCCGAGCAGCGTCGTCTTGCCGGCGCCGTTCGGTCCGATGACCGTGACGATGCTGCCCTCGTCCACCTTGAGCGAAACGCGATGCACGGCCTCGACCTTGCCGTAGGCCACGGCGAGATCGCGCACTTCGAGCAGCGTACCCATCGGCTACACCGCTCCGCCGAGATACGCCTCGCGCACGGCCGGATCGCGCTGGATCTCGGCCGGCAGCCCTTCGGCCAGTTTCTCGCCGAAATTCATCACGACCAGCCGGTCGGTGACCCCCATCACGAAGTCCATGTCGTGCTCGACCAGCAGGATCGTCATGCCTTCGGCCTTGAGCGAGCGCAGCAGCGCGGCGAGTTCCTGCTTCTCGAGATAGCGCAGGCCCGCGGCCGGCTCGTCGAGCAGCAGCAGCGCCGGATCGGCGGCGAGCGCGCGCGCGATCTCGACGATCCGCTGCTTGCCGAGCGGCAGGCTGCCGGCGGCGTCGTGCAGGTGCGCCGAGAGCCCGACGCGCGCGATCGCCCGCGCCGCTTCCGCCTTCGTGCGGGCCTCCTCGGCGCGGTCGAGCCGCGCCGCCGCGCGCGCGACGCCCGACGTCCCGCGCAGGTAGGCGCCGAGCGCGACGTTGTCGAGCACGCTCATCTGCGCAATCAGCCTGACGTGCTGGAACGTGCGGCCGAGCCCGCGCCGCGCGATCTCGAACGGCGGCCGGCTGCCGATCGACTCGCCGCGCAGCAGCACCTCGCCCGACGTCAGCGTGAGCGCGCCCGAGATCAGCGCGAACGTCGTGCTCTTACCGGCCCCGTTCGGACCGATGAGCCCGAGGATCTCGCCGCACCGCAGGTCGAACGTGAGGTCGTTGACCGCGACGAGACCGCCGAACTGCTTGCGCGCCGCGCGCACGGCAAGCATGGGGCCCGCCGGCGGCGTACGGTCGCGCGCGGGCAGCGGCGGCTGCTCCGCCAGCGGCGGCGGCCGCGACCGCGGCACCAGCCGCGCGATCCACGGCCACAGGCCCTCGCGCGCGAACTGCAGCAGCAGCACCATCAGGATGCCGAAGACGACGAGTTCGAAGTTGCCGGTGCGGCCGAGCAGCACCGGCAGGACGTCCTGCAGGAGTTCCTTCAGCAGCGTGATCAGCGTGGCGCCGAGCACGGCGCCCCAGACGCTGCCGGCGCCGCCCACGACGGCCATGAACAGGTACTCGATGCCCTGGTTGATGCCGAATGGCGTCGGGTTCACGAAGCGCTGCAGGTGCGCGTACAGCCACCCCGACACGCACGCCAGCAGCGCCGCGTACACGAACACGACGATCTTGAGGCGCGCGCCGTCGACGCCGAACGCCTCCGCCATCTCGAACCCGCCCTTCAGCGCGCGGATCGCCCGGCCCGGGCGCGAGTCGAGCAGGTTGCGCGTCGACCACAGCGCGGCGAGCGCGATCGCCCAGATCAGGAAGTAGTAGCGGCGTTCGTCCTTCAACTCGAAGTCGCCGATCGCGAGCGCCGGGATGCCGGTCATGCCGGTGTGGCCGCCGAGGATCTCGAGGTTGCCGAACACGTAGTAGAGGCTGATCCCCCACGCGATGGTCGCGAGCGGCAGGTAGTGGCCCTTCATCCGCAGCGTGATGAAGCCGATGAACAGCGCCATCGCGGCGGTCAGCGCAAGGCCGAGCCCGAGCGTCGCCCAAGGCGACGTGCCGTAGCGGGTGGTCAGGTAGGCCGTCGTGTACGCGCCCAGGCCGACGAACGCCGCCTGGCCGAACGACGTCTGGCCGGCCACGCCCGTCAGCAGCACGAGGCCGAGCGCGACGATGCTGTAGAGGCCGATGTAGTTGCCGAGCGTGACCCAGAACTGCGGCGCGAACAACGGCACCGCCACGCACACGGCGAGCATGGCGCCGACCGCGATGCGCGAGCCGTGGTTCATCGGACGGCTCCTGCCACGGTCGCCTCCCCGCTCATTCCGGGCCTCCTTGCACCCCCTCCGCCATGCGCAGCATCCGCGTGTCGGCCCGCGTCAATCGCGCGGCGACGCGCCCTGCGGGCCTCCCTCGGCTTCGCCTCGGCCGCCGCGCTCATTCCGGGCCTCCTTGCACCCCCTCCGCCATGCGCAGCATCCGCGTGTCGGCCCGCCCGGCGGGGGGGCGGGCGGGGGGGGGGGGGGGGGGGGCCACTCGCCCGGCGACGCGCTCCGCGCCTCCCTCGGCTTCGCCTCGGCCGCCGCGCTCATTCCGGGCCTCCTTGCACCCCCTCCGCCATGCGCAGCATCCGCGTGTCGGCCCGCGTCAATCGCGCGGCGACGCGCCCTGCGGGCCTCCCTCGGCTTCGCCTCGGCCGCCGCGCTCATTCCGAACCTCCTTGCACCCCCTCCGCCATGCGCAGCATCCGCGTGTCGGCCCGCGTCAATCGCGCGGCGACGCGCCCTGCGGGCCTCCCTCGGCTTCGCCTCGGCCGCCGCGCTCATTCCTCCTCCTCGTGGTGGTGCGTGGTGAGGCTGCGCCACAGCAGCACCGGGATGATCAGCGTGAACACGATCACTTCCTTGAACGCGCTCGCCCAGAACGACGAGAACGACTCGATGAGGCCGACCAGCAGCGCGCCGGCAGCCGCGATCGGGTAGCTCGACAGGCCGCCGATGATCGCACCGACGAAGCCCTTGAGGCTGATGAGGAACCCGGAGTCGTAGTAGACCGTCGTGATGGGGCCGATCAGCACGCCGCAGAACGCGCACAGCAGTGCGCCGAGCGCGAACGTCAGCGCGCCCGCGAAGCTGGGGGAGATCCCGCACAGGCGCGCGCCGGCGCGATTGACGGCTGTCGCGCGCAGCGCCTTGCCGTAGAGCGTGCGGCCGAAGAAGAGCGCCAACGCACCGATCAGTGCGACGCTCGTCCCCACGACCAGCAGGCTCTGCACGCTCACGTTGATGCCGGCGACGGTGAACGACGCCGACGAGAACGCCGGCGTGCGCGAGCCTTCCGCGCCGAAGAACCACAGCCCGAATCCGACCATCGCGAAGTGCAGCGCCACCGATACGATGAGCAGCACGAGCACGCTCGCCTCCGCCAGCGGCTGGTACGCGACGCGGTAGAGCAGCGGACCCAGCGCGGTGACCGCCGCCAGCGTCAGCAGCACCTGCACCGGAAGCGGCAGCAGCATCGGCGCGAGCCACCAGAGCAGCGCGGCGACACCGAGCGGCGCGCCGCACCAGAGCGCGAGCCGCGACGGCAACCGGCGCGCCTCCCCGGCGCGCAGCGCCTGCCACGTCTCCATCGCGGCGGCGACGACCGCCATCCCCACGAGCAGCCCGACGATACCCGGCGCCTTGCCGAGCTGGAGCCCGGCGAGCGTCAGCGTCCCCCACGCGACGAATTCGCCCGAGGGGACCCAGACGACACGCGTCACGGCGAACACCAGCACGAGCGCCAGCGCCAGCAGTGCGTAGATCGCGCCGTTGGTGATGCCGTCCTGCGTCAGCAATGCGGCGATCGTGAGGTCCACGGCCCGATTCTAGGCGATTGGCAAGAAAAAGCCGCCGGAAGGTGCCGGCGGCTTCGTCTCGGGACGTAGGCGGGCGTACGCGCGCGTCACGCGGCCGGCGTCACTTCTGCAGCACCCACTTGCCGTCCTCGATCCGGATCATCACGCGCGCCCGGTTGTCGAAACCGTTGTGGTCGTTGGCGTTCATGACGAACACGCCGTGCACGCCGACCACGTTGGACGACTCCAGCGCATCGCGCAGGGCGGCCCGGAACTGCGGCGTGCCCGGCCGGGCCTTCTTGAGGGCTTCGGGAATCGCCTGGGCCAGCAGCAGGTACGCGTCCCACAGGTGGCCGCCGAACGTCGCGCGCACGCCGAATTTCTTTTCGTACTTGCCGACGTAGTCGGCCGCGACCTTCTTGACCGCGTTGGAGTCCGGCAGCTGTTCGTAGACCAGCATCGGGCCGATCGGCAGCAGCGTGCCGTTGCCGTCCTTGCCGACGACGCGCAGGAAGTCCGGATTGCCCACGCCGTGCGTCTGGTAGATCTTGCCCTTGTAGCCGCGCGCGACCAGTTCCTTCTGCGGCGTCGCGCCGGGCGTGCCCGCCGCGCCGATCAGGATGGCCTCCGGGTTGGCGGCGATGAGCTTCAGCACCTGCCCGGTCACGGACGGATCGTTCCGGTTGTACTTCTCTTCCGCGACGATCTTGATGCCGGCCGTCTGTGCCGAGCGCCTGATCTCGCCGAGCCAGCCGTCGCCGTACGCGTCGGCAAAGCCGATGTAGCCCATCGTCTTGATGCCGTTGGCCTTCATGCTGACGGCGATCGCATCGGCCATCAGCGCGTCGTTCTGCGGCGTCTTGAATATCCAGCGCGTCTTCGGATCGGCCGGGTTGATGATCTGCGCGGATGCGGCCAGCGAAATCATCGGCGTCGCACTGTCGGCGGCCACCTCGCGCATCGCGAGCGAGTTCGGCGTGGTCGACGACCCGATGATGACGTCGACCTTGTCCTCGGTCACGAGCTTCTTGGCATTGGTGACGGCCTTCGTGGTGTCCGACGCATCGTCCAGCAGCACCCACTTGACCTTCTCGCCGCCGATGGTCGCCGGCAGCAGCTCCAGCGTGTTCTTCTGCGGAATGCCGAGCGACGCGGCGGGGCCGGTCGCGGATACGGTGATGCCGACGGTGATGTCCGCCTGCGCCGGCAGCGCCAGCGCGAACGCGATCGCCGCGCCGAGCGCGGTCGTGGTCCGGGAAAGCTTCATGCAGATCCTCCTGATCGAATGGCGTTCGATGCTGCTGGTCCTGCGTCGGGACTCTGGTGGCGCGGCGGTCCCTGCGGCGACGGGTGCCCGATTCTGGCAAAGCGCCCCGGGCGGGTCAATCGGACTGACGCGCCATAGATTGCGCCAAGGTCCGCGTCGCGGTGATTGACATTCGTCAAGAAAATCAGGGACTCGCCCGGGCGCGTCCCTGCGGCGGGGACTCGGGAAGGCCGGCGGGCGCCGGCCCCCGGTGGCGATGCTACTTCTGCAGCAGGTCGCGGATCTCGCGCAGCAGCAGGACATCTTCCGGCGTCGGGGCCGGTGCCGACGGCGCCGTGTCGAGCTTCGCCTTGGCGGCTGACAGCTGCCGGATCATCCAGAAGATCACGAAGGCGAGGATGACGAAGTTGATCACGATCGTGATGAAGTTGCCGTACGCGAGCAGCGGCACGCCCGCCTTGGTTAGCGCCTCGTAGGTCATCGGCCCGCTGTAGCCTGCAGGCGGATTGCCCAGCATCACGAAGAAGTTCGAGAAGTCGAGCCCGCCGAACACCCTGCCGATCACCGGCATGATGATGTCCTTGACCAGCGAATCGACGATGCGCCCGAACGCGGCGCCGATGATCACGGCGACCGCGAGGTCGACGACGTTGCCCTTGAGCGCGAAGTCCCGGAAATCCTTCAGCATCGACATGGCAGTACTCCCCGTGTGCGCATCAGACGGCGGCCTCGCCGGACTCGCCGGTGCGGATCCGGATCACCTGCTCCACGGCGGTGACGAAGATCTTGCCGTCGCCGATCTTGCCGGTCCGAGCCGCCTTGACGATCGCCTCGATCGCGCGGTCGACGAGCGCATCCGCGATCACGACCTCGACCTTCACCTTCGGCAGGAAGTCGACGACGTACTCCGCGCCGCGGTAGAGCTCCGTGTGGCCTTTCTGGCGCCCGAAGCCCTTGACCTCGGTGACGGTGAGCCCGGTGACGCCCAGCTCGGACAGCGCCTCGCGGACCTCGTCGAGCTTGAACGGTTTGACGATGGCTTCGATCTTCTTCATGGCGCGAACCCCCGGTCCGGCGGGCTCCTCCGGCCCGTTTCCCCAAGCTTACACGATGCCGCCGGGGTCAGACCCGCGAGCGCTGCGATCCGCGACGATCGGCGTCTGACCGCGTGCCCCGCGCCACCCCAGCGCGATGCGTCTAATCCGTCTTCCCCGACAGTCCCGCCCAGTCGTTCCACGCCGAGGTGATCGGATAGCGCCAGTCCTTGCCGAAGCCGCGGGGCGTGACGCGGATCCCGACCGCCGACTGCCGGCGCTTGTACTCGCTGCGCGCGATCAGCCGGACCACCCTGGCGACCGCGTCCTCGGGAAAGCCCTGCGCGACGATCTGCGCGGGGCTCTTGTCCTGCTCGACATAGGCCTCGAGGATGCCGTCGAGGACCTCGTACGGCGGCAGCGAGTCGGCGTCCAGCTGGTTCTCGCGCAGTTCCGCCGACGGCGCGCGCGTGATGATGCGCTCGGGGATCACGCGCCCGAGGCCGTTGCGGTACCGGCACAGGCGGTAGACGAGCGTCTTCGGAATGTCCTTGATCACGGCGAAGCCCCCGGCCATGTCGCCGTAGAGCGTCGCGTAGCCGACCGCCATCTCCGACTTGTTGCCGGTGGTCAGCACGATCGACCCGTACTTGTTGGACAGCGCCATCAGCAGTGTGCCGCGGATGCGCGCCTGGATGTTCTCCTCGGTCGTGTCGGCGGGAAGGTCGCGGAACTCCGGCGCCAGCGTCTCGAGGACCGCCGAGAACACCGCGCCGATCGGAATTTCGTCGTAGCGGACGCCGACCAGCGTCGCCATCTCGCGCGCGTCGGCCAGGCTGATCGGGGCGTTGAAGCGCGACGGCAGCATCACCGCGCGCACGCGCTCGGGCCCGAGCGCGTCGACGGCGACCGCGAGCGTCAGCGCCGAATCGACGCCGCCCGACAGGCCGATCAGCACGCCCGGGAAGCGGTTCTTGCCGACGTAGTCGCGCACGCCCATCACCAGCGCCGCGTACACGTGCGGCTCGAGCGCCGGGTCGAGGGCGCCGCGCACGTGCTTCGGAGCCGACCCGTCGAACGCGACCAGCGCGACCGTCTCGTGCCACGCCGGCACCTGCTGCGCCAGCGCGCCGCTCGCGTCGACCACGAACGACGCCCCGTCGAAGACGAGCTCGTCCTGCCCGCCGACCCGGTTCACGTAGACGAGCGGCAGGCCGGTCTCCCGCGCGCGCGCATCGACCTGCACTCGGCGCAGCGCCTGCTGCCGCGTGTGGTACGGCGAGCCGTTCGGCACCACGAGCACCTGCGCGCCGGCCCTGGCGGCGGCAGCGGCGGGCTCCGGGAACCAGACGTCCTCGCAGAGGATGACGCCGAATTTCACGCCGTCGACGTCGAACACGCACGGCGCGTGGCCCGGCTCGAAGTAGCGCTCCTCGTCGAAGACCGTGTAGTTCGGCAGATTCTGCTTGCGGTAGACCGCGCGCACGCCGCCGTCGCGCACGACGGCGACCGCGTTGTGGCAGCGGCTGCCGGCACGCTCCGGGAACCCGACGAGCACCGTGCTGCGCCTCACCTGCGCCGCCAGCGCCGCCAGCTCCGCGCCGCACGCGGCGACGAACGCCGGGCGCAGCAGCAGGTCCTCCGGCGGATAGCCGCACAGCGACAGCTCGGGCGTGACGACCAGCGTCGCGCCGCCCCGCTCGGCTTCGGCGACGGCGTCGAGGATGCCGCGTGCGTTGGCGGCGAGGTCGCCGACCCGCTGGTTGAGCTGCGCGATCGCCAGCTGCATCGATCGATTCTAGCATCGGCGATGCGCCCGCCCCGCCTTCGGCGCGCCGTCCACCTTGAGTGCCGCGCGCAATCACGCGAGAATCGGGCGAACTATGCGCGCGCCCGTTCCCTTCACCCCGCCACCGCTGCCGGTCGCGGCGTCGCCGCTGATCCGCGACGACGTCGCGCTCGCCGCGATCCCGGCGGCCGCGTGGGATGCGCTCGCCGGCGGGCAGCCGTTCGTGTCCCACGCGTTCCTGTCCGCGCTGCACGCGACCGGATGCGCGACGCCGCACACCGGCTGGACGCCACGCTACCTGACCGCGTGGCAGGACCACGCGCTCGTCGGCGCACTGCCGCTCTACGCAAAGGCGCACAGCTACGGCGAATACGTGTTCGACTGGGGATGGGCGGAGGCGTACCGCCGGCACGGCCGCCGCTACTATCCGAAGCTCGTCGCCGCCGTCCCGTTCACGCCAGTGCCCGGTCCGCGGCTGCTGGCGCCGGGGAGCGTCGTGCGCCGCGCGCTGCTCGACCACGCGCAGGGCCTCGTCCGCCACGGCGACTACTCGTCGCTGCACGTGCTGTTTCCGCCGGCCGGGCAGACGGCAGAGGGCGCGGCGCTGGGCATGACCACGCGCCACGGCGTGCAGTTCCACTGGGCCAATCCGGGGTACCGCGACTTCGCGGACTTCCTGTCCGCGTTCACGCACGACAAGCGCAAGAAGGTGAAGCAGGAGCGGCGCAAGCTCGCCGAGGCCGGCGTGACGTTCGAGCGCAAGCTCGGACGGGACATCGGTCCCGCCGACTGGGCGTTCTTCTTCGACTGCTACGAGCGCACGTATCGCGCGCACCGCTCGACGCCCTACCTGAACCGGGAATTCTTCGAGGAGATCGGCCGCACGCTCGCCGACCACGTGCTGCTCGTCGTCGGCACGCGCGCCGGGCGTCCGCTGTGCGCCGCGCTCGACGTGTTCGACGGCGACGCGCTGTGGGGCAGGTACTGGGGGACGACCGGTTTCGTGCCCGGCCTGCACTTCGAGGCCTGCTACTACCAGGCGATCGAGTTCTGCATCGAGCGCGGCATCGGCCGCTTCGAGGGCGGCGCGCAGGGACTGCACAAGCTCGCGCGCGGGCTGCGCCCGGTGCCCACGCACTCGCTGCACGCGATCGGCGATCCGCGCTTCGCCGCGGCGATCGCCGAGTTCTGCGCGCAGGAGCGCGTCGACGTCGGAACCACGCTCGACGAGCTCGAGCAGTCGACGCCGTTCCGCGCGGCGGATCCCCACGCGGTGCTGTAGCGGTTCCGCGGCCGGCGCGCGACCGCCGCGCCGGTCACCGCGGGCCGGCGGGTGCGGCCGCGGCGCCTTCGCGCCCCGTCCGGTCCCGCTCGGCGCCCGTGACGAATGCGATCACCGCATCGACGCCCGCCGCGTAATCGCCCCACGTCCACGGCACCGGGACGTCGGGGACGAGCCCGTCGGTGTCGACTTCCTGGAACCGGTAGTACTCGCGGGCGACCGAGCCCGGCAGGCCCGAGGCCGGCAGCACGAATGCCCCGCTTTCCTGGAATCCGTTGGGACGCGCGCCGGAGGTCTCGCCGACGTATGTCGCGCCGAAGGCCTTCCGGAAGTCGGTGGCATTGGCCATGCCGGCCGAATACGTGCCGCGCCCGATGGCGACGTAGACGCGCAGCGCCCGCCCTACGATGGTCGGACGGACGAACTCGATGAACCGGCGCCCCAGCTTCAGGTCGCCGCCGCCGTTCTGGCGCAGGTCGAAGAGCACGGCCGTGACGCCGGGCGCCTCGAGTTCGTGGACCAGCCGCTGCGCCAGCTCGACGAAACGTTCGCGCGCCGGATATCCGGCGAAGCTCACGTACACGACGCCGGTCCCTTCGCTGCGCTCGAACCAGAACGGCTCGTCGGGCGCGCGCGCCGACAGCGGCGGCATCGCATACGGGCGCGTCAGTGGCGTCGCCGCATCGTCCGCGCGGGAAATCGGCACGAGCGCGACGCGCCGCGGAGTACCCGCTTCGTCCAGGAATCCGACGACGACGGCCTCGCCGCTGCGCGCGCCGCCGATGCCGGCCAGCACCTCGGCCATCCGCAGCAGGTAGGGCGACCAGTTCCGCTCGAAGGCCGGCGACTCGTGCTGCGCAATGTACGCCTGCACCCGCGCGCGCGCCGTGGCCAGCGGCAGCGCCCCGATCGTCGCCACGCGCAATCCCAGCAATTCGCGCTGCGCCGCGGGCGCCGCGGTGACGCGCAGTTCGTCGCCGAACCACGCCCAGCGCAACGGCAGCAGCGCGTAGCGCTCCCACGGCCGCACGTTGGTGTGGCCGTCGCCGACCGCGGCCGCCACGCGCGCCAGCTCGAGTTCGGCCTCGGCGCGACTCGCCGCCGCGGCGATGCCCCCGCGCGCCTGCGCGACGATTTCGTCGAAGTGCACAGCGGACGTCCAGCGGTACGGCTCGGGGTGCCGCTCCCTGATCGTCTGCGCGAGGAACGCGAGGTCGGCGTACCACGCTTCGCGCTCCGGAAATCCCTGCGCCGACGTCAGCGCCGCGGCGCCGAACGCGGCCGCCACGACCAGCGCCCGGCGCAACGAGGCGGCGCCGCGGCGCCGCGACACACGCGATGGCCAGGTGCACGCCGGATTCCCGTGGACGCAACGTTCCGCCGGCGGCGTACCTCTTGCGGGTCGGCCGCCGCGCGGGTTCAATGCACGCACGAATCCCATTTCGCCCATGCTGGGCGCGAACGGCCACGCCGGTCAAGCGCGGCGCGCCGGGCGCGCCGCCTGCCGCGGCCACCGCCGTTGCGATGCTGATCTACTACGCCGACCACTTCGTGCTGCCGCTGCCACCCGGGCACCGGTTTCCGATGCGCAAGTACGCGGCGCTCCGGGAGCGCGTGGCAAGCTTCGCCGGCGACCTTCTGCGCGTGGCACCGGCGGCCACGGAGGCCGAGCTCGCTCGCGCGCACGATCCGGCGTACATCGCCGCCGTGTGCGCCGGGACGCTCGACGCGCGCGCGCTGCGCCGGATCGGATTTCCGTGGTCGCCGGAGCTGGTCGAGCGGTCCCGCCGCTCGGCGGGCGCCACGCTCGCCGCGTGCCGCAGCGCGCTGGCCACGGGATTCGGCGTCAGCCTCGCCGGCGGCACCCACCACGCGCACCGCGACTGCGGCGAAGGCTTCTGCGTGTTCAACGACGCGGCCGTCGCCGCCCGCGCGCTGCAGGCGGAGGGGCTCGCCGCGCGCGTGCTGGTCGTCGACCTCGACGTGCACCAGGGCGACGGCACCGCGGCGATCTTCGCGGGCGACGCGTCCGTGTTCACGTTCTCGATGCACGGCCGCGGCAATTTCCCGTTCCGCAAGTGCGCGTCCGACCTCGACGTCGAGCTCGCCGACGGCACCGGCGACGCACCGTACCTCGCCGCGCTCGCCGCCGCGCTGCCGCGTGCGCTGGCGCGCGCCGCGCCCGATCTCGCGATCTACCTGGCCGGCGCCGACCCCTACGCCGGCGACCGGCTGGGGAAGCTCGCGCTGTCGAAGGCCGGGCTCGCCGAGCGCGACCGGCACGTGCTGGCGACGCTGCGCGACGCCGGCCTCCCGGTCGCGATCGCGATGGCCGGCGGCTACGCCGAGGCCATCGACGACATCGTCGACATCCACGGCGCAACCGTCGCGATCGCGTTCGAGCGTTGGCGTCGCGAGGGTGCGCGCGCCGGCCAGCCGCGAGGGCGCGCACGCGCGGCGTGCTAGACTTTTTTCCACCCTCCGCCTCCGCCGCCCTGGCGACCCGCTCCATGTCCCCGCCGCTCCTGCTCGACCGCGCCGGTCCCGTCGCGACCATCACGCTCAACCGCCCCGAGGCGCTCAACACGCTCGACTACCCGCTGATGGACGCGCTGGTCGCCGCGGCCGCGAACGTCGCCGCCGACGACACGCTGCGCGTCGTGGTGATCCAGGGCGCGGGCAAGCACTTCATGGCCGGCGGCGACCTCCACACGTTCGCCGCCGAGCTCACGCAGCCGGCGGGCGAGCGCGACGCGTTCTTCCGCGCGGTGATCACGCGCCTGCACTCGGCGATCGAGTCGTTCCACCGGATGCCGCACCCGGTGGTCGGCCGCGTGCACGGCGCCGTGGCCGGCTTCGGGCTCTCGCTGATGAACGCCTGCGACCTCGTGGTCGCCGCCGACAACGCGTACTTCGCCTCGGCGTACCGCAACATCGGCCTCACGCCCGACGGCGGGGGCTCGTGGGCGCTGCCGCGACTCGTCGGCACCCGCCGCGCGATGGAGATCATGCTGCTGGCCGAGCGGTTCGACGCGCAGCAGGCGCTGGCGTGGGGCCTCGTCAACCGCGTCGTGCCCGCGTCCGGGCTCGACGCCGCCGTGGCGGAGATCGTCGCGAGCCTGTGCGACGGCCCGCGGCTCGCGATCCGCAACGCGAAGCGCCTCGTGCGCGAGTCGCTCGCACGCACGCTCTCCGAGCAACTCGACGCCGAGGCGACGAGCTTCGGCGCGTGCGCGGCGACCGCCGACTTCGCCGAGGGCATCGGCGCGTTCCTCGACAAGCGGCCGGCGCGGTTCGGCCGCGATCGATAGGAGGCCGCCGTGGGCACCCTCGCCGGACGTACGCTCTTCATCAGCGGCGGCTCGCGCGGCATCGGCCTCGCGATCGCCTTGCGCGCCGCGCGCGACGGCGCCAACGTGGCGATCGCCGCCAAGACCGACGCGCCGAACCCGAAGCTGCCGGGCACGATCCACACGGCGGCCGCGGAGATCGAGGCGGCGGGCGGGCACGCGCTGCCCATCGCCTGCGACATCCGCGACGAGGCGGCGGTGGCAGCGGCGGTCGCGGCCGCGGCCGCGCGCTTCGGCGGCATCGACATCCTCGTCAACAACGCGAGCGCGATCAGCCTCACCGGAACGCTCGACACGCCGCTCAAGCGCTTCGACCTCATGTTCGGCGTGAACGTGCGCGGCACGTTCGCGTGCTCGCAGGCGTGCCTGCCGCACCTGAAGCAGTCCGCCATCGCCGGCCGCAACCCGCACATCCTGACGCTGTCCCCGCCCCTCAACATGGACGCGCGCTGGTTCGCGCCGCACGTCGCCTACACGATGGCCAAGTACGGGATGAGCATGTGCGTGCTCGGCATGGCCGAGGAGTTCCGCCTCGCGGGTGTCGCGGTCAACGCGCTGTGGCCGCGCACGGTGATCGCCACGGCGGCGCTCGCGCTGATCCCGGGCGCACAGCAGCAGCTCGACCGCACGCGCCGCCCGGAGATCATGGCCGACGCCGCGCACGCGATCCTCGTCCGCGACGCGCGCGCCACGACCGGCAACTTCTTCCTCGACGAGGACGTGCTGCGCGGGGAAGGCGTGACCGACTTCGACCGCTACGCGGTCAAGCCGGGCGCGCCGCTGCTGCCCGACCTCTTCCTCTGACGGCGCCGGCCGTGGCGCGGCCCCGCCGCACGTGGCTGTTCGTCCCCGGCGCCGACCCGCGCGCGCACGCCGCCGCCGCGCGTTCCGGCGCCGACGTGCTGATCCAGGAACTCGAGGATTTCACGCCGCCGGAGCTGCGCGCCAGGGCGCGCGCGCTCGCCCCCGCGCTGTACGCGCGCTGGCGCGCGGCCGGCGCGGTCGCGGCGGTGCGCATCAACCCGCTCGAGACCTGCGGCCGCGACGACCTGGCCGCCGTGCTCGCGGCCCGTCCGGACGTCGTGCTGATGGCGAAGGTCGCCGGGCCGGAACAGGTCCGCGCGCTGCACCGCGCGACACGCGGCCGCGTCGACCTCGTGCCGAACATCGAGTCCGCGGCGGGACTCGTGCGCACGCTGGACATCGTGCGCGCGAGCCCGCGCGTGACCGCCGCGCTGCTGGCGAGCGAGGACGTTGTGGCCGACCTCGGCACGTCGCGCAGCCGCACCGGCGAGGAACTCGCCTACGCGCGAGCGCGCTTTCTCGTCGAGTGCCGCGCGGCCGGCGTCGAGGCGATCGACTGCCCCTACACCTTCAGCGACGCGCGCGGCGCCGCGGCCGATGCGCGCGGCGCGAAGCGGCTGGGGTACCGCGCCAAGAGCCTCGTCGTGCCGGCGCACGCGAAACCGGTCAACCGCGTACTGACGCCGCAGCCCGCGGAAATCGCGCGTGCACGACGCATCGTCGCGGCGTTCGAGGCGGCGCGCGCCGCGGGGCGCGAGCGCGTGCGCGTGAATGGACGGCTGGTCGAGGTGCCGGTCTACGCGGCCGCGACGCGGCTGCTCGCCGCGCTCGAATCCGAGGCGTGACGACGCGCCGCACTCAGCGGAACGACGAGAACAGATCGCCGTCGGGCCAAGCGCGCTCCTGCCGGATGAAGTCGACGAGCCTCGGCTTGACGAGCGCGAGCGCGCCGTCCTCGCCGTTGCGCTGGGGGCTGCTGTTGATCAGCAGCACGTAGTTCGCGCCGATCGCCAGCCGCTCGACGTAGGTCTCGATGCCCGCGAGGCCGCCGTCCTTGCCCCAGCTGTAGCGCTTGCCGCCGCCCGCGTCGGGAAACGACTGCACCGCGTCCCAGCCCAGCCCCATCCAGTGGTCGGGCGACGGGCGCGCGATTCCGGGCGCGGGTTCGAGCATCGCCTGCAGCATCGGCGGCGACAGGAATGGCCGGCCCGTGCGCGAGCCGTCGATCGCCGTCATCACGCGCGCCATGTCGACGCAGGACGCCTGCCAGCCCCCGGACGCCATGACCATGCGCGAATTGCCGCCGGGGACCGGATGCTCGGTGCCGAGGACGTAGCGCTTCGCCTCGCCGGGGTTGTAGCGCGGCGGGTCGCCGTCGAGGCGCAGGCCGGGGGCGCCCATCGGCTGCAGCGCGAGCGCACGCACGGCCTCCGGATACGGCTGGCGCGTCACCGCCGACACGATCGCGCCCAGCAACACGAAGCCGAAGTTCGAGTACGCCTGCTTCGTGCCCGGCGCGAAATCGAGCGGGACGCCCTTCATGTAGCGGATCATCTGCAGCGGCGTGGGCGGCGCGTCGAGCTTGAGCGCCGTGCGGATGCGCGGCCCCCAGCCCGAAGGATCGCCGCTGACCTTGCGGTCCCACCCGCCCGTGTGGTGCAGGCACATCTGTACCGTGATCTCGGACAGGCGCGGGTCCTCGCGGTGGCCCGGCGGCAGCGGCAGGTCGCGGAACCACGAGAACACCCGGTCCGTCAGCTTCACCTTGCCGTCCTCGACGAGCTTGAGGATCGTCTGCGCGGTGAGCACCTTCGACACGCTCGCGAGCGCCACGTACGTGTCGGGCCGCATCGGCGTGCGCGCCTGCAGGTCGGCGTACCCGTACCCGCGCGCGAGCTTGAGCTTTCCTTCGTGCGCGACCGCGATCGCCGCACCCGGAACGCCGTGCGCGTGCAGGATCTGCGTGACGACGCCGTCGAATGCGTCGAGGCCGGGCAGCGCGCGACCCGTGACCGGAACCCCGCCCGCTGCCTGCGCCGGCACGTTCTCGTCACGCCCGGGGCGCCTGCGGTCCTGCGCGAAAGCAGGCGCACCCGCCAGCGGCGCGAGCGCCGCACCTCCCAACCACGCGATTGCGCCACGCCGCGACAACGTCATGCGTTTCCTCTCCAAGTCGGGTCAGCGCAGATCGCGTCGACGCCACGTGCTGCAGGTAAACGGTGGGCGCTGCCGCGCGACGATCGCGCTCAGTCCTCGTCGTCGCGCGCCGGCGGGGCCGTCGGAATCAGGCTGTCGTCGATCACGCGCCGCTGCTTGCGCTCGATGCGCGTCACGACGTGGCTGGCCTTGGCCTGGACCCGGTCGTCCCCCGCGGCCACCGGGTTGATCCCCCGCTCGCGCGGCGCGACGTTGCCGTCGCGCTCGCCGCGCGGGCCGCCCGGGCCGCGCCGGTGTGCCTGCCCGCCTTGCGCGCCCTGCCCGCCCTGTCCACCCTTGCCGCGCCGTTGCTGGCCGCCCGGACGCCCGCGCGGCCCGCTGCGATTGCCGCGCAGCGCGTTACCGGCTTCGCCGACCCCGCGCGGTACGCCGCCGGGAACCGTAAGCGTCGTGCGCCCGAACGGCGACGCGTTCGCGTTGTTCGCCGGCTGCATCTCGTCGAAGTCCACACGGGGACGCTGCGGGCGCGGGCCTCCGCCCGGGACGGCGCCGCCGCGCCGCGGGCCCTTGCCGTGGGGCCGCAGGCCGATCGCGTTGGCGTTCGACAGCGGCTGCGTCGTCTCGAAGTCCGGACGCGGCCCGCGCGGCGCAGCCGCGTTCGCACCGGGCCCGCCGGGCGCCGCGTTGCGCGGTCCGCCCTTGCCACGGCGCTTGCCCTGTTTGCCGTGCGGGCGCGGACCCGCACCCGGGCGACCGCCGCCTGGTCCGGGCGCCGGGCGCGGCCCGCCGCCGGGGCCGGGCTGGCGCGAATGCGGCTGCCCGCCCTGCGGCCGCGCGCCGGGCGCAGGTCGCGCGCCGCCCCGCAACCCGGCGGCCTCCATCACGGCGTTGACGTCGGCCGCTTCCAGTTCCAGCAGGTCGCCGCGCTTCAGCACGGACGGCATCGCGAGCGTGCCATACCGCGTGCGGATCAGACGCGACACCGGCAGGTTGAGCGCCTCGAACAGCCGGCGCACCTCGCGGTTGCGGCCCTCCTTCAGCACGACGTGGTACCAGTGGTTGGCGCCCTCCTCCTCCCCGCCGCCGTCCTCGACGCTATCGCACTTTGCCGGGCCGTCCTCGAGCGCAATGCCCTCCAGCAGCGCGCGCCGCTGTTCGTCGCTCATGCGTCCGATCACGCGCACCGCGTACTCGCGCTCGACCTCGTAGCGCGGATGCATGAGCCGGTTCGCGAGCTCGCCCGAGTTCGTGAACAGCAGCAGGCCTTCCGTGTTGTAGTCGAGGCGGCCGACGTTGATCCACTTGCCGTTGCCGATGTTCGGCAACCTCGCGAAGACGGTCGGCCGACCTTCCGGGTCGTCGCGCGTAACGATCTCGCCGGCGGGCTTGTGGTACATGAGCACGCGGGGGCGCGGCTCGGTGAAGCGGACCTTCACGAGTTCGCCGTTGATGCGGACCTCGTCGCCGGGCCCCACCTTCTGCCCGACCTCGGCCGGCGCCCGGTTCACCGTGATGCGGCCGGCGAGGATCATTTCCTCCATCGCGCGGCGCGAGCCGAAGCCGCACGAGGCCAGGACCTTGTGCAGCCGCTGCGGCTCGCTGAAGATCTCGTCAGTGGACCGTTTGATTTTCGTCGGCGGGAGGCTCTCCCGGATCGCGTGCAGCGCCAGGTTCGGCTGCTTCATCGCTCCCGAGGAGCGGGCTCGCGAGGGCGAGTGCCGTTTCGGCGGCCTTGGTGGGGGCATCGGGCATCTCCAGGAGGTGGGAGGAGTCGAGCTCGGCGAGAGGAGGGAGTTCCGCGAGGGAGCGGAGGCCGAGATCGTCGAGGAAGGCCTTCGTCGTCGCGTAGAGCGCCGGGCGTCCCGGCGTCTCGCGGTGACCGACGGCCTCCACCCATTGCCGGTCCTCGAGCGTCTTGATGACGTTGGTGGACACGGCCACCCCGCGGATCGCCTCGATGTCGCCGCGGGTGACGGGTTGCTGATAGGCGATGATCGCCAGCGTTTCCATGACCGCGCGCGAATAGCGCGGCGGTTTCTCCGGCGACAGCCGGGCCAGGTACATCTGCACTGCCGGCACGCCCTGGAAGCGCCAGCCGCTCGCGACCTGCACGAGTTCGACCTTGCGGCCGGCCCAGTCATGGCTGAGGTCGGTGAGGATCCTGCGGATCGTGTCCGCCGGCAGCGGCGGCTCGAAGAGCTTCGCGAGCTCGCCGACCGCGACCGGCTCGCCGGCCACCAGCAGCGCGGCTTCGAGCACGCCCTTGATCTCGCCCAAGTCGCCGGCGGCGGCGTCGGCGGCCGGCGCCGCGAGGTCGCCGCCCGGGCCGTGATCTTCCGTCGATTCGTTCATGTCCATCGGGGCTGCCTCACTCGTCGCCGTCCAGCGCGAATGCGGGTGCGCCGGACAGCGTCACGTGGATCGGGGCATACGGCTCGGTCTGCGCGATCGCGACCAGCTGCTCGCGCGCGAGCTCGAGCAGCGCGAGGAAGGTCACGATGAGGTGCGGGATGTCCGCGTGCGCCGCGAACAGCGCGGTGAATTCCAGGTAGCGCACGGGCTCCAGCAGCTTCAACACGCGACTCATCTCGCTGCGCACGGAGAGCTGCTCGCGCGTGACGAGATGGTGCCGGTTGACGCGCGCGCGCTGGATCAGCGCCGCCCACGCGGCCTTGAGGTCGTCGGGCCGAACGTCGGGCAGCCGCACGGCCGCCACGTGGTCGATGTACACGCGCACCAACGCGAAGTCGCGGTCGGCGAGCGGGTGCTCGTCGATCGCGCGCGCCGCCTGCTTCATGCGCTCGTACTCGAGCAGCCGTCGCACCAGCTCCGCCCGCGGGTCCTCGGGCTCCGCGCCCGGTGGCGCCGGCGGCTTGGGCAGCAGCAGCCGCGACTTGATCTCGATCAGCACCGCCGCCATCAGCAGGTACTCCGCGGCGAGCTCGAGCTGCGTGCGCCGCATCATCTCGACGTAGCCCAGGTACTGGCGCGTGAGCTCGGCCATCGGGATGTCGAGCACGTTGACGTTCTGCCGGCGGATCAGGTAGAGCAGCAGGTCGAGCGGGCCCTCGAACGACTCGAGGAACACCTCCAGCGCCTCGGGCGGGATGTACAGGTCGTGCGGCAGCTCGGTGAACGCCTCGCCGTAGACGCGCGCGAGCGGCTTCGGGTCCGGCGACGGGTGCGCGAGGTCGAGCGCGGCGTCAGTCATACGCGATGCCCATCGCCTCGCGCACGTCGCGCATCGTCTCCTCGGCGAGCTTGCGCGCGCGCTCGCAGCCGTCGGCGACGATGTTGCGCACGAGCGACGGGTCGTCGATGTACTTCTGCGCGCGCTCGATGATCGGCGCCTGCTCGCGCACGATCGCGTCGATCACCGGCTGCTTGCACTCGAGGCAGCCGATGCCCGCCGTCGTGCAGCCCTGGACGACCCACTTGCGCGTGTCGTCGCTCGAGTAGATCCGGTGCAGCGGCCACACCGGGCAGTTCTCGGGATTGCCGGGGTCGGTGCGGCGCACCCGCGCCGGGTCGGTCTGCATCGTGCGGACCTTCTTCGCGACCTCGGCCGGGTCCTCGCGCATCAGGATCGCGTTGCCGTACGACTTCGACATCTTCTGGCCGTCGAGACCCGGCACCTTGGGCGTCTCGGTCAGCAGCGCCTCGGGTTCCGGCAGGATCATCCGCCGGGAGCCCTCGAGGTAGCCGAACAGGCGCTCGCGGTCGCCCATCGCCAGGTTCTGCGTGTCGTTCAGCAGCTCGCGCGCGGCTTCCAGCGCGGCCTCGTCGCCCTTCTCCTGGAACGCCGTGCGCAGCTCGCCGTACCTGCGGGCCTTCTTGGCGCCGAGTTTCCTGATGGCGGCCTTCGCCTTGTCCTCGAAGCCCGGCTCGCGTCCGTAGATGTGATTGAAGCGGCGCGCCAGCTCGCGTACCAGCTCGACGTGCGACACCTGGTCCTCGCCGACCGGCACCATGTTGGCGCGGTAGATGAGGATGTCGGCGCCCTGCATCACCGGGTACCCGAGGAACCCGTACGTCGACAGGTCGCGATCAGCGAGCTTCTGCTGCTGGTCCTTGTACGTCGGTACGCGCTCGAGCCAGCCGACCGGCGTCATCATGCCGAGCAGCAGCGTCAGCTCCGCGTGCTCCATCACCTGCGACTGGACGAACAGCGTCGCCCGCGTCGGGTCGAGCCCGGCGGCGAGCCAGTCGATCATCATCTCCCACACCATCGGCGCCACGTGCTCGGGATTCTCGTAGTGCGTGGTCAGCGCGTGCCAGTCGGCCGCGAAGAACAGGCACTCGTACTCCTCCTGCAGCCGCACCCAGTTCTTGAGTGCGCCGTGGTAATGGCCGATGTGCATGCGGCCCGTCGGGCGCATGCCCGACAATACGCGGTCAGCGAACATGTCAGTCGTGAAGGGCCGCCCGGGGCCGCCCTCGGGGGGCAGCGAGCGCAGCGAGCGTGGGGGCCGATTCATCCGAATTCGAGATTGTTCCGTGGCCGTTGCCCGCCACGATGGGCGCGCTACAGGCCGGTCAACGCATATACGAGAAACGCAAACACCCGATAGATCGGTCCCAGGACCACCCACAACGCGCCCGGGATCGCGATGAGCGCCAGGATCACGAAGAACCCGTACGGCTCGAGCCGCGCGAGCAGCAACGACGCGCGATGCGGCAGCAGGCCCACCGCGATGCGCCCGCCGTCGAGCGGCGGAATCGGCAGCAGGTTCAGCGCCAGCAGCGCGAGGTTGATCTTGATGCCCGCGTCGGCCATCACGTAGAGGCCGTCGCTCGCCCACGGGCCGGACGGACCCGTCGCGCCGAACAGGAAGCCCCAGCCTACCGCCATCACGAAGTTCATCGCCGGCCCCGCGCCGGCCACCCACACCATGTCCCGCTTCGGGTGCCGCAGGTTGCCGAAGTTGACCGGCACCGGCTTCGCCCATCCGAACAGGAACGGCGCCTTCAGCAGGAACAGAACCGCTGGCACCAGCACGGTGCCGATCGGATCGATGTGCTTGACCGGGTTCAGCGTGACCCGGCCCAGCATCCACGCGGTCTGGTCGCCGAACATGCGGGCGACGTACCCGTGGGCGGCTTCGTGCAATGTGATCGCCAAGACCACCGGTACCACCCACAGGACCGCGGTCTCGAGCTGATCCATTGACTGCGCATTCTACATGAAGTCGGGCCGCGACCGCCGCGGATCCGCCGGGCGCGTGGTCAGGCCAGTCCCAGCCGCGCGGGATCGCCGCCGCCGACGCGCACGATCGTGCCCGGCTCGGTCGCGAGGTCGACGACGGTCGTCGGTACCGTCGGGCACGGCCCCGCGTCGATCACGAGGTCGACCTGTGCCTGCAGGCGGTCGCGGATCGACTGCGGATCGTTCTCGGGCCCGCTGGCGCCGGGCAGGATCAGCGTCGTCGACAGGATGGGTTCGGACAGCTCCGCCAGCAGCGCCGCCACGACCGGATGGTCGGGCACGCGCAGGCCGACCGTGTTGCGCTTCGGATGCTGCAGCCGCCGCGGGACCTCGCGCGTGGCCGGCAGCAGGAACGTGTACGCGCCGGGGATCGCCTGCCGCACGATGCGGAACTGCCAGTTCGCGAGGCGCGCGAAGTGGCCGGCATCGGCCAGGTCGCGGCAGACGAGCGTCAGGTAATGCGCATCGCCCAGTCCGCGGATCGCGCGCAGGCGGCGGGCCGCGTCGATGTCGCCCAGGTGGCAGCCCAGCGCGTAACTCGAGTCGGTCGGATAGGCGATGACACCGCCATCGCGCAGGATCGCCGCCGCCTGGCGGATGAGGCGCGGCTGCGGGTTGTTCGGGTGGACGGTGAAATACTGCGCCATGCGCGTCGAGACAAGCGAGTCGGATATATAATGATCGCAGATTTTCACGTTTCGGTTATAACGCGTTGAACCTGCAGCAACTGAAGTACCTGTGCGCGGTCGTCGACCACGGGCTCAACGTGTCGGACGCCGCGGAGGCGTTGTACACGTCGCAGCCGGGGATCAGCAAGCAGATCCGTCAACTCGAGGACGAACTCGGGCTCACCGTGTTCGTCCGGCAGGGCAAGCGCCTCGCGTCGCTGACGCCAGCAGGCGCAATCGTCGTCGCGACGGCGCGCCGCGCGCTGCGCGAGATCGCGAACATGAAGCGCGTGGCCGACGAGTACCGCGGCGAGGACACCGGCACCCTCGCCGTCGCGACCACGCACACGCAGGCGCGCTACGTGCTGCCGAAGGTGCTGCGCGAGTTCGCGACGCGCTACCCGAAGGTGAAGCTCGTGCTGCACCAGGGGAACCCGGTCCAGGTCGCGGAGCAGACCGCGCGCGGCGACGTCGACCTGGGCATCGCGACCGAGGCGCTCGCCGACTTTCCGGAACTCGTCACGCTGCCATGCTACGAGTGGAACCGCGTGGTCATCGTGCCGAGGCGCCACCCGCTCGCGAAGGCGAAGCCGCTGACGCTGGAGGCGCTCGCGCGGTACCCGATCGTCACGTACGACTTCAGCTTCACCGGCCGCTCGGCGATCAACGCGGCGTTCGACGCGAAGGGCCTCACCCCCAACGTCGTGCTCACCGCCCTCGACGCGGACGTCATCAAGACGTACGTCGAGCTTGGCATGGGTGTCGGCATCATCGCCCGGATGGCGTACGACCCGGCGCGCGACACGGCGTTCGAGACGCTCGACGCGTCGCACCTGTTCGCGCCGTCGACCACACGACTCGGCCTGCGCCACGGCGTGTTCCTGCGCGGCTACGTCTACGCGTTCATCGCGCTGTTCGCACCGCGCTACGACCGCGCAGCCGTCGACGCCGCGCTCGCGGCCCGCGGGCGGCGATGACCGTCCCGGGCGCCGCGGCGCCGCACGCGCGCTCGTGGGGGTTCGCCGCGCTGATCGCGTCGCTCGCGATGCTGGGGCCGTTCGCCGTCGACATGTACCTGCCCGCGTTCCCGGCGATCGGTGCCGAGTTCGGCGCAGCGCCCATCGCGCTGCAGCAGACGCTGTCGGCCTACATGTTCGCCTACGCGTTCATGATGCTGTGGCACGGCGCGCTGTCGGACGCCCTCGGGCGGCGGCCCGTCATCCTCGCCGGCCTCACCGTGTTCGCGCTCGGCACGCTGGGCTGCGCGATCGCCGGCAACATCGAGTCGCTCTGGCTGTTCCGGCTGCTGCAGGGTCTGTCCGCGGGCGCCGGCCTGGTCGTCGGGCGCGCGATCGTCCGCGACCGCTTCAGCGGCCCGGAGGCGCAGCGGATGATGTCGCAGATCACGCTGGTGTTCGGCATCGGCCCGGCGATCGCGCCGATCATCGGCGGTGCGTTGCTCAACCTCGTCGGGTGGCGGTCGATCTTCTGGGCGATGCTCGCGTGGACGGTGGTCATGCTGGCGCTTTCGCTGCGCCTGCTGCCCGAAACGCTGCCGGCCGCGCACCGGCACCCGCTGCATCCGCGCGCGCTGTGGCGCAACTACCGGGCCGTCATCGCGCGGCGGGAGTTCCTGCTGCTGGCGCTGGTGCCGGCGCTCAACTTCTGCGCGTTCTTCCTGTACATCGCGGCGGCGCCCGCGTTCCTCGTCGGACTGCTCGGCGTGTCGACGATGGGCTTCGCGTGGCTGTTCGTGCCGATGATCGGCGGCATCATGACCGGCGCGCTGGTGTCGGGCAGGCTCGCGGGGCGCCGGTCGCCGCAGCGAACCATTCGCCTGGGCTACCAGGTTCTCGCCGGCGGCGTCGCGGCGAACCTCGCCATCTCGTTGCTGCTGCCGCCACAGGTCGCGTGGAACGTGCTGCCGATCTTCGTCTACACGATCGGATCCGCGATCGTGATGCCGAGCGCCACGCTGCTGCTGCTCGACCTGTTCCCGACGATGCGCGGAATGGCGTCGTCGCTGCAAGGCTTCGTCCAGTTCGCGCTCGGGGGCGCGGTGGCGGGTACCATAGCGCCGCTGCTCGCGACGTCGCTGCCTGCCCTTGCGCTTGGCATGGCGGCGTTCACCGTCGCGAGCTTCGCGGTCTGGCACCTCTACGGCCGCCGCACCCGCTCGCTGTCGAAGGATAGTCCGCCATGATTCGCCGCCTGCTCGCCGCCGCCGCCCTCGCCCTGTTCGCCGCGCCGCCGGCCGCCGCCGCCGGGCTGCCGACCGTCACGCTGACGATCGGCAGCCACAAGCTAGTCGCCGAAGTGGTGGCGACGGTCGAGCAGCGCGCGACCGGGCTCATGAACCGCTTCAGCCTCAAGCCCGACCACGGGATGCTGTTCGTGTTCGGCCGGCCGGCCCCGCAGGGCTTCTGGATGAAGAACACGTTCATTCCGCTGTCGATCGCGTTCATCGACGCCGACGGACGCATCCTCAACATCGAGGACATGCGGCCGCAGACGGAAGAGACGCACTGGTCGAAGGGCCCGGCGCTGTATGCGCTGGAGATGAAGAAGGGCTGGTTCGCCGAACGCGGCATCGGTCCCGGCGCCGCGGTGACGGGAATACCGCGGATCAAGGCCGACCCCTGACAGTTCCGCTCGCGCCTTCGCATCGTTGCGCAGGGCGTTGATCCGCGAGGGCAACCGTCCTCGCCCGCGCCATTCGGATGTCATACGCGCCGCGCGCGCGACGCGATGCACGGCGCGCACCCGCGACCGCCCGTCGGACGGCTGTGCGCTACATTTTGACGATGACGATAATGGCGCCGTTCGCGTCAGTCGCGATGGGCCGTCCCGAGCGACTGACCTGCCCCCGCAGGGGGCAGCGAGCGCAGCGAGCGTGGGGGCCGTGTCAGTCGCGATGGGCCGTCCCGAGCGACTGACCTGCCCCCCCGGGGGGCAGCGAGCGCAGCGAGCGTGGGGGCCGTGTCAGTCGCGATGGGCCGTCCCGAGCGACTGACCTGCCCCCCCGGGGGGCAGCGAGCGCAGCGAGCGTGGGGGCCGTGTCAGTCGCGATGGGCCGTCCCGAGCGACTGACCTGCCCCCCCGGGGGGCAGCGAGCGCAGCGAGCGTGGGGGTCGTGTCAGTCGCGATGGGCCGTCCCGAGCGACTGACCTGCCCCCCGGGGGGCAGCGAGCGCAGCGAGCGTGGGGTCGATTCATCCTGGGGGAGGACGTCGCGATGATCCACTTCGACGACGGCGCACCGCAGCGCCGCAGGGATTCCATCCGTCAACGCGTGCGTCCCTTTCCGGCCGGATCCGCCGCGCACATCGCGTTGCCGCACGCATTCGCGCAGCCGCTGCGCATCGCGGCGAACGAGCCGCGACCCGAACACACGGTGCGCGCGCTGCTGCGGCGCTGCCGGTTCGACAGCGTGTCGTACTTCATCACGCGCCGCGGCAACGGCGCGGTCGGCGGCGAACTGTGCTGGAGCACGCTGCCCGACCACTGGGTCGAGCGCTATCGGCGGGCGAACTTCGTCGCGGTCGACCCGCGGCTCGCGCGCGGCCGCGCACAGATCGCGCCGTGGCTGTGGGATGCAGGCGGGCTCGCGGCCGGCGGATCGTTGCAGCGTTTTCTGGCGGAAGCGGCCGCGGTCGGCGTGCGCAGCGGCGTTGTCGTCTCGCTGACCGACGGCGAGCTGAACCAGGTCACCGTCACGTTCGACAGTGCGACGAGCCCCGTCGGCGCCGCGCGGCGCGAGGCCATCGCCGCCCGCCTGGGCGACCTCGTGCTGTTCGCGATCGCGCTGCACGAGTTCGTCCTCGAGTGGCGCGCCACCGGCGCCGCGGGGCGCCCGCCGGCGGCGCCGGTGCTCACGCTGCGCGAGCGCGACTGCCTCGAGCTCGCGGCGCGCGGCATGACCAGCGCCGACATCGGCACCAAGCTGTGCGTGGCCGAGCGCACGGTCAACTTCCACTTCTCCAACATCAAGATGAAGCTCGGCGCGATGAACCGCCCCGAAGCGATCGCGCGCGGCATCGCGCTGGGGCTCGTGTCGTGCCCCGGTAACGCGCCGTGAAGCGAGGGGATGCGGGTCGGACTCGCATTTCCACCCGCAATTCCTAGCCGTTGCGCGCCAGCCACTCGCGCATCTCGGCGATCGAGTGCACGGTCGCGAGCGGCGCGAGCCGGGCGAGGCCGGCGACGTCGTGCGCGCCGTAGGCGACGGCCAGCGCCGATGCTCCGGCGTTGCGCGCGAGTTCGAGATCGTGCGTGGTGTCGCCGATCATCAGCGTCTCGTCCGGCACGACGGCGAGGCGGTCCATCAGATGCAGCAGCATGTCCGGGTGCGGCTTGGGAAAGCCCTCGTCGGCGCAACGCGTCGCGTGGAAGCGCTGCGCGAGCCCGCTGCGCGCCAGCACGCGCGCGAGCCCCAGCCGCGACTTTCCGGTCGCCACCGCGAGCAGGTAACCGGCGGCTTCGAGTTCGGCGAGCAGCCCGCTGGCGCCGGCGAACAGCGGAATGTCATCCTCCCGCGCCAGATAGTAGCGGCGGTAGAGCACCGTCAGTTCGGAATGCCGCGACAGCGGCAGGCCCGGCGCGACCAGGCGCAGCGCGTCGGTGAGGCCGAGCCCGATCACGTAGCGCGCGGTCGCCTCGTCCGGCACCGGCTCGCCCAGGTCGCGGCATGCCGACCGGATCGCGTCGGCGATGATCGCCGTCGAGTCCGACAGCGTGCCGTCCCAGTCGAACACCAGGAGGCGGAAGCGGCGTTGGGCGGGGACACGCATGGGTCTGACCCTTAACATGCATTCCATTGCATGTTAAGGGTCAGACCCTCGGAGCCGGGCAGGCCGGCCCGCGTCGAGCCACGCCACGAAGTCGCCCAGTTCGCGCGGCAGCGGCGCCTCGAACGCAACCCGCTCGCCGGTCGCCGGGTGCGCGAACGCCAGCCGGTGCGCGTGCAGGAACATCCGCTTCAAGCCCTCCTTCGCGAGCACCCTGTTCCACGCGAAGTCGCCGTACTTGTCGTCGCCGGCGAGCGGAAAGTCGAGATGCTGGAGGTGCACGCGGATCTGGTGCGTGCGCCCGGTGCCGAGTTCGGCCTCGAGCAGGGCCAACGGAGGCTCGCGGTCGAACCACGTGGAAACGCGCCGGAACGTCGTCTCGGACTCCGCGCCTTCTTCCTGATCGACGCGCACGCGCCGTTCGCCTTCGCGGGTCGCGAACTTGGTCAGCGGGAGCCGGACCCGCCGCTTCTCGTCGCGCCAGCGCCCGCGCACCAGCACGAGGTAGCGCTTGTCGAAGCCGCCCTCGCGCAACTGCGCGTGCAGCGCGACCAGCGCCGCGCGCTTCTTGGCGAGCAGCATCACGCCCGACGTGTCGCGGTCGAGCCGGTGCACGAGTTCGAGAAAGCGCGCGTCGGGCCGCGCGCCGCGCATCTGCTCGATCAGGCCGAACGCGATCCCGCTGCCGCCGTGGACGGCCAGCCCGGCGGGCTTGTCGACGACAATCAGGGCGTCGTCCTCGAACAGGATCGGCACCTTCACCGCCGACGCGGGCCTCCGGGCGGGCGCGCCGGCCGCCGCCGGCGCGGCGGTCCGCACCGGCGGGATCCGGACGACATCGCCGACGGCGAGCCGCACGTCCGGACCCACCCGCCCCTTGTTCACGCGGACCTCGCCGCTGCGCAGGATCCGGTAGATGTGGCTCTTCGGCACCCCCTTGAGGACGCGGGTCAGGAAATTGTCGACGCGCTGCCCCGCCGCCTCGTCCCCGACCGTTAGCCAGCTCACAGAATCCTTGCTTAACTCGTTCATTCCAATATAATTGTGCCCGAACCACGCATCGCGAGCGCTGCAGGCGCCGAACGTCCACCGGCCGCCGGTCAGAACCGCCGGCCCGTCGAACGATACCGCCTTGAATTGGTTGCGCTTTGCGTGGTCCCGCCCGTGGTCGCCATGGACGGGAACCCCCGGCTTCAGTCGCTCGCCGGGCGGGGCCAAAGCCCCGCGGAAGTAGCGACGGTTAAGGATGAGCGCAGTCTCCGCACCCGGCAGCGGCCGGTTCGAAGCGGCGCATTGCGCGGCGCCAAAAGCGAGATTTTCCGTACCTGGCCGCCCGAACGTGGCGGCGCCTGCGAGTTGCGGGTGCCGACCGGGCTGCCGGTGGTTCCACCGCTTGTTTGCGACACGAAGACTTCGCAGCCCGACGAGAGCCGACACCCCCCGCCACCCGCGGGGATCGAACCGAATGCCGACCGCCTCACCGCCCTCGCGCACTGCTCCCGCCCGCCGGCGCCCTAAAGCGCCCGCCTGCCTGTCCTCGCCCGCAGCCGCCGCCGTCTAGCGCTTGACCGCCGCGTTCGCGCGGCGCGTTCTGCTTCGCCTCCGTCTGTCCGCGGCGCCTGCGCCGAGGATCGTTCATGAAACGCATGCTGTTCAACGCCACCCAGGCGGAGGAACTCCGGGTGGCGATCGTCGATGGCCAGAAGCTCGTCGACCTCGACATCGAGTCGGCCAACAAGGAACAACGCAAGAGCAACATCTACAAGGCGGTCATTACCCGGGTCGAGCCATCGCTCGAGGCCTGCTTCGTCGACTACGGCACCGACCGTCACGGGTTCCTGCCGTTCAAGGAAATCGCCCGCGAGTACTTCCGCGACCGCGACGCGGACGCCGGCCGCGCGCGCATTCAGGACCAGCTGAAGGAAGGCCAGGAGCTGATCGTCCAGGTCGACAAGGACGAGCGCGGCAACAAGGGCGCGGCGCTCACCACGTACATCTCGCTCGCCGGCCGCTACCTGGTCCTGATGCCGAACAACCCGCGCGGTGGCGGCGTCTCGCGGCGCGTCGAGGGCGAGGAGCGCAACGAGCTGCGCGACGCGATCAGCGGCCTCGAAGTGCCGCAGGGCATGAGCGTGATCGCCCGCACCGCCGGCATCGGGCGCTCGACCGAGGAGCTGCAGTGGGACCTGAACTACCTGCTCCAGCTTTGGCGCGCCGTCGAAGACGCCGCGAAGATGCAGCCGGGCGCGTACCTGATCTATCAGGAGTCGAGCCTCGTCATCCGCGCGATCCGCGACTACTTCCACCCGGACATCGGCGAGCTCCTGATCGACACCGAGGCGATCTACGAGCAGGCGCAGCAGTTCATGAGCCACGTGATGCCGGCCAACGTGAACCGCGTCAAGCTGTACAAGGACGACGTCCCGCTGTTCTCGCGGTTCCAGATCGAGCACCAGATCGAGACCGCTTACGCGCGGCAGGTGCCGCTGCCCTCCGGCGGCGCGATCGTGATCGACCATACGGAGGCGCTCGTTTCCGTCGACGTCAACTCGGCGCGCGCGACCAAGGGCGCCGACATCGAGACGACGGCGTTCAACACGAACTGCGAGGCGGCCGACGAGATCGCCCGCCAGCTGCGGCTGCGCGACCTGGGCGGCCTCATCGTGATCGACTTCATCGACATGGAGAGCGCCAAGAACCAGCGCGAGGTCGAGACGCGGCTGCGCGACGCGCTCCGCTACGACCGCGCGCGCGTGCAGCTAGGCAAGATCTCGCGCTTCGGCCTCATGGAGCTGTCGCGCCAGCGGCTGCGACCGGCCCTCTCGGAAGCGGCGCACATCCCGTGCCCGCGCTGCCACGGCATCGGCCACATCCGCGGTACCGAGTCGACCGCGCTGCACATCCTGCGGATCGTGCAGGAGGAGGCGATGAAGGACAACACCGCGCAGGTGGTCGCGCAGGTGCCGGTCGACGTCGCGACGTTCCTGCTGAACGAGAAGCGCACCGACGTGCTGACGATCGAGACGCGCTTCAAGGTCAACGTGCTGCTGGTGCCGAACCGCCACCTCGAGACGCCGAACTACAGCATCGAGCGCCTGCGCCACGACGACTTGAACCAGGCCGAGCCGCTGCCGCCGTCGTTCGAGATGGTGAAGGAGCCGGAGAAGCTCGACCCGGCGCAGCAGATCAAGGAAGATGCCGCCGCACCGCGACAGGAGGCGGTCGTCAAGGGCATCACGCCGACCCAGCCGGCGCCGGTCGAGAAGCCGGTCGCGCCGACGCCGATGGCGGAGCCTGCGCCGACGGGTGGCTCGTGGTTCACGCGGGTGATGGGCTGGTTCCGGACGAAGCCCGAGGCGCCCGCCCCGGTGGCCACGCCAGGCACGCGCGACGCGCGCGCACCCGATCGCAACCGCGACGGTCGCCGCGACGGGCGTCGCGGCGACGAACGCGACCGCTTCCGCGGCGACGGGCGTCGCGGTGGCGAGCGGCGCGAAGAGCAGCGCGACGCGCGACGCGGCGGCGGCGGTGGAGACAGGCGCGACGGCCGAGGCGACGCCGCGCGCGGCGGACCGCCGCAGCAACGCAACGGGCAGGGGCAGCCGCGTCGCGACGAACGCCGGGAGGAACGGCGCGATGGCACGCGCGGCCAGCCGCCGCGCGAGGCACGGGAGCCGCGCGAAGCGCAGCGGCCGAAGGAGCCCCGCGAGCCGCGCGCGGAGGCCGCGCTGACGACCGACACGCACGACGTCGCGACGCCGCCGGGCCTTCCGGCGCAACCTGGACCAGGCAGCGACGCGCGCGAGGGCGGCAGCCGCCGCAGGCGCGGTCGGCGCGGCCGTGGCGGCGACCGGGGCGACCATCTGCAAGGGGACGAGGTCGAGGTCACGCCGCGGGCTGCCGATGGCGCGATCGAGGGACCCGCCGCAGGCACCGCGTCGACGCCGGCCGACGGCGCGCCCGCGCGCGAACCACGACCGCCGAAGGCGCCGCGGGAACCGCGCGAAGGACGCGAACCGCGCGAAGGACGCGAACCGCGGGAGCCGCGCGAAGGCCGCCCGCCGCGCGAACGGCGCGACGCGCCGCCGAGCGTTCCGGTCCCCGCGCAAGACCTGCTGCCGATCGAGGCCCCGCCAACGTCCGCGCCGCCGGTACCGGTCGAACACGCGGCGCCTGCACCGGTGGCGCACGTCGCGCCGGCGATGATCCCGGAGATACCGGTCGCTCCGCCAGCGTCTGCGCCTTCGGTGCCGCGTCCCGCGGCAATCGTCGAAGTTCCGCCGATCGACCTGACGCTGCCGCCCGACTCGGGCCTCGTCCTCGTCGAGACGTCGCACGCGGCGCCACCGATCGAGGAGGAACCGCAGGCGACGCGCCCGAAGCGGGTGCGTCCGCCGCGCGTGGAGATCCCGAGCGAGCCGCTGCAGATCGTCGAGACGCGCAAGGAACCACCGGCGCCAGCGAGCTGACGCACCTGCGATATCGTTGCAGCGAGGGGGACGGACGCACGCGTTTGTCCCCCTTTTCCGTTGCAGAGTACCGATCGGAGATCGTCGCCGGCCGGCACGCTCCCTCACCCCGACCCGCTCCCCCTGCGGGGGAGAGGGAGCGCATCGCGTCGAGGCGGCGCCGCATCGCGTGTCGGCGGCGCCATCGGCTCCCTCTCCCCGCTTGCGGGGAGAGGGTTGGGGTGAGGGGCGGCCGCGTGCGGCTACTGCATGTACCAGCCGTGGCTGACCACGAGCGACTGCCCGGTCAGCGCATTGCTCGGGAACCCGGCGAACAGCACGGCCACTTCGGCGACGTCGTCGAGCGTCGTGAATTCGCCGTCGACGGTGTCCTTGAGCATGATCTTCCGGATGACGTCTTCCTCGGAGATCCCGAACTCCTGCGCCTGCTCCGGAATCTGCTTGTCGACGAGCGGCGTGCGCACGAAGCCCGGGCAGATCACGTTGGCGCGCACGCCATGCGCGGCACCCTCCTTCGCGATGACCCGGGCGAGCCCGATCAGGCCGTGCTTGGCGGTGACGTACGGGGCCTTCAGCATCGACGCGAGCTTGGAGTGCACCGAGCCCATATAGATGATCGCCCCGCCGCGACCGGACCGATACATGTGCGGCAGGCACGCTTTGGTGGTCAGGAACGCGCCGTCGACGTGGATCGCCAGCATCGTCTTCCACTCGGCGTACAAGAAGTCCTCCAGCGGGTGCACGATCTGGATGCCGGCGTTGGAGACGAGGATGTCGACGCCGCCGAACGCGGCGACGACGGCGGCCACGCCGGCGTTCACGGCTTCCTCGCTGGTGACGTCCATCGCCACGCCCAGCGCCTGCCCGCCGGCCGCCCGGATCTCCGCCGCCACGGCGTCGGCCGCCTGACCGTTCAGGTCGGCGACGGCGACCTTCGCGCCCTCGCGCGCGTAGCGGACGGCGATCGCCTTGCCCAGGCCGCTGGCCGCCCCGGTGACGATCGCGACCTTGTCCGGGAGTTTCATGTTCGCGTTTCCTCTGTCGCCGGCGGTGCGCGCACGGCTACGGCTCGACCGGCAACGCCACGCCGAACATCTGCTGCTTCAGCGCGTGCAGCCGGTCGCGCAGCTCGGCCGCCTTCTCGAACTCGAGATTCTTCGCGGCCTCCAGCATCTGCCGCTCGAGCTGCTTCAGCTCGCGCTCCATGTCCTTCTCGGGCATCGCCTCGTACTTCGCCTTCGCCTGCGCCGCGCGCTGCTCGCGCTTCGCCTCGTCCGGATCGTAGACGCCTTCGATGATGTCCTTGATCCGCTTGGTGACGCCGACCGGCGTGATCCCCATCTTCGCGTTGTGCGCGAGCTGCTTCGCGCGCCGGCGTTCCGTCTCGCCGATCGCGGCCTGCATCGAGTCGGTCACCTTGTCGGCGTACAGAATCGCCATGCCGTTGATGTGCCGTGCGGCGCGGCCGATGGTCTGGATCAGCGAGCGCTCGGCGCGCAGAAAGCCCTCCTTGTCGGCGTCGAGGATCGCCACCAGCGACACCTCCGGGATGTCGAGGCCCTCGCGCAGCAGATTGATGCCGACCAGCACGTCGAACTCGCCCAGCCGCAGGTCGCGGATGATCTCGACGCGCTCGACGGTGTCGATGTCCGAGTGCAGGTAGCGGACCTTGACGCCGTTCTCGGCCAGGTAGTCGGTGAGGTCCTCGGCCATCCGCTTGGTGAGCGTGGTCACCAGCACGCGCTCGTGCCTGTCGGCACGGATCCGGATCTCGTTCAGCAGGTCGTCGACCTGGGTCTGCGCCGGCCGCACCGACAGCGTCGGGTCGACCAGTCCCGTCGGCCGCACCAGCTGCTCGACGACCTGCCCCGAGTGCGTCTGCTCGTAAGCCGCCGGCGTCGCCGACACGAAGATCGTCTGCGGCATCAGCCGCTCGAACTCGTCGAAGCGCAGCGGCCGGTTGTCGAGCGCAGACGGCAGTCGGAAGCCGTAGTCGACGAGGTTCTCCTTGCGCGCGCGGTCGCCCTTGTACATGCCGCCGACCTGCGGGATCGTCACGTGCGACTCGTCGACGAACATCAGCGACGTCGGCGGCAGGTAGTCGATGAGCGTGGGCGGCGGCTCGCCGGCGGTGCGGCCCGACAGGTAGCGCGAGTAGTTCTCGATGCCCTTGCAGTAGCCGATCTCGGTCATCATCTCCAGGTCGAAGCGCGTGCGCTGCTCGATGCGCTGCGCCTCGATCAGCTTCATCTGGCCGACGAAGAACTCCTTCTGCGTGTGGAGCTCGACCTTGATCTGCTCGATCGCGTCGAGCACCTTCTTGCGGCCGGTCACGTAGTGCGACGACGGGAACACGGTGAAGCGCGCGATCTTCTGCTTCAGGTGCCCGGTCAGCGGGTCGAACAGCTGCAGCATCTCGACCTCGTCGTCGAACAGGCTGACGCGGATGGCGTTCTCGGCATTCTCGGCCGGGAAGATGTCGAGCACGTCGCCGCGCACGCGGAAGACGCCGCGCTTGAACTCGACGTCGTTGCGCGTGTACTGCATCTCGGTCAGCCGCTTGATCGCGTCGCGCTGCGAGATGCGGTCACCCTGCTTCAGGTGCAGGATCATGCTGTGGTACTCGGACGGGTCGCCGATGCCGTAGATCGCCGACACCGTGGCGACGATCACGCAATCCGGGCGCTCGAGGATCGCCTTGGTCGCCGACAGCCGCATCTGCTCGATGTGCTCGTTGATCGAGCTGTCCTTCTCGATGTAGAGGTCGCGCGACGGGACGTACGCCTCCGGCTGGTAGTAGTCGTAGTACGAGACGAAGTACTCGACCGCGTTCTCCGGGAAGAACTCGCGGAACTCCGAGTAGAGCTGCGCGGCGAGCGTCTTGTTCGGCGCGATGACGATCGCCGGCCGGCCGGTCTGCGCGATCACGTTGGCCATCGTGAACGTCTTGCCCGACCCCGTGACGCCGAGCAGCGTCTGGTACGCGAGGCCGTCGGAGAGGCCCTCCACCAGCTTGGCGATTGCCTCCGGCTGGTCGCCGGCAGGCGGGAACGGCTGGTGCAGCGTGTACGGGCTGCCGGGGTACTGGATGGACATGGGAAATTCGGGCGCGAGCGAACCGGTCATTGTACGTCCGAACGATCGTTCGGGGCAAGTTCTCCCCTCACCCCGACCCTCTCCCCACGACGTGGGGAGAGGGAGCTGTTCAAGCGAGCGTCGTGGCCACTCGACCGGGAGCCGCGCGGCACTTGGTGCTCCCTCTCCCCGCGCAAGCGGGGAGAGGGCTGAGGTGAGGGGCGCGCGCCTACGCTTGCGGGCGCGCTTCCAGCCCGAACTGCAGCGCCGCAAGCCGCGCGTACAGCGCGTTCGTGCGCGTGAGCTCGTCGTGCGTGCCGGTCGCGACGATGCGACCCGCCTCCATCACCGCGATGCGGTCCGCGTGGCGCACGGTCGCCAGCCGGTGCGCGATGATCAGCACCGTACGGCCGGCCATCAGTCGCGTGAGGGCGAGCTGCACCATCCGCTCGCTCTCGGCGTCGAGCGCGCTGGTCGCCTCGTCGAGCAGCAGGATCGGCCGGTCGGCGAGGATCGCGCGCGCGATTGCGAGCCGCTGCCGCTGCCCGCCCGACAGGCGCACGCCGCGCTCGCCCAGGAAGCTGTCGTACCGATCCGGCAGCCGGTCGACGAATTCCGTCGCGTACGCGGCGTCGCACGCGGCGCGGACGTCGGCGTCGGAGGCGTCCGGCCGCCCGTAGCGGACGTTTTCCGCGACGCTCGCCGCGAAGATCACCGGGTCCTGCGGCACGACCGCGAGCCGCGCACGCACCTCTCCCGGGTCGGCGGATCTCAAGTCCACGCCGTCGATCGCGACCACGCCCTGCTGCGGATCGTAGAAGCGCAGCAGCAGCGCGAACACCGTCGTCTTGCCCGCGCCGGACGGTCCGACCAGCGCGACCTTCTCGCCGGCACCGACGTCGAGCGTGAATCCGGCGAGTGCGGCCGCGTCCGGGCGCGACGGATAGTGAAAGGTGACGTCGGTCAACGCGACGGTCCCCCGCGCCGGCACCGGCAGCGCCACCGGGTGCGCGGGCGCGCGAATACCGGGATCGATCGCCAGCAGCTCGAACAGCCGCTCGGTGGCGCCGGCCGCGCGCTGCAGGTCGCCGATGGTCTCGCTGATCGTGCCGGCAGCGCTGGCCACGATCACCGCGTAGAACACGAACGCCGACAGCTGGCCCGGGCTGATGCGGCCCGCCACGACGTCGTGGCCGCCGATCCAGAGGATGACGCCGACCGCGCCGAACACGAGAAAGATGACTGCGGCGACCAGCAGTGCGCGCTGGCGGATTCGCTGCAGCGCGGTCGCGAACGCGTCCTCGACCCGCCGGCCGAACTGGCGGCGGTCCTCGTCCTCGTGCCCGTATGCCTGCACGGTGCGGATCTCGTGCAGCGCCTCGTCGACGTACGCGCCGACGGCGCCGACGCGATCCTGGCTCGCGCGCGCGAGGCGGCGCACGCGGCGGCCGAAGAAGATGATCGGCGCGAGAACGAGCGGCACGCCGACCAGCACCAGCAGCGTGAGCTTGGCCGACGTCAGCGCCAGCATGACGAGGCCGCCCGTCATCAGCAGCACGTTGCGGATCGCCATCGACGCGGACGAGCCGATCACGGTCTCCAGCATCGCCGTGTCGTTGGTCAGCCGGGAGATCACCTCGCCGGTGCGCATCGTCTCGAACCAGGAGGGAGGAAGCGCCAGCAGGTGGTCGAACACGGCACGCCGCAGGTCTGCGGTCACGCGCTCGCCCAGCCACGACACGAATGTGAAGCGCGCGTACGTCGCGCCGGACATGACGATGACCACGCCCAGCATGAATGCGAGCGCGCGGTCGAGGTCCGCGCTGCTGCCGGCGGCGAAGCCGCGGTCGATGACGAACTTCAGCCCCTGCCCGATCGTCAGCACCGCCGCCGCGGCGACCAGCAGCGCGATGGCCGCGTACGCGACCTGCCGCCGGTACGGCCGCAGGAAGCGGCCGACGCGCGCGAGCGTCTTCAGCGCCGTCAGCGGCGGCAGCTTGGGCGCGTCGAGGGGGATCGGTGCGTAGGATCGGGCCATGCGGAGCGCGCGCGGCGCTGGCGCCGCATGCGGTCGCACGTTAGCCTTGCCGCGCCGCGAAGTCGAGTATGCCGCTTCCGCACGAGGAGTTCACGATGCCGCTCGCCCTCCCTGCCCTCGTGGCGCTGCTCGCAGTGCTCTGGTGCGTCGTCACCGGCATGCGGCGCGGGCGCATGCGGACGCGGTACAAAGTGCGGGCACCGGGGTCGGTCCGACGCGGCAAGCGGGCCGGAAGGCAGGTCCGGCGGTAGCGTAAAATGGCGCCTTTGCCCGCCCCAGCCGCCGCCATGAACGCACCGCTGCCCGCCTCGCTCCTGTCTGCCGTCGAACTCGCGCCGCGCGACCCGATCCTCGGCGTCACCGAGGCCTTCGTCGCCGACAAGAACCCGCGCAAGGTGAACCTGGGTGTGGGCGTCTACAACGACGACAACGGCAAGCTGCCGGTGCTCGACTGCGTCAAGGCCGCCGAGCACGCGATGGCCGCAAAGAGCGCGCCGCGCGGCTACCTGCCGATCGACGGCATCCCCGCGTACGACCGCGCCGTGCAGCGGCTGCTGTTCGGTGCCGACAGCGAGATCGTGACGTCCGGCCGCGCGATCACCGTGCAGGCGCTGGGTGGCACCGGCGGGCCTCAAGGTCGGCGCCGACTTCCTGCGCCGCTTCGCGCCGGCCGCGCAGGTCTGGATCAGCGACCCGTCGTGGGAGAACCACCGCGCGTTGTTCGAGACCGCGGGCTTCACCGTCCACCCGTACGCGTACTACGACGCCGCGTCGCGCGGCCTCGACTTTCCCGCGATGATCGCCGCGCTGGAGGGCATTCCGGCGGGCGGCATCGTCGTGCTGCACGCGTGCTGCCACAACCCGACCGGCGTCGACCCCGACGCGACGCAGTGGGGCCGCATCGTCGAGGTCGTGCGCGGGCGCGGCCTCGTCCCGTTCGTCGACTTCGCGTACCAGGGTTTCGGCGACGGCATCGACGCCGACGGCGAGGTCGTGCGGCGCTTCGCCGCCACACCCGGCCCGCTGTTCGTGTCGAACTCGTTCTCCAAGTCGTTCTCGCTCTACGGCGAGCGCGTCGGCACGCTGTCGGTGGTCGCGTCCGACAAGGACGAGGCGACGCGCGTGCTGTCGCAGATCAAGCGCCTAGTGCGCGCGAACTACTCGACCCCGCCGACGCACGGCGGCGAGATCGTCGCGCAGGTACTGGGCACGCCCGAGCTGCGCGCGCTGTGGGAGGCCGAGCTCGCGATGATGCGCAACCGCATCAAGCTGATGCGCGCCGAGCTGGTCGAGCGGCTGCACGAGCGGCTGCCCGGCCGCGACTTCCGCTACGTGCTGGCCCAGCGCGGGATGTTCTCGTACTCCGGATTGACCAAGGCGCAGGTCGCGCGGCTGCGTGACGAATACTCGATCTACGCGGTGGACACCGGCCGCATCTGTGTCGCGGCCATCAACTCGAAGAACGTCGATTACATCGCGGACGCGGTGGCGAAGGTCATCGGCTGACCGACGCCCGTCCTACGGCCGCGTCGTGCAGGGGTCGATGACGCGCACCGGCAGGTGCGCGAAGTGGCGCACGTTGCCGGTAACGATCGTCAGGTCGAACAACAACGCCGTCGCGGCGATCTGCTGGTCCAGCGGATTCTCCGGGTGAGGCACGCGCAGCCTGCCCCAAAGGTCCGCGATGCCCGCGTCGAACGGAAGGATGTTGTCGCCATAGTCGACGGTGATCCTGTCGAGCCACCGCTCGAGCAGTCCGGCCTGGTGCGCGTCGCCGCGATGGCGTACCAACTCGACACCTCGCCGCAACTCGCCGATCGTGACCGCCGAGAGGTAGAGTGGGACGTCGCGCCGCGCTGCGTCGGCGAAGAACGAGGCGACACCCGGGTTTGCAGCACCACCCTTCCGCAGTTCGCTGACCGCGTCGGTGTCAATCAGGTACACGGCGCGCCTCGCGCGCATCCTCGACCCGGGCGAAGTCCTCGTCGCGGCCAACGTTCGGCATCGCGGCCAGCACCTCCGCCAGCGTGCGCCTGCGCGGACGGCGCAGGACGCTCGCCAAAATCTCGCGATGCTCGGCCTCCGCACTGCGGCCATGCCTGGCCGCGCGCTGCTTCAGCGCATCCACCAGTGCCGGGTCGATCCGGCGAACGATCAGGTCGGCCATGGTTTCCTCGTGGTCGGACATCGACGTGCCTGCTATGATAGCAATGATAGCGGTCCGCGCACAATCCGGGTGTCATCGGGTGACCATCGTCGCCAAACGGGCCGGATGCCCGCAATCGGCCGATCGGCCGAGCCCACTTTGACCGCCCGCCGGTTTCGGCTATAATTCGAGGCTGTCCTACGCGGGAATAGCTCAGTTGGTAGAGCGCAACCTTGCCAAGGTTGAGGTCGGGAGTTCGAGACTCCTTTCCCGCTCCAGAATTTGAAAGGGAGAGCTGCTGACGGCTCTCCCTTTTGGTTTGCGCGGCGGCCGCGCTCGCGGCAGCCCCATCCCGGGCGGGATGGCAGAGTGGTCATGCAGCGGCCTGCAAAGCCGTCTACGCCGGTTCGATTCCGACTCCCGCCTCCACCCTCACCCGCGATGGACCGGGTCGGTCGACCGACAGCCGCCCCGCGCGGCGCCGCGGCTACTTCGCCGCCTCCCCCCGCAACCCCGTCCGCAGCTCCCACTTCGCTCGCACGAGTTCCTCGCTGGCCCGGGGGCTCGCCTTGCCGGTCAGCAGCAGTGTGCGCCGCTTCGCCTTGAGGTCGGCGCGCGCGGCGAACTGCGCCGCTTCTTCGTTCCACCACACGTAGTCGAGGTCGGTCGCGACGACGAGGCCGCCGGGGTGCGTGGTACCGATCAGCACGATGCCACTGGTGCGGATCTTGGCGAGCGGCGTCTGGCGGTGGTAATCGGCCAGCAGGCGCACCGCTCCGACGAGCGAGCGCGCCCGCGCCTCGCCCTGCAGCGCGCTCGCGGTCTGGATCACCGATTCGAGGCCCTGGACGTGCGGAAGCTGTTCCAGCGCCTGCACCAGCGCCGTCTGCACCGACGGCGTGAACCATCGGTTGCGGAAGAAGTCGCGCACCGGCCGGCCGGTGATGCCCATCGCCTGGAGCCTGCGCTCGTTCTGCGCGACCAGGTCGACGATTGGGGTGTTCCACACCGAGTCACGGACGACGCCGTCGAACGTCGTGGCGTACTGCAACGGCGCCACGACGAGACCGAGCGTCACGTTGACCGCGAAGTTGCCGGAGAACGTGGCGCGCGCGACCTGGTCCAGCCGGACGCGCAGCACCGGATTGGTCGTGTACGGGTCGATGCCCAGCTCCTTCGCCCACTCGCGGCGTGCCCGGTTGAATCCGAACGGATCGCCGGTGAACGCGGGCGGCAGTTCCTCGCCGGTGGGCTGCGCCGACGGCGCCGCCGGGCGCGACGCGGGCGCGACCATGTCGCTCTTCGCGTCGCCGACCGCGCGGGCGCCGACCGTGGCCACGCGCCCCGCGCGACCGAGCACGGTGCCGAAGCCCGTCGCCACGTTTTCCACCGTCCCGGAAGGATTGGTGAACGCGTTGCCGATCAACTGCACGGGCGCCTGCGCGGAGCGCGCAAGGGCCTCCTGGAAGGCCGCGCTTTCGCTGACATCGCCCAGCGCCTTGATCGCCGCCAGTTCCCGCACGCGCACGGCGAACAGGCTCGCTCCGAGGACCCGGAACTGCCCGAACCGCGAGTCGATGTCGAAGCGGCCGACGAAGCCGTCCAGCGCGATCGGCTCCGCAACCGTGTGCAGGGGGCCCGACAGCAACGCGGCAGGCACGAGGTCCGCGCCCGGCAGGCGCGGCGCGGCTTCGTACCTGGAGGTCGCCTGCGCGCCTGCCGGCAGCCACATCGCGCACAGCAACGACGCGACCACCACGCGCAGCGCGGTTCGTCTGCGCCCCCGGCGCGCCCCGGTTCGGCGGACACCCATCGCCCGCGTCGTGGCATCGCGCGATCCCGTCGCGGCGGCAGCAACATCGACCCCTTGGCCCATCGTCGTCTCTCCAGCGGATTTGCGGGCGCGCCCGCGCGGCATCCATGCGCGCGGCTCCGGCGCCTTCAGGTGAACTTGCACGCTACGCGCGCCGGCGGGCATTGTACCGAACCGCGCCGGCCGCGGCCGGCGGTGCGCGCACGCTTCACGAACAGCGGCGCCCCGCCACCGTTGCGGGGGGCGATGCGGCCGCGGCTTGGCTACGGCTTGCCCGCGACGATGCCCCGCGCCTTCAGCTCGCCGATCACGATGTCGGCGAACGCCGGCGTCTCGCGCGCTGCGGTCTGCGGATTGAGCGTGGTCGTCGTCCCCGCCCACACGACGCGTCGCGTCTTGACGTCGAACAGCTTGGTTTCCACGGTCGCGAGGTCGTACTGGCTGACGCGTTGCACCGGGACCAGCGCGGTCGTCGACGGCCCGCCCCACGGCCCGCGGCCCCACGCCATGCCGCCCGGCGCCATCGACGTCGACACCTGCGTGCGCGTATCCACGCCCAGCACGTTGACGAGCAGCAGTCCCTGCGCACCACTGCCGATGACCGCCGCGTCGAACGCGGCGTCGGTGGCCTTCGCGGGATCGAGCAGGACCGTGTGACTCGCCACGCCGTCCACACCGGCCGCACGCAGCTTCTCGACGAAGATGTCCTCGAACACGCGGCCTTCGGCGAGGCTCTGGAACGCGCCGGCGACCATGATCTTGCGCATCGGCGGCCCGGCAAAACTCGTGTCGAACCACGCCGAACGCAGCGAGGTGGACTGGCAGCCGGAAACGAGCGCGGCAAGCGCGCAGACGAACGAGGCAAGACGGAAGTTCATCGCAGGTACCCCGGTGGGTCAGATTCAGAATGACGCGCCGCCGGCGCGGGTCGCGCGCGGCGGTCGCGGTCAGGTTTCGTCGGTCCAGTAGTCGACGTTGTCGCCGGCGCGCGTCATGTGCCGGAACTGCGCACCGAACGCGCCGACCTTTCCCGAGTCCGGATACTCGCACACGTCGGCCGGCATCACCGTGCTGACCGACAGGTACGCGAGCGGCGCGGCGGAGTCGTTGACGATCTGGTGCGCGGACTCCCGGCCGCCGACCGGGCAGCAGATCACGTCCCCGGCCCGGATCCTCCGCGTCTCGTCGCCGTAGCGCAGCGTGCCCTCGCCGCGGACGATGAAGAACATCTCCTCCTCCGCGAGGTGGCTGTGGAACGGGCAGGCGCGCTTGCCCGGTGGCACCACGATGTACGCGTAGCCCAGGTCCTTCGCGCCGACGAGCGGCCCGATGCGCGCCGCGTCGCGCTCGAACCGGTCGCCCTTCTGCCCGTGCTCGAGCGTGAGTTGGTCGATGTTGACGACGCGCGAATCGATGATGCCCATGGATATCGGCCTCCGGGTTCCTGGAGTCGGCTAGTGCCGGTGGACGGTGCCCCCGGCGCGGGCGTAGTGCAGCCGCAGCAGGTCGCGGCCGAAGTCGCCGGTGAAGTCGCGCCACACCGTGTGGATGTGGTTGCCGTCGTTCGGGCTCGCGTCGTACTCGATCAGGAAGAGCGGACCCTGCACGCGGTAGTAGTGCGGCCGGCCGCGCTCGGTGCTGCCCGCCCAGCCGAAGCGCACGTTTTCGATGCCCCCCTCGCGGACGCGGGCCATCCTGGCCTCGGCGAGCGCGGGTTCGAACGTGCGCGCGTACACGTCGATGAGCTTCACGAGCTGCGCGCGCTGGGCTTCGGTCATGTCGGCCGCCGCGAGGCCGGCTGGCTGCGGCGGGTCGACCTTCGCCGCGTTGGTCGTCACGATGTCGCCGTAGGTCCGCGTGTCGAACACCGCCATGCGGCGCTGCGCGTCGGCCAGCAGCGCGAGCAGCGCGCGCGCCTCGTCCTCCTCGGCCGCGAGCACGCGCAGGCCCGCCGCGGCACCGCGCGGCACCGTCGCCGGATTGGCACCGAGGAAGCTCGGCGTGTCGACGACCATTCGGTCGCCGGCCAGCGTGAAGTTGAGCGACAGGTGGTGGCCCTCGAACCGCCAGCCCCAAGCGGCGGTCCGGCTCGGCGTGCCGTAGACCGTCAGGTGGTAGCGCTCCGGGTCGCGCATCAGCCCGAACGTCTCCAGCTCGCGCAGGACGAGTTCCAGCTCGATGATGTTGACGACCTTGCGGTAGCCGGCGGCCGACAGCGCCTCGCGCAGCAGCGCGTGCACCGCGTCGCGTCCCTTGCGGTCGAGCTCCTTCAGCGCGACCCCGTTGCGGCTGCGCGGCGTGTAGTGCCAGTCGACACGGTCGCGGTCGTCGAACGGCCGCGCGACCTTTTCGCGCGCCGGTTCCGGCAGCGCGGCCAGCAGCTGCTCCGCGGCGACGCGCATGCGCGCGGCGACGGCCGCGGTTGCCGGCGGCGCGGGCTGCGCGGACGCGAGCGGCACCAACGCGGCGAGTGCGAGGACGATGGCGGCGCGCATCGGCGCATCCTAGCATCGGCCGCAACGGGTTGCGACCAGGCGCTGCGTTTGTCCACGCCCCACGCTCGCGGCGGAACGGCAGGATTTGCGGCGGAACGCCCGGAAGGCTACGATGACAACGGCCCGCCGCGATTGCGCGACCGGGTCGTCGCGCGGCGTAGCCGTCCCGGCGATCCGCGCCGCGGGACGCGAGCGGTCCGGCCCGCCATGAACCAGCCCCCGACCACCGGCCGCAGGCGCCGCCTCAAGGTCCGCCGCGTCGCGATCGACACGTACCGCGAAAACGTCGCCTATCTGCATCGCGACTGCGCGGTCTACCGCGCGGAGGAATTCCGCGCGCTGTCCAAGATCGAGATCCGCAACGGTCGGCACCGCATCCTCGCCGTGCTCAACGTCGTCGACGACGACGCGATCGTCGCGCGCGACGAGCTGGGGCTGTCGGACCCGACGTTCGCGCATCTGGGTGCGGCGCCCGGCGCGCCGGTCGACGTCGGCCATCCGGTACGCCCGGTATCGATGGACGCCGTGCGGCGGAAGATCGCCGGCGAGCGCCTCGACCAGCACGCGTTCGACCAGATCGTCGCGGACATCGCCGCCAACCGCTACTCGAAGCCCGAGATCGCCGCGTTCATCGTCGCCACCGTGCAGAACGAGCTCGACCGCGACGAGATCCTGTACCTGACGCGGGCGATGGTCGGCTCCGGCGAGCGCCTCGACTGGCAGGAGCCGCTGGTGGCGGACAAGCACTGCATCGGCGGGATTCCCGGTAACCGCACGTCGCTGCTGGTCGTGCCGATCGTCGCCGCGCACGGCCTGCTGATCCCCAAAACGTCGAGCCGGGCGATCACGTCGCCGGCGGGCACCGCGGACACGATGGAGGTGCTGGCGGACGTCGAGCTGAAGATCGCCGACCTGCGCCGGATCGTCCGCCGGCACCGCGGCTGCATCGCGTGGGGCGGAACCGCGCGCCTCTCGCCCGCCGACGACGTGATGATCTCGGTCGAGCGCCCGCTCGGCATCGACTCGCAGGGCCAGCTCGTCGCGTCGATCCTGTCCAAGAAGGTCGCCGCCGGGTCGACGCACCTGCTGATCGACATCCCGGTCGGACCCACCGCGAAGGTCCGCCACATGCGCGACGCGCAGCGGCTGCGCAAGCTCTTCGAGTACGTCGGCGACCAGCTCGGCATCCACCTCGAGGTCATCATCACCGATGGCCGGCAGCCCATCGGCAACGGGATCGGCCCCGTGCTCGAGGCGCGCGACGCGATGCGCGTGCTGCAGGGCGACCCGGCCGCGCCGGCCGACCTGCGGCAGAAGGCGCTGCGGCTCGCCGGGCGCATCATCGAGTTCGACCCCGACGTCCGCGGCGGCCAGGGCTTCACGATCGCGCGCGACATCCTCGACTCCGGGCGCGCGCTCGCGAAAATGCACGCGATCATGGCGGCGCAGGGTGCACCGAGGCACGCGTACGCGCCGGCGCGGCGCACCTTCGATATGACGAGTCCGCGGGCGGGCACGGTGACGGGCATCGACAACCTGCAGCTCGCGCGCATCGCGCGCTACGCCGGGGCGCCGGCGGCCAAGGGCGCCGGCGTGGACCTCCATCGAAAGCTCGGCGACCGCGTGCGCCGCGGCGAACCGCTCTACCGCGTGTATGCCGAGTTCGCCGCGGACTTCCGGTTTGCCCGCGAGCTTTGCCTGCAGGACAGCGGGTACACGATCGGCAACGAAGCGGACGTCCCGGCCGGGTTCGCATAAGGGGTACTCGTGTCCGGCCGCCCGCCCGCACCGCAACTCATCCTCGGCTTCGCCGACTACCTGGCACCCGCGCAACGTCTCGCGCAGCGTCTGCGCATCGGCTGCGCAACGGTGGCCATCCATCGCTTCCCGGACGGCGAGAGCCGCGTCGCGGTGCCCGTCCCGCTGCCCGAGCACATCGCGTTGTGCCGCAGCCTCGACCGCCCCAACGACAAGCTGGTCGAGACGATCCTCGCCGCGGCGGCGGCGCGGCAGCACGGCGCGCGCGCGGTCACGCTGGTCGCGCCCTACCTCCCCTACATGCGGCAGGACAGCGAGTTCACGCCGGGAGAGGCGGTGAGCCAGCGCATCGTCGGCGCGCTGCTGGCGGAACGCTTCGACGCGGTGGTGACCGTCGATCCGCACCTGCATCGCGTCGCCACGCTGGCCGAGGCCGTGCCCGCGCCGTGCGCGGTCGCGCTGTCGGCCGCGGCGCTGTTCGGCGCCTGGGTCGAGTCGCACGAGCCGGATGCGGTGCTGGTCGGGCCCGACGAGGAATCGGCGCAGTGGCTGGCGGCGGCCGCCGCCGGTCACCGGTTCGAGACCGCGGTGTGCCGCAAGGTGCGCGCGGGCGACCGCGAGGTGACGGTCGACATTCCTGCGGTCCGGCTCGCCGGCCGTGCGGTCGTGCTGGTCGACGACATCGCCAGCACGGGGACGACGCTGGCGGTGGCCGCGCGCCGCTGCCTGGCGCTCGGGGCCGCCAGCGTCGACGCACTGGTCGTCCACGGGCTCTTCGTCGGGAGCGCAGCGGCCGACCTTCGCGCGGCGGGCGTCCGCAACGTGTGGAGCACCGACAGCGTGCTCCATCCGACCAACGTGCTGCCGCTCGACGCGCTGCTGGCCGGCGCGATGGAGGCGCCGCCCGCTGTCTGATGCGACTGCGGCGCGTGGCCAGCGCCGCGGCCCACCGCCGGAAGGCGCACGGTATGCGCTACGATGGTCGTATGGCGCACACGCCCGGCGACCGCGACATCCTGCTCGTCGTCGACGACGCGTGCCGGGCGAACGGCACCGGCGGCTCGCTCGCTGCCGCACGGTCGCGGGCGAACGACGCGGGCGTGACGCAGGCGGCGTCGCGCGCGCTGCTTGCCTGAGCGGGAGCGGCCGGCGCGGGCCGCCCGACGCGCCGTCGCGCGCACCCGACGTCGTTCACGGACTGCGCGCGCTGACGATCCATGTCGACGACGGACCCCAGACCCCATCGGCGCGCACGAACGGCGCGAGCGCCTCGCGCAGTGCCGCCTCGACCTGCGGCCCGCGCCGCACGCCCTCGTCGCCGGCCAGCCGAATGATCTCGCCGGCAGGCCCCAGCGCCATCGCGAACGCGATCGCCTCGTCCATGTCGCGGCCGATGCAGATGTCGGCGTCGAAGCGCTCGAACGCGATGCGGTCGTAGCCTACGGCGCGCAGCATCGTGCTCACCATGTCGGGCCCCGCCATCGAGAACGGCCCCGGCCCGCAGTGCACCTGGTCGGTGTCCTCGTGCGCGACGACGGGAACGATCGCGCGCACGCGCTGCTCGGCCTCGTGCAGCCACGGGTTCTCCTCGCGGCGCCGCCAGACGATCATCGTGAATTCGCCACGCGGCTTCAGCGACCTCCGCACGTTGGCGAGCGCGGCGCCGGGCAGCGGGAAGAACATCGTGCCGAAGCGCGAGAACGCGAAGTCGTAAGGTCCGCGCAGGTCGTCTGCCTGCACGTCGGCCACGACGAACGAGGCGTTCGCGACGCCGGCGGCGCGGGCGTCGTCCTCGGCGGCGCGCACGAACCGCGACGCGCAGTCGACGCCGACGGCGGCACCCGACGGGCCGACGCCACGTGCGATCTTCAGCGTGCTGTCGCCGAAGCCGCAGCCGACGTCGAGCACGCGCGCACCCGCCGGGTACGGATGCCGGTCGAGCGCGGCGTCGCTGTGGGCGGCCAGGCCGTCGATCAGCAGGTGCCGGAACCGCACGAACTTGTCGAAGAGGATCGTGTTCCATGCCTCGACGACGACGTCGTTCGCGTCCGCCATGGGCGGGTCCTTTCCAGTGCCCCGGAGGGACGGATCATAGGCCGACCGCGGGTCGGGCGAAAGCGGCGGACGCGGCGCCTGCCGGCGTCAGCCGTCTGCGGCGAGCTGCTGCTCCAACTTGTGCAGCGTGCGATAGCACGGCAGCACCTGCGCCACGCTCCCGTTGGGCTCGCGGCCCTCGCGGATCGCCGCGACGAACTCGCGGTCCTGCAGCTCGATGCCGTTCATCGAAACGGCGACCTGCGACACGTCGATCTTCTCGTCCTTGCCGGTGAAGAGATCGTCGTAGCGCGCGAGGTAGGTGCCGGTGTCGCCGATGTAGCGGAAGAACGTGCCGAGCGGCCCGTCGTTGTTGAGCGAGAGCGACAGCGTGCAGAGCGCGCCAGTTGCGGTCTTCAGCTGGATGCTCATGTCCATTGCGATGCCGAACTGATTCCGAGCCAGGGCGGATTCTGGTAAACGCGAGGGAACGTCAGAAGCGGACCATTGAAGCCAGACATCCACGAAGTGCCTAGTTTGGTGCACACATCATCACGGCCTCCGGTCCATACCCCTCAGCGATCCAACCGGCCCCGACCATCCAGTCGCGTAGCTTTCGATCCGTAACGTAGCGATGCCCTGGTGACGCACTGTTGTTGAACATTCGATAGATCGGCAACTGATCCGCCGCGCAGGTTCCCGTCAATGTGTTCGGCAAGAACACCCAGAATGCTGAAGTTGTCTCCAGTACCCAAGTCTCGGGATACAGAGCCTGAACGGCATCGCATTCGTCCTTGTTGGCGGAGTAGAAGTGTGCCGAACTTATCGTATTCCAGAAGCGACACACCGGGACCGTGTCGGGAGGAGCAGTCGCGGAATTCGCATAGGCAGCGAATGCTCCGATCGACTGTGCCCATCCATTGAAGACACCAGCGTCGAGTTTTGCAATTTCCTCGTCGATGAGCGTCGAGAAGTACTGTCCGAGCGACGCGTTGAAATACTCGACGACCACGCTTGCCGAACTCGTCGCCGCAGAGCCGATGACGACCGTCGGGAAGTACGTCTGGACGGTGGGCGAACCTCCAAGGCAGTCCGACTTCATCCAGCGGGCCACGATTGGAAATCCCGACCCAACAGAAGTCGAAAGTAGCGGTGGCGTTATCTGGGCAACGCCGCTTGCGTCAGTCGTTGCCACAAACGCATCGAGCGAAGGTGGCAGACCACCACAATAGGGAACACCATCTCGGGGAATGTTGAACCCCTTGAACCCGAATTGGTCTTGGAGTGTGGGGCCGCTTGCCGTGGTTGACGGAACTCCTGCCATGATCAATACGCCTGCGACAGGTTCTCCCTGGGCATTCAGGGCCTGGACCTTCACCGTCAACGGCGCCGGAATCGTCGCGGGCACGAGATTCCTTGACGGCGACAACCGCTCCAACCTTGCCACTTGCGCGTACGAAGGCACACCAACTGCGGCCACCATCATCGCAAGGCAGAGTGCAGACACCGCCCGCGAAGGCCTCCGGCCGAGGGCGGCCATTCAATTCACCCAGCCAAGCAGGGTCTCGTTTGCGCGAAATCCTCGCGCCCACACCAATTGCCTCCTGCTGGCGGTGTAAAGCGTATACGAGTCGGTATCGGGGTTGTACGCCCTGAAGAGCTGCACGGCCGTTAGCGGCTGAGCCTGCGGAGCGACGAAGCCCTCTATCCCATCCAACTTGAAGCAGTTTCCGGGCGTCGTAGACGTGAACTGATTCAATTCGATGTCACTTGTCGTGTAGACGTGGAGAATCGGATATGGCTTGCCGGGATTTGGCATTGGATTGCCGCACTCGTCCGCACCTGTTCCTACGTCCTGCAGTTTGCTCAACCGATACATGGGCAGAAGCGTGGTGCCATCTAACGTACTGCTGGCGATGACCCGGAACGAGGCTCGCGGCGCATACACACCTCCGCCAGGTACGTCAGGAAAGGCTGGATAGCCGCTAACCGGCGGAGTCGTGACATCTGGGTAATAGAGTACCGGTGTCGTGGAGCCGTCCGGCAACGGAAGCATCGTGCCATTGATCGCGGCACTAGCCATTTGCGGTACGGACGTATAGAAGAAGTTGCTTGCAATATCGGCGGTTGAGAACGCGAACATTGGCGTGACCGCACCGTTCGTCGCCGAGACCGAGGCGGTCGCACCATCCAGATCCGGCATGCGATACCCAGCCGGAAACTCCGGCGAAATGGCCACAGTTCGAGCAGTCGCCTGCACCCTGCTCTGGATGTCCGCGACCGAGAGCAGAGGATTGATCGACCGCGCAACCAGCAGGGTCGCAGCAGCAATCGGCGTAGCCATCGAGGTCCCGTTGCACTGATCGTAGCCCACTCCATTGATCCCTACCAATGGGTCGTTCAGTGCGTCGTAGCAGTCGTAGGCTGGATTCCAACTTCCACCTCGATAGAAAGCCGATACGATCTGTTTCGCGGGCGCGACAAACTGGACCTTGCCAACATTTGACCCGATTGCCCTTCCATTAATCTCGTCGTCTATGAACAGCGCGTCGCCATATACGGTGCCAGCGACCGAAACGACGTTGGGCTCGCTAGCAGGAAACTCCACTTTCGACCTCAAGCTCTGGTTTCCACTGGCCGCAACTACGAATACGTCGCGCAGAGCAGCGAACTTCAATACCTCGCAAAATCCATCGGTTCCGGGCGCGAGGTCGGCGCAGGTGTTCGCTCCAGGATAGGTGGCCGAAATGTAATCAAGCTCTCCACCACTGCGGTTGATAGCCTGCGCGCCACGCCTGATAGAGTGGTAGATGCCATTGACCACATTGGATGTAAGATTCTTCGTGCTCTCCTGCAGCGTCTTTGCAACGATCAGAGAACAGTACCAACACACTCCTGCAATGCCGATGGCATTGTTGGATTGCGCAGCGGCCAATCCTGCGATATGCGTGCCATGACCTCGGTACTGGTTGCGGCAAGTGCTTCCTGATGACTCGCCACCTTCATCGACATCCCAAAGAGGGCCGCTGCAGGGCGGCGAGTAGAACGCCTGCGAAAAGTGCTGGCGGAAATTTGGCACAAGGTCGGGGTGCCCGACATCGATTCCCGAGTCTACGAACGCGATGTAGCCGTAGCCCTTCGTGAAGTCCCACGACGAAGGTGAAGCCGGGCTAGCGGCCGGACTCATCGCCCGGACTGCCTCAAGCGCCCATTGGTACAACTCGTGCGGACCGGCAGGGTCGGTTTGCGACACAAAGTAGTCGTTTACGCGCAGGTCGAATCCCTGATTGCTGTTGGTCCGAACCGATTGCACAAGTGCATCCTGGTGAAGCAGTTGTTGCGCGGCAGACCGCTCCGCCGCAGTGCGATATCCGAGGACAATGAACTCCTGAAGCAACAGGGCGGGGTGATTCGGCGCCATAGCGCGCAACCGTAGGGTCTCGACCAGCGGCATCCGCTCGCTGATGAGCCATCGCGCGGACGAAGGCGACCCCAGTCGTGCATACAGGGGGGAACGCGGCGCATTTGGCGTTCGGTTGGCGCTCTCAACGGCCTCCATTACGACGTGCGGCACCAGCGTGCCGGCAACGCCGCTCCGAAACTTGACGATCAGTTCTGTCGGAACGTAAACGGTCGGGAGCGGCTGCGCCTGTGTTCCAACGGTCCAGAAGAACAAGAGACCAAGAACGCAACCGACGATCTCTCCTGTACGAAACGACGCCATGAATGCCCCCGTCGCTGTGAGTTGATGAATCGTGGCTGCTCAAAGATAACACAGTGACGGAGCCCTGCTTTGTAACCCAGATCGTCGAGCGCGCCGAGGGCGACGCCCGGCACATCCGCGCCCGCAGTCGCGCGTTCCGAACTCCCTGGCGCTCGCGCGACACACTCCGCGGCGGCCGTTCCGGCCGTCGCAGCGAACTCTGATTACCCATCGGCTTGGGCACGTCGCGAATTCTTGCACGCTACCGACAATCCCCCGGTGTCATCCCGAGGAGCGCAGCGACGAGCGACTGCTTGAACGCAACTCGTCGGTTCGGCGCACCAGCAGGCCCCTCGTCGTGCTCGGGACGTCACGCAGAGGCGATGTGTCGAAGCAGATCCCTCGCGGCGCTCGGAATGACACCGGGAAGTGGATGTCGGCGCGAACTTCACCAGCCGGTCAGTGCCCCCGCCGGCGGGGCGGCCGGACGCCGCGCCGCCGTCAGACGTCGGCGTTCAGTTGCTGCTCCAGCCGGTCCAGCGTCCGATAGCACGGCAGCACCTGCGCCACGCTCCCGTTGGGCTCGCGGCCCTCGCGGATCGCCGCGACGAACTCGCGGTCCTGCAGCTCGATGCCGTTCATCGAAACGGCGACCTGCGACACGTCGATCTTCTCGTCCTTGCCCGTGAACAGATCGTCGTAGCGCGCGAGGTAGGTGCCGGTGTCGCCGATGTAGCGGAAGAACGTGCCGAGCGGCCCGTCGTTGTTGAAGGACAGCGACAGCGTGCAGATCGCGCCGGAGTCGCTCTTCAACTGGATGCTCATGTCCATCGCGATGCCGAGCGCCGGGTGGATCGGCCCCTGCAGCGCGTGTGCCTGCACGACCGGCCCGGCCTGCCACGCGAAGAGGTCGACCGTGTGCGCGGCGTGGTGCCACAGCAGGTGGTCGGTCCAGCTCCGCGGCTGGCCGAGCGCGTTCATGTTGGTACGGCGGAAGAAATAGGTCTGCACGTCCATCTGCTGGACATGGAACTGGCCAGCAGCGATGCGCCGGTGGACCCACTGGTGGCTGGGGTTGAAGCGGCGCGTGTGGCCGACCATCGCGACCAGGCCCGTCTTGCGCTGCAGCGCCGCGACGTCCTCCGCGCCCGCCAGCGAGTCGGCGAGCGGGATCTCGATCTGCACGTGCTTGCCGGCGGCGAGGCACGCCGCGCCCTGCTCCGCGTGCATCTGCGTGGGCGTGCACAGGATGACGGCGTCGACCTCGGGCAGCGCCAGGCTGTCGGCGAGTTCGGTCGTCACGTGCGCGATCCCGTACTTCGCCGCCACTTCGCGGGTCTTGTCCAACTCGCGGCCGACCAGCGACACCACCTCGACGCCGTCGATGTTCTGCAGCCCGTCGATGTGCTTGACGCCGAACGCGCCGGCGCCGGCCAGCGCGAGCTTCAAGGTCTTGCTCATTGCGCATTCTCCAGGATCAGGTGTCCGACGGCGGTGTTCGAGGCGGGGACATGGAAGAAGCGGTGAACGACGCGCGGCGCCGGCCCGCCGGCGACGTCGCTCATCGCGCCGCGGGCGATCAGCCACATCACGAGTTCGATGCCCTCGGACCCCGCCTCGCGGACGTACTCGATGTGCGGCACCTCGGCGAGCCCCGCGGGATCGGCGATCAGCCGGTCGAGGAACGCGTTGTCCCAGGCCGCGTTGATGAGGCCGGCACGCGGCCCCTGCAACTGGTGGCTCATGCCGCCGGTGCCCCAGACCTGCACTTTCAATGGCTCGTCGTACGACTCGACGGCCTTGCGCAGCGCGCGCCCGAGGTTGAAGCAGCGGCGCCCCGACGGCACCGGGTACTGGACGACGTTGACCGCGAACGGGATCACCGGGCACGGCCACGCCTGCGGCTGGCCGCACATCAGCGACAGCGGCACCGTGAGGCCGTGGTCGACGTCCATCCGGTTGACGATGGTCAGGTCGAAGTCGTCCTGGATCACCGACTGCGCGATGTGCGCCGCGAGTTCCGGGTGCCCGATCACCGTCGGCACCGGGCGCGGGCCCCAGCCTTCGTCGGCCGGCTCGAACTGCGCCGCGGTGCCGATCGCGAACGTCGGGATCATGTCCAGGCTGAACGCGGTCGCGTGGTCGTTGTAGACGAGGAAGATCACGTCCGGGCGGTTGGCCGCCAACCACTTCTTGGAGAATTCGTAGCCCTTGAACAGCGGCTGCCAGTACGGCTCGGCGGTCTTGGAGAGGTCGATCGCGGCGCCGATCGCCGGCACGTGCGACGTGTAGACGGAGGCGGTGATGCGGGCCACGCTATGGCTCCCTGCGGCCGGCGGCGCCCTGCGGCTGCCGGTGCGGTTGCGCGTCGCCGTCCTCGCCCAGCCGGCGGTTGCCCTCGATCGCGCGGCCGCCGCGGACCATCATGTCGCGGTACTCGGCCTCGGTCATGCCGGTCATGCTGCCCGCCATCTGCTGGAAGCTCTTGCCGTCGGTGGCGCCGATCTTGGCGAGGAAGTAGATGTTGCCGCCCAGTGCAATGCAGCGGTTGAGGTCCCGTGCGAGCACCGCCAGCTTCTGCTCCTCGGTCATCGGCCACTCGTCGAGGTACGCGCGCTCGTTCGCCTTGAACCGCTCGCGGTTGGCCGCCTTCATCAGCGACATGCAGAACTGGTTCAGGTGGTAGCCGCGGCGCGACTGCTCGGCGTCGAAGATCGTCGTGCCGGGAATGTCCAGGTAGGGCCTGTTGAGCGCCACTCAGTTCTCCTCCGGCCAGTACAGGCGCATCGGGTTGTCGACCAACAGCTTGCGCTGCAGCTCGGCCGTGGGCGCGATGTGCGGGATGAAGTCGACCAGCAGGCCGTCGTCCGGCATGTGGTCCTTGAGGTTCGGGTGCGGCCAGTCGGTGCCCCAGAGCACGCGGTCGGGGAACGTCTCGACGAGGCGCCGCGCGAACGGCACCACGTCGCGGTAGGCGTGGCGCTCTCCGTCGAGCGCGCGCGGCCCTGTGAGCGACAGCCGCTCGGGGCAGCTCACCTTGCTCCAGACGTTCGGGTGGTCGCGCAGGAATTTCACGAACAACTCGAACTGCGGCCCATCGACCGGCTGGCCGACGTCCGGGCGGCCCATGTGGTCGACGACGACGGTCGTCGGCAGTGCGGTGAAGAAGTCGATCAGCTCGGGCAGGTCGACCGCCTCGAAGTAGATGACGACGTGCCAGCCCCGCTGCGCGATGCGGCCGGCAATCTCCATGAGTTCGTCCTTCGGCGTGAAGTCGACCAGCCGCTTGACGAAGTTGAACCGGACGCCGCGCACGCCGGCGGCGTGCAGCGCGTCGAGCTCGGCGTCGGCCACGCTGCGCCGCACCGTCGCCACGCCCCGCGCACGGCCGCCGGAGGCGACGCACGCGGCGACCAGCGCGCGGTTGTCGGCGCCGTGGCAGGTCGCCTGCACGACGACGTTGCGCGCGAAGCCCAGCCGGTCGCGCAGCGCGAAGAGCTGCGCGGCGGACGCGTCGCACGGCGTGTACTTGCGCTCGGGCGCGAACGGAAACACGGCGCCGGGGCCGAACACGTGGCAGTGCGCGTCGACGCTGCCCTCCGGCACGCGGAAGCGCGGCATCGACGGGTTCGCGTACCAGTCGAGCCAGCCCGGGGTCTTCGTGAACTCCATCCGGTGCGGCGCCGTCAGTCGACGTACTTGAGGCCGGCCTTCGCGAGCGGCTCGCGCATGTTGTACATGTCGAGCCCCAGCACGCCGGCCGCGAGCTTCGCGCGCTTCTCGCCCTCGTTCGCCTCGCGCGCGGCGGCGGCGTCCGCCACCTGCTGCGCGACCGCCGCGGGAACGACCACCACGCCGTCGTCGTCGGCGACCACCACGTCGCCCGCGTTGACCGTCGCGCCCGCGCACACGACCGGCACGTTGACAGAGCCGATGGTGGCCTTGATCGTGCCCTTGGCGCTGACGGCGCGGCTCCAGACGGGAAAGCCCATCGCCGTCAGGTCTTTCACGTCGCGCACGCCGCCGTCGATCACGAGACCGACGGCGCCGCGCGCCTTGAAGCTCGTGGCCAGCAGGTCGCCGAAGAAGCCGTCCGTGCAGTCGGCCGTCACCGCGGCAATGACGAGATCGCCCGGGCGAATCTGCTCTGCGACCACGTGCATCATCCAGTTGTCGCCGGGGTGCATCAGCACGGTGACCGCGGTGCCGCACGCGTGCGCGCCCGCGTAGATCGGCCGCAGGTAGGGCTTCATCAGCCCCACGCGGCCCTGCGCCTCGTGGACGGTCGCGACGCCGAACCGCGCCAGCTGGTCGACGGCCGCGCGGTCGGCGCGGACGATGTTGCGGCGGACGATGCCGAGGTCGTTGATGCTCATGTCAGTCTCTCATCGACAGGGATGTTCCGGAAACGCCCATTGTGTCATCCCGAGCGCAGCGAGATCCGCTTGCGCGCGGCCAGTCGCGTCGCGGCAATGCAGATCCCTCGCTGCGCTCGGGATGACACGGAAAGGCCATGTGTCACTTCCCCCTTGCCTTCAGGACGGCGTCGAGCCGCGGGAACACGCGGCGGGCGTTGCCCTCGTAGATCTTGTGGCGCTGCACCGGGTCGATCGCCGCGGCCTCGATGTAGCGCTTCGTGTCGTCGAAGTACTGGCCGGTCTCCGGGTCGATGCCGCGCACGGCGCCGATCATCTCGCTCGCGAACAGGATGTTGTCGACCGGGATCACCTTAGTCAGGAGGTCGATGCCCGGCTGGTGGTAGACGCACGTGTCGAAGAAGACGTTGTTGAGCAAGTGATCCTTGAGCAGCGGCTTCTTCAGCTCCTGTGCGAGCCCGCGGAAGCGTCCCCAGTGGTACGGCACCGCGCCGCCGCCGTGCGGGATGATGAAGCGCAGCGTCGGGAAGTCGCGGAAGAGGTCGGAGGTCAGGCACTGCATGAACGCCGTCGTGTCGGCGTTGAGGTAATGCGCGCCGGTCGTATGGAAGCACGGGTTGCAGCTGGTGGAGACGTGGATCATCGCCGGGATGTCGTACTCGACCATCTTCTCGTAGATCGGGTACCAGTGGCGGTCGGACAGCGGCGGCGACGTCCAGTGGCCGCCCGACGGGTCCGGATTCAGGTTGATGCCGACGTTGCCGTACTGCTCGACGCACTTCACCAGTTCGGGGATGCACGTGGCGGGATCGACACCCGGCGACTGCGGCAGCATGGCTACCGGCACGAAGTGGTCGGGGAAGAGCCGCGACACGCGAAAGCACAGCTCGTTGCAGATCGCCGCCCACGTCGAGCTGACCTGAAAGTCGCCGATGTGGTGCGCCATGAAGCTCGCGCGCGGCGAGAACAGCGTCAGGTCGCTGCCACGCTCCGTCATGAGCCGCAGCTGATTGGCTTCGATCGATTGCTTCAGGTCGTCGTCGCCGATCGCGAGCTCCGCGGCCTTCGGCATGACGGCCGCGTCCCTGATGCCGGCGATCTGACGGTTGCGCCACTCCTCCAGCGCCTTGGGCGCCGTCGTGTAGTGGCCGTGGCAGTCGATGATCATGAGGATTTCCGTTTGCGTGCGGCGCCGCGGCCCGCGCTCACTCGGCAAAGTCGAGCGGCAGCCCGACGTAGTTCTCGGCGATCGTGCGGCGCCCGGCCTCCGAGTGCACGAGGTAGTCGAGCTCCGCCTCCTGGAAGCGTCCGACGATCGGGCCGTCCTCGGGAAAGCGGTGCATCAGCATCGTGAACCACCAGGAGAAGCGCTCGGCCTTCCAGATGCGGCGCAGGCAGCGCGCCGAGTAGTTGTCGATCCCGTTCTCGCTGCCGGTGCGGAAGTACTCGACGAACGCACCCGACAGGTACTTGACGTCGGTGGCAGCGAGGTTCAGGCCCTTGGCGCCGGTCGGCGGCACGATGTGGCCGGCGTCGCCGGCCAGGAACATGCGGCCGAACCGCAGCGGCTCGGTGACGAAGCTGCGCAGCGGCGCGATGCTCTTCTCGATCGACGGCCCGGTGACCAGCTTCGCGCGGCCCGCGTCGTCGAGGCGCAGCTTCAGCTCCTGCCAGAACGCGGCATCGGTCCACGCCTCGATCTTGTCGGTGAGCGGCACCTGCAGGTAGTAGCGGCTGCGCGTCCGGCTGCGCTGCGAGCAGAGCGCGAAGCCGCGCGGGCTGTTCACGTAGACGAGCTCGTCGCAGACCGGCGGCGTGTCGGACAGGAGACCGAGCCAGCCGAACGGGTAGACCTTCTCGTACTCGGTGATCGCGCCGCGCGGCGCGCTCGCGCGGCACACGCCGTGGAAGCCGTCGCAGCCGGCGATGAAGTCGCAGGCGATCTCGTGCGTCGCCCCGCCGTGCTCGTAGCGCACGCGCGGCGTGCGCGTGTCGAAGTCGTGCACCGACACGTGCTGCGCCTCGTACACGATCGGCAGCCCGGCCGCCCGGCGCGCTTCCATCAGGTCGCGCGTCAATTCGGTCTGGCCGTAGACCATGACGTTCTTGCCGCCGGTGAGTCCGTTCAGGTCGACGCGGTGCCGGCGGCCGCCGAACAGCAGCTCGATGCCGCCGTGGACGAGGCCTTCCTTGTGCATCCGCGCACCCACGCCCGCCTCGTCCATAAGGTCGATGCAGACCTGCTCGAGCACGCCGGCGCGGATGCGCGACAGCACGTAGTCGCCGCTGCGCTGCTCGAGGATCACGTTGTCGATGCCGGCCTTGTGCAGCAACTGGCCGAGCAGCAGCCCGGACGGGCCCGCGCCGACGATGGCGACCTGTGTCTTCGTGGGTGGCATTCGAATCTCCCGGTCCGCGACGGCGGCAAGCCTCCTGCGCGAGGAAGCGCCACGCGGACCCGGCGATTATAAGGCGCGCCGGGGCACGCGGACCGGGACGCCTGCCGGGCACCGTCCTCAGTCGAACACTTCGTAGAACCCGAGCTTGCGGTGCAGCGGCGCGTCGTCGACCATGAACAGGAACGCCGGCGACTTCGCCGACGCGTTCGCGAGCCGGATCTGCGCGTGGGTGGGTGCGGCCAGCGTGTCGGATTCGCCGAACGGCAGGGACACGCCGTCGACCACCGCCGTGCCGCCACCCTCGACGACGTGCAGCACCGCCGACGCGCTGCGTCGCCTCAACGCAAGGTCCTCGCCCGGACGCAGCATCAGCGCCGAGAAGCCGAGCGTAGGCAGGCACTCGCGCCCGGTCTCCGGATTGACGTACGCGACGTGCACCGCTTCGTGCGGCGGCGTGGTGCCCGCCATGTCGGCGAGCACCCGGCGGACGCCGCGCCACGGAAAGCGCAGCAGCGGGTAGTCGGCGCGCTGGCGCGCGAGCGAACCGTACGGGATCACGCCGCCCTGCGCGAAGCGCGCGGCCGACGCGTTGCCCGGATCGGTGACCTGCTGCGGCTTCGCCTCGATCGCGTACGAGGCGTCGATGCCGTAGACGAGCGGCAGGTCGAGCGCGTCGAGCCAGATCACCGGCCCGGTGCCCTCGTGCCCGTGCTCGTGCCACAGGCCCGGCGGGGTCAGGATGAGGTCGCCCTTCTCCATCGGCAGCTTCTCGCCGCGCACGACGGTGAAGCCGCCGCTGCCCTCGATGGCGAAGCGCACGGCGGACGGCGTGTGCCGGTGATTGGGCGCGGTCTCGCCGGGCAGGATCAGCTGCAGCCCGATGTAGATGGTCGGCGTGACCTGCATGTTCTCGATCCCGAGCCCCGGGTTGCACAGCACGATGACGCGGCGCTCGGCCTTCTCGATCGGGGTCAGCTCGCCCGCGCGGATCAAGTCGGGGCGGACGTCGGCGTAGCGCCACAGGATCGGCCGGGTCCGCCGGTTCGGCTTGCCGTACGGCAGCACGGCGCGCAGCGACGGCCACAGCGGCAGCGTGTTGCGGCTGACGAGCCCCTGGTAGTACTCGGCCGGAAGGTCGGCCACGCTTCCGAGTTCGCTGCTCATGGCGGGAGTCCTCTCGCGGTTTGCATGCGCGCAGCCGTCACGGTCCAGCCGCATCGCGGCCGTAGCCGTAGATCCAGTCGAGGCTGCGGTAGAAGTCCGCCGGCGTCTTGCCGCCGAGGATCTCGTTGCGCACGAGCCGCTCGACGCCGGCCGCGTGGTAGAGCCGGCCCAGCTCGCGCGACGAAAGCACGATGCGCGCGGTGCGCGTGATGCGCCGGTCCTGGTAGCGTCGGAACGCCCCGCCGAGGTCGTCGGGGCTTGCCGTCACTTCGTGCATCAGCGTGACGGCGTCCTCGATCGCCATGCACGCGCCCTGCGCGAAGTACTGCAGCGTCGGGTGCGCGGCGTCGCCCAGCAGCGTCACGTTGCCGTCGGACCAGTTGCCCACCGGCTCGCGGTCGACCAGCACCCAGCGTCGCCAGTTGCGCGACTTCTCGAGGATGCTCCGCGGCTTCGCCGGCAGGTGCACGAAGTACGACAGCAGCTCGTCGCGGTCGCCCGGCTCGTTGTGGCCCTCGGTCGTGCGCGACGGGTGGTGGAACGTGGCGACGATGTTGAAGAGCTTCCACCCACGCAGCGGATAGTGGACCATGTGGCACTTGGGCCCGGCCCACAGGCAGGCCGCGTTCCAGCGCAGGTCCTCGGGCATCTCCTCGATCGGCAGCACCGCGCGGTAGGCGATGTGGCCGGAGACCTTCGGGTCGCCGTCGCCGACGATCGCCTCGCGCACCTTCGAGCGCACGCCGTCGCAGCCGACCAGCGCGTCGCCGGTGAACGACGCGCCGTTGGCCGTGTGCACTTCGACGCGGCCGGCGCGCTTGACGAAGCCCGTCACCTCGTGGCGCGGCAGCAGCGTGACGTCGGGATCGGCGACGTTGACCGCGTGCAGCGGCGCGTGCAGGTCGGCCCGGTGGATCACCGCGTAGGGATTGCGGAAGTGCTCGCGGAACGGCGCGTCGACCGGGATTTCCGCGACCTTGTCGCCGGTCATGCCGTCCATCATGATCAGCTTGTCGATGTAGACGGCGTTTTCCAGCGTCCGCTCGGCCACGCCCAGCGTCTTCAGCGCGTGGAACACGTTTGGCCCCAGCTGGATGCCGGCGCCGATCTCGCCGAACTCCGCGGCGCGCTCCAGCACCGTGACCTTGCAGCCGGCCCGGGACAGCCCGATGGCGGCGGCCATGCCGCCGATTCCGCCGCCCGCCACGATGACGGTCCGCTTCGCTGTCGGTGCTGCGCTCATCCTGCCTCCTCCGCGGCCGGCGCGCGCCGCGGCCGCCGTGCCGCGTCATGGGCACCGGCGACCGGCGCACCACCGATCCGACCGGCAGCGTACCGGCGATCCATCGGCTGTCAAGCGGCGGCGCGCCGGCCCCGCGCGGCGGCGTCGCGGCCGCTTGACCGGCATCAAGGGCGCGCGGCGGCAGCCGCCGCTACGATGCGAAGCTGTCTCCGCTTCGCCCCGATGCCCCCATGACCGCCGCGCGCGCCGCGCCCGACCTCGTCTGTCCCGCCGGCGGCCTGCCCGCGCTGAAGGCGGCCGTCGACCATGGCGCCGACTGCGTCTACGTCGGCTTCCGCGACGAGACCAACGCCCGCGCCTTCGCGGGCCTCAACTTCGACGACCGCGCCCTGGCCGACGGCATCGCCTACGCGCACCGGCGCAACCGCCGCGTGCTGATCGCGCTCAACACCTACCCCGGCGAGGCGCGGTTCGCGCGCTGGACGGCCGCGGTCGACCGCGCGGCGCAATTCGGTGCCGACGCGATCATCGTCGCCGATCCGGGACTCCTCGCATACGCGCGCGCGACGCACCCGTCGTTGCGCCTGCACCTGTCGGTGCAGGGGTCGGCGACGTCGTACGAGGCGATCGAGTTCCATCGCGAGCGCTTCGGCATCCAGCGCGCGGTGCTGCCGCGCGTGCTGTCGGTGGCGCAGGTCGCGCACACGATCGCCCACACGCAGGTCGAGATCGAGGTGTTTGGCTTCGGCAGCCTGTGCGTGATGGTCGAGGGCCGCTGCGCGCTGTCGGCCTACGCCACCGGCCAGGGTCCGAACCGGCACGGCGTGTGCTCGCCGGCGAAGTTCGTCGAGTGGGACGAGCGGCCCGACGGCATGACGACGCGCCTCGGGGGCTTCCTGATCGACCGCTTCGGCTCCGGCGAACGCGCCGGCTACCCCACCGTGTGCAAGGGCCGCTACGACGTCGGCGGCGGCCGCTACTACGCGATCGAGGAGCCGACCAGCCTCGACACGCTGGAGTTGCTGCCCGAGTTCGTGCGCATCGGGGTGGCCGCGATCAAGATCGAGGGCCGGCAGCGCAGCCCGGCCTACGTCGCCGACGTCACGCGCACGTGGCGCGAGGCGATCGACGCGTGCGTCACGGCGCCCGACCGGTTCGCCGTGCAGCCGCGCTGGCGCGCGACGCTCGGCCCGCTGTGCGAAGGGCAGGCGCAGACGCTGGGCGCGTACTCGCGGCCGTGGCGATGAGGACACCGATGAAGCTCGCCCTCGGCCCCCTGCTCTACTTCTGGCCGCGCGCCGACGTGTTCGCGTTCTACGAGGCCGTCGCGCGGGCGCCGGTGGACGTCGTCTACCTCGGGGAGGCCGTGTGCGCGCGCCGGCGCGAACTGAAGCTCGACGACTGGATCGGAATCGCGCAACGGCTCGCCGCCGCCGGCAAGGAGGCGGTCCTCACGACGCTGCCGCTGATCGAGGCGGAAGCGGACCTGCGCGCGCTGCGCGCCGTCGCCGCGCAGCGCGCGCTTCGCGTCGAGGCGAACGACTGGTCGGCGGTGCGGGTGCTGGCCGCCGCAGGCGTGACGGGCTTCGTCGCCGGCCCGACCCTCAACCTTTTCAACGCGCACGCACTCGCCGTTGCGCGCGACGCCGGCGCGACGCGCTGGGTGGCGCCGTACGAGATGGGCGGTGACGCACTCGCGGAGGTCGTCGCCGCCTCGCCCGGCATCGAATGCGAGGTACTGGCGCACGGCCGCGTTCCGCTCGCGTGGTCGGCCCGCTGCTTCACCGCGCGGCACTTCGACCTGCAGAAGGACCAGTGCGAGTTCCGCTGCATGGGGCGCGGCGACGGCCTGCCGCTCGCCACGCAGGAAGGCACGCCGTTCCTCGTGCTGAACGGCATCGAGACGCAGTCGGCGCACGTGCAGTCGCTGGCGGGCGACCTGCCGGGCCTGCGTGCGTGTGGGGTGGGCGTTGTCCGGGTGTCGCCGGCCGGCACCGGCACGCTCGGCGTGGTCGCCACGTGGCGCCGGCTCCTCGACGGAGCGCTCGACCCGGCGCAGGCGGTGCAGGCACTGGACACGGCGGGCGTGCCGCTGTGCAACGGCTTCTGGCACGACCGCGCCGGGCACGTTCGCGTCCGGCCGGATGGCGCGGTGGCGCAGCAGGCACGCGCATGAAGATTCCCGAGTTCACGCTGCCGGCGCCGCTCGCTGCGCTGGTCGCCCCGCTGCCACGCTGGCCGCTGGCGGTGGCGCTCGCGCGCGCGCTCGACTTCGGCGTCGGCCGCGTCGTCAGCGCCGAGGCGATCGCCCCGCTCGAAGGCCGCTGCGTGCGCCTGACCGTGCGCGACCTGGGCGTCGACGTGACCGTCGCGTGCCGCGACGGGCGCTTCCATCCGGCGCCGCGCGACGCCACGCCCGACGTCGCGATCGCCGCGACGCTGCGCGACTACGCGGCGCTGGCGCTGCGCGTGGAAGATCCCGACACGCTGTTCTTCGCGCGCCGGCTGCGCGTGACCGGCGACACCGAGCTGGGGCTCGTCGTGAAGAATCTGCTGGACGGCATCGACCTCGCCGCGCTGGTGCCGCGGCCCCCGTGGCGGATGCCCTAGCAGGCTGTTGAAATTCGCGCCGGCATCCACTTCCCGGTGTCATCCCGAGCGCAGCGAGGGATCTGCGTCACGCCACACGTTACGTCAGCGCAGCAGCAGATCCCTCGCTGCGCTCGGGATGACATCGAGTTTCAGACTCGGTCGCGAATTCCAACCGCCGGCCGGCGCGGGATCCCGCGCCGCCAGCCCGTCGCGCGAGCGAAGTCCTCCGCTACACGACGCAGGCGAAGACGATCAGCAGGATCACGCCTACGAGGACTGGCCACCCCGCCGGCTCGGACCGGGTGTCGTGGTCGGGCGGCCGGCCTTCGGCCTCCGTTCGCGGGTGGGCGGTGCGCACCATGACGCGTTACTTCTACGCCGACCGGCGACCGTCACCTTGACCTAGGGCAAGCCCGCCGCAGTCCGCCCCCTTTCCGAGGCGCCCCCGCACCCGCGGAACTTCGGCTGCCGCGCCGGCGCGCTTGGGCTATGCTTGCCGCCGCACGGCGCCCGGGCGGCGCCCACGGCCACGTCAGCAAGGGGACTCCCGCATGTCACGCTCGATCGTCCACACCCTCGCGGCGCTGCTGCTGGCGGCGCACGCGGCCGCCGGCACCGCACAGCAGCGCCTCGTGTTCGCCACCGACTGGCTCGCGCAGGCCGAGCACGGCGGGTTCTACCAGGCGCTGGCCGAGGGCACGTACCGGAAGCACGGCCTCGACGTCGTCATCCGGATGGGCGGGCCGCAGGTGAACGGGCTGCAGCTCCTGGCCGCCGGAGCGCTCGACGTCGCGATGGCCGATGGCCTGCAGGTGCTCTCCGCCATCGAGCAGGACGTGCCGCTCGCCGCGATCGCCGCCACGTTCCAGAAGAACCCGACGGTGATCATTGCCCATCCGGGCGTCGCGCAGCTCGCCGATCTGAAGGGGCGCCCGATCGCGATCGCCGCGGCCGCGAACACGACGTTCTGGCCGTGGCTCAAGGGCAAGTACGGGTTCACCGACGACCAGAAGCGGCCGTACGGGTTTTCGGTGCAGCCGTTCCTCGCCGACCGCACGCTGTCCCAGCAGGGGTTTGCGACGTCCGAGCCCTTCTCGATCGAGAAGGCGGGTGTTGCGCCGGTCGTGTTCCTGCTGGCCGACCTGGGCTACCCGCCCTACTCCGAGGTCCTCGTGGTCAGGCGGGACGCGCTGGGGTCTCGCGCCGACGCGCTGCAGCGGTTCGTGCGCGCCTCCGCCGAGGGGTGGAAGAGCTATCTCGCCAATCCCGCGCCCGGCAATGCGCTGATCCGCAAGGACAACCCGGAGATGAGCGAGGCGCTGCTCGCGTTCGGCGTGCGCAAGATGCGGGAGAACGCGATCGTCGACGGCGGTGACGCGAAGACGGCGGGTCTGCTGACGATGACGGACGCGCGCTGGAACGCGACGGTGGCGTTCCTGCGCGGCGCCGGCCTCGCGAAGGCAGGAACCGACTACGCGAAGGCGTGGACGCTCGACGTCGTGAAGTCCGTGCGCGTGCTGCCGTAGGCGCGCAGCGAAGCGACCCGTGACCGCGGCCCCGTCGGTCGTCGCCGTCGAGGGCGCGGCCAAGACGTATGCGAACGGCACCTGCGCGCTGGCGCCGGTCGACCTCGCGGTCGCGCCGGGTGAATTCGTCGCGTTGCTCGGACCATCGGGCTGCGGCAAGACCACGCTGCTGCGGATGGCCGCGGGCCTCGTCGCACCTACGCAAGGGCGCCTTTCCTGGTGGGGCGCCGACCATGTTCCGGCCGACGATCCGGCACGGCGCATCGCGATGGTGTTCCAGTCGCCGACGCTGATGCCGTGGTCGCGCGTGCTCGCCAACGCGCGGCTGCCGCTCGACCTCGCGGGTGCGGCCCGCGCCGAAGGCGACCGCGCCGCGCGCGACGCGCTGGCCGGCGTCGGCCTCGCGGACGTCGCCGACCGCTACCCGCGCGAACTTTCCGGCGGCATGCAGATGCGGGTGTCGATCGCGCGCGCGCTGGTCGTGGCACCCGCACTGCTGCTGATGGACGAGCCGTTCGGCGCCCTCGACGAGTTCACGCGGCACAAGCTCGACGCCGAACTGAACGCGCTGTGGCACACGCGCGGCGGGACCGTGCTGTTCGTCACGCACAGCATCCAGGAGGCGGCGTTCCTCGCCACGCGCGTCGTCGTGATGGCCGCGCGGCCGGGCCGGATCATCGCCGACGTGCCGGTGCCGGCGGCGCAGCCGCGCACGCCGGCTTACCGCGGCAGCGCGGACTTCGCGGCGCTGTGCGCACGGCTGTCGGCGGCGGTGGCGCAGGCATCGGGCGAGGTGCAGGCGCAATGACGCCGCGCGACGAACTGCCGCGCGCGTTCGGCTGGCTGGCGCCGGTCGGGGTGGCCGCCGTGCTGCTGGGGCTCTGGCAGGGGGCGGTCACCGCCTGGGACGTGCCGGCGTACCTCGTGCCGTCGCCGGCGCGGGTCGCGGCCACGCTGTGGACCGACCGCGCGCTGCTTGCCGACTCGCTGCGCGTCACCGCCGGCATCGCGCTCACCGCACTCGCCATCGCGATCGTGGCCGGGGTCGCGACCGCGCTGCTGTTCGCGCAGAGCCGGGTGATCGAGGCCTCCCTCTTTCCGTACGCGATCCTGCTGCAGGTGACGCCGATCGTCGCCATCGCGCCGCTCATCATCATCTGGGTGCAGGACACGCGGGTGGCGCTCGTGCTCTGCGCGGTGGTCGTCGCGATCTTCCCGATCATCTCGAACACGGCGCTCGGTCTGCGCAGCGTCGACCCCGGGCTCGCCGACCTCTTCCGGATGAGCCGGGCGACGCGCTGGCAGACGCTGTGGCGACTGCGGATCCCCGGCGCGCTGCCGTACTTCTTCGGCGGCCTGAGGGTCGCGAGCGGGCTCGCGCTGATCGGCGCCGTGGTGGCGGAGTTCGTCGCCGGCACCGGCGGACAAGGCGCCGGGCTGGCCTACCAGATTCTGCTGGCGGGCATCCAGCTCAACGTGCCGCGGCTGTTCGCCGCGCTGGTGCTGATCGCGGCGACCGGCGTCGTGTTCTTCGCGGTGACGAACGCGCTCGCGCGCGCGGCGCTCTCCCGCTGGCACGAGAGCGAGCTGCCGCCCGCCGAATGACGGCGCGGCGGCGAGTTCGCCCCGGTTCGCCTCAGGCGGCCGCGACCGGCGCCTGCGTGCCCGCCGCGCGGACGGCGCGCTCGACGACTTCGCGGGTCATCGCACGCACGCACAGCTTCTCGGCGGCGACCGTGTGCGCGAGCAGCTTGGTGAGCGCGTGGACGGTGTCGAGGTGCGGCGTCGGCGTGCCGGTCAGGACGCCCAGCTCGATCACCGAGCCCAACAGCGCATCGATCTCCGGTTCGCGCCCGGCCTCGATGTCCTGCAGCATCGACGTCTTGTGCTTGCCGACCTTCTCCGCGCCGGCGATGCGCTTGTCGATCGTGACGCGGAACGCGATGCCGAGCTTTTCCGCGATCGCCTGCGCCTCGCTCATCATGTCGAACGCGAGCCGGCGCGTGGCCGGGAACTGGCACAGGTCGACGAGCGTCGAGTGTGTCAGCGCGCTGATCGGGTTGAACGACAGGTTGCCCCAGAGCTTCAGCCAGATCTCGGCGCGGATGTCGGCGAGGATCGGCGACTTCAAGCCGGCCGCCGTCAGCGCAGCGGTGATCCGCGTCACGCGCTCGGTCGTCGCGCCGTCGAGTTCGCCCAGCGGGTAGCGGTTGCCCTCGATGTGGCGGATGACGCCCGGCGCAGCGATCTCCGCCGCCGGGTAGACGACGCAGCCGACGATCCGCCGCGGGTCGATCGTGCGCATGATCGCGCCGTCCGGGTCGACCGCGCGCACGCAGTGGCCCTCGTGCGGACCGCCATGGCGCTGGAAGTACCACCACGGGATGCCGTTCTGCATCGGCACCAGCACCGTGTCGTCGTGGCACAGCGCCGCGAGATCGGCCGCGACCGCCGCGACCTGGTTCGCCTTCACGGCGAGGATGACCAGGTCCTGCACGCCGGCGGCGCGGAGGTCGTCCGTCGCGCGCAGGCCCCGCGCGACGTGCTCGGTGCCGTCGTCGAGGAGGAGCTTGAGGCCGTTGGCGCGGATCGCGGCCAGGTGCGGCCCGCGCGCGATCACGGTGACGTCGTTGCCGGCGTTGGCGAGCAGGACCGCGAGGTGGCCGCCGATCGAGCCGGCGCCGACGATGCAGATGCGCATGGGGTTCTCCGGTGGCGGGTGCGCCGGGCGCGCCCTTTTGAACTCTATCGTTATATTACCATTAGATTGCACGCGACCGGGGCCGTCGGCGCCGCGTGGTGACGCGCGATTCGCTGCGCCCGCCGCCGGCGCGCGCGCGCTGGGCAAGCAACCCGCACATACTGTGAAGCGGCCCGTGCCGACGCGACTTGACTCGCGTCAAGCCGCCGCTCGGGCCCCGCGCCGGGCGGGCCGCGACAGGCGAGCCGCGCGAGCGCTAGGCCACGCCGCCGGCGCGACCGAGCAGCAGGTGATCGACCTCCGCTTCGGCGGTCAGCCAGTCGTCGACGTCGTAGCCGTCGGCATAGCCGCGGGCCGTGTACAGCGCGTACGCCGCCTCGCTGATCAGCCGGTACCGCAGGTCCGCATCGAGCGCGTCGCGCGCGCCTTCCGCGAACGGCTGTTCGGCCTCGCGCACGTCGTCCCGCGCCGGCGCGACGTTCGGCACGCTGCGCGGATGCGCCGCAACGGGCACATGCGGCGCGCGCGGCGTCTTGCTGGTGGTGGCTTTCGGTTTCATCGCGTCCTCCTCATCGTCGGACCACCCGACACCCCACGTCGTTCAGCGTACCCGCCGCCTGCACCGACGCGTTGACCGCGGTCAACGACGCAATGCAGCATGCGGCGCGCGCGGCACCGCGACGCGCTATACCCGCGGCTCGCCGCGCCCGTTGACGGTGATCGTCGGACCCGGCGGGAACGTGAGCTGCGCGCGATACTCGCGACCGCGGAACACGTACGTCACGTCCCAGTACGACGGTTGCGCCGAGCCCGGCACCGCGGCGCACTTCTGCACGTTCTGCGTGTAGGTCGAGCCGCGCCCCACGTTGGCGCCGACCGCCGCGCCGCCGACCGCGCCGACCGCTGTCGCGACGTCCTGCCCGGTGCCGCTGCCGATCTGGTGGCCGAGCACGCCGCCCAGGATGCCGCCGAGGATCGCACCCGGCACGTTCGGCTGGCCGGTCGCGACCTGCTGCTGCTCGACCCAGCAGCGCTGCTCCGGCGGGCCGACGACCGCACGCACGGCGACCACGTTGGCCGTGTACAGGCGTTCGCCGTGGCGCGGGTAGTACCGGTAGGGCGGCGCCGGCGGGGGCGGCGGCGGCGCGTACGCCGCGGCCTGGCGCGGTGCGCGCCGGACCGACGAGATGCGGTCGTTCATGCCCATCGTGGCGAGCGACGGGTACTGCCCCGGCGACAGCACCACGCAGCGGCCGTCGAAGCCCGGGCGTTCGCACACCTCCCAGCGGCCGCGCTCGACGATCGCCGACGACGCGCGGTGGTCGAAGCCGTGCTGCGCGAAGTTCGGCGTGGTCTGGTTCGCCGTGAACGAACGGCCGCGGAAGCCGTCCCACTCGTAGACAGTGAGCTGCGCCAGCGCGCTGCCCGTCGCGAGAAGTGCGGCGAGGCCGAGGGCGGCCGAGAGCAGTCGTTTCATGTCGTCTCCTCGTGTTGCCGATCGTTCGGCGGCGGGCGCACTGCCGCGTGGACGTGAGAGCGCCGGCGGCGGCGGGAGTTCCGCGGCGCCGCCCCCTCACCCCAGCCCTCTCCCCGCAAGCGGGGAGAGGGGAGTTCTCCAGCGCACGTCCGCGCAACCGCATCGCGCATCCGCGCAAAGCGCAGAGGCATTGCGCGGCCCTCGCCCGCAGCGCGACAGGGAGAGGGGGCATGCGAGGGCGAACTCCTCGCCGGGCGCAGCGGGCAACCGGCGTGGGGTCGAACCGGCGTTGATCCGCTTCACGCCCGCGACGAAGCGCTGGAGCGTGGCCGACAGCACGCCGCGCGGGATCATCGCCTCGATCAACTGGAACCGCCCGCGCGTCGCGTGCGCGCGGGCGAGCGCCTCCGCGAACGCACGGCGCGTCGTCACGCGCACGCCGTCGCCGGACAGCGCCGGCGCGGCATCGGCGAACTGCCACTCAGGCAGGTCGTTGAAGCGCGACTCCGGCTGGAACGTGCGCAGCATCTCCCAGCTCGTGTTGTTGAACACGATCACGATCGGGTCCCAGCCGTAGCGCGCGCAGTTGCCGAGCTCCCACCCGGTCATCTGGAACGCGCCGTCGCCGACGAGGACCAGCGGCCGCGCGCCGGAGGCGGCCTGCACACCGAGCCCGGCCGGCACGCCGAAGCCCATCGACGCGTAGTAGCCGGGCGCGATCAGCGCCGTGTGGTCGATGTCCATCGCCGTGAACAGGCAGTCGCCGACGTCGACGGCGATCGGCAGCGGGCCGTGCGCGGCCATGAGGTCGTTGATCGCGCAGGCGATGTCGTTGGGCGCGATCGGCGCGTCGTCGGCCGGCATGTGGCGCGGATAGGCGACGCCGGGCTTCGCGGTCGCCGCCGGCCGGGCCGGTACGCGCGCCAGCAGCGCATCGACCAGCGCCGCGAGCGGGATGTCGCGATACGTGTGAAACCCGAGCGTCACCTCGCGGTCGATCGCGCGGATCGTGTGCCGCAGGTCGATCTGGCGCGCCGAGACGCCGAAGTTCGTGTCGGAGATGATGACCCCCAGCAGGAACAGCGCGTCCGACTGCTCGACGCGCGCCGTCAGTTCGGGCTGCCCCGCCACGCCGAGGTACGTGCCGAGCGGCGGGTTCGCCGTCCCGGCAAGCAGGCCCCGCCCCATGATGCTGGTGACGACCGGCAGCCCGAGCCGCGCGGCGAGTTCGGCGACCCTGGCCTCCAGCCGGAAGCGGCGCACCTCGACACCAACCATCAGCACCGGCGACTTCGCCGAGGCGATGCGCGCCAGCACGTCGTCGACGCACGCGGCGAGCGCGTCGGGGTCGACGGGTGCGGCCGGCAGCGCGGCGACGGGCCCGCAGGGCACCCGCACCATGTCGCGCGGGATCTCGACGTACACGGGCCGGGACTCCTCGCGGCAGCGGGCGAGCACGCGCGCGATCTCGGCCGGCGCGCGGTGCGCGTCGTCGAGGCGCGTTTGCGCGCACGTGATCTCGCGGAAGATCCGCGCCTGCGAATCGAGGGTCTTGGCCTGGTGGTGCAGCAGCAGGCCGGTGCCCGCCTCGCCCTTGCCCGGCCCGCCGGAGACGACGACGACCGGCGATTTCTCCGCGTACGCGCCGGCGATCGCGTTGACGATGTTGAGTGCGCCGGCGCCGTACGTCACCGCCACGACCCCGGGCGCGCAGTTCATCCGCGCCGACGCGTCGGCCGCGAACGCGACGGCGGGCTCGTGCGACAGCGTGTACAGCGGCAGGATGCCCGACTCCTCGGCGACCTTGAAGAACGGCAGCGCGAAGTCGCCGGGAATGCCGAACATCTGGCGTGCGCCGTGCGCGACGAGGGCGTGCAACAGGGATTCGGCGACGTTCATGATGGAAGCCTGGTCGGGAAGAGCGAAAGGCCGCCAGTGTGCCCGGGCGCCGCGCCGCTGCGCTTGCCGCGGATCAAGGTCCGCTGCCGCGCCGCGGCGTCAGCCGCCGCCCGCGGCGCGTGCCGCGACCGCGGCGAACGTGCGGATCGCGCCCGACTCGACGACGAAGCGGCCCACGGCATCGGTCTTGGCGCAGGCCAGCATGGCGCGCGCGACCGTGTCGGCGTCGACCGGGCGATAGCGCGACGGCAGCACCGGCGCGAGCGGGCGCGCGACCGCCAGCGCCGCACGCTCGCCGGCACGCGCCTGCGCGCGCTCGCCGATCAGGAGCGAGGGCCGGAACGCGACCACGGTCCGGAACGGCAGGCGACCGAGTTCGACCTCGACCTCCCCCTTCACGCGGTTGTAGAAGACGCGCGACGTCGGGTTCGCACCCAGCGCCGTCACGACGAAGCAGCGCGTGGCACCCGCGGTCAGCGCCAGGCGCGCGACGGCCACCGCGTAGCCCAGGTCGACCTCGCGGAACGCGTCGCGCGAGCCGGCTTCCCGGATCGTGGTGCCGAGGCAGCAGAAGTAGTCGTCGACCGCGGGCAGGACGTAGTCGCCGAGGTGATCGAACTCCACGACGGCCTCGACCAGCTTCGGGTGCGGGATCGCGAGCGGCCGGCGCGTCAGCGCGACGACGCTGGCGGTGTCCGCGTCGTCGAGCAGCCGCTGCACGAGGCTGCGGCCGACGAGTCCGGTGGCACCTGCGACGAGGGCGTGGCGGCTCATTGCGCCATTATCGCCGCATGTGTACCTTCGCGGGTGCCGCCGGGGCGCCCGGCGCCGTGCGCCCGCGATGACCAACGCCGCCCCCGACGACCGCTTCGGCCCCTGGCACCCGGGGATCGCGTCGCAGATCCCGGCCGACCTGCTGCACCTCGCGACCGTGTTCCGCACCGCGCACGTGCGCACGGCGCTCGCCGACGCGCTGGAGTTGGCCGACCTCACGGGCCTTGCCCCCGCCGAAATCGTCGCGTTCCGGCCCGAGCGCCTGGCACTCCACGAACTGCTCGTCCGCGTCACCGCGAACGTATCGGTGCCCGACGGCGTGAAGATCGAGGACCTGGGCATCAGCTTCCGCGCGATCACGCGGGTGCTGCTCGAGCGCCACGTCGAGCCGCGGATGCCGGCGATCGTCGCGGCGTACGACGGCGTGCACCGGTCGCTCGCCGCCATTGTCGAGCGCGAACTCGCCGCGCTGTACGCGCCCCCGGCCGCGCCGGTGCCCGAGCGCGCCCCCGGACTGTTCGCGCGGCTGTTCGGAAAGCCTGCCGCGACCGCGCCGCCGGCGGCCGCACCGGACGGACACGCGTGCGTCGCACAGTGGGAGGTCCGCGCACGCGCCACGGCCGAGCCGGTCGAGCGCGCCGCGCTGCGCGCGCTCGCGCGGACGGTCGCCGCGCTGCTCGTCCGCCACGGCGGCCTCTGGGGCGACCGCGCCGTCGTCGCGCGGCTGGCGACGGACCTCGCCGCCAACGAGGCCGGCGGCGACGCGATCGGCGCGCTGGTCGAGCCGCTGGTCGCACACGGCGCACCGGCCGAAGGCTACGCGCTGCTGCCGCCGCAGCACCAGCTCGTCGTCATGAACACCAAGGGGCCGTCGGCGGCGGGCAAGAGCACGATGCGACCG
>JADJWJ010000010.1 GCA_016716425.1 Betaproteobacteria bacterium
TACTCCCAGCGCCATGGCGAGGGCGTTCACGCTCAGGCTCAATGGCGCCAGATACTCTTCACGCAACACTTCGCCCGGATGCACGGCGCGCATTCGGTTGATAGCCCGTCCCATCGCCACACTCCTTCAGTGATAGTCCACGATCTCGACCTCGCCCGGACCTGCGTCGGTCCAAACGAAGCACACCCTCCACTGGTCATTGATGCGGACGCTCCACTGCCCTGCCCGGTCACCCTTGAGCGCTTCGAGCCGATTGCCCGGCGGCGAACGCATGAAGTCCAGCGTCTTCGCCGCGTCCAGCATCGCCAGCTTGCGGGTCGCGACCACCTCGATGGCGCGGAAGCGCTTGGGATGTCCGCCTTCGAACAAGGCCTGCGTATCCTTGCAGCGAAACCTCCGAATCATTCGAGCATGATATTACGCAACGCGTAATACGACAAGAGGGATAGCCTTCCGACTTCTCATGACGTCTGGCTGGTGGCCGCTTCGCGCAGACGCTTCATTGCCAACGGGCGTTCGAGGGCGCGCTGCAGTCACGAAGAGAGCGTCGCCGGGCACGTTGCGAACGTCGGCAACTGCGTAGTGACCGGTCGCTCGCCGGCTTCGCCTGGCCGGCAGCCCACGACCTCAGCGGTCGGTCGCACCGTTAGTGGTTCAACGGCAGGTGTCCGATGCGAAGCGGTCGCCCAGCGCTAACACCCATGAACAGCAACACGGCCAATATCATCGCCCGACCTGCGGTCTGCGTTTGATGCGGTGAAGGACTGGATTGTGACCGATTACAATCGAAACATCTCGCAACGTGAAACAGGATCGATAATGTTAAGAACATTCCCAGGTGGCCATTGGCGGCGTAATTTCATGCAATCGCTACTGATGGCCGCTGTTGCACTCACGGGTATTGGCCTGGCGCACGCTCAAAGCGGTGCCGCTGCCAAGATCAGCACCGTTTACACCGGCGACGTGATCAATGGCAAGAAAGTGGTGAGCTCCCTGAACACCAGCGACCTGGAGCCCGGCAAGAAGCACCTGCTGTACTTCCAGGGCGTCCAAATGTCCACGGGACAGCACTGGTACGTGTCGGTGATCGTGGCCAAGGGAACGAAGCCCGGCAAGCGCATCACCTTGACCAGCGGTGTGCACGGTGACGAGATGAGTTCGGTGCACCGTGCAAGCCGTAATGAGCCAGCTGAACCCGGCCGAGATGTCGGGCACGGTGATGGCGGTGCTCGACATCGCGCGCCCTGCGATGGAGAGCATGCAGCGCCGATGGCCGAGCTCCGGGCGCGGCTTCGAGCTGACCGACATGAACCGCGAATGGCCCGGCAACGAAAACGGCCTCGGTGCCGTCAGCCGCCAGGCCGGGCTGGTGTTCAACCGGCTGCTCCGGCCCAACACCGACCTGGCCATCGACTTCCATACCGGGACCACCGGCCTGGACGTGTCCGCATTTCACATCGGAGACATGCGCATCCCGGAAGTGAAGACGATGATGATGCTCTACCCCGTCCCGGCGATCTTTGACAACCCGGTCTACCCCGGTGTGCTGCACAACGCCTACATCGATGCCGGCATTCCCGCGTTTACGCCGGAAGTCGGCGCGGCGCGGCGGCTGGATCTCGCCATGATCCCCCTCTTCGTCGAAGGCACGATGAACGTCTTCAAGCACTACGGCATGGTTCCCGGCGCGATCGGACGCACCGCAGCCGATGCCAACGTCTACATCGGGAAGAGCGCGGTTCCCGTGCTGACCACCCACGGCGGATTCATCGAATTGCTGGTCAAGCTGAATGCCAAGGTCACGCCAGGGCAAAAGGTGGCCATCCAGCGCAACGCTTTCGGCGAAGTGGTGGCCGAGTACACCAGCCCGGTCAACGGCCTTGTCGGCGGCCTGCGCAGCGACGCCACGTCGGAGCCCGGCAACGTGCTGCTCTTCATCCTGGCCGACGCCGCGCCGGTGTCCGGCGCAGCCCCTTACTCGGAGTAGCTCGCGGCACCCCGGGGTGGCAGATCGTGTGCAGCCGCGGTCTGAAACGTTTCTGGAGGGGTTGCGCGTTGCCATGAGGAAGCGTCTCGAGCTAAGCAGTCGTTCAGATGACTGCCCTGGCGGATAGGCGGCCGTCTGCAACTGGCCGGGTGCTGCCCGCCACCTCGCTCGCCCGTGCGGCGGCAGTCCAACGCATTGCGGGCATTCAATACCCAGTGGCCGTGGGCTCCGTACGACTCGGGAATGAAAGGTCGCCAAAGTCGGCCGTTGTCGGCTGCCACGGGTGGATCGACGGTCGCGGGGAGGCTGCCGTTGATGATGTAGTTCGATAGATCAACGACGGGCAAGTTGTCTCATCCCCTGCCCTTCCATTCCCTTGCTCGGCGCGGAGCCACGCAGCGCGACGCACCGGTACGCCCTATCTCCTGGGAGCGCAAGAATTTACCGTCAGCGCGACTCAACCCGGCGATTGCCCGATAACCCGCATGGATGCTGGACTTTGCCCTCGGGATATACCGTCAACCTCGGAATCGGCCTGACGGTAAATTTCTCGCGGCAGCTCGACGCGACTTTTTTACCGTCAGATTTACCGTCAGATTGAAGGGCATCCCAGCGATAGATCTCGATAGATCTCGACAGACGTCTCGGTAGGCATTTGCCAATTGGATCAACATGTTGGGTCCACTTTTCGATAGATCTCGATAGACCCCGATAGATCTCGAAAGCTACTCCCACTCGATCGTCGCCGGCGGCTTGCTCGAGATGTCGTAGACGACGCGGTTGAAGCCCCGCACCTCGTTGGTGATGCGGTTCGAGATGCGCGCGAGGAGATCGATCGGCAACGGCGCCCAGTGCGCCGTCATGAAGTCGGTCGTCTGCACGGCGCGCAGCGCGACTGCGTGCTCGTACGTGCGCCCGTCGCCCATCACGCCGACCGAGCGCACCGGAAGAAAGACGGCAAACGCCTGCGCCGTCTTGTCGTACCACGAGCGCCCGTCGGTGTCGTGCGCCATCTTCAGCTCGTCGACGAAGATCGCGTCCGCCCGCCGCAGCAGCTCCGCGCGCTCGCGCGTGACCTCGCCCAGGATGCGCACGGCGAGCCCCGGACCCGGGAACGGGTGCCGGTACACCATCTCGCGCGGCAGGCCGAGCTCGACCCCCAGCGCGCGCACCTCGTCCTTGAAGAGCTCGCGCAGCGGCTCGAGCAGCTTAAGATGCAGTGTCTCGGGCAGGCCGCCCACGTTGTGGTGCGACTTGATCGTGTGCGCCTTCTTGGTCTTCGCCCCCGCGGACTCGATCACGTCCGGGTAGATCGTCCCCTGCGCCAGCCACTTCGCGTTGGCGAGCTTGCCCGCCTCGCGCTGGAACACGTCGACGAACAGGCGCCCGATGATCTTGCGCTTCTCCTCGGGGTCGGCCACGCCGGCGAGCGCCCCCATGAACTCGGCGCTGGCATCGACGTGGATCACACGCACGCCGAGGTTCTGGGAGAACGTGTGCATCACCTGCTCGGCCTCGTTCAGGCGCAGCAGGCCGTGGTCGACGAACACGCAGGTGAGGCGATCGCCGATCGCGCGGTGGATCAGCGCCGCGGCGACCGACGAGTCCACACCGCCGGAGAGCCCCAACAGCACGTCGTCGTTGCCGGCCTGCGCGCGGATCGCCGCGACCGCCTCCGGCACGTAGTCGTGCATGTTCCAGTCGCGGCCGCAGCCGCAGATCTCGTGCGCGAAGCGCGCGAGGATCGCCGCGCCCTGCTTCGTGTGCGTGACCTCGGGGTGGAACTGCACCGCGTAGAAGCGGCGCGACTCGTCGGCCATCGCCGCGACGTCGCACGACGGGGACGAGCCGATCAGCCGGAAGCCCGGCGGCAGCGCCGTCACCTTGTCGCCGTGACTCATCCAGACGTCGAGCAGTCCGTGGCCGTCCGTGTTGGTCCGGTCCTGCAGGTCGCGGAAGAGCGCGGAATGGCCGCGCGCGCGCACCTCCGCGTAGCCGAACTCGCGCACACGCCCGGTCTCGACGGCGCCGCCCAACTGCGCCGCCATCGTCTGCATGCCGTAGCAGATGCCGAGCACCGGCACGCCCTGCGTCCACACGGCCGCCGGCGCGCGCGGCGTGTCGCCCTCGGTCACGCTGCTGGGGCCGCCGGAGAGCACGATGCCCTTCGGCGCGAACGCGCGCACGAAGTCGTCGCCGACGTCGAATGGATGAATCTCGCAGTAGACGTTGGACTCGCGTAGCCGGCGCGCGATCAGCTGCGTGTACTGCGCGCCGAAGTCGAGGATCAGGATGCGGGAATGCGAGGGGGCGGCCATGAGGGTATCTTGCGAAGGGGCGCGGAGACGCGCATGGGCAGGAGCACCCGAACCGCGATCCCCTGCGGCGCAGCGCCTCTCGGTGAAAGCGGTACGGCGAAAGTCACTGCACGCGGTAGTTGGGCGCTTCCTTGACGATCTGCACGTCGTGCACGTGCGACTCGCGCACGCCCGCCGACGTGATCTCGACGAACTCGGCGCGGGTGGACAGTTCCGCGATCGTCTCGCAGCCGCAGTAGCCCATCGCTGCGCGCAAGCCGCCCATCAGCTGGTGGATCACCGACGTCAGCACGCCCTTGTACGGCACGCGGCCTTCGATGCCCTCCGGCACGAGCTTCTCCGCGGCGCCTTCGCCTTCGGCGTCCTGGAAATAGCGGTCCGAGCTGCCTTCCTGCATCGCGCCGAGCGACCCCATGCCGCGGTAGCTCTTGTACGAGCGGCCCTGGTAGAGCTCGATCTCGCCCGGCGCCTCTTCGGTGCCGGCGAACAGCGACCCCAGCATCACGCACGACGCGCCGGCCGCGATGGCCTTGGCGACGTCGCCGGAGTAGCGGATGCCGCCGTCGGCGATGACCGGGATGCCGGCCTTGGCCACGCCCTCGATCGCCATCTGGATCGCCGAGATCTGCGGCACGCCCACGCCCGCGACGATCCGCGTCGTGCAGATCGACCCCGGGCCGATGCCGACCTTCACGGCGTCCGCGCCATGGTCGGCGAGCGCCTGCGCGCCGGCCGCCGTCGCGACGTTGCCGCCGATCACCTGCACGGACGGGTGGCGCTTCTTCACCGCCTGCACGCGGTCGAGCACACCCTGCGAGTGGCCGTGCGACGTGTCGACGACGATGACATCCACGCCCGCGGCCACCAGCACGTCGACGCGTTCGTCGGTGTCGCCGCCCGTGCCCACGGCGGCGCCGGCACGCAGCCGTCCCAGGTCGTCCTTGCACGCGAGCGGGTGCTCGGTGGACTTCAGGATGTCCTTGACCGTGATGAGGCCGCGCAGCTCCATGTCGCCGTTGACGACCAGCACGCGCTCGAGCCGGTGCTGGTGCATCAGCGCCTTCGCGGTCTCGAGGTCGGTGCCCTCGGGCACCGTCACCAGCCGGTCGCCCTTGGTCATGATGTTCGACACCGGCTGGTCGAGGTTGGTCTCGAACCGCAGGTCGCGGTTGGTGACGATGCCGACGACGCGCCGGCCCTCGACCACCGGCAGCCCCGAGATGCGGTTCTGCTTCTTGAGCGCCAGCACCTCGCGCACGGACATCGTCGGCGGAATCGTCAGCGGGTCCTTGACCACGCCGCTCTCGAAGCGCTTGACCTTGGCGACCTCGGCCGCCTGCTTCGCCGGCGTCATGTTCTTGTGGATGATCCCGAGCCCGCCCTCCTGCGCGATCGCAATCGCGAGGCGCGCGTCGGTCACGGTGTCCATCGCCGCGGAGATGAGCGGGATGTTGAGCGCGATCGAGCGCGTGAGGCGGGTCTTCAGGGATACGTCGCGGGGTACGACGAGGGAATGCGCGGGGACGAGCAGGACGTCGTCGAAGGTCAGCGCTTTCCGGACGACACGCATTGAAATTTCTCCTATGCGCAAAAACCGATTATACCCGCGTTGCGGGTCGCCCCCAAGCCGCGATGCAACGCGAAACCGTCCGGGGGGCCACGCATCCAGCCTCTCGAATCAAGGGCTTATTGACGCATGCGCCCGGCTGGAGTAAGTTGACATTGTCATACGCTGCGTGCGATCCCATTGCCGATGCCCATGCCCCGCATCACCGTTTCCGCCTTGCTCGCCGCCGGCGCGCTCGCGCTCGCGGGGACGTCCGCGGCGGCGCTCTACAAGTGGACCGATGCCAGCGGCCGCGTCGTCTACTCGGACCAGCCGCCGACCGGCAACGTGAAGGTCGAGACCATCCAGGGCGCCCCGCCGCCGTCGAACCCGAACGCGCTGAAGGATCTGGCCGCGAAGGAAGGCGAGTTCAAGAAGCGGCAGCTGGACGCCGCGGAGGCCGCGAAGAAGGCGGAAGCGCAGCGGGCCGAACTCGCCAAGGTCGGCGACGCGTGCGCGCGCGCGCAGATGCAGATCAAGCAGCTCGCCGCCGAGATGATCGGCCTCGCGCGCTACAACGAGAAGGGCGAGATCGTCTACGTCGACGACGCCACGCGCCGCAGGGAACGCCAGCAGCTCGAGACCTGGTACAAGGCGAATTGCGGATCGTGACAGGAACACTCCGCGCCGCGCGCCCCGTGCTCCTGTCCCGGTGAAGTCACCGCGAAAGCCTTCGGGCGGTCGGGCGCCTTTCGCGTAGCAAGGTCAACCACGCGCGCCGTTCGCAGCTCGCTTCGCTCCCCGCTCGGTCGCGCGCGCATGCGCACCGAATGCCTCTTCGAGCACGTTCGCCGGTCGTCAATCAGACCCCATCTCCCCGCGAACAGGGTGAGGATTGGGACGAGGGGTAAGCGGCCGCACGGCACCCGTTCCGCCGAAGGCTGTCAGCGCGCATGCGCGCGCTACTGAACGGCGCGAAGCGCTTGTGATCGGCGCGCTTCCTGCCGCTTCTACACGAAAGGCGCCCGGCCGCCCGAAGCCTTTCGTGCTGAACTCCTCGGCCACAAATCACGGAGCGCGCAGCGCGCAGTGATTTGGGGACGCTGCGTTACTTCTTCTCCAGATTCGCCTGGTTGATCTTGACGTCGGCCTTGGCGCGCAGGCTCGCGATGTAGGCGTTCAGCAGCTCGCGCCCGAGCTGGTCGGAAAGCCGCGACGCCGCCATGTCGACGCGCTGCTTGTCGGAATCCGTCGGCGTGAACACCTTGTTGACGCGGACGATGGAGAAGCCGCCGCGCTCGTTGGGCCCGCCGGTGAGCGCCGGCAGCTTGTCCGGGTTCGCCTGGAACACGCCCTTCATCACCTCCGGCGGCAGGCCCGACTGGAACTCGCCACGGCCGACGGTGAGCGGCTTGCCGAAGGCCACACCCGCCTCCTTGTCGCTCTTGCCGGCTTCCAGCAGCGCGAGCTTTGCGCGCCCCGCCTTCTGTGCGAGCTCGCTCGCGGCGCGGCGCGTGAGCTGCACGCGGATCTCGCCGGCCACGTCCGCGAACGGGCGCGGCGCCGCGGGCTTGAACTCGACGATCCGCCCGGCGATCAGCGTGTTCGGCGCCACTTCCATGGCCTCGGTGTTGCGCTTGCTCTGGATCGATTCCGGCGAGAACAGCGCCTGCACGAACTTGGGATTGCCGAGGCCGATCGCCTGCGCCTGCGAGCGCGTGATGAGCGGCGTCGCCTGCACCTTGAGGTCGAGCGCCTTGGCGACCCCGGCCAGGCTGTCCGCCTGCTCGTAGACCAGGTTCTGGAACTGGTCGGCCGCCGCGGCGAATTTCTGCCCGGCCTTCTGCTTCTTCAAGTCGGCCTCGATCTGCGCGGCGACTTCCTCGTACGCCTGCGTGCGCTCCGCGCGCGCGCCGGTGACCTTGATCACGTGCCAGCCGAAGTCGGACTGCACCGGCGCCAGCAGGTCGCCCGCCTTCGCCGCGAACACCGCGTCCTCGAACGGCTTGACCATCGTGCCGCGGCCGAAGTTGCCGAGGTCGCCGCCCTGCTCGGCCGAGCCCGGGTCCTTGGAGAACTCCTTCGCGAGGTCCCCGAACTTCGCCGGATTGGCCTTCGCCTTGGCGTGCACGTCGTCGGCGAGCTTCTTCGCGGCGGCCTTCTCCGCGTCGCTCGCGTCGGGCTTGACCGGGATCAGGATGTGCGCGGCCGCGCGCTCCTCCGGCGCCGTGTACTGGCGCACGTTCGCGTCGTACTGCTTGCGCACCTCATCGGGCGTGACCGCCGCCTGCGCCGTCAGCGCGTCCGCCGTCAGCAGCACGTACTCGATGCGCGCCTGCTCCGGCGTCTGGAACGCGGTCGGATTCTTGTCGTAGAAGTCCTTCACCTGCGCGTCGTCGACCTTCACGTCCCGGAGAAACGGGTCGATGTCGACGGCCGCGAGCTCGACCTCGCGCCTCTGTTCGAGCAGTCCCAGGAACCTGAGCGCCGACGGGCGCGCGACGATGTTCGCCGACCCGACCGGCTCCTGCACGGCGCCGACCAGGAGATCCTGCCGCAGCTTCTGCTCGAAGTACAGCGGCGTCATGTTCTGCGACTGGAGCAGCATCCGGTAGCGGTCCGGCGAGAACTTGCCGTCTTCCTGGAAGGCGGGGATGCCGGCGATCACCTGCTGCAGCTGTGCGTCGGTGACGCGGAACTTCTCGTCCTGGGCCTTCCCGGCCAGCAGCCGCTGGTTGATCAGCATCTCGAGGACCGCGAACCGGACTTCCGGAGAGTCGAACATCGCCGGGTCGAAGTTCTTGCCCATCTGTCGGCGCATCTGGTCGCTCTGCTCGCGCAGCGCCTCCGCGTAGTCCGCCTGCGTGATGTCCTCCTTGCCCACGGTGGCGACCGCCGCGTCCGCGGCGCCGCCGCGGAAGTAGTAGTCGACGCCGAAGAAGGCGAACGGGACCATCAGCAGGAACAGGATGACCTGCGCGACGCGTTTGTGCTTGGCTACGAGATCGAACATGGCGATGCCTTCGGCGATCAAAAAGGCGAACCGTGTTCGCCCTTGGCAGCCGGACGTTACGTCCGGTTAACTTCTTGTTTTGGCGAGATTATACATCAGCGGCTTAAGATGCGCTGAAGGCTCGGGTGGGGATTGACTTGGCCGAACGTGCCACTATTCTAGACATCCCTCACAACGAAAGGCGGCCGGCAGTGCACGCACCCTTGTTCCGGTGGCTTGCCGCCGCCGCGCTCGTTGTCGCAGCCGCGGCCGGTGCATCCCCCGTGCCTGTCAACATCGTTGCGCCGGAAAAGCCAATGACCAACGAGGAGTACAGAAACTGGCTGGTGTTGGAGTCGGCGCGCAACGAAAAAGACTCGAAGCGGATTTCGGAGATCCTGAAGTATCTGTGGACCGAAATCTTCCGACCGGATCCGACTCTGGAACCGCGGGGGGAAGCAACGGCAATCGAAGCGGGCACACCGCTCCCCCTCGACTACACCTACAACGACAGCGGCCGATGCCCCGGGTGGCGCCACTCGATGAGAACCGTAGACGGACGGTTCCAGTACGTCGCCAACGGCGACGTTTGTGCCTACTCGCTCGACGCCGAGAAGCGTTTCGCTAACCCGATCCCGGGCATGCCCTTTCGCGGCGGCACTTTCGTGCGGGCGCTCACGCTCGATCGTTCGGGCGCCTACCTGTACACCGCGAACCAGGACAGCAACAATGTCTCGGGATTCGCGATCGAGCCCGCCACGGGAGTGCTGACGCCGGTCCCCGGATCGCCGTTCCCTGCGGGCAGCGAGCCGTTCGAGGTCACCATGGACGGCGCTGGACGGTTCTTATACGCGGCCAACAACACCGGGCGCTCCGTCAGCGCGTGGACCGTGAACATTGCAACCGGCGTGCTGACACCGGTCCCGGGTTCGCCTTTCGCGGCCCCTGACCGACCCTGGGCACTCGCCGCCGACCCGACAGGGAAGTACCTGTATGTCGCGGCGATCGGACTGCAGGCGTATCAAATCGACCCGGCCTCCGGCGCGTTGTCGGCCATCGGGCCGCCTCTCTCCACCAACAACCACATCGCCAAAGGCGTCGCGGTGGATCCGACCGGCCGGTTCGTTTACGCGACCTGGGGCTTCGCGGACGAAAGCGGCGTGTCGGCCTACGCCATCGGCCCGACCGGAGCTCTCACCGCCGTTGGGTCGCGGCAACCCACCGGCGACAATCCTCTTGCCGTGGCCGTGGCAACTTCGGGCGAGTTCGTCTACACCGCGAACCTGCTGAGCGGCAGCCTTTCGGGGTTTCGTGCCAATGCGGTCTCCGGAGCGCTGACGCCGATACCGGGCTCGCCGTTCCTGGTGGGCGACAGTCCGACGGGTTTGCACGCGAGCGGCAACCTGCCGACCGACGTATACGCGAGCGTCGGTGCTCGCGTGGGCGGCCCCATCAGAGCCATGGGTGGACAGCCGCCGTATGCCTACGCGCTGGTCGAAGGCGAGCTGCCGCCGGGCCTTGCGCACGATCCCGTCACGTGCATGGGCACCGGTACGCTTACCGCGGCTGGGATGTTCGCGTTCACGATCCGCGCGACCGACAGCGTCGGCGCGTCAGCTGCGCGCACCTATAGGATCGAGGCGCGAGCCCTGTCGAGCCCGACGACCGCCACGGCGGTCGAGTTCTACAACCAGTCCCTCGACCACTACTTCATCACCCACGTCGCCGACGAGATCGCCAAGCTCGACGCCGGCGTGCTTCTCAAGGGCTGGACGCGCACCGGCAAATCAATCCCCGTGCATACGGCGGCGCAGGCGACGACGTCGCCCGTCTGCCGCTACTACATCCCGCCCGCGCTCGGCGACTCGCACTTCTTCGGCAGGGGCACCGTCGAGTGCGACGACACCGGGCGGAAGAACCCGAGCTTCTTCCTCGAAGATTCGGCGTTCGTGCACCTGGCCCTGCCGACCGCCGGCGTGTGTCCGGCGGGAACGATCGACGTCTACCGCGTGTTCAGCAACCGGCCGGACGCCAATCACCGGTACACGACGGACAAGGCCGTGCGCGACGAGATGGTGGCCAAGGGCTGGCTGGTGGAGGGCGACGGGCCCGACCTCGTCGTGATGTGCGCACCCGCGTGACGCGGGGCGCCCGGCACCACGAAGCTATCGCCTGAGTCCCCGGTTGCCGACCTCCGTCCGCGGGGGCGGCGTTTCCACGCGGCTGTGTTTCGGGCGCCCGGCCCGGAACGTCCGCTAGAATCCGGGCCATTCAGGCCTCCCGAATCGGAATTCCATGACGCACTTTTCCTGCGCCGACATCCTCGCCAACCGCGCGCCGGCCGACACGGCGGTCACCGTCCGCGGCTGGCTGCGCACGCGGCGCGATTCGAAGGCGGGGATCTCGTTCCTGCACGTGTCCGACGGGTCGGGCTTCCATCCGGTCCAGGTCGTCGCGCCGAACACGCTGCCCAACTACGAGAGCGAGATCCACCACCTGACGGCCGGCTGTGCGCTGGAAGCCACCGGTACGATCGTGCCCTCGCCGGCGAAGGGGCAGCCGTTCGAGATGCAGGCGAGTCCATCCGGGTCGTCGGCTGGGTCGAGGACCCCGACTCGTACCCGATCCAGCCGAAGCCGCACACGCTCGAGTTCCTGCGCGAGGTCGCGCACCTGCGACCGCGCACCAACGTGATCGGCGCGGTGACCCGGGTCCGCCACACGCTCGCGCAGGCGATCCACCGCTTCTTCGCCGAACGCGGGTTCTGCTGGGTCAACACGCCGATCATCACGGCCTCGGATGCCGAGGGCGCGGGCGAGCTCTTCCGGGTGTCCACGCTCGACATCGCCAACTTGCCGCGCACGCCGGCGGGCGCGGTCGACTTCGCGCAGGACTTCTTCGGGCGCGAGGCCTACCTCACCGTGTCCGGCCAGCTCAACGTCGAGTGCTACTGCCTCGCGCTGTCGAAGGTCTACACGTTCGGCCCCACGTTCCGCGCCGAGAACTCGAACACCAGCCGGCACCTCGCCGAGTTCTGGATGATCGAGCCGGAGATCGCGTTCGCGCAGCTCGCCGACGACGCCGACCTCGCCGAGGCGCTGTTGAAGTACGTCTTCCGCGCGGTGCTCGCCGAGCGCCCGGACGACATGGCCTTCTTCGAGGACCGCATCGAAAAGGGCGTGATCGCCAAGCTGACCGGCATCGTCGACAGCGAGTTCGTGCGCATGGACTATACGGAGGCCGTCGGCATCCTGGAGCGATCCGCCCGGAAGTTCGAGTTTCCGGTGTCCTGGGGCATCGACCTGCAGTCGGAGCACGAGCGCTACCTGGCCGAGCGGCACGTGGGCAAGCCGGTGATCGTGATGAACTACCCGCGTGCGATCAAGGCGTTCTACATGCGCGTCAACGACGACGGCCGCACGGTCGCGGCGATGGACGTGCTGGCCCCCGGCATCGGCGAGATCATCGGCGGCAGCCAGCGCGAGGAGCGCCTCGACGTGCTCGATGCGCGGATGGTCGAGACCGGGCTCGACCCCGCGCACTACGGCTGGTACCGCGACCTGCGCCGCTACGGCACCGTGCCGCACGCCGGCTTCGGCCTCGGCTTCGAGCGCACCGTGGCCTACGTCACGGGCCTCGCCAACGTGCGCGACGTGATCCCGTTCCCGCGCACGCCCGGCAACGCGCGCTACTGAGGAGCGCGGGCGGCGGCCTGCCGCCACCGACGCGGCCATCGGCGCGCGCATGGCCGCGCGCGGGCCCGCCAAAACAAAGAGGGCGCCGCGACTGCGGTGCCCTCTTCGCATGGCATCTGGCGGAGTGGACGGGACTCGAACCCGCGACCCCCGGCGTGACAGGCCGGTATTCTAACCAACTGAACTACCACTCCGTGCTGCGTGGCTCCCGCGCGCCTGCTGGTGGGTGCTGAGAGGCTCGAACTCCCGACATTCGCCTTGTAAGGGCGACGCTCTACCAACTGAGCTAAGCACCCCACTCGGAGGCGCCGTCCAGGCCACCGCGCGCTCGCCGGTGGCGCGAGCATCCGCGCCCGCCCGCGAAAGACCGCTAGTTTAGCGCATCCTTGAGGGCTTTTCCAGCGCGGAACTTGGGCACCTTGGCCGGCGCGATCTTGATCGCCGCGCCGGTGCGCGGATTGCGGCCGGCGCGCGCCGTGCGCTTGCCCACGTAGAAGGACCCGAAGCCCACCAGCGTGACCATCGTGCCCTTCTTCAGCGATCCGCGGATCGCGTCCACGGTCGCGTCGAGCGCGCGCCCGGCGGCCGCCTTCGAGATGTCGGCGTGCTTCGCGATCGCGTCGATCAATTCGGACTTGTTCACTCCCTGCCCCTCATGAATGGATGCGGAATGTAGGCTGACGCAAACTTGATGGCGCGCGGAACCGCACGCCCGGAGATTCTTTATTACGCCCGCCGTTTCGCAGTGTCAAGGAAAAGGCGGCGCGCGTTTCCGCGCGGCGTTCGGCACGCAACGCACCGCGCGGCGGCGCGGTCTCGCGTTGCGCGCGAAGTTGTGCGCGCACGTGATTGAAGCGATGGCATTGCCGCGGCGCGTACACCCGCGCCCGTCGCGGCAACGCGCGGCGCGCGAGCAGGTTCCGTGCCCGGGCGCCGTGCGCGTCGCGTCAGTGCTTGAGCACCGCCGCCTTGTCGTCGGCGGCCGCCGCCGGCGGCACCGACGGTGCGGCGCCCGCGTCCTTGTCGTCGGGCAGCGCCGTCGGCTTGCGCTCGAGCGCGCGCTCCAGCACCTGCTCGATCCAGCGCACCGGATGGATGTCGAGGCGGTTCTTGATCTCGTCGGGGATCTCCGCCAGGTCCTTGACGTTCTCCTCGGGGATCAGCACCGTCTTGATGCCGCCGCGGCCGGCCGCGAGCAGCTTCTCCTTCAGGCCGCCGATCGGCAGCACCTCGCCGCGCAGCGTGATCTCGCCGGTCATCGCGACGTCGCAGCGCACCGGTATGCCGGTCAGGATCGACACGATCGCCGTGACGATCGCGCCACCCGCCGACGGCCCGTCCTTCGGCGTCGCGCCTTCCGGCAGGTGGATGTGCAGGTCGGTCTTCTGGTAGAAGTCCGCCGGGATGCCGAGCTGCTGCGACCGGTGCCGCACGACCGACAGCGCCGCCGCGATCGACTCGTTCATCACGTCGCCCAGCTTGCCGGTCGACGTCGTCTTGCCCTTGCCGGGCAGCGCGACCGCCTCGATCGTCAGCAGGTCGCCGCCGACCTCGGTCCACGCGAGGCCGGTCACCTGGCCCACCTGGTTCTGCTTCTCCGCGATGCCATAGGTGAAGCGGCGCACGCCCAGGTACTTGTCGAGGTTCTTCGAGTTGATGTCGACCGGGCTCTTGGCGCGGCGCACCTTGCCCTCCGACTCCTTCAGCACCAGCGACTTCACGACCTTGCGGCAGATCTTGCTGATGTCGCGCTCGAGCCCGCGCACGCCGGCCTCGCGCGTGTAGTAGCGGACGATGTCGCGCAGCGCCGACTCGGCGACGTGCAGCTCTTCCGGCTTGATGCCGTTGTTCTTCATCTGCTTGGGCAGCAGGTACTGCTTGGCGATCGCGATCTTCTCGTCTTCCGTGTAGCCGGACAGGCGGATCACCTCCATCCGGTCGAGCAGCGGCGCCGGGATGTTCATGTTGTTCGCCGTGGCGACGAACATCACGTCGGACAGGTCGTACTCGACCTCGACGTAGTGGTCGACGAACGTGTCGTTCTGCTCGGGGTCGAGCACCTCCAGCAGCGCCGACGACGGGTCGCCGCGGAAGTCCTGCCCCATCTTGTCGACCTCGTCGAGCAGGAACAACGGATTGCGCACGCCCACCTTGGCCATGTTCTGCAGGATCTTGCCGGGCATCGAACCGATGTACGTGCGCCGGTGGCCGCGGATCTCGGCCTCGTCGCGCACGCCGCCCAGCGACATCCGGACGAACTTGCGGCCGGTGGCGCGCGCCACCGACTGGCCGAGCGACGTCTTGCCCACGCCGGGCGGCCCGACCAGGCACAGGATCGGCGCCTTCAGGCGGTCGACCCGCTGCTGGACCGCGAGGTACTCGACGATCCGCTCCTTCACCTTCTCGAGGCCGTAGTGGTCGGCGTCGAGGATCTTCACCGCCTGCGCCAGGTCGCGGCTGATCTTGCTCTTCTTGCGCCACGGCAGCGACGTCAGCGTGTCGATGTACGTCCGGACGACGGTGGCCTCGGCGGACATCGGCGACATCATCTTGAGCTTCTTCAGCTCGTTCATCGCCTTGGCCTCGGCCTCCTTCGACATCCGGGCGGCCTTGACCTTCTTCTCCATCTCCTCGAGGTCGGCGTTCTCGTCGCCCTCGCCCAGTTCCTTCTGGATCGCCTTGACCTGCTCGTTCAGGTAGTACTCGCGCTGGCTCTTCTCCATCTGCCGCTTGACGCGGCCGCGGATGCGCTTCTCGACCTGCAGGATGTCGACCTCGCCCTCGAGCACCCCCAGCAGGTGCTCGAGCCGCTTGCCGACCTCGTTCATCTCGAGGATCTGCTGCTTCTGCTCGAGCTTCAACGGCAGGTGCGCGGCGATCGCGTCGGCCAGCCGGCCGCCGTCGTCGATGCCGGACATCGACGTCAGGATCTCGGGCGGGATCTTCTTGTTGAGCTTCACGTACTGGTCGAACTGCGCGAGCAGCGCCCGGCGCATCGCCTCGACCTCGTTCGCGCTGCCCGCATCGCCCGGGAGCGACACCGCCTGCGCGACCAGGTACTCGCCGCGATCGACCACGCTCGCGATCCGGGCGCGCTGCGTGCCCTCGACCAGCACCTTCACGGTGCCGTCGGGAAGCTTCAGCATCTGCAGGACCGTGGCGATGCTGCCGATCTCGTAGAGATCCTCGGCACCCGGGTCGTCCTTGGCGGCCTGCTTCTGCGCGACGAGCAGGATGTGCTTGCCGGCGTCCATGGCCATGTCGAGCGCCTTGATCGACTTCGGCCGGCCGACGAACAGCGGGATGACCATGTGCGGGAACACGACGACGTCGCGCAGCGGCAGGAGCGGCAGCGCGGCGAGGTCGGGAGCGGGGAGCGTTTCTTGGGCCATGGCGGTCATCCGGGAGGGGTACGAAACGGAAAATGGGGTCGCCCGGGCGGCCTGTCAAGCCGCCGCACGGATGAGACCGTCAATTTTCCTTGCGAAACAGGAAATTACGAGTGCGCAGCCGCCATTTTGGGCGGGTCCGCGAACATCAGGAGCGGCTTGCCGTCGTTGGCGATCGTCGATTCGTCCACGACGACGCGGGAGAGGTTCACGAGCGAGGGCAGATCGTACATGACGTCCAGGAGCACCTGCTCCAGGATCGAGCGCAGGCCGCGGGCGCCGGTCTTGCGCGCCAGCGCCTTGCGGGCGATGGCCCGCAGCGCCGCCTCGCGGATCTCGAGCTCGACACCTTCCATCCGGAACATCTTCTGGTACTGCTTGAGCAGCGCGTTCTTCGGCTCCACGAGGATCTGGATCAGCGCCGCCTCGTCCAGTTCGTCCAGCGTGGCCGCCACCGGCAGGCGGCCGACGAACTCCGGGATCAGGCCGAACTTGATCAGGTCCTCGGGCTCCGTGTTGCGCAGCAGGAGCGTGATGTTCTTGCGGTCCTCGGGGCTCGCGACCTCGGCGCCGAAGCCGATGCCGGTCTTGGCCGTGCGCTGGCGGATGATCTTCTCGAGGCCGTCGAACGCGCCGCCGCAGATGAACAGGATGTTGGTCGTGTCGACCTGCACGAACTCCTGGTTCGGGTGCTTGCGGCCGCCCTGCGGCGGCACCGACGCGATCGTGCCCTCGATCAGCTTGAGCAGCGCCTGCTGCACGCCCTCGCCGGACACGTCACGCGTGATCGACGGGTTGTCGCTCTTGCGCGAGATCTTGTCGATCTCGTCGATGTAGACGATGCCGCGCTGCGCCTTCTCGATGTCGTAGTCGCACTTCTGCAGGAGCTTCTGGATGATGTTCTCGACGTCCTCGCCGACGTAGCCGGCCTCGGTCAGCGTCGTCGCGTCGGCGATCACGAACGGCACGTCGAGCAGGCGCGCCAATGTCTGCGCGAGCAGCGTCTTGCCGGACCCCGTCGGCCCGATCAGCAGGATGTTCGACTTCGCGAGTTCGACCTCGTCGTCCTTGTTGCTGACCTCGAGCCGCTTGTAGTGGTTGTAGACGGCGACGGACAGGATCTTCTTCGCCGGCTCCTGCCCGATCACGTACTGGTCGAGCGACTGCCGGATCTCGTGGGGGGTGGGCAGCTTGTTGCGGTCCGTGCGGGCGGCCTCGGACCCGGCCCCCTCCTCGCGGATGATGTCGTTGCACAGCTCGATGCACTCGTCGCAGATGAACACCGACGGACCGGCGATGAGCTTGCGCACCTCGTGCTGGCTCTTGCCGCAGAAGGAGCAGTACAGAAGCTTGTCGCCGGAAGATTTGTCGGCCATTCAAGGACCTGTGCAGGGAATCTGTCGCAAAACCTCGGACAACTCTACGCGCCCTCGGCCCGGTTCCGCAAGACCTTGTCGACGATCCCGTACTCGCGGGCGGCATCGGCCCACAGGAAGTTGTCGCGGTCGTGGTCGCGTTCCACCTGCTCCACGGCGCGGCCGGTGAACCCGGCCATCAGCGAGATGAACCGGTGCTTCAGGTCGATCACGTATTGCGCGTGCCGCTCGATGTCGGACACCTGCCCCTGGAACCCGCCCGACGGCTGGTGGATCATGATCGTCGAATTGGGCAGCGCGAAGCGCTTGCCCTTGGCGCCTGCGGCCAGCAGGAACGCCCCCATGGACGCCGCCATGCCGACGCACAGCGTCGACACGTCGGGCTTGATGAACTGCATCGTGTCGTAGATCGCCATCCCCGCCGAAACCGACCCGCCGGGCGAGTTGATGTAGAAGTGGATGTCCTTGTCCGGGTTCTCGGATTCGAGGAACAGCATCTGCGCGACGATCAGGTTGGCCGTGGCATCGTTGACGGGCCCGACCAGGAACACCACCCGCTCCTTGAGGAGCCGCGAGTAGATGTCGTACGCGCGTTCGCCGCGTCCGCTCTGCTCGATCACCATCGGCACGAGGCCCAGGGCGGTGGGGTCGGTCATGCCTGCCTGCATCGTCGGATGATATGTCACTTGGGATCCTTGGCGTCGCGCCTGTGGAATACAGGGAAGTATGGCCCGGGGCGCCCACCGCCGGCCGTTCGTCGAATGTGGGTCCGCCGCGCCGCGCCGTCAAGCGGGGCCGACGAACGCGCCCGCAGGGGCCCTGCGCGGCCGCGCGTCAGCGGCGCGCCGGCTCCATCAGCGCCTCGAACGTCGTCGGCACGTCCTTCACCTTCGCCTTCGCGAGCACCCACTCGACGACGTTGTGCTCGACCGCCATCGCCTCGAAATCGGCGAGGCGCTCGGACTTCTCGAAATGCCAGCGCACGACCGCCTCCGGCTGCTCGTACGTCTGCGCGACTTCCTGCACCATCGCCTTCACCTGCTCGGGCTTCGCCTGCAGGCCCTCCTGGCGCACGAGGTCGCCCAGGATGAGGCCCAGCGCGACCCGTTCCTCGGCCTGCGGCCGGAAGAGGTCCGGCGTCAGCTTGATGTCCTCGGGCTTCATTCCCTGCTGCTGCAGGTTCGCGGCCATCTGCCGCAGCAGCTGCACCGCCTCGGCCTCGACCAGCGACTTCGGCAGCGTCAGCTGCGTGCGGGCGCGCAGCGCCTTCAGCGCCTGTTCCTTCAGCACCGCCTCGAGCTTGCGCTTCAGCTCGAGCTTCAGGTTCGCCTCGACCTCGGCCTTCAGGTCCTCGACCTTGCCCGACTTCATGCCGAACGCCGTCGCGAAGGCGCTGTCGAGCGCCGGGACGTTCGGCACGGCGACTTCCTTCACCGTCAGCGCGAACTGCGCGGTCTTCCCGGCGACTTCCTTGCCATGGTAGTCGGCGGGAAACGTCAGCGAGAACGTCTTGGCCTCGCCGGCCGCCATGCCGGCGATCGCCGCGTCGAACTCGGGCAGCATCCGGCCCTCGCCGGCCACGATCGTGAAGTCCTTCGCCTGCCCGCCCGGAAACTCGACGCCGTCGATGGTCCCGGCGAAGTCGACCAGCACGCGGTCGCCGTTCTGCGCGCCGCGCGTCACCGGCTCGAACGTCGCGCGCTGGCGGCGCAGCACGTCGATCGTGCGGTCGACGTCCGCCGGCGTGACCTCGACCTGCGGGCGCTCGATCTCGGCCCCGGCGATGTCGCCGATCGCGATCTCGGGGTAGACCTCGAACACCGCGGAGAACTCGAGCGTGCCGTCCGCCGGCGCCCCGCCGGTGCGCGGCTCGATGCGCGGGTAGCCGGCGACGCGCAGGTTCTGCTCGCGCACCGCGTCGTTGAAGCTCGACTGCACGGCGTCCGAGATCACGTCCGAGCGCACCTGCGGCCCGTACTGCTGGGCGACCATCTTGAGCGGCACCTTGCCCGGGCGGAAGCCCGGCAGCTTGACGGTCTTCGCGAGGCGGGCGAGGCGCTTGTGGAACTCGCCCTCGATGGCGGCGAGCGGCACGGCGACGTTCAGGCGGCGCTCGAGCTGGCCCAGGGTTTCCAACGTGCTTTGCATGGGGTGATCGTTCCTAGCAACCGGGGTGGAGTGGTGCGAAAGGGGGGACTCGAACCCCCACGGGCTGCCCCGCCAGCTCCTAAGGCTGGTGCGTCTACCAATTCCGCCACTTTCGCGACACGCGAAGTCCGGATCGGCCGGGCGAGCCGCTTCCGCCGAACGGGTTAGTATAGCAGCAAACCGCCGCTCCCGCGCCGGCGCCGCCCGTCGCGGCGCTGCGCCGCCGGCCTGTCCTTTCCCGCCACTCTGCGCCAAATCGCGTGTCCGTCGGTCATTACGAGAACTTTCCCGTCGCCTCTAGGCTGGTGCCGGCGCGCCTGCGCGGTGCGGTCGTCGCGCTCTACCGGTTCGCGCGCGCGGCGGACGACCTCGCCGACGAAGGCGACGCGTCGCCGGAGGCGCGGCTCGCCGCGCTCGCCGCGTACGACCGCGCGCTCGCCGAGATCGCCGCCGGCGGGACGCCGCCCGATCCCCCGTTTCCGGCACTGGCCGCCGCGGTCCGCGCGCACGGCCTGCCGCTGTCGCCGCTGCACGACCTCGTCGCGGCCTTCCGGCAGGACGTCACGGTCGTGCGGTACGCGACCTACGCCGACCTCGTCGACTACTGCCGGCGGTCGGCCAATCCGGTGGGTCGCCTGCTGCTCGCGCTCTACCGCGCGGAGACGCCGGCCAACGGTAGCGCGAGCGATGCGATCTGCACCGGACTGCAGCTGACCAACTTCTGGCAGGACGTAGCCTCAGACTGGGAACGCGGCCGCGTCTACCTGCCGCAGGAGGACCTCGCGCGGTTCGGCGTCGCCGAGGAGTCGATCCGCGCGCGGCGCGCCGACGGGCGCTGGCGCGCGCTGATGGCGTTCGAGACGGCGCGGGCGCGCGCGCTGCTCCAATCCGGGCGCCCGCTCGCGCGCGCGCTGCCGTTCCGGCTGGGGCTCGAATTGTCCGCCGTGATCGAGGGCGGCCTGCGCATCCTCGCGCGCATCGACGCCGTCGGCGGCGACGTGTTCGCGCGGCGGCCGGTGCTGACGGCGCGCGACTGGTGCGCCGTCGCGTACCATGCGCTCGTTTCCACCCGGACCGCGGCGGCGTGATCGGCAGGGACCGACCCGAGCGGAGGTGTCCGATGAGCCGGCTCGCACAGCGCGAAGACACCCCGTGACCCCCGACGAGTACTGCCGGCAGAAGGCCGCGCGCAGCGGCTCCTCCTTCTACTACAGCTTCCTGTTCCTGCCGCCGCCGCGGCGCCGCGCGATCACCGCGCTGTACGCGTTCTGCCGCGAGGTCGACGACGTCGTCGACGAGGTTGCCGATCCGGGTGTTGCGCGCACGAAGCTCGCGTGGTGGCGGCAGGAGGTCGCGCGCACCTTCGCCGGCACGCCGCAGCATCCGGTCGCGCAGGCGCTGGTCCCGGTCGTGCGCGAGTACGCGCTGCCGCCCGCGCACTTCCAGACCGTGATCGACGGCATGGCGATGGACCTCGAGCATTCGCGCTACGTCGACTTCGCCGCGCTGGAGCTCTACTGCCACCGGGTGGCCGGCGTCGTCGGCCTCCTGTCGGCGGAGATCTTCGGCTGCACGGACCCGCGCACGCGCGACTACGCGCGCGACCTGGGCATCGCGTTCCAGCTCACCAACATCTGCCGCGACGTCGGCGAGGACGCCCGCCGCGGCCGCATCTATCTGCCGCAGGAGGATCTCGCGCGCTTCGGCGTCGCGCCATCCGCGCTGCTGCGCGCCGAGTACTCCGATGCCGTGCGCGCGCTGCTGGCCTTCGAGGTCGAGCGCGCGCAGTCCTGGTACGCGCGCGCGCTGGCGCAACTGCCTGCGGCGGACCGCGCGGCGCAACGGACCGGGCTCGCGATGGCCGCGATCTACCGGACGCTGCTCGCCGAGATCGCGCGCGACGGCTACCGCGTGCTCGACCGGCGGACGTCGCTCACCCCGCTGCGCAAGCTGTGGATTGCGTGGAAGACGGCGCGCCAGGCGTGAGCCAACGGGCTTTCACAAAGAGACGCAGAGGCGCAGAGCGCTGCGCCCGATTGACGTTCTCTGTGTCTCTGCGTCTCCTGTGAAAACAGGGTCCCGCCAATGACGGAGCCGCCGGTCGCGATCGTCGGCGGCGGCTGGGCCGGCTGCGCGGCGGCAGTGACGCTCGCCGACGCCGGCGTGCCGGTCACCGTATACGAGGCCGCCACGATTCCCGGCGGCCGCGCCCGCCGCGTCGAGCGTGCCGGCCTGCCGCTCGACAACGGCCAGCACGTGCTGCTGGGCGCGTACGCGGCCACGCTCGCGCTGGTCGCGCGCGTGCACGGGGAGCCCGCGGCACGCCGGCAGTTCGTGCGGCGCCCGCTCGCTGTCGTGCCGTTCGCGGCCGGGCAGACCGACGCGCTGCGGCTCGTGGTGCCACGCGCGCCCGGACGGCTGGGCCTGCTGGTCGCGCTGCTCGGCGCGCGCGGACTTTCGCTCGACGAGCGCGTGGCCAACCTGCGCTGGTTCCGCGCGCTGGAGCGCGCGGGCTTCCGGCGGCCGGCAGGCGAGTCCGTCGCCCGCATGCTGGCGCCGCTGCCGCCGCGCGTCGCGCGCCTGCTGTGGGAGCCGCTGTGCATCGCGGCGCTCAACACGCCGGCGGCAAGCGCGTCGGCGCAGGTGTTCGCGAACGTGCTGCGCGAGGCGTTCGCCGGCGCGCGCGACGCGAGCGATTTCCTGCTGCCGGCCAATGACCTCGCGGCGATCTTCCCCGAGGCCGCCGCGCGCTACGTCGAGGGACGCGGCGGCAGCCTGCACACCGGCGAGCGCGCGCAGGTGGTCGCGGCCGCGCGCTCCGGCGTGACCATCGCCGTCGATGGACGGGCGGCGACGGCGTCCGCGGCGATCGTCGCCGTCGGGCCGCACCAGCTGCGCCACGCGTTCGCGCCCGAGGCCCTGGCCGCGCATCCGCCTCTGCCCGCGGCGATCGACGCGCTGGCCGCGCTCGCGTACGAGCCGATCGCCACGGTCTGGCTGGGCTTTGCGCACGCCTTCCGCCTGCCGGCGCCGATGACGCGGCTCGACGACGCGCCCGGCCAGTGGGCGTTCGACCGTCCGGACATCCTCGCGCGCGCCGGTCCCGGCAGCCCGCGACTTGCGCAGCTCCTCGCGGTCGTGATCAGCGCGAGCGGGCCGCACACCGCGCTCTCCGGCGATGCGCTCGCGCACGCGGTCGACGCGCAGCTGCGCCGGATCGAACCCAGGCTGCCGCCGTGCGCCTGGTCGCAGGCGATCGTGGAGAAGCGCGCGACGTACGCGTGCACGCGCAACCGTCCGCGGCCCGCCGGGCCACGGCTCGCCCCGGGTGTGTACCTCGCCGGCGACTACGTCGACGCCGAGTACCCGGCGACGCTGGAGGCCGCGGTCCGCAGCGGCATCGCCGCCGCCGGCGCGGTGCTCGCCGACCGCGGGCCGCACTGACCGCCGCGAGCGCCGATCCGTCAGCGATCCGTAAGCACGTCGCCACGATCATCCCGGCATCCCGCGCCGCTGCGCGGATCACCGGGGAACCCGCAATCATGAAGTGGCTTCGCACCATCGCCTTGTCCGTCGGCCTGCACGCCGCCGCGTCGGCCGCCGCCGGCACGTCCGTCAACGTCAGCGACCACTGGTGGTCCGAGGGCGAATCGGGCTGGGGGCTGTCCATCACGCAGCAGGACGACATCGCGTTCGTCGCGCTGTATGTCTACGGCGACGACCGGCAGCCCGTGTGGTACACGGCCACCGGCGTCCGCTACGGGCAGGACATGGCGGGCAATCCCGGCTTCCAGGGTGCGCTGTACCGCACGACCGGGCCGCACCACGGCGGGCCGTTCGACCCGGGTCAGGTGCAGGGAACGCCGGTCGGCACGCTGACATTCGAGGCGACGGGGCCCGCCAGGGCGATCCTCGTGTACGACGTCGGCGGCACGCAGGTGACGAAAACGATGACGCGGTTCACGTTTCGCACGCGGGACTGGACCGGGCTCTATCGCGGCGTGCAGCGGGCGAACTACCGCGACTGCATCCCCGGGTTCACGCCGGCGTTCACGTACGACGACGGGCTCGTCGACGTCGAGCACGAGGGCAGCGCGTTCCGGATGTGGTTCGACGGGAAGAAGGCCGCCTGCATGTACACGGGGACCTACGCGCAGCACGGCCGGCTCGGCCGCGTCACCGGCAACTACGTGTGCGCCGACGGCCCGAGCGGGACCTTCACGCTCGACGGGCTCGAGACCAACGAGAAGGCGATCGCCGCGCGGATCGACGCCTCGCATCCGTCCTGCGGCGCCGCGACGCACGACCTCGCCGGGCTGCTGCTCGACTGATTTCAGGACGGGGTTTGCCGCCCCGGGGGCCCGCCCCGCCGCCCCCCCCGCCGAGGGGGGGGAGGGGGGGGGGGGGGGGGTGAACCGGGGAGGGGAAAAAAAAAAAAAGCGGGGGCCCCCCGGGGGGGGGGGGGGGGGGGGGGGGGGACCGGCCCAGAAGGAAAAAGAGCCCGCCCCCCCCCCGCCCCAAAAAAAAAAAAAAAAGGCGGCGGGCTACAGCCAGGCGAGCGCGTGCCCGCCGTCGACGGTGATCGTCGCGCCGGTCATGTAGCGCCCGGCGTCGGAGGCCAACAGCAGCAGCGCGCCGTCGAGGTCGCCGGGGGTGCCGAAACGGCGCATCGGCACCCGCTTGCCGAGGGACTCGCCGGCGGGCGAGCGGAGGAAGTCGCGGTTGAGGTCCGTCTCGACGTAGCCGGGCGCAAGCGCGTTCACGCGGATGCCGTGCGCCGCCCACTCGAGCGCGAGCGCCTCGGTCAGGCGCAAGAGGCCCGCCTTCGCCGTGATGTAGGCGGCGACCTGCTTCGCCACGCGGAGCGCGAGGATCGACGCGACGTTGACGATCGCGCCACCGCGCCGGCCGTCGACCATCGCCTGCGCGACGGCGCGCGCGACGCGGAACGCGCCGTCGAGGTTGGTGTCGATCACGCTGCGCCACGCCTCCTCGTCCGTCTGCAGCGCCGGCCGCGTCATCGTGACGCCCGCGTTGTTGACGAGGATGTCGATGCGTCCGGCTGCGGCGACGGCAGCAGCCACCGCGCGGCCGACGCTCGCGGGATCGCGCACGTCGAGCGCGACCGCGTGCGCGCGACCGCCCGCGGAAGCGATGTCCGCGACCAGCGTGGCGAGCGCGTCGCCGCGGCGGGCGGCCGCGACGACTGTCGCGCCGTGCCGTGCGGCGAGCTCTGCGAAGTGGCGCCCGAGGCCGCTCGACGCGCCGGTGACGAGGACGACCCGCTCGTGCAGGAGATCGGCGGCGAACATCGTCATGCGGCACCTCGCATCGGAACTCAGGCGGAGTCGAGCGTGCGCGCCCGGTCGCGCAGCACGAACTTCTGGATCTTGCCGGTCGCGGTCTTCGGCAGCGGGCCGAACACGACGGTCTGCGGCACCTTGAAGTGCGCGATGTGCGCGCGGCACCAGCCGACGATGTCGGCGGCGGTGACCGGGTCCGCGCCGGGCTTGACCGTCACGAACGCGCACGGCGACTCGCCCCACTTCGCGTCGGGTCGCGCGACCACGGCCGCCTCCATCACCGCGGGGTGCCGGTACAGGCACTCCTCGACCTCCAGCGAGCTCACGTTCTCGCCGCCGGTGATGATGATGTCCTTGCTGCGGTCCTTGATCTCGATGTAGTTGTCCGGGTGCCAGACCGCGAGGTCGCCGGAGTGGTACCAGTCGTGCGCGAACGCCGCCGCCGTCGCGCGCGGGTTGCCGAGGTACCCCTTCATGATCGTGTTCCCGCGCAGCATCACCTCGCCGAGCGTCCGGCCGTCGCGTGGCACCGGCGCGCCGGTTTCCGGGTCGCCGACCTGCAACTCGCCGAGCGTGGGCATCGCCACCCCCTGCCGCGCCATCCGCTGCGCGCGCGCGGGCAACGGCAGCGCCGACCAGTCGTCCTGCGGCGCGCAAATCGTGGCCGGTCCGTACGACTCGGTGAGGCCGTACAGGTGCGTCACGCGGAAGCCCATCGCCTCCATCGCCTCGATGACCGCCGACGGCGGCGCGGCGCCGCCGGTGGCGACGTCGACCGCGTGGGCGAAGCGCAGCTTGACGGCGTCCGGCGCGTGGATCAGCAGCGTGAGCACGATCGGCGCGCCGCACAGGTGCGTGACGCGGTGGTCGCGGATCGCCGGGAAGACGAGCGCCGGGTCCACGCGCCGCAGGCACACGTGCGTGCCGCCGGCCGCGGTGACCGCCCACGTGTACGTCCAGCCGCAGCAGTGGAACATCGGCAGCGTCCACAGGTAGACGGACTCGGGCGAGAGCCGGAACGCGAGCGCGTTGCCGAGCGCGTTGAGGTACGCGCCGCGGTGGTGGTAGACCACGCCCTTCGGGTCGCCGGTCGTGCCCGACGTGTAGAGCAGCGCCAGCGCGTCCCACTCGTCGCGCGGCCCCGGCCACGCGAACGCCGGGTCGCCCTCGCCGATGAGGTCCTCGTAGCGAATGGCGCCGACGCGCGCGCCCGGCGGGCCCTCGGGATCGTCGATGTCGACGACGAGCGGCGGCGCGGCGACGTCCCGCAATGCCGCCGCGACCACCGGCGCGAACTCGGCGTCCGTGAGCAGGACCTTCGCGCGTCCATGCTGCAGGATGAACGCGATCGTGGCCGGATCGAGCCGCACGTTGAGCGGATTGAGCACGGCGCCGAGCGCCGGCACCGCGTAGTGCGCCTCCAGCAGCGCCGGGACGTTCGGCGCCATGACGGCGACGGTGTCGCCGGGGCCCACACCGCGCGCCGCGAGCGCGGCCGCCAGGCGCCGGCAGCGCGCTTCGAACTCCCGGTACGTGTACGCGAGCCGCCCGTGGCGCACGGCGACCTTGCCCGGCCAGACGAGCGCGCTGCGCTCGAGGAACGCGACCGGCGTCAGCGGGACGTGGTTGGCCCGGTTGCGCGGCAGGCCGCGCTCGAACGGGGAATCGGCGCCTGCGGTCATCGCGAACGGCGCGTCAGCGCGGCACGCCCGTGCGGTTGCGCAGGATCCGCTGCTGCTCGCGGTTCCACTCGCGGTCGCGGATGGCGTCGCGCTTGTCGTGCTGCTTCTTGCCCTTGGCGAGCCCGACCTCGAGCTTGATCCGGCCGTGCTTGTAGTGGAGATCGAGCGGCGCCAGCGTGTACCCGGCGCGCTCGACCTTGCCGACGAGCCGGTTGATCTCCTCGCGGTGCAGCAGCAGCTTGCGCGTGCGCGTCGGGTCCGCGCGCACGTGCGTCGACGCCTGCGTCAGCGGCGTGATGTGCGCACCGACGAGCACGATCTCGCCGCCCTTCACCACGACGTAGGCCTCCTTCAGGTGCGCGCGTCCCGCCCGGATCGCCTTGACCTCCCAGCCTTCGAGCGCGAGCCCGGCCTCGAAGCGTTCCTCGATAAAATAGTCGTGGAACGCCTTGCGGTTTTCGACGATGCTCATGACGGATCCGACCTGCGCGCGCCCTGCGGCGCGCCGTCGCCCATTCTAGCAACCCGCCACCGACGCCATGCACCGCGCGCAGAAGTCCGTCCTCGTGCCGTACAGCGCCAGGCAGATGTTCGACCTGGTCGACGACGTCGCGCGCTACCCGGAGTTCGTGCCGTGGTGCAGCGGCAGCGAGGTACTCGAGCGGCACGACGGCGGCAAGACGGCCCGGCTCGACATCAACTACCACGGCGTGCGCGCCCACTTCACGACCGACAACGCGAACGCGCCGCCCGAGTCGATCGTCGTCACGCTGAAGGACGGCCCCTTTCGCCACCTGCACGGCGAGTGGACGTTCCGCGCGCTGGCCGAGGACGCCTGCAAGGTCGAGTTCGTCATCGCGTACGAGTTCAAGACGCACGTGCTGGAGACACTGGTCGGGCCGGTGTTCAACCACATCTGCAACACGTTCATCGACGCGTTCGTGCACCGGGCCGAGCGGCACTACGCGAAGCCGGTGCCGTGACGCGGGCGGTCACGGTCACGGTCGCGTACGCGGCGCCGGGCGTCGAGGCCATCGTGACGGTCGCGCTGCCGGCGGGGGCGACGGTGGCCGACGCCGTGGCGGCCAGCGGCGTGCTGCAGCGCTGCGGCGCAGTGCCCGCCGCGATCGGTTATGCGATCCACGGCCAGCGGGCGGCGGCGCACACGCCGGTGGCCGACGGCGACCGCGTCGAACTGACGCGTCCGCTGGTTGCCGACGCGAAGGCGGCCCGCCGCGCCCGCGCGCGGGAGCGCCCGCTTCCGCACGCCCCGCCACGGACCAGGCGTCGACCCTGACGGCCCGCCGCTTTTGCGCGGTCCGGGAAAATCCGCGACAATGCGCGGATGTCCGCACGCACCGCACGATCGTTCGCCGCCGTCACCGCCGTCGCCGCCGCGCTGACGGCAGCACCCGTGGCCCTCGCCGCGACCTCCGCGCCCTCCCGGTCGTTCGCCGCGTCGGCGGCGGAGACCGCCGGCAAGTTCTGGAGCGGCGCGCAGGACGTCGCGATCTACGCGCTCGGCATGATCGGCGTCGACTACAAGTTCGGCGGCAACTCGCCCGAGACCGGACTGGACTGCAGCGGCCTCGTCCGCTACGTGTTCCAGCAGGTGACCGGCTTCACGCTGCCGCGCACGTCGAAGGAGATGAGCGGCCTGGGCGCCAAGGTCGCCGTCGGCGACCTGAAGCCCGGCGACCTCGTGTTCTTCAATACGCGCCGGTTCCAGTTCTCGCACGTCGGCATCTACCTGGGCGACAACCGCTTCATCCACGCGCCGTCGGCCGGCGCCGAGGTCGAGATCGCGCGGCTGTCCGAGTCCTACTGGCAGAAGCATTTCAACGGCGCGCGCCGGCTGGTCGGCGTGTTGCCGTCGCTGGTGCCGAACGTGATCGCGCCGGCCTACGCGGCCGCGCCCGTGTCCGAGGACCCGCCCGCGGACCGCGACGCGGCGAAGCCGTAACGCCCGTCAGTCCCTGGCGCCGGCGCGGCGCAGCTGCGCCGCCATCTCGCGCTCGTTGCCACGCTCGGCCCACGCGAGCGCGGTCGCGCCGTCCTGGTTCCGGAGGTTGACGTCGGCGCCCCTGGCGATCAGCAGCGCCACCGTCGGGCCCTTCCCCTCGCGCACCGCCATCATCAGCGCCGACGTGCCGTTCGGCGACACCGCGTTGATCTTCGCCCCCTCCGCGAGCAGGTAGGCGACGACGGCGTCGTGCCCGCCGGTCGCCGCGTAGATGAGCGGCGTCCAGCCGGCGCCGTCGATGTCCGCACCGCGCGCGCGCAGCTTCTGCACGAGGCCGAGGTGGCCGTTCAGCGCCGCCGCCATGATCGCCGAGTCGCCGAACGTGCTCCTCGCATTGACGTTGGCCTTCGCGGCGAGCAGCGCGTCGATCGTGCCCGTGTAGTTGCCGCGGGCGGCGAGCACCAGCGCCGGCTCGCCCTCGGGACTGACGGTGTTGGGGTCGACCCCCTTGGCGAGCAGCTCGCGCACCAGCGCCACGCGGTCGTTGGCGACGGCGAAGATGAAATCCTCGTAGAGGTCGGCGGCAGCGGGCGCGGCACAGGCGGCGGCGAGCGCGAGCGCGGCGGCGAGGCGGTACAGGAACGAACGCAGGGGATCAGGCAGGAACATGGGCTTCGGGCTCGATGTTGAACAGACGGAAGAAATTGGCCGAGGTCGCCGCGGCGACGGTTTCGGTGGCGATGCCGCGCAGCCGGGCGATTTCCTCGCCGACGTGGCGCACCCACGCCGGCTGGTTGCGGCGGCCGCGGTGCGGCACCGGTGCGAGGTAGGGGCTGTCGGTCTCGATCAGCATCCGGTCGAGCGGCACGCGGCGCGCGACGTCCTTGAGCTCCAGGGCGTTGCGGAACGTCACGATGCCGGAGAACGAGATGTGGAATCCCAGGTCGAGCGCCGCGCGCGCGACGTCCCACGACTCGGTGAAGCAGTGCATGACGCCGCCCGCGTCGGCGGCGCGCTCCTCGCGCATGATCGCGAGCGTGTCCGCCGCGGCGGCCCGCGTGTGGATCACGAGCGGCTTGCCGGCCTCGCGCGCCGCGCGGATGTGGCGGCGGAAGCGCTCGCGTTGCCACTCGAGGTTGCCTTCCTGCCGGTAGTAGTCGAGCCCGGTCTCGCCGATGGCGACGACCTTCGGTGTTGCCGCCAGCGCGGCGAGCTCCGCGACCGTCGGCTCCGGCGTGTCCGTGTAGTCCGGGTGCACGCCGACCGTCGCGTACAGGTTCGGGTGCGCCCGCGCGAGCGCGATCACGTTGGGCCACGCGGGGAGGTCGACGCCGATGGTGAGTGCGTGCGTGACGCCGTGCTCGCGCATCGCTGCGAGGAGCTGCGGCAGGTCCGCGGCGAACTCCGGGAAATCGAGGTGGCAGTGGGAGTCGACGAACACAGGGATCAGAGGTCAGGGATCAGGAATCAGAGAACGGCGTCCGCAATCGGCACCCGGACTGCAGGACGAAACTCTGATTCCTGATCCCTGATTCCCGATCCCTGAATCACATCGTGTGCGTCGGCCGCGTCGACGCGAGCGTCTCGCCCAGGATCTTCTCGATGGTGGCGCGGGCGGCGGAACCCGTCTCGTCCTGCGTGAACTGCACGCCGATGCCCTGCGTGCGGTTGCCCTGCACGCCTTCCGGCGTCACCCACACGACCTTGCCCTGCACGGCGAGGCGGTTGGGGTCGTCCATCAGCGACAGCAGCATGAACACCTCCTCGCCGAGCGCGTACTGCCGCGACGTCGGAATGAAGATGCCGCCGCCCTTGAGGAAGGGCATGTAGGCAGCGTAGAGCGCCGCTTTCTCGCGGATGTTGAGCGACAGCACGCCCGGGCGGGCGGCGCCCGCGCCAGGCGCGGCCGGTGGTGCCTTGCGATCCGCCATCGTCAACGAAACAGCTCCCGGTAGCCAATGAGCATCGTCTCGGCGACGAGACGCGGCTGCAGCGGGTGCGCGACGAGCGCGCGTTGCCGCAGCACCGAGCGATGATAGCGAAACAGGGCCGCCGGCGCCACCGCGGGCGCCAGCGCCGACAGCGCCGATGCGAAGTCCGGGTTGCGCGCAGGCGTGCCACCCGCCGCCACGCGCGCCAGGTCCGCCGTCCACGCGCCGAGCCAGTCGAGCGCCCAACCGAGCCGCAGCTTGCGCTCGTCCTTCGGCGCCGCCTCCAGGCGGGCGGCGAGCGCCACCGGCGACAGGGCCTTCGGCTTCGCGAGCGCGGCCAGCCACTGCCGGCGCTCGTCCTGCGCGGCCGGGTCGGCCAGCAGTCGTGCGAGCAGCGGCGCCCCGCCCGCCTGCGCGAGCACGGCGGCCGGGTCCGGGACGCCCTGCGCTTCGAGCCAATGCAGCGCGGCGTCGCCGTCGGGCTGCGGGGCCGGGAAGCGGCGGCAGCGGCTGCGCAGCGTGGCCGGCACGCGGCCCGGCTGGTGCGACACCAGCAGCAGAAAGGTGCCCGCGGGCGGCTCCTCCAGCGTCTTCAGCAGCGCGTTGGCGGCGGCGGCATTCAGCGCCTCGGCGGGCACGACGACGGCGACCTTCGCCCGGCCGCGGTGGCCGGACAGGAGCGCCCAGTCGATCAGCGCGCGGATGCGGTCGACGGGGATCGCATCGAGCGCCTTGACCTCGCCGTCGTCGTCGACGGTGAACGGCTCGACGACCTGCAGGTCCGGATGCTGGCCCGCGGCCACGTAGCCGCAACTCGCGCACGCTCCGCACGCCAGGCCGTCGGCGGCGGGCGCCTCGCACAGGAGCGAACGCGCGAACTCGAGCGCAAGCGTCCGCTTGCCGATGCCGCGCGGCCCCGCGACGAGCAGCGCGTGCGGCCACGTCGCGCGGCCGGCGAGCGCGTCGACCGCCGCGGCGCGCTGCCACGGCAGGAAGCCCTGCCACGGCAGGACCGTCGCGCCGCCGCCGTCGTCCGTCACGGCGAGAGCGCCGCCAACAGCCGTGCGAGCTCGTCGCGCACGTCCTCGATCGGCCGCGACGAGTCGACGACGCGCACGCGCTGCGGCTCCGCGGCCGCGCGCTCGAGGTACGCGGCGCGCACGCGCGCGAAGAAGTCCTGCCGTTCGCTCTCGAACTTGTCGAGCGCGCGGCCGCCGGCTTCCGCGCGCGCGAGGCGCGCCCGCGACTCGGCGAGCGGGACGTCGAACAGGAGCGTGAGGTCGGGCCGGCAATCCGGGTGCACGAAGGCCTCGAGACCGGCGATGAACGCGCGCGACACGCCGTGCCCGCCGCCCTGGTACGCGTAGGTCGCGTCGGTGAAGCGGTCGCAGACGACCCAGTCGCCGCGCGCGAGCGCCGGGCGGATCACCTGCTCGACGTGCTCGCGCCGCGCGGCGAACATCAGCAGCGCCTCGGTGTCGTGCGTCATCGGCTCGTGCAGCAGGAGCTCGCGCAGCCGCTCACCCAGCGGAGTGCCGCCCGGCTCGCGCGTCGCGGCGACGCGGCGGCCGGCCGCTGCGATGACGCCGGCCAGCCACGCGGCGTGCGTGCTCTTGCCCGCGCCGTCGATGCCTTCGAGCGTGATGAAGCGGCCGCGGGGAATCACGAGGGGTGGATCGCCAGTGGGGACGGGCGGCGCCTACCGGCCGCCCTTCTGGAATTGTGACACGGCGCGATTGTGCTCGGGCAGCGTCGCGGAGAACTTCGACGTGCCGTCGCCGCGCGCGACGAAATAGAGATACCCGGTGACCGGCGGGTTCAGCACCGCGTCGAGCGACGCCTGCGACGGCAGCGCGATCGGCGTCGGCGGCAGGCCGTCGCGCGTGTAGGTGTTCCACGGCGTGTCCGTCTCGAGGTCGCGGCGCTTCAAGTCGCCGTCGAAGGCCGTCCCCATGCCGTAGATCACCGTCGGGTCCGTCTGCAGCCGCATTCCGCGGCGCAATCGGTTGACGAACACCGACGCGATCAGCGGCCGGTCGGCCGCGCGCCCCGTTTCCTTCTCGACGATCGACGCCAGGATCAGCGCCTCGTACGGCGTCCGCAGCGGCAGGTCGGTCGCGCGGTGCTCCCACGCGGCGGCGAGCCGTGCGTCGAGCGCCCGCCGCGCGCGGTTCAACAGCGCGAAGTCGGTGCTGCCCGCCGCGAAGAAGTACGTGTCGGGGAAGAACCGCCCCTCGAGACTGCCGCCGGTCATGTCGAGGCGCGCCATCAGCTCGGCGTCGGGCAGGTCGAGCACCGTGTTCTTCACGTCGGGGTTCGCGCGCAGCAGGCGCCGGACGTCGGCGAACGTCGCGCCTTCCACGAACACCACCGTCTTCTGCGTGACGTCGCCCTGCGTCAGCTTGGCGAGCAGCTGCGGCAGCGTGATGCCCGTGTCGACCTCGTAGCTGCCTGCCTTGATCGCACGGTCGGCGCCGCGCCACCGTGCCAGCGCGATCAGCGACCACGGCTCGCGCAGCGCCCCGGCAGCGGCCAGTTCGCGGGCCACGGCGGACAGCGAGCTGCCTGCAGGCACGTCGAACGCGAACGGGGCGTTGGGCAGCGGCAGCGGCTGCGTGTACGCGCGCCAGGCGAGGACGCCGCCGGCGACGGCGAACGCGGCGACGACGAGGGCGGCGATGCGGACAAGGCGGGCGAGCATGCTGGGGGGACCGGGCCGCGCGAGACGCGCGGGCCGCGGTGCGGCGCGCGCAGGACGGCGCATTATAATCGTGCGATGCGCCCTCCTCCCTCCCCTGCTCGTGCACGTCGCGCCGGCGGCTTCACGTTAATCGAGATCATGGTCGTCATCGTGATCCTGGGCGTGCTGGCCGCGCTGATCGTGCCGCGCGTGCTGGAACGGCCCGACGAGGCACGCACGATCGCGGCGAAGAGCGACATCGCGACGATCATGCAGGCGCTGAAGCTCTACCGGCTCGACAACCAGCGTTACCCGACCGGCGAGCAGGGGCTGGCCGCGCTGGTCGCCAAGCCCGAGCAGCCGCCGGTGCCGCCCAACTGGAAACCGGGCGGCTACCTCGAGAAGCTGCCGAAGGATCCGTGGGGGCGGCCGTACGTCTTCGTCAATCCGGGCGTGCGCGCCGAGGTCGAGGTGATGAGCTTCGGCGCCGACGGCCAGACCGGCGGGGCCGGCATCGACTCCGACATCGGGTCGTGGGACCTGTAGCGCGCGCGTCGGGCCGGCCGCCGGCGCCGGCGGGCTTCACGCTGGTCGAAGTGCTGGTCGTGCTCGTGATCCTCGCGCTTGCCGCCGGCGCCGCCGCGCTCGCGCTCCCCGGCAACGATCGCGACCGCGCCGTCCGCGAAGCGCGGCGCTTCGCCGGCGCGCTCGAACACGCTGCCGCCCGCGCGCAGGTCCGCGCGGAGACGCTTGGCGCGTCGGCCGACGGCGACGCGTGGCGCTTCTGGCGCCGCGACCCGGACAGCGGCCGCTGGGTGCCGGTCGGCGACGACGACGTGCTGGCCGCGCGCGCGTTGCCGCCGCCGCTGACGGTGGCGCCCCTGCACTACGCCGGGCAGCCGGTGGACGCCGGCACCATCCTGCCGTTGCGGCCCACCGGCCGCAACGAGCCGTTCGCGTTCGTGCTCGGGGCCGGTGACGCGCGGTACGTGCTCGCGGCGGATCCGCTGAACCGCATCGCCGTCGCGCCCGCCGCGCCACCGTGAAACGCCGCGCCGGCTTTACGCTGGTCGAGATCCTGGTCGCGCTCGCGATCGTCGCGATCGCGCTGGCCGCCGGCATGCGCGCGCTCGCGCAGGCGACCGACACGGCTTCCGCGCTGAAGGCGCGCACACTGGCGCTGTGGGTCGCGCAGAATCGTCTCGCAGCGGCGCAGGTCGCCACGCCATGGCCCGCGCTCGGCACCGCCAGCGGCGAGGCCACGCAGGCCGGCGCCGCGTTCGTCTGGCAGGCGCGGGTGACGACCACGCCCAACCCGGCGTTTCGGATGATCGAGATCACGGTGGCGGAGCCGCACGCCGCCGACTACGTGCTGGCCCGGCTCGTCGGCTTCCTCGGCAACCCGGAGCCGCCGCGATGACCGGCGCGCGCGCGCGCGGGTTCACGCTGGTCGAGGCGCTCGCCGCGCTCGCGATCTTCGGCGTCATCGCGGTGCTCGCGTACCGCGCGACGTCCGCGCTGTCCGACGGCGAGGCGCGGCTGTCGGCCGAAGCGCAGCGCTGGCGCGCGCTCGAGGCGCTGTTCACGCGCTTCGAGGCCGACATCCGGCAGGCGCTCCCGCGCGCCGCGCGGGTCGGCGACACGCGCGAAGCGCCGTGGATCGGCACGACCTACGGCGGCCAGAGCGCGCTCGTGTTCACCCGCGCGGGCGCCGAATTCTCGCTGGAGCCCTCGCCTGCCGGCCAGCGCGTCGGCTATCGGTGGCGCGACGGCGCGATCGAGCTCGCCTACTGGCCGCATCTCGATCGGACGGCGGGCACGCAGCCCGCCGTGTATCCGCTGGTGACGGACGTCGCGGCATTCGATCTCGCATACCTGACCCGCGGCGGCGCCTGGCAGGCGCAGTGGCCGCTGCTCGGCGAGGACGACCTGCCGCGCGCGGTGCGGCTGACGCTGACGCTGGCCGACGGCGCGCGCATCGACCGCTGGTTCACGCTGCGATGAGCCCGAAGCCGCCCCGACGGCCGAGGTGTCCAATGAGCCGGAGCGCGCAGCGCGAAGGTAGCCTGGTGAGCGCAATGCAAAGGGGCGCGGCGCTGATCCTCGCGATGCTGGTCGCCGCACTGGCGGCGACGGTGGCCGTCGCGCTGGCGGGTGCGCAGCAGCGCTGGCTCGCCGACGTCGGCAGCCGGCGCGACCAGGTGCAGGCGCAGTCGCTGGCGCTCGCCGGCGTGCAGTGGGCGCGCCAGATCCTGCAGGAAGACACGCGCGGCGGCACGCTCGACCACCTGGCCGAGGTGTGGGCGTACCCGCTGCCGACGACCCCGATCGCCAACGGCTCCATCGAGGGCCGCATCGAGGACGCGCAAGGACGGCTCAACCTCAACAACGTCGCGCTCGCCAATGCGCAGGGGACCGCCGATCGGCTGCGCCTCGCGCAGCTCTTCGCGGCGAAGGGCGTCGATCCGGCGCTGCTCGACGCGCTCGCCGACTGGATCGACGCCGACGGCTCCCCGCGCGCGAATGGCGCCGAGGACGCGTACTACCAGCCGCGCGGCGGCACCGCGGTCGCCGCCAACGCGCCGCTCGTGCGCACGGCGGAGCTGGCGACGGTGCGCGGCGGGTCGCCTGCGGCGTGGGCCGCGCTCGCCGCCCACGTGGCCGCGCTGCCGGCCGGCACGGCGCTCAACGTCAACACCGCCGGTCCCGACGTCGTGGCCGCAGCCATTCCGGGCCTCACCGGCGACCATCTCGCCGCGTTCCTGTCCGACCGCGCCCGCAAGCCGTTCACGACGGCCGCCGAGCTGCGCGCGCGCCTGCCGCGGGACGTCGCGCTGCCCGAGGGCGCCGCGTTCGCGTTCTCCAGCAGCTATTTTCTCGTCAGCGTGCGCTCGCGGCAGGGCGATGCGGTGGCGCAGGCTCGCGCACTGCTGAAGCGCGACGGCCGCGCGTGGCCCGCCGTCGTCTGGCAGGTCCTGGAGTAGACGCGCGGGTACACTAGCTGTGAAATTTCAGGACGTTGTTACCGTGCTGCATGATCTCTGGCCAACCGTCGTCCCCGCGAAAGCGGGGACCCAGAGTCGTTGTCTCGCGCGTTTGCCAGGCGGTCACAAGCCGCTGGGTCCCCGCTTTCGCGGGGACGACGACTGTTGGCATGCATGCGGTACATTCCTGACGGCAACAGCGTCCTGACGGTTCACGACTAGCCCGCCCTCGCCCAATGTCCACGCTGCGCGTCGTCCTGCCTGCCGCACCTTCGCCCGCGCGCGACGACGCGTGGGCGCTGTTCGACGCGCAGGAGCGGCGCGTGCGCTCCGGCGTCGGTCCGCCGGGGACGTGGCCGGACGCGGAACGGCGCGAGGCCGTGCTCGCGGCGGCGGTCGTGCGCCTCGCCGGCATCGTGCTGCCCCCGATGCCCGCCGACCGCGTCGCCGCGGCCGCTGCGTTCGCGCTCGACGACCAGCTCGCGGGACCCGCGCAGGAGCAGCACCTCGTCGCGTCGCCGCGCCGGCGCGACGGCGGCGTCGACGTGGCCATCGTGCAGCGCGCGCTGCTGCCGCCGTTGCGCAAGGCGTTCGGCCGCGTGGTCGCGGAGCCCGCGATCGCGCCGATCCCTCCGGCCGGCACCTGGCGCTGGCATGCGTCGGCCGCCGGCGGCGGCTTCGTCCGCAAGCCCGACGGCAACGCATTCGCGGTCGGTGTCCCCGGCGCGGACGCGCCTGCAGAGCTCGCCCTCGCGCTGCGCCACGCGAGCCGCGCCGGCGCGCCGCCGATCCGCGTCGAGGTGACCTTCGACTGCACCGACGCGCAACTGACCGCGTGGTCGGCGCAGTGCAGCGCGGCGTTCGCCCGCGGCGCGGCGTGGCGTTGGGACCACGACGGGTCGGCCGCTGCCGCAGCACCGGACCTGCTGCAAGGCGAATTCGCGCCGCAACCCGATCCGCGCGCCGCCGCGCGCGGCGCGCGGCTTCCGCTGGGCCGCCACACTCGCGGCCGCCGCGATCGTGCTGCACGTCGGCGCCACCGCCGTGCAGTGGGCGTGGCTGCGCTACGAGTCGTGGCAGGTGGCGCGCGCGATCGTCGCGACCGCGCGCGACGCCGGCGCCGGGGATCACGCGGACGCGGCGGCGGCGGCCGCCGCGCTGGCGCGCAGCTTCGCCGATGCACGGCACCGCGCCGCCATCGCGGCCCCCGCGGACGCGCTGCCGCTGCTCGCACGCGCGGCCCCGGTGCTGGCCGCGCTCCCTGCGGGCGCATTCAAGTCCGCCACGTACACGCCCGGCGCGTGGACGCTGGAACTCGCCCAGCTCCCCGAAGGCGCTCGGGCCGCGCTCGACCGCGGCTTCGCGGACGCCGGACTCGCGTCGCTGCAGGCGACGACCGCGGCGGGCACGCGCGTGCGCGCGTCGCTGGCGCCGGGGACGGACCGCCCGTGACGACGGTCACCCTCGCCACGCTCTCGCCCGCGCTCGCCGGCGCGTGGGACCGCGCGTCGGCGCGCGAGCGCACGCTCGTCGGTGCGGCCGTCGTCGTCGTCGCGCTCGCCGCCGGGTGGGCGTGGCTGTGGCAGCCGATGACGGCCGACATCGCGCGCATGCAGCGCGACCTGCCGCGCGAGCGCGCCGTGCTGGCCGCGGCGCGCGCTCAGGCCGACGATCTCGTCGCATCGCGCCGCGCCGCCGCCGCGGCCCGTTCCGGCGAACCGCGCGCCGCCGTCGAGCGGCTGCTGGCCGAGCGCGGACTGCGCGGCGCGGTGAGCGCGCTCGACGTCAAGGACGCGCGGGTGCGGTTGACCTTCGGCGCCGTCGACTTCCCCGCGCTGGTCGGCTGGCTCGACGCGCTGCACGCGCGGGACGGTCTGCGGGCGATCGAGGCCGTCGTGACCGCCCGCGTCGAGCCCGGCACCGTGCGCGCCGAGCTGACGCTGGCCCGCTGATCCGGCGCATGCGGGCCGCCGCTCTCGGCATCGTCGGCTGCGCGCTGCTGGTCGCGGCATTCGCGGCGTTCGCGCCGGCCACGCTCGTCGATCGCCGCGTCGCCGCGGCAACCGGCGGCAAGCTGCGCGTGGTCGACGCCGAGGGCACCGTGTGGAACGGCCGCGGCGCGCTGGCGGACGCCGGGGGCGCGTGGCGGCTGCCGGTCGTGTGGACCGTCGACGCGACGGCACTCGCGCGCGGCGCCGTCGCCGTCCGGTTCGCGCCACCGGCCGGTGCGTCGTCGCCGAGCGGCACAATCGCGCTCGCGAGCGCCGGCATCGCGCTGCGCGAGCTTCGCGTCGACGTTCCGGCGCGCGCGTTCGCGCGCGCCCTGCCGCCGCGGACGCCGGTGGCGCTCGGCGGCACCGTCGCCGTGACGACGGCCGACTTCACGGGTCGTGCCGACGTGCTGCGCGGCGCGGTTGCCGCGCGCTGGCGCGACGCGCGCGTGGTCGCGGGTGGCGCCGTCGTGAACCTGGGGACCGTCGACCTGGCGCTCGCGCCGCAGGACGACCGCCTCGGCGGCCGCATCGCGAACACCGGCGGTGACCTCAAGATCGCCGGGGCGGTCACGCTCGCGCCAACGTCCGTCGCCGTCGACGCCATGCTGACGCCGCTGCCGTCGGCCCCGGAGCTCGTCGGGCGCGCGCTGGCCGCGCTCGGCCCGCCGAGCGCCGGCGGCGGCGTGCAGGTCACGTGGCGCGGCGCGCTGCGGTAGCACGACCGGCCGGCGTGGCGCAGGCCGCGCCGGCCACGCGCGTCGCCGCGCTCGACGCGCTGCGCGGCGTGGCGATCGTCGCGATGGTCGCGTACCACTTCTGCTTCGACCTCGCGTGGTTCCGCGTGACGGGGTCCGACTTCTACCGCGATCCGTTCTGGCTGCACGCGCGCACGCTGATCCTGTCGACGTTTCTCCTCACCGCCGGCGCGAGCCTCGCGCTGGCGCAGCGCAGCGGCCACGGCCGCGCGCGATTCTGGCGGCACGTCGGCCTGATCGCGGCGTGCGCGCTCGCCGTCAGCGCCGCGAGCTTCGTCGCGTTCCCCCAGCGCTACATCTGGTTCGGCGTGCTGCACGCGATCGCGGCATCGCTCGTCCTCGCGCGTCCGCTCGTGCTCCATCCGCGCGCGGCGTTCGCGGTCGGCGTCGCGATGATCGCTGCCGGCAACCTGTGGAGCGCGCCGGCGTTCGACGGCCGCGCGTGGGGCTGGCTCGGCTTCGCGACGACGAAGCCCGCCACCGAGGACTACGTGCCGCTCTTCCCGTGGACAGGCGTGCTGCTGGTCGGCGTCGCCGCCGGCCACTGGCTCATGCGCACCGGGTTCCGCGCGATCGCTCCGTTGGCAAGGCTGCCGCGGGCCGTTGCGTGGCTCGGCCGGCACAGCCTCGCCGTCTACATGCTGCACCAGCCGCTGCTGCTGGCAGCGCTCTGGCTGTTCCTGCGGCGCTGACGGACGGGTTCGCACCGGCCGTCGCGTGGCGACGCCGGTCCCGGCACACGCGACCGATGTCTCGCCAGCGGGTGTGCGCTCAGGGCAGCGCGAGGCGGTGCGCCTCCTCTTCGCCCAGCGCGGCGCCCGCCGCGAGCAGCCGCGCCTGATCGGCGGCCGGGTCGTTTGCGCGTGCCAGTGCGAGCGCTGCGTCGCGCGCGCGCTGTTCGTTGGGCTGGCGCCGCAGGCCCTTTGCCAGTCGCAGCGCGTCGGCCCAACCGACCAGCCGGACCGCGGCCTCGCCGCGGCCCGTGCGGGCAAGGTACGACGCGTAGTGATCGGACCAGCCGTGAGCGATGCTCAGTTCGCACAACTCGGGCAGCACCTGCCGGCCCCACGCCTGCGCTTCCGCGAGGTCGCCGCGCTCGACCAGCATGCCGAAGAGATTGGCGGACACATAGGCCCGCGCGACGCTGTCGGAGAACGGCGACTGTCGGTGTTGTTCGAGCGCATCGCGCGCAAGGCCGATCGCACGGTCGAGTTCGCCCTTCGCCCACACCTGGTCCGCGAGTGTTCCGAACGTCCGCAGCGTCGCGCCTTCCGCCCCGGCGACGCGCCACAGTTCCAGCATGGCCTGCGTCTCCCGCATGGCGTCGTCCGGCCGGCCTTGGGCGGCGTGCGCCACCGCCATGCCGCTGTGCGCCATCGCGCGCAGCCGCGGCCTGCCGGTGCGCGTGAGCAACGGGCGCGCTTCGCACAGCACGGCCTCCGCCTCTTCGTCCCGCTCCGCGGCGTGCGCGACGCCTTGTGCGTGTAACGCGCAGCCCAGGCGCAGGGAATCCGCGAGACCGCGGTAGAGTTCGGCCGCCCTGCGCGCGGCCCGGATGGTCGCCTGCTGGTTCCGCTGTCCGTAGATGCGCGCGACGGCCGACCACAGATCGGCCTCCAGCGCCGGCGGCGTGGCCGGCACGACGAGTTCCAGCGCCCGCTGTGCCAGCCGCTCGGCCTCCGCGTACAGCGACAGGCTCGCCCACAGTTGTCCGGAGGATCCGACCAGCGCGATCGCGACTTCGCTGTCGCCGTCGGGTCCGAACGACCACGCGATGGCGGTACGCAGGCTGTCGAGATCCGGCGCGTAGCGCGCGCGAAATGCGGAATCGGACAGCAGCGTCCAGTCGTCGCAGCAGGCCGCGAAGAATCGCCGGTAGTGCAGCGCGTGGCGGCGCGTCACCGCCGCCGTCTCGCCGGCGTCGGCCAGGCGTTCCAGCGCGTAGGCGCGGGCGGTCTCGAGCAGCCGGTAGCGCACGTCGCCTTCGCCTGGATCGACCACCACGAGCGACTTGTCGCACAGGCCCGCCAGGCACTCGATGACGCCGAATTCGTCGTGTTCGTCGCCGGCGGCGACGTCCGCGGCGGCCGCCAGCGCGAACGATCCGGCGAACACGCCCAGCCGCCGGAACACCGCCTGCTCGCGCGGCGCGAGCAGCCCGTAACTCCAGTCGAGCGTCGCCTGTAGCGTCCGTTGCCGCGGCAGCGCGGTGCGCTTGCCGGCGGTGAGCACGCGGAAGCGTTCGTCCAGGCGCCCGGCGAGCCCGTCGATGCCGAGCAGCGGCACCCGCGCGGCGGCCATTTCCAGCGCCAGCGGAATGCCGTCGAGGCGACGGCAGATCGCCGCCGCCGCCGGCGCGGCGCGGTCGTCGAACACGAAGCGCGGATCGGCAGCCCGTGCCCGCGCGACGAACAGCGCGACCGCCCCGGCGCCCAGCGCCGTCTCCGCGGTCGGGCTCGCTTCGGCGGGGATGGCGAGCGAAGGCAGGCGCAGCACGTGCTCGCCGCCGATGCCGATCAGCTCCTGCGAGCTCACGAGCGCGTGCGCGTTCGGCGCCGCGGACAGCACCGCCTCCAGCACGTTGGCCACCGCATCGACCACGTGCTCGCAGTTGTCCAGCACGATCAGCGCTCGCCGGTCGCCGAGCTGCTGTTTCAGTGCGGTCAAAGGTTCCGTCGCGGGTGCCACTTCGATGCGGAGCGCGGTCGTGATGGCCGACGGCACGAGCGCCGGGTCGGCCAGTGAAGCGAGCTCGACCAGCCAGACGCCGTCGGCGAACCGGTCGACCGATGCCCACGCTGCGTCGATCACCAGCCGCGACTTGCCCACGCCGCCGGGCCCGGTCACGGTGACCAGCCGATGCGCGTCGATCAGCGCCCGCACTTGCGCCAGTTCGTGGCCGCGGCCGATCAGCGTCTCCACGCTGCGCGGCAGGTTGTGTCGGATCGGAGGCGGCGCGCTCACGGGCGCGCTCGCCGAAGCCTGCTTCTCCGAGGAGACCGCGGCGGCGGGCGGCGCCCCTTCGGCTTCCACGGCGAGCGTCAGCCGGTAGCCGCGGCCCGGCACCGTCGCGATGGCCGCCGGCCCCAGCAGCTTGCGCAGCGCCACCACCTGCGCCTGCAGGTTGTTCTCCTCGACGATCAACTTCGGCCACACGAGGTCCATCAGCTCGCGCTTGCCGACGACGCGATCGCGCCGCTCGACCAGCGCCACCAGCATGTCGAACGCGCGCCCGCCCAGCTTGACGGGTTCGCCGTCGGCGTCGAGCGCGCGCTCGGCCGGCCGCAGCGCGAACCGGGCGAACCGGTAGCACGGCGCGGGCGATGGAGCATCGACTTCGGTCATGGCGGCGGCGCGAGGCGGCAGTGACGCAACGAGCATAGCGCCGGCGACCGCGGCGCGCCACCCGACGGGTGCACGACGTTTCACGAGATTTCAGGGCCGCGCCAACGACCTGAAACGCCCTTCGGGACGACGATGGTCGCGTCGATCCCGACACCCGACATCCAAGAGGAAGGAACCCGACCATGAACCGCGACTACCTGCCGATGTCCCGCCCGCTGCGCACCGCGTTCGTCGCCTGCGCGATGACGATCACCACGACGATCCTGCTCTTCATCGACCTGCTGGCGTCCGACCGCGGCGCGGCCGGCGTGCACGCAGCGGCGGCCGCGATCTCCATCGCGGTGCTCGGCTGAACGCTGCGCGTGCGGCGGACCCGCCGCGAAGTTTCCACCCACCCGCGCCGGCACGGACCTGCCGCGCAACCCGAGGAGAGGAGAACCACGATGAACACGACCACCCGAAAGACCTTCGCATTCAGATTGCTGGCACTGGCCTGGTTGCTGGGGGCGCTCGCCGGCCCGCCCGCTTGGGCGGCAGGGGGCGGCACGCCCGATCCGTCCGGTATCCCGGTGCTGCAGGCGCTGCGGATCCAGGTCGACGGCCTCGACCAGGACTTCCTGGCGGTCGCCGGCATCATCGATCCGCAGGACCTGCCGGTGTTCAGGCAACTCGCCGACGAGCTGGCGCGCATCGACGCGCACTTGGCACTTGCGGCGGTCGGCGGCGGCACCCCCGATCCTTCGCAAACGACGCTGAACCAGGCGCTGCTCGCCTTGCGCGCCGAAGCCGTTGCGCTGCACGGGCACGCGGGCAAGGTGCGCGAGAAGATCGCTGGCAATCCCACCCTCGCGCAGATCGCGACGACGCTGCGCTACATGCAGGCGACCGCGCGCATGCTGGTCGCGCGCATCGACTACGCGCTGCCGGGCGGCACGGTGCCGGTGCCCGACCTGTGAGCGGTACGCACGGGACGCCGGCGGACGGCGTCCCGTGCCTTGGCGGCGGTCGCGCCGCGGCGTGGCGCGACCTCCTGCGCCGCCACCGCCGTTGCCGATTCCCCCGCAAAAACAACGGTCACTTTGCCGACCCGCGCCGGTTCCGCTATAATTCGTCGTTCTTCGCAGGCGCGTAGCTCAGCTGGTTAGAGCACCACCTTGACATGGTGGGGGTCGTTGGTTCGAGTCCAATCGCGCCTACCAACGACTTCGCTGCGGCAGCCGACAGCGCGGGACCGGAAAACGCAACTCGACGAGCCATGGTTATGACACCGCTGACGTGCCCGGAGACCCACTAGCCCCGAGGGAGCGCCACCGCACGCCCGTTGTCCGATCGTCCCGATGAAAAAGTGCGGCACTGCGTCCGCACTTTTTTCGTTTCCGGAGTCCGCACATGATATCGATCACGCTGCCTGACGGCGCCGTCCGTCAATTCGAACGCCCGGTGTCGGTGCGCGACATCGCGCAGTCGATCGGCCCCGGCCTCGCCAAGGCGGCGCTGGCCGGCCGCGTCGACGGCCGGCTCGTCGACACGTCGCACGTCGTCGACCGCGACGCCGCGGTGGCGATCGTGACCGACCGCGATCCCGAGGGGCTGGAGGTCATCCGCCACTCGACGGCGCACCTGCTCGCCTACGCGGTGAAGGAGCTCTTCCCCGACGCGCAGGTGACGATCGGACCGGTGATCGAGGACGGCTTCTACTACGACTTCGCGTACAAGCGGCCGTTCACGCCCGAGGACCTGAACGCGATCGAGCAGCGGATGGCCGAGCTCGCGAGGAAGGATGAGCCGGTCGAGCGCAGCGAGATGCCGCGCGACGACGCCGTCAAGTACTTCGAAGGCATGGGCGAGCACTACAAGGCCGAGATCATCGCGTCGATTCCCTCGAACGAACCGATCTCGCTCTATCGCGAGGGGAGCTTCGTCGACCTCTGCCGCGGCCCGCACGTGCCGTCGACCGGACGCCTCAAGGTGTTCAAGCTGATGAAGCTCGCCGGCGCGTACTGGCGCGGCGATTCGCGCAACGAGATGCTGCAGCGGATCTACGGCACCGCGTGGGCGAAGAAGGAGGACCTCGACGCCTACATCACGCGCATCGAGGAAGCGGAGCGCCGCGACCACCGGCGGCTCGGGCGGCAGCTCGACCTCTTCCACCTGCAGGACGAGGCGCCGGGCATGGTGTTCTGGCACCCGAAAGGCTGGTCGATCTGGCAGGAAGTCGAGCAGTACATGCGCGGCGTCTACCGCGACCACGGCTACCTCGAGGTGCGGACGCCGCAGGTGCTCGACCGCTCGCTGTGGGAGCGCTCGGGCCACTGGCAGAACTACAAGGACAACATGTTCACGACGGAGTCGGAGAAGCACGACTTCGCGATCAAGCCGATGAACTGCCCGGGTCACGTGCAGATCTTCAACGCGGACCTGCGCAGCTACCGCGACCTGCCGCTGCGCTACGGCGAGTTCGGCGCCTGCCACCGCAACGAGCCGTCGGGCGCGCTGCACGGCATCATGCGCGTGCGCGCGTTCACGCAGGACGACGGGCACATCTTCTGCGAGCCCGCGCAGATCCAGCCCGAGTGCGTGGCGTTCCACAAGCTGGCGCTCGACGTCTACCGCGACTTCGGCTTCACGGACGTCGTGGTCAAGCTGGCGCTGCGACCGACGCCGCGCATCGGCGCCGACGAGCAGTGGGACCGGGCCGAGGAGGCGCTGCGCGACGCGCTGCGCGCGTGCGGCGCGCAGTGGACCGAGCTGCCGGGCGAAGGCGCGTTCTACGGCCCCAAGATCGAGTACCACCTGTCCGACTCGATCGGGCGTCCGTGGCAGGTGGGCACGATGCAGGTGGACTTCCAGTTGCCCGGCCGGCTCGGCGCCGAGTACGTGGCCGAGGACAACTCGCGCCGCGTGCCGGTCATGCTGCACCGGGCGATCGTCGGTTCGCTCGAGCGCTTCATCGGCATCCTGATCGAGCACCACGCCGGCGCGCTGCCGCTGTGGCTGGCGCCCGTGCAGGTGGCGGTCCTGACGATCACCGACCGCTCGGCGGCCTACGCGGAACGGGTGGCCGCGGCGCTGAAGGCCGCCGGTTTCCGGGCGATGGCCGATTTGCGCAACGAGAAAATAACCTATAAAATTCGGGAACATAGCTTGCAGAAGCTGCCTTATCTGCTCATCGTGGGCGACAAGGAGCAGCAGGCTCAGTCGGTGGCCGTGCGTACCCGCGGCGGCGAGGATCTGGGGGCGTATGCCCTGGACGCCTTGCTGGAGCGCCTCCGGAAGGAGGCGGCGGCGCGCCAGTAACGTCCTGATTCCATTGGAAAAAGGCGTGGCGCGCCTGCCCCGGGGCATGGCCGTTTTTTGTCGTCATCGGAGAATAGACAATAGCCCTCGACAAGCATCAGCGGATCAACGCGGAAATCACCGCTCCCGAAATCCGCTTGGTTGGTGAAGACGGTGAGCAGCTCGGGATTGTTTCCATCGCGGACGCGCGCGCGAAAGCCGAAGCGGCGGAGCTCGACCTGGTCGAGATCGCGCCGATGGCCAAGCCGCCGGTTTGCCGGATCATGGACTTCGGCAAGTTCAAGTACCGCGAAGCGAAGAAACAGCACGAGGCCAAGCTCAAGCTCAAGCAGATCCAGGTCAAGGAAGTGAAGTTCCGGCCGGGAACCGACGAGGGCGACTACCAGATCAAGCTGCGGAACCTCATCCGGTTCCTGTCGGAAGGCGACAAGGCCAAGATCACGCTGCGCTTTCGCGGGCGCGAGATGGCGCACCAGGAGTTCGGGGTGCGCCTGCTGGAACGCATCAGGAACGACCTCGAGCCGGTCAGCGTGGTCGAGTCGTTCCCGAGGCTCGAGGGCCGGCAGATGGTGATGCTGCTGGCCCCGAAGAAGACCGTCGTGACGAAGCCTGTCGCGGCCAAGCATCCCCAACCCAAGCCGGAGGACGGTGCGGCCAAGCCCGCCAAAGCCTCTCCCGCGCAAGCGACGGAGAGCACCGCCGAAAGCAGCAAACTATAGAAGGCAGGAAAGCGTCATGCCGAAGATGAAGACCAAGTCGGGCGCGAAGAAGCGCTTCCGCGTGCGCGGAAGCGGTTCGATCAAGCGCTCGCAGGCGTTCAATCGCCACATCCTCACGAAGAAGACCACGAAGTCCAAGCGTCAGCGTCGCGGCTCCGCCGAAATCCACAGCACCAACCTGGATTCGGTCAAGGCCATGATGCCGTTCGCGTAAGGAGCCCGAGCCATGCCCAGAGTCAAACGTGGTGTGACGGCCCGCGCACGGCACAAGAAGGTGCTCGCGCAGGCGAAGGGCTTCCGCGGCCGCCGGAACAACGTGTACCGGATCGCCAAGGAAGCGGTCATGAAGGCCGGCCAGTACCAGTACCGCGACCGCCGGCAGAAGAAGCGCGAGTTCCGCGCGCTGTGGATCGCCCGCATCAACGCCGCCGTGCGCGAGCTCGGCATGACGTACAGCGCGTTCATCAACGGCCTGACCAAAGCGTCGATCGACATCGACCGCAAGGTGCTGGCCGACCTCGCCGTGCACGACAAGGCGGCGTTTACGAAAATCGCGGAGCAGGCCAAAGCCTCTCTGGCCTGAGCGAATCCGCGAAACAAAAGGGAGGCGCGACCCGCCTCCCTTTTTTGTTTTCACAATGAGACACCGAGGCGCAGAGGAATCCTCCCGACCATCCATCGTCGTTGCCTTCTCGGCGTTTCTGCGTCTCTTCGTGAAAGCCTGCCCATGACCGACCTCGCCACCATCCTCGCCAGCGCGCGCGCCGAGTTCGCCGCCTGCACCGACGCCGCCGCGCTCGAGAACGCGAAGGCGCGCTATCTCGGCAAGGCCGGCGCGCTCACCGAACTGCTGAAGGGGCTGGCGCAGCTCTCGGCCACGGACCGCCCCGCCGCGGGCGCGGCGATCAACGACGCGAAGCGCGAACTCGAGTCCGCGCTGGCGGCGCGGCGCGCGGCGCTCGCGGACGCGAAGCTCGCCGCGCAGCTCGCCGCCGACGCGCTGGACGTGTCGCTGCCCGGACGCGGCCGCGGCGCCGGCACCCTGCACCCGCTGTCGCGCGTGCTGGAACGCTTCGAGTCGCTGTTCCGCTCGCTGGGCTTCGCGGTCGCGGACGGCCCCGAGATCGAGGACGACTTCCACAACTTCACGGCGCTCAACACGCCGGAGAACCACCCGGCGCGCTCGATGCAGGACACGTTCTACGTCGAGGGCGGCATGGTGCTGCGCACGCACACGTCGCCGATCCAGGTCCGCTACATGGAAACGCACGCGCCGCCGATCAAGATCATCGCGCCGGGCCGTGTCTACCGCGTCGACAGCGACGCGACGCACTCGCCGATGTTCCATCAGGTCGAAGGGCTGTGGATCGACCGCGACGTGTCGTTCGCGGACCTCAAGGGCGTGCTCACCGAGTTCCTGCGCCGCTTCTTCGAGCGCGACGACCTGAAGGTCCGCTTCCGGCCCTCGTTCTTCCCGTTCACCGAGCCCTCCGCCGAGATCGACATGGCGTTCGGCGACGGCGGCTGGCTCGAGATCGCCGGCTCCGGGCAGGTCCATCCCAACGTGCTGCGTGCGGTCGGCATCGATCCCGAGCAGTACCAGGGCTTCGCGTTCGGCATGGGGCCCGACCGGCTCGCGATGCTCCGCTACGGCGTCAACGACCTGCGCCTGTTCTACGAAAACGACCTGCGCTTCCTCCGGCAGTTCGCGTAACGGAAACCCGCCATGCAATTTTCCGAACTCTGGCTGCGCACGATGTGCAACCCGCCGGTCGACAGCGCGGAGCTGTGCGAGCGCCTGACGATGGCGGGCCTCGAGGTGGAGGAGGCGAAGCCCGCGGCGCCGCCGTTCACCGGCGTCGTCGTCGGCCGCATCGACGCGGTCGCGCCGCACCCGAACGCCGATCGCCTGCGCGTGTGCACGGTCGACGTCGGCGCGGCAGCGCCGCTCACGGTCGTCTGCGGCGCGCCCAATGCCGCTGCCGGCATGCTCGCGCCGTGCGCGCGCGAAGGCGCCGCGCTGCCCGGCGGGCTCGTCATCGAGCGCGCGACGATGCGCGGCGTCGAGTCGCACGGCATGCTGTGCTCGGCGAAGGAGCTGGGCATCGCCGACGACGCCTCGGGGCTGCTCGCGCTCGATCCCTCGCTCGCGCCCGGCACGCCGCTGCGCGACGCGCTCGCGCTCGACGACACGCTGATCACGCTGAAGATCACGCCGAACCGCGCCGACTGCCTCGCGCTCGCCGGCATCGCCCGCGAGGTCGCGGCGATCACCGGCGCGCCGCTGGCGTTGCCGGCGCCGGCCGCCGTTCCGGTCGCGTTCGCCGGTACGCGCCCGGTGCGCGTCGACGCCCCGGAAGCGTGCCCCCGCTTCGTCGCCCGGCTGATCGACGGCATCGACGCGAAGGCGCCCACGCCGGCGTGGATGAAGCAGCGGCTCGAGCGCTCCGGCATCCGGTCGATCTCCGCCGTCGTCGACATCACGAACTACGTGATGATCGAGATGGGGCAGCCGCTGCACGCCTACGACGACCGGCTGCTCGACGGCGCCATCGTCGTCCGCTTCGCCCGCGACGGCGAGAAGCTCACGCTGCTCAACGGCCAGTTGCTCGAACTCGTCTCCGACCTGCTGCTGGTCGCCGACGAGGGCAAGCCGCTCGGGCTCGCCGGCATCATGGGCGGCGAGCACTCGGGCATCGCCGACGACACGACGCGCGTCTACCTCGAAGGCGCGTTCTGGAGCCCGGCGGTGATCCAGGGCAAGATGCGGCGCCTGGGCTTCGTCAGCGACGCCGGTTACCGGTTCGAGCGGGGCGTGGACTTCGACGGCTGCGCGCGGGCCGTCGAGCGCGCCACGCAGCTCGTCATCGACATCTGCGGCGGCCGCGCGGGGCCGCTGACGGACGCCACCGCGCCCGCCGACCTGCCGCGCCGCGACCCGGTGCGCGTGCGCGCCGCCCGCGTCGCCCGGATCCTCGGCGTCGCGGTCGCGGCGTCCGCCATCGCCGATGCGCTGACGCGGCTCGGGCTGCCGTTCACGCGCGACGGCGACGACTCCGTCGTCGCCCCACCGCCGCGCCGGTTCGACCTCGCGATCGAGGAGGACTTCGTCGAGGAAGTCGCGCGCATCCACGGTTACGACCGCATCCCGGCGAAGCCGGCGGCGCACGTCCAGCACATGCTGCCGGACCCCGAGGCGCAGCGTTCGCGCCACGCGATCAAGCGCACGCTGGCGGCGCTCGACTGGCAGGAGATCGTGACGTTCGGCTTCGTCTCCTCCTCCGTGGAGGCGGCGCTCGACCCCGCCGCCGTACCCGTGCGGGTGCTGAACCCGATCGCGGCGCAGCTCGACGTGATGCGCACGTCGCTGCTGCCGGGCCTGATCGAGACCTTGAAGACCAACGTCAAGCGCAGGGCGCCGCGCGTGCGCGTGTTCGAGCTCGCGCGCGTGTTCCACCGGGCAGGCGCCGGCTACGAGCAGCCGGTCCGGCTCGGGGGCCTCGCGTGGGGCCACGCATTGCCCGAGCAGTGGGGCGAGCCCGCGCGCCACGTCGACTTCTTCGACGTCAAGGGCGATCTCGAGGCGCTCGCTGCGCCGCGGCGGGTCGAGACGCGCCGCGGCGCGCACGCCGCGCTGCACCCGGGTCGCGCGGCCGAGATTCTCGTCGACGGCCGGGCCGCCGGCTGGCTGGGCGAGTTGCACCCCCGCCTCGTTCGCCACTTCGAGTTGCCGACCCCGCCGGTCGTCTTCGAGGCCGACATTGCCGCATTCACCGAAGGCGCGCTACCGGCGGGCCGACCGGTTTCGCGCGTGCCGGTCGTCCGGCGCGACCTGGCACTGGTCGTCGCGGAGTCGGTGCCCGCGCAGGGGCTGCTCGACACGCTCGCGCGTGCGAGTCCGCCGCACGTGATCGCGGTGTCGCTCTTCGACGTCTATCGCGGGCCCGGGCTGACGGAAGGCCGGAAAAGCCTTGCGATTCTGGTGCTTATGCAGGATACTTCCCGTACTTTGACGGACGCCGACATCGACGCCACGGAGACGCTGCTCCTCTCCGTCGCGGCGGAAAAGTTCGGCGCCGAGCTTCGCCGGTAGGACCATCGATGACGCTGACCAAAGCCGAACTCGCCGACCTGCTCTTCGAGCAGCTCGGCCTCAACAAGCGCGAAGCGAAGGACATGGTCGAGCGGTTCTTCGAGGAAGTGCGCATCGCGCTCGAGGCAGGCGAGTCCGTGAAGCTCTCGGGCTTCGGCAACTTCCAGCTGCGCGAAAAGCCGCAGCGACCCGGCCGCAACCCGAAGACCGGCGAGGAGATCCCGATCACCGCGCGCCGCGTGGTGACGTTCCACGCTTCGCAGAAATTGAAGGCCATGGTCGAAGCCGCGAACCATGCCGGATCCCAGCCGAGCTAATTCCGAGCTGCCGCCGATCCCCGCCAAGCGGTACTTCACGATTGGCGAGGTGAGCGACCTGTGTGCGGTGAAGCCGCACGTGCTGCGCTATTGGGAGCAGGAGTTCGCGCAGTTGAAGCCCGTCAAGCGGCGCGGCAATCGGCGCTACTACCAGCACCACGAAGTCCTGCTGATCCGCCGCATCCGCGACCTGCTGTACGAGCAGGGGTTCACGATCAACGGCGCGCGCCACCGGCTGGAGAGCGAGGCCGCGGAACCGCGCGCCGCCGCGCGCGCGACGACGAGCACCGCGACCGTGGTCGCCGTCGCGCCCGAGAACACGCTCGAGCCCGCCGAAATCCGGCAGGAACTCGAGGAAATACGCCACCTGTTGCGCCCCTCGTAATGCGCCGCTGCCGGTATAATCCGCGGTTCGGTCGGGGCGTAGCGCAGCCTGGTAGCGCACCTGCATGGGGTGCAGGGGGTCGGAAGTTCGAATCTTCTCGCCCCGACCAATCATCCGTTCGCCGATTTCCGAGCCGGCCTCCCGGGCAACCGGGGCCGGCTTTTTGTCGTCGTCCGCGCGTGATCGTCGGACAACTGGTACACTACAACTCCGGCACCTGACTTTCTCGGCACTCGCGCCGCCCTAGGGCAGGCCCGGACACGACGACGTGGCGTGGCATCTTTCTTGCTGAATGGGTTGAGTCGTACGCCATGAAGAAAGTGGGAGGAAAGACCATGAGCGCACAGCCTCGTCCGGCGCTGCCGGGCTCCGGCGTCGTGTCGGAGCTCGCGTTCGCCCGCGCCCAGCGCAACACGGTCCTCATCGTCGACGACCTGTTCTCGAGCCGGCTGCTGCTGGCCGAGATCGTCCGGCAGATCGACGGCAAGCTGAACCTCGAGCTGTTCGACACCCCGTCGCGCGCGCTCGAGTTCGCCCGGAACAACCGCGTCGACATCGTCCTCACCGACTACAAGCTGCCCGAGTTCGACGGCATCGAGCTCGTCAAGCAGATCCGCGCCCTCCCCCATTGCGTCGACGTGCCGATCGTCGTGATCACCGTCGTCGACGACCGCAAGATCCGCTACGACGCGCTCGAGGCCGGCGCCACCGACTTCCTGATCAAGCCGCTCGACGAGCACGAGACGCGGGCGCGCTGCGCCAACCTGCTCGAGCTGCGCCGGCACAAGATCGTGCTCTCCGACCAGGCGCGCGTGCTCCAGTACCAGGTCGACAAGTCGGTCTCCGAGATCCACGAGCGCGAGCTCGAGACCCTGGCGAAACTCGCCAAGGCGGGCGAATTCCGGGACCGGACTACCGGCAACCACCTGATGCGCATGGCCAAGTACTCGGCGCTGATCGGCGCGCATCTGGGCCTGGGGGCCGAGACCGTGCACGTGCTGGAAGTCGCCGCGCCGATGCACGACATCGGCAAGATCGGCATTCCGGATTCGGTGCTGCTCAAGGAAGGTCCGCTGTCGCGCGAGGAAATCGAGCTGATGAAGACCCATCCGCGCATCGGCTACGACATCCTGAAGGGCAGCCCGTCGAAGTACCTGTCGATGGGCGCGATCATCGCGCTCGGCCACCACGAGAAGTACGACGGCTCCGGTTACCCGAATGGCCTGCACGGCGAGGACATCCCGCTGGTCGCGCGCGTGGTGGCGGTCGCCGACGTGTTCGACGCGTTGGTCAGCGAACGGCCCTACAAGCACGCGTGGGAGATGGACGAAGGCATCGAGTTCCTGAAGGGCCAGCGCGGCAGGCACTTCGATCCGTCGTGCATCGACGCGTTCCTCGCCGACCGGGGCAAGGTGCAGGCGATCATCGAGGAACTCGGCGACTAGCCCGCCCGCGGGAGGCCTGTTGTGGTCTCCGCCCTGCCGCGGCCGGGGACGCTTGCGGGTCGCCGCGGCGACGGGCTCGCGTTCCGCGTCCGCGAAGGTATCCATTCGGCATGGAGGTGACGCATGAGACGAATCGCGCTGGCCGTTCCGGCATTCGCCGCCGCCACGTGGGGCGCGGCCCTCCTCGCACAGGGGGTGCAGGGCACGATGGCGCCGGTAACGCCTCCGCCAGTGGTGGCGAAGACGCCGCCCGCCGTCCACAGCGTCAACGACGCGCCGCCTGTCGCCGACTACACGCGGCCGTCCTCCCTCGACCCGCGCGTGTGCCTGGAGTTCGCGACGAACGAGCAGATCATCGCGTGCGCCGAGCGCTACCGCCCGCACCGCCGGCGCGCGTAGCGGCCGCGGCGATCCGCGGCGCGGTGCGTACGACGGCCCGCCGCTCGAAAGGGCGGCGATGAAGCCGGTCGTCTGGGGCGTGCTCTCCACGGCGAAGATCGGCCGCGAGCGCGTCCTGCCCGGCATGCGGAAGAGTCCGCTCGTCGAGATCCGCGCGATCGCGTCGCGGGACGAGTCGCGTGCGCGCGCCGCCGCCACGGCACTCGGCATTCCACGCGCCTACGGCTCGTACGAGGCGCTGCTCGCCGATCCCGAGATCGAGGCCGTCTACAATCCGCTGCCGAACCACCTGCACGTGCCGCTGACGCTGCAGGCGGCCGCCGCCGGCAAGCACGTGCTGTGCGAGAAGCCGATCGCGCTCGACGCCGCGGAGGCGGAGCAGCTGCGCGCCGCAGCGGGCAACGTGCGCATCGCCGAGGCGTTCATGGTGCGCTTCCACCCGCAGTGGCTGCGCGCGCGCGACCTCGTGCGCGACGGCCGCATCGGCACGCTGCGCGTCGTGCAGATGTTCTTCGGCTACAACAACCTCGATCCGGCCAACGTCCGCAACCGCGCCGACATCGGCGGCGGCGGGCTCTACGACATCGGCTGCTACGCGATCGTCGCGGGCCGCTGGTTCTTCGGCGCCGAGCCGACGCGCGGCATCGCGCACGTCGACCGGGACCCGGCGTTCCGCACCGACCGGCTGACCAGCGGTCTGGTCGACTTCGGCGACGGGCGGCGCCTCGACTTCACCGTCGCCACCCAGGTCGCGCCACACCAGCGCATCCAGCTCTGCGGCAGCAAGGGACGCATCGAGATCCCCATCCCGGTGAACGCGCCGCAGGGCGCCGCGACGCGCCTGCTGCTCGACGACGGCTCGTCGCTCGAGGGGACGGGTGTGGTCACCGAGACGCTGCCACCGTCCGACCAGTACATGCTGCAGGGCGAGGCGTTCTCGCGGGCCGTCCGCGGCGAGATCGCGTTGCCGTTCGGCATCGACGACGCGATCGCGAACATGCGCGCGATCGACGCGCTGTTCCGCTCCGAGCGCAGCGGACGCTGGGAACCGGTCGGGCCGGCATGAGGCGCCGGGCCACGAACCCGCGCGACGCGCACGCCGCGCTCGAGCTGCAGCAGCGCCGCGACCGCCTTCCGCGGGTCCCCGGGGCGACGCCAGAGGCGTTGACCGCGCCGCTCGAGTCCAGCCGGACGCCGTAGCGTGCGAACCCCGATGCAACCATGCCGCTTCCCGGCGCGGCGCCGCCCGCTGCTCGCGCTCGTCGCGGTCGCCGGACTCGCGCTGCTCGCGCCCGTGCCGGCGCTCGCGGAGACGACGCGGGTCAAGCCGCTCAAGACCTGGGCCGGCCGCGTGCCGCCCGGCGTGCCGCCGCCGCTCGTGTCGTCGCTCGCCACGCCGCAGGCGCTGCGACAGGTGTGGGCGCTCTGCCAGGTCAAGGGTGCCGTACCGCAGGTCGATTTCGCCACGCAGCTGGTCGTGCTCGCCGCGCGCCGCAGCAGCGTCGTGCGGTTCCGGCGGCTCGACCTCGTGGACGGCGATCTGGCGACCGATGTCGCCGTCGCGCCCGACGCCCCCGACTACACGACGTGCGCGCTGGCGCTCGTCCCGCGTGCGGGAATCGCGCGGGTCAACGGCGTCGCGCCCGGCCGCTAGCCGCTGCGCTTCCGGTGGCCGCCCGCGCGGCGTAACATGCGCGGGCCGCGCGCGTACCGCGCGCTCGCGAGGGGCGCCATGAGAACCTGGAGGGAGCTGCGGGCCGGACCGCTGGCGATCGCTGCGATCGCGACGTGGCCGCCGCACGCGCACGGGGTCGCGCCGGCCGCGAAGCCGCAGGCGCCCGGCTGGCACCGGGTGACGCGCGGCGACCTCGCGGTGATGGCGCTGGCGGACGACGCCGTCGCGGCCCTGCCATTACGGGGGCCTGCGGTCACCTTCAGGCTCGGCAACGAACCCGGGGAGGCGACGATCCGCCGCAAGCGCGCCTTCGCGAACGGCACGGCCGGACGCCACGGGCTCGCGGCGCCACGACTGCCGCACTCGGGGATCGGCCACATGCGCGCCGACGGACGCGGCTACGGCTGCGTCGACGTCGCCGCCGACGATGGGGGCCCGCGCTGACGCGCGGAGTTCCTGCGGAGCCTGCGCCGAATGCACGACATGCTGGTCCGGTTGTACGCGCTGCCGGACCTCGCGGACGCGCTGGCTGCCTGCGCGGTGGACGGCGTGGCCATCCGCCGTGCGCTGATGCCCGAAAAGCCGGTCGTCGTGGACTGGGTGCGATTGCACTTCCCGGCCGCGGCCGCCGAGGTCGAAGCGGCCTTCGCCCGGCCGCCGGTGACCTGCTTCGTCGCGCTGCGCGGCGACCGGCTCGCCGGGTTTGCGTGCCACGACGTCACCTGCCGCAACTTCTTCGGCCCGGAAGGCGTGGCCGCAGCCGAGCGCGGGCGCGGCATCGGCCGCGCGTTGCTGCTGTCGGCGCTGCACGCGCAGCGTGCGCAGGGGTACGCGTACGCGGTGATCGGCGGGGTCGGGCCGGCGGCGTTCTACGCGAAGGCCGTCGGCGCCGTGGCGATTCCGGAGTCCACGCCGGGCATCTACGCCGGGATGCTGCGCGCCACGGGCCGTCCGGCAAGTTGACGCGGACCGGCCAGCCGCCGGCGCCGATCTCAGCCGACCAGCAGGATGTGTACGCGATACGGCCCGTGCGCGCCGAGCACGATCGTCTGCTCGATGTCGCCGGTGCGCGACGGGCCGGAGATCATGTTGACCGCGCGCGGCAGCGCGCCGCGCTCCTGCCGGATCAGCGCGAACGCCTCCTCCATGCCGGACACCACGCGGTCGGCGCGAACGACGGCGACGTGCGTGTCGGGCAGCAGCGTCGTCGCCGTGGGTGTGTCGGCGCCGGAGAGGAACACGAGCGTGCCCGTCTCCGCGATCGCGCAGTAGCACCCGGTGACGCCTAAGCGATCGTGGCCGACCGTCGGGCGCGCCTCGAGTGCGAGCCCCGCACCGGCCCAGTCGAGTTGCGCGAGCTCCGGCCAGCACACGCCCTCGTGCGACTTCTGCGCCGCGAGCGCCGGCGGCAGCACCAGCGCGTCGAGATAGCGCGCGACGGCGCCGGGGACTTCGGCCAGCGAGCCCACCCGCTCGACGGTGCTCGCCATGTCGGTCGCGCGCTGGAGGAAGCGGGTGACGATGTCGGACGGCATCGCCGGTCGCGGGCCCTGCGCCTTCGCGGCGATGTACGCGCCGGCCGCGGCGCGCGCCTGCTCGGCGGACCCGGTGCGCCCGAGCGCCTTGCGCACGCGCGCGAGCACCGCGTCGCGCGACGCCTTGTTGTCGTCGATCGATGTGGTCATGGGAGGGCCCCCACGCTTGCGGCTGCCGCCGCTGCGCTGCCCCCACAGGGGGCGTAATGATCGCCTTGGGGCGGCCCGGCGGCGATCAGGGCCCCCACGCTTGCGGCTGCCGCCGCTGCGCTGCCCCCACAGGGGGCGTAATGATCGCCTTGGGGCGGCCCGGCGGCGATCATGGCCGGCCTCCCTTGCGCACGAACTCGGCGAGCCGCCCCACGCCCTGCTCGATCGCCTCGTTCGACGCCGCGTACGAGAAACGAATGTGCTGGCCGTCGCCTGGAACGCGCCGCCCGAAGTGGATGTCGGCGAGCACCGCGATGCCCGCCTCGTGCAGCAGGCGCTTGCGGAACGCCTCCGAGTCGGCGCAGCTCGTGAGCCGGCAGGCCTCGGTCACGTTCGGCCACGCGTAGAACGCACCGCCCGGCGACGCGCACGTGATGCCGGGAATGTCGTTCAGCAGCCGCACGATGAGGTCGCGGCGCTCGCGGAAGCGCTCGCGCATGCGGTCGGCCGCGTCCTGCGGCCCGGTGATGGCGGCGACCGCCGCCCACTGCGAGATCTGCGACGCGCAGGACTCGGTGTTGGTGATCCAGCGCGTGAACACCGGCGCCAGCGCGCGGCTGGCGACGTAGCCGATGCGCCAGCCGGTCATCGCCCACGTCTTCGACGCGCCGTCGCTGATGATCGTGCGCTCCAGCATGCCGGGGCGGGTGGCCAGCGATTCGAAGCGGCCATCGTAGACCAGCCGCGAGTAGATCTCGTCGGCGAACACCCACACCTGCGGGTGCCGGGCGAGGATCGCCGCGATCGCGTCGAGGTTCTCGCGGTCGAGGACGCCGCCCGTGGGGTTCTGCGGGGCGTTGAGGATGAGCAGGCGCGTCTTGGCGGTGATCTTCGCCTCGAGCTCGGCCGGATCGAACGCGAAGCCGCGCGACTCGCGCAGGAAGATCGGCACCGGCACCGCGCCGTTGGCGGCGATCTGCGACTCGTAGATCGGGAAGCCCGGCACCGGGTAGATCACCTCGTCGCCGGCGCCGTAGTCGGTCACCGACGCGATCGTGTATGCGATGAACGGCTTGGCCCCGGCGCCCACGACCACGTCGTCCGGCGTGATCGGCAGCCCGCGGCGCGTGGCGAGGTCGTGCGCCGCCGCGGCGCGCAGTTCGTCGATGCCGGCGCTCGGCGTGTAGCCGTGCTTGCCCGCGCGGATCGCCGCGATGGCGGCCTCCTGCACGTGCTCCGGCGTCGGGAAGTCGGGCTGCCCGATGCAGAACGACACGATGTCGCGGCCCGCGCGCACCAGCGCGTTCACCTCGGCGAGCACGACGAACGCGTTCTCGGTGCCGAGCGACTCGGCGCGGCGCGACAGGCGCGGCACCGAGACGGCGCCATCGCGCGGCGAGTTCATCGGCTGGTGCCTCCACGCTTCGCGTACAGCTCGCGGAACGTGCGGCCCGCCGGCGCCGGCATGTCCCGGCCCGTGGTCCAGCCGGCCCCGAACAACGGCAGCCGGTGGATCATGCCGTCGGGCCCGGCCAGCGTGCGCAGCACGCGCACGCCGATCCGCGTGCCGAGTGCGTAGAGCGCGGGGCGGCAGGCCGCCCACGCCCACAGCCGCACCGCCGCACGCTCGTACCACGGCCGCAGGTCCTCGGCGAACTCGCGCTCGCGCAGCTTGCGCTGCAGGTCCGGCAGCGGAATCCGGACCGGGCACACGACGCCGCACTGGTTGCACATCGTCGACGCCTGCGGCAGGTCGAGCGCGTTTTCGAGGCCGACGTACATCGGGGTGAGGATCGACCCGATCGGGCCGGGGTACACCCAACCGTAGGAGTGCCCGCCGATGTTCTGGTAGACGGGGCAATGGTTCATGCACGCGCCGCAGCGGATGCAGCGCAGCGCCTCGCGCACCTCGCTGCCCAGCACCTCCGAGCGCCCGCTGTCGACGACGATGAAGTACATGTGGTCGACGCCGTGGAACTCGCCGGCGCCCCTGGGCCCGGTGAGGATGTCGACATAGTTCGAGATCGACTGCCCGGTGGCCGAGCGCGGCAGCAGGCGCATCAGCGTCGCGACGTCCTCCAGCGTGGGCACGATCTTCTCGATGCCGGAGATCGCGACGTGCACCTTCGGCAGCGTCGTCGTCAGCGTCGCATTGCCTTCGTTCGTCACGAGCACGACCGATCCCGTTTCGGCGACGAAGAAATTGCCGCCGGAAATGCCCATGTCAGCGGTCAGGTAGTGCTCGCGCAGGACGCCGCGCGCCTCGAGGCACAGGTCCTCGATCACGTCCTTCTTCGGTGTGCCGTGCTTCCGGTGGAAGAGTTCGGCCACCTCCTCCTTGGTCTTGTGCAGCGCGGGGCCGATGATGTGCGACGGCGGCTCGTAGTCGTTGATCTGCAGGATGTACTCGCCGAGGTCGGTCTCGACGACGGTCAGCCCGGCACCCTCGATCGCGTGGTCGAGCGCGGACTCCTCCGACACCATCGACTTCGACTTGATGATCTTGCGCACGCCGTGCCGCGCCGCGATGTCGAGCACGAGCTTGTTGATCTCGGCCGGTGTCTGCGCGAACAGCACCTTCGCGCCGCGGGCCGTCGCGCTCGCCTCGAACGACTCGAGCCAGACGTCGAGATCGTCGAGCGCCCGCTGGCGGATCGCACGGCCGGCGTCGCGCGTCGCCTCGAAGTCGTCGAGCTCGGAGAGCGACCGCTTCCGGTTGGCGACGAACTTGCCCTTGATCTTGCCGAGGTTCGCCCGCAGCACCTCGTCGTTGAGGCGCTCGCTCGCGCGTTCCTTGAAGTGCATCGACGCGACTTGCATCGTTCGCTCCGGTCCCCGTTTCAATCCCGCAAGGACGCGCCGAAACGCAGAGCCAGCCTGCATCGCTCGGCGACTCGGCGCCTCCTTGTCAGGACTTGTCCTCGCCGGCCAGCACCTCGGCGATGTGCAGCACCTGCGTCTTCGCGTCGCCGCGCCGCCGCAGCCGGCCCTCGATGTTCAGCATGCAGCCCAGGTCACCCAGCACCACGGCGTCGACGCCGGCGTTCTGCACGTGCTGGCACTTGTTGTCGGCGAGCCGCGCCGAGATGTCGCCGAACTTGATCGAGAACGTACCGCCGAAGCCGCAGCACATCTCGCACTCGGCCATCTCGGCGAGTTCGACGCCCGGCATCGTCGCCAGCAGCGCGCGCGGCTGCGCCTTGACGCCCATCTCGCGCAAGCCCGCGCAACTGTCGTGGTAGGTGATGCGCCCGCGGAACTGCCCCGGAACCCGGGTGACGTGCAGCACGTTGACGAGGAAGTCGGTCAACTCGTGCGTGCGCGCGCAGAGCGCCTGCACGCGCGCGAGCATTGCCGGGTCGTCCGCGAAGAGCTCCGGGTAGTGGGTCCGGATCATTCCGCTGCACGACCCGGAGGGCGCGACCAGGTAGTCGCAGCCCTCGAATTCCTCGACCAGCTTGCGTGCGAGCGCGATGGTGTCGGCACGGTCGCCGGAGTTGTATGCGGGCTGGCCGCAGCAGGTCTGCCCGGACGGCACGTAGACGTCGGCGCCGCCGGCCTCCAGCAGCTTGAGCGCCGCGAAACCGACGGACGGCCGCATCAGGTCGACGAGGCAGGTGACGAAGAATCCGACGCGCATGGACGGTCAACCGCAGAAGTCGGCCATGGTAGCACGCCCGGCGGCGGCGGCGCTGCGGGCGGCCGGCGCGATCAGTAGAACTGGGCCTGGAAGAGCGCGACGGCGCAGAGGCCCATCAGCGGCTGGGGCAGGATGCCGAACAGCAGCAGCGCGAGCCCGTTGGCGGACAGCAGCACGCGCGTGTCGCCGCGCGCCTCGATCGGCGATCGGTCGACCGGCGCGTCGAAGTACATGATCTTGACGACCCGCAGGTAGTAGAACGCGCCGACCAGCGCCGCGAGGACGCCCACCACCGCCAGCCAGGTGTAGCCGGCGCTGACCGCGGACTGCAGGACGAGCAGCTTGGCGTAGAAGCCGATCGTGGGGGGCATGCCGGCCAGCGAGAACATCGCCAGCAGCATCACGAACGCCCACCATGGCGATCGCGCATTCAGGCCCCGGAGGTCCTCCAGCCGGTCGGACTCGAAGCGCTCGCGCGACAGCAGCAGGATCACGCCGAAAGAGACGAGGCTCGTCAGCACGTACGCGACCATGTAGAACATGGCCGCCGAATACCCGGTGACGTCGGCGGCGACGAAGCCCATCAGCACGTAGCCCATGTTGGCGATCGTCGAGTACGCGAGCATCCGCTTCAGGTTCGTCTGCGCGATCGCGACGACGTGACCGAGCGTCACCGACAGCACCGACAGAACGACCAGCATGCCGGTCCAACTCGCCTCGGCGCCGGCCAGGGCGCCGCCCAGCAGCCGCAGGATCATCGCGAACGCCGCGAACTCCGGCGCGGTGCCGATCAGCAGCGTGATCGCGGTCGGGGCGCCGTGGTACACGTCCGGCACCCACATGTGGTACGGAACCGCGCCCAGCTTGAAAGCGACCGCCGACACGACGAACACGAGTCCGAAGACCAGCAGCACCCGGTTCTCGGTGTCCGCAAGCACGGCGAGCGCGACCTTGTCGATCGCGAGCGTCCCGGTGGCGCCGTAGATCATCGACATCCCGTAGAGCAGGAAGCCCGACGCCAGCGCACCCAGCACGAAGTACTTCATCGCCGCCTCGGCGGGCGCCACCTCGTCGCGCTGCATCGCCACCAGCGCGTAGAGGCACAGCGACATGAGCTCGAGGCCGAGGTACAGCGTCAGGAAGTGGTTGGCGGTGATCAGCACCTGCATGCCGAGCAGCGCGAACAGAATCAGCACGAACGTCTCGCCGCGGAACAGCCCCCGCTGCGCGAGGTAGCTGCGCGAATAGACGAGCACCAGTGAGACCGCGACGAAGCTGAACAGGCGCAGCAGGTCCGACACCAGGTCGTCGACGACGAGGCCGTGCATCGCCCGCACGACGTCGATGTCCATCGTGCGCACGGTGACGGCCGCGGCGACGAGCAGCGTGAACTGCGCGAGCCAGTAGCCGACGTGCCGGCGCGCATCGGTCAGGAACAGGTCGACCAGAAGGATGACCGAGGCGCCGACGAGGACGACGATCTCGGGGAGGACGGGCAGGAAAGAGAGGTTCATGGGGTCCGCCGCATCAGAGCTTGCTCTTCGCGACGTGGGCGAGCAGGTCCGTGACGGACACGTGCATCACGTCGATGAATGGCCGGGGCCAGACACCCATGATCAGCACGGCCGCGGCGAGCGTGGCGAGCAGCCAGAACTCGCGGCGATTGAGGTCGGTCAGCGCCGCGACGTTCGCGTTGGCGACGTCGCCGTAGATGACCCGCTTGTACATCCACAGCGTGTAGGCCGCGCCCAGCACCAGCGACGTCGCGGCCAGGAACGCGATCCAGAAGTTGAACTTGACCGCCGCGAGGATGACCAGGAACTCGCCGACGAAGCCCGAAGTCGCCGGCAGACCCGCATTGGCCATCGAGAACAGCATGACGAACGCGGCGAACTTCGGCATCGTGTTGGCAACGCCGCCGAAGTCGGCGATCAGGTGCGTGTGCATGCGGTCGTACAGCACGCCGACGCACAGGAACATCGCCGCCGAGACGAATCCGTGCGAGATCATCTGCGCCAGCGCGCCCTCCGCGCCCTGCGCGCTGAACAGGAAGAAGCCGAGCGTCACGAATCCCATGTGCGAGATCGACGAGTACGCGATCAGCCGCTTCATGTCCGTCTGCACGAGCGCGACGAAGCCGATGTAGACGACCGCGATCAGCGACAGCGCGATCACGAAGCCCGCGAGCGCGTGGCTCGCGTCGGGCAGGATCGGCAGGATGAACCGCACGAAACCGTACGCGCCGATCTTGAGCGTGATCGCGGCCAGCACGACCGAGCCGCCGGTCGGCGCCTCGGGGTGGGCGTCGGGCAGCCACGTGTGCACCGGCCACATCGGCACCTTGACCGCGAACGCCGCGAAGAAGGCCGCGAACAGCAGCACCTGCGTGTCGAGCGCGAGCGGCAGCACGAACCAGTCCTGCAGTGCGAAGCTGCCGGACTTCTGGTACAGGTAGATGAACGCCACCAGCATCAGCAGTGAGCCCAGCAGCGTGTACAGGAAGAACTTGATCGCCGCGTAGACGCGCCGCTCGCCGCCCCAGATGCCGATGATCAGGTACATCGGGATCAGCATCGCCTCGAAGAACACGTAGAACAGGATCGCGTCGAGCGCGGCGAACGCGCCGTTGATGAGGCCGGACATGATCAGGAACGCGGCCATGTACTGCGCGACGCGCACCTTGATGCACTCCCACCCGGCCCAGACGACGAGCAGCGTCGTGAAGCTGTTGAGCAGCACGAACAGCACCGAGATGCCGTCCACACCCAGGTGGTAGTGGATGTCGAAGTACGGGATCCACTCGCGGCGCTCGCCGAACTGCATCGCCGACGTCGTCGCGTCGAAGTGCGTGTACAGCGGGATCGTGACCAGGAAGCCCGCGAGCGCACCGGCCAGCGCGGTCCACCGGGCCTTCGCCGCGTCCGCGTCCCGGCCGAGCACGAGCACGGCCACGCCCGCGAGGATCGGGACCCAGATCGCGAGCGACAGGTAGGGGGTCATCGTCGGGGCCATCAGCGGATCACCCACCACGTCAGCAGCGCGAACAGGCCGATGATCATCGTGAACGCGTACTGGTAGACGTAACCGGACTGCAGCTGGCGCAGCAGCGCCGCCGTCCAGCCGACGAGCCGCGCGGAGCCGTTGACGATGCCCTCGATCACCTTGCCGTCGCCGACGTGGGCGAACAGCCCGCCGATCCGGCGCGCCCCGCCCGCGAAGAACCACGCGTTGAACGCGTCGAAATAGTAGTTGTTGACCAGCACCGTCTGGAGGCCGGACAGCCGTGCGGCAATCCGCGCCGGCAGTTCGGGCTTCGCGATGTACAGGTACCAGGCGGCGGCGATTCCGCCGATCGCGAGCCAGAACGGCAGCGAAAGCACGCCGTGCTGGACGAAGGCGCCGACGCCATGCCACTCGTTCTTGAACTCCCACAGCGCGCGGTGCTCGGGCCTTACCACGATGGAGTTGCCGAAGAAGTCGCCGAGCAGCATCGGTTCGATGTAGGTCCACCCGGTGTAGACCGACGGAATGGCGAGCAGGACCAGCGGCGCCGTCACGACCCACGGGCTCTCCCGCGGCGGCCCCGCGTGATGGTCGTCGTGCCCGTGCCCGGCGTGCCCGCCCGCCTCGAAGCGCGGCGCGCCGTGGAACGCCAGGAACATCATGCGGAACGTGTAGAAGGCGGTGACGAACACGCCCGCCGTCACCGCCCAGTACGCGTAGGTGTGGCCCGCGATACCGGCGAGGTGCGCCGCCTCGATGATCGCGTCCTTCGAGAAGAATCCGGCGAACGGAGGAACGCCGCACAGCGCGAGCGACCCGATCAGCATCGTCCAGTAGGTCACCGGCATGTACCTGCGCAGGCCGCCCATCCGGCGCAGGTCCTGCTCGTGGTGCATCGCGATGATCACCGAGCCGGCGCCCAGGAACAGCAGCGCCTTGAAGAACGCGTGCGTCATCAGGTGGAAGATCGCCGCCGGGTACGCGGACACGCCGAGCGCGACCGTCATGTAGCCCAGCTGCGACAGCGTCGAGTACGCGACCACGCGCTTGATGTCGTTCTGAACGATGCCGAGGATGCCGAGGAACAGCGCGCCGGTGGCGCCGATCACCGTGACGACCGACAGCGCGGTGTCGGAGAGCTCGAACAGCGGGCTCATGCGGGCGACCATGAAGATGCCGGCGGTCACCATCGTGGCCGCGTGGATCAGCGCGGAGATCGGGGTCGGGCCCTCCATCGAGTCCGGCAGCCACACGTGCAGCGGCACCTGGGCGCTCTTGCCCATCGCGCCGACGAACAGGCAGATGCACGTGACCGTCAGCAGCGACCACTCGGCCGAGCCCCACAGGTCGATGGTCGCGCCCGCGAGCGACGGGGCCTTCGCGAAGACCTCCGCGTAGTCGAGCGAGCCGGCCCAGGCGAGCACCAGGCCGATGCCGAGGATGAAGCCGAAGTCGCCGACGCGGTTGGCGAGGAACGCCTTAAGGTTCGCGTAGATCGCGGTCGGCCGGCGGAACCAGAAGCCGATCAGCAGGTAGGACACGAGCCCGACCGCCTCCCAGCCGAAGAACAGCTGCAGGAAGTTGTTGCTCATGACGAGCATGAGCATCGAGAACGTGAACAGGCAGATGTACGAGAAGAACCGGGCGTAGCCGTCGTCGTCGGCCATGTAGCCGATCGTGTACACATGGACCATCAGCGACACGAAGGTGACGACGATCAGCATGATCGCGGTCAGCGGGTCGATCAGGAACCCGATCGCCATCTTCACCCCGCCGGTCACCGCCCACGTGTAGACGTCCCCGTTGAACGTGTTGCCGGCCATCACGTCCCGGTAGATGACGGCCGACGCGACGAACGACACCGCGACGGCGAGGGTCGTGATCCAGTGCGCCGCCGCGCGCGGAAGGTGGCGTCCCCAGAGCCCGACCACGATCGACGCCACGAGCGGCACCGTCGGCACGAGCAGATAGAGCTGCTGCATCGTCATCGCGTCTGTCCGTCGCCGGGCCCCCAGGGGGGGGCCCCTGGGGGCCGCGAGCCCGAGCGGGGGGCCTCCCGTCCGCCGGGGGCGGGGGCCGCGGGCCGGCCGGCGGCGGCCGGGGGCCGCGAGCCGCGAGCGGGGGCGCCCCCCCCCCCGCCGGGCCCGCTGGGGGGGGGGGGGGGCGGGGGCCGGGGGGGGGGGGGGGGGGGGGGGGGGGGCCGTCCGCCGGGCCTCCCGCGCGGCCCGGGGGGCAGCGAACGAAGTGAGCGTGGGGGTCGTTCCATCTCAGCCCTGCAGCTGGTCGAGGTCGTCGACGTCGATCGTGCCGGCGTTGCGGAAGAGCAGCACCAGGATCGCGAGGCCGATCGCCGATTCGGCGGCGGCGACGGTGAGGATGAAGAAGACGAACACCTGCCCGCCCATGTCGCCGAGGTAGTGGGAGAACGCGATGAAGTTGAGGTTGACGGCGAGCAGCATCAGTTCGATCGCCATCAGGATGACGATGACGTTCTTCCGGTTGAGGAAGATGCCGGCCATGCTGATCGCGAACAGGATCGCGGCCAGCACGAGATAGTGCGCCAGCGTCGGCGCGGTCAGCAGTGCCACGTTCAGTCCCTCTTCTCGGTCGGCAGGTCGAGAAGCCGGACGCGGTCCTGCCGGCGCACCTTCACCTGCAGCCCCGGATCCTGGTACTTCGACTCGCGGCGCTTGCGGTGCGTCAGCGCGATGGCGGCGATGATCGCCACCAGCAGCAAGACTGCGGCGATCTCGAACGGGTAGACGTAGTCGACGTAGATGAGGCGGCCCAGGGCCTTGGTGTTGCTGCCCTCCGGCACCGGCGGCGCCCCCCCGCCACCGACGCGGCTGCCGACGACGACCAGCGCCATCTCCAGCAGCACCAGCACGCCGACGGTCGCGGCAACCGGGATGTAGCTGCGGAAATTCTTGCGCAGACTGTCGAAGTTGACGTCGAGCATCATGACGACGAACAGGAACAGCACCATCACCGCACCGACGTAGACCAGGACCAGCGCGATCGCGAGGAACTCGGCGTGCAGCAGCAGCCACACGCCGGCCGCCGTGAAGAAGCACAGCACCAGCCACAGCGCGGCGTGCACCGGGTTGCGCGTCGTGACGACCCGCAGCGCCGCGAAGATCAGGATCGCGGCGAACGCGTAGAAGATGGCGGTGTGGAAGGTCATGCCGTGAAGGGCGTTTTCACAGGAGACGCAGAGGCGTCGAGGATTCCTGCGAAACCTCGGCTCGGTCGATGATTGGCGGCGGGCGACATCTGTTTTCTCTGCGTCTCTGCGTCTCTGCGTCTCTTTGTGAAAGCAACCTACCGGTATCGCGCGTCTGCCGTCCGATCGGCGGCGATCTGCGATTCGTACCGGTCGCCGACGGCCAGCAGCATTTCCTTCGTGTAGTAGAGGTCGCCGCGCTTTTCACCGTGGTACTCGAGGACGCGCGTCTCGACGATCGAGTCGACCGGGCAGCTCTCCTCGCAGAAGCCGCAGAAGATGCACTTGGTCAGGTCGATGTCGTAGCGCGTCGTCCGGCGCGTGCCGTCGGCGCGCTGCTCGGACTCGATCGTGATGGCGAGCGCCGGGCACACCGCCTCGCACAGCTTGCAGGCGATGCAGCGCTCCTCGCCGTTCGGGTAGCGGCGCAGCGCGTGCAGACCGCGGAAGCGGGGACCCTGCGGGGTCTTCTCCTCGGGGAACTGGACGGTGACCTTGCGTGCGAACAGGTACCGGCCCGTGAGCATCATGCCCTTGACCATCTCGGCCAGCAGCCAGGTATCGAGGAAGTCCTTGACGCGCGCGAACATGGCAGTCCCCGTCGCTATCAGTGGAAAAGGTCGGCGTAGCGCGTCTGCATCATCGCGCCGAGGAACACGATCCAGACCAGCGTCACCGGGATGAACACCTTCCAGCCGAGCCGCATGACCTGGTCGTAGCGGTAGCGCGGAAACGTCGCGCGCACCCACAGGAAGCACAGCAGTACGAACGACATCTTCGCGGCCAGCCACAGGAAGCCGTCGCCGAACGGCGCCATGCCGAGCACGGTCACCTCGTTCAGGCGCGGCCACGGCGCGAGCCACCCGCCGAGGAACATGAGCGCCGTCAGCGCGGCGATCAGGATCATGTTCATGTACTCGGCCAGGAAGAACACGGCGAACGCCACGCCCGAGTACTCGACGTGGAAGCCGGCGACGATCTCCGACTCGCCCTCGGCCATGTCGAACGGGTGCCGGTTGGTCTCGGCGAGGCCGGAAACGAAGTAGACGATGAACAACGGCAGGAGCGGCCACACGTACCAGTAGGCGGCGCCGCCCTCCTGCCCCCGAACGATGTCCGACAGGTTGAGGGTGTTGGCGGCCATCAGCACGCCGACGAGCGCGAAGCCCATCGCGATCTCGTAGGAGACGATCTGCGCCGCGGAGCGCAGCGCACCGAGGAACGCGTACTTCGAGTTGGACGCCCAACCGGCGAGGATGATTCCGTACACGCCGATCGACGACAGCGCGAGCACGTACAGCAGGCCCGCGTTGATGTCGGCCAGCACCAGCGTGTCCGTGAACGGGATCACCGCCCACGCCGCGAGCGCGGGGCCGATCGCCAGCAGCGGCGCGACGAAGAACAGGTACCGGTTGGCGCCGGACGGGACGACGATTTCCTTGAAGAGCAGCTTCGCGACGTCGGCGAACGGCTGCAACAGGCCGAACGGGCCGACGCGGTTGGGCCCGATTCGCACCTGCATGTAGCCGATGATCTTGCGCTCGGCGAGCGTCAGGTACGCGACCGTCAGGATCAGCGGTATCGCGATCGCGACGATCTTCGCGAGCGTCCACACGACGACCCAGACGGGTCCCAGCCACTGCTGCACGGGCGCCAGGAAGTCCACGTCAGATCTCCCGTCGTGCCGCCGCCACGCGCGGCGTGCGCGTGCGCAGCACGCTGTTCACAGGACGCGCAAAGACGCCGAGAAGCACCCGAACCGGCTTCTCGGCGTCTGTGCGCCTCTCCGTGAGCTTGCGGTTCATGCCTTCTCCAGCGTAATCGGACCGGAGAGCCCCTCGAGCCCGCACGTCGACGGATGCGCGGCCGCGACGCGCACGACGCCGGGCGGCACGGCCGCGTCCACGACGGCCGTCAGCACCGCTTCGCCGCCACCCTGGCGGACCTTCACCTGCCCGCCTTCCGCGATCCCCAGCGTCTCCAGCAGCGACCGGTGCATGCGCGCCCTCGGCGGCCGCGCGTCGACGGTCCGCTGCAGCGACGGCGCGCGCCGGACCAGCGGATCGGCGAAGTAGATCGGAACGTCGGCGACCCGTTCGATCGGGACCGCCGTCGCGTCGGGGCGCACCGGGGCCGCGCGGGTGCCGTTGTGCAGCCGGGCGCGCACGTCCGGCGTGTCGCCCAGCACCGCGGCGCGGACGCCGGCCGCCGACTCCGCGTCGAAGCCCGGCAGGTTCATCATCGTGCCCAGTACGCGCAGCACCTTCCAGCCGGGGCGCGTGTCGCCGAGCGGACGCACGACGCCCTGGAATTCCTGCACGCGGCCTTCGCAGTTCACGAACGTGCCCGCCGTCTCGGTGAACGGCGAGACCGGCAGCAGGAGGTCGGCGTACGAAGCGCCATGTGCGAACGGACTCATGACGACGACGAGGTCCGCCTTCTCCAGCGCCGAGCGCGCGGCGAGCGCGTTGGCAAAGTCGAACTCGGGCTCGGCGTGCAGCAGCACGTAGGCGCGGCGCGGGTCGGCGAGCATCGCCTGCGCGTTCATCCCGCCGGATTGCGGCAGCGCGCCGGCCACGTGCGCCCCTACGGTGTTCGCAGCCTCGGTCAGGAAGCCCAGCGTCGCGCCGGTGACGTCGGCGAGCAGCTGCGCCAGCGCGTGGACCTGCGCGGCCTCGAGATGCCGGACCGCGTCGTTGCCGAGCAGCACCGCCGGCTTCTTCCCGGATGCGAGACTCGCCGCGATCGCACGCTCGGCCTCTGTCGGCACGATCGCCGCGAGCGCTTCGGGCACGGCGACGCCGCGCGTCTGCGCGGCGGCCGCGACGATGCCGGCCAGGGCCGCCGGGATCCGTGACGGCGCCACCACGGCCTTGTGCGCGATGCGGATCAGCCAGTCGTCGTCGACCGAGTGCAGCAGCGAGACCTGCGTGCCCTTCTTCGCCGCCTGCCGCAGCCGTTGCGCGAGCAGCGGGTGATCCTTGCGCAGGAAGCTGCCGACCACGAGCACGCGGTCGAGCGTGCCGACCTCGGCGATCGGCATGCCGAGCCACGGGATGCCCATCGCGTGACCGTTGCCGCGGAAGTCGACCTGCCGCAGGCGGAAGTCGATGTTGTCGCCGCCGAGCCCGCGCACCAGACGCCCCGCAAGCGCGAGCTCCTCCAGCGTGGCGTGCGGTGAGGCGAAGACGCCGAGCGCACCGGGACCGTGCCGGCCGACGATGTCCATCAGTCCGCGCGCGACGACGTCGAGCGCCGTCTGCCAGTCGACCGGCTTCCACTCGCCGGCCTGCTTCACCATCGGCGTGGTCAGCCGCTCCGGCGAGTTCAATCCTTCGTACGAGAAGCGGTCCTTGTCGGACAGCCAGCATTCGTTGATCGCCTCGTTCTCGAGCGGCAGCACGCGCATGACGCGATCGCCCTTCACCTGCACGACGAGGTTGCTGCCGAGCGAATCGTGCGGCGACACCGACTTGCGGCGCGCGAGCTCCCACGTGCGCGCCGCGTAGCGGAACGGCTTCGAGGTCAGCGCGCCGACCGGGCACACGTCGATGGAGTTCCCCGACAGCTCCGAGTCGACGGTCCGGCCGACGAACGCGACGATCTCCGAGTGCTCGCCGCGGCCGATCATGCCGAGCTCCATGATTCCGGCGATCTCCTGGCCGAAGCGCACGCAGCGCGTGCACTGGATGCAGCGGGCCATCTCCTCGGCCGATACCAGCGGGCCAATGTCCTTGTGGAAGACCACGCGCTTGGCCTCGCGGTAGCGCGACGACGAGCCGCCGTAGCCGACGGCGAGATCCTGCAGCTGGCACTCGCCGCCCTGGTCGCAGATCGGGCAGTCCAGCGGATGGTTGATCAGCAGGAACTCCATCACGCCCTTCTGCGCCGTGACGGCCTGCTCGGAGGCCGTCCAGACCTTCATGCCGTCCGTGACCGGCGTGGCGCACGCCGGCAGCGGCTTGGGGGCCTTCTCGACCTGCACGAGGCACATCCGGCAGTTGGCGGCGATCGACAGCTTCTTGTGATAGCAGAAGTGCGGCACGTAGATGCCGAGCGCGTTCGCCGCCTCCAGCACCGTGCTGCCGGGCGCGACCTCGAGCTTCCTGCCGTCGATTTCGATGTTCAACATGTCGCGGAGATTCGGTTCACGACGAGACGCAGAGGCGCAGAGAAGTCCATTTCCGTGTCCGGCATTCCTTCAGGCTGCCTTCCTCGGCGGCTCTGCGTCTCTTTGTGGAAATTGCAGTTCATCAGACGTACGGCGCGACGAGGCACTGCTTGTGGTCGATGTGGTGCTGGAACTCGTCGCGGAAGTGCCGGAGGAAGCTCTTCACCGGCAGCGCGGCCGCGTCGCCCAGCGCGCAGATCGTGCGGCCGGAGATGTTGTCGGCCACCGAGTTCAGCGTGTCGAGGTCCTCGTCGCGGCCCTGACCGTGCTCGATCCGGTGGACCATCCGCCACAGCCAGCCGGTGCCCTCGCGGCACGGCGTGCACTGCCCGCAGGACTCTTCGTAGTAGAAGTACGACAGCCGCAGCAGCGACTTCACCATGCAGCGGGTGTCGTCCATCACGATGACGGCGCCCGAGCCGAGCATCGACCCCGCCTTGGCGATCGAGTCGTAGTCCATGTCGGTGGCCAGCATCACGTCGCCGGGAAGCACCGGCATCGACGAGCCGCCCGGAATGCACGCCTTGAGCCGGCGCCCGCCCCGCATGCCGCCCGCCATCGCGAGCAGCGTCGCGAACGGTGTGCCGAGCCTGACCTCGTAGTTGCCGGGACGCTCGACGTCGCCCGACACCGAGAAGATCTTGGTGCCGCCGTTGTTCGGGCGCCCGAGATCGAGGAACGCTTCGCCGCCATGGCGCATGATCCACGGCACCGCCGCGAACGTCTCGGTGTTGTTGATGGTCGTCGGCTTGCCGTAGACGCCGAACGATGCGGGAAACGGCGGCTTGAACCGCGGCTGGCCTTTCTTGCCCTCGATCGACTCGAGCAGCGCCGTCTCCTCGCCGCAGATGTACGCGCCGAAGCCGTGGTGGTTGTGCAGGTGGAACGAAAAGTCCGAGCCGAGGATGTTCGCGCCCAGCAGTCCGGCGGCGTACGCCTCCTCGATCGCCTCTTCGCAGCGCAGGTACGTCTCCCAGATCTCGCCGTGGATGTAGTTGTAGCCGCGGGTGGCGCCCATCGCGTACGCGGCGATCGCCATGCCCTCGATCACCGCGTGCGGGTTGAAACGCAGGATGTCGCGGTCCTTGAACGTGCCGGGCTCGCCCTCGTCCGAATTGCACACGACGAACTTGTCGCCGACGTAGTTCTTCGGCATGAAGCTCCACTTGAGCCCCGTCGGGAAACCCGCGCCGCCGCGGCCGCGCAGCGCCGACTTCTTGACCTCGGCCACGACCTGCTCGGGCGGGATCTTCTCGGCGAGGATCCGGCGCAGCGCCTCGTAGCCGCCGCGCGCCGCATAGTCTTTCAGGCGCCAGTTCGAGCCGGTCAGTCCCGCCATCAGGATGGCATCCGGGCCGTAGTCCAGGAAGTCGGACGGCGCGTTCATGCGTCGCTCCATCCGGGCCGCCCCTCGCCACGGGCGGCGGCCTCGCCGAGTTCGTCGACGAGTTCGTCGAGCTTCGCGTCCGACATGAAGCCGCACATGCGCCGGTCGTTGACGATGAGCACTGGGGCATCGCCGCACGCGCCCATGCACTCGCCTTCCTTCAGCGTGAAGCGGCCGTCCGGCGTCGTGCCGCCGAACTCGACGCCGAGCCGTGCCTTCAGGCGCTCGGCCGCCGCGGTCGCGCCGGACAGCGCGCACGGCAGATTCGTGCAGATCGAGATCTTGAAGCGCCCCTGCGGCTTCAGGTTGTACATCGTGTAGAACGTGGCGACCTCGTAGACGGCGACCGGCGGCATCTCGAGGTACGCGGCCACGGCGTCCATCAGCTCGGTGGACAGCCAGCCGTGCTCGTCCTGCGCGAACGCGAGCGCCGACATCACGGCGGACTGCTTCTGGTCCGTCGGGTACTTGGCGATCTCGCGATCGATCCTGCGCTTGGTCTCGGCCGAAAGCATCGTGGCGTCCGTCACTGGATGTGGTAGCCGGCAACCCGCCAGAGGCCGTCGCGCTCCAGCACCATGATCATCTCCTCCGTCGCCTGCTTCCTGCGGGCGAACCGGGTGTCGAACAGGATCGACATCTCCGCACCGGTGGTGGCTCCCGCAGCGGCGTCCCCGCCCTCCGGTGCGCCGCCGACGAATGCCGCCTTCTCGGCCTTGCGCGACACGACGCGTCCGTACTCCCGGCGCAGGTCGCGGATCCCGTCGTTCCACTGCTTCCGGTCGACGTCCTTCTTGAAGGACTCGGCCCCCATCGCCCAGGCGTCCGCGTAACGCTGCGCGTCGACGCGGGCGAGCCAGCGCTCGGCGGCGCCGATGGCCGCGCGCTGGTCCGGCGACATCGGCTGCGCCTGCGCGATCGCCGCCAGCGCGCACAGCGGGAGCAGCGCCAGTGCGAGCGCGACGCGGCGCCGGCGCAGGCGCGGCACGTTCGCCGTCATCGGTCCACCGACCCGAACACGATGTCCTGCGTGCCGATGATCGCGACGACGTCCGCGATCATGTGCCCGCGCGCCATCTCGTCGAGCGCCGCCAGGTGCACGTAGTCGGGCGCGCGCAACTTGACCCGGTACGGCTTGTTGGCGCCGTCCGACACGATGTAGACGCCGAATTCGCCCTTCGGGTGCTCGACCGCGGCGTAGACCTCCCCCGGCGGCACGTGCATCCCCTCGGTGAAGAGCTTGAAGTGGTGGATCAGCTCCTCCATGTGCGACTTCATCGCCTCGCGGGCCGGCGGCGCGACCTTGTGGTCGGCCACGATCACCGGACCCGGATTCGCGCGCAGCCACTCGACGCACTGGGCGACGATCCGGTTCGACTGGCGCAGTTCCTCGACGCGGACGAGGTAGCGGTCGTAGCAGTCGCCGTTCACGCCGACCGGAACGTCGAACCGCATCCGGTCGTAGACCTCGTACGGCTGCTTCCTGCGCAGGTCCCACGGCACGCCCGATCCCCGCAGCATCGCGCCGGTGAAGCCCAGCGCCAGCGCCCGCTCGGGCGACACCACGCCGATGCCGACCGTGCGCTGCTTCCAGATCCGGTTGTCGGTGAGCAGCTCCTCGTACTCGTCGACGCATTGCGGGAAGCGCCGCGTGAAGTCCTCGATGAAGTCGAGCAGCGAGCCCTGCCGGTTCTCGTTCATCCGCTCGAGCGCGCGCGCGTTGCGCAGCTGCGACGGCTGGTACTGCGGCATCCGGTCCGGCAGGTCGCGGTAGACGCCGCCCGGCCGGTAGTACGCGGCGTGCATGCGCGCACCGGAGACGGCCTCGTAGACGTCGAACAGGTCCTCGCGCTCGCGGAACGCGTACAGGAACGGCGTCATCGCGCCGACGTCGAGCGCGTGGCAGCCGAGCCACAGCAGGTGGTTCAGGATGCGCGTGATCTCGTCGAACATCACGCGGATGTACTGCGCGCGCTCGGGCACCTCGACGCCCAGCAGCCGCTCGATCGCCATGCAGTAGGCGTGCTCGTTGCACATCATGGACACGTAGTCGAGACGGTCCATGTACGGCAGCGACTGGATGTACGTCTTGCTCTCGGCGAGCTTCTCGGTGGCGCGGTGCAGCAGGCCGATGTGCGGGTCCGCGCGCTCGATGACCTCGCCGTCGAGCTCGAGCACGAGGCGCAGCACGCCGTGGGCCGCCGGGTGCTGCGGCCCGAAGTTCATCGTGTAGTTGCGGATCTCAGCCATGCGAGGACGCGTGAACCACGGAGGGGACGAAGGACATGCAGGAAGACCGGCGTCCACCGCCCTGTCCATCCCGGTGCACTCCGTGTCCTCGGCGTTCTCCTTGGTTCAAGATTGCTCCCTCGACGTTCGCGCCGGCCGGTCAGCCGCGGAAGAGCTCGAACCCCAGCACGACCGACGACACGAGCAGCGCCGCGTAGGGCAGCGCGCGGTTTCCGGCCAGCGCTTCCACCGCTTCGCGCGCGGCGCGGTGCCTTGCTTCGTGGTCGCTCATCGGTTGCCTCCGTAGTGGTCCTCGCGGACGACGCGCGGCGTGACTTCGCGCGGCTCGATCGTTACCGGCTGGTAGATCACGCGGCCCTGCTCGGGGTCGTAGCGCATCTCGACGTAGCCGGAAAGCGGAAAGTCCTTGCGGAACGGATGCCCGACGAAGCCGTAGTCGGTGAGCAGCCGCCGGAGGTCGGGGTGGCCGTCGAACACGATGCCGTACAGGTCGAAAGCCTCGCGCTCGAACCAGTTGGCCACCGGCCACACGTCGATGACGCTCGGCAGCACCGGAAAGTCGTCGTCCGGGGCAAACGCGCGGACGCGCAGGCGCCAGTTGTGCGCGAGCGATAGCAGGTGGTAGACGGCCGCGAAGCGCGGCCCGGCGTGGGCGCCGTTGCCGAACGCCGAGTAATCGACCCCGCACACGTCGATCAGCATCGCGAACCGCAGTTCGGGCCGGTCGCGCAGGTCGCGCATGGCGGCGATCAGGTTCGCCGCCGGGACGACGGCCGTGACTTCGCCGCGGTCGACGGTCACGCTCGCGAGCGCGCCGGGAAGCACGGTCGACAGCGCCGCGGCCAGCGTTTCTGATTTCGTGGCCATCAACGCGCGATCGTGTTGGTGCGCCAGATCTTGTTCTGCAGCTGCAGGATGCCGTAGAGCAGCGCTTCGGAAGTGGGCGGGCAGCCTGGCACGTAGATGTCCACCGGCACGATCCGGTCGCAGCCGCGCACCACCGAGTACGAATAGTGGTAGTAGCCGCCGCCGTTGGCGCACGAGCCCATCGAGATCACCCACCGCGGCTCGGCCATCTGGTCGTAGACCTTGCGCAGCGCCGGCGCCATCTTGTTGCACAGCGTGCCCGCGACGATCATCACGTCCGACTGGCGCGGACTCGGGCGGAACACGACGCCGAAGCGGTCGAGGTCGTAGCGCGACGCGCCGGCGTGCATCATCTCCACCGCGCAGCAGGCGAGGCCGAACGTCATCGGCCACATCGAGCCGTTGCGCGCCCAGTTGATCACGCTGTCGAGCGTGGTCGTGACGAACCCCTTCTCGAGCACGCCGTCAATGGCCATCGCGAGTTCCCCGGGCAGCCGCCTCCTTGTACCAAGGGCGCAATGCGATCGTCCGCGTGTCGGCGGCAGCGCCGACTCGCCCCGGTCGCATCCCCGCTGCGCGGCGCCGGGGCTCCCGGTCGCATCCCCGCTGCGCGGGGCCCCTGCTCCCAGGCTCGCGTCGCTATTCCCACTCCAGCGCCCCCTTCTTCCACTCGTAGACGAAGCCGACGACGAGGATCAGCAGGAACACCATCATCGCGACGAAGCCTTCGAAGCCGATCTCGGGCAGCACGACGGCCCAGGGGAAGAGGAACGCGATCTCGAGGTCGAACAGGATGAACAGGATCGCGACGAGGTAGTAGCGGACGTCGAACTTCATCCGCGCGTCCTCGAACGCCTCGAACCCGCACTCGTACGGCGAGAGCTTCTCGGGGTTCGGACGGTCCGGCGCCAGCAGGGCGCCGAGCGAGAGGAGCAGCAGCCCCAGCCCCAGGCCGACGACGATGAAGAGAAGGATCGGGAAGTACTGTTCCAGCATCGAAGCCTGCCCACGGGGCGACGCAACCGAAAGCTTACTCTTTGGCTCTGCGCGCGACGGCGCCCCGCTTTATCGGCGCGCCGTCCCGCCTGCCATCCGCGCCGCGCCGAGTGCGCGTCGCGTCAAATCCTTGGTGCCGACGGGGAGACTCGAACTCCCACGGCTTTCGCCACTGCCCCCTCAAGACAGCGTGTCTACCAATTTCACCACGTCGGCTTCTCGGGAATCAGGGGTCAGAAGTCAGAGGACAGTCACGTCGGCGATTCCCGTGGCCGCGCATTGCGCGCCGTCATTCGTCGACACCACGACGAAACTGGCCGGCGCTCGATGCGCCGCCACCGGAAACGAAGCCGAATCTGTCCTCTGTCCTCTGACTCCTGTCTCCTGTTACTTCGGTACCTCGCCCGCCTTCGACGGCACGCCGCCCGGCGCGGCGTCGCCGCTCGGCGCCGCCGGCGCCGGTGCGGGCGCCTTCGGCGCGTCGGAGCCGGGCGTCGCCGGCACGTTGCCCATGACGCCCTGCTGCATCACGTCCTTGGGCTTTGCGTGCATCGTGCCCAGGTACGTCAACCCGAGGCTCGACAGGAAGAACAGCGCGGCCAGGATCCCCGTCGTGCGCGACAGGAAGTTGGCCGAGCCGGCCGCGCCGAACAGGCTGCCCGACGAACCGCTGCCGAACGCGGCGCCCATGTCGGCGCCCTTCCCGTGCTGCAACAGCACGAGGCCGCAGATCACGACCGCGATGATCAGGTGCACGACCAGCAGAAACGATTCCAGCAATGCCATTGTCCCGTCCTCGACTACGCCGGCCGCCGTTCGTCAGGCACCGGCGAGCGCCAGAAATTCCGTCGCCACCAGCGACGCTCCACCCACCAGGCCACCGTCCACGTCGGGCATTGCGAACAAGTCCCGCGCGTTGCCGGCCTTCACGCTGCCTCCGTAGAGGATCCGCACGCCGGCGGCGCCCGCCTGCCGCAAACGCTCGCGCAGGAACGCGTGCACTTCCTGCGCCTGCTCCGGCGACGCCGTCCGTCCGGTACCGATCGCCCAGACGGGCTCGTACGCCAGCACCGCCAGCGGCAGGTCCTTCTCCAGCGCCGCTGCCACGGCATCGAACTGCCGCCCGACCACCGCCTGCCACTGCCCGGCGTCGCGCTCCGCGAGCGTCTCGCCGACGCATGCGATCGGCGTCAGGCCCGCGGCCAGCGCCGCCACGGCCTTCGCGCCGACCTCGGCATCGGATTCGCCGTGAAGCTGACGTCGCTCCGAGTGGCCGACAAGGACGAACCGGCAGCCGAACTCGGCCAGCATGCCCGCCGCGACGTCGCCCGTGAACGCACCCGACGCGTGCCGGCTCACGTCCTGCGCGCCCCACGACCACGGCGACCCCGCCAGCGCGTCGCGCGCCTGCCCGAGGTACGGAAACGGCACGCACACCGCGACGTCCCGGTCCGCGCGCGGCTTCCAGCCCGCGAGCAGCGCCACGAGCAGCGCCGCGTTCGAGGCGAGCCCGCCGTTCATCTTCCAGTTGCCGACGACGAGCTTGCCGCGCATTTCGCCTAGTTTCGCTTTCGACCGTCGCACCAGCGCCGGGCACGTCGGCGAGCCGCACGATGCCGCCGGCCGCCCCGCCCGCGAACGCCTGACCAAAACCTGCGGATTTTACCGCGTTGCACCACGGGGGGTCAACGCGCACCGGAAACGGGAATTCGCGCGAGCGCGCGCTCAGGCGCGGGCGACCGCCCGCATGCGCCGGATGGCCGGCGGCAGGAACCACGCGGCCAGCGTGAGGACGCCGAGCGTGGCCGCCACCGGCCGGGAGAAGAACGCGAGCAGGTTGCCGTCCGACTTGATCATCGACGTCACGAAGTTCTCCTCGAGCATGCCGCCCAGCACGACGCCGAGGATCGCCGGGGCGACGGGGAAGCCGTTGCGCTCCAGCACGTAGGCGGCGACGCCGGCGACCAGCATGACGCCGATGTCGAACGGCGTGTTGTTGATCGCGAAGGCGCCGACGATGCAGAACAGCAGGATCACCGGCATCAGCACGTTGCGCGGCACCTTGAGGATCTGCTTCGCCGCCTTGATGCAAGCCCACCCCAGCGGGATCATGATCAAGTTGGCGATGATGAACAGCAGGTAGACCGCGTAGATGTTCTGCGGGTTCTGCGTGAACAGCGTCGGCCCGGGGTTCATGTTCTTCATGTACAGCACGCCGATCACGATCGCCGTGATCGAGTCGCCCGGGATCCCGAACACCAGCGCCGGAATCCACGCGCCGGCGAGCGCGCTGTTGTTCGCCGCGCCGGACTCGACGATGCCCTCGACGTGCCCGGTCCCGTACTTCTCGGGCTCCTTGGACATCTTCTTGCTGATCGCGTAGGACATCCACGCGGCGATGTCGGCGCCGGCGCCGGGCAGCGCGCCGACCAGTGTGCCCAGCACGCTGCCGCGCAGGATCTGCATCGGATAGCGGACCGTAAGCTGCCACATGCCCTTCAGCACGTTCTGCAGCGGCTGGTCGATGATCCTGAGCTCGGGGCCGGTGTCCACCGCGTAGCGGATGATCTCCGACACCGCGAACATGCCGATCATCAGCGGGATGAAGCCGAGCCCGCCCATCAGTTCGGTGTTGCCGAACGTGAAGCGCGGAAAGCCCGCGGGATTGCCGAGGCCGACGCAGGCGATCAGGAGGCCGAGCAGCAGCGACACGACGCCCTTGAGCGGCCGTTCCGCGGTGATCACGATCGCGCAGGTGAGTCCGAGCAAGACCAGCCAGAAGTACTCGAACGAGCTGAACTTCAGCGCGACCTCGGCCAGCGCCGGCGCCGACACGATGAGCACGAGGGTGCCGAACAGGCCGCCGATCGCGGAGAACACGAGCCCGGCGCCGAGCGCGGTCTCCGCCTGCCCCTTGCGCGTCATCGCGTAGGACTCGTCCGTGTACGCGGCGGACGCCGGCGTGCCCGGCATCCGCAGCAGGCAGCCCGGGATGTCGCCCGAGAAGATCGCCATTGCCGTCGCCGTCACGAGCACCGCAACGGCCGGTATCGGCGCCATGAAGAACGTCACCGGCACCAGCAGCGCCGTGGCCATCGTCGCGGTGAGGCCCGGTATCGCGCCGACGAACAGGCCATACAGCGCCGCCGCCAGCATCGGCGCCAGCGTCTGGAAGTTGAAGACAAGGCCGAACGCGGTGCCGAGCGCGTCCATCAGAACGCCATCCCGGTCAGCAGGCCCCACGGCAGCGGCACGCGCAGCAGCTTGTAGAACGCGTACCAGATGACGAGCGTCGCCACGACGGCGACCACGCCGGCGCGCACCGGGCGCACGCCGAGCACGGAGAGCCAGATCCAGAGCAGGACCGGCGCGACCAGCAGGAACCCCACGCGGGCCGCGAGCAACACGTACGCGACCACGCCGCCCACGATGGCGACGAGCGCGATGAAGTGGCGGCCGGAGCGCATCCAGTCCGCGATCTCGTACCACGGCTGCTCGGCGCGCCGCCGTACGCCGCTCACGATCAGCAGCACGCCGCAGACGGCGAGCGCGGCGGAGACGATGCCGGGGAACAGCGCGGGGCCGACCGGCTGTCCCGGAATCTTCGGAAACGCCTGGACGTGGACGAGGACGACGATCCCCAGCAGCAGGAATATCGCGCCGAAGACGGCGTCGTTGATCTTCACTGCGCTGGAACCACGGGCCCGCGGGCCCGTGGTGTCGACGGCGTGGGTCCGCGCAGAGCGGTCACCTCGACCCCCTGCGCGCGAACAGCGGATCCCTCCTCGCTGCGCTCGTCGGGATGTCGTCGCTCCCGCTGCGCGGGAGCGACGTCACTTCGCCAGGCCGGCAGCCTTCATCGTCGCGCCCATCGCGGTGTCGTTTTTCGCCATGAACGCGGCGAACTCGGCCCCGGGCGCCCAGGCGGTGCCGTAGCCCTTGCTGGCCGCAAAGTCCTTCCACTCCTTCGACGACGCGATCTTCTGGATCGTGCCGATCAGCTTGGTCGTCACGTCCGCCGGCAGGCCCTTGGGCGCGGCGATGCCGCGCCAGGCGGCGACCACGTAGTTGACGCCGATCGCCTGCTGCATCGTCGGCACGTTCGGGAACAGCGCGGACCCCTTGTCGTCCATCACGGCCAGCGGCTTCGCCTTGCCGGCCTCGATCAGCGCGCGGGCCTCCGGCAGCGAGCACGTGACGACGTCCACGCCCCCGGCCACGAGGTCCTGCATCGCCGGCGCGGCGCCGTTGGACGGCACCCAGGGAATCGTCGTCTGCGGGATCTTGAGGTCGTTCAGGAGTCCGGCCAGCGCGAGGTGCCAGATGCCGCCCTGCCCGGTTCCCGACGCCTTCATCTTGCCGGGGTTCGCCTTGGCGGCGTCGAGCACTTCCTTCACCGACTTGTACGGCGAGTCCGCGCGCACGGTGAAGCCGGCCGGATCGGAGTTGACGAGTGCCAACGGCGTGTACGACGCAGGCGAGAGGTCGGTCAGCCCCTGCCAGTGCATCATCGTGATCTCGACCGTGATCATGCCGATCGTGTAGCCGTCGGCCGGCGCCTGCGCGATCGCGCTGTGGCCGACCACGCCGCCGCCGCCGGTGCGGTTGACGACGTTGACCGGCTGGCCGAGTTCCTTTTCCATCATCGCGGCGAAGTAGCGGGCGGTGCCGTCGGTGCCGCCGCCGGCGCCCCACGGGACGACGAACGTGATCGGACGGTCCGGATAGGCGGCGATCGCCACCGAAGCCGCGGCGAACGCCGCGAGCGCGACGAGCGCGCGTTGCACGAACTTCATGGAATCCTCCTTGAACGGAATGAACAGACCCGCGCCGGACGGCGCCTCTTCTCGCGGAGAACGGCTGCCGGGCACGATGCGCGGACGTTAGCAGCGCGGTCCGGACCGGTCAAGTGGTCCGACCAGTTCCGCCACCGAGGTCCGCAGGAGGCAGGACGACGCAGCAGGTTCGCGAGCGTTCTCGGCACGTCTGCGTCTCTTTGTGCAATCGGGCCTCGATCGGATCACCCGCCGCCCGTGCGCTGCCGGACGAAGTCGGCGAGCACGCGCGCGAGTTCCGCGAGGTCGCGCTCGAGCCGCCCGTAACCTGCGTTGGGCGCGAGCGTGGCCTCGTCCATGTAGAGCGTGCGCTTGACCTCGATCTGCAGGCTGTGACGATTGTCGGCGGGCCGACCGTGCCGGCGCACGATCTCCACGCCCTTGTACGGATCGTTGATCGCGACGGTGTAGCCCAGGTCGCGCACCGTGCCGGCGACCAGCCGCGTGAACGCGGGCTCGCACGTCGTGCCATCGCGGTCGCCGAGCACGAAATCCGCGCGTTCGCGGCCCGGATCGTCGGCCTGCGCGTCGCCCACCGCCGGCATCGAGTGGCAGTTCACGTGCCACACGCCGCCGAACGCGCGCTGCCGCTCGTCGAGCGCCGCGTCGAGCCCGGCGTGGTACGGGCGCCAGCAGCGGTCGATGCGCGCGCGCACTTCCGCGCTGGCGAGCTTGCGCGCGTACATCGGCGCGCCGTCGCGCGCCACGCGCCAGACAAGTCCGATGCCCTGCTGCGTCTTGCGCGACGGCGCGACCGGTTCCGGCCACGGGTCCGCGAGCAGGTCGGCGTCGATGTCGGCGAGGCTGCGGTTGGCGTCGATGTACGCGCGGGGGAAGCGCGCCTCGATCAGCGTGGCGCCGAGCACGGTCGCCGCGCTCCACAGCCGCGCGACGTGCGTGTCCTCGGCCTGCCGCACGACCGCGCGCGGCGGCGCATGGTCGAAGTCGTCCGGATACCATTCGCCGGAGTGCGGCGAATCGAGTACGAGCGCGACCTGCGCGCCCGGCGGATCGTGGCGGAGAAAGGCTGCGTCCATCGTGTCCGCTCAGGCGCCGTCGTTGAGAAAGCACGCCGACCGGTGACCCGGCGCGATCTCCTCGAGCCCGGGCGCCGCCTGCCGGCAGCGCTCCATGGCGCGCGGGCAGCGCGGATGGAAATGGCAGCCGGACGGCGGGTCGAGCGGCGACGGGATCTCGCCTTTGATCGGTACGAACGTGCGCTTGCCCGGCGCGACCCTGCCGGCCTCGGCGAGCAGCGCCTGCGTGTACGGATGGTTCGGATGCGCGAAGAGCTCCGCCGACGGCGCGCTCTCGACGACGCGGCCCAGGTACATGACGACGACGCGGTCGGAGATGAAGCGCACGACGCCGAGATCGTGGCTGATGAAGAGATACGTGAGGTTGAGCGCGGCCCGGAGCTCGATGAAGAGGTTGAGCACCTGTGCCTGGATCGACACGTCGAGCGCGGCGACCGACTCGTCGCACACGAGGAACTCCGGCTTCACCGCGAGCGCGCGCGCGATGCCGATCCGCGCGCGCTGGCCGCCGGAGAACTGGTGCGGGTAGCGGCGCATCAGCGTCGGATCGAGCCCCACGCGATTCAGCATCAGTCCCGCGTACTCGGTCCGCTGCTTCGGCGAGATGATGCGGTGCGCCACCGGCGCTTCGCCGACGATGTCGACGACGCGCATGCGCGGATTCAGCGACGCGTACGGGTCCTGGAAAATCATCTGCATCTTGAGCTGCTGGCGCCGCGCGGCGGCGCCGGGCAGCCGCGACAGCGCGACTCCGCGCCAGTAGCGCTCGCCCGCGGACAGCGGCAGCAGGCCGACGGCGAGGCGGCCCAGCGTCGACTTGCCGCAGCCAGACTCGCCGACGAGCCCGACGACCTCGCCCGGCGCGACGTCGAGGTCGACGCGGTCGACGGCGTGAACGACCTCCTCGCGCAGCCCGGCGCCGAGCGCATTGCCGATCCGCGCCGCGACGTCGAGCGCCTTCACGAAGCGCTTCGACACGCCTTTCAGCTCGACGAGCGCCGAGACGTCCGGTTGCGCGGGCTGAAACGGCGTGTCCATCAGGTCAGAACAGCGTGATCAGCGGATGGAAGCAGCGGACCTGCTGCCCGGGGCCGCCGGCCGCCCGCATTCCGGGCGAGGCATCGCATGCCGCCGTCGCGTACCCGCAGCGTTCGCGGAACGGACATCCCTCGGGCAGCTCGAGCAGCGACGGCGTCATGCCCGGGATCTGCCGCAGCCTCTGCCCGCGCTCGTTGTTGGCGGGCACCGAGTCGAGCAGCCCCTGCGTGTACGGGTGCGCAGGCCGCCCCAGCACGTCCTCGCAGCCGCCCTCCTCGACGATGCGGCCCGCGTACATCACGCACACGCGGTCGGCGAGGCCCGCGATCACCGACAGGTCGTGCGTGATCCAGATGAGCGCCGCGCCGGTTTCGCGCGTCAGCTTCTGCATCTCGTACAGGATCTGGCCCTGGATCGTCACGTCGAGCGCCGTCGTCGGCTCGTCGGCGATGATGAGATCGGGGCTGTTGAGCAGCGCGATCGCGATCGCCACGCGCTGCCGCATCCCGCCGGAGAACTGGTGCGGGTACGCGTCGAGCCGCTCGTCCGGCGACGGGATGCCGACCTTCACCAGCGCCTCGCGCGCCCGGGCCCGCGCGGAGGCGCGGCTGACCCGGTCGTGCGCGAGGATCGCCTCGATCATCTGCACGTCGATCCGCAGGACCGGGTTGAGCGTCATCATCGGGTCCTGGAAGATCATCGCCATGCGGTTGCCGCGCATCTGCCGCAGTTCCTCGGCCGACAGCGCGCGCAGATCGATGCCGTCGAGGACGAGCCGCCCGGCGACGATGCGCCCGGGCGGGTCGACGAGGCCCATCAGCGAGTAGCCGGTCATCGACTTGCCGGACCCGGACTCGCCGACGAGCCCCAGCACCTCGCCGCGCCCCACGGCGAACGACACGTCGTCGACGGCCTTGACCACGCCGGCCTTGGTGAAGAAATGGGTCCGGAGGCCTTCGACGGTGAGGACGGGCGCGGCCATCGGCTACCGCGAGAGCCGCGGATTGAGGACGTCGCGCAGCTGGTCGGCGACCAGGTTGATGCTGACGATCGTGGCGAGGAGCGCGACGCCCGGGAAGAAGCTGATCCAGTACTTGCCGGACAGCAGATACTGGTACCCGTTGGCGATCAGCAGCCCCAGCGAGGGCTCGGTGATCGGCAGGCCGAGTCCCAGGAACGACAGTGTGGCCTCGAGTGCGATCGCGGCCGCAACCTGCACCGTCGCGACGACGATCATCGGTGGCAGGCAGTTCGGCAGCAGGTGCCGGAACACGATGCGCGCCGGCGACAGCGCGAGGCAGCGCGCAGCCTCCATGTACTCCTTGCGCTTCTCGACCAGCGCGGCGCTGCGCACCGTGCGCGCGTAGTACGCCCACTGGATCGTCACGAGCGCGGCGATCACCTTGCCGGTGCCCTGGCCCAGCACCGCGATCAGGATGAGCGCGATCAGGATCGCCGGGAACGACAGCTGGATGTCGACGATGCGCATGATCAGCGTCTCGATCCGGCCGCCGAGGTAGGCGGCGGTCAGCCCCATCGTCAGGCCGACCAGCAGCGCGAGCACGGTGCTCGCCGCGCCGACCATCAGCGAGATCCGCAGTCCGTAGAAGATCGCCGACAGCATGTCGCGTCCCTGGTCGTCGGTGCCGAGCCAGAACGTGCCGCCGTTCGGCGACTTCGACCCCGGCGGCAGCTTGCTGTCCATCACGTCGAGCTGCGCCAGGTCGTAGGGATTCTGCGGCGAGATGAGCGGCGCGAAAACCGCCGCCGCCACGATGAGCGCGAGCAGGACCAGGCCGAACACCGCGACCGGGTTGGCGACAAAGTCGCTCGCGATCCGCGCGAACGGGCTCTGCGCCGCGCGCGCGGCCGGCTCCGGGACGGCGGGAACGACGGTGCTCACCGGTGCGCTTCCCCGTCCATGTCAGTCGCGATGGGCCGTCCCGAGCGACTGACCTGCCCCCTTGGGGGGCAGCGAGCGCAGCGAGCGTGGGGGCCGTTTCATCTCAGTCGCGATGGGCCGTCCCGAGCGACTGACCTGCCCCCTTGGGGGGCAGCGAGCGCAGCGAGCGTGGGGGCGGTTCATCCTAGCCCTTCGCCTCGGCGAGCCGCACGCGCGGGTCGAGCGCCGAGTACAGGACGTCGACGACGAGGTTGATCACGATGAACAGCGTGACGATGACCAGCAGATAGGCGACGATCACCGGGCGGTCGAGCAGGTTGATCGAGTCGATCAGCAGCTTGCCCATGCCCGGCCAGGCGAACACGCTCTCGGTGACGATCGCGAACGCGATCACGCTGCCGAACTCGAGCCCGATCACCGTCACGATCGGGATCATGATGTTGCGCAGGACGTGAACGCCGATCACGCGGGCGTTGGAGAGTCCCTTCGCGCGCGCGAACTTCACGTAGTCCTGCAGCAGCGACTCGCGGGTGCCGGCGCGCGTCAGCCGGATCAGCAGCGCGAGCTTGAAGAGCGCGAGGTTGGTGGCCGGCAGCACGAGGTGCGACAGGCCTTCCCACGAGAGGAACGACACGGGTACGAGGCCGAACAGCAGCATGGTCGGGCCGCGGCCGTTGGACGGCAGCCAGCCCAGCATGACCGAGAACACCATGATCAGCATCAGGCCGACCCAGAACGTGGGCAACGAGAAGCCGAGGATCGAGCCCGCCATGATCGTGCGGCCCGCGACGCCATTCGGCTTCAGCCCCGCCCACAGCCCGAGCGGGATGCCGAGCACGACGGCGATCAGCATCGCGGCAATCGCGAGTTCCATCGTCGCAGGCATGCGCGTGAGGATGAGGCCGAGCGCCGGCGTGGCGTGCACGAACGAGCGTCCGAGGTCGCCGGTGAGCGCGCCCTTGAGGAACACCAGGTACTGCTCCCACAGCGGCTTGTCGAGGCCCAGCGCGGCGATGGCCCGCTCGCGGTCGATCTGGTCCGCCTGCGGGTTGATCAGGATGTCGATCGGGTTGCCGATCGCGTACACGCCGACGAACACCAGCAGCGACATCACGAAGAGCACGACGACGCTCTGCATGCTGCGGCGGATGACGTAGACAAGCACAGGAATCAGAGGTCAGGATTCAGGGATCAGGGGCGCTGGCGTCGCCGGTGGCGGCGCATCGAGCGCCGGGGTGCCATTGTGGTGCGCAAGGGAAACGGCGGCAAGCCGGGCAGCCTGCCGGTGGGCGGGGCTCAGGGAAACGCGGAGGCCGCAGCGGCGCCCGATGCGCCGCCACCGGATACGCCGCCGCTTCCGATCCCCGATCCCTGATGCCCGATCCCTGGCTACTGCCGTACCGGCCGGAACTGGAACGCCAGCGTGTACTCGTCGGTGCGCGGCGTGTACGCGACGTTCTTCTTCGTCGCCCACATCGTGAACTGGAAGTGGATCGGCATGATCCCGAGGTCGGCCATCGCGAGCTCGGTCGCGCGCTGCAGCATGATCATCCGGTTCTCGTCGTTGACCTGCTGCAGCGCCTGCTCGATCAGGTAGTCGACCCTGGTGTTCGAGTAGCGGCCCCAGTTGACGGCGCCCAGGCCCTTGTCGCGGTTGAACGTCGCGAGCAGCGAGCGCAGCGGCGAGCTCGCCTCGCCGGTCGACGCGCCCCAGCCAACCATGTGGAAGCTGAACTCCTGCTTCGACGCGCGGCCGGAATACGGACCCATCGGGGCCGTCTCGACCTTGGCCGTGATGCCGACGCGCGCCAGCATCTGCGCGACCGCCTGCACGATCTTCTCGTCGTTGACGTAACGGCCGGCGGGGCCGTGGATCGTGAGGTTGAACCCGTTCGGGTAGCCCGCCTCCGCCAGCAGCTTCTTCGCGCCTTCCGGATCGTAGGCCTCGGCCTTGAGCGCCGGGTTGTGGCCGAAGAGCTTCTCCGACACGAGCTGACCCGACGGGATCGCCTGGCCCTCCATCACGCGCTCGGCGATCGCCGGCCGGTTGATCGCCTTGGAGATCGCGCGGCGGACGCGCACGTCGGTGAGCGGGTTCTTCTCGAGCGGCTTGCCGTCCTTGCCCGTGACGAACGGACTCGAACGGTCGAGATGGTCGAAGTTGAAGTAGATGACCCGGTGCGAAATTTTCGACGTCAGCGTGAACTTGGGGTCGCTCTTCAATCGGGCGAGATCGGCCGTCGGCGGCTGTTCGATCGCGTCGACGTCGCCGGACAGCAGCGCCGCCATCCGCGCCGGCTCGTTCTTGATGATCCTGAACGTGACCCTCGCGAACGGCGGCTTCTCGCCCCAGTAGGCGTCGTTGCGGACGATCTCGACGCGGTCGCCGTTGACGTATCGGACGAACTTGTAGCGGCCGCTGCCGACCGCCGCCTTGCCCGAATTGAAGTCCTCGGTGGGCGCGCCGGTGGCGACCTTCTTCGACACGATGTAGATCGTCGACATGTCGTTGGGCATCAGCGGATGCGGCGCGGCAGTCCGGAAGCGGATCGTGTACGGGTCGACGATGTCGATGCCGACGATCGCCTTCGTGTACGCCGAGAACGGCCCGGGGCTGTTTGGCACCGTGGGCACCCGGTTGATCGAGAACGCGACGTCCTCGGCGGTGAGTTCGCTGCCGTCGTGGAACTTCACGCCGCGGCGCAGCTTGAACTCCCACGTCCGGTCGTCGAGCGTCTTCCACGACGTCGCCACACCCGGGATCATCCGCGAGTCGGCATCCATCTGCACGAGCTTGTCGAAGATGTGCTCGGCGATGTTGTTGTTCGGGAACAGGTTGAAGAAGTGCGGGTCGATCGACGTGACGTCGGCGGCCACCGCGATCTTCAGTTCCTGCGCGCTTGCAGGCGCGGTGAGCGCGACGCCGAGCGCTACGGACGCTGCAATGGCGATCGCGGCGGCAAGCCGGCGCGGGACGGGAACTGGACGCATGCGGGACCTTTGACTGAAGGTAGGATCGGGGTGGCGGCGTCCGCAAGCCGGACGGCCAGGCACGGCGCGAATCTAGCGCAGTCGCCCGGGTGCGTCAAAGCACGCACGCGGCGCACTTCATCGGCGCGCGCAGGTGCGCAACGGGTGCGCCGGCGGCTACCCCTTCTCGAGCCGGTCGCTCGCCGCGGGGTCGCAGCGCGGCGCGTGGTTGCGCAGAAACGCCTCGAGCGACGCCTGAAGCGCCTCGTCGGCCGCGGCGTCGCGCTGCGCGAGCGCGCGCGCCTCGCTCTCCGGCAGCGCCCGGCCCGACTCCGCGAACGCCCGCGCCCCGACGAGCGATCCCTTTTCGTAGCGGTACTCGGCGCGCAGGCGGCCGTCCGGATACCACGACCGCTTGACCCCGGACAGGCGCCCGCGGGAGTAGGTCGCCTCCAGCTTCGGTCGCGCGTCGCCCGCGCGCCCCGCCGGCGGGTACCACAGCGCCACCGTGCCGGACAACGCGTCGTCGTCGTACGGCAGCAGCGCAATGCGCGCGCCGCTTTCCGACCAGAACAGGAAGCTGCCGGTGCGGCGGCCCTTGGCGAACGCCCCGACCACGCGCATCGTACCGCCGGGGCCCTTGACCTCGTAGGCGCCGTGCGGCTGCCCGTCGCGGCACCCCCCGTCGACGGTCAGGTCCTGCGCGGACGCGGCGGTTGCGGCCGCGGCCAGCGCGAAGCACGCGACGGCGCCGCGCCTCATCCTTTGCGCCGCGCCCACCAGGCGGCGAGCTCGCCGACGATGCCGCGGCGGAAGGCGAGCACGCAGACAACGAAGATGGCGCCGGTGATCACGGTCACCCACTGCCCGAAGCCGGCGAGGTAGTTCTCGAGGCCGATGATCGCGAACGCCCCGACCACGGGGCCGAAGATCGTCCCCATGCCCCCCAGCAGCGTCATCAGCACGACCTCGCCCGACATCGTCCAGTGCACGTCGGTCAGCGACGCCAGCTGGAACACGAGCGCCTTGACCGCGCCGGCGAGGCCGGACAAGGACGCCGAGATGATGAACGCCAGCAGCTTGTACCGCTCCGCGTCGTAACCCAGCGAGATCGCGCGCGGCTCGTTTTCGCGGATCGCCTTCAACACCTGCCCGAACGGCGAGTGCACGATCCGGTAGATGAACAGGAAGGCCGCCACGAAGATCGCGAGCACCACGTAGTACATGACGAGCGTGTGCGACAGGTCGAGCACGCCGAACAGCCGGCCGCGCGGCACCGCCTGGATGCCGTCCTCGCCGTGCGTGAACGGCGCCTGCAGATAGAAGAAGAACATCATCTGCGCGAGCGCCAGCGTGATCATCGCGAAATAGATGCCCTGCCGCCGGATCGCCAGCGCGCCCGCGACCACGCCCAGCAGCGTCGCCGCGACGGTGCCGGCGAGGATCGCGGCCTCGGGCGGCCAGCCCCACTCCTTCGCCGCGTGCGCGCAGACGTAGCCGGCCGTGCCGAGGAACATCGCGTGCCCGAACGACAGCAGGCCGCCGAATCCGATCAGCAGGTTGAACGCGCAGGCGAAGAGCGCAAAGCACAGCGCCTTCATCAGGAACACCGGGTACACGCCGAGGAACGGCGCGACGGCGAGCAGCGCCGTCATCACCGCGGTCGCGGCCAGCACGCCGCCGCGGCGTGCCGCCGGCGCTGCCGCGGCGGAACTGCCGCCGGCCACGCTAGCGCTCCTTCCCGAACAGGCCGGCCGGCTTCACGAGCAGCACCAGCACCATGATGACGAAGATGACGGTGTTGGACGCCTCCGGATAGAACACCTTGGTCAGGCCCTCGACGACGCCGAGCCCGAACCCGGTCAGGATCGCGCCCAGGATCGAGCCCATGCCACCGATGACGACGACCGCGAACACGACGATGATGAGGTTCGCACCCATCTGCGGATTGACGGAGTAGATCGGCGCCGCCATGACGCCGGCGAGCGCGGCCAGCCCGACGCCGGCGCCGTACGTCAGCGTGATCATCCGCGGTACGTTGACGCCGAACGCCTGCACCAGCGCCGGATTCTCGGTCGCGGCGCGCAGGTACGAGCCGAGCTTCGTGCGCTCGATCACGAACCACGTGCCGAAGCAGACGAGCAGCGACGCGACGATCACCCACGCGCGATACTTGGGCAGGAACATGAAGCCCAGGTTGAACGCGCCGGCGAACTCCTCCGGCAGGCGGTACGGCTGCCCGGAGCTGCCGTAATAGTTGGTGAACACGCCCTGGATGATCAGCGCGAGCCCGAAGGTCAGCAGCAGGCCGTAGAGGTGGTCGAGCTGGTAGAGTCGGGACAGCATCGTCCGCTCGATCACCACCCCGGTCGCGCCGACGATGACCGGCGCGAGCAGCAGCGACCACCAGTAGCCGATGCCGGCGCGCTCGAGCAGGAACCACGCGCAGAACGCGCCCATCATGTACTGCGCGCCGTGCGTGAAGTTGATGATGTTCAGCAGGCCGAAGATCACCGCCAGGCCGAGGCTCATCATCGCGTAGAACGCGCCGTTGATGAGCCCGATCAGCAGTTGCCCGAAGAGGGCCTGCGTCGGGATGCCGAGCACGTCCATGCACAGAGTCGGCGCCGCCCGGCGCCCTCGTCCCGGCGGGACGAGGGCCTGCGGGCAAGCGCCGGTTCCTGGTTACTTGACCAGCGGGCAGCTGCCGTCGGCGAGCGGCCGGAACGCCTGGTCGGCGGGAATCGTCGCCCGCACCTTGTAGTAGTCCCACGCACCCTTCGATTCGGCCGGCTTCTTGACCTCGAACAGGTAGACCGGGTGGATCTTGCGCCCGTCGACCCGGATGGAGCCCTTGCCGAAGGCGGGATCGTCTGTCGGCAGCTCCTTCATCTTCGCGATCACCCTGGTGCCGTCGTCGGTCTTCGCGGCGTCCACGGCCTTCAGGTAGTGCAGAACCGACGCGTAGACGCCAGCGTGCGCCATCGTCGGCATCGCGCCCTTGTGCTGGGCCGCGAAGCGCCGGGCGAACGCGCGCGTCTGGTCGTTCAAGTCCCAGTAGAACGCCTCCGTCAGCAGGAGTCCCTGCGCCGTGTTGAGCCCGAGCGCGTGCACGTCGGTGAGGAACACCAGCAACCCCGCGAACTGCTGCCCGCCGCGCACGATGCCGAATTCGGCGCCCTGCTTGATCGAGTTGATGGTGTCGCCGCCGGCATTGGCCAGTCCGACCACCTTGGCCTTCGACGACTGCGCCTGCAGCAGGAAGCTCGAGAAGTCCGACGACGGGAACGGGTGCCGGACCTTGCCGGCGACCTTGCCCCCGTTCTTCAGCACGACGGCCTCCGTGTCGCGCTCCAGCGCGTGTCCGAACGCGTAGTCCGCGGTCAGGAAGAACCAGCTGTCGCCGCCGGTCTTGACGATCGCGCTGCCCGTACCGTTCGCCAGCATCCACGTGTCGTAGGTCCAGTGGATGGCGTTGGCGTTGCAGGCCTTGCCGGTGAGGTCGGACGTGGCGCCGGTGGAAACCAGCAGCGCCTTGCCCTTCTGCTTGGTGATCTCGTTCACCGCGAGCACCACCGACGACGTCGGCACGTCGACGATCACGTCCACCTTGTCGACGTCGTACCACTGCCGCGCGATGTTCGCGCCCACGTCCGGCTTGTTCTGGTGGTCGCCGACCAGCACCTCGACCTTCATGCCCTTGGCGGCGGCGCCGAAGTCCTCGATCGCCATCTTCGCCGCCACGACCGAGCCGGGCCCGGCCAGGTCGGCGTAGGTGCCGGACTGGTCGTTCATCACGCCGATCTTGACGACGTTGTCCGACACCTGCGCCTGCGCGCCGCCGGCCGCAACCGCGGCCGCGACTGCCAAACCGACCATCGTGCGCTTGAACGTGCTCATGCTTCCTCCGCTTTGTATGACTGCGCTCGTGCTACACGCCCAGGTAGTCGTGCAGCTTGTCCATGTTCGCGTCGAGGTCCGCGTTGCGGATCATGTCCGCGACGCGGCCGTGCTCGATCACGTAGTGCCGGTCCGCGACGGTCGCCGCGAACCGGAAGTTCTGCTCGACCAGCAGAATCGTGAAGCCCTGCACCTTCAGTTTCGCGATCGTGCGGCCGATCTGCTGCACGATGACCGGCGCCAGGCCTTCCGTCGGCTCGTCGAGCAGCAGCAGGCGGGCGCCCGTGCGCAGGATGCGGCCGATCGCGAGCATCTGCTGCTCGCCACCCGACAGCTTGGTGCCCTGGCTCCTCCGGCGCTCTTGCAGGTTGGGGAACAGCTCGAAGATCTGGGAGACCGTGAGGCCGCCCTCGCGCACCACCGGCGGCAGCAGCAGGTTCTCGTCGACGTCGAGGGAGGCGAAGATGCCCCGCTCCTCCGGGCAGTAGGCGATGCCGCGCCGCGCGATGCGGTTGGACGCGAGCCGCACCGTTTCCTCGCCCTCGAACAGGATCGACCCCTCGCGGCGCGGCACCATGCCCATGATCGAACGCAGTGTCGTGGTCTTGCCGGCGCCGTTGCGACCGAGCAGCGTGACGACCTCGCCGGCCGCGACGTCGAAATCCACGCCATGCAGGATGTGCGACTCGCCGTACCACGCGTTCAGCCCGCGCACGGACAGCAGCGGCGCGCCGGCGGCGGCGGTCGCGGCCGTCTCGGCCACCGCCGCCTCAGGCATGCCCGGCTCCGAGGTAAGCCTGCACGACGTCCGGGTTCTTCGACACGGTCGCGTAGTCGCCCTGCGCGAGGATCTCGCCCCGCGCCAGCACCGTGATGTGGTCGGACAGCTTCGAGACGACCGACAGGTTGTGCTCGACCATCAGCACCGTGCGGTTCTGCGCGGCGTGCTTGATCAGCGCCGAGATCCGCTCGACGTCCTCGTGCGCCATGCCGGCCGTCGGCTCGTCGAGCAGCATCATCTCCGGGTCGAGCGCCAGCGTGGTCGCGATTTCCAGCGCGCGCTTGCGCCCGTATGGCAGCTCGATGGCCGGCGTGCCCGCGAACTCGGTGAGCCCCACGGCTTCGATCAGCGCACGTGCCTGCGGGTCCAGCGCCGTGAGCACGTCCTGCGCCCGCCAGAAGTCGAACGAGTGCCCGCGCTTGCGCTGCAGCGCGATGCGCACGTTCTCGAGCACCGTCAGGTGCGGGAACACGGCGGAGATCTGGAACGAGCGGACGAGCCCCATGCGGGCAATGGACGCCGGCCTGGACCCGGTGATGTCGCGCCCGTTGAAGAGGATCTGGCCGGCGGTCGGCGACAGGAAGTGCGTGAGCAGGTTGAAGCAGGTGGTCTTGCCGGCGCCGTTGGGGCCGATCAGCGCGTGGATCGTCCCGCGCCGGACCGCGAGGTTGACGTTGCGCACCGCGACGAACCCCTTGAATTCCTTGGTCAACCCGCGCGTTTCGAGAATCGTGTCGTCAGCCATGCGCGTGGGCGCGCGCCGGAACCACCCGCGCCGCCTGTGCCTTGCGTGAATCGGCCGAGTATGCCCTCCCCCGCGCGCTTCGTGCAACCGAAAGCGCGCGGCGCCGACCCGCATCGACGGCCGTACGCGATTCGCGGTCGGCACCAGGACCGGCCGGCGGCCCGGCGCAGGGTCGTGGCGAGCCTAGTCTCCGCGCCAGACCGGTGGGCGCTTGCCGAGGAACGCGTCGATGCCTTCGGCTGCGTCGGGATCCACCATGTTGCACGCCATCGTCTCGCCCGCCAGCGCGTAGGCGCCCGCGAGACCCAGTTCGACCTGCGCGTAGAACGCGCGCTTGCCCAGCGCCACGGCCGCCGCGCTCTTGCGCGCGATCGTCGCGGCGAGGGCCTGCACGGCGGCATCGAGTTCGGCGCCCGGGACCACGCGATTGACGAGTCCCCAGTCGAGCGCCGTGCGCGCGTCGATGAGCTCGCCGGTCAGCAGCATCTCCATCGCCCGCTTGCGCGCGACGTTGCGCGCGACGCCGACGGCCGGCGTCGAGCAGAAGATGCCGGCGTTGATGCCGGACAGCCCGAAGCGCACGGAGTCGGCCGCCACGGCGAGGTCGCACATCGACACGAGCTGGCAGCCGGCGGCGGCAGCCGCGCCGTGCACGCGAGCGATTACCGGCTGCGGGATCTGCGTGAGCTTCAGCATCATCCGCGTGCACGCGTCGAACAGCCCGCGTTGCCAGTCGGCGTCGATGTGCGCGCGCATTTCGGTGAGGTCGTGGCCGGCGCAGAACGCGCGACCGGCGCCCGCCAACACCACGACGCGGACGGCGCGGTCGGCAGCAACCGCGTCGAGCGCCGCGTCGAGTGCGGCGATCATCGCCGTCGACAGTGGGTTGAAGCGGTCGCCGCGGTTCAGCGTCAGCGTGCACACGCCGTCGTGCGTCTCGGCGAGGACCGGCGGCTGGAGGGAGGCTTCGAGCGGTGCGTTCATCGGGTGCTCCGGATGGTTCGCTCCCGCCATTCTAGGACGCGCCGGGGTCGACCGCCGGCGAGTCTCGACGCCATGCAGGTCCTTCGTGTGCGCTGCGCCACGCCGTCGGCTCGATATGGTTATTTTCTCTATTTTTTATTTATTTGGTAGTTGAAATCGCTATATAATCGAACTTTATAAGCCGTTTCAACATGACGCCTGTAAAGCCGATGGACACGCTGCCGAGCCCGGACATGCTCGCCGCGCTGCGCGACCGGATCACGCGCGACTACCGGCGCGGCGAGCCCGACGCCGTCGGGCCGTTGCTCGTCGAGGCGGCCTTCGCCCCGGCGACCCTGACCGCGGCGCAGCGCGTCGCCGCGACGCTTGCCGAGGGCGTGCGGGCCGAGCGCCAGCGCGCGGGCGGCGTCGATGCGCTGATGCTCGAGTTCTCGCTCGACTCGCGCGAGGGCGTGGCGCTCATGTGCCTCGCCGAAGCGCTGCTGCGGATTCCGGACGCCGCGACCCGCGATCGCCTGATCCGCGACAAGATCGGCGACGGCGACTGGCGCGCGCACGTGGGCCGCAGCCCGTCGCTGTTCGTCAACGCCGCCGCGTGGGGCCTGCTCGTGACCGGCCGGCTCGTCGACTCGCGCAGCGACGGCGCGCTCGAGCAGGCGTTGGCGTCGCTGCTGCGCAAGGGCGGCGAGCCGCTGATCCGCAAGGGCGTCGACCTCGCGATGCGGCTGCTGGGCCGGCAGTTCGTGCTCGGCCGGACGATCGAGGAGGCGCTCGCCAACGGGCGCGAGCGCGCGGCGCGCGGCTACCGGCACTCGTACGACATGCTGGGCGAGGCGGCGCTGACCGCCGTCGACGCACAGCGGTACTTCGCCGACTACGCGCACGCGATTCGCGCGCTCGGCGCCGCGGCGCCGGGCGCCGGCGTGCGCGAGGGCCCGGGCATCTCGGTCAAGCTCTCCGCACTGCACCCGCGCTTCGCGCGTTCGCAGCGCGCGCGCGTGCTCGCGGAACTGGTGCCGCGCGTCGCAACGCTGGCACGGCTGGCGCGCGAGCGCGACATCGGCTTCACCATCGACGCCGAGGAGGCCGATCGGCTCGACCTCACGCTCGATATCGTCGCCGCGCTTGCCGCGGACCCCGCGCTCGCCGGCTGGGACGGCCTTGGCTTCGTCGTGCAGGCGTACCAGAAGCGCGCGCGGGCGACCGTGGACTGGCTGGTCGCGCTCGCGCGCCACCACCGGCGGCGGCTGATGGTGCGTCTCGTCAAGGGCGCGTACTGGGACGCCGAGATCAAGCGCGCGCAGGTCGACGGCCTGCCGGACTACCCGGTGTTCACGCGCAAGGCCCACACCGACGTCGCGTACCTCGCGTGCGCGAAGGCGCTGCTGGCCGCGCCCGATGCGGTCTACCCGCAGTTCGCGAGCCACAACGCGTTCACGATCGCCGCCGTGCACGCGCTGGCCGGCGACGCCGAGTTCGAGTTCCAGTGCCTGCACGGCATGGGCGAGTCGGTCTACGACCTCGTGCTCGGCCCCGGAGCGCTCGGCCGTCCGTGCCGGATCTACGCGCCGGTGGGCTCGCACGAGACGCTGCTCGCCTACCTCGTGCGGCGCCTGCTCGAGAACGGCGCGAACACGTCGTTCGTCAACCGGATCGTCGATCCTGCCGTGCCGATCGCCGACCTCGTCGCCGATCCGGTCGCGCGGGCGCGCGCGACCGGCGGGGCACCGCATCCGCGCATTCCCGCGCCGCCGGCACTCTATCCCGATCGCCGGAACTCGCGCGGGCTCGACCTCTCCGACGAGTCGGTGCTGCGGCACGTCGAACCGCTCCTCGCCGCGCGGCAGCGACCGCACGCGGCCGGGCCGATGCTCGCGCACGCGCGGCCCGCGGCACGCGCGCGCACGACGATCGTCAACCCCGCCGACCGCACCGACGTCGTCGGCAGCGTCGAGGAAGCCGACGCCGCCGACGCGGCGCACGCGATCGACGCGGCGGTCGCCGAAGGGCGCGCGTGGTCGCAGCGCGACGCCGCGTCCCGCGCCGATTGCCTCGAGCAGGCCGCCGACGCGATCGAGGCCGCCCGCGACCAACTCGTGCAACTCGCCGTGCGCGAAGCGGGCAAGACGCTCGCCAATGCGATCGGCGAGATCCGCGAGGCCGCGGACTTCTGCCGCTACTACGCCGGTCAGGCGCGACGCACGTTGATCGACGCCCGACCGCGCGGCCCGATCGTCTGCATCTCGCCGTGGAACTTCCCGCTCGCCATCTTCGCCGGGCAGGTGAGCGCGGCGCTTGCCGCCGGCAATCCGGTGCTGGCGAAGCCCGCCGAGCAGACGCCGCTGATGGCGGCCGCCGCCGTGCGGCTGTTTCACGAGGCGGGGGTGCCGGCCGCAGCGCTGCAACTGCTGCCCGGGCGCGGCGAGACCGTCGGCGCGGCGCTCGCCGCCGACCCCCGCATCGCCGGCGTGCTGTTCACCGGATCGACCGCGGTCGCGCGTCTCGTCAACCGGACGCTCGCGCGCCGCGCCGACGACCCGGTGCTGGTCGCCGAGACCGGCGGCCAGAACGCGATGATCGTCGACAGCTCGGCGCTGCTCGAGCAGGTCGCCCTCGACGCGATCGCGTCGGCGTTCGACAGCGCCGGCCAGCGCTGCTCCGCGCTGCGCGTGCTGTGCGTGCAGGACGACGTCGCCGACCGGCTGATGGCACTTCTGCAGGGCGCGATGCGCGAGCTCGCCGTCGGCGACCCGCGCGAACTCGCCACCGACGTCGGCCCGGTCATCGACGCCGAGGCCCATGCGCGGATCGCCGATCACGTCGCGCGGCAGCGCACTGCGGGCGCCACGGTCTTCACGCTGCCGCTGCCGGACGCCTGTGCGCGCGGCACGTACTTCCCGCCCACGCTGATCGCGATTCCGTCGCTCGCCGCCCTCGCGCACGAAGTGTTCGGGCCGGTGCTGCACGTGCTGCGCTATCGCGAGGGAGAGCTGCAGCAACTCGTCGAAGCCATCAACGCGCCGGGCTACGGCCTCACGCACGGCATTGCCACGCGGATCGACGAGACCGTCGACGTCGTGGCAGGCGGCATCCGCGCGGGCAACGTGTACGTGAACCGCAACACGATCGGCGCCGTCGTCGGCGTGCAGCCGTTCGGCGGCGACGGGCTGTCGGGCACCGGCCCCAAGGCCGGCGGCCCGCATTTCCTGCACCGGCTCGTGCGGCCGGCCCGGACGTCCGCGCCGGACCTGTCGGCCATGATCACGCTCCCCGGTCCCACCGGCGAGACCAATACCCTGGCGCTGCGTCCGCGGGGCCGCGTGGCCTGTGTCGCCTCGTCCGAGGCGGACCTGCTGGCGCAGGCACGCGCGGCCGCCGCCACGGGCAACGTCGCGCTGCTGCCGCAGACCGCGGCGGGCGAGCGCGTGCGCGCCGCCGTCGGGGCCGCGGCAAGGCTTGCGCCAGACGTACTCGCGGCAGCGCCGGACGCCGTGCTCGTCGCCGGGGCCACCGACCGGGTTCGGGCGGTCCGCGTCGCCGTCGCCGCGGGCGAGGGTCCGCTCGTCCCGGTGATCGCGGCCGGCCCCGACGGCTACGACGGCTGGCGGCTCGTCGTCGAGCGGACGCTGACCGTCAACACGACCGCGTCGGGCGGCAACGCGTCGCTGCTGTCGCTGGAAGAGGGGGAGCCGGCATGAAGGCGCTCGACGCCATCGACGTCGCGATCCTCGACGCGCTGCAGCGCGACGGGCGGCTGCCGAACGTGGCGCTCGCGAAAGCGGTCGGGCTGTCGGCCACGCCATGCGCCGAGCGCGTGCGCGCGCTCGAGGCCGCCGGCGTCATCCGCGGCTACGCGGCGGACCTCGACGCCGAGCGACTCGAGCTCGGGCTCACCGTGTTCATCGAGGTCGCGATCGACCGTACGTCGGAGGACGCCTTCGGCCGGTTCCGCGACGCGATGCTCGCGATCCCGCAGGTGCAGGAGTGCCACATGGTCGCGGGCGGCTTCGACTACCTCGTCAAGGTCCGCGTCCGCGACATGGCGGCGTACCGCCGCTTCCTCGGCGACGCGCTGTCGCGGGTGCCGGGCATCCGCGAAACGCGGTCGTACGCGGTGATGGAGCGCGTCAAGGAGTCGCGCGCGCTCGACCTTTCCCACCTGCGCGGTTGATGTTCGGGGGCAGCGCGACCGCGGGGGGTCAGACGCGAATTTCGCCGGACACCCGCGGGCACCCGCCGCGGCGCTCCGGGCGAAACTCGAGTCCGACCCCCATGTTCACTCGATCGCGTTCGCCGACTTCGCCCGCTGCCGCAGCACGTACTTCTGGATCTTGCCGGTCGACGTCTTCGGCAGCTCGCCGAACACGACCTTCTTCGGTGCCTTGAAGCGCGCGAGCAGCTGCTGGCAGTGGGCGATCAGCTCGGCCTCGGTCGCGGTGGCGCCGGGCTTCAGCTCGACGTACGCACACGGCGTCTCGCCCCACTTCGGATCGGGCTGCGCGACGACCGCCGCGGCCACGACGGCCGGGTGCCGGTACAGCGCGTCCTCGACCTCGAGCGAGCTCACGTTCTCGCCGCCCGAGATGATGACGTCCTTGCTGCGGTCCCTGATCTTCACGTAGCCGTCCGGCTGCATGACCGCGAGGTCGCCCGAGTGGAACCAGCCGCCGGCGAACGCCTCGGCGGTGGCCGCCGGGTTCTTGAGGTAGCCCTTCATCGTGATGTTGCCACGGAACATGATCTCGCCCATCGTCTGCCCGTCCCACGGCACCTCCCGCATGGTCGCGGGGTCCATCACCGTCATCCCCTCCTCCACCGTGTAGCGGACGCCCTGCCGGCCGTTGCGCTCGGTGCGTGCGCCGATGGGCAGCGCGTTCCATTCGTCGTGCTTCGCGCACACGGCGGCCGGCCCGTACGTCTCGGTGAGACCGTAGACATGGGTCAGGTCGAAGCCGATGTGCGCCATCCCCTCGATCATCGCCGCGGGCGGCGCGGCGGCGGCGACCAGCGCGCACACCTTGTGGTCGATGCCGCGCAGCAGCGCCTCCGGCGCATTGACGAGCAGCGAGTGCACGATCGGCGCGCCGCAGTAGTGCGTGACGCGGTGGTCGCGGATCGCGTCGAGGATCGCCTTCGCCTCGACGCGGCGCAGGCAGACGTTGGTGCCGGCGTTGGCGGCCATCGTCCACGGGAAGCACCAGCCGTTGCAGTGGAACATCGGCAGCGTCCACAGGTAGACCGAGTGGCGCGGCATGCCCCAGTCGATGATGTTCGACAGCGCGTTGAGGTACGCGCCGCGGTGGTGGTAGACGACGCCCTTCGGATTGCCGGTGGTGCCCGACGTGTAGTTGAGCGAGATCGCCTGCCACTCGTCCGCCGGGGGCTGCCACGCGAACGCGGGATCGCCGCTGGCGACGAACGCCTCGTAGTCGACGTCCGACAGCCGCTCGCCGCCCGGCCCCTGCACGTCGGCGACGTCGACGACGAGCGGCGGCCGCGCGAGGCGCGCGAGCGCCTGCCCGATCACCGGCGCGAACTCGGTGTCGGTCAGCAGCACCTTCGCCTCGCCGTGCTCGAGCATGAACGCGAGCGCCTCCGCGTCGAGTCGCGTGTTCAGCGTGTTGAGCACGCCGCCCGTCATCGGCACGCCGAAGTGCGCCTCGACCATTTCCGGCGTATTGGCGAGCATCGCGGCGACCGTGTCGCCGGCGCCGATGCCGCGCCGCGCGAGCGCCGAGGCGAGACGGCGCGACCGCTCGTACGTCTCGCGCCACGTATAGCGGCGCGCGCCGTGGATCACCGCCACGCGTTCGGGCCAGATGTGCGCGGTCCGCGCGATGAACGACACCGGCGTGAGCGGCGCGTGGTTGGCGGGCGTGCGGTCGAGATCGCGTTCGAACGGGCTCATGGCGTGACCTTCGGTGCGGTGCGGAATGGCGGGTGCGCGAAATCGTAGCAAACCGGGTGCGCCGCGGGTGCGGCTTGCCCGCCCCGGCCGATTTGGATACGCTCGGCCGAGTCCCCCCGCCAACGCCGTCTCCCGCACCCGATGGGCCATCGGTTATCCAAAATCGTCACCCGCACCGGCGACGCCGGCACCACCGGCCTGGCCGATGGCTCGCGCGTGCCCAAGGACGCGCCGCGGATCGCCGCGATCGGTACTGTCGACGAGCTCAACTCGTCCATCGGCGTGCTGCTGGCCGAGCCGGTGCCGCCGGACGTCGCCCTGTGCCTGGTCGCGGTCCAGCACGATCTCTTCGACCTGGGCGGCGAGCTGTCGATCCCGGGCGCCTGCCTGGTCACCGACGAGCACGTCGCGCGCATCGAGGCCGCCGTCGAGCGCTTCAACGCCGACCTGCCGCCGCTGAAGGAGTTCATCCTGCCGGGTGGCGCACGCTCCGCCGCGCTCGCGCACGTCGCCCGCACCGTGTGCCGGCGCGCCGAGCGCACGCTGATCGCGGCGGCCGCGACGGAGGCGATCGGCGAGCGCGCGCGCATCTACACGAATCGACTCTCCGACCTTCTGTTCGTGCTCGCGCGCGTCCTCAACCGCGCCGCCGGCCGGGACGACGTGCTCTGGCGCAAGCAGCGCTGACACGCCGGTGGCCGTCGCGCCCTCCTCGGAACGCAACGCACGCCTGGCGCAGTTGCTGTCGCGCGTCGCGCTGGGCGACCAGGCCGCCTTCGGCGACCTGTACGGCGCGACGTCGGCGCATCTGTACGGTGCCGCCCTGCGCATCCTGAGGGACGCGGCCGCCGCGGAGGAGATCCTGCAGGAGGCTTACGTCAACGTCTGGCACCACGCCGGATCCTACGAGGCCGCGAAGAGCCAGCCGCTGACGTGGCTCACGACGATCGTGCGCAACCGCTGCCTCGACCAGGTCCGGCGGCGCGAGCTCGCGACGGTGCCCCTGACGCCCGAGGACGACGACGCGCCCAGGCACGAGTTGCCTTCCGACGCGATGACGCCCGCCGAGATGCTGCAGGCCGGCGCGGAGGCTGCGTCCGTCCGCGACTGCATGGAGGCGCTCGACGCCGGTCCGAAGCAGGCGATCGCCCTCGCGTTCTACCGGGGGTTGTCGCACGCAGAACTCGCCGCTCACCTGCGCGCGCCGCTCGGCACCGTGAAGTCGTGGGTGCGCCGCGCGCTCGCGCGCATGAAGAACTGCCTCGATCGCGCCGGCGACGCGCGCACCGAATGAACCTGTCCCGGCCCGACCGCGAGCCCCGCCTCGACGCGCTCGCCGCCGAGTACGTGCTTGGTACGCTGCCGGTTCGCGCGCGTCTGCGCCTCGCCCGCATCGCGCAGACCGACACCGCGGTGGCCGCCGCGATCCGGGGCTGGGAGCAGCGGCTGTCGCCGTTCGCGGAAGCCGCGCCGCCGGTCACGCCGCCGCCCCGGGTCTGGCGCGTCGTCGCCCTGCGCCTCGGCCTGGAGCCGGTACGGCCGGCGGCGCCCGGGCCGTGGTGGACCCGCGTCGGCGTCTGGCGCGGCTTCGCCGTGGCGAGCCTGGCCGCCGCGCTGGTACTCGGCACCGCACTGCTCGCGCCACCCCCGGAGGCTCCAAGGCAGCCGATCGTCGTCGTCCTGGCCGGAGCCGATGCGCGGCCGGCGCTGATCGCGACCGTCGCGCGCGACAGCCGGACGCTGACCGTCAAGGCCGTCGGCGGCACCCCGGTGCCCACCGACAAGTCGCTGGAACTGTGGCTGCTGCCCGACGGCGCGGCGCCCAGGTCGCTCGGCGCGATCCCGGCGACGGGCATGGGCCAGTTGCGGCTGCCGGCCGCGGCGGACGTCGCCCTGAACGGCGTTCCGGCGCTCGCGATCACGCTCGAGCAGGGCGGCGGTTCGACGGCGGGTGCGCCGCAGGGACCGGTGCTCTACACGGGTCGCGTCGAGCGGCTGTACTAGGGACGCGTCCGCGTGCCAGCCGGAATGGCGAAGGGCCGGGCGCCCTCGCGCCCGGCCCTTCGCTGCTGCAGTTGCGGTCAGCCGCGCGAGCGCCAGGTCGCCGGCTGGTACTGACCCGTCGCCGTGGTGGACCGGCTGCGCGTGGCGACGACCTCGATCGTGCCGGGAAGGATCGCGACCTCGGTCGGCGCGAACACCGGCGCGCGTGCGTCGACGTGCGGCGTCTGCGTGGGCTCGGCGGGATGCATCGTCGCCGGCGCGACGACGGCAAGGCCGAACGTGGCGGCAGCGGCGAAGGCCGCCGCAAGGCCGAACACCGGCCGCAGCGCGCGTGCGCGGCGGGGGAAGCGGTACTTGGTCGTCGTATGCATCATGGCGTCCTCGTGGTTGCGGTGGCGTTCGGCGCCTCGACCGTCATCGCGTGACGTGGTCCGGCGCTCCTGACCCGTTGGATGCGGCGTCCGGAGATTTCGGATTCACCGGTGGCGGCCCGCGGGGTCAGGTGTCGAGGCGATTCTGGCCGGCGCGCATGACGCCCTCAAGTCGCATGCGACGAAGCGGCGGGAAGGGCCGCCAGAGCCGCACCGGCGGCGACGAAGCGCGCGGTGCGGGAAGCCGCAGACGGCTACCGCGCCTTCAGCCGGTAGCCTTCGGGCTGGTCTTCCATATCCCAACCGGCCGCCGCGAGTTCGGCGCGCAGCCGGTCCGCGTCGGACCACTGCCTGGCGCGCCGGGCCGCGGCCCGCGCGTCGGCCAGCGCCCGGATTTCCGGCGGAACCGGCACCTCGCGCGGCACCCAGCCGGCCAGGCCCAGTCCCAGCACCTCGTCGAACTTCACGAGCGTGGCGCGCTTCGCCGGCGCCGGCAGGTCGCCGCGCAGCACGTCCCACGCCACGGCCAGCGCGCGCGGCACGTTGAGGTCGTCGTTGAGCTCGCCGGTAAACCGCGCGACGCTCCCCGCATCGGGCGCCGCGGGCGGCTCGGCGCGCAGCGCGTACACGCCGTTGCGCATCCGGTCGAGCGCGGTCGCGGCCGCGTCCATCGCGTCCCACGAGAAGCTCATCTGCGTCCGGTAGTGCGCGGTCAGGCACAGGTAGCGGTAGACCAGCGGATCGTAGCCGCGTTCCTGCAGCGACTGCACGCGCAGGAACTCGCCGGCCGACTTCGCCATCTTCGCGTTGTCGAGCAGCAGGAAGTAGCCGTGCATCCAGAAGTTGGCGAGCCGCGTGCCCACGCGCGCCTCGGTCTGCGCGATCTCGTTGGTGTGGTGGACCGGGATGTGGTCCTCGCCGCCGCAGTGGATGTCGAAGTAGTCGCCCAGGTACTTCTGCGCCATCGCCGAGCACTCGATGTGCCAGCCGGGGAAACCCCTCCCCCACGGGCTGTCCCACTCCATCTGCCGCTGCTGCCCGGGCGGCGAGAACTTCCACAGCGCAAAGTCGGTCGGCCGCCGCTTCTCGCCGACGTCGACGCGCCGGCCGGCGTCGAGGCCGTGGACGTCGAGCCGCGCGAGGTGGCCGTAGTCCGGCTGCCTCGCCGTGTCGAAGTACACGCCGTCGGACGTCGTGTACGTGTAGCCGTTGCGCTCGAGGTCGGCGATGAACTCGATCTGCTCGCGGATGTGGTCGGTCGCGCGGCACAGCACGGTGGCGTCCTCGATGTTCAGGCGCGCGAGGTTCTCGCGGAAGTCGTCGGTGTAGAGCTGCGCGATCTCCCACGCGGTCTTGCCGGTGCGCCGCGCGCCCTTCTCCATCTTGTCCTCGCCGGTGTCGGCGTCCGACGTCAGGTGGCCGACGTCGGTGACGTTCATCACGTGCCGGACCGCGTAGCCGTTCCAGCGCAGCACGCGCTTCAAGATGTCCTCGAACAGGAACGTGCGGAAGTTGCCGATGTGCTGGTAGTCGTAGACGGTGGGCCCGCACGTGTAGACGCCGACCGGGCCCGCCGGGTCGAGCGGCTCGAACCGGCGCAGCGTGCGCGTGTAGTTGTCGTAGAGGGTAAGCGGAGCGGGCATCGGTTGCCTTCGGAAACGAAAAAGCCGCCGGGGCGAAACCGGCGGCTTTGCGGACGGCGATGCGACCGTCAGGCCCGTGTACGCGGGCGCCGCCACTGGCGCACGGACGGACAACAGCAGCGGCGCTGGAACGTGGATCGCATCGGTTCGATGGTATGCGCAAACCCCCTCGCCACGCAAGGTCGCGGGGAGCGCGCGAGGGCGGCGCGGTAGAATGCGGCGCCGACCCCGCCCGCCTTCACGTGTCCGTTTCCCCCGCGCCGCCCGCCACGTCCTCCGCACTGTCCCGCCGTGCGTGGTCGGCGATCGCGGCGATCGTCGCGGTCGCGTGGTTCGCCGGTCTCGACGCGCGCCGGCTGCAGCATGCGGACGAAGGCCGCTACGCGGAGATCGCGCGCGAGATGGCGGTCAGCGGCGACTGGGTGACGCCGCGCCTGAACGACCTCAAGTACTTCGAGAAGCCGCCGCTCCAGTACTGGCTGGGCGCGGCGACGTTCGACGCGCTGGGCGTCGACGAGTGGACGGCCCGGCTGCCGGTGGCGCTGGCCGGGCTGCTGGCGGTCGTCGCCGTCGGGTTCACCGGCGCGCGGCTCGCCGGCGCCGACGCCGGGGCCTTCGCCGCGCTCGTGCTGGCCGGCAGCGTCTGGCACTCGGGTCTCGCGCACCTGCTGACGCTCGACTCGGCGCTGTCGTTCCTGCTCACGCTGGCGCTGTGCGCGTTCCTGCTCGCCCAGCGCCCGGCGCTGTCACCGTCGGCGCAGCGCAACTGGATGCTCGTCGCCTACGCCGCGGCCGCCGGCGCGACGCTGACGAAGGGCCTGGTGGCGCTCGTCATCCCGGGCGCCGCGCTGGTCCTCTATTCGGCGGTCACGCGCGACACCGGGCCTTGGCGCCGGCTGCACGCGCTGCCCGGCGTGCCGCTCTACCTCGCGCTGACGGCGCCGTGGTTCTTCGCGGTCGAGCACGCGAACCCGGGTTTCGCCCGCTTCTTCTTCGTGCGCGAGCACTTCGAGCGTTTCCTCACCGAGTCGCACAACCGCGGCGGCGAGTGGTGGTACTTCGTCCCGTGGTTCGTGCTCGGCATCATGCCGTGGCTGCTCGTCTGGGCGTGGACGCTGCCGCGGAGCTGGCGCGCGGCACCGGTCGCCGCCAACGGCTTCTCGTGGGAGCGCTTCTGCGTGGTCTGGGCCGCGTTCGTGTTCGCGTTCTTCAGCGCGTCCGGCTCCAAGCTGCCGTCCTACATCCTGCCCATGTTTCCGGCGCTAGCGCTGGTTCTGGGCTTCGAGCTGACGCGGCTGCCGGCGCGCACGCTGGCGTGGATCGCGCTGCCGCTCGCGGTGGGCGCGACGGCGTTCCTCGCGCTCTATCCGTTCGCGTACGCGTCGCTCGCGGCGGCGCTCGCCAGCGAGGACACGCCGGTGGCGATCTACGCGGCGTTCGGCCCGTGGTTCGCCACGGCGCTGGCCGCGTGGGGCGCCGGCGGCATCGCGGCCGTCGCGCTGTTCCGACGCGACACACCGCCGGGCAAGGCGTGGGGCATCGCCGCGCTTTCGCTGTCGATGCTGATCGGGCTGCAGGTGGCCCTCGTCGGCCACGACGCATGGGCGCGCGTGCGCTCGGCGCAGCCGATTCTCGCGGACGCCGAGCGCGCGAACGGCCAGCGGCTCGACCCGTCCTTTCCTGTCTACCAGGTCGCCGCCTATGACCAGACGCTGCCCTTCTACCTCGGCCGGCCGACGCCGCTGGTCGAGTACCGGGACGAGATGGGGCCGGGGCTCGACCTCGAACCGCACAAGGGGTACCACGAGGCAGCGTGGATCGAGGCGTGGAACGCCGCACCGCAGGCGTACGCGCTGATGGGCAGGGGTACCGCCGCCGGGCTCGCCGCCAAGGGCGTCCCGATGCGGGAGCTGGCCCGCGACCCGCGCCGCGTATTCGTCGCGCGCCGTTGATCGGAAACCATGCCATGACCTGGTCCGCCTTCGCCTTCCTCATGACCGGCGTCGTCCTGAACGCCGGCGCACAGCTGCTGCTCAAGGCCGGCACCAACGCGCTCGGCGTGATCACGCTCACGCGCGACAACTGGTGGGACATGCTGTGGCGGATGGGCACGCAGGGCCACTTCGTCCTCGGCGTGACCTGCTACATGGTGAGTCTCGTCGTCTGGATCATGGGTCTGTCGCGGGTGCCCGTCTCGGTCGCGTACCCGATGCTGTCGCTGGGCTACGTGATCAACGCGGCGGCCGCGCACTACCTCTTCGGCGAGGTCGTGTCGGTCACGCGCTGGCTCGGCATCGGCTTCATCATTCTCGGCGTGTGGCTCGTCGCCCGGAACTGAAATGACACGGCCCCCGCGCTCGCTGCCCCCCGGGACGGCCGATCGCGACTCGGCGAGTGGGCCCCCACGCTCGCTGCGCTCGCTGCCCCCCGGGACGCCCTCGTGCGCGGGGCGAAGCCCAGGCTCGCAGAGCGCGTCCGCGCGCGAGGGCGACGGCCGACACGCTGACGTGTGCACATCGTGCCTGTCCAAGGAGGCCGTGGCAGGTCAGTCGCTCGGGACGGCCCTTCGCGACTCGGCGAGTGGGCCCCCACGCTCGCTGCGCTCGCTGCCCCCCGAGGGGGCAGGTCAGTCGCTCGGGACGGCCCTTCGCGACTGACGTTACCGATGAACACGCTCCCCTACCTGCCGTTCGCGCGGCCCACGCTCGACGAGGCGACCGTCGAGGACGTCGCGGACGTCCTTCGCTCCGGCTGGATCACGAGCGGCCCGAAGGTGGCCGCCTTCGAGGCGGCGCTATCCGCCAGCGTGGGCGGCCGCCCCGTGCGCGCCGTGTCGTCGGCGACCGCCGCGCTGGAGATCGCGCTGCAGCTGGCCGGCATCGGCCCCGGGGACGAGGTGATCACGCCGGCGATGACCTTCTTCGCGGCGCCCAGCATGATCGTGCGCGCGGGCGCCACGCCGGTGTTCGTCGACGTCGAGCCCGGCACGCGCAACCTCGACCTCGCCGCGGCGGAGGCCCGCATCGGCCCGCGGACGAAGGCGATCATGCCCACGCACTTCGCCGGCCTGCCCTGCGACATGGACGCGCTGCACGCGCTCGCTCAGCGGCACGGACTGCGCGTGATCGAGGACGCGGCGCTGGCGATCGGCTCGTCGTGGCGCGGCAAGCCGATCGGCAGCTTCGGCGACCTCTGCGTATTCAGCTTCCATCCCAACAAGAACGTCACGGCAATCGAAGGTGGCGCGCTGGTCGTCAACGACGCGCGGGAGGCGCGCACGGTCGAAACGCTGCGCTTCCACGGGATCACCCGCCTGCCCGACGGCACGCGCGACGTGGCGGTGGCCGGCGGCAAGTTCAACCTGTCCGACGTGAATGCGGCGGTCGGCCTGCGCCAGCTCGCGCGCCTGCCCGAGTTCAACGCGCGCCGCCGCGCGCTCGTCGCCCGCTACTTCGCGCGACTGCGCACCGACCCGCCGTGCGAGCTGCCGCACCCGGGGTACCCGGGCGACGAGTCCGGGCACAGCTGGAACATGTTCGCGCCGCTGCTGCCGCTGCCGGACCTCGCGCTGTCGCGGAAGGCGTTCCGCGACGCGCTGGAGGCGCACGGCATCGGCACCGGCGTCTCGTACGAGGCGGCGCACCTCGCGACGGCATACCGCCGCTTCGGCTATCATCGCGGCCTGCTTCCCCACACCGAGCGGATCGCCGAGTCGACCGTGACGCTGCCGCTGTATCCGACGATGACCGACGCCGACGTCGAGCGCGTGTGCGCCGCGTGCGCCGAGGTGCTCGCCGCGCACCGGCGCTGATCCGCGACGCGATGGCCGCACCCGCGCTCTCCGTCGTCGTCCCCGTCTACAACGAGGAGGCCGGCCTGCCGGCGCTGTTCGCGCGGCTGTACCCGGCGCTCGACGCGCTCGGCGTTCGCTACGAGGTCATCTTCGTCAACGACGGCAGCCGCGACCGGTCGGCGGCCATCCTGAAGGACCAGTTCCTCGCGCGACCGGACGTGACGCGCGTCGTGCTGTTCAATGCCAACTACGGCCAGCACATGGCGATCATCGCCGGCTTCGAGCGCGTGCGCGGGCAGCGCATCGTCACCCTCGACGCGGACCTGCAGAATCCGCCGGAGGAGATCGGACGGCTGCTGGCCGCGATGGACGAGGGTCACGACTACGTCGGCGGCGTGCGGCGAACCCGCGAAGACGCGTGGTGGCGCCGCTTCGCGTCGCGCGCGATGAACCGCCTGCGCGAGCGCATCACCCGGATCCGCATGACCGACCAGGGCTGCATGCTGCGCGCGTACAGCCGCGACATCGTCGACGCGGTGGCGGCGAGCCGCGAGGTCAGCACGTACATCCCGGCGCTCGCGTACACGTTCGCGCACAGTCCGGTCGAGATCGACGTCGCCCACGAGGAGCGCGCCGCCGGCGAGTCGAAGTACTCGCTGTACCGGCTGGTACGCCTCAACTTCGACCTCGTCACCGGCTTCTCGCTGGTGCCGCTGCAACTGTTTTCGCTCGTCGGCATGTTTGTCGCGGTGATGAGCGTGATCCTGTACGCAATCGTCGTCGTCCAGCGGATCGTGGTCGGCGACTACATCGGCGGCCTCACGGCGCTGTGGGACCGTGACATCCTGCAGTTCTTCCTGATCGGCGTCGTGCTGTTCGGGTTGGGGCTCGTCGGCGAGTACGTGGGCCGCATCTACCAGCAGGTGCGCGAGCGGCCGCGGTACACGGTCCGGGCCGTGCTGGAGCGCGACGACGTTCCACGAAGAGACGCACAGACGCAGAGCGATGTCCTCTAGCGGATCCGGGTTTCTCTGTGCCTCTGCGTCTCCTGTGCGCCGGCGCTGACGTGACCTCCGCCGTCGTCTTCGCCTACCACAACGTCGGTGTGCGCTGCCTCAAGGTGCTGCTCGCACACGGCGTCGACGTCCGGCTGGTCGTCACGCACGAGGACCGCCCGACCGAGACGATCTGGTTCGACCGCGTCGCGGACGTCGCCCGCGACTTCGACCTGCCGTGCATCGTGCCCGCCGACGTGAACGCGGACGGCATGGTCGGGCGCATCCGCGCGTTGGCGCCCGACTTCCTGTTCAGCTTCTACTTTCGCCAGATGCTGGCGGCGCCGCTGCTTGCCGTGGCGCCGCGCGGCGCGCTCAACATGCACGGCTCGCTCCTGCCGAAGTACCGCGGCCGGGTTCCGGTCAACTGGGCGGTGCTGCACGGCGAGCGCGAGACCGGTGCCACGCTGCACTACATGGCCGCGAAGCCGGACGCCGGCGACATGGTCGCGCAGACCGCGGTGCCGATCCTTCCCGACGACACCGCACGCGAGGTGCTCGACAAGGTGACCGTCGCCGCCGAGCTCACGCTCGACCGCGCGCTGCCGGCGCTCATGGCCGGCACCGCGCCCCGCGTCCCGCTGGACCTCGCGGTCGGCTCGTACTTCGGCGGGCGCACACCCGAGGACGGTCGCATCGACTGGTCGCGTCCCGCGGCGCAGATCCACAACCTCGTGCGTGCGGTCGCGCCGCCGTATCCGGGTGCGACGACGTCGGTGGCCGGCCGGCCCGCCCGCGTGCTGCGCACGCGCGTGCTGGAGCCTTCGGGCGAGCCGCGCCCGCCGCGCCTGCTGCTGGCCGATGGGCGTTGCGTCGTCGAATGCGGCGGCGGCGGCCGTCTGCTCGTGCTCGCGCTCGAGGTCGACGGTGCCGCCGTCACCGCGGACGAGGCCGCGCGCCGCTGCGGCAGCGCCACGCCGGCGCTCGGCGGTGCGCCATGAGCGACGACCGTTCCGCGGACGCGAACGCGCCGGGCATCTTCAGCAAGGGCCGCCTCGAGGCCCTCACCGACGGCATCATGGCCGTCGCAATGACGATCCTCGTGCTCGACCTCAAGTTCGACGCGACCGAGTCGATCACCACCGACACCCACCTGCTCGACCATCTCGCCGACCTCGAGCGCACGTTCACCGTGTACCTCGTGAGCTTCGTCGTGCTCGGCATGTGCTGGATCGGGCACCACGCGCAGTTCCACTTCGTCCGCCGCACCGACCGCGGCCTCATCTGGATCAATCTTGCGTTCATGCTGCTGGTGACGGTGGTCCCGTTCACGACGAGCCTCATGATCGACTACGAGGACCTGCGCCTGCCCTGCGTGCTGTTCGGCGCCGTTCAACTGCTGCTTGCGCTGACGCTGCTCGCCAACCTGCGCTACGTCGCGCGGCGGCCGGCGCTGCACGACGATGCGCTGACGCGCGAGGTCGTCGCGTCGATGCAACGCCGGCTGCTGGTGCTGGCGGCGGTTCCCGCCGTGTCGATGGCGGTCGCGCTGGTCAACACGCGGGTCGCGCTCTACCTGTACGCGCTCGTAATCGTCGTGCAGTTCCTGCAGAAGCCGCTCGCCAGCGCGCTGCGCGGGCCGGCCGGCGGCGAACCGCGTTGAGCACGGCGGCGCCGGCACCCGGGCCACGCCGGGAGCGCACGGTAGAATGACGGGCACTCCCGCCGCAGGCCACCCCATGAAACGCGTCCTCATCCTCGGCGTCAACGGCTTCATCGGCCACCACCTGTCCCAGGCCATCGTCCGGTCGACCGATTGGGAGACCTACGGAATGGACATGCAGGCGGACCGGATCGGCGACCTCATGTCCGAGCCCCGCTTTCACTTCTTCGAGGGCGACATCACGATCAACCGCGAGTGGATCGAGTACCACGTCAAGAAGTGCGACGTCGTGCTGCCGCTCGTCGCCATCGCCACGCCGGCGACCTACGTGCGCGAGCCGCTGCGCGTGTTCGAGCTGGACTTCGAGGCCAACCTGCCGATCGTCCGCGCGTGCGTCCGCTACCGCAAGCGGATCGTGTTCCCGTCGACGTCCGAGGTCTACGGCATGTCGCGCGACGCCGAGTTCGACCCGGAGGCGTCGGAACTCGTGCTCGGCCCGATCAACAAGCCGCGCTGGATCTACGCGTGCGCGAAGCAGCTGATGGACCGCGTGATTCACGCCTACGGCATGCAGGAGGGGCTCGACTACACGCTGTTCCGCCCGTTCAACTGGATCGGCGCCGGGCTCGACTCCATCAACACGCCCAAGGAGGGCAGCTCCCGCGTCATCACCCAGTTCCTCGGGCACATCGTCCGCGGCGAGGCGATCAAGCTGGTCGACGGCGGCACGCAGAAGCGCGCATTCACGCACGTCGACGACGGCATCGCGGCGCTGCTGAAGATCATCGCGAACCGCGACGGAGTCGCCACCGGCAAGATCTACAACATCGGCAATCCGGACAACAACTGGTCGGTGCGCGAGCTGGCCGAGAGGATGCTGGCGCTGGCCGCGCGCTACCCCGAGTACGCGGCGAACGCCGCGAAGGTCAAGCTGGTGGAAACGACGGCGGACGCGTACTACGGCCGTGGCTACCAGGACGTGCAGAACCGCGTGCCGAAGATCGCGAACACGTGCGCCGACCTCGACTGGAAGCCGGTCGTCGGCATGGACGAGGCGCTGGTGCGGATCTTCGACGCCTACCGCGGGCAGGTGGCCGAGGCGCGGCGGCTGGTGGAATAGCGCAAAGCCGCTCTTACAAAGAGACGCAGAGACGCATAGAGATTCAATGACAGCCTTCCTCGGCGTCTCTGCGTCTCTTTGTGAAGTTCATCTTCCGTCATGCGCCTCGCGCTGAAGATCGACGTCGACACGCTGCGCGGCACCCGCGAGGGGGTGCCGACGCTCGTCGAGCTCCTGCGCAAGCACGGCGTGACCGCGACGTTTCTCTTCTCGCTCGGCCCCGATCACACCGGGCGCGCGATCAAGCGCGTGTTTCGTCCGGGCTTCCTCGGCAAGGTGCGCCGCACGTCGGTACTCCGCCACTACGGCGTGAAGACGCTGCTCTACGGAACCCTGCTCCCCGGACCCGACATCGGACGGCGCGCGGCCGACGTCATGCGCGGCGTCCGCGACGCCGGCCACGAAACCGGCGTCCATTGCTGGGACCACATCCGCTGGCAGGACGGCGTGGCCGGCGCCGACGAAGCCTGGACGTACGCCGAAATGCGCCGCGCGTGCGAGCGCTATGCGGAAATCTTCCGGGAGCCGCCGCGCACCCATGGCGCCGCCGGCTGGCAGATGAACGTCCATGCGCTGCGGATGACGCAGCGACTCGGCTTCGACTATTGCTCGGACGGGCGCGGCACGCATCCGCACCTGCCCATCTGGAACGCGGAGCCGATCCGCTGCCCGCAATTCCCGACGACGCTGCCCACGCTCGACGAGCTCGTCGGGATCGATGGCGTCACCGAGGAAAACGTCGCCGCGCACCTGCTCGAACGCACGCAGGAGCCCGTGCCCGCGGGGCACGTGTTCACGCTGCACGCCGAGCTCGAGGGCATGCGCCTCGTGCCGGCGTTCGAGCAGCTGCTCGTGGGCTGGAAGGCGCAGGGCTGGACGCTGTGCCCGGTGCGCGCGTTGTACGAAGCGGTCGAGCCGATGGCGCTGCCCCGCTGCGTCACCGGGCCGGGCACGGTGCCCGGCCGCACCGGCACGCTGCTCGTCCAGGGGCCGGAGTTCCTGGGCGAAGTCGACCTCGCCCGCGCGGCTTGAGTCGGGCATCCGGCGCGACTGCCGGAAGGCACGCAGGGACAGCGAGAGCACGGAGTGTCACCGCGGGGACGGAGGCGGTCCGCCCGCCACCCGGCCCGCCTCCGTGATCCCGGTGCACTGCGTGGTTCAGGAAGTTGACAACACCGACAACCGAGGAGGAGCCATGCCCGGCAAGAAGGTCCCCGATTTCGCCGCCCCGTCCACCGGCGGGACGTTCCGGCTGTCCGACCACAAGGGCGCGATCGTCGTCCTGTACTTCTACCCGAAGGACAACACGCCCGGCTGCACGACCGAGGGCGCGCAGTTCCGCGACGCGTGGAAGGCCTTTCGCAAGGCGGGCGCAGTCGTCGCCGGCGTCTCGCGCGACTCGGTGAAGTCGCACGAGAACTTCAAGGCAAAGATGGCGTTCCCGTTCGAGCTGGTCTCGGATGCCGACGAGAAGGTCTGCGACCTGTTCGGCGTGATCAGGATGAAGAACATGTACGGCCGGCAGGTCCGCGGGATCGAGCGCAGCACGTTCGTCATCGACGGCGCCGGCAGGCTCGTGCGCGAGTGGCGCGGCGTCAAGGTTCCGGGTCACGTCGACGAGGTGCTCGCGTTCGTCGCGTCGCTGTAAGCCACAGCCAAGGTCGCGGGCACCCGGCTGTCCACTTTCCACCACAATACCTCCGGCCCGTTCGAGGTTCCGACCACAACCCCTTGTGCCTGCGGCGAAAAAGGGTACCATCGTTCCAAGGCCGCGACCGGCGGCCGCACTACCCGCCAGGAGGCCCATGGTCGAACGCAAGCTGCGCCCCGCCCCATCCACGCTGCACCTCCTCCCCTCCCGCAAGCCGGCCAAGACCGGCTCGGCGTCCGCGACGAAGCTCTTCGTCCTCGACACCAACGTCCTGATGCACGACCCGACGAGCCTGTTCCGGTTCGAGGAGCACGACATCTACCTGCCGATCTTCACGCTGGAGGAACTGGACGGCCACAAGAAGGGCATGACGGAGGTGGCGCGCAACGCGCGGCAGGCGAGCCGGTTCTTAGACGACCTGGTGACGGCGCAGGGCGAAACGCACGAGGCGATCGCCAAGGGTATTCCGCTGGAGGTCAAGTCCAACGGCGCCGCCACGGGCCGGCTGTTCCTGCAGACCGAGAACATCGCGGCGACGCTGCCGCCGTCGCTCGCGGGCGGCAAGGCGGACAACCAGATCCTCGCCGTCGTCATGCACCTCGCGCAGCACCACCCGAAGCGCAACGTGATCCTGGTGTCGAAGGACATCAACATGCGGATCAAGGCGCGCGCGCTGGGGATGGCCGCCGAGGACTACTTCAACGACAAGGTGCTCGAGGACACCGAGCTCCTGTTCTCGGGCACGCGCGAGCTGCCGGCGGACTTCTGGGACAAGCACGGCAAGGGCATGGAGTCGTGGCAGCAGGGTGGCCACACGTACTACCGGCTGACCGGCCCGGTGATCCCGTCGCTGCTGCAGAACGAGTTCGTGTTCCAGGAGAAGCAGGACGAGGCGCCGTTCCACGCGATCGTCAAGGAGATCCACGGCAAGACGGCGCTGCTGTCGACGCTCAAGGACTACACGCACCAGAAGAACAACGTCTGGGGCATCACCGCGCGCAACCGCGAGCAGAACTTCGCGCTCAACCTGCTGATGAACCCGGAGATCGACTTCGTCACGCTGCTCGGGCAGGCGGGCACCGGCAAGACGCTGCTCACGCTTGCCGCCGGACTGATGCTGACGCTCGAGTTCAAGGTCTACACCGAAATCATCATGACGCGCGTGACCGTCCCGGTCGGCGAGGACATCGGCTTCCTGCCCGGCACCGAGGAGGAGAAGATGAACCCGTGGATGGGCGCGCTCGAGGACAACCTCGACGTGCTCAACAAGACCGACGACGAGGCCGGCGAGTGGGGCCGCGCGGCGACGCGCGACCTCATCCGGTCGCGGATCAAGGTGAAGAGCCTGAACTTCATGCGCGGGCGCACGTTCATCAACAAGTTCCTGGTCATCGACGAGGCGCAGAACCTGACGCCGAAACAGATGAAGACGCTGATCACCCGCGCCGGCCCGGGCACCAAGGTCGTGTGCCTCGGCAACATCGCGCAGATCGACACGCCCTACCTCACCGAGGGCAGCTCCGGCCTCACGTATGTCGTCGACCGCTTCAAGGGCTGGTCGCATTCCGGGCATGTCACGCTGCAACGCGGTGAGCGCTCGCGGCTGGCCGACCACGCCGCCGAAGTACTGTAGCGCAACCGGTCCGCGCGCGCCGCGGGCCTGCCGCCCGGTCTACAATGGCCGGATCGGAGCGCGGTCGCCGCCGGCCCGCCGCACCGCGACGCCGTCGGCCCCCCCAACGCATGGACTCGCTGCAGGCTCTCGAGCACGCCGTCACCACGTCGGCCCAGCCGACGGCCCGCGTGCGTGCGCTCAATGCGCTGTCGACGGAGCTCGCGCGGACGGGCCAGGGGAAGCGCGCGTTCGCGCTGGCACGGGAGGCGCGCGAGATTGCGGCCAGGTCCGGCGACCGTCAGCTCGACGCGGAGGCGCGGCACGCGCTCGCGCGCTGCCATTTCTACCTCGCCGAGTTCATGCCGGCGCTCGAGTCGCTGCTCGAGGCGGCACACGCCTACCAGTCGTGCGGCGACCTGGCCGGCGCTGCCGCCGCGTTCGCCGGGATCGGACTGTGCCAGCACCGGCTGGGCGCGAACGACGACGCGGTCGCGTCGCTGCTGCGCGCGCTCGAGTCCGCGCGCGAGCAGAAGCTGACCACGCTCGAGATCAACATCTGCAACTCGCTCGGCGCCGCGCTGATCTTCGCGGAGCGGCTGGAGGAGGCGGCCCGCTACCTCGCGACCGGGATCGAGCTCGCGCAGACGACCGGCGACCGCAACCTGCTGACGAAGCTGCTGCTCAACCAGTCGCTGCTCGCCAAGCGACGCGGCGACGCCAGCGCGGACGAGGCCGCCGCGCAGGCCGAGTATGCGCATGGATTGGCGCGCGTGACGCGCGCGCTGGAGCTCGCGCGCGCGCTGGGCAATCGTTACGACGAGGCGCACTGCCTCGGCCAGACCGGCACGATCCTGCGGCTTCTGCACAGCCACGTCGACGCCGGCCGCGTCCTGCGCGAGACGCTGGAGCTGGGGCGGGCACTGGAAGAGCCGAACGTGCAGGCCGAAGCGCTGATGGAGCTCGGCGCGCTGCACGTGTCCGAAGGCCGCGTGACCGACGCGCGGCAGTCGCTGACGGAGGCCATCGCGCTCGCCCGGCGCATTTCGGCGCGCGGCGTGCTCGCGGAGGCGTGCGAGACGCTGTCGCAGGTGCTGGAGAGGACGGGCGACTTCGCGGGCGCACTCGCCGCGTACAAGGAGTTCCACGCGGTCCGCGAGACGGAACTCGCCGGGTCGCGCAAGCACGCCGCCGCGGCCGCGCAACTGTGGCTCGACTTCCAGGACGCGAGCCGCCGCGCGTCGCAGTACCGGATGCGCGCGGAGACGCTCGCGGCCGACCACGAGGCGCTGGCCCGCAAGGCCCGGGCGGCCGCCGAGGCATCGGAGCAGGACCCGCTGACCGGCCTCCTCAACCGGCGCGGCCTCGACGCGCGCATCGGGGCGCTGATCGCCGCGAGCGAGGTCAACGCGTCGCCGCTGACCGTCGCGTTGATCGACGTCGACCTCTTCAAGCGGATCAACGACACGCACTCGCATGCCGTCGGCGACGCCGTGCTGCGGCGCGTGGCGGCGTTCATCCGCGCGCACTGCCGCCAGGACGACCTGCCGGTGCGCTACGGCGGCGACGAGTTCCTGCTCGTGCTGTCCGGCGCCGACCTCCCGGCCGGCGTGCGCGCCCTGTACCGGCTGAAGCGCGCCAACGATGCGCATCCGTGGGCGTCGGAGGCGCCCGGGCTGGTGGTCACGCTGTCGATCGGCATCGCGACGCGGGCGTCCGGGGCGACGATCGCGACGACGATCGCCGCAGCCGACGAGGCGCTCTACCTGGCCAAGAAGGCCGGACGCAACCGGATCGCGACAAAGCGATGACGTCCGCAAGTCGCGCCTCGGGCTGCTGGCGCAGCCGCTCCCGCGACTTGCGGCCGAAGCAGGTCAGCACGGAAAGCTTCGGGCGGCCGGGCGCTTTCCGTGCGGGAAAGGCAGGAAGCGCGCCGCTCGCAGGTCGCTGCGCTCCCCGCTCGGTAGCGCGCGCATGCGGACTGACTGCCTTCGATGAGCGTCGTGCCGGGCGCCGGGCACCGGCCTGCGACCGGGGCTGTCAGCGCGCATACGCGCGCCACTGAAGAGCCGCGAAGCGGCATCTGATCGGCGCGCTTCGTGCCGTTTCTACACAAGAGGCGCCCGGCCGCCCGAAGCCACTTGTGCTGACTTCCTCCGGAATCAAGTCGCGTAGCGACTTGACTCCGCCTCCCGAAGCATGTCGGCCAGCGTCGTGGCAAGCGGGATCGGCAGCAGTTCGCCGATGGCGCCGACGAGCCGTGCCGGCGACCCGACGATCCGGCGCGCCTCGCCCGGCCGCACGAACTGCGGATTCACGCGAATCGCCATCCGGTGGCCGGTCACGGCTTCGAGCGTGCCGACGATCTCGCGGATCGCGATGCCGCGTCCCGAGCAGACGTTGAACGTCTGTCCGGGAGCCGCGGGCGCAGCGAGCAGCCGCGCATACGCGTCCACCACGGTCCGCACGTCGAGAAAGTCGCGCACGACGTCGACGTTGCCGAGCTCGATCGCGTCGGCGCGCTGCGCGAAGTGACGGACGATCTTGGGGACCAGGTAGGGCTCGCGCTGGCCGGGACCCGTGTAGTTGAACGGCCGCACGACCACGATCGGCAGCACCCCGGCGAACAGCCGCGCCATCTGCTCCAGTGCGAGCTTGCTGACGGCATAGTGCGACGCCGGCGCGAGCGCCGCCTCCTCGGCAAGCGTGTCGGCCCCCGTGCCCGCGTAGACGGTGCCGGTGCTCGGCAGCAGCACGCCGCGGCGCCCGTGCCCTTCGCGCGCGAGCGCCTCGAGCAGCGTCAGCGTCCCGATCACGTTGACGCGGTAGACGGCCGCGGCGTCGCGATGGCCGGGGAACGCGATCGCGGCGAGGTGCACGACGTGGTCCGGCGCCGCGGCGCGCACGGCCGCGGCCATCCCTTCCGCGTCGAGGAGGTCGACCGCCGTCGCCGCTGGAGCATCCACGCCGCGCTCCGTCAGCCCGCACACCTGGTAGCCCTGCGCACGCAGGTGCGCGCACAGGTGACGGCCGGTGAAACCACCGGCGCCGGTGACGAGGACGCGCTCAGTACGAGACGCCACGGTCGACGCGCGCCAGGTCCGCCGCGACCATTGCGCGGCACATCGCGTCGAGCGTCGTCGTCGCCGCCCAGCCGAGCTTCGCGCGCGCCTTCTCCGGATTGCCCAGCAGCTTGTCGACCTCGGCCGGGCGGTAGAACGCGGGGTTGATGCGCACGCGCGTCGCGCCCGTGGCCGCATCGACGCCGATCTCGTCGGCGCCGGCGCCGCGCCACTCGATGCGGATGCCCGCCGCGAGGAAGGCCAGCTCGACGAAGTGGCGCACCGTTTCCATCCGGCCGGTCGCGAGCACGAACGTGTCGGGCTCGCCGTGCTGCAGGATCCGCCACATGCCGTCGACGTACTCGCGCGCGTAGCCCCAGTCGCGCTGCGCGTCGAGGTTGCCGAGCTCGATCACGTCCTGCTTCCCGCGGACGATGCGGGCGACGGCGTCGGTCACCTTGCGCGTGACGAACTCGCGGCCGCGCAGCGGCGACTCGTGGTTGAACAGGATGCCGCTCGCGCCGAAGATGCCGAACGACTCGCGGTAGTTGACGGTCATCCAGTGCGCGTAGAGCTTCGCCGCACCGTAGGGGCTGCGCGGGTAGAAAGGCGTCGCCTCGTCCTGCGGCATCGCCTGCACGCGTCCGAACATCTCCGACGTGCTCGCCTGATAGAAGCGGATGTGCGGATCGACGATGCGGATCGCCTCCAGCAGGTTGACCACGCCGAGCCCGGTCACGAGGCCCGTGTTCACCGGCTGGTCGAACGACACCGCGACGAAGCTCTGTGCGGCGAGGTTGTACACCTCGGCCGGCTGCGCCTTCGCGAGCAGCCGGATGCACGAGCCCGCGTCGAGCAGGTCGAACTCGACGAGCGACAGCCGCTCGTGGCCGGCGATCCCGAGTTCCTCGATCCGCCAGAAGTTGACGGAGCTGCCGCGGCGGAACGTGCCGAAGACGCGATACCCCTTGTCCAGCAGGAGCTGCGCCAGGTAGGCGCCGTCCTGGCCGGTGATGCCGGTGACGACGGCGGACTTGTGGGTGGTCATGTCGGTAGTTGCCCTGTGGTCGGGTTCCGGCACGTGCGTCCGCTCGCGCGGCGACGCGCGGGCCGGGGCACGCCACCGCCGCTAATAGGTGCCGGGAGTGGCGAAGTTCTCGAAGCGCGTGTGCTCGCCGAGGAAGGTCAGCCGCACCGTGCCGATCGGGCCGTTGCGCTGCTTGCCGATGATGATCTCGGCCGTGCCCTTGTCCTGCGAATCCGGGTTGTAGACCTCGTCGCGGTAGATGAAGAGGATGACGTCCGCGTCCTGCTCGATCGCGCCCGAGTTGTGGCTGACGATGCAGTCGGCCAGCCACGAACTCGGCCCCGGTACCGTGAGGTCGAACACCTCCTCCTCGCCATCCGGGCAAACGTCCACGACTCGGTCCCAGTAGAGATCATCGGTGGCCCAGCGTCGCAGCAGATCGTCGTCGAGCAGTCGCGCATAGTCGCCGAGCGTCGCCCGCGACGGTGCGAACGCAAAGTGCGCGGCGCCTCCATACCGGGTACCGCGCAACTGCGCCATGGCGCGCGTCGAGATTCCGCGCGCGCGCATGGCAGTACGTACGTGTGCAAACACCTCGCGCGGCAACGTACCGGCATTCGGATTGGCAGCCGTCGACGCGAGCGCCGCGCCCAACGCCCGACCCGCTTCCGCGCGCACACCGACGGCGCCGATCCGGTCGAGGAACAGACGCTGCTGGGCAGCACTGGCGATGTCGACGGTGTGCACCGGGCGATAGCCGTGTTGCATCACTGTCCGCATCCTTGCGACAATCCCGAAGCGAAGCAGCAGCGCCGCGACATCGCGCGCCAGCCCCTCGCTGCACGTGCTGAAGTAGACGCGCGGTGCCCCGCGCGCCCCGGCGGGCCGCACGTGGATGGAGCCGTCCGTGGCCCAAAGGTGCGCGAGCAGGAGTCCTGCCTGCCGGTCGGTCAACCGGAACGCAGCGGCCGGCAGTCGCTTCTCGTGCGAGCGCTGCCCGTAGATTCCGAGGTCGCGCAGCCACTTGTTGATGCCGGTCGGATGCCAGCGGTTGCCGTTGCCGGATAGCTCGAGCTGGTGCCAGCGGCCGCTGCCTTCGCGGCGCCGCACGGCAACGCCGAACGCGTTCACGGCGGCGTCATGCACGAGCTTGCTGTTGGCTTCGGACGACGTCGTGTACCGCATCGGCTGGTGAGCAACGTAGCTTCCGTCTCCGATCATGTGGCCGAGGAGGATCACTTCCTCATCGCGCCAGGAAATCGCTGCGCAGGGTTCCGGCACCTGCCTCGCGAGCGCAACCCGGTCGCCGGCAGCGATCGCTCCGAGCGTGGTCCACCCTCCGGCCGCGAACAACCGGTGCCTCGCCGTCGCACGCAGCACGCGACCGCTCGCGAGAGTCATCCGAAGCACCGGTCGCACGCCGACCGACCACACCTTCTCCGCCATCGCCGACACGATACGGCGCTCTTCACTCATCGCCAGCACGTGCGGCACGGTTCCCGCGAGTTCCCGGATCGGGACGCGCGTGCCGTCGGCACACGTCACGAGCGTGTCGCCGGCGACGCATTCCCGCAGGTCCGACATCACCGGCCGCTTGTTCGGCCGCTGCTCCAGCGAGCGGTTGAGCTGCGACAGCGCCATCACCGGCACCTGGAGTTCCTTCGCCAGGGCTTTAAGCGACCGCGAGATCTCGGAGATCTCGGTGGCGCGGTTCTCGCCCTGTCCCTGCGCCTGCATCAGCTGCAGGTAATCGACGATGACGAGGCCGAGCTGCCCGTACTGCTTCTGCAGCCGGCGCGCGCGCGACCGCACCTCGATGGCGTTCAGCGCGGGCGTCTCGTCGATCAGGATCGGCGCGTCGGCGAGCCGGCCGAGCGCGCTCGACAGTCGCTCCCAGTCGTCCGGCCCCAGCCGGCCCGTGCGCAGCTTGTGCTGGTCGAGGCGCCCGACCGAGCCGATCATCCGCATCGCGAGCTGGGACGCGCCCATCTCCATCGAGAACACGACGACCGGCTGCTTCAGCTCCAGCGCGACGTGCTCGCCGATGTTGATCGCGAGCGAGCTCTTCCCCATCGACGGCCGCCCGGCGACGATCACGAGATCGCCCGGCTGCAGCCCCGACGTCATCCGGTCGAGGTCGGTGTAGCCGGTGGCCACGCCCGTGACGTCGGACGGGTTGTCGCGGTTGTACAGCTCCTCGATGCGGTCGACGACGCGCGTCAGCAGGTCCTTCAGCAGCGCGAACGTCCGCTGCCCGCGCGACCCCTGCTCGGCGATGTGCAGGACCTTCGCCTCGGCCTCGTCGAGCACCGCCTTGGCGTTGCGGCCAAGCGGGTTGTACGCGGAGTCGGCGATCTCGCCCGCGGTGGCGGCGAGCTGGCGCAGGATCGACCGCTCGCGCACGATCTCCGCGTAGTGCCGGATGTTCGCGGACGTCGGCACGTTCTGCACGAGCGCGCCCAGGTACGCGAGGCCGCCCACGTAGTCGAGCTTCTGCGCCGAGGCGAGCGCCTCCGAGAGCGTCACCACGTCGACCGGCTTGCCCTGCCCCGCGAGATCCGCGGTGTGGCGGTAGATGACGCGGTGCGCGTCGCTGTAGAAGTCCTCGTCCGAGACGACGTCGGCGATGCGATCGACCGCCTCGTTGTCGAGCAGCAGCGCGCCCAGGATCGACTGCTCCGCCTCGAGCGAGTGCGGCGGCAGCTTCAGCGATTCGAGTTGCGGATCGTCGGGCATGGGCGGTGGGCGCGGCCAGCGATCGATTTTACTGCGCGGGCGCACCGCGGGCGACATCGGCCGGAAGAAAAAGGGCCGCGCCGTTGCCGGCGCGGCCCTGTTGCCGCCATCGGCGCGCGGCGTCAGCCCTGCACGGTCTCGCCGACGACGGTCACCGTGATGTTGGCGACGAGGTCGGTGTGCGGCGCGACCGTCAGCGCGAAGTCGCCGACGTGCTTCAGCGTACCCTCGGGCATCCGGATCATCGCCTTCTCGACGGCGATACCCTGCGCCTTCAGCGCCTCGACGATGTCCACGTTGGTCACCGAGCCGAACAGGCGCCCGTCCACGCCCGCCTTCTGCGTGATCCTGACGACGAGGCCCTCCAGCTTCTCGGCCACGGCCTGCGCGGCCGCGAACTTCGCACCCGCGGCGGCTTCGAGCTCGGCACGCTTCGCCTCGATGAGCTTCAGGTTCTCGGCCGTCGCGCGCTTCGCCTTGCCCTCCGGGATCAGGTAGTTGCGCGCGTAGCCGTTCTTGACCTTGACCACGTCGCCGAGGTTGCCGACGTTGGCGATCTTTTCGAGCAGGATGATCTGCATGGCCTGCTCCCCCTAGTGCCGGTCGGTGAACGGCAGCAGCGCCAGGAACTGCGCGCGCTTGATGGCCGTCGACAGCTGGCGCTGGTAGCGGGCCTTGGTGCCCGTCACGCGCGCCGGCATGATCTTGCCGTTCTCCTGCACGAAGTCCTTCAGGACGTCGATGTCCTTGTAGTCGATCTCCGTGACCTTCTCGGCCGTGAAGCGGCAGAACTTGCGGCGCTTGAACAGCGCGTTGCCGCGGTCCCGCTTCTTCATGTCCTTCTTGCCTTTGCCTTTACCTCTTCCCATCGGGCGGGGCATGGTGATTCCTTTCGTCCGTTATCCTGATGCTATGTCCGTGATGTGCAACGCGACGGTCACGCCGGTCCGGTAGCGCCGCGCGAGGAAGCCCTCGCAGCGGAGTTCGCCACCGACGGGCACCCGGGCGAGCTTCCGGGCCACGTCCGCGAACGCCACGGCGAACACCTCGCACTCGACCCTGCGCTGCCCGCCCGCCTCGGCCTGCACCGACTCGTGAACGAGCGTGCAGTCGATCGCCGGAATGCCGGCGGGCGTGTAGCGGAGATCGCCGCGTTGCGTGAGCCTGGCGTCGAGCGTGAGCCGGTTCGCGCCCGGCACGTCGGCTGCCGCTTCCTGTTCGCGCTAGGCCTGCGCCGCGGGGGCGACCGACGCCGCCGGCGCCGGCGTCGCCGCGGCCTCCGGCGTACGCGGCGCGTCGCCTTCACGCGCGGCCTCGCGCCCGGTCAGCGAGCGCGCCTTCTCTTCCTTCATCATCGGCGACGGCGCGACCTTCGCCTCGGCCGTCGCGACGATCAGGTGGCGCAGCACCGCGTCGTTGAACTTGAACGCGTGCTCGAGTTCCCCGAGCGTCTCCTTGTCGCACTCGATGTTCATCAGGACGTAGTGCGCCTTGTGCACCTTCTGGATCGGATAGGCGAGCTGGCGGCGGCCCCAGTCCTCGAGGCGGTGGATCAGGCCCTTGCGGCCGGTCACCATCGTGCGGTACCGCTCGATCATCGCGGGCACCTGCTCGCTCTGATCCGGGTGCACGATGAACACGATTTCGTAGTGGCGCATATGCAGAGCACTCCTTTCGGTCGGTGGATGACGGCGGCTGCTGCACTCGGTCGTTCGACCGTGCCGTCGGCGGCCTCCCCGTCTGCGGCGGGTGAGGCAAGGGAATCGATAAGTATAGCGCAATTCGCCATGTCGATCAACGACATAGCGTCGGGCCGCGCAGCGCGCCGTCCGGTACTGCCGGCGCGGGTTGCCGCCAAGTCTTTACGAATCAATCATTTGCGTCCGCCGGCGCCGATGGTTTCCCCGCTGTGCGCCGCGACCCGGCCGCGCAGTGCGGCCGCGGCGAGGGCCCGGTCGCGCTCGTCGCGGGGCATCCGTGCCAGCGCCTTCACCGTCGCGTAGAACCGCGGCAGGTCGCCGTCGGCTTCGGCCAGCAGCGCGCGAAACGCGGGCAGGTCCCCCGTGTAGAGCGCCACCGACGCGATGCTCGCGTTGTTGGGCCCGGCGCCGGAGGGGCCGGCGAACCAGCGGTCGTACCCGGCCAAGCCCGGCTCGCCCGCCTTCGACCGCTCGTAGCCGTCGCGCATGGCCTCGATCGCGGCCGCCTTGGCACGGCGCTTCTCCGCGTCCGGCGCGTCGCTCGCGTAGACGGCGGCGAGCCGCGTCCGCGCTTCGGTGGTGAGGTCGCGGAACGCGGCGCGCAGCCGCTCGCTCCGCGCGAACTGCACGTCGAGCGCGGGGTCGCGCTGCGCCGCGAGCCAGCGCCGCGCGCCGGCTTCCTCGACCGTCGCCGCGAAGGACTCGTTGAACTGCGTGTCGTCCTTCACGTAGACGACCTGGTGCGCGAGCTCGTGGAACACCATGCGCGCGACCTCGACCTCGGGCCAGCGGACGAACGTCGACAGCACCGGGTCGTCGAAGTAGCCGAGCGTCGAGTACGCCGGAACGCCGCTCACCCACACGTCGTCGCCGGCCGCGGCGAGCCGCGCCGCCTCGGCTCGCGCGTCCGACTCGTTGAAGTACCCGCGATAGTTGACGCAGCCGGCGACCGGAAAGCACCACTGGCGCGGCTCGAGCGACAACTCGGGCGCGGCGAACACGTTCCACACGACGAATGGGCGACCCAAGTCCGCGTACTTCGTGTAGCTCGCGTTGTCGGGCAGCGCCAGCTCGCGGCTGGCGAACGCGCGGATTTCCTGCACGCGGGCGAGCCGCGCGCGCAGCGCCGCGTCGTCCGACGCGCCGATCACGTCCGGGATCGGCGTCGCCCGCGCGAGGATCTCCATCTGCCCCGTCGCGCCCTGCCAGTAGTAGTCGGCGGCCTCCATCGCGCTGCAGCCGGCGAGCGCGAGCCCGGCGGCCAGCACGGCGACGAACGCGCGAGCGCACGGGGGATGCGCTACCGGCGCAGCCACTGCGCGAGGCGCGCGACGCCGTCCTCGAGCTTCGCCTGCCCGATCGTGTACGCGAAGCGCACGTGCTGCGCGGCGCGATGCTGCCCGAAGTCGATGCCAGGCGTGAACGCGACACCGCACCCGGCGAGCGCGTCGCGGCAGAACTGCACGCTGTCGGCGGCGAACGCCGAGCAATCGGCGTAGACGAAGAACCCGCCCATAGGCATCACCGGGACGCCGAAGCCGAGCTCCCGCAGCGCCGGGACAAGGTAGTCGCGTCGCGCCTGGAACGCGCGCCGGCGCTCCTCGAGGATGGCGAGCGCCGCAGGCTCGAAGCAGGCGAGCGCCGCGCGCTGCGACGGCGCGGCCGGCGAGATGTAGAGGTTCTGCGCGAGCTTCTCGAGGTCGCGCACGTGGCGCTCGGGCGCGACCAGCCAGCCCAGCCGCCAGCCGGTCATGCTGAAGTACTTGGAGAAGCTCGACACGACGAACGCGTCGGCGGCGTAGTCGAGCACGCTGCGTGGCCGCTCACCGTACGTGAGGGAGAGGTAGATTTCGTCTACGATGAGCTCGCCGCCGCGCGCGGCAACCGTCGCGGCGATCCGGCGCATTTCGTCGCGCGCGACGACGGTGCCCGTCGGGTTCGACGGCGACGCGATCAGCACGCCGCGCGTCGCCGGCGTCCAGTACCGGTCGACGAGTGCGGCGGTCAGCTGATACGCGGACTCCGGCCCGACCGGAATGCCGATGGGCGCGCCCTCGAGCACGCGCACGAAGTGCCGGTTGCACGGGTAGCCGGGATCGGCCAGCAGGATCCGCTCGTCGCGGTCGACCAGCAGCGCCATGACCAGCAGCAGCGCCGCCGACGACCCAGCGGTGACGACGATCCGTTCGGGCGCGACGGCCACGCCGTAGTGGTCGGCGTAGTGGGCGGCGATCGCGCGGCGCAGTTCGGGCAGGCCGAGCGCGGACGTGTAGTAGATGTCGCCGGCGGCGATCGCCCGCTGCGCTGCAGCGATCACCGGCGCGGGCGTCGGAAAATCGGGCTCGCCGATCTCCATGTGCACGACCGGTCGGCCGGCCGCCTCGAGCGCCCGCGCGGCGGTCTGCACTTCCATGACGTGGAACGGCGCGATGTCGGCGACGCGCGCGGCCGTGCGCATGCGGGAGTCCATCGAAAGTCTTAGCGCCAATCGGGCGGGAAAACGCTATCGTACCGCCTGCCCCCGCCCCGACCAACGAAAGCGCTCGCATCGCCATGCACCGCGCCGTACACGCGCTTGCCGTCGCCGCGCTGGTCGCCCCGTCGTGGGCGCCGGCGCAGGTCTGGAAGTGCGCGGACGAGCGCGGACGGCCCGTCTACCAGGATGCGCCGTGTCCGGACGGACGCACGCTGCGCGACTTCGCGACGGATCCGCCGCCGGTGTCGGTGGTACCGATCCGTCCGGTGCCCGGGACCGTCACGCGCGCGACAGCGCCGGTTCCGCCGAAGGACCGCAAGCCCGCAGCCGGCCGCAAGGCTTTCGCCACACCCGGAAACGCGGAAGAGCGCCGCTACCTGCGTCCCGGCATGCACGAGGGCGAGGTGATGGCCCGCATCGGCCCTCCGGACATGAGAAGCGGCGGGGGCGGCCGCAAGCTCGCGCGGTGGACCTACATGCCCGCGGTTGGCGATCCGCAGACGCTGACGACCGTCGTGTTCGAGTACGGCAAGGTGATCGAGGTCGAGCGCAAGGTGGTCCGGTGAGGGCGCTGGTGCAGCGCGTCCGTGAGGCGCGGGTCACCGTCGATGGCCGCGTCACCGGCGCCGTCGGTCCGGGCCTGCTCGTGCTCGCGGGCATGGCCGCCGACGACACCGCCGACGACCGTGACTGGCTCGTGCGCAAGATCGTGCAGTTGCGCATCTTCGCCGACGCCGCCGGCGTCATGAACCGCTCGGTGCAGGACGTCGGCGGCGGGATTCTCGCGGTATCGCAGTTCACGCTGTACGCGTCGACGCGCAAGGGCAACCGGCCGTCGTACAGCGCGGCGGCCCCGCCCGACATCGCGGCGCCCGCGTTCGCCGCGTTCGTGGACGCGCTGGGGGTCGCGCTTGGCCGGCCGGTGCCGACCGGCGTGTTCGGCGCGCACATGGAGGTCGCGCTCGTCAACGACGGTCCCGTGACGATCTGGCTCGACTCGCGGGGGCGCGAGTGAGCCGGACGCGCGAGGCGCAGCCGAGCAAGGCCCGAAGGGCGCGTCGTCCGGCGACCGAGCTGCGACCGACACGCCGCCGTCACGCATCGCGCCGACCGTCCGGGGAGGTCGCGAGTGAGCCGGACGCGCGAGGCGCAGCCGAGCAAGGCCCGAAGGGCGCGTCGTCCGGCGACCGAGCTGCGACCGACACGCCGCCGTCACGCATCGCGCCGACCGTCCAAGGAGGTCGCGAGTGAGCCGGACGCGCGAGGCGCAGCCGGCAGGCGGCGCGGGGGGGGGGGGCGGCCACGGCGAGGCAGCGCGTCGCCACCGACCGAGCTGCGACCGACGCGCCGCCATCACGCATCGCGCCGACCGTCCAAGGAGGTCGCGAGTGAGGTTGGCGGGCGCGGCCGCAGGCCGCGCCAAGGCGCGCAGCGCGCGTCGCCAACCGACCGAGCTGCGACCGACGCGCCGCCATCACGCATCGCACCGACCGTCCAAGGGCGCGCAGCGCGCGTCGCCAACCGACCGAGCTGCGACCGACGCGCCGCCATCACGCATCGCACCGACCGTCCAAGGAGGTCGCGAGTGAGGTTGGCGGGCGCGGCCGCAGGCCGCGCCAAGGCGCGCAGCGCGCGTCGCCAACCGACCGAGCTGCGACCGACGCGCCGGCCTCACGCATCGCGCCGACCGTCCAAGGAGGTCGCGAGTGAGGTTGGCGGGCGCGGCCGCAGGCCGCGCCAAGGCGCGCAGCGCGCGTCGCCAACCGACCGAGCTGCGACCGACGCGCCGGCCTCACGCATCGCGCCGACCGTCCTAGGAGGTCGCGAGCAGCGGGCGGCAGGCCCGTCGCGTCAGCCCTCGAGCAGGCTGCGCAGCATCCAGGCGTTCTTCTCGTGCACCTGCATCCGCTGCGTCAGCAGGTCGGCGGTCGGCTCGTCGTGCGCCTTGTCGACCGCAGGGAAGATCGACCGCGCGGTACGCACGGCCGCCTCGTTGCCCTCGACGAGCAGCCGCACCATCTCCTCCGCCTTCGGCTGGCCGGGCGTCTCCTTGATCGACGCCAGCTGCACGTACTCGGAATAGGTGCCCGGCGCCGGGAACCCCAGCGCGCGGATGCGCTCGGCGATGAGGTCGTTCGCGAGCCACAGCTCGTTGTACTGCGTCTCGAACATCAGGTGCAGCGTGTTGAACATCGGCCCCGTCACGTTCCAGTGGAAGTTGTGCGTCTTGAGGTAGAGCGTGTAGTTGTCGGCCAGCAGGCGGGAGAGACCCGCCGCGATCTTCGTGCGGTCCTTCGCTGAGATGCCGGTGTCGATCGCCGGCGCCGTGGGTTTCCTGTCCTTCATCGGATGCTCCTTGGCAGTGGGCGCCTCGCGGCGCGTCGAAACGGGAATCGATCTTCGCACGGAATCCGCGGCCGGGACGTCGAGCACCTGCGCGCTGCGCGCTCCGGTGTTCGCTCTCGGGGGGCCCGTCGGGGTCACTGGCGTACCTTCGCGCTGCGCGCTCCGGTGTTCGCCCTCGGGGCGGCCCGTCGGGCTCACGGCAGGTCGAACAGGAGCACCTCGGCCGCGCGGCCGGACTCGATCTGCACGGCGGACTCGTCTTCGACCTTCACGGCATCGCCCGCCCCGAGCGGGAGGCCGTTCACGGTCGCCGCGCCGCGCGCGACGTGCACGTACGCGCGGCGGCCCGCTGCGAGCGCGTGCGTCGCCGCCTCGGCGCCGTCGAACGTACCGGCGTAGATCCGCGCGTTCTGGTGGATCGTCACCACCCCGCCCTCGCCGCCCGGAGCCGCGAGCAGCACGAGACTCCCGCGCTTCACCTCGGGCGCGACCGTCGCCTGCTCGTACGACGGCGCGATGCCACGCTCCGCCGGCTCGATCCAGATCTGGAGGAAGTGCACGCCGTCGCTGGCGGACGGATTGAACTCGCTGTGCATGACGCCGCGGCCGGCGCTCATGCGCTGGACGTCGCCGGGCACGATGACCGAGCCGTTGCCCATGTTGTCACGGTGCGACAGCTCCCCTTCGAGCACGTACGAGACGATCTCCATGTCGCGGTGGCCGTGCGTGCCGAAGCCCATGCCGGGCCGCACGCGATCCTCGTTGATAACGCGCAGGGGCCCGTAGCCCATGTGCGCCGGATCGTGGTAGTCGGCGAACGAGAAGCTGTGGTACGAGTCGAGCCAGCCGTGGTCGGCGTGGCCGCGCTCGTGCGCGGGACGAACGGTCAGCATCCGGGTCTCCTGACGGGAAGCGGTCGCCGCACGCCGCGAATGCCGGTTTGCACGGGCCGCCTGATCCATCTGGCGGTCGCGCCCGCGGATTTCAAGGGCGCCCGCTACAGCTTGTAGGCCGCCTTCGCGAAATCGTGCGCGAGCCCGGGCGCCAGCGCGAATGCCTCGTCTTCACCGAGCCTGTGCTCGGCCACCAGCGTGGCGAGGAACCGGCAGTCGATCCGCCGCGCGACGTCGTGCCGCGCCGGGATCGACATGAACGCGCGGGTGTCGTCGTTGAATCCGACCGTATTGCAGAATCCCGCCGTCTCCGTCGCCTGTTCGCGGAAGCGCAGCATGCCTTCGGGGCTGTCGTGGAACCACCACGACGGGCCCAGCTTCAGCACCGGATAGTGGCCGGCCAGCGGCGCCAGCTCGCGTGCGTAGACCGTCTCGTCCAGCGTGAACAGGATGATGGTCAGCGCCGGCTCGTTGCCGTGCCGGTCGAGCAGCGGCTTTAACGCCCGCACGTAGTCGGTGCGCATCGGTATGTCGGCACCCTTGTCACGGCCAAAGCGGGCGAACACGTGCGGGTTGTGGTTGCGGAAGCTGCCCGGGTGGATCTGCATCACGAGCCCGTCGTCGATGCTCATCCCCGCCATCTCGGTCAGCAACTGGCCGCGGAACGCCTCGGCTTCCTGCGGCGTGATGGTGCCGGCGAGCGCGCGGTCGAGCAGCCGCTGGCACTCGGCGGCGGAGAGGTCGGACGTCTGCGCCGTCGGGTGTCCGTGGTCGGTCGACGTTGCGCCCATCGACTTGAAGTACGCCCGGCGGTTGCGGTGCGCGGCAAGGTAGCCGGCCCACGTCGCGGCGTTCTCGCCCGCGAGCGCACCGAACTGCGCGACGTTGGCGGCGAAGCCCTCGAACTCCGGATCGACGACCGGGTCGGGCCGGTAGGCGGTCACGACCCGGCCGCGCCAGCCGGACTCGCGGATCCGGCGGTGGTGGTCGAGCGGATCGAGCGGCGACTCGGTGGTCGCAAGCACCTCGATGTTGAACCGCTCGAACAGCGCCCGCGGGCGGAACTCGGGCGTGGCCAGGCACGCGTTGATGCGGTCGAAATACCGGTCGGCCGACTCCGGCGTGAGCCGCTCGTCGATGCCGAACACCGTCGCGAACGCGTGGTCGAGCCACATGCGCGTCGGCGTGCCGCGAAACAGGTGATAGTGAGCGGCGAACGTGCGCCAGATCTTGCGCGTGTCGGTCTCGACGGGACCGCCGTCGCGGCGGGGGATGCCCAGGTCCTCGAGGCGCATGCCCTGGCTGTAGAGCATGCGGAACACGTAATGGTCGGGCGTGATGAACAGCGCCGTCGCGTTCGCGAACGGCGTGTCGTCGGCGAACCACTGCGGATCGGTGTGTCCGTGCGGGCTGACGATCGGCAGGTCCTTCACCGTCGCGTAGAGGCGGCGCGCGAGGTCGCGCGTTCCAGGCTCGGCGGGGAACAGGCGGTCGGGGTGGAGGTTCAGCGGAATGGACATGGCGGTTGCTTCACTGTTCACAAAGAGTTCCACGATGGGGCGCAGAGGCGCAGAGCAGGTGGTCTCTCGGCGCCTCTGCGTCTCTTTGCGAATCGCCGTTCACGCGACACCGAGGTGCCGCGCGAGCGTCGCCCGCGCGCCGTCGCGGACGAGCGCGATCACGTTCGCGCGCACGGCCTCGCGGAACGCGTAGTGCGCGACCAGATCGGCGCCGAACACGCTCGCGAGGTCGAGGAAGCCGTCGGCGACCGGGCCGGGGTCGGCGTTGGCGTCGCGTACGATCTGCCGGAACGCGGCGGCCAGCGGATCCTGGACGTCGATCGGCGCGCCGCGCTCGTCGGTGCCGCTCGCGTACCGGATCCAGCCCGCGACCGCGAGCGCGAGGTGCCGGATCGGCAACCCGGCCGCGAGGCGCTCGCGGGCAGTGCCCAGCAGCCGCTGCGGCAGCTTCTGCGAGCCGTCCATCGCGATCTGGTACGTGCGGTGCGGCAGCGCCGGATTGCGGAAGCGCTCCATCAACTGCCGGCCGTAGGCGGAGAGGTCGACGCCGGGCGGCGCGACCAGCGTCGGCGCGATCTCCTCGGCCATCTGCCGCTCGACGAGATCCGCGAGCAGCGGATCGGCGGACGCTTGCCAGATGTACGCATGGCCCATCAGGTAGCCCAGGTACGCCATCGTCGAATGGCTGCCGTTCAACATGCGCAGCTTCATCGTCTCGAACGGCTGCACGTCGGCGGTCATCTGCGCACCAGCTTGCTCCCATGCGGGACGCGGGGCGACGAAGCGGTCCTCGATCACCCAGCTGTTGTACGGCTCGGCCACCACCGGGGCCTGGTCGGCGACGCCCAGTCGCCGCGCCGCCTCCGCGACGTCCGCCTCGGTAGTCGCGGGTACGATGCGGTCGACCATCGTGCACGGAAACGCCGCGTTGGCGTCGATCCACACGGCGAGCGCCGGGTCGCGGTGCTGCGCAAACGCGCGGGTGAGCCCCTCGAGCGTGCGGCCGTTGTGCGGCAGGTTGTCGCAGCAGACGACGTTGAGGGGCCCCGCGCCGGACGCGCGCCGCGCGGCCAGCCCGGCGACGATGAAGCCGACTGCCGAGCGCGGCGCGTCCGGATGCGCGAGGTCGTGGACGATGTCCGGATGCGCGAAGTCGAGCGCCCCGCTCGCAGGATCGTGGCAATAGCCCTTCTCGGTCACCGTCAGCGTGACGACGTGCACGGCCGGGTCGGCCAGGCGCCGGACCAGCGCGGCAGGGTCGCCTGCGGCGAACAGCGTTTCCCGCACCGCGCCGATCACGCGCAGCGAAACGCCTTCCTGCGAACGTTCGATCACGCTGTACAGGCCGTCCTGCGCCGCGAGCGCCGCGGTCGCCCGCGGCGTCTTCATCGACACGCCGAGGATCCCCCAGCGCCGGTCGGTCGCGAGCACGGAGTCGGTGAACACGGCCTGGTGCGCGCGGTGGAACGCGCCGAGGCCAAGGTGCACGATGCCGATGCCGACGGCACGCAGGTCGTACGCGGGACGTCCGACAGCCGACGGCAGGTCCGGAAGCGCGGCCGCGCAGAGATTCGCCACCGGCGCCCCTACCGTGCGTAGCCCGCGAGCCGCGGCAGCCACATCGAGAACGCCGGGACGTAGGTGACGATCATCAGCGCGGCGGTCAGCGAGAGGTAGAAAGGCGCGATCGTCCGCATCACCTTCTCGACGGAGATCTCGCCGATCGCGCAGCCGACGAACTGCGTCGTGCCCACCGGCGGCGTGTTGAGCCCGAGCGCGCAGTTGATCAGCAGCATCATGCCGAATTGCACCGGGTCCATCCCGAACTGCATGCAGATGGGCAGGAAGATCGGCGTGCAGATCAGGATCGTCGCCGCCATGTCGAGGAACGTGCCGAGCAGGAACAGGATGATGTTGACCAGCAGGAAGATCAGCCACGGCTGCGTCGTGATCGTCGTCAGTGCCTTGCCCGTGACCTCGGCCACGCTGTACAGGCTCATCAGGTAGCCGAGCGTGGCCGAGACGCCGATCAGCAGCAGCACGACGCCGGTCTTCTTCACCGCACGTGCGGCAGCCTTGAGAAAATCGTCCCACGACAGGCTGCGGTACACGAACACGGTGATGATCAGCGCGTACAGCACCGCGACGGACGCCGATTCGGTTGCGGTGAAGATGCCCGACAGGATGCCGGTGACGATGATGACGGCGACGAAGAGACCGGGCGCCGCGGCGGCCAGGGAGACCCAGACGACGTCCCAGCCCGGGAACGTCCCGGCGGGGTAGCCACGCTTGATGGCAACCGCATAGGCGGCGACCAGGTTGCAGATCGTGAGGACGAGCGCCGGCAGCAGGCCGGCCAGGATGAGTGCTGCGATCGACACCTTCCCGCCCGCGGCGAGCGAGTAGATGATCATGTTGTGGCTGGTCGGCATCAGCGCGCCGACCAGCGCGGCGTGCGTGGTCACGTTGACCGCGTAGTCGGCGTCGTAGCCCTCCTTCTTCATCATCGGGATCATCACGGCGCCCATCGCGGACACGTCCGCGACCGGCGAGCCCGACACGCCGCCGAACAGCGTGCATGCGACGACGTTCGACATGCCGAGGCCGCCACGCACGTGGCCGACCATGCTCTTGGCCAACTCGACGATCCGGTGCGCGATGCCGCCGTAGAGCATGATTTCGCCGGCGAAGATGAAGAACGGGATCGCGAGGAACGAGAACACCGTCATCCCGGACACCATGCGCCCGAAGATCACGCCGACGGGCAGTCCTTCGTAGAGGATGGTGGTGACGGCGGACAGCCCGATCGCGAACGCGACCGGAACGCCCAGCACGAGCAGGACGAGGAAGGTGACGGACAGCAGCGTCAGGGCCACGGTGGACTCGCGTCGGGAAAGGCGGTCGGGGCGCGGGCCGTCAGTACCAGGACGGCACCACGTCCTCGCGCCTGATCAGCGCGATGATGTGCTCGATCGAGAACAGAACGATCATCACGCCCGCAACGGCGACCGGCAGGTGGTTGAATCCCTCCGGAATGCCCAGCGTCGGGATCTTGTAGCCCATCACGGATTCGGCGAGAACCGTCCCCTGCCACGCCATCATGGCGCCGAACAGGCCCGACAGCAGGTGGATCAGCATCTCGAGGTAGCGGCGCTTCTCCTCCGACACCCAGACCAGCAGCGACTCCATGCCGATGTGCCCGGCGTCACGGACGCCGACCGCGGCGCCGAACATCGTGACCCAGAGCACCAGCACGAGCGCCAGCGCCTCGGCCCACGTCGGCGTGTCGTTGAGCACGTAGCGGCCGAACACCTGCATCAGCACGCACACGACGATCACGAGCAGGCCGGTCACGGCGACGACCATGCAGAACTTCGCCAGCGCGGCGTTGAAGCGGGTGAACATCGCGGGGCTCCCTCGAAGGACCACCGCCCGGAGCGGCAGCCCCGGGCGGCTCGAACCTAGAAGATCACTTGGTGTCCTGGACCGCCTTGACCATCTGCTTCAGCTTGGGCGTCGACATGAACTTGTCGTACACCGGCGCCATCGCGTCCTGGAAAGACTTCTTGTCGACCTCGTTGACCTGCGCGCCGCCGGCCCTCACCGCGGCCTCGGACTTGGCTTCCTTCTCGTCCCAGAGCTTGCGCATGTACGGCACCGACTCCTTCGCCGCATCGCGGAAGATCTTCTGCTCTTCCGGGGTCAGCGTGTCCCAGACCTTCTTCGACATCAGCAGCATCTCGGGCGCCATCGAGTGCTCGGTCTTCGCGTAGAACTTGGCGACCTCGAAGTGACGCGACGTGTCGTACGACGGCCAGTTGTTCTCGGCGCCGTCGACCGTACCCACCTTGAGCGCCGTGTACACCTCGCCGTACGGCATCGGCGTCGCGTTGGCGCCCATCGCCTGCAGCAGCGCCACCCAGAGGTCCGACTGCTGGACGCGGATCTTCATGCCCTTCGCGTCGGCCAGCGACTTCACCGGCTTCTTGACCGTGTACAGCGAGCGAGCGCCGGAGTCGTAGAACGCGAGGCCGATGTAGCCCTGGCTCTCGCACGACTTCAGGATTTCCTCGCCGATCGGGCCGTCGAGCACCTTGCGCATGTGCTCCTTCGATCGGAACAGGAACGGCATCGTCGGAACCATCGTCTCGGCGCAGATGTTGTTCATCGGCGCGACGTTGATCCGCACGAGGTCGAGGCCGCCGAGCTTCGTCTGCTCGATCGTGTCCTTCTCGCTGCCGAGCGTGCCGCCGTAGAACGTCTTGATCGAGTGCTTGCCGTTGGTCTTCTTGCTGATGACGTCGCTCATGTAGTTGACCGCCATCACCGTCGGGTAGTCGGCCGGATGGACGTCCGAGTTGCGGAATTCCTTCGCCGCGGCCGGCAGGCAGACGGTGGCCGCCGCCAGCGCCGCGGCGATGCGGGTGAGTTTGATGTTCATCTTGGTATTCCTCCTTCGTCAGGTTACGGATTGCGACGGGGCGTTGCGCTTGCGCGAGGCGGCGGTGCGGCGCGCGCCGTTTCTCGCTTCATCAGGCGGGACGATCACGTCCCATTGCCGCTGGAACTCGCGTTCGACACGGGCGAGGTGGCGGTGCATCGCCGTCCGCGCCGCGTCCGGGTCGTGCTGCTCGAGCGCCGCGAGGATCGCCTCGTGGTCGAGCAGCACGCCGTCGCGCATCTTCTGCGTGTGGAAGTAGTTCTCGATGCGCGACCACAGCTTGCCGCGCCGCTGCTGCCAGAGGCCCTCGACCACCAGCGCCAGCGAGCCGTTGCCGGTCGCCGCGGCGATGCGCACGTGGAACTCGCGGTCGGCGGCGTCCCGCCTGGCGAAATTGTCGGGGTGGGCGCGCATGCGCTCGACGGTGGCGCGCAGCGCGGCCAGATCGGCCTTGCGCGCGCTGCGCGCGGCCTGCGCGGCGATCTCGCCCTCGATCAGCCGGCGCGCGGCCAGCAGCTCGAACGGGCTGGGGCCCTCGTCGACGAGGCCGACGATCTGCGCGGCGCCCGGTTCCGCGACGAAGATGCCGGAGCCCACGCGGACCTCGACGCGGCCGGCGATCTCCAGCGAAATGACGGCCTCGCGCACCGAGGTCCGCGACACGCCGAGCAGCGTGGCGAGCTCGCGCTCGGCCGGCAGCCGCGAGCCCGCGGGAAACTCGCCGCTGTCGATCAGCGCCGCGATCTGGCCGGCGATCTGCCGGTAGAGGCGCAGCGGTTCGACCGTGTGCAACGGCAACGGAAACTCCTCCTCGGCATCCGCGGAGCGCCGTGGCGCCCCGAACCCCGGGCGCGCGCCGGGGGGCGCGCGGACCGCTCGTTATTGTGGGCCGGACTTTACGCGGGTTTGTTGACGGTGGTCAAATGGTCCAACCACCCGACCAACGGCCGGTGGCGTTCAGGGCGCCGCCTTGAAGTGCCCGGAGCGGCCGCCGGACTTCTCCAGCAGCCGGACCTCCTCGATGCGCATGCCGCGGTCGACCGCCTTGCACATGTCGTAGATCGTGAGCAGGCCCGCCGCCGCTGCGGTCAGCGCCTCCATCTCGACGCCCGTGCGTCCGACCGTCTCCGCCGTCACCTCGATGGCCACGGCCGGGCGCACGCCGTCGAACGCGAACGCGACGGCCACGCGGGTCAGCGGCAACGGGTGGCACAGCGGAATGAGGTCGGCCGTGCGCTTGGCCGCGGCAATGGCAGCGATGCGCGCGACGCCGAGGACGTCGCCTTTGGCGGCGCCGCCGGCCTTGATCAGCGCCAGCGTCTCCGGACGCATCGCGATGCGCCCGGCCGCCCGCGCGAGACGTTTCGTTACATCCTTGGCGCCCACGTCGACCATGTGCGCCTGCCCCCGCGCATCGAAGTGGGTAAAATGGGCGGGTTCGGCCGCCACGGCGGCACCGGTCGCCCGCGCGGTGCGCAGCGACTTCGCGGTCGCATTGCGCTTGCCCGGCTGTTTCGCGGCCTTCCCGGCCGCCGGGATCCGTGCCACGTGCGGACGCTCCGTTGAACTCGATCGTGCGGCCGGCATCTTAGCATTGGAGTCCGCTCACCCGTCTGCCGTGGAATCGCCCCCCAACGCCCCGCTCGCCGTGCCGCTTCGCCGGCAGCGCCGCCCGCGCCGGCTCGTCGCCGCCGCCGTCGCGGTCGCGCTCGCCTGCGCGCCCGTGGCGCCGGTGCCGGTCGCGCCAGCCTCGGCGCAGCCGCTGCCGGACCTGGGCGACGCCTCGCAAGTCGCGTTCACGCCGGCGCAGGAGCGCAAGGTCGGCGAGGCCATCGTCCGGCAGATTCGCGCCCAGGGCGGCTACCTGCAGGATCCCGAAGTCAACGACTACCTGAACGAGCTCGGCCACCGGCTCGTCCAGGCGTCGTACGACACGAAGCAGGACTTCGAGTTCTTCGCGGTGCCCGACGCGCAGATCAACGCGTTCGCGCTGCCAGGCGGCTACATCGGCGTCCACACGGGCCTCATCCTGCTCGCGCAGAACGAGTCGGAACTCGCGAGCGTGCTCGCCCACGAGATCTCGCACGTGACGCAGCGGCACATGGCGCGCATGGTGGCCAACCAGAAGAACACGATGCTGATGACGCTCGCCGGCCTCGCGCTCGCGATCCTCGCCGCGCGCGGCGGCGGCGCGAACGCCAACCAGGGCGTGCAGGCGGCGATCGCCACGTCGCAGGCGCTGGGCGCGCAGAGTCAACTCAACTTCACCCGCGACAACGAGTACGAGGCCGACCGCATCGGGTTCGCGCGCCTCGTGGCCGCGGGCTACGACCCCAACGGCATGGCCGACTTCATGGCGAAGCTGCAGCGCGTGAATCGGTTCGCCGAAGGCACGGCGCCGTCGTATCTGCGCACGCACCCGATCACCTACGAGCGCATCGCCGAGGCGCAGAGCCGCTCGCAGGGACTTCCGTACCGGCAGGTGCAGGACTCGCTCGACTTCCACCTGGTGCGCGCGTTGCTGAAGAGTTACCAGGGCGACGCGCGCGAGCAGGTCGTCAATTTCGACGCCGCGCTGCGGGAGAAGAAGTACAACAACGAGATCGCCGAGCGGTACGGGCTGGTGGCGAGCCTGCTGCGCGCGAAGGACCTGCCGCGGGCCAAGGCCGAGCTGGCGCGCGTGGAGAAGATGGCGCCGCCGCATCCGATGATCGAGGCGATGGCCGGCAACGTGCTGATGGGCGCCGGCGAGTACGACGCCGCCGCGAAGCGCTTCGCAGCGGCGCTCGTCCGGTATCCGAACAAGATGCAGCTGATCTACGACTATCCGGAGGCGCTGCTCAAGGCGAACCGCCCGGCGGAGGCCGCCGCGTTTGCCGAGCAGCAACTCACCCGCTTTCCGGGCGACGGACCGCTGCACCAGATCGCCGCGCGCGCGTACGCCGACCAGAACATGCGCCTGAAGCAGCACCAGCACCAGGGCGAGTTCTACGCGTGGGCCGGCAACCTGCCGCTCGCCATCGTGCAGCTCGAGCTCGCGGCGAAGGCCGGCGACGGCAATTTCTACCAGGTCTCGGTCGTCGAGTCGCGGCTGCGCAAGCTGCGCGCGGACCAGGCGGAGCTCCAGCAGAACGCGTTGGGCCGCGCCGGTTGAATTCGCGCGCGGCGCGCCCGCCGCGTGTTCTGCCGCCCGACGAACCTCAAGGAAAGCCGCGACCATTGCCTGCCCGTGAACCCGTCCGGCTGCGCCGCCTCGGCCTGCCGCTCGTCCTCGCCGCCGTCGCCGCCGGCATCGCCTTCGGCATGTGGAAGTACCTGAGTCCCGGCGGTGGCGCCACCGAATTCCGCCTGGCACGGGTCGAGCGCGGCAACGTGACATCGGTCGTGTCGGCGTCGGGCACGCTCAATGCCGTGACCACGGTGCTCGTCGGGTCGCAGATCTCCGGGCAGATCAAGGAGCTGCTGGTCGACTTCAACTCGGTGGTGAAGAGCGGGCAGCTCCTCGCGCGCATCGATCCGGAGACCTACGCGATCCGCGTGCGGCAGGCCGAGGCCGACCTCGAGGCCGCGCGCACGGCGGCGATCCAGAAGCACAGCGATGCCGCCGCGCAGCGGTCGCAGCTGCTGCGCGCGAAGATCACGTACGACGACGCGAAGCGCGACCTCGACCGCAAGCAGTCGCTGGTCGAGAAGGGTTTCGTCTCCGGCGCGGAACTCGACAAGGCGACGTTCACCGAACGCGGCGCCGCCGAGGCGATCCGGACCGCCGAGGCGCAGGTGAAGTCGGCGGACGCGCAGGTCGCCAACGCCGCCGCCGTCGTCAAGCAGCGCGAGGCAGCGCTGGCGGCCGCGCGCAACGACCTGTCCAAGACCGCGATCACCGCGCCGGTGGACGGCGTCGTGATCTCGCGCCAGGTCGACGCCGGGCAGACGGTGGCCGCGAGCCTCAACACGCCGACGCTGTTCACGATCGCGAAGGATCTGCGCGACATGCAGGTCGAGGTCGCGATCGACGAGTCCGACATCGGCCGCATCCGGCAGGACCAGAAGGTCACCTTCACCGTCGACGCGTTCTCCGGGCGCTCGTTCGACGGCCGCGTGCGCCAGATCCGCAAGGCGGCGCAGACCGTGCAGAACGTCGTCACGTATACGGTCGTCGTCGAGACGCCGAACCCGAGCCTGCTGCTCGTGCCGGGCATGACGGCGAACGTGCGCATCGTCGCCGACAGCCGCGAGAACGTGCTCAAGGTGCCGAACGCCGCGCTGCGCTGGCGACCTGCCGGCGCCGCGGCGGCGAAGGACGATCCGGTGCCGGCACCCGCAGCGGGTCCCGGCGGCGGCGGCGGCGGCGGCGGCGGCGACGCAGGCGCGACGCCAGAGGCTCGTCGCGGAGTTGAAGCTCGACGCAAGCCAGCAGACGCGGCTCGACGAAATCTTCGCCGAGTCGCGCGCCAAGTTCGCGGCGTTGCGCGACGCGCCGGAAGCGGACCGCCGCACGCGCGCCGAGCGCCTGCGCGCCGAGGTGCGGCAGAAGATCAACGCGATGCTCGACGCCGACCAGCAGAAGACCTACGCCGAGATCGTCGCGGCGGAAACCGGTCGCGCGGCGGCAGGCAGCGGGCGCGTCTACGTCCCGGGTCCCGACGGCCGGCCGCTCGAGGTGCGCCTGCGGCTCGGCCTCACCGACGGCAACGCGACGGAAGTCGCCGGCGGCGACGTGAGCGAAGGCGCCGAGGTCATCGTCGGCACGGTCGCCGCCAACGCCGCGAAGTCGTCGGCCGGCAGCGCGCCGCGGCTGCCGTTCTAGCGGTGAAGGTGCGAGACGGTGTTGCCGAGCCGCATGGCTTCCGCGCTGCCGTCGTTCCCGCGCAGGCGGGGGACCCAGCGGCTTGCCCGGTCTGCTTTCGCCGAGCGCGACACGACACTGGGTCCCCGCTTTCGCGGGGACGACGGCGATCGGCACATGAATGCAGACTTCCGGATGGAAGCAGGCCGTCACTAATCCACTTCTAGCGGACGCGATGGCGCTCATCGAGACGCAAGACCTCGCCAAGGTGTACCACCTCGGCGAGACCGACGTGCACGCGCTGGCCGGCGTCTCGGTCGCGATCGACGACGGCGAGTTCGTCGCGGTGATGGGGCCGTCCGGCTCGGGCAAGTCGACGTTCATGAACGTCGTCGGCTGCCTCGACGTGCCCACGTCCGGCGCGTACCGCTTCGCCGGCGAGGATGTGGCCGGGCTGTCCGCCGACGCGCTGGCCGGTCTGCGCAACCGCTCGATCGGCTTCGTGTTCCAGCAGTTCAACCTGCTGCCGCGCACGTCGGCGGCCGCGAACGTCGAACTGCCGCTGCTGTACGGCGGCGTCCCCGCGCACGAGCGCCGCGAGCGCGCGCTCGCGAAGCTCGCGCAGGTAGGCCTGGCCGAACGCGCGGGCCACCACCCGGCGCAGCTGTCCGGCGGCCAGCAGCAGCGGGTCGCGATCGCGCGCGCGCTCGTCAACGACCCGAAGTTGATCCTCGCCGACGAGCCGACCGGCGCGCTCGACTCGGCGACGAGCCTCGAGGTGATGGCGCTGCTGCAGGAGCTGAACCGATCCGGCATCACGATCGTGGTCGTCACGCACGAGCCGGACATCGCGGCCTTCGCGTCGCGGCTGATCGCGTTCCGCGACGGGCGCATCGTGTCCGACACGCGCAACGCGCCCGCCGACGCGGCCGCGGCGCTCGCGCGGCGCCGCGCCGAGGCGGCGGGCGTGCCGGCATGAGCTTTCTGGCGACGCTGCGCGTGGCGCTCGCGGCGCTGCGGGTCAACAAGCTGCGCTCGGCGCTGACGATGCTCGGCATCATCATCGGCGTCGGCGCCGTGATCACGATGGTCGCCGTCGGCGCCGGGGCGCAGGCGCGCGTCGAGGACCAGATCAAGAGCCTGGGCTCCAACCTCATCATCGTGCTGTCCGGCAACTTCACGCTGGGCGGTGCGCGCATGGGCTCGGGCACCCAGCTCACGATCACCGAGGACGACGCGTACGCGCTGCAGCGCGAGGTCGCCGGCGTGCAGGCGGCCGCACCCGCGCTGCGCGGCAGCGGCCAGGTCGTGTTCGGCAACAGCAACTGGGCGACACAGATCCAGGGCACGACACCCGAGTTCCTCGAGGCACGACAATGGGAGGTCGTGTCCGGCAAGGGCTTCGATCCGTCGCACGTCGACGCCGCAGCCAAGGTCGTTCTGCTCGGGCAGACGGTGGCGAAGTCGCTGTTCGGCGAGGCCGATCCCGTCGGCGAGACCGTCCGCATCCGCCGCGTCCCGCACGTCGTCATCGGTCTCCTCGACCGCAAGGGCCAGAGCATGATCGGGCAGGACCAGGACGACCTCGTGCTGATCCCGATCACGACGGCGCGCAAGCGCGTGCTCGGCGGCCAGCAGGTCAAGAGCCGCAACGTGAACTCGATCACCGTGCGCGCGCGCGACGGCGCCGACATGCTGCAGACGGAGCAGGAGATGCGCGACCTCCTGCGCCAGCGCCACAAGCTCTCGGCCAACCAGGAGGACGACTTCTTTCTGCGCAACCTGTCCGAGGTCCTCGCCGCGCAGGAGGCCTCGTCCAAGGTGCTCGCGTACCTGCTCGCCGCGATCGCCTCCGTGTCGCTCGTGGTCGGCGGCATCGGCATCATGAACATCATGCTGGTGTCGGTGACCGAGCGCACGCGCGAGATCGGCCTGCGCATGGCGGTCGGCGCGCGCGGCCGCGACATCCTCACGCAGTTCCTCGTCGAGGCGGTGACGCTCGCGCTGATCGGCGGCTTCGTCGGGATCGTCATCGGCGGCGCGGCGGCGGTCGCCGTCGGGCACTTCGCCGGCTGGCGCACCGAGGTCAGCGTCGCGTCGGTGCTCCTTGCCGTCGGCTTCTCGGGCGCGATCGGCGTCTTCTTCGGCTTCTATCCTGCGCGCAAGGCCGCGCGTCTCGCGCCGATCGAGGCGCTGCGGCACGAGTAGCGCGCGGGCCTCCGGGCCGACGGGCGGTCGAAAACCTGTCAGTTCTGACAGTGGCGGCGCCGGCCGCGCCGCCGCATAGTCGCTGCCGGCGCCGGTCGCGCGCCGACCCGCCCGCCGCCGGAGGCACCATGAAGATTCTCGTCGTCGACGATCACCCGCTGATCCTGCACGCGCTGACGCAGGTCCTGCCGCAACTCGACGGCACGCTGGAACTGCTCGGCGCAGCGGACCGGGGACAAACGCGCACGGTGCTCGCGCGCCACCCGGACTGCGCGCTGGTGCTGCTCGACCTGACGCTGCCGGGCGCGCACGGGCTCGACCTGCTGGCGGAGCTCAAGCGCGACTTCCCGCGCCTTCCCGTCGTCGTGCTCTCGGCGACGCACGACCACGCGACCGTCGGCGCCGCGCTCGCCGCGGGCGCCCGCGGCTTCGTCGCCAAGACGGCGAATCCGGTCGAGCTGCTCGACGCGGTGCAGGCGGTGCTCGCGGGGGGCCGCCACGTGACGCGCGACGTGGTGCGGACGCGCGTCACGGCGATCGACGGCGTGCAGCTCGAGTTCCTGGGCCTCACGCAGCGTCAGAGCGAGGTGATGCTGCTGCTCGCGCAGGGCAAGCCGAACAAGCTCATCTGCCGCGACCTGAGGCTCTCGGAGGGGACCGTCAAGGTGCACGTCAGCGCGATCCTGCGCGCGCTCAACGTCCACTCCCGCTCGCAGGTGATCGTCGAACTCGCGCGCCGCGGGATTCGCGTCGACCGGCCCGTGCCGCGCAACTGAGTACGCGGGACGGCCCGTCGAGACTGACATGTCCGCGCCCGCCGCGCTCGCGCCCGCGCTGATCGCACGCGCCCGCGCCGACCAGGTGGCGCAGCTCTACGCGAGCTGGCACCGCACGACGACGTCGATGCTGCTGGGCGCCGCGCTGCTGTGCTTCGTGCTGTGGGGGCATGCCGCGCCGGCGTGGATCGCAGCCTGGGTGGCGCTCATCGTCGCGAACCAGGCGTGGCGCGGGCTCCTCGTGCGCGCGTGGACGCGTGCGCGTCCGGGGATCGACGCGGCGCGGCGGTGGGGGCGCTACTGGTCGGTCGGTTCCGCGCTGGCCGGCGGGCTGTGGGGACTGGCCGCGCTCGCCATGTATCCGGTGTCCCCGCCCCATCAGGCGTTGCTGATCGTCTGCGTGTTCGGCGCCGTGCTCGGCGGCCTCAACCTCACCGCGGTGTACCGGCCCGCGTTCTACGGCTTCGCGCTGCCCGCCCTGGTCCCGCTGATCGCCCGCGTCGCGATCGAAGGCGACGAGGTCCACCTGTACACGGCGCTGGTCATGACGGTCGTGCTCGCGTTCATCCTCGCGTTCGGGCACCAGCTCAACGACGTGCTGACGCGATCGCTGGCGATGCGCTACGAGAACGTCGACCTCATCGCGGAACTCAAGGGCAGGACGCGCGCCGCGGACGAGGCGCGCGCGGCCGCGGAAGCGGCGAACCGGACCAAGAGCCAGCTGCTCGCGGCGGCCAGCCACGATCTGCGCCAGCCGCTGCACGCGCTCGGTCTCTACATCGCCGCGCTCGCGGCCCGCGCGGGCGCCGCCGAGTGGCGGCCGCTCGTCGGCAGCGTGCAGCGCGCGGTCGCGGCGCTGGAGGAGCAGTTCGAGCAATTGCTCGACCTCTCCCGGCTGGAAGCCGGCGCGATGTCGCCGGCGCCGCGCCGCGTCGCCGTGGGGCCGCTGCTCGCGCGGATCGTCGCGGACCAGGCGCCGCACGCACAGGCGAAGGGACTCACGCTGCGCGCCGCCACCACGCGGCTCGCCGTGCGCAGCGACGCCGCGCTGCTCGAGCGCATGCTGCGCAACCTCGTCGCCAACGCGATCCGGTACACCGAGACCGGCGGCGTGCTGGTCGGCGCACGCCGCCGCCACGGCCGCGTCGCCCTCGAGGTCGTCGACACCGGCATGGGCATCGCACCCGAGCACCGCGGGCGGATCTTCGAGGAGTTCTACCAGGTGCGCGGCGCCGGCGGCCGCCGCGCGCACGCGGGCATGGGGCTCGGTCTCGCGATCGTGCGCCGGCTGGCGGCGCTGCTCGACCACCGCGTCCACGTGGACTCACGCGTCGGCCGCGGATCGCGCTTCGCGATCTACGCGCCGCGCGCGCATCCCGACGCCGCGCGGACCGGCCGTGATCGGCGGCCGCGCCCGGCCTCCATCGCCGGCGCGCTGGTCGGGGTGATCGACGACGACCCTGCCTCCGTCGACGCCATGGGTGCGCTGTTCGCGACGTGGGACGCCGACGTCGCCGGCGCCGCCGATGCGCCGCAGCTCCTGGCCGCGCTCGGCCGTGCCGAGCGCTATCCGGACCTCGTCGTCGCGGACCTGCGACTCGCGGACGGCGGCAGCGGGGTCGAAGCCGTGCGGACGCTGCGCGACGAACTCGGCTTCGTCGTGCCGGCGCTCTTGGTCTCCGGCGATCTCGGCGCGGCAGCCGAGCGCGACGCGCGCGCCGCGGGCCTGATGCTGCTCGGCAAGCCCGTCGTGCCGGCGGTCCTGCAGGCGCTGGCGGCCGCGCTGATCGCACGCGGCGCGTCCGAGACATCGCCGGGCTGACCCGCGCCGCGGCCCGCCCGCCGCGAAGAGTGGGAAAACGACGCCGCGGCGCCGCGCTCAGGCGCACGCACCCGCGAACTCGCTCTGGCGCGTGGGCGGCCGAAGCGTGGGGGCGGGCCCGGAAAAAACTCGGGCGGGCCGCGGCGCAAGCGGCCCGCCCGGAGGCGGAGAACGACTCGAAATGCGTTGGGCGCTACGCCATGAAGCCCAGGTTCTTGGTCGTGAAGTTGGCGAGGTTCGGGAACACCTGGTCGATGTCCGACTGCGGCATGCCGAACCAGCCGCCCAGCGTGGACGCGACCTGGTCCACGGACGTCGACGGGATCCACGAGCCGTTGCTGCCGGCGTCGTCCGGACCCGAGCGGACCAGCTGCGGGAACGTGCCGTACATCTGGCCGCCCCTCACCGAGCCGCCGAGCACGACCTGGTGTCCGCCGTACGCGTGGTCGACGCCGTTGCCCGCGTTGCCGATGAAGGTCCGGTTGAAATCGGACAGCGTGAACTGCACGACGTCGTTCGCGATGCCGGCGGCGACCGTGTAGTTGTAGAACGCGTTCATCGCCGGGAACAGCTGGTTGAACAGGTTCGTCTGGTTGGTGATCGTGTTCGTGTGCGTGTCGTAGCCGCCCATGCTCACGAAGAACACCTGCCGCTTGACGCCGGTCGCCGCGCGGCCCTCGATCAGCCGCGCGACCTGGCGCAGCTGCTGCGCGATGCCGGTGTTGAGCAGGTTGCCGTTGACGCGGAACGCGGTGTCGATGACCGCCGGCAGACCCGCGGTCAGGATCGGATTGGCCGTGTTGTTGGCGGTCAGCGCCTTGTCCATGACGCCCGCGCCGCCGACGACGACCTGGTTGCCCGACGCCTTCGCGGCCGCGATCAGCGACAGCAGCGCATTGTAGCGGGCCGTCGACACCGCATCGGCCGCCTGCCCCGACACCGTGACGCCGCCGTTCTGCGGCACGACCAGCGGCGCGGTCGTGGCGCCGGCCGTGTACAGCTGCGAGCCGGACACCGAGACCGCCGACGGGATCAGGGCGCCGGCATTGGCGGCGACCAGCCGGTCGGCGTAGCGCCCGCCCCAGCCGGTGCGCACCGGCTGGCCGATGACGAGGCCGTTGTGCGCGTCCTGCTGGTCCGAGTGCGAGAACAGGTTGGGCGGCCGGTACGCCGCGCCGCCGGTGCGGTACTGGTCCCGGGTCATCGGCCGGATCAGCGTGCCGGCGTTGGCGATCACCGCCATCTTGCCCGACGTGTAGTGCGGCGCCACCGACGACATGCTCGGATGGAAGCCGTAGGTCTTGCCGTTGGACGGCGCGCTGAACTGGATCAGCTGCGCCTGCGTCAGCGCCACGTTCGACGCCGGCGTGCGGACGGCGGCGTACTCGGCGTAGTCGGTGTACGGCACGATCATGTTGTTCGAGTCGTTGCCCCCGAACAGGAACACGCAGACCATGGCCCGGTAGGCGGGGCCGCCCTGCGCATTGGCGCTTTCGATGCCCCACGAGCCAAGGTTGCCGACGAGGGTGCTCGCGGTGACGGCGCCCGTGGAGGTCAGGAACTTCCGGCGATTGATGTTCATGATTAGCGCTGCACCTGGTAGTCGTAGGACGAAGCGATCAGGTAGACGGCCATTCTGGCGCGGGCGGTCCGCTGTGCGTCCGTGATCGGACTGCTCGCCGCGACGGCGTTCACCGCCGTCACGATCGTCGGCTCGAGCGCGGCCGGGAACTGGCCGCCAGCGAGAACCCGGTTGACCTGCGCGACCATCGCCGCCGGGTCGTCGGCCAGCGACTCGAACTGCTGCAGGAAGAGCCGCGTGCCGGTCGCCGTCGGGATCGTGGCGTCCGGCGCGTACCCGCCGTACACCAGCGCGTAGACGAGGTTCGCACGGCCCACCGCGGTCACGGTCGTGTGGATGCCGAACTCGGGGCCCAGGATCGCCGTGCCCGGAACCTTCGCGTCGGGCATGAAGTAGTTGAATACCGTCGGCGCATAGTACGGGCGCTGGCCGAGCGCGGAGGTGGCGCCCTCGAGCCGGTTGCCGTCGGTCACGCCGGACAGCGCGCGGATGAGGCCCGTCACCATCAGCACCGGCTCCTTCAGCTGGCCGTAGTCAAGCGCGGTCTTGGCCGGCCCGCGAGCCTCGGCGTCGAGGAGGATGGCCCTGACCACGGCCGCCAGGTCGCCGCGCACGCCCGATCCGTTGTTGGCGAACACCCCTGAGATGCGGGCGACGTACAACGGCGACGGGTTGCCCGTCACCAGCCGCTGGATCAGCTGCTTGGCGACGAACGGCCCGGTGTTCGGGTGCATGAACACGTTGTGCACGGCGGCGTCGATGTCCTGCTGCGCGGTCTGACCGGCCGGAAGGACCACCGGCGTGCTCGTGTCAGGCAGCACGGCCAGCAGCGTCTTCGCGTTCGGGTCGTGGCCGGTGGTCGCCGTGGTCGGATACGGCACCATCGGCGCGCCGTAGTAGCGGCCCTGCTTGCCGTTGGCGGGCCCCGCCGGATTCGCCGCGCTGGAGTACGTGTAGCCGGTGAACACCCGTGCGAACGACGCGATGTCGGCTTCGTCGTACGTCTCGATCGGGTTGTTGGCCGCGTCGAGCAGCAGCGTACCGTCGCTCCGCAGCTCGTACAGGCCGATCGAGAACAGCTGCTTGATCTCGCGGGCGTAGTTCTCGTTCGGGACGCGCGCGCCGGCGGGCCGGTCGTTGTTGACCATGTCGAGGTAGTTGCCCATGGCCGGGTTGTACGTGACGCGGCGCAGCAGGGTTTCGTAGTTGCCGAATGCCTCTTCGAACAGGATGTTCTGGAAGCGCGACATCACGTGTGCGTAGGCGAGGTCGGGCTCGTTGGCCGAGACCACGATGATCTGCGACAGCGCCCACGCAACGCGCTGGCGCAGCTGGTCCGGCGCGAACATCGCGTTGGTGAAGAAGTCGCGCTGGAGGCCCGCGAGCGTCAGGTGGTCGCGCGCGCAGAGCGCCTGCGGCGAGTCGGCCGGGTAGTTGCCGCCGCCCGGCATCGCCGTCGTGCAGTCGGCCGACGTGTTGAGCTGGATCCGGTTGTACTTCGCGTTCGGGTAGCCCGAGATCGGCTTCGCCATCTGGTCACTGATCCAGCCGGCGATGCCGAGCGAGTTGACGCGCGCGGCCTCGGCCTGCGACGCGCCGAACGTCGCCTGGTTGAGCAGGCGCCAGACGTTCGCGTCGGTCGTGGCGACCGCGGGCGCGGTCTGGACGACCGCCCGCTGCACCAGCGTGGTCGCCGTCTGCCCGAGCGAGTCCGTGACGACCGCGTAGAAGTCGTAGTTGCCCGGGGTCGCCAGGGTGGCCGGAGCACTGTACGGCGACGTCGTGTCCGTGGCCAGCAGAGCGCCATTCATGTAGAACCGCACGTTGGCCACCGTCGCGCCGGTCGCCGTCGCCGAGGCCGTGCCATTCACGTTCACCGTCGATCCCGGCGTGAGCAGCGTCCCGGGCTGGGTCGTGTTGGCCAGGTTCATCGTGATCCGCGGCAATGCGGCGCCTGGCGTACCGCCGCCTCCCGCCGGGTTCACCGTGAGCGACATCGGGGCCGAATTGGCGGTCGCGCCCGCGTTGTCCGTCGCGCGGGCCATCAATGTGTAGGTGCCCGCGGTCGTGGGGGTGAAGGTGCCGCTGTAGGGCGCCGACATGTCCGTCGACAGCAACCCGAAGCCGTTGAAGAACTCGACCTTGGTGATCGAGCCGTCGATGTCGCTTGCCGCCGCCGACAGCGTCACGGCGGTGCCCGCCGTCACGACGTTCGCCGACAACGTCAGCGCCACGGTCGGGGCCAGGTTGCCCATGCCGGAGGTATTCGCGACCGTCACCGGGGCCGATGCCGTCTGCGCACCGACGTTGTCGGTGGCGACGGCGGTGATCACTGCCACGGTGTTCGGCGGCGGTGTCCAGGCCAGCGTGAACGGCTCCGTGGTGTCCTGTCCGAGCAGCGTGGCGCCGTGGAAGAACTGCACCTTGGCGATCGTGCCGTCCGGATCGCTGGCCGTGGCGATCAGGGTCGTCGAGCCGCCCTGGGGCACCAACGTCGGCGACGCGCTCAGCGATACGACCGGTGGCGCGTTGCCGGCAGGCGCGGCCGTCACCACGACCGTACTGGAACTCGTCTGCGCACCTGCGTTGTCGACGGCGACGACGCGGAACGAGTGGCTGCCCGCGCTCGGTGGCGTGTACGACAGCGTGTACGGCGGCGCGGTCCTCTGGGCGATCTGCGTCGCACCGCTGTAGAAGCGCACGAGGACGATCGTACCGTCCGCGTCCGTTGCCGTCGCGGTCAGCGTCGTCGCTGCACCCAGCACCACGTTGGTTGGCGATGCGGAGAAGGTCACGACCGGCGGCTGGTTCATGCCGAACTGCGCACCCGCGTCGAACGCGACCAGCGCTGCCGCCATCGAGAGCAGGAGACTCCCCCACCACCCGCGTGCATGCTGCCCCAACTGCCTATCCACTCTGGCTTCGCCCTGCATCACCGGCCTCCGGACCTTGGTCGATGTTTCTCGGTGTGGGTGCGCTCTCGCCGGTGCCTGCCGGCCGCGCTGCGCTGCGGCCGCTGGACGGAACCCCCCCGTGTGCGGCGATTATTCCCCAGGAAGTTTTTATTTACAAGTGATATATGCGTCTGAGGCGATAAACGGTAATCGTGGCCGCTCTTTTATGCAGATGCCATGTGAACAAAACTATCTATGTCATTGTTTTTGTTAGCTAACGACTTGCGAATGTCATATCGAACTGTTCACTACCTGACATCTTCATGACATATGGATGGCGACAATTCAGGCGTTTTGTCGCCGTTCGCCGGGCACCGCGCGGACACGAATCCAAGCGCCTGCCGGCGTCGGTGTGGACGACGCGCCAATGGCCATGCTTTATGACGCTGGAATAGGTCCGACGCGCGTCCCCAGTGGGTCGTGCAGGCCACAAAAAAGCCGCCGCCCGGAGGCGGCGGCCTGCCCTGCGCCGAACGGTCGACGGCGAGCGCGTCAGCTGGCGGCGCCCGACCCGCGCGATTGCATCCGCTCCCGGAACTTCTCGCGCATCGACTGCATCCGGTCGACTCGCGCCTTGACCGCGTCCCGGACCACCGCCTTCTGCGCCGGCGTGAATGTCGCGTAGAGCGCGAGCCACTGGTCGCGCACCTGGCGGCGCAAGGTCTGGTTGGACGCCTGCGCCGCATCGGCGATCGTCGCCACGGCGGCAAAGTCCGGCTCAGCGCGTGCGAGCTCCGCGTTCAGCGCCTCCTGCACCTTCTCCATGTTGGCGCGTCCCGTGCCGCGAGTATTCGTCGTGGCGGCCGCAGCGCTGTCCCACATCGCCTGCTGCGACGTGTTCAGGTTGAGCTGCGCCTTCACCTGCGCCAGCACACCCTCGAGGGCAAATCCCGGCCCCTGGCCATGATGGCCCGGCCCGCCGCCGGGACCCGCGAGCGCCGTGTGCGCGCCGAAGGCGAGCAGCGCGGCGGCCATCAAGCCCGGCCATTTCATGTTGGCGATCTTCATCGGTACTTCCTTTCGTAGGTCGTTTCGGGGAACCCGCCACCTCCCGCACTGCGGTCTCGCGTCGTCGGGCGGCTCGATGGTTCGAGTTGGATTGTCGCTGCCGGTTCGCCCGTTCGCCACGCCCGATTGCAACCGGACGTTGCCGGCGGTGCGGCGCCGTTACAATCATTTACAGAGGACGCGCGGCACGCGCGCGCCCCGGACGTTCTAATCACTGCCATGGTCGCAAGGACTGGCCCCACCAAGATACTCGTCGTCGACGACGACGTCCGCCTGCGCGACCTGCTGACCCGTTACCTGGGCGAGCAGGGGTTCCAGGTCGCGGCGCTCCCCGATGCGCGCGACCTCGACCGCAAGCTGCAGCGCGACCCGCCGCACCTCGTCGTGCTCGACCTCATGCTGCCCGGCGAGGACGGCCTCGCGGTCTGCCGGCGGCTGCGCGGCGCGGGCGAGGCGGTACCCATCATCATGCTCACCGCCAAGGGCGAGGACGTCGACCGCATCGTCGGCCTGGAGATGGGCGCCGACGACTACCTGGGCAAGCCGTTCAACCCGCGCGAGCTGGTCGCGCGCATCCACGCCGTGCTGCGCCGTCACGGCGAGCGCCCGGTACCCGGCGCACCCGCCGAGGAAGGCGCGATCCCGTTCGGCCCGCACGTGCTCGACCTGGCCGCGCGCACGCTCGTGCGCGACGGCCGCAGCGTGACGCTCACCACCGGCGAGTTCGCGCTGCTGCGCGTGTTCGCGCAGTATCCGCGGCAGCCGCTCGCGCGCGAGAAGCTCATGATGCTCGCGCGCGGCCGGGACCACGAGGTGTTCGACCGCGCGATCGACGTGCAGGTCTCGCGGCTGCGCAAGCTGGTCGAGCCGGACCCGGCCAATCCGCGCTACATCCAGACCGTGTGGGGCTTCGGCTACGTCTACGTACCGGACGCCGCGGACGCGGAGGGCGCCGGTCCCGGGGCCGCGCCGCGGAGCGGCAACACGTGACGCTGCTGCCGCGCTCGCTGTTCGGGCGCCTCGTGCTGCTGCTCGTGGCGGTCGTCGCGCTGGCGGTGCTGGTGAGCGTCGTCATGTTCCGCACCGAGCGCTCCGCGGTGCTCAACCGGCAGTTCGGCGAGACGCGGCTCGTCCAGCTGCAGGCGCTGCGCGCCGCACTTGCCGGCGCCGACGGCCCGCAACGCAGGGAGACGCTCGAACGCCTGTCCGGCGAGTACGGCGTACGCATCATCCCCGAGGCCGAGCGCCCGATGCGCGGGCAGCCGCCGTCGGGTCCGCTGATGGAACAGATGGCCGAACGCCTGCGCGACCGCCTGGGGCCGGAGACGGAGATCCGCTTCGCCCCTCGCGCGCAGATGCTGTTCGTGCGCGTCGTCGCGGCGGGCACGGGCTACTGGATCGGCGTCCCGGTCCCGTCGCGCCCACCGGCGGACGAATTCCCCACGCGCGCGCTGGTGTGGACGCTGGCGGTGCTCGCGTTCCTGCTCGCCGCCGCGTACGGGTTCGCGCGCTACCTCGCGCGCCCGTTGCGCGACCTGAACGCCGCCGTCGTGCGCGTCGGCCGCGGCGAGATGCCGCCGCCGCTGCCCGAGTCCGGTCCATCCGAGATCGCCGCGGTCAACCGCGGGTTCAACGCGATGACGCGCGATCTCTCCCGGATCGAGCAGGACCGCGCGTTGCTGCTGGCCGGCGTGTCGCACGACCTGCGCACGCCGCTCGCGCGCCTGCGGCTCGGCGTCGAGATGGGGCTCGCGGACGAGGCGCTGCGCACCGGAATGGTCGCCGACATCGACGAGATGGACCGGATCATCGGGCAGTTCCTCGACTTCGCCCGCAGCGACACGACGACCGCGTTCGAGGCGGCCGACTTGAACATGGTCGTCGCCGCGTGCGTCGACCGCTATGCGCGCGCGGGCAAGGCGGTGCGGTTCGCCGCGGGCGGCCTGCCGCCGCTCAGCCTCAAGCCGACGGCCATCTCGCGCCTCGTCGCCAACCTCGTCGACAACGCGCTCGCCTACGGCGCGCCGCCCGTCGACGTGACGACGTCGCAGGCGGACGGCATGGCGGTCGTCGACGTCGCCGACCGCGGCCGCGGGATCGCCGCCGCGGACGTCGAGCGGCTGAAGCAGCCGTTCACGCGCGCGAGCGCGGCGCGCGCGCGCAGCGACGGCGCGGCGGGCGCCGGCCTGGGGCTCGCGATCGTCGACCGCATCGCGCGGCTGCACGGCGGCAGCCTCGACCTCCTGCCGCGCGACGGCGGCGGCACGATCGCGCGCGTGCGCCTGCCGCTGCCGCGCTAGTCCGCCTACTGCTGCGCGGGCGGGGGCCGCGCCGCCAGCAGGACCACGGCCTGCGCCGCGATGCCTTCCTCGCGGCCGGCGAAGCCCAGCCGCTCCGTGGTCGTCGCCTTGATCGAGATGCGCTCGACCGCGCACGCCAGGTCGGCCGCGACGTTGGCGCGCATCGCGGGGACGTGCGGCGCGAGCTTCGGGGCCTGCGCGACGATCGTCGCGTCGACGTTGCCGACCGTGTAGCCTTGCGCCGCGACCAGCGCGTGCACGTGCCGCAGCAGCACGCGGCTGTCGGCACCCCGCCAGCGCGCGTCGGTGTCGGGAAAGTGCGCGCCCAGGTCGCCCAGCGCGAGCGCGCCCAGCAGCGCATCGGCGATCGCGTGCAGCAGGACGTCAGCGTCCGAGTGGCCGGCGAGGCCCTTGGCGTGCGCGATCGTCACGCCGCCGATGACGAGCGGGCGGCCCGCGACCAGCGCGTGCACGTCGTACCCGGTGCCGATGCGCATCGTCACGGCCGGCCCTCCGCCGCCTGCGCCGCGAGGATGGCGGCGGCGAGGGCGATGTCCTCGGGAAACGTGATCTTGAGATTCGCGGGGCTGCCGCGGACGAGCCGGGGCGCCAGGCCCAGCGCCTCCACCGCCTGCGCCTCGTCGGTGCAGGCGTCGGCCGCCTCCGCCGCGAATGCGCGCCGCAGGACACCGTAGCGGAACATCTGCGGCGTCTGCGCCTGCCAGAGGCCGTTGCGCGGCACGGTCGCTGCCACGCGCGGCGCGTCGGCGTCGCCGTCGCTGCGCTTGACCGTATCGGCGACCGGGACGGCGAGGAGGCCGCCGACGGGCTCGTCGCGCAGGTGCTCGGTCAGGCGCGCGAGCGCATCGTGCGGCACGCACGGCCGCGCCGCGTCGTGCACGACGATCCAGTCGTCGTCGGCGCAGCGATCGGCGATCGTCGCGAGCGCGTTGCGCACGGTCACCGCACGCGTGGCGCCGCCGCAGCGCAGCGCGACGGCATCCGGCGGCCGACCCGCCATCCGCTCGAAGTGCAGGTCGTCGGCGGCCACTGCGACAAACGTTGCGGCCGGCGCGAGCGCCGTCGCGAGGCGTTCGAGCGTGCGGGCGAGCACCGGCACACCGGCCAGCAGCGCGTATTGCTTCGGCAGCGCACCGCCGAAGCGGGCACCGCCGCCCGCCGCCGGAACGAGGACGAACGTGCGCGCCGTCATCGGGCGACCTCTCCGCTCATACGGAGAGCAGGAGCGCGAGCCGCTCCTCGTCGAGCGGCCGGAAGCCCAGCCGCTCGTAGAAGCGCCACGCACCCGCGTTGGCGCGGTGGCAGCCGCAGTCGATGCGCGTCATGCCTTCCCGGCGCAGGAAGGTGGCGAGATCCGCCAGCATCCGCCCGCCCACGCCGCGGCCCTGCCATTCCGGGTGCACGGTGACGTCGTCGAGCTTGGCGACGAGCGCTCCGCGCGACGTCGAGATCGCGCGGCAGACGACGCACGCGCCTACCGCCACCCGCGCGGTGCCCGTTATGGCGCGCGCCAGCCACACGAAGCCGATCCCGGGCCGCGCGAGAAACAGGTCGAGCGCACGCTCGAGCGCCGCGGAACCGCCGTCGCCGTAGGCGGCGGCCGACGCGCGGTAATGCGCGTCGGCGGCGAGGAACGTCCGCAGCAGCGCGAGCGCCTCGCCGCGCGTCGCGGCGGACATCGGCGCGCATTCGAGCGCGGCGGCGGTCGGCGACGCGGCGAACGGCGACCGCTGCACGCGCGAGGGCTGTCTCATCGTGGTGCCGGCTCGACAACGAGCGGCGCGAGCGCGGCGCGGATCCCCGCGGGTACCTCCGCGGGCCGCTCGGTCGCGCGGTCGACCCACACGTGGACGAAGCGGCCGGTCGCGGCGGGCGCTTCGGCGTCGCGCGCGAACAGCGCGATCTCGTAGGTCACCGACGTGCGGCCGAGCCGCACGACGCGCAGGCCCGCGTCGATGGTCTCGGGGAACGACAGCGACCGGTGGAACCGGCACGACGTCTCGACGACGAAGCCGACGACGGGACCGTCGCGGATGTCGAGCCCGCCCGCACGGATCAGGTGCTCGTTCACCGCGGTGTCGAAGTACGAGTAGTACGTGACGTTGTTGACGTGGCCGTACGCGTCGTTGTCCATCCAGCGGGTCGGGATCGCCAGGAAGTGCCGGTAGTGCGCGCGCGTCTCGCCGCGGGGATCGTCCATGCCGCCCTGCCCATCAGCTGCGCGACACCTGCGCGTTCAGCATGCGCGCGTCGAGGAGCTCGATCCAGTGCCGGACCGGTGTGCGGGTGCCGGATTCGAGATGCGTGAGGCAGCCGATGTTCGCGGTGGCGATCACGTCGGGCCGTGGCGCCTCCAGCGCCTTCAGCTTGTTGGCCTTCAGGAGGCCGGACAGTGCGGGTTGCAGCACCGAGTACGTGCCGGCCGAGCCGCAGCACAGGTGCGAATCGGCGGCAGGCAGCAGCGAGTGCCCGATCGCGAGCAGGATCTCCTCGACCTGGCCGCGGATCTTCATGCCGTGCTGCAGCGTGCAGGGCGAGTGGAAGACGACGCGCTGCGGTCCCTGGTCCATCGCGATCAGCGGCGCGATCCGCTTCCACTCCGCCGTCACGATCTCGATGGGGTCGCGGGCCGCGTCCGCGACCTGCTTCGCCTTGACCGCATACGCGGCGTCGCCGGCGAGGAAGTGCCCGTAGTCCTTGACCATCACGCCGCAGCCGGAGGCGGTGACGACGATGGCCTCGACGCCGCGGTGCAGCAGCGGATGCCACGCATCGATGTTGCGGCGGACGATCGCGCGCGCCTCGTCCTCCGCGTTGAGGTGATGGGAGAGCGCGCCGCAGCACCCGCCCCCTGCCACGCGCACCGGCGAGATGCCGATGCGGTCGAGCACGCGCGCGGTCGCCGCGTCGATGCCGGGCTTCAGCGCCGGCTGCACGCAGCCCTCGGCGACGATCATCTTGCGCGCGTGCCGCGGCGCGGGCCACGCGCCGCCGCGCTCGCCGCCGGGGATGCGCTCGGCGAGCTCGCGCGGCAGCAGCCCCTTCACCCACCGCCCCATCGTCACCGCGGTGCCGAACAGCGCCGGCGACAGCAGCGCGCGCCGCAGTGCCCAGCGCTGCGCCGCCTCGGCCGACGTGCGGCCGACTTTCGCCTCGACCGCCGCGCGCCCGATGTCGAGCAGGCGGCCGTACTGGACGCCGGACGGGCACGTGGTCTCGCAGTTGCGGCAGGTGAGGCAGCGATCGAGGTGCATCTGGGTGGCCGCCGTGACCGGCGCGCCTTCGAGCACTTCCTTGATGAGGTAGATGCGCCCGCGCGGGCCGTCGAGCTCGTCGCCCAGCAGCTGGTACGTCGGGCACGTGGCCGTGCAGAACCCGCAGTGCACGCACGAGCGCAGGATGGCGTCGGCCTCGCGGCCCTCGCGCGTGTCGCGGTACTCGGCGGACAGGTTGGTCTGCATCAGCGCTCGGGCAGCAGCCGGCCCGGGTTCATGATGCCGTGCGGATCGAACACGGCCTTCAGCCGGGCGTGCAGCGCCGCCATCGTCGCGTCGAGCGGATGGAACACGTCGCGCTCCTTCTTCGTCGCGCGAAACAGCGTCGCGTGTCCGCCCTGCGCGGCCGCCCACGCGCGCAGCTTCTGCGGGTCGGCGCGCTCGCCCGCCGCGAGCCAGCGCAACGCGCCGCCCCACTCGATCAGCTGGTCGCCGGCCAGGTCCGTGTACGGCGCCGTCGACTTCACCGACAAGCGCCACAGCGGGCGGCGGTCCCGCGCGGCTGCGGCGAAGAACGAATGCGTGTGCTCGCGCACACCCGTCCACAGCGCGTCGGCGTCGGCGACCGCGGCACCGCCCAGCTTCGCCACGGCGGCCGCCACCGCCGGCTGCGCGCCGGACAGTCGGACCCACAGGCGCCCGTCGTGGTAGCAGGTCGCCGACAACGGCAGCGGCTGCCCGCCCCACTGGTTCGTCATCCGGATCGCCTGGTCGGCCGCGTAGTCGAACGCGAGCGTCGCGTCGGCCTTGGGGCAAGGCAGGCACTTGAGCGAGACCTCGGTCACGAGGCCCAGCGTGCCCAGCGCGCCGGTCATCAGGCGCGCGACATCGAAGCCCGCCACGTTCTTCATCACCTGGCCGCCGAAGGTCAGATGCTCGCCCACGCCGTCCAGCACACGCACGCCGAGGACCAGGTCGCGCACCGCGCCCGCATAGGGACGGCGCGGCCCCGACAGCCCGCACGCGACGGCGCCGCCCAGCGTCGCGCCGTCGCCGAAGTGCGGCGGCTCGAACGCCAGCATCTGGCCGCGCGAGCGCATCGCGCTCTCGACCGCGGCGAGCGACGTTCCCGCGCGCGCCGTCAGCACGAGTTCGGTCGGCTCGTAGTCGATGATGCCGGCGTAGACGCGGGTGTCGACGACCTCGCCTGTGAGGGGTCCGCCGTAGAAGTCCTTCGTCCCGCCGCCGCGGATGCGCAGCGGCGTCCGCTGCTCCGCGGCCGCGCGAATCGTCGCCTGCAGCGCCTCCAGCGCCGGGTCCATCATGCGCGGCCCGCGGCGACGAGCTTGTCGCGATACAGGATGCGCGGCTCGTCGGCGGCGATCACGCTCGTCTCGGCGAGCGCGGCAGCCTCCCACTCGCGCAGGTGCGGGTGCGCGAGCAGCGCGTTCAGGTACGCCCCGGCCTGCCCCGCCGGGCGCACGCCGTAGGTCTGGAAGCGGAATGCGACCGGCGCGTAGAACGCGTCGGCCAGCGAGTACGCGCCGCACAGGAACACGCCGCCGCGCCCGAAGCGCCGCCGCGATTCCGACCAGATCTCCTCGACGCGCGCGATGTTCGCGGCGAGCGCGTCCGACCACGGCCGCACGTCGACCCGCTCGCGGATGCACATCGCCATCTCGTTGCGCAGCGTCGCGAAGCCCGAGTGCATCTCCGCCGCGATCGAGCGCGCCCACGCACGCGCCACGGGATCGGCGGGCCACATGCCCGCGTGGCGCTCGGCGAGGTACTCGGCGATCGCCAACGTGTCCCAGACGTGGACGTCGCCGTCGTGCAGCGCCGGCACCAGCGCGGTCGGCGAGAATGCGCGGTTGTCGGGGTTGTACTTGCCGGTGAGCTGCACCAGCACCTCGCGGAACGGCGCGCCCGTCAGCTTGACGGCAAGCCAGCCGCGCAGCGACCACGACGAGTAGTTTCTGTTGCCGACGAAGATCGTGTACATCGCAGGGAGCAGGAATCAGGGATCAGGAATCAGGAATCAGTCGGCAGAACAACGCGCGCACTCCGTGGCGCCGCGTCGGGCCGTTCAGGAACGACGGCACATCGGCGCTTGACGCGCCGCCACCGGACACGCCGACGCCTCCGATTCCTGACGCCTGATTCCTGATTCCTGTCACAGTGGGACGGTCTTGCCGGGGTTCATGATGTCGCGGGGATCGAACGCGCGCTTGATCGTCCGCATGAGGTCCACCGCCGCGCCGTGCTCGGCGACCAGCGCGTCGAGCTTGTGCATGCCGATTCCGTGCTCGCCGGTGCACGTACCGCCCATCGCGATCGCCCGCATCGCCACGCTGCGGGCAATGGCGTCGGCCTGCGCGCGTTCCGCCGCGCTCGCGGGGTCGAACAGCACCAGCACGTGGAAGTTGCCGTCGCCGACGTGGCCGACGATCGGCGCCACCACGCCCTCGCGGTCGAGCTCCTCGCGCGTCTGGAGCAGGCAGTCGGCCAGCCGCGAGATCGGCACGCACGCGTCCGTCGAGTACGCCTGCTTGCCCGGCGCGAGCGCGAGCGCCGCGTAGTACGCGTTGTGGCGCGCCTTCCACAGCCGCGAGCGGTCCTCCGGTTGCGTAGCCCACTGGAATGCGCTGCCGCCGTGGTCGTCGGCGATCGCCTCCATCGCCTGCGCCTGCTCGCGCACGCCGGCCTCCGAGCCGTGGAACTCGAACAGCAGCGTCGGCTTCGCCTCGTAACCGTCGAGCTTCGAGTAGCGGATGCACGCATCCATCTGCAGCGCGTCCAGGATCTCGATGCGCGCGACCGGGATGCAGTGCTGCATCGCGACGATCACGGTGTCGACGGCCGCCTTGAGCGTGGGGAACTGGCAGACGGCCGCGGAGATCGCCTCGGGCACGCCGGAGAGGCGCAGCTGGATCTCGGTGATGACTCCGAGCGTCCCCTCCGAGCCCACGAAGAGATGCGTGAGGTCGTAGCCCGCCGACGACTTGCGCGCGCGGCCACCGGTGCGCAGGATGCGGCCGTCGGCGGTGACGACCGTGAGCCCGAGCACGTTCTCGCGCATCGTGCCGTAGCGCACCGCGTTGGTGCCCGACGCGCGCGTGGCCGCCATGCCGCCGATCGTCGCGTTGGCGCCCGGGTCGATCGGGAAGAAGAGCCCCGTGCCCTTGAGCTCGGCGTTGAGCTGCTCGCGCGTCACGCCCGCCTGCACGCGGCAGTCGAGGTCCTCCGCGTTGATCGCGAGCACCCGGCTCATCTCGGACAGGTCGATCGACACGCCGCCGTAGAGCGCCGCCACGTGGCCCTCCAGCGACGTGCCGACGCCGAAGGGGATCACCGGCACCCGCGCCGCGTGGGCGAGCTGCACGATCGCCGCCACCTCGTCGTTGTCGTGCGGATACACGACGACGTCCGGCAGCGCGGCATCCGCCAGCGCCTCGCCGTGCCCGTGCTGCTCGCGGATGGCCGCGGCGGTCTTCGCCCGCGGGCCGAAGTCGCGGACGAGCGCGGCGACGACCTGGTCGACATCCGCGGCGGCCGGCCGTGCACGCAAGTGGTCGCGGGCGTTCATCGTCTGATGCGTGCGCTAGAAGCGCGGCAGGTCCGGATGCGGCAGCGCGTTGTGGTGCACGTGCATCCGGCCCATCTCGGCGCAGCGGTGCAGCGTGGGAACACCCTTGCCGGGATTGAGCAGCCGGTAGGCGTCGAACGCCTCCTTGATGCCGTGGAACCGCGTCAGCTCGGCCGGCGCGAACTGCACGCACATCGAGTCGAGCTTCTCCATCCCGACGCCGTGCTCGCCGGTGACGGTGCCGCCGACCTCGATGCACAGCGCGAGGATGCGGTCGCCGAACGCGATCGTCCGCTCCGATTCCCCGGGCTTGTTGGCGTCGAACAGGATCAGCGGATGGAGGTTGCCGTCGCCGGCGTGGAAGACGTTCGCGCACGGCAGCCCGAACTCCTCCGACCACTTGGCGATCGCGCGCAGCACGCGCGGCAGCGCCTTGCGCGGGATCGTGCCGTCCATGCAGTAGTAGTCGGGCGAGAGGCGGCCGACGGCGGGAAACGCGTTCTTGCGCCCGGACCAGAAGAGGAGCCGCTGCGCCTCGTCCTTCGCCACGCGGATCTCGGTTGCGCCGGCGTCCGCGAGCACGCGCCGGATCTCGGCCATCTCCGCCGCGACCTCCTCCGGCGTGCCGTCCGACTCCACCAGCAGGACCGCGGCCGCGTCGAGCGGGTAGCCGGCGTGCACGAATTCCTCGACGGCGCGCGTGGCCGGCTGGTCCATCATCTCGAGGCCGGCCGGGATGATCCCGGCGCCGATGATGGCGCCGACGGCGGCGCCGGACTTCTCGACGTCGTCGAACGCGGCGAGCGCGACCTGCGCGAGCTGCGGCTTCGGCGTCAGCTTGACCGTGACCTCGGTGATCACGGCAAGCAGGCCTTCGCTGCCGTTGACGAGCGCCAGCAGGTCGTAGCCGGCGCTGTCGAGTGCGTCGCCGCCGAACTCGACGATCTCGCCGGTGACGAGCACGCCACGTACGCGGCGCACGTTGTGCACGGTGAGCCCGTACTTGAGGCAGTGCACGCCGCCCGCGTTCTCGGCGACGTTGCCGCCGATCGTGCAGGCGATCTGCGACGACGGGTCCGGCGCGTAGTACAGGCCGTGCTGCGCGGCGGCCTCGGAGATGGCGAGGTTGCGCACGCCGGGCTGGACGACGGCGGTGCGGGACAGCGCGTCGACCGCGACGATGCGCTTGAACTTCGCGAGCGACAGCACGATGCCGGCGGGATCGGGCGTCGCGCCGCCGGACAGGCTGGTGCCCGCGCCGCGCGCGACGACCGGGATGCGCGCCGCGTGGCAGATCTTGAGGATCGCCGCCACCTGCGCCTCGGTTTCCGGCAGAACGACGGCGGCCGGCTGCGCGCGGAACAGCGTCAACCCGTCACATTCGTACGGCCGCGTCTCCTCGGCGGTGACGAGCAGCGACGACGGCGTCAGGATCGCCGCGAGTTGCGCGTGCACGTCGGTGGCGAGCATGGAGGCGGGCGTGGCCGGGTCGTTACCGCGAGCCGTCGGACAGCGGCGGCGACACGGCCGATTATTCCACAAAGCGGAGCGCGGCCACCAAGGCGCGCCGCGCGCCGGATCGCCTGTACAGGCACGCGCGCATTTCCTAGAATCCCGGCGTCCATGCCGATCGCACGTTGCTCGTATATGCTCCATGTCGTGGACATGGTCGCGCCATGGCGGGCACCCGTCCGGCGCCACGCGCCCCCGCCCCTGCTGGCAACCCGCGTCCCATGAACGATCGCCCTCCGGGCGCCCCGCGCCCGCTCGCCGGACTGCGCGTCCTGGAGATGGGCGCGCTGATCGCCGGCCCGTTCTGCACGAAGCTCCTGGCCGAGTTCGGCGCCGACGTGGTGAAACTCGAGCCTCCCGGGCACGGCGACCCGCTGCGCAAGTGGCGCTATCTGCAGAATGGCACGTCGGTCTGGTGGCACGTGCAGTCGCGCGGCAAGCGCTCGATGACCTGCGACCTGCGCACGGCCGAGGGCCAGGCGATCGCGCGGGCGCTGGCGGTGAAGGCGGACATCCTCGTCGAGAACTTCCGCCCGGGCACGCTCGAAGGCTGGGGCCTCGACTATCCGTCGCTCGCCGCCGCGAACCCCGGCCTCGTCATGGTGCGCATTTCGGGCTACGGGCAGACGGGTCCGTACCACGCGCGGCCGGGTTTCGGGGTGATCGGCGAGGCGATGGGCGGACTGCGCCACGTCACCGGCACCCCGGACCGGCCACCGGCGCGCGTCGGCGTATCCATCGGCGACACGCTGTCGGCGCTCTACGGCGTCATCGGCGCGATGTTCGCGCTCGAGCACCGCCGGCGCACGGGCACGGGCCAGGTCGTCGACGTCGCGTTGTACGAGTCGGTGTTCTCGGTCATGGAGTCGCTGCTGCCGGAGTTCGACGCGTTCGGCGCCGTGCGCGAGCGCACCGGCTCGATCCTGCCCGGCATCGCGCCGACGTCCGCGTACCGCTGCAGCGACGGCAGCTACGTGCTGATCGCCGGCAACGGCGACTCGATCTTCCGCCGGCTCTGCGGCGCGATGGGCCGCGCCGACCTCGCCGCCGACCCGTCGCTCGCGCACAACGACGGCCGCGCGGCGAAGCAGGCGTGGCTCGACGGTGAAATCGAGACGTGGACGTCGGCACGGGACCAGGACGAGGTGCTGGCCACGATGGCGCGCGCCGACGTGCCGGCGTCGCGCATCTACTCGGTCCGCGACATCGTCGCCGACGCGCAGTACCGTGCGCGGGGCATGATCCGCGAGATCCGCACGGCCGATGGCGGGACGCTCAAGGTGCCCGGCGTCGTGCCGAGGCTGTCCGCCACGCCGGGCGACTTCGCCGGCGGCGGCCCGCGGCTGGGCGAGCACACCGACGAGGTGATGCGCGAACTGGGATTCGACGACGCCGCGATCGCGGACCTGCGCGCACGCGGGATCGTGTAGCGCCCCCAACGCGCTGCGGGGCCCCCCCCCGGGGGGGGGGGCCCGGGGGGGGGGGGGGGGGCGGGGGGCGGCCGGGGCCGCGGGGCGGCCCGTCGGTCGCCGGTAGCTGGCCCCCCCGAAACGCGCTTCGCGCGTCTCCCCCAAAGGGGGCAGGCGACCTCGGGGCGGCCCGTCGGTCGCCGTTACGCCGGCGGCAGCGTCAGCGCGCGCTCGAGCATCGTCCGCGTCGTCGCCAGGATGCGCGCGCGCGCATCGGGGGCCGCCACCGCACGCGCCAGAACGACGGCGCCCACGCACGCGGAGTACACGGCCAGCGCCGCCTGCCGCCGCGTCATGCCGGGCACGTCCGGAAAGTGCGCGGCGATCCGGTCGAGCAGCGTCCCGGTCCGCTCGGCGAACGCGTTGCGGAACTCCCGGCTACCGCGCGCCACGTCGGGCAGGAACAGCGTGAGCGGGCAGGCGTGCTCGAGCGCCGGGTCGTCCGCCTGCGCGAGGTAGGCGCCGATCAGCGCCCGCACCCACGGGGCGCCGTCGGGCACCGGCGCGAGCGACGCGAGGAGCCGGTCGACGCTCGCCTCCAGGCCGGCGAGCAGCGCCGCCTGGGCAAGGGCGTCCTTGGACGGAAAGTGCGCGTAGAAGCCACCGACGGTGAGCCCGGCCTCGCGCATCACCGCGTCCACCGACGCGGACGCGACCCCCTTCGCCTTCATCACCCGGTCGGCGGCCCGGAGGATGCGGGTGCGTGTTTCGGGCTTGTGTTCTTTCGCGTACCGTGCCATGATGTTCATAATATTATATTTATAATTCGATGGCAATCCCTCGGTACAACCCACCGGGAGTCCGCGATGTTGCCCTTTTCGTGGTCGTTCTTTCGCCCCGCCGAGCCGGTGCCCACACTCCCGGACGGCAGGCCACTGCGCATCCAGCCGGTCACGCCGGCGGCCAAGGCGCTGCTCGTCCGCGGGCTTGCCGCCGTCTCGCCGGAGTCGAGCCACCGGCGCTTCTTTACGGTGCGCCGGCAATTCTCCGACGCCGAACTCGACGCGCTGACCAATCTCGACGGCGACAGCCGGTTCGCGCTGGGCGCGACGGTGCGGGCGGTCGACGGCAGCGTGGACCCGGTCGGCATCGCGCGGTACGCGCGGCTCGCCGATGCGCCGGCCGTCGCCGAGATCGCGATCCTCGTCGTCGACGCGTTCCAGGGCCAAGGGGTCGGACGGGTGCTGCTGCGGCGACTCGCCTCGGCGGCGCTCGCGCGCGGGATCGCCCGCTTCCGCGGCATCGTGCAACCCGACAACCGTCCGATCATCCGGCTGCTGACGCGTCTCGCGGCGGAGCCGCGCGTCGCGCCCGAAGGCGAGTTCCTGACGATCGACATCGACCTGGCGGCGCTGCGTCCGGCGGCATAAGGCAGGTGCATCGGACCGCGCAGCACTCGCTCAGCCCGGCGGTCCCTTGAGCTCGACGGTGTTGCCGTCGGGATCCGTGACGTAGATCGACGGGCCTCCGCCTTCGGCCCCGACGCGCGAAGCCGTCGGCCCCGCCGGAATCGCGTGGCGCGCGAGGTCCGCGCGGATGGCGGCTTCGTCCCACGGCTCGACACGCACACAGAAGTGGTCGACGTTGCGGCCCGCGGTCCCCGGGCCGGCGCCGCCGGCCGTGCCGCGCGTGCCGGGCAGCGGCACGAGGTCGATCAGGCTGCGCCCCGCGCGCAGCTGCACGAGGCCGATCGCGTCCACCCGCCGCTCGACCGTGCACCCGAGTACATCGCAATAGAACGCGAGCGCGCGCGCGAGGTCGGCCACGCGCAGCACAACGTGGTCGATCTCGCGGATGCGGATCATCGCGCGCGGCGGCGGCGCCGTGTCAGACGCAGCGGCCGCCGTCGACCTCGAGGCACGCGCCGGTGATGAACGACGCCTCGTCGGACGCGAAGAACACGGCCGCAGTCGCGATGTCGGACGGCTGCGACAGGCGGCCGAGCGGGATCGACGCGACGAACTGCGCGCGCCGCTCCGGCGTGTCCTGCCCCATGAAGTCGGACAGCATCGCCGTCTCGCCGGCGACCGGGTTGATCACGTTGACCCGGATGTTGTCCTTCGCGAGCTCGGCCGCCATCGACCGCGACGTCACGATCGCGGCGCCCTTGCTGCCGTTGTACCAGGTGAGCCCGGGCCGCGGCCGCACGCCGGCCGTCGACGCGATCGTGATGAACACGCCGCTCTTCCGCTCGCGCATGTGCGGCACCGCGTGCTTCGCCGTCAGGAAGAGGCTCTTCACGTTCACCTGGTAGATGCGGTCGAACTCGGCCTCGCTGACGTCGAGCATCGGCTGGTTCCGGTGCGTGGTGCCCGCGTTGTTCACGATGACGTCGAGCCCGCCGAAGGACGCCAGCGCGAAATCGACCAGTCGCCTGACGTCGGCGTCGCGCGAGACGTCGCCCGCGAGGAAACGTGCCGTGCCGCCGGCGTCCACGATGTCCTGCACCGTGCGCTCGCCGTTCTCGGCGTTGACGTCGTTCACGATCACCTTCGCGCCTTCCACCGCGAAGCGCTGCGCGATGCCTCGACCGAAGCCGGAGCCCGCGCCCGTGACGAGCGCGATCTTGCCTTGCAACCGCATGCCGCTCTCCCCTGTCGTCGTTGTCGGTGCCGTCGCCGGTCCGTCAGCCGTGCCTGACCACCACCGTCTTCACCGTCGTGAAGCCGAACAGCGCCTCGAAGCCCTTCTCGCGCCCGTGTCCCGAATGCTTGACGCCGCCGAACGGCAGTTCGACGCCGCCACCGGCGCCGTAATTGTTGACGAACACCTGCCCGCTCTGCACGGCGCGCGCCAGCCGCAGCTGCCGCGCGCCGTCCTGTGTCCACACGCCGGCGACCAGGCCGAAGTCGGTGGCGTTGGCGAGCCGGATCGCGTCCGCCTCGTCGGCGAACGGCAACGCCGCCAGCACCGGGCCGAACACCTCGTCGCACACCAGCCGGTGCCCGATGGGCACGTCGCGCAGCAGTGTGGGCGCAGCGTAGAAGCCGCCGGCAGGCGCGTCGGCGGCGACCGTGCCCTGCGCGACCGTCGCGATGCCGTCGCGCGCCGCGGACGCGAGGAAGTCGCGGACCCGAGCGAGCTGTGTGGCGCGGATCAGCGGCCCGCAGTCCAGGTCGGCGAGCGCGGGGCCGGCCACCAGCGCGGCGAAGCGCTCGCCCAACCGTGCGAGCACCTCCTCGTAGCGCGAGCGCTCGACCAGCAGCCTGCTGCCCGCCGAGCACGTCTGCCCGGCGTTCTGCACGATCGCGTTGACCAGCGCCGGCAGCGCCGCCTCGATGTCGGCGTCCGCGAACACGATCTGCGGCGACTTGCCGCCCAGTTCCAGCGTGACCGGGCAGTGCCGCTGCGATGCCGCCGCGCCCACCCACGCGCCGGTCGCCGGCGAGCCGGTGAACGAGATGTGCCGGATGCCGGGATGCTCGACCAGCGCCGCGCCGGCCTCCGCGCCGAGCCCGGTGACGATGTTGAGCGCGCCCGGCGGCAGCCCCGCCTCCGCGGCCAGCTCGGCCACGCGCAGCAGCGACAGACAAGCGTCTTCGGCGGGCTTGACCACGCACGCGTTGCCGGCGGCGAGCGCGCCGCCGACGGAGCGCCCGAAGATCTGCAGCGGGTAGTTCCACGGGATGACGTGTCCGGTGACGCCGTGCGGCTCGCGCCACGTGAGGACGGTGAAGCCCTCCGGATACGGAATGGTCGTCCCGTGCAGCTTGTCGGAGGCGCCGCCGTAGAACTCGAAGTAGCGCGCGCAGGCGGCGACGTCGGCGCGCGCCTGCGCAAGCGGCTTGCCGCAGTCGCGCGCCTCGATCAACGCGAGCTCGTCGGCGCGGTCGAGGATGAGCCGGGACAGCGTCCCGAGCAGCCGCCCCTTCTCCGCGGGTGCCAGCCGGCCCCATGCGCCGTCGCGCGCGGCCTCGGCGGCGCGCACCGCTGTGCCGACGTCGTCGGCGTTGCCGCGCGCGATCGCCGCGAACGGCGCGCCGTCCGACGGATCGACCATCGGCAGCTCCCCGCCCCCGGCGGGCGCCTGCCAGCGGTTGGCGATGAAGTTCTGCGCCGGCGTCGTGATCGCCGGCCACTGCGGATGCGGTGCATTCATCGTGACGACTCCAGTGCCGCGCCACCGTGCGCCGGCCGCGGCCGGCGCAACCGGTGTCGCCGCGCGGTCACCCGAGGACGCGGACCCCTCACTTCTTCGGGACGAACTTCCAGGCCAGCGTCTGCTCGTCGACGCGCGGCGTGTACGTGATGCCGTCGCGCGTCGCCCACAGGCTGATCTGGAAGTGCAGCGGTATGAGCCCGGTGTCGCCGATCGCGAGCTCGGCGGCGCGCTGCAGGTACGCCTCGCGCTTGACGTCGTCGACCGTCTGCAGCGCGTCCTCGGTGAGCGCGTCGACCTTGGTATTCGAGTACCGGCCGCGGTTGGCGGTGCCGAAGCCACGGTCCTTGTTGAACGTCATCAGCAGCGCCTTCAGCGACGACGACGACTCCCCGGTGCCGGTGCTCCAGCCGGCCTGCAGCACCGAGAACTTGAGCTCGGTCGCCTGCGGAAAGAACGTCGCCGACGGCATCGCGACCACCTTGGTCGGGATGCCGCCGCGCGTCCACATCTGCGCGATCGCCTGCGCGATCTTGGCGTCGTTCACGTAGCGGTTGTTGGTCGCGTGCAGCGTGACCTCGAAGCCGTCCGGGTACCCGGCCTCGACGAGCAGCTTCTTCGCACCCTCGGGGTCGAACGCCTCGACCTTGAGGTTCTTCGTCGCGCCGAACAGGAAGTCGGGCACGACCTGCCCGGCGGGCACCGCCTCGCCCTCCATCACGCGCTCGACGATCGCCGGGCGGTTGATCATCTTGGACAGTGCCTTGCGGACGCGAGCGTCCTTCAGCGGGTTGCGATCGAGCGGCTTGCCGTCCTTGCCCGTCACGGTCGGCGTGACGCTGCGGTCGCTGTCCATGTGCACGTACATGAGCCGGTCGGACACGCTGCGGTAGATCGCAAGCCGCCTGTCGGCCTTGAGCTTCGCGACGTCGGCCGTCGGCACCGCTTCGATCACCTGCACGTCGCCGGCCAGCAGCGCCGCGACGCGCGCCGCGTCCTGCGTCAGGATCCGCAGCGTCACCTTCTCCCACTGCGTCCTGCCGCCCCACCACGCGTCGTTGCGCGCGAGCTCGAGGCGGTCGCCCTTGGCGAAGCGGACGAGCTTGTACGGGCCGGTGCCGATCGCCGCCTTGCCCGAGTTGAAGTCCTCGGTGGTCGCGCTGGCGAACTGCTTGTTGATGATCGCGACCTGCGACATGTCCGACGGCATCAGCGGGTAGGGTGTGGCCGTCCTGAACCGGATCGTGTGCGGGTCGACCACCTCGATCCTCTGGATCTGCTTCGTGTACGCGGTGAACGGCGACGGGCTGTTCGGCACCTTCGGCACCCGCTCGATCGACGCCACGACGTCGGCGGCCGTGAAGTCGCTGCCGTCGTGGAACTTGACGCCCTTCCGCAGCTTGAATTCCCACGTCGTCGGGTCGATCGCCTTCCACTCGGTCGCCAGCGACGGCTGCGGCTGCGACTTTTCGTTGCGCTCGACGAGATACCCGTACAGATGCGAGGCGACGTTGTTGTTCGGCGTCAGGTTGTGATAGTGCGGGTCCGTCGACGTGACGTCGGTGCCGAGGCCGATCACGAGGTTGGCCGCGTACGCGGGAAGCGCGGCACAGACGGCCGCGAACGCGGCACAGAGGGAGCGGGCGAGGCGCATCGGGAGGTCTCCGGGAGGCGGGGGCGGCACGCGCCGGCGGGCGCTGACGGTGGCACGGTGCACGAGCGGCCAAGGATAGCGCAATGCGTTTCCGTTTGTAACAGACGGCCCGGCAGCGGCCCGGGGGTCAACCGGCCGCCGTGCCGTGGCGTTCTTGTCCGCAGGTTCCGGCGCCCGCGTCGCGACGCGCCGGCCGTCCAACCACGGAGAGTGCCCGCCATGAAACGTCCCCACATCCTCGTCGCGGCGATCGGCGCCGCGTTCGCCGCCATCGCGCTGACGCCGGTCCCTGCCGTCGCCGGCAACGTCGCGTGGAGCGTGTCGATCGGCGGCCCGGGCTTCGCGATCAGCGCGGGCCAGCCCGGCTTCGTCGGCGCACCGTGGACCGGCAGACCGGCGCACGCGCACTGGCGCCCGGCTTTCCGGCCCGGCGTCGTCGCTCGGCCGGTCGTCGTCGCGCCGTGGCTCGCGCCGATCGCCGCGCCGGGCCTCGTGCCGCGCCCGGTCTTCGTGCCGCGCGCCGTCGTCGTCAGGCCGGCGCCGGTGCCGGTCGCGCCACGGCATATCGTGTTCGCGCCAACGCCGCGCTACGGCTACTACTGATGGCGCCCGCGCCGCGTGCGCGCCCCGCGCATCGGGTGGGGCGTGGCGCGAGCGTCAGGGACCGGTGCCGACGACCGACAGCGAAGTCATGAATTCGGTCATGATCACCACGAACTCGGGATCGGTTTCCGGCAGCGCGTAGAGTTTGCGCAGCTGGTCGAGCTGCGCCGCCGACAGCGGTCCCTTGCCGTCGGTGACTTCCCAGATCGCGAACTGCGTCGCCGTCGCCGTCAGCGATTGGTTGACGATCGGCCGGGGGCGAGGCAGCCGCACGATGGCAAGGATGCCCGGATCCGTCACCGAGCCGGCCAGCTCATAGGTCGCGTTCGTGTCCGCCGGCTTGCGCGACTGCTGCAGGCAGTACAGGCTCAGCATCACCTTGATGGTGCCGGGCGCCTGGGCCCAGATCGGCATCTCCCACTTGGCGTCGTCCACCAGCACGCCGTCCTGGTAGCTGCCGCCCGCCGCGGGCCCGCCGGAGCCCCAGTTGATGTTGATGATCTGCGTTCCCGCCGGCAGTTCGATCGTGTAGGACTCCCACGCCTTCGCGCCCGGTCCGCCGGTGGCGGCCGTCGGCAACGCGAGGACGCTGAGATCCATCACGACGTCGACGAGGCCGAGCCCCGACCCCTGCGCGTCGGGCACGCGGCACTCGGGCCGGTCGCAGCCGCGAATCTCGCCGACCACCGTGAACGGCAGCGTCGTCTTCGCGACCGGATGGCACATGACGGCGCCTTCGAACACCCAGCCGGGCATCCCTTCGAGCAGCCGCGGATCGACGACGTAGCGGTGGTTGGGATCGCCGCCGGCGCCATCGTTGTACGCGCGGTAGAGCGCCTCGGTGCCGACCGGGCAGGCGCCACCGGAGGCGAGCTTGACCGCGAAGGCGTCGCTCTCGTACGTCCACGCCGGGTAGCTGACGCCACTGGCGGCGATCGACGGCCACGCGGTCTTGACGTACGCGCACTCGGCCGGGTCGGCCGTGTAGAAGTGGCTGTTGGGGCCGATGCGGGTGCCGTTGGCGCGGTACTGGTCGGTCCCGAAGAACCGGCACACCGGCACGCTGTCGGCCGGCCGCCCGGCCATCGCCCACGCGCCGAACGTCTGCCCGGTGCGCTTCCACACGCCGCCGAACGCGCCGGCGTCGAGGTTGGCGACCTCCGCCGGGTCCGCGGTGACGAAGAAGTGCCCGAGGCCGGCGTGGTAGTACTCGACGACGGTGACGACCGTCTCGCCCGCCTGCGGCGCGACAGCGAACGACTTCGCGACCAGCCCCGAGCCGAGTTCCGCGCGCAGCGCCTCCTTGACCGGATCGATGCCGGCGGCCGCGCCGGAACCGGTGCCGACCGCCGCCAGCGCGGCGATCGTCAACACGGCGGCGGCGCCGCGCGCGCGGGCCACGTATCGGGAAACCGTCGAAGCCGTCGTATGGCGACTCTGCATGCTGAAATCCTTAGCGCAAGTTCGAACTTCCGGCCGTCATCATAACCGGTCGCCGTCACGCCGGCGTTACACCGGCGGCCCCGATTGGTGACCGCGAAGGCCGGTGCTATCCTGCGCCTTTGCGCGCCGGAGGTACGGCCATGAACGCCCCAGCCACGCTCGCGCAGGTCCGCCCCGCCGCTGCCGCTCGAGCCGAGGACCTGGTCTCGCTCGACCTCATCCGCACGCTGGTCGCCTTCGACACGACGAGCCGCGACTCCAACCTCGCGCTCATCGAGTGGGTGCGACGCTACCTCGAAGGCCACGGCGTCGCGTCGACGCTCACCTTCGACGACGACCGGCGCAAGGCCAACCTGTTCGCCACGCTGACCGCGCGCGACGGCAACGCGACGCACGGCGGGATCGTGCTGTCCGGCCACACCGACGTGGTGCCGGTCGACGGCCAGCCGTGGGACACCGACCCGTTCGCGGTGACGGTGAAAGGCGACCGCCTGGTCGGACGCGGCGTCGCCGACATGAAGAGCTTCTCCGCGGTCGGCCTGGCGTTCGTGCCCGAGTTCCTGCGCCGCGGCCTTGCGCAGCCGATCCACTTCGCGCTGTCCTACGACGAGGAGGTCGGCTGCATCGGCGTGCGCCGGCTGATCGCCGACATCGCCGCGCGCGGCGTGGCGCCCGCCGGCTGCATCGTCGGCGAGCCGACCGGCATGCGGCTCGTCGTCGCGCACAAGGGCAAGAAGGCGTGGCGCTGCCGCGTGCGCGGGCACGAGGCGCACTCGTCGCTGACGCCGTCGGGTGTGAACGCCGTGCAGATCGGATGCGAGATCGTCGCGTTCATCGCGCGCCGCGCGCGCGAGTTCCGCGACGCCGGCGGCCGCGACGACGCCTACGACGTGCCGTACACGACCGTCCACGTCGGCGTGATCCGCGGCGGCACCGCCGTGAACATCGTGCCGCGCGACTGCACGTTCGACTTCGAGATCCGCCACCTGCCGTTCGACGACCCCGACGCGTTCTTCGCCGACGTGCGCCGGTACGTGGAATCCTTCCTGCCGGAAATGCGCGCGGTCGCGCCGGACACGTTCATCGAGTTCGACCCCCTGTCGACGCTGCCCGGCTTCGACACGCACGACGGCAGCGCGATCACCGCGCTCGCGCACGCGTGCAACGGCACCGCCGACGCCGGCAAGGTGTCGTTCGGCACCGAAGCGTCGCTGTTCCACGGCGCGGACATCCCGACCGTCATCTGCGGCCCCGGCCACATCGCGCAGGCCCACCAGCCCAACGAGTGGGTCGCGGTCGAGCAGGTCGCGCAGTGCGAGGCATTCATGCGCCGCCTCGTCGACCGCGTCGCGGCGTGAATCGCGCCCCGGCCCCCGTTCCGGCGATCGAGGTCGAGTTTCCCGACCTCGCGCCGTGGGAGGCCGGCAACACGGGGCTGCCCTTCGTCTGGTGCTTCGCCGCCGGGCGCCCCGGCCCGCGCGTCACCATCCAGGCGCTCACGCACGGCAACGAGGTGTGCGGCGCGATCGCCAACGACTGGCTGCTGCGCGAAGGCGTGCGCCCGATGCGTGGCACGCTCACCATCACGTTCGCCAACGTCGACGCGTACCATCGCTTCGATGCCGCCGATCCGTTCGCGTCGCGCTGCGTCGACGAGGACTTCAACCGGCTGTGGACCGCCGAGGTGCTCGATGGCGAGCGCCGGACGCGCGACCTCCTGCGCGCCCGCGCACTGCGGCCGGTGTACGACGAGACCGACTACCTGCTCGACCTGCACTCGATGACCGATCCGTGCCCGCCGCTGGCGCTCGCCGGCCGCCAGCAGAAGGGGCTCGAACTCGCGCAGGCCGTGGGGCTGCCCGAGCACATCGTCATCGATGCCGGCCACGCGGCCGGCAAGCGGCTGCGGGACTACGGCGCGTTCGACGACCCGGTCGACCCGCGCAACGCGCTGCTGGTCGAGTGCGGCCAGCACTGGGAGCGCGCGGCGCCCGCAGTCGCGAAGCAGTCGGCGCTGCGCTTCCTGCGCCACTTCGGCATGCTCGATTCCGGCTTCCTCGACGCGCACCTCGACCCGGCCCCGCTGCCGCCGCAGCGCGCGATCGAGATCACCGAAGTCGTGACGATCCGCACCGACGACTTCGCGTTCGCGCGCGCGGTGGCCGGGCTCGACGTCATCGCCAGGGCGGGCTCGCTGCTCGCGCGCGACGGCGACGACGAAGTGCGCACGCCGTACGACGACGCCGTGCTGATCATGCCGACGCGGCGGCCGCGCAAGGGCGAGACCGCCGTGCGGATCGGGCGGTTCGTCGCGTAGCGCGCGAACTCACGCCGTCCCGTCGGTGCGCGCCGCGGGCGCCGGCTGCGCGGTCAGGCACCGCCGGCAGAGGCACGCGCGATTGCGCGCGGCGTCCGGCAGCGCCGCCAGCACGTCCGGATCCGCGGCGACGTTCGCGCACCAGCATGGCGACGCGAAGTCGCCCGTCCGCGCGGGCGCGCAATCGTTGGGGCCGCCGCAGACGGGACAGGCGGGTTCGGGCGCGGGTGTCATCAGCCTGCCGCGGGTGACGGAAACGGGAACCTTCCGATAGATGTCGCGGGTCGCGCGCCCGTCGCCGCGCCCGTCGCCGCGCCCGTCGCCGCGCCCGTCGCCGCGCCCGTCGCCGCGCGGACCACCATGGAGCGCCCTGCAGCCGCGCGGCGCGGCGCGGGTCAAATCACCGCCGGCGCACGCACGCGACCTGCGCTACGCGGTGCGGAGCCGGTGGATCGCCGCGGCCACCGGGATGCCCGGCTCGATGCCGAGCCGCGCGGCGACGACGTTCACGGCGGAAAGCGCGCCGGTCGCGAACAGCGACCGCGCATCGCCGATGCGCGCCGACCGGTAGTCGACGACCGCGGCCGGCACGCCGCGCGCGGCGAGCACCGGCAGGCGCGACGCGCCCGCGTCGTCCTTGCCGCGGCCCGCGTCGTGGAAGAACGCGGCGCGTGCGGCGACCGGGAGCGCGCTCGCCGGGTCGCCGCCGTGCAGCGCTCCGTGCGACCCGATGACGAGGACCGCGCCGGCATCGGACGGCGCGACCAGCCCGATCGAATCGAGCCCCCAGACGGGCGCCTCGCCGGCGGCGGCGGGCAGGAGCAGCACGCGTGCTTCGTCCGGAAAGGGCAGCGATCCCTCGCGCCACGGCGCCGCGCGCAGCCGCTCGGCCGCGTCCGCACAGCGCATGCCGACCGTCACGCCGGCCGCGCTCGCCGCACCGTTCGCCGCGCTCACGATGCCGTGCACGAGCGCGTCGGCGGCGTCGCCGATGCGCGCGCTCGTGTGCGCGATCGCGCACGCGGCGATGCCGAGCCCGTCGAGCGCCGCGAGTCCGGCGACGCCGGCGTCGTCGCGGCCGCGTCCCGCGTCGTTGCACACGAGTGCGCGCACGCGCGCCTGCGCGGCGTACGCGGCGGCGATGAGCCCGCCGTGCGAGCCGGCGACGACGACGGCGCCCGCGTGCCGCGCGGCGAGCTGCGTGACGGTATCCGCGGTGAGGACCGCGACGCTCACGTCACTTGCCAGGCGCCGCCGCGACGGCCGATTCCGCCGCGCGCGCGGCGTCGGTACCGACGACGGCGGCCCACCTGGCCCAGACCGGCTGCACGGCTGCGCGGAACGCCGCGCGCTGCGCGGGCGTCGGCGTGACGATCGTGACCCCCTGCCGCGTGAGCTCGGCCAGCGCCGCGTCCTCGCGCACCGGCGCGGCGGCCTCGCGCGCCGCGTCGACCGCGGCGGCGCGCACGGCCGCCCGCTGCGCGTCGCTCCACGACTCCCACGTCGCGCGGCGGACCGCGAACACCATCTGGTCGGCGAACGCGCCCCAGCGCGTGACGAACCTCAAGCCCGCTGCGGCGGCGCGCGTGGCCGCGAGTGTCGACGCAGCGGCCTCCTGTCCGCCGAGCCGGCCAGCGGCGAACGCGGTCTGCGCCTGCGCGAAGTCGAGGGATTCCGGGCGCGCGCCGAGCGCGGCGAACGTCTCGATCACGAGCTGGTTGGGGATCACGCGCACGGCGA
>JADJWJ010000011.1 GCA_016716425.1 Betaproteobacteria bacterium
CCGGGTCGGCGGCGCGAAAGCACTGCGCGTCGTGCAGTCCCGGATTCCAGCCCTCGGCCGCGGCCCAGTCGATCGCGCGCGCGACGTCGGCGTCCGCCATCACGCTGACGGTGTAGCGATCGGTCGCGCCGGTCATCGTACGCGCCCGGCAAGGTCCGCCGCGATCACGTCGATCGCAGCCAGCACGACCTGCGGCCGCGGGAACGGCACCGCGGTCATCGTGAACGTCCACGGCAGACCGCCGGGAAAGGGGATGGCGACGGCGAGGTGATCCGCGTTCACGATGCCGAGGAGCCGTCCGGGGGTGGCGACCTGATCCTGCGCGAGCAGCATGCCGTCGTTCCACGGCGAGTGGGTCGCGAGGTACGCGTGGGGGGCCAGCAGCGCCGGCGACAGCCGCTCGGCGTCGGGCACGCTGACCAGCGCGTACACGGGGGCCGCCAGCGTTCCGCCGTGGCGCGCCCACCACGCGCGGCGGCGCTCGGGTGTCAAGTCGGCCACCGGGTCGCCTTCGCCCCATCCACACGCGGGAAACGGAAAGACGGCGAACGTCGCGCCATACGCGCCGCGCAGGCGGTCCGCGAGCGGGCTACCCTGCAACGCGCCGCTCACCGCGAGCACGGCGGCGACCCGGCGCGCGAGGTCGGGCCGCGCGACGATGAGCTCGAGCGCGTCGACGCCGCCTTTCGAGTGCCCGACCAGGACGATGCGGCGGTCGTCGTCGGGAAGCGCCTCGACCTGCGCGGCGAGCAGGCGCGCGTTCGCGTCGACGCCGTTGCGGCCCTCGGCCGCGAGCACCTGCGCGGCGAAGCCCTGCGCGCGCGCGGCCGCGACGACGTCGGCAAACGAGTCCGCCGCCGGAAAGCACGACGCGAGAAAGCCGGGGACGAACAGCAGCCGGAACCGCGAAGTGTCGGCGGGCGGCGGGCGCGCCGCCGCGCGCTCGCCGGCGAACCGGTGCAGCGTGACGGCGCACGCGGCGGCGCCCATGTCCTCGCGCCCGCACAGCGCGGCGCGGTACGGGCCGCGCAGGTCGACGGCCTCGGCGAGCGCGGCCGGCAGCGGCGCGTCGCCGGTCCCCGCCGGCGGTGCCACGGCACACGCGGCCAGGAGCACCGCGAACAGGGCGAAGGCAGGGCGGTTTCGCTGCATCGGTGGCGGCAGGACGATTCAGTGCAACTCGCCGAACACGCCGTGCCGCGCCAGCGCCTTGGCGCCTTCCAGCACGGGCACGATCGTCAGCGCCACGGCCACGACGATGGCCCAGTCGACCGCCGTCAGCGCGAACGTGCCGAACGGCGCGTGCAGCACCGGCAGGTAGACGACCAGCGTCAGCAGCGCGACCTCCCACAGCACGGCGAGGTTGAGCCACCGGTTGGCGAACGGCCGGCGCAGGATGGACAGGCGGTCGGAACGGAAGTTGTACGCGTTGACGAGCTGGATCACCACGAGGCAGACGAACGTCATCGTCATTGCCTCGGCGATGCTGCGGCCCGACTGCCACGCCCACGCGAACAGCGCAAGATTGACGAGTGCGGACCAGAGTCCCCCCACGAGCATCAGCGCCACGACCGGGCGCGTGAAGATGCCGATCCGCGGATCGCGCGGGCGCCGGCGCATCAGGTCGGCCTCGGGCGGGTCCACCGCCAGCGCGAGCGCGGGCAGCCCGTCGGTGGCGAGGTTCACGTACAGGATCTGCACGGCGGTCAGCGGCAGCGGCATGCCGGCGAGCATGGCCCCGGCCATGAGGCCGATCTCGCCGATGTTGGACGACAGCAGGAACATCAGGTACTTCTTGATGTTGCCGTAGACGCCGCGGCCCTCCTCCACGGCCGCCACGATCGACGCGAAGTTGTCGTCGGTGAGCGTCATGGCCGCCGCCTCGCGGGCGACGTCGGTGCCGGAGATCCCCATCGCGACGCCGATGTCCGCCTTTTTCAGCGCCGGCGCGTCGTTGACGCCGTCGCCGGTCATCGCGACGACGTGGCGCTGCGCCTGCAGCGCGCCGACGACGCGCAGCTTGTGCGCCGGCGACACGCGCGCGTACACGCCGATCTCGGCCACGCGCCGCGCGAGCTCGGCGTCGCCCATCGCGTCCAGGTCGGCGCCGGTCACGACCTGCCCGTCCGCGAGCAGGTCGAGCTCGCGCGCGACCGCGCGCGCCGTCGTCGGATGGTCGCCGGTGATCATCACGACGACGATGCCGGCGCGTTCGCACGTCGCGATCGCGTCGCGCACTTCCGGGCGCGGTGGGTCGATCATGCCGACCAGGCCGAGGAACGTGAGGTCGCGCTGCGCGTTCTCCGGCGTCGCGCCGGTCCGCGTGGCCACCGCCAGCACGCGCAGCGCGTCGTCGGCCATCGCCTGCGCGGCGGCGAGGATCCGCTGCCGTCCGGCCTCGTCCAGCGGCGCGACGCCGGCGGCGGTGCTCTCCCGGGCGCAAGCGGCGACGATGACCTCCGGCGCGCCCTTCGCGTACGCGACGACGCCGTCGGGTGTCGCGTGCAGCGTGGTCATCCGCCTGGTCTCGGACTCGAACGGGATCTCGTGCACGCGGGCGAAGCGGGCGTCGAGGTCGGGCTTGTCGAGGCCGGCCTTGGCGGCCGCGGCGACCAGCGCGCCCTCGGTGGGGTCGCCATGGACGTGCCACGCGCCGTCGGTCTCGCCGCGGACGATCCGCGCGTCCGACGCGAGCGCCGCCGCGCCGAGCAATGCCAGCAGGCCGTCGTGGCCGTCCATCCGCGCGCCGTCGCGCTCGAACGTGCCGTGGGGCGCATAGCCGACCCCGGTCACGTCGACCAGCTCCCCGTGCACGTACACGCGGCGGGCGGTCATCTCGTCCTTGGTCAGCGTGCCGGTCTTGTCGGAGCAGATGACCGACGTGCTGCCCAGCGTCTCGACGGCGGCCAGCCGCCGGATCAGCGCGCGCCGGCGCACCAGCCGCTGCACGCCGAGCGCCAGCGAAATCGTCACGACGGCCGGCAGCGCCTCGGGCACGACCGCGACCGCGAGCGCGATGCCGAACACCAGCATGTCGACGAACGGCTGGCCGCGCACGAGACCCAGCACGACGATCACCGCGACGATCGCGAGCGCCACGCGCACCAGCACCCGCCCCAGCCGGTCGAGGTTGCGCTGCAGCGGCGTCGGACCCGACTCGACGGATTCGAGCAGCGTCGCGATGCGGCCGAACTCGGTCTCGCTGCCGGTGGCCACGACCAGCGCGCGCCCGCGACCGCGCGCGATCGCCGTGCCCGCGAACACCATGTTCGCGCGATCGCCCACGGGGGCATGCGCGTCGGCGATCGGCTCGAGGCGCTTGTCGACCGGCTCCGATTCGCCGGTCAGCGCGGCCTCCTGCGCGGCGAGGTTCACTGCCTCGACGAGTCGGGCGTCGCCTGCCACGCGGTCCCCGGCGCGCAGCACCAGCACGTCGCCGGGCACGAGTTCGCGCGCGCGTATCTCGACTTCGGCCCCGTCGCGCAGCACCCGCGCCACGGGCGCCGTCAGCGACCGCAGCGCCTCCATCGCGCGCTCGGCGCGAAACTCCTGCACGAAGCCCAGCAGGATCGCGAACGTCACGATCACGGCGATCGCGACTGCCTCGACCGCGTGCCCGAGGAACGCCGACAGCGCGGTGGCGACGAGCAGGATCGCGACCAGCACGTTGCGGAACTGCGCGGCGAGCACCGACCACGGCGAGACGCGCGGCGCGGCGGCGAGTTCGTTCGGGCCGTATTGCGCGAGGCGGCGCGCCGCGTCGGCGGCGCCGAGGCCTCCGGGCGGCGCGGACAGCGCGGCCGCAACGTCGGCAACGGTGCGCGTGTGCGGCGCAGCGACGGCGGGCAGCGTACGCGGCGATTCCATGGCGGGCGAAGGCGGGCGTGCCTTACGCAGCGGTGGCCGCGCCCTCGCCTCCCGGCGGACCCCAGAACACGACCCAGGTCACGAAGTCCGGCGTGAACCGCTCGAAGCGGTGCGGCACGCCGGCGGGCACGAACAGCGCGGTGCCCGGTCCGAAGGCGTGGCGCTGTTCGCCGACCGTGAACTCGCCGCGACCGGCCTGCACGATGTAGATCTCGTCCTGTGCGTGCGGCGTCTGCGGGTCGTGGCCGGCCGGCGCATACAGCTCGACCGACATGGTGCCGTGCGCGAACGCGCGGACGAAGCGCTCGCCGTCCGGCCACTGCGGCGTCGACGGCCCCGGCAGCCGCTGCAGGAGTTCGGCGAGATCGGCCTTCACGCGATCCTCGCCCCGCGCGCAGCCAGCAGCGCGCGCAGCAGCGAGCGGTGGCAATGCGCCTCGTCGGCGCAGTAGCACCCGACGGAGAAGTCCGCACGGTGCGACAGCGCCGCGAGCAGGTCGAGCGAGCGGCTCGCCGCGGGTGCGGCCATTTCGCGCCGGTACGCCTTCGCGAACGCCCGCCACGCGCGCGCATCGGTGGTGTCGCGTGCGAGCGCGATCGTCGCCACGGTCGGCGCGAGTTCCGGGTACCAGACGTCGTACCAGTTCTGCGCCGCCCGGTCCTCGCGGCGCACGCCGCGCGGCGGCCGGCGCACCGTGCCGATCCGCACGCCTTCCTGCGCCAGCCGTGGCGTGCCCAGCCGCACGATGCGCACCGTCATGGCAGCGTTCCGGGGTCGCTACGGGCGGTTCGAATCGCGGTGGGCATCGGCGCGGGCGCGTGCGGTGTCGTCCACGCCATTCTAGCCGGCGCGGGCGCCGCGACCTTGCGCGAAGTCATCGAGCGCGCGCCGGGCGCGGGGTACCATCCACCGGTCGCGCGAGACATCCGTGGAACGCACCCACCTCACCCGGTTTGCGCTGCTGTCGATCGCCGCGGCGATCGCGACGATCGGCCTGAAGACGATCGCCTGGTACGTGACCGGCTCGGTCGGCCTGCTGTCCGACGCGCTCGAGTCGATCGTCAACCTCGTCGCGGCGATCGCCACGCTGTGGCTGCTGACGCTGTCGGCGCGCCCGCCGGACGAGCAGTACGCGTACGGCTACTCGAAGGCCGAGTACTTCTCGAGTGCCTTCGAGGGTGCGCTGATCCTCGTTGCCGCCGTGGCCATCGCGTGGACGGCGGTCGAGCGACTGGCCTCGCCGCGGGGGCTCGAGCGGGTCGACGTCGGCCTCGCGGTGTCCGTCGTCGCGACCGTCGTCAACCTCGTCGTAGCCCGGCTGCTTCTGGGCGCCGCGCGCCGGTACAACTCGATCGCGCTGGAGGCCGACGCGCACCACCTGATGACCGACGTGTGGACGTCGGTCGGCGTCGTCGTCGCGGTGTTCGCAGTCGCCACGACCGGATGGTGGTGGCTCGACCCGGTGATCGCGCTCGCGGTCGCCGCCAACATCGTGATCACCGGCATCTCGCTGCTGCGCCGCTCGGCGTTCGGCTTGATGGACCAGGCGCTGCCGGCCGCGACCGTCCGCGAGATCGAAGGGGTTCTCGCGCGTTACGGCAGCGACCACGTGCAGTTCCACGCGATCCGCACCCGCGCCGCCGCCGGCCGGTCGTTCGTTTCGATGCACGTGCTGGTGCCGGGCGGGTGGACGGTGCAGCAGGGGCACGATCTCGTCGAGCAGGTGGAACACGACATCGCCGTCGCCGTCCCCGGCACGACGGTGTTCACGCACATCGAGCCGCGCGAGGACCCCGCGTCGTACCGCGACCAGGCGCTCGATCGCATCGCCGGCCACCCGCCGGCGCGGTAGGTGCCGGCGGTCAGCGCTTCTCGCTGCCCGTGCCGCCGCCCGCGCGCGGGCCGACGACGGGCCCACTGATGTGCGACGAGTCGAGGTAGTTCTCCTCGTCGGTCGTCGGCGGCGCGCCCGGACGCGGCGTTCCTCGGGCGGCGCGCGAACGCCGCACGCGCACGAACGCGACCACGGCGATCACGACCAGCAGGACGCCCAGCCACGGCGCGAGGCTTCCAGCATCCACGCGAGAACCTCCGGCGATGTCGGCGCGCGATGCGCGCGCCGCTGCCGCAGCGTACCGCAAACGGCCGCCGCCGGGCGAGCGCGACGCGCGGCCGGCGCGGCCGGTACAATCGAAGCGCGCGTCCGCCGCCGTCCCGCGCGCGCCTGCGAATCCGATGTCGTTGCCGCTCTTCTCCCTGCCGCCGCCTGCCCAGAAGGACTGGATCGCCCGGCGCCTCGCGCGTCCGGCGCCGCCCGAAGCGCAAGGCATGAGCGACGGCTTCCGCCTGCCCGGGCGCGAGGGCCGTGCCACCCCGGCCGCGGTGCTCGTCCCGTTGGTCAACCGGGAGCACGGGCTCACGCTGCTGCTCACCCAGCGCAGCGCCGATCTGCCGGACCACGCCGGTCAGATCAGCTTTCCCGGCGGGCGCGTCGAGCCCGACGACCCGACGCTCGCGCACGCCGCGCTGCGCGAGGCCACCGAGGAAATCGGACTGCCGGCCGAGCGGGTCGTCGTGCTGGGCGAACTCGCGCCGTACGACACGGTGAGCGGCTACCGCGTGACGCCGATCGTCGGCTGGGTGGAGCCGCCGTTCGCGGTCGTCGCGGACCCCGTGGAAGTCGCCGACGTGTTCGAGGTGCCGCTCGCGTTCCTGCTCGACCCGGCGAACCAGCAGCGCCACTTCCGGATGCTGGGGGAGATGCGGCGCGACTTCTGGGCGATTCCGTGGGGCGAGCGCTACATCTGGGGCGCGACCGCCGCGATGCTGATGATCCTCGACCGCACGCTGCGCACGGAGTCGTAGATGCGGCTGCCGGACCACGAGGCGGCGATCGTGCTGGGCGGCGGCGGCGCGCGGGCCGCCTACCAGGTCGGCGCGCTGCGCGCGATCGTCCGCATCCTCGGGCGCCAGGGCCGCCTGCCGTTCCCGGTCGTCTGCGGAACGTCGGCGGGCGCGATCAACGCCGTGGCGCTCGCCGTCCACGCCGACGACTTCCGGCGCGGCGTCGCGCGGCTCGTGCGCTGGTGGCGGCGAATCGCCGTCGGCGATGTCTACCGCACGGACTTCGCGGCGCTGTCGCGGCACAGCGCGCAGTTCCTCGCGAGCGTGCTCACCGGCACGCGACCCCCGCCCGGGGTCGCGTCGCTGCTCGACAATGCGCCGCTCGCCGCCCTGCTCGGCCGCGAGTTCGACTTCGCGCGCATCGCGGTGCACGTCGCCCGCGGCGACCTGCACGCGCTGTCGATCAACGCGACCAGCTACACGACGGGCGAGGCGGTCTCGTTCTTCGAGGGCGTGCCCACGCTGCCGGGCTGGCAGCGGATGCGCCGGCGCGGCGAGCGCACGCGACTCGCGCTCGAGCACCTGCTGGCGACCACCGCGATCCCGTTCATGTTCCCGGCAGGCCGGATCGGCAGCGACTACTTCATGGACGGCTCGGTGCGGCAGCTCTTGCCGCTGTCCGCGCCGCTCAACCTGGGCGCGCGGCGGGTGCTGGTGCTCGCGGTCGGGCAGTTCTCCGGGCAGCACGTGCGCGCGGATGCGCCGGCCGCCGGGTACCCGTCCTTCGCGCAGGCGGCGGGCCACGCGCTGTCGACGATCTTCCTCGACAACCTTGCCGCCGATCTGGAGCGCATGGCGCAGGTCAACCGGCTCGTCGGCCTGATGCGCCCGGCGGACTTGAGGGCGCGCGGCATGGACGTCGGTCACGTCGAGGCGCTGGTGCTGGCACCCTCGCGGGACCTGGGCGCGCTGGCGCTCGCGCACGAAGCCCGGTTGCCCAATCCGGTGCGCGGTCTGCTGCGCGCGCTCGGCAGCACGCAGGGCACCGGCGCGAACCTCATATCGTACCTGCTGTTCGACCGCGCGTTCTGCCGGGCGCTGCTGGCGCTGGGCTATGCGGACACGATGGCGCGCCGCGCGGAGATCGCGGCGTTCCTGGCCGGCTGCGCGCCGCCGCCGTTGCCGCTGGCGGGCTCCGTGTAGGCGCGGGTCAGGCGGGCGGCAGGTTGGCGAGGATGCAGGCGATCGTGCCGTCGTTGCCGGCGCCGAAGAATGCGGTGAGACTCTCGCGGTACTGCGCCGATGTAATCCTGCGGTAGTACAGCCGCGACGTCTGGTCGAGCCAGTAGTTGTACGAGCCGTCGCCGCCGCCGCCCAGCAGCGGGTTGTACATCTGGTACCGGCCGAGCTGCACCGGCGCGCACGCACGCTGGACCTGATCGACGAAGCCGTTGAAGCCGGTTGCGGCGCGGTTGTTGACCGCGTCGGGCGCGCAGCCCGCGGCGGCGAGCGCGACGACGGCGGCGAAGGTGCGGCGATGGCGCATGGTGGCGGCTGTGCGGCGTGGGTCGGTGACCGCCAAGTCTGGCACACGCGGCCGGCGGCTGGCGAATCCGCGGCGCGTGGCACAATCGGCGCTCGCCCTGCCCGTCGCGTCCCGCCGTGCTGACCCGCACCTCCCCCCGCACCCTCCACTTCGACAGCCTGTCGCCGCACGGGTTTCACCGCGTGGTCTACCACGAGTGGGGCGACCCGGCGAACGACCGCGTCGTCGTCTGCGTGCACGGCCTGTCGCGCAACGGGCGCGACTTCGACGTGGTCGGCGAGGCGCTGGCTGCCACGCACCGCACGCTCGCCGTCGACATGCCGGGACGCGGCGCGAGCCAGTGGCTCGCCGACGCGAACGACTACGTGTTCCCGACCTATCTGACCGCGCTGACCGCGCTCGTCGCGCGCAGCGGCGCCGAGCGCGTCGACTGGGTCGGCACGTCGCTGGGCGCGCTGCTCGGCATCGTCATGGCCGCGCAGCCGGGGACGCCGGTGGCGCGGCTGGTCGTCAACGACGCGGGCCCGACGATCGAGCCCGCGGCGCTCGCGCGCATCCGCGACTATGTCGGGCTCGACCCGGCGTTCGCGTCGTACGCGGAGGCGGAAGGCTACATTCGCGCGGTGTCGGCGCCGTTCGGCGCTCTGACGGACGCGCAGTGGGAGCACCTGACCCGCACGTGCGTCGCGCCGCGTGCCGACGGCCGCTGGGGGCTCACCTACGATCCGGGCATCGCGGTGCCGTTCCGCGCCGCGGCCGCGCCGCCGGACCTGTGGCCGCTGTGGGACGCGATCCGCGGCCCGACGCTGGTGCTGCGCGGCGCGCAGTCGGACCTGCTGTCCCCTGCCACGGCGGCCGCGATGGCCGCGCGCGGTCCCAAGCCGCGCGTCGTCGAGTTCGCGGGCGTCGGACACGCGCCGATGCTGCTCGCGCCCGACCAGTACGGGCCGGTCGTGGAGTTTCTGCGCGCCGGCGCGTGACGCCCGCGCCGCGGTCCCCGCACGCAATCGCTTACAATCGGCCGCATCCCCCCGCTGCTTCCCCGCCTCCGAAACCTTCGCTCATGGCCCTCGCGCTGTCGCTGCCGACCGTCGAATCGAACCCGGCCAATCCGCCCGAAGTTCGCATCGCCAGGGTCGTGCCGTGGCTCGACGAGACCGTCCGGCGCGATCCGGCCGAGGCCGCGCGGCTGATCGGCGACGCGCTGGCGGCCACCAACCGCTTCGCGATGAGCGACGGCAAGCGGCTCGAGCTGACCGAGAAGTACTGGGAGACGGCCGGCACCCTGTGGCCGCAGCTCGAGAAGCTCTTCGCCCGCGCGTCGCACCCACTGTCCGGGCCGGCGCTGGAGTCGGCCAAGGCGGCGCTGACGCTCGCCACCGAGCTCACGACCGCGTACAAGCATCTGCTCGCCAACGAGGCCGGCAAGCGCATCTCGCTGGGCGGCCAGCGGCTGATGGTGGCGCTCGTGCACCGGTGCCTGCAGTGCACGTCGCGCGTGCTCGTCAACAGCTACCTCTCCTTTGCGCCGGTTCCGCCGCGCACGTGGCACGACGCGCACGCGATCTACGCGTTCGCGCGCGAGCGCAACATCCACCTGGTGCCGGTCGCGCCCGACCAGCCCGAGGCCACGCCCGAGCGGCAGGCGATCCAGTCGCTGCTGCTCGCGCTCGCCAATCCCTATGGCTTCCTGCCGGGGCAGCTGTCGCTCGTGCTGCGCTACGTGCAGGAGCACGCGCACTGGGCGAAGCTCACCGACGTGGCGCCGGTGCACCGGATGGCGAAGGCGGTCGCGATCGTGCCCGTGGGCCACGATTTCCCGCCGTTCTCCGCGAACAAGGGGGGCTCGATCGAGGGCAGCAAGCTGTTCCTGCTGACGTTCGACCTGGCGTTCCAGATCCAGGAGCAGATCCGCGCACTCGAGGCCGGCGGCGACGTGCCGCTGGGCGTCGGGCGCGATGCGAAGGCGCGCCTGCAGTACCTGGCCTTGCTCAAGCGCCTGCTGCGGCAGTGGGCCATCCCGCCGGCGCGGCAGTTCAACCGCTTGCCGTCGCGCGCGCGCGTCGTTACCTGCTCGGGGCTTTCCGGCGTCTGGCAGTACAGCCGCGGCGTGCACGCGGGCGTGAAGCAGCCGCCGACCGGGCTGCCGCCGATGGCGAACTGCCAGGTGATCAACCACACGCCGGCGGGCTATGCGCTGCGCCAGACCGACCCGGCGCCGACGGCGCTGCGGATCGGGGATCTCGTCGCGCTGCGCATCGAGGGCCGCAACAGCCTGCAGGTCGCGATGGTCCGCTGGTTTCGCAACACGCTGAAGGGCAGCGGCCTCGAGTTCGGTTGCGAGCTCCTGTCCGACAGCCCCGAGGCGGCCGCGGCCGCCAGCGAGGATGCGGCGCCGGGCACGCTGCAGCCGGTCGTCGTGCTGCCCGAGGACGCGGCCGGGGGCGCAGATGCATCGCCCCCGCAGATCATCGTGCCCGCCGGCGCGTTCCAGCTGGAGCAGGCGATCGCGCTGAAGCGCGGCACGTCCACCGGCTTCGCCGTGCTCACCAAGCTGGTCGAGCAGGGTCCCGGCTTCGAGCTCTACGAGTTCATCGCCGTCGCGTGAGCCTGCAGCGCGAAGGCGGACCGGCCCGGCGCCGCGGTTCGCGTCGACCCGCCGCACGCCACTGATGCCGGCCCGGTCCGCGGCGGTTGCCGCGCGCATCACGATCGCCGCGGTGCTGGCCCTCGCGCTGCTCGAGATCCTCTGGGAACTGCTGCTGGCGCCGCTGCCCGGCGCGCGCTGGCTTGCGCTGAAGGCACTGCCGCTCGCCGTCCTGCTGCCGGGCGTCGCGCGCGGTGCGGTTCGCCCGCGCCAGTGGCTCGTGCTGCTGTTGCCGTGGTATCTCGCCGAGGCGCTCGTCCGCGCGCTGACCGAGAGCGGGCGGCACGCGATCGTCGCCGCGATGGCGGCGGTGCTCGCGGCGGCCGCGTTCGGCGCGGCGATGGCGTGGTTCAGGGCGGAGAAACGGGCACGACGCGCGTGACTTGGCGCGCACGTTCGCGCGAGCCGCGAGTCAGCGCGCCTTCCCCGTTTCGGGCGGCTTCGTGTGCGTGTGGCCGGCAAGGCCCTTCGGCATCGGGAACGTCACGTGCTCGGCAGCGCCGGAGAGCTCGGTCACGCCCGCCGCGCCCAGCGCCTTCAGCCGCGCGATCACCTGCCGCACGAGCACCTCGGGCGCCGACGCGCCGGCGGTGACGCCGACGTGGCGCTTGCCGGCGACCCATTCGGGCTGCAGCTCCTCGGCGCGGTCGACCATCCAGGCGGGCACGCCGCGATTGGCGGCGACCTCGCGCAGCCGGTTGGAGTTCGAGCTGTTGGGGCTGCCGACGACGATCACCGCATCGACCTCGTGCACCAGCGCCTTGACCGCGTCCTGCCGGTTCTGCGTCGCGTAGCAGATGTCGTCGCGCTTCGGTCCGATGATCGCCGGGAAGCGCGCGCGCAGCGCGGCGACGACCGCCGCGGCGTCGTCGACCGACAGCGTCGTCTGTGTCACGTACGCGAGCCGCTCGGGATCGCGCACGGAGAGCCTGGCCACGTCGGCGACGGACTCCACGAGATGGATGCCGCCGTCGACCTGCCCCATCGTCCCCTCGACCTCCGGATGCCCGGCGTGGCCGATCATCACGATGTCGCGGCCGGCCGCGCGCATCTTCTCGACCTCGACGTGGACCTTGGTGACGAGCGGGCACGTCGCGTCGAACACGGTGAGGCCGCGCGCCTCGGCTTCCGCCCGCACGGCCTTCGACACGCCGTGCGCGGAGAACACGACGGTCGCGCCGGCCGGCACCTCGTCGAGCTCGTCGACGAACACCGCGCCCTTGGCCTTCAGGTCGTCGACGACGAACTTGTTGTGGACGACCTCGTGGCGGACGTAGATCGGGGCACCGAACTGCGCGAGCGCCTGCTCGACGATCGCGATCGCGCGGTCGACGCCGGCGCAGAACCCGCGCGGGTTGGCGAGGACGATGTCCATCAGCGTGAGCCTTCGCGGTCCGCGGGCGCGGCGTCGCGCGGCCGCGCGCGGAAGCTGTCGAGGATCAGCAGCGCCGCGCCAACCGTGATCGCGCTGTCGGCGACGTTGAACGCCGGCCACGACCAGCCCTGGTAGTGGAGCAGGACGAAGTCGGTGACGCGGCCCTGCGTCAGGCGGTCCCACAGGTTGCCGAGCGCGCCGCCCAGGATCAGCGCCACGCCGGCGGACAGCGCGCGGCTGCCGCCCCGCCGCAGCATCCAGACGAGGAACACGCTGGCGACGATCGCGACGCCGGCGAAGAACCAGCGCTGCCAGCCCGATGCACCGGCGAGGAAGCTGAACGCGGCGCCGGTGTTGAACGCGAGCACGAGGCTCAGGAAGCCCGTCACCGGCAGTTCCTGCCCCTCGCGGAAGACCGCGAGCACCCACGCCTTGGTCGCGAGGTCGAGCGCGATCACCGCCGCCGACAGCAGCAGCCAGCGCCACCAGCCGGGCACCGGTCCCGCCGCCTCAGCCACGACGGCCTCCGGTCGACCGGGACGCGTCGACGCGATGGTCATGCATGACGGCGCGGCTCGCCGCCGCCGGTGAGATTCGCGACACAGCGGCCGCACACCCCCGGACGCGCGGCGTCGGCGCCGACGTCGGCGCGCCAGTGCCAGCAGCGCTCGCACTTCGCGTGCGGGCTCGCCGTCACGCGCACCGCGAGGGCGTCGCCGGCCGTCACCGTGGCCGCCGACGTGATCGTGACGAAGCGCAGGTCGTCGCCGAGAGACGCCAGCGCCGCGTAATCGTCGGCGGGCGCGGCGATCGCCACCTCCGCCTGCAGCGACGAGCCGATGCCGCCCGCCATCCGCACGGCTTCCAGCTCCTTCAACACGGCCGCACGCACGGCGAGGATGCGCTCCCACTTCGCGATCAACGCCGGCGCGTCGGGCACCGCCGGCAGCGAATCCTGCCAGACGTGCGTGAAGATCGTCGCGTCCGCCGGGTGGAGGATCCGCCACGCCTCCTCCGCCGTGAACGACAGGATCGGCGCCATGAGCTTCAGCAGCGCGTCGCGGATCAGCGCGAGCGCCGTCTGTGCCGAGCGCCGCGCGCGGCTGCCGGCCGCCGTCGTGTACAGGCGGTCCTTCAGCACGTCGAGGTAGAAGCCGCCGAGTTCCTCGGAGCAGTACGTCTGCAGCCGCTGCACGACGACGTGGAACTCGTAGCGTCCGTACGCGGCCTCGACGGCGGCGGCCATCATCTGCGCCTGCGCCAGCGCGAACCGGTCGATCTCGAAGAGTTCCTCGACCGGCACCGCGTCGCGCGCGGCGTCGAAGTCGGACGTGTTGGCGAGCAGGAAGCGCAGCGTGTTGCGGATGCGCCGGTAGCTCTCGACGACCCGCTTCAGGATCTCGTCGCCGATGGACAACTCGCCCGAGTAGTCGGTCGCGCCGACCCACAACCGCAGGATCTCGGCGCCGAGCGAGTCGGACACCTTCTGCGGCGACACGACGTTGCCCTTGGACTTCGACATCTTCTTGCCTTCGCCGTCCACGGTGAAGCCGTGCGTCAGCAGCGCCTTGTACGGCGGCACGCCGTTCATCATGCACGACACGAGCAGCGACGAGTGGAACCAGCCGCGGTGCTGGTCGGATCCTTCGAGGTAGAGGTCGGCCGGGAACTCCGTGTGCTCCGAGTGCGAGCCCATGCGCGTGCGGCGCCCGTCCGGTCCGCCCATCACCGTCTCGAACGTGGCGCCGGAGTCGAACCAGACGTCGAGCGTATCGGTGAGCTTGCGGTACTTCTTCGCGTCGACGCCGAAGTCCTCGTGCGTGGCCTCGAACCACGTCTCGATGCCGCCCGCCTCCACCTTCGCGGCGGCCAGTTCGAGCAGCGCCATCGTGTCCGGGTGCAGCGCGTCGGTTTCGCGATCGACGAAGAACGGCAGTGGCACGCCCCACGTGCGCTGGCGCGACAGCGTCCAGTCGGGCCGGTGCGCGATCATCCCGGTGAGCCTTGCCTTGCCCCACGCCGGGTAGAACGTCGTCGCCTCGATGCCGCGCAGCGCCGTCGCGCGCAGCGTCTCGGCCGGCTTCACGCCGTGGTAGCCCGGCACGTCGTCCATGCCGGCGAACCACTGCGTCGTCGCGCGGTAGATGATCGGCGACTTGTGCCGCCAGCAGTGCATGTAGCTGTGCGTGAACTTCTCGTCGTGCAGCAGCGCGCCGACCTCGCGCAGCTTGTCGACGACCAGCGGATTGGCCTTCCAGATCGACAGACCGCCGAAGAACGGCAGGCTGTCCGCGTAGCGGCCGTCGCCCTGCACCGGATTGAGGATGTCGTCGTCCGTCATGCCGTAGCGGCGGCACGACAGGAAGTCCTCGACGCCGTACGCCGGCGACGAGTGCACGATGCCGGTGCCGGTCTCCAGCGTCACGTAGTCGCCGAGGTAGACGGGCGCCGCGCGGTCGTAGAAAGGGTGGCGGAAGCGGATGTTCTCCAGCGCGACGCCGGGGGCCGTCGCGACGGCGCGTCCGTCGAGGCCGTAGCGCTTCAGGCACGGCTCGATCAGGTCCTGCGCGAGCACGAGGTGTCCGCGCGCGGTTTCCACCAGCGCGTACGCGAAGTCCGGGTGCGCGTTCAGCGCCTGGTTCGCGGGGATCGTCCACGGCGTGGTCGTCCAGATCACCGCGTACGCGTCGCCGTCCGGCAGCGCGGGGAGGCCGAACGCCGCGGCGAGCTTCGGGCGGTCGGCCGCGTCGAGCGCGAACGCGACGTCGATCGCCGCGTCGACGCGGTCCTCGTACTCGACCTCGGCTTCCGCGAGCGCGCTGCCGCAGTCGAAGCACCAGTTGACCGGCTTCAGTCCCCGGTAGACGTAGCCCTTCTGCAGGATCTTGCCCAGCGTGCGGATCTCGTCGGCCTCGTTCTTGTAGTCCATCGTCAGGTACGGGCGGCCCCAGTCGCCGAGCACGCCCAGCCGCTTGAACTGCTCGCGCTGCTTGTCGATCTGCTCGGTGGCGTAGGCGCGCGCGAGCCGCTGCGTCTCCGCCGCCGACAGGTTCTTCCCGTGCGTCTTCTCGATCTGCACCTCGATGGGCATGCCGTGGCAGTCCCAGCCGGGCACGTACGGCGCGTCGAAGCCCGCGAACCCCTTGCTCTTGACGATCACGTCCTTGAGGATCTTGTTGACGGCGTGGCCGATGTGGATGTCGGCGTTCGCGTACGGCGGGCCGTCGTGCAGCACGAACCGCGGCCGCCCCTTCGCCGCGGCGCGGATCGCCTCGTAGACCTTCGTCCGCTGCCATTCCGCCACCCACCCGGGCTCGCGGCGCGCGAGGTCCCCGCGCATCGGGAACGGCGTGTCGGTGAGGTTCAGGGTCGACTTGTAGTCGGTCTTCGGATCGTCGGGCATGAAGGGCTTTCGTTGCGCGCCGGTCAGCGCGCGGTCGCGAAAAATTCGCGGGCCTGCGCCACGTCGGCGCGAATCTGGTGCGTCAGTGCCGCGAGATCGCCGTACTTCTCCTCGTCGCGCAGCTTGTGCAGGAACTCGACCGTCACGTAGCGGCCGTAGATCGTCTCGTCGAAGTCGAAGATGAACACTTCGAGCAGCGGCTTCGCGTTCTCCTTGACCGTCGGCCGCACGCCGAGGCTCGCCACGCCCGTGCGCGGCGACTGGCCGAGGCCGTGCACGCGCACGGCGAAGATGCCGGACAGCGCCGGGCGCTGGCGCAGCGCGATGTTCGCGGTCGGGAAGCCCAGGCGGCGGCCGCGCTTGTCGCCGTGCGCGACGCGGCCGGACAGCGTGTAGGGGCGGCCGAGCAGCGCCGCCGCGCCCTCGAGGTTGCCGGCGGCGAGCGCCGCGCGCACGCCGGACGACGACGCGCGCTCGTCGGCGACGCTCACCGTGCGCATGCCTTCGACGCTGAACGAGCTCGCGTGCGCGCGCAGCACGGCGAGGTCGCCGGCGCGCCCCTTGCCGAAGCGGAAGTCGTCGCCGACCAGCACCCAGCGCACCTGCAGCCGCGCCACGAGCACGTCCGCGATGAAGGCCTGCGGCGTGAGCGCCGCCAGCCGCGCGTCGAAGCGCGCGACGAACGTATGCGCGATGCCGAACGCGCGGAATATCTCGAGCTTCTGGCGCAGCCGCATCACGCGCGGCGGCGCCGCGTCCCGCTGGAAGAACTCGCGCGGGTGCGGGTCGAACGTCAGCACCGCCGCCGGCAGGCGCAGGTCGTCGGCGGCCTCGAGGAGCCGCGTCAGCATGGCCTGGTGCCCGCGGTGGACGCCGTCGAAGTTCCCGATGGTCAACGCCACGGGCCCGGCGGCACGGGCCGGAAGTCCGCGATGGATGCGCACGGTACGGAGCGGCCGGCGACAGGGGTCGCGCCGGCGCTTGATCAATGCAAAGGCTTGAATTCTAACGCAAACGCGAACCGGCCGCTGCGTGACCCGCGCACGGGACGAGATCTCGCTCGTCCCCTCACCCCAACCCTCTCCCCGTTCCGGGGAGGGGGAGGTCTGCAGCGTTGCCGGTTGCACATGCAGCGGACGCCGGCGTGAATCTCCCTCTCCCCGCTTGCGGGGAGCGGGTCGGGGTGAGGGGCGCTCGCCGGCTGCGTTGTCGATGGTCAGCGCCAGAGAGCATGTGCGACATGCGCGACCGTTCAGTCGTACGCCCACTCCCGCCATCCGCCGGGGACCAGCGGATGGTAGAGGCCGAGCCGGATCGGCCGGGCGTCGTCGGGGTCGAGCGCGCGCACGAACCGGGCATAGCGCTCGAGTTGCGCCCGGTAGCGCTCCTGCTCGCGGTCGAGGAACGCGGCGGGGTCCGCGCCTTCGTGGCGGCCCGTCTTGAAGTCGACGATCCAGCGCACGCCGTCGGCGACAAACGCCCGATCGAGCGTCACGTGCGCGATCCCGCCGTCCTCCACGCCCGCCAGCGCCCACTCGCTGCGCGCGTCGGCATGCTCGCGAGCGAACAGCCACCGGCCGCGCGCATCCGCGCACGTGTGACGGATCGCTGCGAGCACCACGTCCGCGGCGGCCGCGCACGCCGCCGTGTCGGCGCCCTCGCCTGCCAGTTCGGCCATCACGCGCCCGGCCGCGCCGGCGACGCGCTCGGCGCTCCACGCGGGCAGTCCCTCCGTCGCGATCTGGCGGAACAATCGGTGAGCGACGGTGCCGATCGCCGCCGCGGTCGCCTGCGCCCAGTCGAACGGCGGACCGCGCTCGCCGGCGGCGGCGGCAGCGGGCACGGGAAGCGGGGGCGGCAGCGGCGGCGCCGTCCAGTCCAGCGGCAGCCGGAGCAGCGGCGGCGGCGCAGGCGGCGCGACCTCGTCCGCGGCCTTCGCCGCGGGCGGCTCCATGGGCATGGCGACATCGCCGATGCCGGGCCACAGGCTTGCCAGCGCCGACCGCTTGCGCGGAATCGACCACCGGCGCGGCTCCTTGACCGTGGCCGCCTTGACGCCCGGCGCGGCGACGAGGTGCAACCGGCGCTTGGCGCGGGTGCAGCCGACGTAGAGCAGCCGGCCGGTCTCGGCGTCGTCCTGCTCGCGGTCGAGCGCCGCCAGATACGCGTAGACCGGATCGCGTTCGCTCGCGGCGCCGACGCGCGCGGTCAGTGGCGCCAGCAGCAGCGTCCGGACGCCGTTCGGCTGCTCGCGCACCGCCCAGCGCAGCGGCGGATCCTCGCCGCGCGCCGTCGCGCGCGCGAGGCCCGGCAGGATCACCGTGTCGAACTCGAGGCCCTTCGCCTTGTGCAAGGTCATCACCTGCACCGGCTGCAGCGCGTCGCCCGGTGGCTCCGCGAACAGCCGCCCGGCGGCATCGGCGAACGCGCGCCAGTCGGGCACGTCGCCCGCGCGCTCGTGCCGCGCCAGCAGCGTGAAGAACCGTTGCGCGCCGTCGAGGTCCAGCACGTCGTCGGCGCACGCCGGGCCGCCGAGCGCGAGCCACGCCGCCCGCGCGCGCGCGGCGAGCGTGGCGCGCCCGCGGCCGGCCAGCGCGGGCGCGAGTGCGGCGCGCAACCGCGCGCTGCGCGCGCGGCCATCGGCGCTCATCCGGGCGCAAACGTCGTCGTCGTCCAGCAGCGTGAGTACGGGCGTCCCGACGCCGGCATCGGCCAGGCACTGCAGGTCGGCGAGCGTGAGACCGCACCACGGCGCGCGCAGCAGCGCGAACGCTGCGATGCGGTCGGAGGGCCGCGCGAGCGCGCGCGCGAGCGTCATGAGATCGCGCGTCGCGAGCCGGTCGGCCAGCGATTCGAGGTCGATCGCCGCGTAGTCGATCCCGGCGGCGCGCAGCGCCGGCAGGATGGCTGCCAGGTGCGACCGGGCCCGCACGAGGATCGCGATCTCCGGCGCCCCTTCGCGCTGCGCAGCGCGGACGTGGCGCACGACGGCGCGCGCCTCCTCGGCTTCGTCGGCCACGAGGTCCACGGTCGGCACCGGCGCGCCAGCCGCGCGCTGCGTGGCGAGCACCGGCGCGTACGGGACGTCGCCGCGCGCAGGATCGGCCGCGCCCGGGAACACGTACGCAAACACGGCGTTGACCCACGCGACGAGCGGGGCCTGGGAGCGGAAGTTGCGCGTCAGGTGCAGCGGCTCGACGGCGACGTCGTTGACGCGTCCCGTCGCCAGCGCGTCGAGGAAAATCCGCACCTCCGCCTCGCGGAACCGGTAGATCGACTGCATCGGGTCGCCGACCGCGAACAGCGTCCGGCCGTCGCCGGCCGTCCAGCCCGACGTCAGCCGGCCGACCAGCTCGAGCTGCGCCCACGACGTGTCCTGGAACTCGTCGATCAGAATGTGCGCGATGCGCAGGTCGGTGGCGAGCAGCAGTTCGCCGGGATCGGCCGCCTCCCCCAGCGCGGCCAGCGCCCGCAGCGTGGCCTCGGCGAAGTCGGTCTCGCCCGTGCGCGCGAACACCAGTTCCAGCTGGCCGGCGAGCGGCTTCAGCAGCGCCAGCGTGCCCGCGACGAACGTCCACGCCGGATCCCCGTAGCACGGCGGCGGCAGCGTGCGCACCGCGTGCAGCGCGGCGGCCAGGCCGGGAACGGTCGCGGCCTCGGCGGCCCACGCGCGCACCGCCTTGACGGCCGCGTCGCGCGCCGTGGCGTCCGGCCCCTCGCCTTTCGGCGGGAAGCCGAAGTTCACGTTCCAGCCGGTGCTCTTGCGGAAGCGCGCGTCGCCCTTCACGAGCAGCCAGTCGGCGAGCGCGCGCCACAGCGCGAGCGCCTCGGCGGACGGCGGCGGCACGCCGCCCGCATCGGCGAGCGCGTCGAGCAGCCCCGCCCGCGCCGGATCGCCGCCGTCGCTGTCGAACCAGCCGGCGGCGTAGCGCTCGTGTGCCACCAGCGCGCGCGCCAGGTCCGCCGGCAGGAGCGCGACGAGTCGCACGAGCGCGGTTTGCGTTTCGACGCGCAGCGCGCGCTCGAGCTTCGCGCGCAGCTCCGGGCCCGCTTCGGCGAGCGGCAGCGCGCGCCACTGGTCGCGCCGCGCCAGCATGTGCGCGAGCAGCGCGGACAGCGCCTCGGCGTCGTTGTCGACGTGCAGCAGCAACGCCCGCCAGCGCGGGTCGTCGCGCGCGGCCGCGGCCAGCGCGTCGCGCACGGCTGCCCGATGGAGGTGCGCCGCGTCCTCGACGAACGCCGGCAGCGCGCCCAGCCCGGTCGCCACGGGCGCCTGCCGTGCGAACGCGGTGGCGAGCGCGTCGATCGTGACGATCGGCAGCCGCGTCGGGTTCGCGGCGAGTTGCCATTCGCGCCTGTGGTCGTTGGCGAGCGCCGCCTGCGCGAGCGCGCGCGTGGCGACGTCGTAGTCCCGCGCCGGATCGACGGCAACGTCCGCCGCCGCGTCGACGAGCGCGCGCAACACGCGCTCGCGCATCTCGGCGGCCGCCTTGCGCGTGAACGTCATCGCGAGGATCTGCTCGGGCCGCTCGACGACGGCGAGCAGCGCGAGCACGCGCTGGATCAGCAGACCCGTCTTGCCGGAGCCCGCCGGCGCCTGCACGACGAACGAGCTTGCGACGTCGAGCGCACGCTCGCGCGCGGCGCGGTCCGCGCGCTCGAGCTCGGCGTCAGTCGTCATGCGCGTCCTCGTCGTCGTCGCCGGCCTCCTCCAGCAGCTGCACACGGCACAGCGGCTGCAGGTCGCAGTACGCGCAGACCTTCGCATCGCGCGGCGCCACCGCCGCGTGCCCGGCGCGGAACGCCGCGGCGATCTCGCCATAGCCGTCGCGCCAGAACGCCTGCGCGTCTTCCCAGCGCGCGACCGGCGAATGACGATCGCCGCCGGGGACGCGCAGTGCCGGCCACGCGTGCGCATCGGCGGCGAGGCCCGCGACGGCCACGCTGCCTGCCTTGAGCTGCGCGTACGCGACCGCGCGCACCCGCGCGTCGGGATCGCTCGCTGCGCGCGCGAGCGCGTAGAGGCCGACTTGGGTCCCCGCGGGCCGCAGCGCGAACCAGCGCTTCGGCACCGGCACGCGCCCGGATTTGTAGTCGATGATCGCGGTGCCACCGTCCGCGAGCGCGTCCACGCGGTCGATGCGGAAGGCGAGGTCGAGCCCGCCGAGGGCGAGCGTCGCGTCGGCTTCGGTCGCGATCACGGTGAACGGCGGCCGCTCCCGTTCGATCGCCGTCAGCCAGCCGTGCAGCGTGGCCGCCAGCCGCGCGTTTTCGGCCGCCGCGACCGGCGGCGGCAGCGAGCGCCAGCGCGGCGCGCCGAGCGCGGGCCGCGCCGCCGCGACGGCGGCATCGATTCGCGCGCGCAGCGCCGTGTCATCGAGCGCCGCCAGCGCCGCGTGCGTGCGGACGTCCTCCCAGAACGCGGCGAGCGCACGGTGCAGCAGCGCGCCCCGCTCCAGAGGGGTCAGACCCGCGTCGGGAACGGGCGCCGCGCGCGCGCGCAAGCGATGGTGCCCGTACGCCTGGAACGGGCACGCGCTCTGGCTCTCGACCACGTCCACGCCACCGCGCACGCGCACGCCCGCTGGCAGCGCGGGCGCGGTGTCGTCGGCGAGCGGCGGCAGGGGCGGCCGGGCGACCGCGAGGTCCCACGCGCGGCCGGCGCGCGGATCGCCCTCCGGCGCGCCGCCTGCGGGCCACGCGGCGGTCAGCGCGGAGCCGGCACGCTCGAAACCGTCGACGAGCACCGCATGACTCGCGATCACGTCGTCGGCGGCATGCGCGAACGCGGCGGTCACCGCGCGCGCGAACGCGAGCGCGCCGGAGGCGTCGGAGCGCGGCACCCCGCGCGCACGCTGCCACGCGAGCGGCAGCAGCGGGCTGGGCGCGACCGGCTGCGGCCAGCGTTCCGCCGCCATCCCCGCGAGCCACAACAGGTCGAAGTCGAGTCCGGAGGCTTCGAGCACGCCGAGGATCTGGATCGGCGCGGGCGGCGCCTCCGGCTGGAAGACGATGCGCGCGAACGCGGCGCGCAGCGCGCGCACCGCGTCGTCGCGGGCCAGCGTGTGAGCCACGCCGCCGAGCGCGGCGAACGCACCCAGCGCCTCGAGCACGCGCTCGCGCGCCTGCCATTCGCTGCTCGCGAGCGCGCGCTCACCGGGCCAGCCGGCAGCTGTCAGCCACGCGCGCCACGCCTGCGCCCACGCCGCCGGCGACTGCCGGCCGGCCGGCGGCGGCGCGGCGCTGCGCCACGCATTCGCCAGCGCGGCGTCGCCCGTTTCGGCCAACGCCTTCGCGGCGGCCGCGAACGTGACCTCGCGTATTCCCTGCTCCCGCCATGCGTCCGCGACGCGCGCCCGCTGCCGCCACGCGCGATCGCCGTCGGGCAGGTACGGCGAGCGCAGCAGCGCGCCCGCGGCTTCGACCGGCAGCGGCGCCGCCGACCACGCGACGAGCGCGAGCGCGGCGGCCGCCATGGGAACCTCGGGCAGGCGCGTGCCCAGCGAAAGCGCATAGGGGCGCGCCGACTCCGCATCCGGCCGCGCGGCGATCTCGGGACACAGGATGTCGTCGGCGGCCGCCACGACCTCGTGGCGCCGGTCGTCGAGGTCGCCGAACACGAGGCCGATCCGCGCGCCGGGCTCCGCCGCGCAGCGCGCCCGCGCGGCACGTAGCGCGGCCACGAGCTCCGCCTGCGGCGTCGCGCACGCCACGCGCTGCGTGCGTCCCGCCCGCCCGCGCGGCAGCGCCGCCTCGGCCACGCGCGTGCCGGCGGCGCGCAGTGCGGCCACGAGCCGCGACTGCTGGCGCGTCGGCGCGAAGAAGCCGGCGAGCACGACATCGGCGTCGCGCCACGCGGGAATCCGCGTGGCCGCGGCGGCCAGCGCGTCGGCCGCGTGCGCGGCATCCACCGCGCCCGCGGCGGCAACGCTGGCGGCATAGCGGTCTGCCCAGCGGGCGAACGCGGCGACGTCGTCGGCAATGCCCGCGCGCGCCCACGCGGTGTGCGACTCGTCGGGCTCGCGCCAGGCGTGGAACAGCGTCCACGCCTCCGCGGCGCGCTCGGCCGCGCCGCGCGGGTCGAGCAGCGTTGCGGTCTCCCCGACGATGCGATCCCAGAGAAATGCGGACGCCGCCTCGGCGAGCAGCGGCTGCGCCGGGTCGAGTGCGTCGGCGGCCAGCGCGTCCTGCCACAACCCGCGTAGCCAGGCCTGCCACGGCAGCACGCGCGCCGCGGGCCACGCCCGCGCGCCGCGCTCGCGCATTGCCTCGTCGTGCCGCGCCACGAGCGCGCGCGCGAGCCGGTTGTTCGGCGTTACGATCGTGACGCCGGCGGCGAGCGCCGCGGCGAAGTCGGGGGGGGACATCGATGGATCGCGCTACGCCGCGCGTGCGTGGGCGTGCGCGGCCGCGATCACTCTAGCAGGTTTCGGCCGCGTGACGCGGGCCGGTACCGCCGACCGCCCGCGTGCCACGTCGTGCGCGGCGCCGCGGTGCGGTATCTGTGACTCAGTCGCCGCGCCCGGATGCGGCGAAGCCGCCGTTGCCGGCCGCCGAGCCGAACGCCGGCGCCGCCGGCCTGGCCGCGGTGATTGCGGGCCGCGACCCGAAAGGCGTCGCGCCCGCGATCGGCAGCAGCGGACCCGGGCCCGCGGCGTCGCCGCTGCGCTGCTCGACGCGCCGCGCGGCCGCCTTCCACTCGCCGCACCAGTCGTCGTCGCGCACGTGCGGCCAGACGCCTTCGATCATGTAGGACTTCTGGTTGATCGGATGCAGCATCGGCGCGGCGCGCCGGCACTGCCCCCAGCTCATGCCGCGGTTGTCCGCTTGCTTGCCCGATTGGCGGTCGAAGAAATGGCAGCCGATGCACTTGTCCACGTTGTCACTCCGAATGGGCAGTCGCCGCCGCGTACCGTGCGACTGCCGTTGTCGATGCCTGCGTCAACGCAATTGCCCTGCCAGAGCGCGCCGCGCCGTGCACGCCCGACACTCGCCCGCGCACGTTCATTGCGCGCGCGTCGCGCGCACGGGCCAATAGGCCGAACGGATGACTGCGGACTCGGCCGCGCAGCGGGGTTCGCGGTTCGTCGCGCATCGCGTTCAGTGCACGACCAGCGGGACGAAGCCGCCCGGCAGCAGCAGTGGCGGGCGCGCGCGCCGCTGCGCGTTGCGCGCCCCGTGCGAATCGCTCCGGCGCGGCGCCGGCCGCGCACGCATGCGTTCGCCGCAGCGAGGCATGCGCGAAGCAGGGCGTCGCGCGCCGCACCGGCGCGACAGCAAGCCGGTGACCGTGCGGGCGCTGCCGCGCAGGTTCGTCCGGTACCGGGAAGTGAATACGGCCGCCGACCGCATCGCTGTTTGCAGTCTGGAAAAAGTACTTTCCCGGCGGCCGTAACCTGGAAGCGCGCTCGGCGCGTTCAGGCCGCGAGCGGTGGCATCACCGCGCGCAGCGTCCCGGGAACGTCCTGCACGAACCGGGTGCCGGCGGCAGGCTGGGCGTCGAGCGTCGACTTGAGTTCTGCGTCGGCCTCGGCCGCTTCCGCCGCGAGTTGCGCGTCGTAGTGGCGGCGCCGATCGGGATTCGACAGCACCTCGTAGGCGGCGTGGATCATCCGGACGAGGCCGGACAGGTCCTGACCCGCGTCGGTGGCGCCATATTGGAAGCGTTCGAGCACTGCGGCGTACGCGGTCTCGATGCGCGCGGCACTCGCGCCGGGCGCCAGGTCGAGGTAGTCGTAGTGGGTGTAGTTCACGCGCTTCTCCTGTCGGGATTGGGGCGGACAAGAACCCTTGCTGACCCATCATTAGCAGCAAGCGTGCCAAGCCCTGCAAGGGCCCGACAAGCGGTTGAAAACACTGCGGTATTCCGATGTTGTGGGCAACAGCCGACGAACGGTCGGCGAGGTCCGGCCGGACCCCGTTCGCACTGAATAGCTAGCCGGCCGTGGGAAGTCCCCTCGGTGTCATCCCGAGGAACGCAGCGACGAGGGATCTGCCGTCGCGCAACTCCTTGATTCGTGGCCGCAGCAGATCCCTCGCTACGCTCGGGATGACATCCATGGGTGGAAATCGGATCGCATTGCAGCGGCCTGCTAGAGCATCGCGAGTGGCCGCGCACGGCGCGGCGGCGGAAACGCGCGGTCGATGGCCGCCAGCGCTTCCGCGGAAAGACGAACGTCGACCGCCGCGCGACAAGCGGCGACGTGCGCGCGATTCGCCGACATCGGAATCGCGATCACGTCGCGCTGCGCGAGCAGCCACGCGAGCGCCAGTTGCGCCGGCGTGACGCTGAGCGGCGCGGCAAGAGTTGCCAATTTTCGTTCGTGGAGCAATGCGCCCTGACCGAACGGCGAGTACGCCATCACGCGAATGCCATGCCGTTGGCATAACGCGCGCAATTCCCATTCGATGCCGCGCTCCGACAAGTTGTACAGAACCTGATTGCTCGCACAGTGCGCGCCCGCGGGCAGCGCGAGCAGTTCGTGCATGTCGTCGACGTCGAAGTTGGAAACGCCCCAGCGCACGATCTTCCCCGCGCGGCGCAGCCGCTCGAAAGCGTCGACCGTCTCCGCGAGCGGATGCGCGCCGCGCCAGTGCAGCAGATACAGATCGATGCGGTCGGTCGCGAGGCGCGCGAGGCTGCGCTCGCACGCCGCGATCGTGCCCTGCGCGCTCGCATTGGACGGCAGCACCTTCGACACGACGAACACGTCCTCGCGGCGATGCGCGATCGCGCGCGCGACCACGCGCTCGGCACCGCCGTTGCCGTACATCTCGGCGGTGTCGATCAGCGTCATGCCGAGATCGAGGCCCGCGCGCAACGCCGCGATCTCGCGGCGCGCGCTGCCGGCGCGCTCGCCCATCGTCCACGTGCCGAGACCCAGCGCCGGCACGCGCGCGCCGTCGGCGAACGCGACGGTCGGCAGAGCGGTCGGCGCAGCCATGCCGCCAAGCATACGGGCAGGCGCGCGACCGTGCATGGTCCAGTAGAATCGCGGCAAGCCCCGCGCCGAGGGCGATGCCATTTCGCCTTCGTTCCGCGATCCTCGCCACGCCGATGTCGCTTGCCGCACCCACCGGTCCCGGGCCACACGTCGTGCGGGGCGCCTGCCCGCACGACTGCCCCGACACGTGCGCGCTGCTGACCACGGTCGAGAACGGGCGCGCGGTCGCCGTGCGCGGCGCACCCGACCATCCGGCCACGGCCGGCGTGCTGTGCACGAAGGTCGCCCGCTACCTCGACCGCACGTACTCCGACCAGCGCGTGCTGCACCCGCTGCGCCGCGTCGGCCGCAAGGGCGAAGGCCGCTTCGAGCGCATCACGTGGGACGAGGCGCTGGCGACGATCGCGCAGCGCTTCGGGGCCATCGCGGCTTCGCCCGACGGCCCGCAGGCGATCCTGCCGTACAGCTATGCGGGCACGATGGGCCTGCTGCAGTACGGTTCGATGGACCGCCGCTTCTTCCACCGGCTGGGGGCGTCGCTGCTCGACCGCACGATCTGCGCATCGGCCGGCAAGGCCGGCTGGACCGCGACGATCGGTGCGGCGATCGGCATGGACGTCGAGCAGTTCGCGCAGAGCAAGCTGATCGTCGTCTGGGGCAGCAACGCGATCGCGTCGAACCTGCACTTCTGGACGCGCGCGCAGGAGGCGAAGCGCCGCGGCGCGAAGCTCGTCGCGATCGATCCGTACCGCAGCGCGACCGCCGAGAAGTGCCACGTGCACATCGCGCCGATGCCCGGCACCGACGGCGCGCTGGCGCTGGGACTCGTGCACGTGCTGATCGCGGAAGGACTGGTCGACCGCGACTACGTCGACCGGTACACGGTGGGCTATGCCGACCTCGCGCAGCGCGCCGCTGAATGGCCACCCGAGCGCGTGGCCGCGACCTGCGGCATCGCGGCGGCCGACGTCGTCGCGCTCGCGCGCGACTATGGGACGATCAAGCCCGCTGCGATACGCGTCAACTACGGCATGCAGCGCGTGGCCGGCGGCGGCAACGCCGTGCGTGCGGTCGCGTGCCTGCCGGCACTCACCGGCGCATGGCGCGACCCGGCCGGCGGCGCCCTCCTCTCCTCGTCCGGCGCCTACCCGGTCGACCGCCACGCGCTCGAGCGCCCCGACCTGATCCGCGGCCGGCCGCGCACGATCAACATGAGCGCGATCGGCGACGCGCTCACGGGTGCGGCCGATCCGCCGGTCCGCGCGATCTACGTGTACAACTCGAATCCGGTCGCCGTCGCGCCGGACGCGTCGCGCGTGCGCGCCGGTTTCGCGCGCGAGGACCTGTTCTGCGTCGTGCACGAGATCTTCCAGACCGACACGGCCGACTTCGCCGACATCCTGCTGCCGGCGACCACGCAGCTCGAGCAGTTCGACGTGCACGCGTCGTACGGGCACCTGTACGCGCTCGCCAACAACCCGGCGATCGCGCCGCTCGGCGAAGCGCTGCCCAACACCGAGGTGTTCCGCCGGCTCGCCGCGCGGATGGGCTTTGCCGAGGACTGCTTCCGCGACTCGGACGAGGACCTCGCGCGGCAGGCGTGGCGGCCGGACCATCCGGCCGCGTGCGGCCTCGACCTCGACCTGCTGCGGCGCGCCGGCTGGCAGCGTCTCGCGGTGCCCGCCGCGTACGCGCCGTTCGCGCAGGGCGGCTTCCCCACGCCCTCGGGCAAATGCGAGTTCGCGAGCGCCACGCTGGCCGCGCAGGGCCACGACCCGCTGCCGGCGTACGTGCCGCCGCGCGAATCGCCCGCCACCAATCCGGAACTGGCGCGGCGCTACCCGCTGGCGTTCATCTCGCCGCCGGCGCGCAACTTCCTCAACTCGTCGTTCGCCAACCTGCCCGCGTTCGTGGCGGAGGAGCGCACGCCGCGCGTCGAGCTTCACCCCGCCGACGCGGCGGCGCGCGGCATCGCCGAGGGAATGCTGGTCCGGATCGGCAACGACCGCGGCAGCTTCACCGCGACGGCGCACGTAACCGACCGCGCGCGGCCGGGCGTTGCGGTGGCGCCGTCGGTCTGGTGGCCGAAGCTCGCGCCGGACGGCCGCAACGCCAACGCCGTCACGTCGCAGGCGCTGACCGACCTGGGCGCGGCCGCGACGTTCTACGACTGCCTGGTCGAGGTTGCGCGTGCGTGACGCTTCGCCGGGCACGCCGGCGGTCGACCGGCTCACCGAACTGCTCGTCGCGGTCGAAGCCCCGCGCGACCGGCTGCCGCTGCTGCTCGCGCTGGCCGACGCCGTGTCCGGCGTCGACGCCCGGCGGGCGGCGGCGCTGGCGCACGACGCCGCGGAACTCGCGCTGTCGCTGGCGGACCTGCCGGCGCGTGCCGAAGCGTTGTTCGTGGGCGGCCGCTGCGCTGACCTCAATCTGGAGCACGGCCACGCGCTGGCCCAGTACGACGAGGCGTTGCGCGCGTTCGAGGCGACGGGCGACGATCGCGCCGCCGCCAGGACGCTGCGCGCCATCAGCTTCGTCCACGACACGCTGGGCGACTTCTCGCGCGCGCTCGACAGCCAGTTCCGTGCGCTGGAGCTGGACGAGCGCACCGGCGACCAGGGCAGCCAGGCCGCGACGCTGCGCACGATCGGCGTCGTCTACTCGCGCTCGGACGACCCGCGCACCGGGCTCGACTACTACCGCCGCAGCCTCGCGCTCGCCACCCGGCCCGAGGACGCCATCGAGCGCGGCAAGACGCTCAACAACATCGGCATCAACCTGAAGAACCTCGGCCAGTACGCGGAAGCGCATGCCGCGCTCGTCGAGGCGCACCAGCTGTTCGTCGCGCTGGGGCTGCCGCTGCAGCAATCGGCCACCCTCAACAACCTGGGCCTCGTGCTGGAGAAACAGGGCGACGCCGCCGGCGCCGAGCGCACGCTGCGCGCTGCGCTCGACCTGTCCGAGTCGACCGGCTATCGCCTGGGCGTCGCGCACGCCAATCTCGCCCTCGGTCGGCTGTGCCTCGCGCAGGGGCGGCACGCCGAGGCACTGCTGTGGCTCACCGCCGCGCTTGCCGACTGCGAGCGCTACCGCCTTAAGCCCACCGAGTACGAGTGCCACGAGGCGCTGGCCGACTATCACGAACGGGCCGGCGACCATGGCGCCGCGCTTCGCCACTTCCGCCGGTTCCACGCGCTCGAGCGCGAGGTGCAGACGGAGGCCGCGCGCGACAAGTTGCGCGCGCTCACCATCCAGCTCGAGTTGAAGGCCGCGCGGCGCGAGACCGAGCTGGAGCGCGAGCGACAAGGGGTCCTGACCCGGGCCAACGCGGATCTGGACGCGCTGAACGTGGCGCTGACCGAGGCGAACCTGCAGAAGACGATGCTGCTCGACCAGCTCGAGCGGCAGACCTACGAGGACGCGCTCACGGGGCTCGCCAACCGGCGCCGGCTGGACCAGCGGCTCGCCGACGAATTCGCGCTGGCGCTGCGGCACGGCCGCCCGCTCGCGGTCGCGATGGCGGACCTCGACCACTTCAAGGCGGTGAACGACCGCTTCTCGCACGCGGTGGGCGACGCGGCGCTGCGCGCGACGGCGAGGCTCCTCGCGTCGCAGGTGCGCCATACGGACCTCGTCGCGCGCTTCGGCGGCGAGGAGTTCGTGATCGTGCTGGTCGAGACCGACGACGACGCGGCGCGGCGCGTGTGCGAGAAGCTGCGCGCGGCCGTCGCCAACCACGGCTGGACGGCGATCCATCCGGGCCTGTCGCTCACGCTGTCGATCGGCCTGTGCGCGGACACGTCGGTGCCGTCGCACGACCGCATGCTGGCAATGGCGGACCGGAATCTCTACTCGGCCAAGGCAGCGGGGAGGAATCGGGTGGTGGGGTAGGCCACGACCGGAAGCGAACAAGGGTCAGGCACCCGATCCTGCGGGTGCACGGCAAGGGGTCAGACCCTCCCCACGCGGCAGCGGGTCAGACCCCGATCGTGCCGCGGCGACACGCCTCGGGAATGCCGGCCCCGTACGATCCGCAAGCCCTGAAGGGTCTGACCCTCATAGCTTGCGCACCAGCCCGACCATCACGCCGAAGATCTCGAGCGCGCCTTCGGGGCGGATGACCGGATACGCGATGTTCTCGGCCTTGAGGACGAATTTGCCGGCCTCGAGATCGAGGCGCTTCAGCGTGAACTGGTTGTCGACGATCGCGACGACGATGTCGCCGCGCTGCGCCGACGGGCGCTTCTCGACGACGACGAGATCGCCGTCGAAGATGCCGGCGTCGATCATCGAGTCGCCTTTCACGCGGATCAGCACCGTGGACGACGGCCGCTCGATCAGGTAGTCGTCGATGGTGAGCGCGTCGGCATCGCCGTCCTCCACCGGATCGGGCAGGCCCGCCCGCACCGGGGATTCGGCCAGCGGCCGCGCGAAGAACCGGCGCGTGGGCGCAAGACGGCGGTCGGGCGTCGATTCCAGGAAGCCGGCGAGCTTCAACCGCGCGACCAGTGCGGCCACCGAGGACTTCGACTTCAATCCCAGCAGGCTGCCGATCGACGCGTACGATGGCAGCGCCCGGTGGCGGGCATAGTAATCCTGCAACGACGTCAGGTAGGAACGATCGTTCGCCATGGGCATAGAATAGCGAACGAACGTTCGCCGCGTCAACCCCCTCGGACATGCAGCTCTTCGCCCCCTCCCTCGCCTTCGTCGACCTCGAGACCACCGGCACCCGGGCCGCCGCCGACCGGATCACCGAGGTCGGCATCGTCCGGGTCGACGCCGACGCCGCCGGGGGTCCGCCCCGCGTGCACGAGTGGAGCACGCTGGTCGACCCCGAGGTGCCGATCCCGCCGGTGATCCAGGCGCTGACCGGCATCACCGACGCGATGGTCGCGGGCGCGCCGACGTTCTCGGCCGTCGCCGACGCCGTCGCCGAACGCATCGCCGACTGCGTGTTCGTCGCGCACAACGCACGCTTCGACCACGGCTTCCTCAAGCATGCGTTCGCGCGCGCCGGCCGCCCGTTCGCCGCGCGCCCGCTGTGCACGGTGCGCCTGTCGCGCCGGCTGTATCCCGAGGCCGACGGCCACGGCCTGGACGCGCTCGTCGCCCGCCACGGCCTCGCCGTCGCGGACCGGCACCGCGCGCTGGGCGACGCCCGCGCGATCTGGGCGTTCGTGCAGGTGCTCTACCGGAGCTTCCCTCCAGACGTGATTGCCGAGGCCGCGCAGCGCATCCTGAGAATCCCCAGCCTGCCGCCGCAGTTGCCGCCCGACAGCCTGGACCGCCTGCCGGAGGCCGCTGGCGTCTACCTGTTCTACGGCGAGAATCCGCTGCCGATCTACATCGGCAAGAGCGTCAACCTGCGCGAACGCGTCGGCGCGCACTTCGCCGGCGACTGGCAGGCGGAGACCGACCTGCGGCTCTCCCAGGAGATCCGCCGGATCGAGCACGAGGAAACGGCGGGCGAGTTAGGCGCGCTGCTGCGGGAGGCAATGCTGGTCAAGTCGCTGCTGCCCGCGCACAACCGCAAGCTGCGGCGCAAGGAGGAGGCCGGCGTGCTCGTGCTCGACCCGGACGGCGCGCCGCGCTTCGTGCCGGCGGCCGCCGTGGAACCCGCGGCGCTCGCCGGGTCGTACGGCCCGTTCACGTCGAAGCGCGGCGCGCGCGAGACGCTGCGCGCGCTCGCGGCCGACCACGCGCTGTGCTGGCGCCGGCTGGGCATCGAGAAGCGCGCCGCGGGGCCGTGCTTCCAGCGGCAACTCAGGCGCTGCGCCGGCGCCTGCGTCGGGGCCGAGGACGGCGCGACGCACGACGCGCGGCTCGCCGCGGCGCTGGCGCCGCTGACCGTGCCGGCGTGGCCCGTCCCCGGTCCGGCGCTCGTCCGCGAGCACGATCCCGCGCGCGCGCGCACCGACGTGCACGTGCTGCGCGACTGGTGCTGGCTCGGCACCGCGCGCGACGACGGCGAACTGGCCGCGCTCGTGGCCGCGCCGCCGCGCCCGCAGTTCGACATCGACGTCGCGCGGCTGCTGCAGAAGCGCTGGAGTGCGGGCAAGCTGCCGCTCGTGCCGATCGCTGCCGCGGCACTCGCGCGTTGACGCGCCTTCGCGCGCACCGCACATTCGCCTGCCATGGAAGTCCGCGTCCGCGCACTGCACGCCCTGGCGCTCGCGAGTGCGCTCGCGGCGGCGGCCGCGTTCGCCGCGGTTCCCGTCGGCTACCGCTACGTCGGCAGCCGTTCCGTGTCCGAGGGCCGGGTCGTCTACTGGTACTGGAACCCCGAGGTGGTCGAAGTCAGCGCCGACGGCGCGAGCTTCATCGCGCGGATGTACGCGCGCGTCGTGGACGTCGGCCAGGAGCGGCCGTACGTCGCGGAGATCCGCTGCGACGCGCGCACGTATCGCGAGTACGGCGTCGGCGCGCGCTACCTGACGATCGACGACGGCGAGCCCGTGCACGCCGTGTGGCGCGCCGGCTGCCGGGGCGGCCGTGCGGCGACGCCCGCCGAGCGTCTGGCACGGCTCGGGTTGCCGCCGCCTCCCGTGGTCGCCGTCACGCCGGCTCGCCCGCGGCGGCGGTCGCACCGGCAACCCCCGCCGCCGCTCCGCCGGCACCGGCCAGCGCTTCGGCCGCCGCGAAGGACGCGGCGCCGGCCGATCCGCGCCGCGCCGACGCGTGCGTGCGCTTTGCCGCGACCCGCAGCACGCCGGCGGGCGACGCGACGATCACCAACACCTGCGCCTTTCCTGTCGAGGTGACGCTCTGTTACAAGGGCGCGCGCGGCGGCCCCTACGACTGCCCGGCCCCACCCAAGGGCAAGCGCTCGGAGAGCCTGCGTCCCGGCGCGACGCTGATGCTGCTCGAGTACCGGCGCGCGCGCCACACCGGCGTCGCGCTGGTCGCGTGCCGCGGGACGATGGGATCGGTGTTTCCGCGCCTCGACGACGCCGGCGCGGGCAGCGGGTGTTTCTGACCCCCGCGTCGCCTTGACCCAGCACAGGGTCGGTCCCCTCCGCCGGCGATAACATCATCACGTAGGTCGCGCGCGGCGCTTCGCCTGCGGCGCGCTCCCGTACGATGTCGATGCGCTTCTCGCTTGCTTCGTCCCACGCTGCAGGGGCGTGGCTTGCCGCGCTGGCGGCGCTGCTGCTCGGGCTCGCGTGGCCAGCCCCGACCTCGCAGGCGCAGGCCCCGGCGCCTGCCGCTGCGCTCACCGTGTACGTGCGCGCGGGTTGCCCCCACTGCGCCGACGCCAAGGCGTACCTCGCCGACCTGGTGCGCGAGCGTCCCGGCCTCGTCGTCGTCTACCGCGAGGTCGATCGCGATCCGGCCGCGCGCGAGGAACTGTTCACGCTCTCGCAAGCCGTTGGCGCCTGGCCGCCCGGCGTGCCCACGTTCGTCGCCAACGGGCGCGTTCTGGTCGGCTTCGACAGCGCGCAGACCAGCGGCCACCACGTCCTCGCGCTGATTGGCGGCACCGAAGCCGGGGCACGCGCCGGCGCCACCGGGCTCGCCGGCTCGCTGTCCGCCACCGAAATGGGACTGCCGCTGTTCACGCTGGCGATGGGCCTGCTCGACGGCTTCAATCCGTGCGCGATGTGGGTGCTGCTGTTCCTGCTGTCGCTGCTCGTGCGGCTCAACGACCGCCGGCGGATGGCGCTCGTCGCCGGCACGTTCGTCGTCGCGAGCGGCGCCGTCTACTTCGCGTTCATGGCGGCGTGGCTCAACGTGTTCCTGCTGGTCGGGATGTCGGCGGCGCTGCGCATCGGTCTCGGGGCGGTCGCGGCCGCGATCGGCCTCGTCAACGTCAAGGACTTCTTCGCGTTCGGCCGCGGCGTGTCACTGTCGATCCCCGAGTCCGCGAAGCCAGGCATCTACGCGCGCGTGCGCGCCGTGCTCAACGCCGAGGCGCTGCCGGCCTCGATGGCGGCGGTCGCGGTGCTGGCGGTCGCCGTGAACTTCGTCGAGCTCCTGTGCACGGCGGGCTTCCCGGCGATCTACACGGCGGTGCTGGTCCAGCACGACCTGCCGCCGCTCGCCCACTATGCGTACCTGCTGCTCTACATCGTCGGCTACGTCGCCGACGACGCGCTGATGGTGACGATCGCGGTCGTCACGCTGGGGAACCGCAAGCTCACCGAGCGCGGCGGGCGGTGGCTGAAGCTGGTCAGCGGCGTGGCGATGCTGGCGCTGGGTGTGGTGATGATCGTGCGGCCGGAGTGGCTGGTGTAGCCGGCGACTGGATGGGCGGGCGGGTTGCACGTCGTCGACCTCCTGTGGCATTGCCGGAATCGCCATGACCATGATATGGTTTTTTCCAAGCCAAGCCGGCTTGGCCCACGTCTGGTTGCCCCAGTCCCGCGCCCTCCGCGCCAGTACCTCCGGCGCCGTTCGCGGGGCGCCTTCCCAGTGGACCCGAACCGAAGGGAGCGAGCATGCACGGCAGAGACAAGGTTCGCACCGTACGCCCTGCGCGGGCCGCATTCGCGACGGTCGCCGCACTTCTGGCGGCGTGGCACGGCGATGTACAGGCGGAGGTTACGCTCGGTGGTACGGGCCACTATGCCTGGCATTACCGCGGGACGACGAACGACGTGAAGAAGTCGGATTACGCGTCTGCAGGCAAGCTGTTCTTCTTCGAGGTGGGGTCCTACCCCGGTGGCGGGCCGCTGACGACCAAGGCCGACGTGCTCGTCGCCGGGCGGGTCGACGCCAAGGCACGCAAGCTGGGCGCCCGCGCCCACGTGTGGGCACAACTGGTGCCGTGGGATCCGGACAAGCCGCCGCCGGGTACCACGCTCGGGTTCATGGATGCGCTGGCCGAGGTCGCGCTTGTCGACGAGGTCACGATGCAGTCGGACAGCGTACCGCTCGGTGCGGACATCATATTCGCGGTTCAGCCAACGGTCCTGACGGGGTCGATGGCGGTTCCCGATATCGGTGGACAGGCCTTGGGCAACACCTCGCTGCTGGTGACCTTCATCGTCGAGCGAACCGACGGCACGGGTATGCAGGTCAAGCAGTTCGAGAAAAACCTTCCTGGAGCCGCCGGTGTTTCTTCTTGGGACGCGGATCTTTTCACGCATCTCGAGGACCGGTTCGTGATCGTCAAGAATGGCGAGAGTTATCGCTACCGCTTTGAGCTGTTCGTATCCGCCGGCGTCACGCCCGACGCCAGCAATCCGAAGAGCCCGCCGCGCGACGAGTCATACGCGCACTTCCAGCGCACGGCGACCTGGGGCGGACTGGCGGATTTCAAGGACGTATCGGGCCGTCCGCTCAACGACGTGACCGTCACGAGCAGCATCGGCTTCGACTGGAAGACGCTGCGCACGACGGCGCCGCCGCCCGAGGTCGTCGAGTACTACAACGCGAGCCTCGACCACTACTTCATCACGCCGCTCGCGCCCGAGCAGGACAATCTCGACGCCGGCAGGACACCGACGCCGTGGGTGCGGACCGGCGAGACCTTCGGCTACTTCGCGGCGGCCGGCGCCGGCACGTCGCCGGTGTGCCGCTTCTACATTCCTCCCGGCCTCGGCGACTCCCACTTCTTCGGCCGCGGCACCGCCGAGTGCGACGCCACCGCGGCGAAGAACCCGAGCTTCACGCTCGAAGCGGCGAGCTTCATCCACATGATCCTGCCGACCGCCGGCGCCTGCCCGGTGGACACCGAGCCGGTGTACCGCGTGTTCAGCAACCGCCCCGACGCCAATCACCGCTACACGACCAGCCGGGCGATCCGCGACCAGATGGTCGCGAAGGGCTGGCTGGCCGAGGGCGACGGCCCCGATCTCGTCGTCATGTGCGCGCCGAAGTAGCGCGATGATCGCGCGGCCGCAGTGGCCGCTGTAGCGTGGTCGCCGCGCAGCACGCGCGCTTCCGGCGCGCCCCGGCGCCGGTCCCGCCGCCGCCTCCCACGGCCACTCGGCGGCACGCTGTCGCAAGCGACGCCGCGCGCCCGCAATACCGGCGCCAGCGCCGCTCGCCGGCCGGGGACGCCGGCGGGCGGCCCCGGCCGCCTTGCGTCGGTTTATCCTGCTGGTTTCTAACCGCAGAACGGCAACGGCCATGAATCCGCAACAGTACGCAAAGATCAAGTCCGGAAAGGGCTTCATCGCCGCGCTCGACCAGAGCGGCGGCAGCACACCGAAGGCGCTGCGCCTGTACGGGATCGCGGAGAGCGAATACTCGGGCGACGCGCAGATGTTCGACCTGATGCACGCGATGCGCACGCGCATCGTCACCAGCCCGGTGTTCGACGGCAGCCGCATCCTGGGCGCGATCCTGTTCGAGCAGACGATGGACCGCGAGATCGCGGGGCGCGGCACCGCCGATTACCTGTGGTCGGTGAAAGAGGTCGTGCCGTTCCTCAAGGTCGACAAGGGGCTGGCCGACGAGGCGAACGGGGCGCAGTTGATGAAGCCGATGCCGGGGCTCGACGCCCTGCTCGCGCGCGCCAGGGCCAAGGGGGTGTTCGGGACCAAGATGCGCTCGGTCATCAAGCACGCCGACGCGAAGGGCATCGAGGACGTCGTCGCCCAGCAGTTCAGTGTGGGCGGACAGATCCTCGCCGCCGGCCTCGTGCCGATCATCGAGCCCGAGGTCGACATCCACGCGACCGACAAGGAAGGCGCCGAGCGGCAGCTGCTCGCCGCGATCCTCCGCCATCTCGCCAAGCTGGGGGACGGCCAGCAGGTGATGCTGAAGCTGACCATTCCGTCGGTGGACGACCTCTACCTGCCGCTGATCGAGCACCCGGCGGTGCTGCGGGTGGTCGCGCTCTCCGGCGGCTACTCGCGCGACGAAGCGAACCGAAGGCTGGCCCGCAACCGCGGCCTCATCGCCAGCTTCTCGCGCGCGCTGACCGAGGGCCTCACCGCGCAGCAGAGCGACGCCGAGTTCGACGCGGCGCTGGACCAGTCGATCGCCAGCATCTACGCGGCGTCGGTGACCTGACCGGACGCGCCCGCGGAGTGCCGGCCGGGCGCACCGCGGCCTCCGGTAGTGCGGGGCCGACCGCTGCCTTTCGCGCCGGCCGACGCCCGCCGTAAGTATCGTCGTGCGCACGCGACCATGGACGACGGGAGACGATCGATGGGAGTCCTGGACTGGAAGCTGCGCGCGCGCGTCTTCGTGGAGCGCCTGTGGCAGCCCACGTGCGCGTGCATGACCTGCATGTCCGCCCCGAGTTTCGCCAACCTGGTGAGCGCCGTGCACTGGAAGATCGCGCTGCAGACCGGCGTGGCCGCCGGAATCCTCGCGCTGCTCATCACCTTCACGCCGCTCGGCCGGCTCTTCGCGCACCGCTACGGCAACGCCGTCCTGGTGGGCGTCCTGACGGCGCTCGCCGACGCATGGTCGCACCCCGGCCGCTTCGGCTTCGAGTACGGCGAGGCGCTGCTGACGGGACTGGTGGCGGGCCTGCTGGCGCTGGCCGGCTCGTTCGTGCTGGAAGACCGGGCGCGGCGCGTGCGGCAGATCTGGGCGCGCGTGCGCGCGATGACCACATCGCGTTGAACGCGGCGGCACACGTCGTGCCGCATGTCGAAGCGTGCGCACCCGCGGCCGTCGGTGCCGGAACCCGCGCCCGCGCTCTCGACGACGGACATCGCCGCGGGTCGGGCGCCGACCGTCGCCACGGTCGGCATGGAGATGCCCGACCCGCAGGCCGGCCCGCGCGATACGAATTCCGAGCGCGCTGCAAATTGCGCGCAGAACGGCCGTGACCGCAAGGGCCGCTCCGCGCGCCTTCGCCGTCAGCCCGCCTTCGGCTGGACCGGCCGCTCGTGCGCGTCGGCCACCCTGGCCGGCACCGCGGCCTCGAAGTCGTTGATGTAGAGCATGAACACGGCGCGCTTGCGCCAGATGAACTGGCGCAGCTCGTCCACGCCCATGCGCGCGGCCTCGCACGCCCGGGCTTCGGGCCGGTCCGGCGGCCTCGCGCAGTCGACCGGCGCCGCGGTCGCCGGTACGGCGGTCGCGGCAACGAGCCCGAACACGGCAGTGCACAGAACCTTGCGGCTCACGACGCTCATGATCATCTCCTGGTGCTGGGTCGTGTGGAAGCGCCACACCCGCGAGGCGGAATCTGCGCGCCGTACGCGAGCGCGGCAATGCCGTTGCGACGAACCCGGCGCACCCTGGGACGAAGCCGGCCGGATGCGGTGCGAAGACGCCGACCCGGTCTCAGCCCGGCGTGTGCGCGAACGTGTATTCGCCGAGCGGACGCTCGCCTGCGGCGTCCACCGCGACGAGGCGGACCCGGAACGTGTGCGCCGGCAATTTCCGCAACGCCGCTGCCGAGGGGAGCGACAGCACCTCGCCGGCCTCCGGATCGAACGGCACGTCCTCGAGGCGCCACTGCTGCACGCGGCCGTCGGGCAGGTCGATGCTCTGCACGGCGTCCACGCGCGTGACGTCCGCGAGCGGCACCCGCAGGCGGCTGACCACGGCGTCGTCCTTGGCACCCAGCGTGCAGTCGACGCGCTCGCCCGGCCCCAGTCCGTATTCGCGGATGCGCATGCCCTGCCGCCTCAGCTGCTCGAGGAACGGCTGCGTGATCACGGCCTGCACGGCACCGCCGCGCACCGCCGCACGAATGCCGGTGGCCAGCGCGGCAAATTGCTCCAGCCGCCGCGTGCAGCGAGCGCAGCCGAAGAGGTGCTCCTCGAGCGGCGCTTCGACCGCCGCCTCCAGTTCGCCGAGCCAATACGCCGCCAGCGTCTCGCCGTCGATCGCGTGCGCGCAATGCGGATCGGTCATGCCGCCTCGCCCTCCATGCACGCGCGCAGCCGCGCGAGCGCGCGATGGCGGATGACGCGCACGTTGCCGGCCGAGAGTTTGAGTTCGCTGCCCACCTCGTCGGCCCGCTTGTCGGCAAAAAACGTCAGGACCACCACGGTGCGCTCGCGCTCGGTGAGCGCCTGCAGGCAGACGGCGAGCTTGCCCGCGTCGAGCGCGACCGGTTCCGCCGCCTCGACCGCCTCCGGCATGTCGCCCCAGGTCGCGAGCAGCTGCTCGCGGCGCCAGGTGCCGCGCCGGATCTCCAGCACCACCATCCGGCACGTGCCCAGGACGAACGAGGCGATCCGTTCGGGTTCGCGCACCTTGCCCGCGCGCAGCCGCTCGATGGTCATCAGCAGCACCTGCTGTACGAGGTCGTGCGCCGCGTGCGGGTCACGCAAATGACGCAGCCCGAAGAGCCGAACGCGCGGCGCAAGACGCCGGCACAGCTCCGCTTCGGCAGCGTGATCGATCGCCGGACCGGCCGCCGCAATGCGGCGCGCGAGCGCCGCGTCGTCGGGAGTCGGGGCGTCCTGGGGCACACCGGGAGCTTAACGTCCATTGACGAGGATGTGTAACGTCCGGGCACGTCGTTACACAACCGGGGGTCGCCCAACCTGCGAGGACCTCCGTGATCACCAATTCGGCAAGTGGCACCAATGTCCACGAGATCGCCCTGGGCATCTACCGGATCAACACGCCGGTCGACCTGCCCGACGGCCTCGGCTTCAACTTCAACCAGTACCTCATCGCCGACGAAGCGCCGCTCGTCTTCCACACCGGCCCACGGCGAATGTTTCCATTGGTCGCCGAGGCCATCGGCACCGTGCTGCCGGTGGAGACGGTCCGCTACGTCGCCTTCTCGCACTTCGAGGCCGACGAGTGCGGCGCGCTCAACGACTTCCTCGCCGCGGCGCCGCACGCGGTCCCCGTCTGCGGCCAGGTGGGCGCGATGGTGTCCGTCAACGACGTCGCGGTCCGCCCCGCGCGCGCCCTCGCCGACGGCGAGACGCTGCCGATCGGCACGCACGCGCTGCGCTGGCTCGACGCGCCGCACGTGCCGCACGGCTGGGATTGCGGCTTCATGCTGGAGACGCACACGCGTACGCTGCTGTGCGGCGACCTCTTCACGCAGGGCGGCAGCGGCGCCGTGCCGATCACCGAATCCGACGTCCTGGGTCCGAGCGAGGCGTTCCGCGCCCCGATGGACTACTACGCGCACGCGCCGCAGACCGCCGCGGTGCTCGAGCGCCTGGCGCGCGAGCAACCGCAGGTGCTGGCGTGCATGCACGGCAGCGCGTTCCGCGGGGACGGCGCGGTGTTGCTGCGTGAGCTCGCGAAGTCGCTTGCCGCGCGGCCGCTGGCGGCGGCGTAGACGTCGGGATGCAGGCGCCGACGGTCCGGCGGACTCGGGCGAACGTAACGGCGAGCCGGCCGAAGTCGCCGTAGCTCGCGAGGAACCGGACGCCCGGCACGACGTTCACCGGTACGACGCACGTACCGGTCGTGACGACCTGTCCGTTCGCGAGCCCGTGCCCGAGGCCGGACAATTCGTTGACAACCCACGTCAGCGCGATCCGGGGATGGCCGCGGACGTTCGCGCCCCTGCCCGCGTGCTGCGACTTGCCGTCGCCGATGGCGGAGCCCTCGTGCGCCACGAGGTCGCGATCGCACTACGGCACGCCCGTCGCCGGTCCGAGCACGGACAGGTGCGCACAGGCGTCATCGGCGATGGGCCGGGGTGCGCCCACCGCGCAAGAGTCGCGGTAGCGCGAATCGGGGATCTCGATCGCCAGGTGCAGTGTGGCCACGGCCGCCATCAAGTCGTGGACCCTTTGTGGCTGCGGGCGCGGCGGCGCTCGAAGCGTACCTGGATTGCGTAGCCGTCCGTGCGTCGCCGAGCGCGCCTCGGCCGGCAAGCGTTCGATCCGGGTTCCTTCCGTTCCGTGACGCCAGAGGATCGCGGCGGCTTCCTCGCAGCGGGCAGCGTCTATCGCGCTTCCTGGATGGCGGCGACAATCCTGCGGCAGAGTCGGCCCGGATGCGCAAGCGGTTCGCGCGGGCGACGGCGTACCTCGCTGCCGGAACCTCGCTACTGCAGCACCGGCGGCCGCATGACCACGACCAGCCCGGCGAATACGTTCCCGACGCCCAGGACCGCGGCGACGAGAGCACCGGCGATGCGCGGTGCTTCGCTCCACGTGAGGGGCGACGCGAGGAGCCCTGCCGGCCACAGCACGACGGCGCCGTAACACACGGCCAGGCCACAGCCGACGATGAAGCCGCCGAGGAGGCGATAGCGCAGGTTCACGCGCTCACTCTACACCCCGGGCCCGCGGCGAGCCGCAGTATGCTTGACCTGCGACCTGCGACCTGCGACCTGCGACCTGCGACCTGCGACCTGTGACCTGCGGGTGCGGGTGCGGGCGGCGGCCGGGGGAACGCTTCCCGCCGCGGATCGAAGCCCGCGCTTGATCTTTCGTCGCGTTGTCCGTAAGTTCTGCCCACGTCAAATTCGGGGATCCCATGAGGCCGACGCTTGTTGCCCTGCTCCTGCTGGCCACGGCATTCGCGCCGAGCGCGTTCGCGCAGGACGCGAGTTTCAAGGTCTGCAAGAGCACCTACGCGCTGTGCACGACCGCCCGCTGTTCGCCGGTTCCCGGCAACGCCGACGCCGTCGCCTGCAAGTGCGACGTCAAGTCGGGATACTCGCTGGGCGCGCAGGACTGCCAGGACCCGCCCGCGCCGGCCGCGGGAGCGGCGGTCCGGTCACGCTACTTTCCGGTCACGAGCTTCGTGAGTTGCGTCAACGACCGGCCGTGGGCGTTCTGCCTCGACTCGCCGTGCGCGATCGACGTGAAAGGTGCGACCGCCACCTGCACCTGCTCGCTCAAACGGGGCAAGGATCCGTACGTGATCGTGACCGACCGTTACACGAAGGACACCTGCAGCACGGGCGTCATTTCGTCGGCGACGGTCGCCGACGTGCTCGAGGCCACCGAGTTTCTCAAGACGAACGCGCACCTTCCGCCGCGGGACTTCAAGGTCCTCAACGTGGAGCGCAGGTAGGCCGGCGCGTTCTTCGCCGCATCGCAAGCGGTAGCGTTCAACGATCATTGCCGGGGAGGCAGGATGCGCCGTATTCGGGACACTCTCGCGGCGGGCGCCGGATTGGCGGCGCTGTTGGCGGTCCTCGCCGGATGCGGCGACGACACGACGCCCGCGCCCACGCCCACGCCGGGCCGGCACGGGTCGCTCCTCAACGCGCAGGAATTCCTTGCGACGCCGCAGGCGCTGCCGGTGGAAGCGCTGGCCGTGCCGCCGCTGCCCGCGGTGCTGCCCGCGAAGGTCCGCCTGACCAACATCCCCGGCGCGTCGACGCAGGGCACGCCGCAGGATCCCGGCTCGCCCGGAACCTGCGAAGCGCAGGCGTTCGGTTACGGCCTCGGAACCTATACGGCGGCGCGCACGCCCGACGGCGCGATCAAGTGGGACGCCACCCAGGCCGGCAACCAGGTCAGCGCCGCGTGGCTCTTCTCGCTCGCGTTGGAGAACGGATTCGCGACCTGTCCGGACGGCGGCAACGCAACGGTCCACCTCTCCCGGCTCGCGGGCTTCGGCAGCCCGACCACCGGCGACGTGCCGTACCAGGCGAGCTGCGCCTATCTGCGCGGCATCGACCTCGACAAGGCGTTCCCCGACACCCCGCGCCTGCGCATCGGCAGCTTCGCGACGTTCGCCATCGACAACAGCGCCACGTCGACCTCGGTCGGGCGGATCAAGGCCTATCTCAACAACGGGCAGGCCGTCGCTTTTTCAGGCCTGGTCTTCGACTCCTACAACAACCCTGCGGTCGTCGACAGCGTGTTCTACGGTCCCGAGCGCTACGTTCCGAACGACGGACACGGCCAGTTGCTGGTCGGCTACGACGACACGGTGGGCCAGACCGGCAGGCAAGGCGCGCTCCTCGTCCAGAACAGTTACGGGCCGCAATGGCCGAGCGCGTACGGCGCGAACGCGGAAGGCCGGCTGTACTGGTCCTACGCCACGTTTCGCGTGTCGCAGCAGTTCGCGGCCGTGGCGTATCCGTACGATCCTTCGCCGCCCGCCGGCATCATGCTGACGGCCAATCCCCCGGCCGCGCCGGTGGCCGCGGTCAAGCGCGCATTCCAGTGGTCGCCCGCCGGCAGCACCGACAGCTTCCTGATCTTCACGATTCACCTGGCAAGTCCGGTGCGCATCACGGCCGTGTCGATCCGCGAGCCGCTGCCGGGCGCCGCGGTTGCCGTCGGCGGCTACGGCCAGTACATCAGCAACGGCTACACGTACTTCAAGCGCACCGACGGGCGGGAGTTCCTGCCCGGCCGCTACGACGTCAGGTACCAGGCGCAGCTCCTCGACGGCACGCCGGTGACGTACACGGCGTCCGTTCAGGTCGGCGCCGCGGCGCCCAACACGCTGCCGGCGGCGAGCCTGGTCCACGCCGAGAACAGCCTGTTCGACACAACGCTCAACGTAGCGACGGTGACGCCCTGAACGGGGCCAAGTTCGAAGCGCGCGAACTGCGCTGGGCAATTCGAGCCTGGCCCCTATCGTCCTGCTACTTCGCCTCGGCCAGCGCCGGCGGGCTCCACGTCCCCTCGCCCGGCGGCAGGATCGACGGCGGCTCGGCCTTCGGCCAGTACAGCCGCATGACGAGGTAGATCGGGCCGTCCGGTGCCGGCAGCCAGTTCGACTCCTTGTCCTTGCCCGGCGAGTCCTTCTGGATGTACAGCGTGAGGGACCCGTCCTTGTTCTTCTTCATGCCGGACAGCATCGGCGAGTTGATCAGGTAGCGGTTGAGCGGATTCTTGACCAGCAGCTGGTTCTTGCCGTCGTACATCGTGACCGACCAGAACGCATTGACCGGCGGATACTGGTCCTTGGCGAACGTCAGCGTGTACTTGTCCTTGGACCCGTCGAGTCCCTTGCCGTCGGCGAGGGTCCTGGTCATCGGATACATCGCCTCGACGCCGTCGTTGCCGTAGATGCCGGCACGGGCGGCCGCAGCGCGCAGCAGCCAGTCGCCGTTGTAGAAGGCGCGGTCGCCGAACGCCGAGCTCACGTTCCAGCCGTTGAGCGACTTGCCGAGTTTGGCGACCTTCTCGTCGACCTTCTTGTCGCCCTCCTTCATGCCGAGCAGGATCGCCGCCTTGTGCTCGAGCGAGAGATCCTTGAACGCGAACTTCTTGCCCGGGCCGACGCCGATCGTGGCGAGCTTCGCGCGGATGGCCTCCTCTTCGGGCCCCGCGGGCGCGAACTGCAGGGCCATGTCGAGGAACTCGAAGAACTCCGTCTTGACCAGATCCTTGGTGAACCTGGGCCACGCGACTTCCGCCGGCGCCGGCGGCGCCGGCCGCTTCAGGAACGCTGACAGCGGCTCAACCTTGTAGCCGTCCTGCACCTTGACCACGTTGGGCATGTCCTTGGCGTCGAACAGCTGGGTCCGGTAGACGGCAAGGGAGAAGTCGGTCGACGACCGGAAGACCTTCTTGATCCCGGGCGGCGTGTCCCCCTTCCAGCGCGGCCCGGCGACGAGATAGTCCCCAGCCTCGCTGCCCGTGGCGCGGCTGCCGATGTAGCCGTAGTTGAACGTGTTGCCGTCGACCAGCATCACCGCGTAATAGCGCTTCTTGTCGACCGCGGGGACCGACAGCACCATCGGCTCGGCGCGCAGGTCCATCCACGCGAGCGAATACGGCGTGTCGCTGTTCGGCGTGGGAATCGCCGTGTCCTCGTACGTGAAGACGCGGTGCTCGTTGTAGATCTGATTGAACGGCGCCTTGAACTGGCCCGAGTTCTTGTCGATGACATACTCGTACATGACGCCGTAGTTCATCACGATCGGCAGGCCGTAGACGAAGCCTTCCTCGGCGATGGCCTTGACTTCGGCGATGCCCGGCGCCGGTACTCCCTTGGCGACGTCCTGCTTCGCCGCCTGGCTGACCGGGTCGTCCTTCTTGCCGCACCCGGCGAGCATGGCCGCGGCAACGACGCCCAGCGCAACGAACTTCCATCCACCTCGCATCTGAACTCTCCCCTGCAGTTGATCGGGCGATACCCCGGTTGCGACCCGCGATCCGGTCGCGCGCGGCAAGCGGCAAAGTGGCGCGGCCGGCGCGCGACTCTAGCAGAAGTCCGCCGGCGAGATGAACGCCCACCAACTTGTACCCAGAACAGCCCAGCAGCGCTGTACGCGCGCAATGGCGGCTGCGGTCTGTTCGCTCGACTCGGGTCGCCAGGTGATGAACTGCATGACCTCCGGCTTCGGTTCATGTCGTGGAGGCCCTCGCGATGCTTCTCTGCGAATGGCTCCAGGCGCAGTCGCTTCGTGTGCAAGGCCGTCAATGCATCCTCTCGGGTGACGCCGGCGAGCGGCAAGCGGCGAGCGGCGAGCACCGCCGATGTTACGACAGCGCGCGCCATCGTCTCCCGTGGCCGCAGGCGGACGGCAACGCCGGCTATCGGCGCGGCGCCGTGTCGATCATGACGCCGACGCCGGTACCGATCAGGGCCCCGGAAACCGGATGTCCGGTGGCGACACCCACGCCGGTACCGATCAATCCGCCCGCGACCGTCGCGCATCCGGTCAGGCCGGCCAGCATCGCGGCGAACGCAAGCACCTTCAACGCATTTCTCATCGCAGTTCTCCCACAGGGCTGTGAAGAGCGGTCCGGGCCATTCGCGGCGCGAGGCGCCGGATGTCGCCAAGTCGTCGTCCAGTGCTCAACGCGCCGCACGGGGAGCGCGCTGACCTGGCTTACAGGAAGGCCGCGGGCGCCCGCGGGCACCAAGCCGTGCTCGCATGCCCGAGGACCGGGAACGCGGCGCGAATCGAGGCGGGGGTAGCCATGCCCGGATTTGAGTGACTGGCGTCCCCAGGGGGATTCGAACCCCCGTACCTACCGTGAAAGGGTAGTGTCCTAGGCCTCTAGACGATGGGGACGGTGTGTGGCCGTCGCGGCCCGTTGGGGCGGGCCGGGTGCTGCGCGCTGCCGATTCGAGTGGTGGAGGTAAGCGGGATCGAACCGCTGACCTCTTGCATGCCATGCAAGCGCTCTCCCAGCTGAGCTATACCCCCACGGCGAATTCGAAATTATAGCGACGCCAGACCCGGCTGGCAAACCGTCGGGTTGCCGGGGGACCGGCGCGGCGAGCATCGTCGGCAGGGTGCGCCGGCCGGATCGGCTATCATCGCGCGGCCCGCGCACCCGTTCGCGTGTGCGGCCAATTCCGCCATGTCCGCGTCGATTCCCCTGCAGCCCGCCCTCGCCCCGCTGCGCGACCGTGTCGTGCTGATCACCGGCGCGACCGGGGGCCTGGGCGCGCAGCTCGCGAAGGCCTGCGCCGCGCAGGGCGCGACGGTCGTGCTGCACGGCCGCGTCGTGCGCAAGCTCGAGGCGCTCTACGACGAGATCGTCGCGGCGAAGCACCCGGAGCCGATCATCCTGCCGCTCGACTTCGCGAAGGCGACCGCCGACGACTTCGGCAACGTGGCCACGGCCCTCACCGGTCAGCTCGGGCGGCTCGATGCGCTCGTGCATACGGCGGCGGTGTTAGGGTCGCTCGGACCGATCGAGCACCAATCGTTCGAGAGCTGGCTCACGTTGCTGCGCGTGAATGTCGCCGCACCGATGGGGTTGACGCGCGCGCTGATGCCGCTGCTCGACGCCGCGCCCGACGCGTCGGTCGTGTTCACGCTCGACAACCGGGGCGAAGAGCCGCGCGCGTACTGGGGCGGCTACGCGGTGACCAAGGCGGGTGTGTCCGCGATGGCGCGCGAGCTGGCTGACGAGTGGGAAAACCGGCCGCACCTGCGGATCAACGCCGTCGTGCCGGGGCCGATCCGCTCGCCGCTGCGGTGGCAGACGCACCCGGGCGAGGACAAGGCGGCGCTGCCGCCGCCGGAGGCGCTGGTGCCGCTGTACCTGCACCTCGTCGCCGGTCAGACGAAGGCGGACAGCGGCCAGCGCGTCGACGCTCAGGCGTGGCTCGCCGGCGCTCCCTGCTCGACCGCGCTGCGCGCGTAGCGCAGCATCACGCGCAGGCGCCGGAAGTCGTCTGCCGGCAGCATGTCGGGCACGATGAGGATCGCGCGCGAACGCCACGCGCCGTCGGGACGCCAGACGATGCTCGTCAGTGCCGCGCCCACGTAGGTCGAACTGCGCACGTGGCCGGCGACGAGCGCGCCGTCCACCCGATGCGCGACCAGCACGAGGTCGCCGGCCACCCGCACCTGGTTGACCGCGCTGCGCCCGCGCAGCAACGCGTGCCGGCGGAAGGCCAGCGCGGCCCACGCGAGCACACAGGTTGCGATGGCCACGTGCTGCCACGCCGGCAGGTCCAGCGCCAGCGCTATCGCGAGCGACGCGAACGAGGCGATGCCGATGGCGATGCCGACGGTGCGCGACGGCTGCAGGACCACGTGGACGGTCGGCGGCAAGCGCATGCGGCGCATTGCACGCCTTGCGGGTACCGAAGGCGATCGGCCGGATGGATGAGGCGAACGCGCGTGGGACGTGCGGCCGCGGTACGACAGCGGATCCCTCCGCCTCGCTTCGCGGGCGTCGGGATGACACCGGAGTGAAGTGGACGGCCCTCGTGGCGTCGCGCCACGGAGGGCGCGCTACGCCTTGGCCCCGCCTGCCAGCGCGAGCCACGTCTCGACGACCGTATCGGGGTTGAGCGACATGCTCTCGATGCCGCGCTCGACCAGCCACTGCGCGAGGTCCGCGTGGTCGGACGGCCCCTGCCCGCAGATGCCGACGTACTTGCCGCGCCGCTGGCAGGCCTCGATCGCCATCGCCAGCATCGCCTTCACCGCGTCGTCGCGCTCGTCGAACGTCGCGGCGATCGGCCCGCCGGAGTCGCGGTCGACCCCCAGCGTGAGCTGCGTCATGTCGTTGCTGCCGATGGAAAAGCCGTCGAAGTGGTCGAGGAAGCGGTCGGCCAGGATCGCGTTGGACGGCAGCTCGCACATCATCACCACGCGCAGGCCGTTCTCGCCGCGTTTCAGGCCGTTGCGCGCCAGCAGCGCGAGGACCTTCTCCGCCTCGGTCAGCGTGCGCACGAACGGCACCATCAGCTCGACGTTGGTGAAGCCCATGACGTCGCGCACGCGCTTCATCGCGCGGCACTCGAGCGCGAAGCAGTCGTAGAACTCGGGCGCGATGTAGCGCGACGCGCCGCGGAAGCCCAGCATCGGGTTCTCCTCGTGCGGCTCGTAGCGGTCGCCGCCCAGCAGGTTCGAGTACTCGTTGGACTTGAAGTCGGACAGCCGCACGATCACCTTCTTCGGCCAGAACGCGGCGGCGATCGTCGCCACACCCTCGGCGATCTTCTCGACGTAGAACGCGGTCGGGCTCGCGTACGCGGCGATGCGCGCCTCGATCTCGCGCTTCAACTCGGGCGGTTGCGCGTGCAGTTCCAGCAGCGCCTTCGGGTGGATGCCGACGTTGCGGTTGATGATGAACTCGAGCCGCGCGAGGCCCACGCCCTCGTTGGGCAGCCGCTGGAACTCGAACGCGAGTTCGGGATTGCCGACGTTCATCATGATCTTCGTCGGCGCCGGCGGCATCCGGTCGAGCGCCACGTCGACGATCTCGATCGGCAGCAGCCCCGCGTACACGTGGCCGGTGTCGCCCTCGGCGCACGACACGGTGACCTCCGCGCCGTCGGGCAGCGTCCGCGTCGCGTCGCCGCAGCCCACGACCGCCGGGATGCCCAGTTCGCGCGCGATGATCGCGGCGTGGCACGTGCGGCCACCGCGGTTGGTGACGATCGCCGCCGCGCGCTTCATCACCGGCTCCCAGTCCGGGTCGGTCATCTCGGTGACCAGCACGTCGCCCGCCTCCACCCGCGCCATCTCGGACGCCGAGGCGACGAGACGCACGCGGCCCTGCCCGATCTTCTGGCCGATCGCGCGGCCCGACGCCAGCACCTCGGAGCGGGACTTGAGCCGGTAGCGGCGCAGCCGCTCGGCGGCCTCCTCCTGCGACTTCACCGTCTCCGGCCGTGCCTGCAGGATGTAGATCTGGCCGTCGCGGCCGTCGCGGCCCCACTCGATGTCCATCGGCCGGCCGTAGTGCCGTTCGATGGTGACGGCCGCCCGCGCGAGCGCCTCGGCCTCGGCGTCCGAAATCGCGAAGCGCACGCGCTCGGCCGCGGGAACCTCGACCGTGGCCGTGGACCTGCCCGCGGCGCGGCCCTCGGTGAAGACCATGCGCAGCGCCTTCCCGCCCACGGTCTTGCGCAGGATCGCCGGCCGGCCGGCGGCGAGGTTGCGCTTGTCGACGTAGAACTCGTCGGGGTTGACCGACCCCTGCACCACCGTCTCGCCCAGCCCGTACGCGGCCGTGATGAACACGACCTGGTCGAAGCCCGACTCGGTGTCGAGCGTGAACATGACGCCGGACGCGCCCAGGTCGCTGCGGACCATCCGCTGCACGCCGGCGGAGAGCGCCACGTCCGCGTCGGCAAAGCCCTTGTGGACGCGGTAGGCGATCGCTCGGTCGTTGTACAACGAGGCGAATACTTCGTGTATTGCGTGAATTACATTCTCTATACCACTGATGTTAAGGAATGTTTCCTGCTGTCCTGCAAACGATGCATCGGGCAGGTCCTCGGCCGTGGCCGACGACCGCACGGCGAACGAAGCGTCGCCGCTGCCCGCGGCGAGCGTCGCGAACGCCGTCCGGATGGCCTCCTCCAGCACCGGCGGCAGCGGTGCCGCAGCGATCCAGCCCCGGATCTCGGCGCCGGCCGCCGCGAGCGCGGTGACGTCGTCGACGTCGAGCGTCCGCAGGCGTGCCGCGATGCGGGCGGCCAATCCCTGGTGCGCGAGGAACTCGCGGAACGCCGCCGCGGTCGTGGCGAACCCACCCGGAACGCGGATGCCCGCGCCCGCAAGTTGGCCGATCATTTCGCCCAGCGACGCGTTCTTGCCGCCGACCTCCTCCACGTCGGTCATACGCAGGCGGTCGAACGGGATGACCCGTGGCGTGTCGGTCGTCATGGCGCGGCTTCCGAGGTGGAGAAATGACGCGGCGCGGGAGCGTTCGCTCGCGCAAGTGCCATTTTACCCCTTGCCGCAATGGACGCCCTGGCGTGCTGCGTCGCAATACCGCCGCGGCCGGATCCAACGAAAACGGCCGCGCGAGGCGGCCGTCGTCCGGAAGGCGTACCGCGTCGTCAGGGCTGCGTTTCCCGGGGCTGCGTCGTGGTGACGTCGTCCAGGTCTTCCTCGCCGTGACCGTCGCCGGCCAGGTTCACGCCCGAGTCCGGCCCGTGCCGGTGGCGGCTCTTCACCGCACGGCGTAGCGTCCGGTACAGATCGGGATGCGATTCCTTCAGATACGCGATGATTTCGAAGTCGACCCGCTTCACCTGCGACAGATCGAGCTGCTCGACATGAACAAGCCGCAGCAACTCCTTGACCGGGCGCGGCATTTCCCGCCCGCTCTCGTAACGCGACCCCCCGCTTTGCGTCACGCCGATCTGCGTCCAGAACTGCTCCTGGTTCATGCCAAGCCGGCGCCGGATCTCGCGGGGGTTGAGGACGCGGTCGAGGATTTTCACGGTAGGCGGACCTTAGGGTGGGCGCGAAGTCGGGGTTCCGCGGGGACGAACCGCTCGCCGGCCCGCGCTATACCAATGGCATATTTTTGATCGGATTCCGCGTCGATGCAAGCAAAACCGGACGAACGGCGACAACACACGTCATAGCGCGACGAAGGCGCCACGCGCCGCAGCGCGGCTGTAGATTACGCCTGTTCGCACGAGACAGGATAGCGGCGGCCCCGTCTGCTACGATCGTGACGACTTCGCCATGGTTCCGCCTGCGGTTCCCCGCGGGCCCCCGGGTGCGCGCTCCGGCCATGCCCCGCTACGACCTCCACGCCCACTCGACGTACTCGGACGGCCTGCTCGCGCCGGCAGCGCTGGTCGAGCGCGCCGCCGCACGCGGTGTGGACGTGCTCGCCCTCACCGACCACGACGACACCGGCGGCCTCGCGGAGGCGACGGCCGCCGCGAACGCCTGCGGCCTCACGCTCGTCGCAGGCGCCGAACTGTCGGTGAGCTGGGAGGTGCACACGGTCCACGTGGTCGCGCTCGCCATCGACCCGGCCAACCGGATCCTCGACGACGGGCTCGCGGCCATTCGCTGCGGCCGCGACGCGCGCGCGCACCGGATCGCCGAGTCGCTCGCCCGCGCCGGCATCGCCGGCGCCTACGAAGGCGCGCGGCGCTTCGTGACGAGCGACCGACTGATTTCGCGCTCGCACTTCGCGCGGTTCCTGGTCGAGGCCGGCCATGCGCGCGAGGTCAAGGACGTGTTCAAGCGGTACCTCGCCGTCGGCAAGCCCGGCTACGTGGCCCACGCGTGGGCGAGCCTGCCCGACGCCATCGCCTGGATCCACGCCGCCGGGGGCTTGGCCGTGCTCGCGCACCCCGGCCGGTACAAGGTCACCGCCACCGGCATGCGCCGGCTGCTCACGGACTTCCGCGACGCCGGAGGCGACGCCATCGAAGTGCTGTCGCCGTCGCACACGGCGGCGCAGTGCGCCGAGTACGCGACGCACGCGCGCACGTTCGGCTTCCTCGCCTCCGCCGGGACCGACTACCACGGGCCCGGCGAATCGTGGCTCGACCTGGGCGACCTGCCGGACCTGCCGGCGGGTGTCGTGCCGGTCTGGTCGAAGTGGTAGCGGCCCATGCCGACTCGCCGTACCGTCTTCTTCGTGTCCGACCGCACCGGCATCACCGCCGAGATGCTGGGGGCGTCGCTGCTGACACAGTTCGAGGACTTCAGCTTCCAGCGGGTTACGATTCCGTTCGTCGACTCGCCCGAGCGCGTCGGCGAGGCGCTCCGGCAGGTGAACGAGACCGCGGAGCGCGAAGGCAAGCGTCCGATCGTCATCAGCTCCATCGTCGACGAGGCGATGAGCGCGCAGATACGGCGCGAGGCCAATGCGCTGACGCTCGACTTCTTCCAGTTCTTCATCCAGCCGCTCGAGGGCGAACTGGGCGCCAAGAGCTCGCACGCGGCCGGCCGCTCGCACGGCATCGCCGACAGCCACGTGTACTTCGCGCGGATGGAGGCGATCAACTTCACGCAGGCGCACGACGACGGCGCGACGACGCGCGACCTCGCGAAGGCCCAGGTGATCCTGGTCGGCGTCTCGCGTTGCGGCAAGACGCCGACGTCGCTCTACCTCGCGCTGCAGTTCGGCATCCGCGCGGCGAACTTCCCGCTCACGCCCGACGACTTCACCGACCGCAAGCTGCCGGCGTCCGTGCAGCCGTTCCGGGACAAACTGTTCGGCCTCACGATCCAGCCGGAGCGGCTGCGCGAGATCCGCGAGGAGCGGCGGCCGAACTCGAAGTACGCGACGCTCGACAACTGCCGCTACGAAGTGCGCGAGGCCGAGGCGATGATGACGCGCGAGCGCATTCCGATGCTCGACACGACGACCAAGTCGATCGAGGAGATCGCGACCACGATCCTGCACCGCGGCAAGCTCGAGCGGCGGATCTTCTGACGCAAACGAGGGTCAGGCTCGAATTTCGGCCGGCACCCACCGACACGTCGCCGCAGTCTGCCGAAATCCGAGCCTGACCCTCATTTCCAGCGCAGATCGTCGTCGCGCGTGCGGATCTCGTCCAGGCCGTAGAAGCGGCGCGCGGTGCCGCCCAGCAGCGCGGCGCGGTCCTCCGGCGACCACGACGCGGTCAGCGCGATCGTCGCCGCGTACCAGCTCTGGTAGGTTCCGGCGAGGTTGACGACCGGCCAGTCGCTGCCCCACATGAGCCGCTGCGGGCCGAAGGTCTCGGCCAGGAAGTCGACGTACGGACGCAGAACGTCGATCGTCCAGCCCGGTCCCGCCTCGGTCACCAGGCCCGAGAGCTTGCAGCGCACGCGCGGGCTCGCCGCGGCCGCGCGCATCAGCCGAGCCCACGGCTCCCACATGCCGCCGGCGATGGCGGGCTTGGCCGCGTGGTCGATGACGACCGCGAGATCCGGATGGCGCTCGATCATCGTCAGCAATGCCGGCAGTTGCCCGGGACGCACCAGTGCGTCGAAGCGCAGGCCGAGACGCGGCAGCGCTGCGAGCGCGCGCCCGACCTCGGCGCGCAGGATCCACGCATCGTCGCCCATGTCCTGCAGCATCGGTCGCACGCCCTTCAGCAGCGGGTTGCGTGCGAGCCGCGTGAGCGTGGGAATGGCGTTGGGCGCGGCCAAGTCGGCCCAGCCGACCACGCCGTGCACGACACCGTCGCTCCTCGCCGCGACGTCGAGCAGATACTGCGTCTCGGCGACCGTCGGCGCCGCCTGCACGAGCACGGTCCCGGCGATGCCGGTCTGCTCGCGCAGGGGTGCCAGGTCCTTGAGCGAGAAGTCGCGGTGGATCGCGGCGAAGTCGGGGGTGAGCCCGACGGGCCGTCCCGAGGGCGAACACCGGAGCGCGGAGCGCGAAGGTAGCTCAGTCAGCCAGCCGTAGTCGCCGCGCGCGAGCGACCAGACGTGGTGGTGGGCGTCTACGGTGGTGGGCACGTCGGCTTCAGTGTTCCGGCAGCGGCGCGCCGGCATCGACGAGCCCGCGCGTGCGTAACTCTACCCAAAAACCCGGCGGGATCGGCGCGCGGGCGAGCGCCAGGTTCGCCGTGAGTTCCGCGCCGCTGCGCGCGCCTGCCAGCACGACCGCGACCGCCGGATGCGCGGCGGGGAACTGCAGCGCCGCCGCCGCGAGCGAAACACCATGTACGCGACAGACCGCTTCGAGTGCCTCTACGCGCGCGACGACCGCCGGCGGCGCCGGCGCGTAGTCGAAGTACGCGGGCGCCCCGCCGGCCGGGTGCGCGCCCGTCGCGAGGATGCCCGAGTTGAACGGCCCGCCCAGCACGACGGCGACGTTGCGCCGCATGCACTCGGGCAGCAGTTCCGGGAGGGCTGACTGATCGGCCAGCGTATAGCGGCCCGCGAGCAGGATCGCGTCGAGGTCGGCGTGGTGGAGCGTGGTGAGGCAGATGTCGACGCCGTTGACGCCGATCCCGTAGCCGGCGATGACCCCGGCCGCCTTCTGCTCCGCCAGCGCCGGCAGGCCGCTGTCGAGCAACGTGCGGAAGTGGTGGTCGAAGTCCGCGCCGTGCGTGGCTTGGTCGAGGTCGTGCACCCAGACGACGTCGATGCGGTCGATGCCGAGGCGCGCCCGGCTGTCGGCGAGCGAGCGCAGCACACCTGCGCGGGAATAGTCGTACGTCTGCACATAGCGCGGAACGTCGACGTAGCCGTGCTGGTCCGTGGGCGCGGCGGCGTCGGACCGCAGGAGCCGGCCGACCTTCGTCGACAGCAGGAACGCCTCGCGCGGACGGCAGGAGAGCGCGGCGCCGAAGCGCCGCTCGGACAGGCCGTGGCCGTAGTGCGGCGCCGTGTCGAAGTAGCGCACGCCCGCGTCCCACGCTCGGTCGATCACCGCGCGTGCTTCGTCTTCCGGCACCGGCCGGAAGAGGTTGCCGAGCGGAGCGCCGCCGAGCGCGATTCCGGCAGCCTGCGCCGCCGCGCGCAGCCGCGGTCCGATTACTGGTTGCACACTGACATGTCAGCCGGTACGATGCCGCATCCTAGCCGGTCGCACCCCGGGGCGGCAAGCGCGCGCTGCGCCGGCCGAGGATCCGCGAGGACCCGTAGACCAACATCCACAGGGAGGATCGATGACGAGAGCCCGCCTTTCGCTGTTCCTGCTGACGGCCGCGTGCGCCGGCGGTGCGTACGCACAGGAGATCGTGCTGCGCTGGTCCGACGTGGTGCCGGCAACGCACCCGTCGGTGCAGATGATCGAGCGCATCGCCGCCGACGCGAAGGCGAAGTCCGGCGGCCGCATCGCGATCCAGGCCTTTCCGGCCGGCCAGCTGGGGTCCTCGCGCGACACCATCGAGGCCGTCGCCAACGGCACCCAGCAGCTCGTCACCGAAGGCGCGGCGAACTTCGGCGCCTGGGTCCCGGCCATCTCGGTGGTCGAGAGCCCGTACATCTGGCGCGACGGCGACCATCTGGTGAAGGCGATGTCGGGCCCGGTCGGCAAGGCCTTCAACGACGAGCTCGTCGCCAAGCGCGGCATGCGCATCCTCGGCACGACCTACTACGGCACGCGCCACCTCACGACGTCGACGAAGAACGTGCGCACGCCGGCCGATCTCGCGGGCTTCAAGCTGCGCGTCCCGGAGAACGACGTCTTCAAGGCGATGGCCGAGGCGTGGGGCGCGCGCCCGACGCCGATGAACTTCGGCGAGCTGTATCTCGCGCTCAAGCAGGGCACGGTGGACGGGCAGGAGAACCCGCTGCCGACGATCAAGTCCGGGAAGTTCGACGAGGTCCAGAAGTACCTGGTGCTGACCGGCCACATCATCACGCCGCGCCTCGTCGTGGTCAACGACGCGTTCTGGAAGGGCCTCAAACCCGCCGACCAGAAGATCATCCAGGACGCGATCGATGCCGGCATCGCGTGGCAGAACGCCGAGCTCGCGCGCCAGGAGAAGGAGCTCGTCGACAGCATGAAGGCCGGCGGCATGACCGTCGTCGCCGTCGACGTCGAGCAGTTCCGCAAGCCCGTGGTCGCCGCGGTCGTCCCCAAGTTCGAGAGCCGCTGGGGCAAGGGGACCTACGAAAAGCTGCAGCAGATGAAGTGACGATCGTGCCGGGTCCCGGGCACCGGCGCGGCGCGCATCGGGCCGGCGCACGCGGCGGCGGCGGAGCGTGCGCACGGTGAGCGCGCTGCTCCGCTTCGCCGAGCGCCTGATCGACGCCGCAGCCGTCGCGACGTTCGCCGGGATCTTCCTGTGCGTGCTCGCGCAGGTCGTGTTCCGCTACGCCTTCAACGCCCCGCTGACGTGGAGCGAGGAGCTCGCGCGCTACCTCTTCATCTGGTGCGCGTTCTTAGGCTGGATCATCGCGTCGCGGCGCGGGAGCCACCTCGCGATGACGTTCGTCGTCGACCGCCTGCCCCCCGCCGCGCGGGCCGCGCTGGCCGTGCTCACGCAGCTCGCGACGCTGTGGTTCGCGTGGCTCTTGGGGTCGCGCGGCGCAGCCCTCGTGCGCAACAACTGGGACGTCGAAAACGTCGCGGTGCCGTTCAACCTCGGCGTCGTCTACGCCATCGAGCCGATCGCGGCGGCGGCGATCGCGACCTACGCCGTCGTCGCCCTGGCCGAAGCCGCCCGCGGCGATGGGTCGACGCCGGCGCGCGACCGCGAATGACCGCCCTCATGCTGGCAATCCTCGCGGCATGGTTCGTCGCGATCTTCCTGGGCCCCCCGCTGTGGCTCGCGATGGCGCTCGCGGGCTGGGCGTTCCTCGCGCTGGCCGGAATCCCCGACCTGGCACTCGCGCAGCGGATCGCGAAGACGGCGGACTCGTTCCCGCTGCTGGCCGCGCCGCTCTTCATCCTCATGGGCAACGTCATGAATTCGGCGGGCATCACGCAGCGCATCTTCGCGTTCGCCAGCGTGTGCGTCGGGTGGATGCGCGGCGGGCTGTGCCACGCCAACATCGTGGCGAGCGTGTTCTTCGCCGGCACCTCGGGCTCGGCGGTCGCCGACGCCGGGGGGCTGGGCACGCTCGAGATCAAGGCGATGACCGACGAGGGCTACCCGCCGGACATCGCCGCCGCGCTCACGGCGTCGTCGGCGACCATCGGCCCGATCATCCCGCCGTCGCTGCCGATGATCATCTACGGGGTGTCGGCGGAGACGTCCATCGGCGCACTGTTCCTGGCCGGCGTGGTCCCGGGCCTGCTGATGGCCGGCGCGCTGATGGTCATGGTGCGCGCCATTGCGGTCAGGCTCGACCTGCCGCGGCACCCGTTCCCCGGCGCCGCCGACCTGTGGCGCGCGTTCCGCCGCGCGTTCTGGGCGCTGCTGCTGCCCGTGATCCTGTTCGCGGGCCTGTTCGGCGGCGTGTTCACGCCCACGGAGGCCGCGGCGATCTCCGTTGCGTACGCGCTGATCCTGGGCCTCTTCGTCTATCGCGAGTTCCGGTGGGTCGACCTGCCGAAGATCGTCCTCGCCACCGTGGAGACGACCGGCGTCGTGATGGCGCTGGTGATGGCGGCCGCGCTGCTCGCCTACTGCCTCGCCCTGTCGCAGGTCCCGCAGGCCGCCGGCGCGTTCCTCGTACAGCTCGCCGCCAGTCCGCTCGTGTTCCTCCTCATCGTCAACGTGATCCTCCTGGCCGTGGGCTGCTTCATGGAGGCGCTCGCCGCGATGCTGATCCTGATTCCGATCCTCGTCCCCACGGCGATGAAGCTCGGCATCGACCCGGTGCACTTCGGACTCGTCTTCGTGCTGAACCTCATGATCGGCACGATCACCCCGCCGGTGGGCGTGGTCCTCTACGTCACCGCCAAGGTCGCCGACATCTCCTTCGAGCGCGTGACGCGCGCGACGCTGCCGTTCCTGGTGCCGCTGGTGGTCGTGCTGGTCGCGGTGACGCTGTGGCCGCCGCTGGCGACGTGGCTGCCCGGGCTGGTGCTGGGAAGGTAGCGGCCCGATGGCCCGGCCCGCCGCCCGCCACGCCGCGCCGCGCCAGCTGCGCTGGCAGGCGTACGACCGCTTCCAGCAGCAGCTGCTGGCCGCGCGCATCCGCCCCGGCCAGTTCGTGTCGCAGCGCGAACTGGCCGCGCTTACCGGCTTGCCGCTGGGGGCGATCCGCGAAGTGATTCCGCGGCTCGAGGCGGAAGGCCTGCTGCGGACAGTGCCACAGCGCGGCCTGCAGATCGCCAACGTCGACGTCCGGCTGGTGCGCAACGCGTTCCAGCTGCGCGCGATCCTCGAGAAGGACGCGGCCGCGCACTTCGCCGCCGTTGCGACCGATGCGCAGCTCGACGCGCTGGAGGCAGCGCACCGCGACATCGTCGCCCGGGCGGCGCGCGGGGTCGCGCCGGCGCTGCTGGACGCCGCGCAGGCCGTCGACTGGGGCCTGCACGACATGATGATCGACGCACTCGGCAACGAGATCGTTTCGGCGATCTACCGCGTCAACAGCCTGCGCATCCGGCTGATCCGCCTCGACCGCGTCACGCTGACCGCAGAATCGCTGCGACCGGCGATGGACGAGCACCTCGCGCTCATCGCTGCGCTGCGCACGCGCGACCCGCAACGCGCCGTCGCCGCGATCGACGCCCACCTCACGCATGCGCGCAACCGCGCGCTCGGCCTGCAGGAGCCTTCCCGATGAGTCCCTCCTCCGCTCTCCCGGTGCGCGGCCTGTGGTGCGCGCTGCTGACGCCGATTGCCCGCGACGGCGGCGTCGACCACGCGCGCCTCCTCGCGCATGCACGCGCGCTGCTGGCGCAGGGGGTGGACGGCGTCGCGCCGTTCGGCACCACCGGCGAGGGCCAGTCCTTCTCGCTCGACGAACGGCGCGCCGGGCTGGACGCGCTGCTCGCGGGCGGCATCCCCGGCACGCGGATCGTCGCGGCGACCGGCTGCGCCGCGCTGCCGGAGACCGTCGCGCTCACGCGGCACGCGGTCGCCGCCGGCTGCGCCGCCGCACTGGTGCTGCCGCCCTTCTTCTGGAAGGACGCCTCCGACGACGGGCTGTTCGCGTGGTACGCATCGCTGATCGAGAAGGCGGCCGACCCGCGCCTGAAGGTCATGCTGTACCACCTGCCGCAGGTGTCGGCAGTGCCACTGTCGGTCAACCTGGTCGGCCGCCTCGCCGCGGCGTTCCCGGGCACGGTCGTCGGCGTCAAGGACAGCGAAGGCAACTGGGCGCACACCGCGGCGCTGCTCGCGCAGGTGCCGGAAATCGCGGTCCTGATCGGGCACGAGCCGCATCTGCCGCGGCTCATGCGCGCCGGCGGCGCCGGCACGATCTGCGGGGTCGCGAACGTCCTGCCCGGCCTCGTGCGTGCGCTGCTCACGCCGCAGGTGGCCGCCGGGGACGAGGCGCGCATCGCCGCGTTCATCGACATCGCGTTTCGCCAGCCGCTGATGGCGGGTTTCAAGAGCATGCTTGCCGACCAGCGCAACGATCCGGGCTGGCTCGCCGTACGGCCGCCGCTGGTGCCGTTGACCGATGCGCAGCGCAGCACGCTGCGCGCCGCGCTCGCCGCCAGCGGACTCGGGCCGGCGGCCGCGGGCGCGCAGCAATGAGGCCGCGCACGGGCATCGTTGGGACGCGGCCATGCTGATCGGCATCCACCCGTTGCTAACGCCGGACTTGCTGCACGCGCTGGCGTCGATGGGCCACGGCGACGAGATCGTGATCGCCGACGCGAACTTCCCGTCGGCGTCGGTCGGGCGCCGCGTGATCGCGCTGCCCGGCGCCGACGCCCCCGCGGCGCTGGCGGCGGTGCTGACAGTGTTCCCCGTCGACGCCGCTTCGGTGCCGGCGGTGATCACGATGGAGGTCGCGGGCGATCCGCGCGCCATTCCGCTGCCGGTCGCCGCGATCGCGGCCGTGCTTGCCGAGCGCGGCATGGCCGACGTCGAGATCGGTGCGCTCGAGCGGCACGCGTTCTACGAACGTGCACAGCGGGCGTTCGCCGTGGTCCGCACCGGCGAGTTGCGACCCTACGGCAACGTGCTGCTGGTCAAGGGCACCGTCAACCGGTACGCGGCCCCGGTGTAGCGATGGTCGTCGTCTTCGGCTCGATCAACCTCGACCTCGTGGCGCGGGTGCCCCGGATTCCCGCGCCCGGCGAGACGATCGCGGGCCGGACGCTCGCGACGCTGCCCGGCGGCAAGGGCGCCAACCAGGCGCTCGCGGCGCGCCACGCCGGCGCGGCGGTGGCGATGGTCGGTGCCGTCGGCCGCGACGGGTTCGCGCCGATCGCGCTCGCCAACCTCGCCGCGGCCGGCGTCGACCTCGCGCGTGTAAGCGTCGTCGCTGCGCCGACCGGCGTCGCGCTCGTCAACGTCGACGACCGTGGCGAGAACGCGATCACCGTCGTGCCCGGCGCCAACGCGCACGTGCGCGCGGACGACGTGCCGGACGCGCTGCTCGCCCCCGGCGGCACGCTGCTGATGCAACTCGAGGTTCCCGTGGCGGAAGTCGTGGCGCTCGCGCACCGCGCGCACGCACGCGGCACGACGGTCGTGCTCAACGCGGCGCCAGCGCTGGCGCTGCCCGCGGCGCTGCTCGGCGACCTCGACGTCCTGGTCGTCAACGAGCACGAAGCCGCGGCCTGCGCCCGCGCATGGCGGCTGCCGGAATCGCCGACGGGGTTCGTGGCCGAGACGTCCGATCGATTCGGCGTGGCCGTGGTCTTGACGCTGGGCGCGCGCGGCGCGCTGACGCAGGTCGCCGGCGAAGTGGTGCGCGCGGCGCCCCCGGCCGTCGCGGTCGTCGACACGACGGGCGCCGGCGACGCCTTCACGGGCGCGCTCGCAGCGGCACTCGATCGCGGCAGCGGCCTCGCGACCGCGCTCGCGCAAGGCGTGCACGCAGGCGCATACGCGTGCGCTCACGCCGGTGCGCAACGCGCGGCGCAGGATACAACCCGCTGATTATGCTAACCTAATCATTTCTTCCCAGCCAGGAAACCGACGCCCATGACCGTACTTTCCCACCTGCGCTCCGGCGCGCGCATGCTTGCCGTCTCCCTGCTCGTTTCCGCAGCGCTCGTGCGTCCGGCGGCGGCGGCCGATTGGACCGACATCTGGTGGGCAGTGCCCGAGATCGGCTGGGGCGTCAACTTCGTGCAGTCCGACCGGTTCATCTTCGCGACGTTCTACCTGCACGACGCGAATCTGCAGCCCGAGTGGTACACCGGAGAGATGTCGTCCAACGCGGACGGCGACGTCTGGTCGGGGCCGCTGTACCGGACGACGGGCTCCTATTTCGGCGCGCCGTGGAACGGCGCCCAGACCAACACGCAGCCGGTGGGGACGGTGACGTTCACGCGCACGTCCTCCTACACCGGGACGCTCACCTACAACGTCGGAGCCGTCAACGTGACCAAGCAGATCACGCGCCTGACGCTGACCGGCATTCGCCTGGGCGCCGTGTACCGGGGCGGCTTCGTGTCGTACCTCGACCGCTGCGACAACTCCGCCAACAACGGCGTTGCGCGCGTCTGGACCGACATTGCGGTGACGCAGACGGAAAGCGGTGGCCTGACGCTCGACTTCTACACCGACGGCTATGCCTCCGGCGCGATCACCTGCCGCGTGACGGGCAGTTCGATCCAGAACGGCTTGCTGTTCCGCATTCCCGATGCCGCGTACACGTGCGGCACCACGTTCGCGACGACCGCCCTGGTCACGCAGATCAAGGCGACGGCGCAGGGCATCGAGGGCCAGTGGCAGGCCCAGTTTCCGGCTGGCTGCGTCGAGTCGGCCTACTTTTCCGCCGTTCTCTACTAGCGGGAGCTCGCCCGGTCCGCCGCCCCCGGGCGGCGGGTTCGCACGGCCTCGAACAGGACCACCGCGGCCGCTGCAGCCGCGTTGAGCGACTCCATGCCGCCCGGCATCGGGATCGTCACGGCGACGTCGGCGTGCGCGGTGAGCGCCGCCGACAGGCCGGTCCCCTCGTTGCCGATCGCAATCGCGAGCGGCCACGGCAACGGCGCCGCGTAGAGGTCGCGGCCACCGCGCGCGACCGCGGCGGCGACGTGACCGCCTTCCGCGCGAAAGCGCGCCACCCACGGCGCGAGGTCGACATCCTCGACGATCGTCGTCAGGAAGTGCGCGCCCTGCCCCGCGCGCAGCGCCTTGGGCGACCACGCGAACGCGCACGCCTTCGACAGCAGCACCTGCTCGACGCCCGCGGCGGCGGCGGTGCGCAGGATCGTGCCCACGTTGCCCGGATCCTGCAGGTCGTCGAGCAGCAGGTGGAAGCGCGCGGGCGGCGGCGGCGACACCACCGGCGTGGGCACGATCGCCAGCGCGCCCACGTCGGCCGGCAGCGTGCTGACCTGCGCGAAGAGCGCCGCGGGCACCGCCACCACGTCGCGCGCCGGCACCCGCGCCGCCAGGGCCGCGATGCGCGGCACGTCGACCATCTCCTCGACCACCAGCAGCGATTCCGGCACACCGGCGCGGTCGAGATAGACGGCGATCAGGTGTTCGCCTTCGAGCACGCAGCGCCCCGCCTTCCGGCGATCGCGCGACGAGGCAATCAGCCGCGCGGCATCCTTCAGGCGCGGGTTGTGGCGCGACGTCGCGCGCTGCATCCGCTTCAGGGCTTGCCGGCGGGAGGCGCGGCGGCCGGCGCCGGCAGCGACGGCGGTGCGGCGCCGCCCGGCTGCAGCTGGAAGAACACTTCGTCGGAGCGGATCATGCCGAGCTCCGAGCGCGCGCGCTCTTCGATGGCTTCCGACCCGGTCTTCAGGTCGCGCACGTCGGCGTCCAGCGCCTCGTTGCGCGCCTTCAGCTTCGCGTTCGCCTCGCGTTGCGCCGCGAGCTGGCGGTCGGTCTCGCGCACCTGCAGCCAGCCGCCCTTGCCCAGCCACATCGGGTACTGCAGGGCGAGGATCAGCGCGGCGAACAGGAGTGCCAGCCAACGCAAGCTCGGGTGGCTCCTATCCGATGTTGAAGAACGCGTCGCGGCCGGGGTAGCTCGCGGCCTCGCCCAGGTCTTCCTCGATGCGCAACAGCTGGTTGTACTTGGCGATGCGGTCCGAGCGCGACAGCGAGCCGGTCTTGATCTGGCCGGCGTTCGTGCCCACGGCGATGTCCGCGATGATGCTGTCCTCGGTCTCGCCGGAGCGATGTGAAATCACCGACGTGTAGCGCGCGCGCGTGGCCATCGTGATCGCTGCGAACGTCTCGGTCAGCGTGCCGATCTGGTTGATCTTGACGAGGATCGAGTTGGCCACGCCCCTGGCGATGCCTTGCTTCAGGATCTTCGTGTTGGTGACGAAGATGTCGTCGCCGACGAGCTGGATCGACTTGCCCAGGCGGTCGGTCAGGTACTTCCAGCCGTCCCAGTCGTCCTCGGCCATGCCGTCCTCGACGCTGACGATCGGGTACTTGTCGCACCACGCGGCCAGCGTATCGGCGAACTGCTCCGAGGTCAGCGCACGGTTTTCCGACGCGAGTCGATACATGCCGTCCTTGCGGAACTCGCTCGCCGCGCAGTCCATGGCGAGCGCGATGTCGGTGCCCGGCGTGTAGCCGGCCTTGTCGATCGCCTCGACGAGGAGCTGCAGCGCCGCCTCGTTCGACGGCAGGTTCGGCGCGAAGCCACCCTCGTCGCCGACGGTCGTGGGCATGCCGCGCGCGTCGATGAGCTTCTTCAGCGTGTGGAACACCTCGGCGCCGTAGCGCAGCGCCTCGCGGAAGCTGGGCGCGCCGAGCGGCACCAGCATGAACTCCTGCAGGTCGATCGCGTTGTTCGCGTGCGCGCCGCCGTTGATGACGTTCATCATCGGCACCGGCAGCTGCATCTGGCCCGCGCCGCCCAGATAGCGGTACAGCGGCAGCGACGCCTCGTCGGCGCCGGCCTTGGCCACGGCGCACGACACCGCGAGGATCGCGTTGGCGCCCAGGCGCCCCTTGTTCTCGGTGCCGTCGAGCTCGATCAGCGTGTGGTCGATGAAGCTCTGCTCGGACGCGTCGAGGCCGAGGATCGCCTCGCAGATCTCGGTGTTCACGTTCTCGACGGCTCTGGTGACGCCCTTGCCGAGGTAGCGTGCCGGATCGCCGTCGCGCAGTTCGACGGCCTCCTTCGATCCCGTGGACGCGCCGGACGGCACTGCCGCGCGGCCGGACACGCCGGACTCGAGGACGACATCGGCCTCGATGGTGGGATTGCCGCGGGAATCGAGGATCTCGCGGGCGATGACGTCGACGATGGCGCTCATGTTCAGGGATCAGGTATCAGAGGTCAGGGATCAGATGCGGCGGTGGAGTACGCCGGTCGGTGGCGCGCCATTCAGGCGCGGCGATCGTTTTCGTCAACCGGGGATCTCGTAGTCGCAGATCACCCACTCGGCGATCTCGCGCAGCGCGACGACCACTTCCTGGTGGTCGGGGTGCGGGCCGTAGGCATCGAGGTCGGCGCGCGTGGCGAAAGCCATGTTGATGCCGAAGTCGTAGGCGATCGGCCGGTCGGTCGTGTTCCAGCCGTGCTCGAAGCGGACGATGCCGGAACACTTGTGCTCGAGCGCGGCGAACCCTTCGCCTCCCATGCGGGTACTCGCGGGTCGGCGCGGGTGACGCCGGGCTTCAGCTTGATGAGAACGAGATGCACGAACATGGAAGGACCTCTTGGCGAAACCTGCGTTCGATGCGCGGCGGGCGTTTCCGGCTCAACCCGCCCGGCGATGCCCGACCAGCGTGTGCGTGACGACGGGAGCCATCGGCACTGCGACGAGCACTCGGCCGACCGCGCGCAATTCCGGACAATACCAAATCGTGACCAGCGCCGGGACGGCGATGCCGGGCGGACCGATCGTGGTGGTCGTCTCCACGCCCTGCACGCGCACGCAGTCGACGCCGGCGCCGGCCAGCATGAGCGACTCCTGCCCCTGCACTTCCTGCACCAGCGTCCGCGTCATCTCGCCGGGGCACGCGGCGTCGACCGCCGCCGTGAGCGGAACCGCGGTACCTGAGGTTCGTCCGACCGGAGGCCGAGGTGCACGGACCGGCGCCCGTCGTCCAGCGCACGCTCGCCTCCGCCAGCGGCAAACGGGCGCGGAAGCGCGCGCCGCACGTGTCCAGTGCCGGGGCCCCGTCGCCGCGCACCTCGATCCCGAATTGGCCGGGGCGACCGGAAGCCGACCTCGCCGCAGCGACGGTCGGACGGGCCCTGTCGCGATCCCTAGGCGCGTCCCAGCGCGGCCAGCGATCGCGAGCGCCTGGGGGCCCGTCCGGGAAAGACCGACCGTGGCGAAAAAGCGCCGACAGTGGACCGTCGCATCCCAGGGTCGCCCGAGCAGCGTCTCCGAAAGCCAAGCTTCGGCGCGTCGCGAGCGCCAGCGACCGCGCATCCGCGCCAGCGGGAGCCGTCCGACAGCGCCTTGTCGGGCTGCGGGTGCGTCTCCATGAACAGGCCGGCCACGCCTGCGGCGACCGCGGCGCGCGCGAGCACCGGCACGAACTCGCGCTGGCCACCCGAGGACGCGCCCTGCCCACCCGGCAACTGGACCGAGTGCGTCGCGTCGAACACGACCGGGCAACCCGTGCTGCGCATGATCGCGAGCGAGCGCATGTCCGAAACGAGGTTGTGGTAGCCGAACGACGCACCGCGCTCGCAGACCATGATGTTGTCGGCGCCGCTCGCCGCCTTCGCCTTCGCCACGACCTGCGTCATGTCCTCCGGCGCCAGGAACTGGCCCTTCTTGATGTTGACGGGCTTGCCCGCCGCGGCGACGGCCTGGATGAAATCGGTCTGCCGGCACAGGAACGCCGGCGTCTGCAGCACGTCGACGACCGCGGCCGCGGCCGCGATCTCGTCGATCGCGTGCACGTCGGTCAGCACCGGCACCTCGACGTGACGGCGCACGTCGCTGAGGATCGCGAGCCCCTGCTCCCTCCCGGGGCCGCGAAACGACGCGTACGAGCTGCGGTTCGCCTTGTCGTACGACGACTTGAAGACGAACGGGATCGCGAGCGACGCGCAGATCGACTTCAACTCGCCGGCGACGTCCATCTGCAGCTGCCGCGACTCGACGACGCACGGGCCGGCGATGAGAAACAACGGGCGGTCGAGGCCGACCGCGAAGCCGCAGAGGTTCATCGCCGGTTCAGATCGACGCCACCAGCTCGGCGACCGCACTGGCCGTCCCGCCGCGTGCGCGCTGCTGCTGCGCGAGGGCAGCCTGCACGAAGCTGACGAACAGCGGGTGGCCGCGCCGCGGGTTCGACGTGAACTCGGGGTGGAACTGGCAGCCGAAGAACCACGGATGGTCGCGGAACTCGACCATCTCGACCAGGTCGCCGGCGGTCGCGCTCTTCGCGCGCGCGCCGACCACGAGCCCGGCCGCCTCGAGCCGCGGCAGGTAATGGTTGTTCACCTCGTAGCGGTGCCGGTGGCGCTCGGCGACGGTGGTCGCGCCGTAGATGCGGTGCGCGAGCGAGCCCGGAACGACTTCGCACGGCTGCGCGCCGAGCCGCATCGTGCCGCCCAGGTCGGAGGCCTGGCTGCGCGTCTCGATCGAGCCGTCGCGGTTCTGCCACTCGGTGATCAGCGCGACGACCGGATGCGGCGTATCGGGGTCGAACTCCGTGCTGTTGGCGTTGGCGAGGCCCGCCATGTGCCGCGCACACTCGATGACGGCGAGCTGCATGCCGAGGCAGATGCCGAGGTACGGGATGCCGCCCTCGCGCGCCAGCTGCACCGCCTTGATCTTGCCTTCGACGCCGCGCTTGCCGAAGCCGCCCGGCACGAGGATGGCGTCCATGCCCCGCAGCGACTCCACGCCGTCGCGCTCGATGGCCTCCGAGTCGACGTAGTGGATGTTCACCTTCGAGCGCGTGTGGATGCCTGCGTGGATCAGCGCCTCCGACAGCGACTTGTACGACTCGGTCAAGTCGACGTACTTGCCGACCATCGCGATGTGCACTTCGTGCTCCGGGTGCGTGAGCGCGTCGACCAGCCGGTGCCACGTCGTCAGGTCCGCCGGCGGCGCGTCGAGCATGAGCTTCCTGCAGACGATGACGTCGAGCCCCTCGGCGTGCAGGTTGCCCGGGATCTTGTAGATCGAGTCGGCGTCGAGCGCCGGGATCACTGCCTCCGGCGCGACGTTCGTGAACAACGCGATCTTGCGGCGGTCGCCGTCGGGGATCGGCCGATCGGCGCGGCACAGCACGACGTCGGGCTGGATGCCGATCTCGCGCAGCTCCTTGACCGAGTGCTGGGTCGGCTTGGTCTTCATCTCGCCGGCCGACGGGATGAACGGCACCAGCGTCAGGTGGATGTAGCAGACGTTCTCGCGGCCAAGCGTGATGCCGAGCTGCCGGATCGCCTCGAGGAACGGCAGCGACTCGATGTCGCCGACGGTGCCGCCCACCTCGACCATCGCCACCTCGGCGTCGCCGGCGCCGGCGGCGATCCAGCGCTTGATCTCGTCGGTGATGTGCGGGATCACCTGCACGGTGCCGCCGAGGTAGTCGCCGCGGCGCTCCTTGCGGATCACGGACTCGTAGATCTGGCCGGTGGTGAAGTTGTTGCGCTTCCCCATCCGCACGTCGGTGAAGCGCTCGTAGTGGCCGAGGTCGAGGTCGGTCTCGGCGCCGTCGTCGGTCACGAACACCTCGCCGTGCTGGAACGGCGACATCGTGCCGGGATCGACGTTGATGTACGGGTCGAGCTTGAGGTTGGTGACGCGGATGCCGCGGGACGCGAGGATCGCCGCGAGGGAGGCGGCGGCGATGCCCTTGCCCAGCGAGGACACGACGCCGCCGGTCACGAAGACGAACTTGGCCATGATTCTTTTCGTCCCGGAAATTCTCATTCTACAAGATCGCCCGGGACGCGCAAAGCGACGCGGCGCAAGCCGCGAAACCCCACCGGAGCCAGCCCCCACCCGCCCCCCCCCCCCCAAGGCGGGCCCCCAGCGCCCCGGCCCGCCCCCCCCGCGCCCCCCCGCGCGCCGGGCCGCTCATTTCGGAGCCAGGCTCGATTTCGCGGAGCCAGGCTCGATTTCGCGACTCATGCCAAGCGCCGTCGTCCCCGCGAAGGCGGGGACCCAGAGTCGTGGTTTTCCGGCAGGCGTGGATCGTGCAACGCCGCTGGGTCCCCGCGTTCGCGGGGACGACGATCGTGCGTACGTCGCGCGTATCGGAGAAATTGCCCCGGGATTACACCGCCGGCCGCGCCGGATCACCGACCCGCGCGCGCGGGTCGGTGCGGGCGAGGCGCTCGAGCAGGTAGTCGACTTCCGCGCGGGCGACCGGAGCCAGCGCGGCCCCGGGGCGCCGCAGCGTGTCCGAGGCGATGATCCCGCGGCGCATCAGCACGTACTTGCGCACGGCGAGGCCCGGCCCCGGCTGCTGCTCGTAGCGGATGAGCGGCAGGTGCGCGTCGAAGAGGTCGTGCGCGTCGTCGCGCCGGCCATCGCGCGAGAGCCGCACCACGTCGACCAGCATGTCGGGAAAGCAGTAGCCGGTGTTGGCGCCGTCGGCCCCGCGCTCCATCTCGAAATCGAGGAACAGCGCGTTGTTGCCGGTCAGGATCGGCAGGTGCCGCATCGAGCCGTCGCTCTCCCACGCGCGCAATTGCGAAATCTTGTCGAGCCCCGGCCAGTCCTCGTGCTTCAGCATCGCGCACGCCGGGTTCTCCTGGACGATGCGCCGGATCACCGCCGGGGCCATCTGCACGGAAAACGTGAGCGGGTAGTCCTGGATCACGAACGGCACGTCGGCGCCGATCGCCTCCGACGCCTGCCGGTAATAGCCGGCGATCGTGTCGTCGGTGCGCAGCGTGGAAGGCGGCGCGATCATCACCGCGGCAGCACCCGCGGCCATCGCGTCCTGCGTCAGCGCGCGCATCGCGGCGAACCCCGGCGCCGACACGCCGACGACCACCGGCACGCGCACGCGCGCGGTCACGCGGCGCACGATCGCCACCGATTCCTCGTGCGTCATCTTGGGCGCCTCGCCCAGCTGCCCCAGCACGGTTACACCGGTCACGCCCGCGGCGACGAAGAAGTCGGTCATCCGGTCGATCGACGCGTCGTCGACCCGGCCGTCCGGGTGGAACGGCGTGGGCGCGATGACGTAGACGCCGTGCGCGTCGGCGGGCAGCGTCATCGCTTCGCCTTGTCGTAGCGTGCGCGGTTCTCGGCGTCGGGCGGATACAGGCCCGGCAGTTCCGCCCCGTGGGCGACCTCGCCCATGATCCAGTTTTCGAGGCGCTCCTGCTCGACCGCCTCGGCCGTCACCTCGGCGACCAGCGCGGCGGGAATCAGCACCGCGCCGTCGTCGTCGACGACTACCGTGTCCCCGGGGAACACGGCGACGCCACCGCAGCCGACGGGCTCGTTCCAGCCGACGAACGTGAGGCCGGCCACCGACGGCGGCGCGGCCACGCCCTGGCACCAGACCGGCAGCCCCGTCCCGCGCACGCCGGCGACGTCGCGGACGACGCCGTCGGTGACGAGCGCGGCCACGCCGCGCTTGACCATCCGCGCGCACAGGATGTCGCCGAAGATGCCCGCATCGGTGACGCCCATCGCGTCGACGACGGCGATGCAGCCCGCGGGCATCGCCTCGATCGCCGCACGCGTGGAGATCGGGTTGCCCCACGATGCGGGTGTGGCGAGGTCCTCGCGCGCCGGCACGAAGCGCAGCGTGAACGCCGGGCCGACGCTGCGCGGCTGGCCGGGAACGAGCGGCCGCGTGCCGCGCATGTAGACGTTGCGCAGACCCTTCTTCAGCAGGACCGTCGTGAGCGTGGCGGTGGTGACGTGCGTCAGCGCCGCGACGAGGCCGGGATCGGTGGTCATGGTCGGATTGTCCTCGCGCGTTGTGCGCCAGTGCTCAAGGCAGACCGAGCGCGCGCGCCAGCCGCGCCCGCGTCTCGTCGCGACCGACGAGTGCCAGCACCGCATCGATCGCGGGGGTCGACAGCGTGCCCGTGACCAGCAGCCGCATCGGCATCATGATCTGCGGGACCTTGAGCGCATGCCGCGCGGCCGCGCCCTTCATCGCCGCAGCGAGCGCCTCGCGCGCCCAGTCGAGTTGCGCGAACTCGCCGTGCAGTTCGACGAGCGCGCCGCGGTTCGCCGCGGTCACCTGCTCGGCGACCTTGTCCGCCGGCACGACCGGCGCCTGGTAGAAGTACCACGCCGCGTCGGCCATCGCGACCAGCGTCTGCGCCCGGTCGCGCAGCAGCGCCGCCACCGCGCCGGCGTCGGGGCCGCCGGCCGCATCCAAGCCGGCACGCGCGAGGTACGGCACGAGGCGCCGGCCCAGCTCCGCGTCGGGCAGGCGCCGCATGTGCTCCTGGTTCACCCAGTCGAGCTTGGCGGCGGAGAACCGCGACGGCGCCGGGCTGATATGCGACAGGTCGAACCAGCGGACAAACTCGTCGCGGGAGAAGATCTCGTCGTCGCCGTGGGCCCAGCCGATGCGCGCGAGGAAGTTCACCATCGCGTCGGGCAGGTAGCCCGCCGCCTCGTAATCCATCACGCTCACCGCGCCGTGGCGCTTGGACAGCTTGGCGCCATCCTCGCCCAGTACCGTGGGCACGTGCGCGTAGCGCGGAGGCTCGAGCCCCAGCGCGCGGAAGATGTTGATCTGCCTCGGCGTGTTGTTGACGTGGTCGTCGCCGCGGATCACGTGCGTGATGCGCATGTCCCAGTCGTCGACGACGACGCAGAAGTTGTAGGTCGGCGTGCCGTCGCCGCGCGCGATGACGAGGTCGTCCAGCTCGCTGTTGGCGAACTCGACACGGCCCTTGACGCCGTCGTCCCAGCCGACGGTGCCGGTGTCGGGGTTGCGGAACCGGACGACCGGCTTCACGTCGGCCGGCGGCGTCCTGCCGGCGGCGTTCTCGGGCCGCCAGCGCCCGTCGTAGCGCGGCTTCTCGCCGCGCGCCGTCTGTTCGGCGCGCAGCGCGTCGAGCTCGGCGGACGTCATGTAGTCGCGGTAGGCGAGCCCGCGCGCGAGCATGTCGGCGATCACCTCGCGGTAGCGGTCCATCCGCTGCATCTGGAAGTACGGACCCTCGTCGCAGTCGAGGCGCAGCCAGGCCATGCCGTCGAGGATCGCCTGCACGGCGGCCGGCGTGGACCGCTCGACGTCGGTGTCCTCGATGCGCAGGATGAACGTGCCGCCGTGGTGGCGCGCGAACGCCCACGCGAACAGCGCGGTGCGGGCGCCACCCAGGTGCAGGTAGCCGGTGGGGCTCGGCGCGAAGCGGGTGCGGACGGGAGTCACGGGCGCGGCGAACGTCGAAACATGCATTTTACCGGACGCGTCCGCGCGTCCCGGCGAGGGTGTGGGCGCCGCTACGGCGCGCCGAGCAGCAGGTAGAGCGAGAATGTGCCGCTGTTGCCGATCCCTGCGCCGAAGTACGCCGGCCCCGCGAACGTCGACGCGCCCAGGAACACCGAGCCCGAGAACAGCGTCCCGGCCGACGGCAGGCCGTCGAAGCGGTCGCGCATCGTGCCGACCTCGGCGGACGCCCCGGCGAACACGCCGGATCCCAGCAGTTCGGGCAGCGCGAAGATGCGCTGGTAGTACATGGCGCGGGCGAAGGCGTACTCGCGGCCGGCGAACTGGTTGACGCGAAACGCGGAGAGCCGCAGCGGGCCGCCCAGCGTGAACGACTCGTACGCGGGCATGTCGGAGCCGAAGTCCGTGCCGCCCGACGCGGTGAGGGACACCGTGTGCGGACCCCAGGAGTGCACGACCCGGCCCTCGGCCGCGAAGACCTGGTAGTCGACGGCGGAGCCAAGTCCCTTGGTCGCGGCGTAGAGCGTCGAGTAGGCCCCGTAGCCCTCGCGCGAGAACCACGGCTGGTCGAGCTGGTCGAGCACGAGCGCGGCGCGCACCCCGGCGGTATCCTCGCGCACCGACGGCAGCACCGGGCTGCCCGTGTCGACCCGCGCGTCGACGCGCGTCCACTGCAGGCCGACGCGCGCCGCCCCCATCGTGCCGAGCGTCGCCCCGAGGTCGACGCCGGCGCGCGTGCTGCCGACGAGATAGTCCGCCACGCGGTCGTCGCCGGCGTACACCCCGCGCGTCGTCCGCCCGACGGCGGCGTACGGCGTCATGAACCACACACCCGGCTCGTGCAGCGGCTGGTAGAACTCGCCGTACAAGTGCGTGTCCTGCCCGACCTGGCCTTCGACCAGCAGCTCGCCGCCCAGATGGTTGATCCAGGTCTTGCGGTACTGGACGAGCAGGTTGAACGAGTTGTCGCCCTGGAAGTCGCTCTGCAGCCCCAGGCCGAAGCGCAGGAAGGCCGGGCCCCAGGACTTCTCGCGCGGCGAGATCACCATGGCGCGCGGTCCGGTGTCGCCGATGATCCGGTAGCTCACGCCCTCGAAGTCGCCGCGGCCGAATATGCGGCGGAGGTCGGCGCTCACCTTTTCCTCGGTCAGCGGTTCGCCCGGCTGGCTGTGGACGAGCCCGCGCAGCACCTCGGGATTGGTGCGCTCGAGCCCTTCGAACCGGATCTCGGCGACCGTGCCCAGTTCTGCGCTCTTCGCGACCTGCCGATCGCGCAGCGCCGCGTACTCGGCCTCCGGCAGGCTGTAGCGCGCGAGCTTGGGCGCGAGCTGGCGCGTGGCCTCTTCACCGATCCGGATCGCGGCGACCGAGCGCGTGAAGCTGGCGGCCGAGATGGTGCCCAGGTCGGGTGCGATCAGCACGTCGTCGGGGCCGAGGCTCGCGAGCTGGCGCTCGACGGTGTGCTTGCCGAGGAAGTTGATGAGCTGCAGCGTGACCGACAGCGCCGACGTGATGTCCTTGCGCTCGAGCGGCGGCGTGGAGATGTTGATGGCGATGATGACGTCGGCGCACAGCTTGCGCGCCTCGTCGATCGGCAGGTTGTTGGCGATCCCGCCGTCGACCAGCAGCCGGCCGTCGATCTCGACCGGCGCGATCGCGCCGGGCACCGACATGCTGGCGCGAATCGCCTGTGCGAGGCTGCCGTGATCGAGGACGATCGACGCGCCGTTCTCGATGTCGGTGGCCATTGCGACGAACGGGATCGGGAGTTTGTGGAAGTCCGTGATACCCGCTGCCGGCTGCGTGAGCACGCGGAAGAACGCCTCGATCGACACGCCGGCGATCAGGCCCTTGGGCAGCGCGAGCCCGCCGTCCTGGACGCCGAACTCGGGGGCGAACAGCGTCTTGAAGTCCTCGCCCTTGCGCCGGATCGAGATCTCGGCGCGCGGCGGCTGGTCGCGGAAGATCTCGCTCCAGTTCGCCTCCAGCACGAGTTCCTGCAGCCGCGCGGGCGGCGTGCCGGCGGCGAACGTCGCGCCGACGATCGCGCCCATGCTGGTGCCGGTCACGCAGCTGATCGGGATGCGCAACTCGTCCAGCACCTTGAGCACGCCCACATGGGCGATGCCGCGCGCGCCGCCGCCCGACAGCGCGAGGCCGATGCGGGGACGCGCCGCGCCGGCCGGCGCGGGGGCGTCCGCCGCAGCCGCCGCGACACCCGCAAACGTCAGCGCCGCACCGATCAGCGCGGCCGCGGTGCGTTTCACCGGGACCCTACTTCGGAATGTTCGCCCGCGCCCGATCCGACTGCCGCTTGAACATGTCCATCACGTCGGCGAGATGCTTCGGATCCTGCGAACCGCTCGGCCGCTTCGGGTCCGTGAGCGACGGCACCGCGAGCGTGGACACGCCGTTCGCCTCGCAGCCGACCGCCGCGCCGGTGCCGGACTTGGCTCCTGCGTCGGCGGATTCCAGGTAGATGCTGCACTTGGTGACCTTGCCCTTCTGCTGCCACGTGTACGCGACGTCGTCGTCCTTGCGATAGCCGGGCTCGAGCGACTTCATCAGCGCGAAGAAGCGCTGCAGCGCCGCCGCGTTGTACTCCGGAAAGTCCGGCCAGATGCGGGTGCCGATCAGCAGCTCGTTCTTGCCGCCGTCACGCATGAACACGTTGACGCTGACGGACGGGTCCCGGTCGGTCGGGATCCGCATCGGACCTCCGCCCTTCTTCGCCTGGGCAAACGCGAACGAGCCGCCGAAAGCCAGCGGCAGCACAAGCAACAATGCGGTCAGGCGCACCTTGGTATCCTCCTCGAAGTCGTGATCGCGCCCGTCGATTCGCAGTTTCGGCTGCGGTGCGGCCGGCGCGCAAAGTGCGCACTATAGGGCGAACCGGCGGTTGCCGGCAATCGGCGGGCTGGGCCGCCGATCCGAACCCATGCGTGACGGACAGCCCGCTCCGGAACGGCGTTGGCCGCGTCGGCACGCTCCTCGTTCGCGCAACGCAAGAGGGCGGCCCAGGGCCGCCCTCCGTTCCCGTTACACCCGAGCTACTTTGCGAACGTCAGGTACAGCGGGTTGAAGTGGACCGCGTGCCGGACCTGGGCGTTATCGAACGCCGCGAAGCCGAACGGGTACTTCGCGTCGAGATCGCTGAACTGGACGTCGAGCTTGCTGCCGGTGACGAGCTTGCGGCTCAGCACCGAGGTCAGCACGCCGTTGCCCCATTTGGTGGCGACCTTGATGTCCGCCCGGTCGTCCTTCAGCGGATGGATGAAGAACGACGCCACTTCGTCGCCTGCCTTGAATTTCGTGTCGTCGAAGGTGATCTCCTGACCCTTCACGATGTAGTACGACCCGCCGGCGTTGGCCGCCTTGCCATCCTTGTTCATGAAGGCCGGCTTGCCGCCGACCAGTTGCATGTTGCTGTACTCGGGACCGCCCGGATCGCTCTTGCGGCCGGCGTTGGGGCTCGCCTTGGCGTCGTAGCGGGTGTGATCCGTGTACTGGTCGTCCACGTTGCCGAGCGGCGCGGTGCGGCTGCCCTTCATGTGCCACATGTCGGAAATCTCGCCTTCGCTCGCCGTGTACTTGTTTCCGTAGGGCTTGCCCTCGCCGGTGTGGCACATCGCGCCGCAACCCAACTGGTCGAAGCCTTTGACCGAGTTGTTGATCGGCCACAGGAACGCCCACTTGTCCTCGTAATAGACGTTGTCGTCGCCGCCCTTGTTGGCGGGGTCGGCGAGCTTCTTCCACGAGCCGTCGGCCTGCTTCTGGAATGGACCGCGCTGCTGCGAGTCCGTCGGGTCGGCGTACTGGATCAGCATGTAGAGCATGTCGCCGGAGTAGAGGGCCTTCAGCGTGGCGGTGGTGCTGCCCTTGCCGCCGAAGTTGGCACCGCCGGACAGGCTGATCGAGATCGGCTTGGCGTTCGTCCAGGCCGCGTCGGTCGCGCCTGCGGTTAGGCTGGGAGGTGTGGCGACCTTGGCGGCGACGAGCGTATTCGTTGCCGTTCCCTGGGCGGACGCGAAGCTGGCCACGGCGAGTGCCGCCAGGGCGAACGCCGTGGCGGAGAGTCGATGGTTCATGGTGGAGGCCCTTTCAGGATTCACGGGAGGCGCAACGCCAGGGCACCCGTCGCCCGCCATGCTGCGTCGTGGCGAAGTGCAGCGACCCGGGAACTTGGTTCCTTGACGCGCCTCAATCGTGCCGGCGTTCCGCTGGCCCAGAATCGCCAGGTCGGCTGCCGGTCCGCAGTTGCGCGAACGGGCTTTCGGATGCGATGGCGCGGATCATCGCACCGCATCCGCGCCGCTTCCTTGCGCGAAGTCAACAGTATCGAAGTTCGATAACGATGGTCGATATCGTCCGCGACGCACTGCTCGCCTTCGCGCGCCTCCACGTGCTGCATCACGCGGCGGCGGAGCCGATTTTCGGTCTCGGCATGATGAAGGAGCTGCGCCGGCACGGTTACGTGATCGGACCCGGGACGCTCTATCCGCTCCTGCACCGACTCGAGGCGGACGGGCTGCTCGTTTCGCGCACCGAGGTCGTCGGCGGCAAGACCAGGACGTACTACGAGAGCACCGCGAAGGGGCGCAAGGCATTGCGCTCAATCGGACCCAAAATCGCCGAACTCGCCGACGAGCTGTTGTCCTCGCCGCACGCCGGTGCGACGCATCCGCCGAGGAAGCGAAAGCGTTCGGGTTGACGTCGCTGCGTACGGCGACCCCTCCCGCCCGTTCCGCGCGACCGCGACCCTAACGCTGCGGCTGCCAGCGCAGGTCGAGCGTGGCGGGCGTCGCGGGATTCGGCGGTTCCGGGTACACGTGCATTGGCCCCGGGGTGTGGCCGTGCGCCCAGAAGCGCGCCACGCGGCGCGCCTCGGCCTCGTTGGCGTTGACCGGGAAGGTGTCGTAGTTGCGGCCGCCCGGGTGCACGACGTGGTACGTGCAGCCGCCCAGCGCGCGCTGCGCCCACGTGTCGACCAGGTCGAACGTGAGCGGCGCCTGCACGCCGATCGTCGGGTGCAGCGCCGACGGCGGGCTCCATGCGCGGTAGCGCACACCGGCGACGAACTCGCCGGGCACGCCGGTCGGCGTCAGCGGCAGCAGGCGGCCGTTGCAGGTGACCGCGTGCCGGCCGGCGGTCATGCCGGTGACCTTCGCCTGCATGCGCTCGACCGACGAGTCGACGTAGCGCGCGGTGCCGGTGCCGCTCACCTCCTCGCCCAGCACGTGCCACGGCTCGATCGCCTGCCGCAGCTCGACGGTGACGCCGTCGCAGGTGACGCTGCCGTAGCGCGGGAAGCGGAACTCGACGAACGGCTCGAACCACGCCGACTCGAACGCAAAGCCGGCGCGCGCGAGGTCGTGCGCGACGTCGCGGATGTCGGCGGCGACGAAGTGCGGCAGCAGCCAGCGATCGTGCAGCGCGGTGCCCCAGCGGACGAGCTCGCCCGCGTAGGGCTCGCGCCAGAAGCGCGCGACCTGCGCGCGCAGCAGCAGCATCTGCACGGCGCTCATCCGCCAGTGCGGCGGCATTTCGAACGCGCGGAACTCGAGCAGCCCGAGCCGGCCCGTCGGGCCGTCCGGCGAGTAGAGCTTGTCGACCGAGAACTCGGCGCGGTGCGTGTTGCCGGTCAGGTCGGTCAGCAAATGCCGCAGCAGGCGATCGACGAGCCACGGCTGCGGCGACTCGCTGCCGGCCGCGTGCTTGCGCGCCATCTGCTGGAACGCGATCGACAATTCGTAGAGTCGGTCGTCGCGCGCCTCGTCGACGCGCGGCGCCTGGCTGGTCGGCCCGATGAACGTGCCCGAGAACAGGTACGACAGCGACGGGTGGTTCTGCCAGTACGTAATGAGACTGCGCAGCAGGTCCGGCCGGCGCAGGAGCGGGCTGTCCGCCGGTGTGGCGCCGCCCAGCGTGACGTGATTGCCGCCGCCGGTGCCGGTGTGGCGGCCGTCGAGCATGAACTTCTCGGTGGCCAGCCGCGCCTGCCGTGCCTCTTCATAGAGCGTTTCCGTCGTCGCGATCAGGTCGCGCCACGATGCCGCCGGATGCACGTTGACCTCGATCACGCCCGGGTCCGGCGTCACCATCAGCACGCGCACGCGCGGGTCGCGCGGCGGCGTGTAGCCCTCGAGCACGACCGGAACCCCGAGACCGGCGGCCGTCGCCTCGATCGCGACGACCAGCGCGACGTACGCCTCGAGCCGCTCGCACGGTGGCATGAAGAGGTGCAGGTGCCCGCCGCGGACCTCGAGCGTCAATGCGGTCTTGACGACTTCGCGCGGTGTGGCCCCACGCACCTTGGCGCCCGCCGCGCGCGCCGCGCCCGGCGCCGGCAGCGCGCCGCGCGGTGCGAACGGATCGACGCCGAACTGGGGCTCGACATCCTCGGGCAGCACCTCGGGCAGCGACGCCAATGGCAGCCGCAGCCCGAGCGGCGAATCGCCCGGCAGCAGGAACAGGTGGCCGCGTTTCAGCGGCCACGGGCTCGAGTGCCACGTGAGCGCGCCGGCGTCATCGTGGACCGCCCGCAGCGGCAGCACGAGCCCGGCCGGCCGGTCGAGCCCGACGGCCAGCAGTCGCGCAAGGCGCGCACGCTCGTCGGGCTGCGCGAGGTCCGCCTGCAGCGGGTCCACGTTCGCCGGCAGCGCCGCCTCGTCGCGCAGCAGCTTCGCGACGTCCTCGTACGCCGTGATCACCAGTGACTCCGGCAGTCCGAGCGCCGCCGCGAGGCGGGCGGCGAACGTGCGCGCGTCGGCCAGCGCGGCAGTTCCGGGCTTCGCGGTGTCGGCGAAGAGCGCGTCGTCGCGCCACAGCGGCTGCCCGTCGGGCCGCCAGAACACGGACAGCGCCCAGCGCGGCAGCGGCTCGCCGGGATACCACTTGCCCTGCCCGCGATGGACGAGGCCGCCGGGTGCGAAACGCCGGCGCAGGCGGACGAGCAGTGCTTCCGCCAGCGCGAGCTTCGCCGGCGACAGCGCGGCGTAGTTCCACTCGGGACCGTCCATGTCGTCGACCGACACGAACGTAGGCTCCCCGCCCTGCGTCAGCCGGACGTCGTGCGCAGCAAGCTCGCGGTCAACGGCCTCGCCCAGCGCGTCGATCGCCTGCCACTGCGCGTCGGTGTAGGGCTTCGTGACGCGCGGGTCCTCGTGCACGCGCGTCACGCTCATCGTGAAGTCGAAGTCGACGTCGCAGACGTCGGTGTAGCCGATGACCGGCGCGGCGTTGCCCGGATCGGCCGTGCACGCGAGCGGGAGGTGGCCCTCGCCCGCCAGCAGGCCCGACGTCGGATCGAGGCCGACCCAGCCGGCGCCGGGCAGGTACGCCTCGGCCCATGCGTGCAGGTCGGTGAAGTCGTGGTCGGTGCCGGACGGGCCGTCGAGCGCCTTCATGTCGGCGACGAGCTGGATCAGGTAGCCGGACGCGAAGCGCGCGGCGATGCCCAGGTGGCGCAGGATCTGCACGAGCAGCCAGCCGGAGTCGCGGCAGGAGCCGCTCGCGTGCTCCAGCGTGTGCTCGGGCGTCTGCACGCCCGGCTCCATCCGCACGAGGTAGCGGATTTGCGCCTGCAGCAGCTGGTTCAGCCGCACCAGCAGCAGCACCGTGTTCTCGTCCGGCGCGATCGTCGCGCGAAAGTCGGCGAGCCACGCGGCCAGGTGCGGCCCCGGCGGCGCGGTCTCGAGGAAGGGGATCAGCTCCTTCGCGAGCTCGGGCCGGTACGCGAACGGATATTTCTCGGCGTACTCCTCGACGAAGAAGTCGAACGGATTGACGACCGTCAGGTCGGCCGTGAGGTCGACCTCGATCGTCAGGTGGTCGGCGCGCTCGGGGAAGACGAGCCGCGCGACCCAGTTGCCGTACGGGTCCTGCTGCCAGTTGAGGAAGTGCGGCTGGGGGGAGACGTTGAGCGAGTACCCGAGCACCGGCGTGCGGCAATGCGGCGCCGGGCGCAGCCGGATTTCGTGCGGTCCCAGGCTGACGTGGCGGTCGAAGCGATACGTGGTGCGGTGCGACAGCGCAACGCGGATGGCCATCGGCGCGGCGGCCCGTCAGGTCCAGTCGGGGTCGGGCAGCTGCGCGAACACCCGGCGCAGGCCCTCGCCCCACTGCGTGTGGACCATCTGGAAGTACGGATCCGTCTCCTCGATGCGCCGCGACAGCTTGATCCGCAGCGTGTCCGTCTCGTAGACCAGCAGGTCGATCGGCAGCCCGACCGAGATGTTCGACCGCATCGTCGAGTCGAACGACACCATCGTGCACTTGGTCGCGTCGACGAGGCTCGTGGTCCGCTTGATCACGCGGTCGATGATCGGCTTGCCGTACTTGGTCTCGCCGATCTGGAAGTAGCAGGTGTCGGGCGTGGCCTCGATGAAGTTGCCCTCGCCGTAGACGTTGAACAGCCGCGGCGGCTCGCCGCGGATCTGCCCGCCGATCAGGAAGTTGGCCGACGCGTCGACGTTGTTCTGCATCAGGTACGGCCCGTCGCGCGACTTGACGTCGCGCAGCGAGTCGCCGAGCAGCCGCGCGACGTCGAACATCGACTGCGCGTTGCCGAGGTGGAGCTCGCTGTCGCCGCCGCGCGCCTTCTGGTCGAGGATCGACAGCGCGTTCTGCGTGAGCGACAGGTTGCCCGACGACAGCGTCACGATGACGCGCTCGCCTTCCTGCGCGAACACCTTCATCTTCGAGAAGCGGCCGATCTGGTCGACGCCGGCGTTCGTGCGGGAATCCGACGCGAAGATGATGCCCGCGTCGAGCGACATGGCAACGCAGTAGGTCATGGAGGGGACGTGGCAGGCCGGCTGCGTGCGCGGCGGGTCCGGCATTCTACCGGATCGGGTCCGCGTCCGCGGTCAGTACGCCGGCACCAGGAAGCCCCGGCTGATCTCGTCGCCCAGCCGGGACACGCGCTCCAGGAAGTCCATCAGGTACTCGTGCAGGCCGTAGCGGATGATTTCGTCGGTGCGCCCGAAGTGCAGCCGCGCGTGCAGCTCGCCGGACTGGCGGCGCAGTTCGCGGTTGCGGTCGTCGCACAGCAGCTCCAGCGTGTCGTCGATGAAGTTGAGGCAGCTGTGCAGCGACCGCGGCATGTCGTCGCGCAGGATCAGCAGCTCGGCGACCCGGCGCGGCGAGATCACGTCGCTGTAGATCTTGCGGTACGACTCGAAGCCCGACAGCGACTGCAGCAGCGACGCCCACTGGTAGTAGTCGACGGCCCCACCGACGTCGGCCGCCGACGGCAGCAGGATGTGGTACTTGGTGTCGAGGATCCGCGCCGTGTTGTCGGCGCGCTCGATGTGGGTGCCGAGCCGCAGGAAGTGGTAGGCCTCGTCGCGCAGCATCGTGCCGAACGTGACCCCGCGGAAGAGGTGCGAGCGCATCTTGACCCACTCGAGGAACTCGGACACGCCCATCGCCTGGATGCGCCGGTAGTCGTAGCCGCGCATCTCCAGCCACGCGCTGTTCAGGTCCTCGTACATCTCGGACGTGATGGCGCCGCGGACGGCCCGCGCCGATTCGCGCGCGGCGCGCAGGCAGCACAGTATCGACGACGCGTTGCCGGCGTCGAGCGTCATGAAGCGCAGCACGTTCTCGGCGGACAACTGCGGGTAAGCCTGGTAGAAGGCGGTCGCGCCGCCGGTGGCGATCAGCGGCACCGCCCACGGCTCCGCCCAGGCGAGCCCGGGCTCCTGCGGCTCGTACGGCAGCAGCGACGTCCGGTAGGTGACGTCGAGCAGCCGCGCCGTGTTCTCGGCGCGCTCGATGTGGCGCGCCATCCAGAACAACTCGTTCGCATGGCGGGAGAGCATCGCGGTCATCGGCGACCCCGCATCACGCCAGCACCCACGTGTCCTTGGTCCCCCCGCCCTGCGACGAGTTGACCACCAGCGACCCCTCGCGCAGCGCGACGCGGGTGAGGCCGCCGGGCACGAGATCGATGTCGGCGCCGGACAGCACGTACGGCCGCAGGTCGATGTGCCGCGGCGCGACGCCGGCGCCGACGAACGTCGGGCAGGTCGACAGCGCGAGCGTGGGCTGGGCGATGTACTTGTCGGGCGCGGCCAGGATCCGGGCGCGAAACGCCTCGCGCTCCTCGGCGGTCGACGTCGGCCCCACCAGCATCCCGTAGCCGCCGGCGCCGTGCACCTCCTTGACCACCAGGTCGGACAGATGGGCGAGCGCGTAGTCGCGGTCCTGCGGCTTGTACAGCATGTACGTCGGGACATTGTTGAGAATCGGCTCCTCGGCGAGGTAGTAGCGGATCATGTCCGGGACGTACGGGTAGATCGACTTGTCGTCGGCCACCCCGGTGCCGATCGCGTTGGCGAGCGTCACCCGGCCGGCGCGGTAGGCGGCGAAGAGTCCAGGCACGCCGAGCATCGAGTCGCGGCGGAACGCGAGCGGATCGAGGAAGTCGTCGTCGACCCGCCGGTAGATCACGTGCACGCGGCGGGGCCCGCGCGTCGTGCGCATGTAGACGGTGTCGTTCTGGACCATGAGATCCGGCCCCTCGACCAGGTCCACCCCCATCTGCTGGGCGAGGAACGCGTGCTCGAAGTACGCCGAGTTGTACGCGCCGGGGGTGAGCACCGCGACGGTCGGGCTCTCCTCCCCCTTGGGTCCCACGGCGCGCAGGTTTTCGAGCAGCAGGTCCGGGTAGTGGTGGACCGGCAGGATCGAGCGCGTGGCGAACAGTTCGGGAAACAGCCGCATCATCATCTTGCGGTTCTCGAGCATGTACGACACGCCCGACGGGACCCGCAGGTTGTCCTCCAGCACGTAGTACTCGCCCGCGCCGGCGCGCACGATGTCGACGCCGGCGATGTGCGCGTAGATGCCACCGGGCACGTCCACGCCCGCCATTTCGCGGCGGTACTGCGCGTTGCCGAGCACGCGGTCGGCCGGGATCGCGCCCGCCTTGAGGATCCGCTGGTCGTGGTAGACGTCGGCGAGGAACAGGTTGAGGGCACGGACGCGCTGCTTCAGCCCGCGCTCCAGCAGCGCCCACTCGTCGGCGGAAATGATCCGCGGCACGAGGTCGAACGGAATCAGCCGCTCGGTCCCGGCGTCCTCGCCATACACGGCGAACGTGATGCCTACACGGTGGAACGCGCGCTCGGCCTCGTCGCGCTTCTGCGCGATGCGCGCCTTGTCGGTGCGTTCCAGCCAGTCCGCGAAGGCCCGGTAGTGCGGGCGGATCGCGCCGTCGGCGGCGGTCATTTCATCGTAGGCGGCGGCGGACATCCGGCGTGGTTTTGGTTGTTCGGATAGTGGCTAGCAACCGGCGGGCCACTTGAAAAAACAGCTATGGTTCAGGTACTTGAGCAGAGCTTGCCCGCTCGTGGGGCACGACCGCTCCCCGTTTCGGATCATCGACGCACCAAGTTGGGGCGTACATTCGGGCGCGAATCCCGACCACCGGAAAATCCGGTTTGCCCTCGTCCGGTGGGTATGGTTAAATCGACGCTCCTGTCTGGGTTCGCGGGGCGTTTAGCTCAGCGGTAGAGCACTCCCCTCACACGGGAGGGGTCGCTGGTTCGAACCCAGCAATGCCCACCACACTGAACCAAGGGGTTACGCGCAAGTGTAACCCCTCTTTTTTTGCCGGCCGCGGCCGCGACCGCGCCGCTTTCCCGATCGGGAGCCGAAGATGCCCAAGACCGCCCGCAAGCCGCTCGATGCCTTCGTCTTCGACGCCTACGGCACGCTGTTCGACGTCCACTCGGTAACCACGCTCGCGGAGGCGCTGGCGCCCGGCCGCGGTGCGGAGCTGTCGCGGACGTGGCGGGCCAAGCAGCTCGAGTACACGTGGCTGCAGTCGCTGATGGCGGGCGACGGATTCGTGCGCGAGGACTTCGCGCAGGTCACCGCGGAGGCGCTCGACTACGCGATCGCCGCCCTCGTGCTGCCGCTCGACGAGGGGGACCGCGCACGGCTCGCGGCGGCCTACCTGACGCTCGACGCGTTCCCCGACGCGCACGCGACGCTGGCCGCGCTGGCGCCCCGGCCGCGCTGGATCCTGTCGAACGGCACGCTGGCCGGCCTGACCCCGCTGGTGCGGCACAACGGGATGGAGGCGCTGATCGACGGCGTGCTGTCGGTCGACGCGGTCGGCGTCTACAAGCCGGCACCGCAGGTCTACGCGCTGGCGGCGCAGCGCCTGGCCCTGCCGCCCGCGCGCATCGGGTTCGTCTCGTCGAACTGCTGGGACGCGATCGGCGCGAAGGCGTACGGTTTCACGTCGTTCTGGATCAACCGGACGGGCGCGCCGATCGACCGGCACGGGCCGTGGCCGGATCACGTGCTGGGCTCGCTGGGCGACCTGGAAGGGTCAGACGCTTTGCCGCCACGCTAGGGCAATAGCGGGTCCGATTGGCGCGACGGCCGCGTTGCCGCGGGATAGGGGTCTGAACCTCTGCAAGGGTCAGACCCTTATCGTGCGGCAACGAAGCGGCACGCAGGCTTGGCACGGCGGCGCCGCAGCCAGGCCGCCAAGGGTCTGGCCCTTACGGCCGCCAAGGGTCTGACCCTTATGGCATCAGCTGCCCGCCGTTCACCTCGATCACCTGCCCGGTGACGTAGCCCGACAGCGCGTCGGACGCGAGGTAGAGGAAGGTGCCGGCGCACTCGTCGGCGCTGCCGATGCGGTTCATCGGGATCGTCGCCTGCATCGCCTTGATCTGCTCGGCGGTCGAGTAGCGGTCGTGGAACGGGGTCGCGATCACGCCGGGCGAGACCGCGTTGACGCGGATGCCGTCGCCGACCACCTCCTTCGCCCAGCCGTGCGTGACGGTCGACACGAAGCCCTTGGCGCCGGCGTAGAGGATCGCCCCGCCGCCGCCGCCGTGACGGGCCGCGATCGACGTCACGTTGATGACGTTGCCCGAGCGCTGCCGGCGCATCCCGGGAATCACCTCGCGCATGAACACGGCGACCTGCGTGCAGTTGAGCGCCAGCACGCGGTTGACGTGCTCGACCGTGTAGTCCTCGATCCGGACCCGGCCGAGCATGCCGCCGGCGTTGTTGATCAGCACGTCGATGCGGCCGAAGGCGGCGAGCGTCTCGGCGACGATCCGCTTCACGTCGGCCTCGACGGTCACGTCGCCGCCGACCACGACCGCCTTGACGCCAGCCGCCTTCACCTCGCCCGCGACCTCCAGCGCCGCCTCGCGGCTCGCGTTGTAGTGAATCGCGACGTGGCTGCCCTGCCGCGCGAACGCGCGCGCGGCAGAGGCGCCAATGCCGGTCGACGCGCCGGTGATCAGCACGGCTTTGTCTTTCAGATCCGCAATCATCGAGCGCTCCAGTCTGGGTCGAACAGGGACAACGATACACAAGCGGACGGCGACGCGCAGGATGACCCGCGCAAGTTCCGGGGTCTTGCGCAGCCCGCCGCCGCGGGCGCGCTACGCGGGCGACTTCGCGGGCGACTTCGCCAGCGCCTTCAGCGGTTCCTTGACGCCCCGGCACGCGGCGACCGCGTCGCGCAGTGCCGCGATCGCGGCCGGGCGCGGAAAGCTGCGCCGGAACGCGAGCGCCACGCGCCGCGACGGTGCGGGCCGCGTGAATGGCACCGGCACCACCAGCCGGCTCCCGTACTTCGGTGTCAGCGCGTCGCGCGGCAGCACGGAGATGCCGAGCCCGGAGGCCACCATGTTGCGGACGGTCTCCAGCGAGTTGGTCCGCGGCACGTGCGCGTCGGCGCGGTTCAGTTCCGGGCAGGATTCGAGCACCTGGTCGCGGAAGCAGTGGCCGACCGACAGCAGGATCGTGTTCTCGCTGGCGAGCTCGCCGGGCTGCACCGACTTGCGCTTCGCCCACTTGTGCGACGACGGCACGACGACCTGGAACGGCTCCTCGTACAGGAACTCGGCGACGACGCCGGGCGGGGCGAACGGCAGCGCGACGATCACCGCGTCGAGGCGGCCGGACTTCAAGCCCGCCTCGAGGTTCTCGGTCAGGTTCTCCTCGATGTCGAGCGGCATCTGCGGCGCCCGCACGTGCAGCGCCGGAATGAGGTCGGGCAGCAGGTAGGGGGCGACGGTGAAGATCACGCCGAGCTTCAGCGCGCCGGTCAGCTGGTTGCGGCCGGCCTGCGCGATCTCGCGGATGCGCGAGGTCTCCTCCAGCACGCGCTGCGCCTGCTCGACGATGCGCTCGCCGACCGGCGTCACCGTCACCTCGGTCTTGCCGCGCTCGAACACCTGCGTGCCGAGCTCCTCCTCGAGCTTCTGGACGGCGACCGACAGCGCCGGCTGGCTGACGAAGCACTTCTGCGCGGCGCGGCCGAAGTTGCGCTCCTGCGCGACAGCGACGAGGTAGCGAAGCTCGTTGAGGGTCATCGGGGGAGATCGCGCCCGGCGAGGAAGCGGGCGAAGCCTGCGCCCGCCTCGGGGTGCTTCAATCCGAAGTCCACCGTCGCCTCGAGATAGCCCAGCTTGCGGCCGCAGTCGTAGCGGCGACCGTCGAACCGGTACGCGACGACGCGTTCCTCGCCGAGCAAACGCGCGATGCCATCGGTCAGCTGGATCTCGCCGCCGGCGCCGGGACGGATCGCGCGCAGGTGACCGAAGATCCGCGGCGACAGCACGTAGCGGCCGACGACCGCGAGCGTCGACGGCGTGGTGCCCGGCTGCGGCTTCTCGACCATCCGCACGATCGGCGCGACACGCGCATCGCCGGCGCCACCGGCGGTCTCGACGATGCCCCAGCTGCCGATATCTTCGGCCGGCACCTCCATGACGCCGATCGTGGAGGCGTCCTCGCGCGTGGCGACCTCGACCATCTGCTTCATGACCGGGACCCGGGCGTCGATCAGATCGTCGGCGAGGATGACGGCGAACGGCTCGTCGCCGACGACCGGCGCCGCGCACAGCACCGCGTGCCCCAGCCCCAGCGGCTCCGACTGTCGGATGTAGATGCAATTGATGCCGGGCGGGGTCGCCGCCTGCACCGATTCCAGCAGCGATGTCTTGTTGCGCAGCGCGAGCTCGGTCTCGAGCTCGTACGCCTTGTCGAAGTGATCCTCGATCGCGCGCTTGTTGCGGCCGGTGATGAAGATCATGTCGGTGATGCCGGCGGCGGCGGCCTCCTCCACCGCGTACTGGATCAGCGGCTTGTCGACGACCGGCAGCATCTCCTTCGGGCTCGCCTTGGTGACGGGGAGGAAGCGGCTGCCGAGCCCGGCGACGGGGAACACGGCCTTGGTGATCTTCTTCATGTCTCGGCATCCGGTGCGCGGCGCTGGTCGACGAGGCGACGAAAGCCCGCTTCGTCGAGGATCGCGACGCCGAGCGCCTCGGCCTTCGCGAGCTTGCCGCCGGCATCTGCGCCGGCGACGACGTAGTCGGTGTTCTTCGACACGCTGCCGGCGACCTTGCCGCCGGCCTCCTCGATCAGCGCCCGGGCGCCGTCACGCGTCAGCGTCGGGAGCGTGCCGGTCAGCACGAACGTGAGGCCGGCGAGCCTGCCGCCGGCGCGGCGCGCGGGCGCGCCCTCGGTCCAGTGTACGCCGGCGGCCCGCAGCGCGGCGATGACCTCGCGATTGTGCGGCTCGGCGAAGAAGCGCGCGACCGCCGCGGCGACCACCGGCCCGACGTCGTGCACCTCGGCGAGCGCCGCCTCGTCGGCGTCCATCAGCGCGGCGAGCGAGCCGAAGTGCTGCGCGAGGTCCTTCGCGGTCGCCTCGCCGACGTGGCGGATGCCGAGCGCGAACACGAACCGGGGCAGCGTCGTGCGCCTGCTCTTCGCGATCGCCGCGAGCACGTTGGCGGCGCTCCTTTCGCCCATGCGCTCCAGCGCCGCGAGCTGCGGCAGCTCGAGCCGGTAGACGTCGGCCGCCGTGTGGACGAGGCCGCCGTCGACCAGCTGGTCGACGAGCTTGTCGCCCAGTCCCTCGATGTCGAGCGCGCGCCGCCCGGCGAAGTGCAGCAGCGCCTGCTTGCGCTGCGCCGGGCAGACGAGCCCGCCCGTGCAGCGCGCCACGACCTCGCCCGGCAGGCGCGCGATCGCCGACCCGCACTCCGGGCACTGCGTGGGCATGACGAAGCGCCGCGCGTGCGGCGGCCGCTTCGCGACGACCACCGCCACGACCTGCGGGATGACGTCGCCGGCGCGGCGGACGATCACGGTGTCGCCGATGTGCAGGTCGCGCCGGCGGATCTCGTCCTCGTTGTGCAGCGTGACGTTGGTGACGGTCGTGCCACCGACGAACACCGGGGCGAGCCGCGCCACCGGCGTGATCGCGCCGGTGCGGCCGACCTGCACGTCGATGGCGAGCAGCTCGGTCGGCATCTCCTCCGGCGGGAACTTGTGCGCGACCGCCCACCGCGGCTCGCGGGTCCGGAATCCCAGTTGCCGCTGCAGTGCCAGGTCGTCGACCTTGTAGACGACGCCGTCGATCTCGAACGGCAGCAGGGCGCGGCGCGCGCGCACCTGCTCGTAGAACGCGGCCAGTTCCGCCGCGCCGTGCGCGAGGCGGCGGTCCGCGCACACCGGCAGGCCGAATCCCTCCAGCGCGCGCAGCAGTGCGCTCTGCGTTGCCGGCGGCTCCCAGCCTTCGGCCTCGCCGATGCCGTACGCGAAGAAGTGCAGCGGACGCTCTCCCGTGATGGCGGGATCGAGCTGGCGCACGGCGCCGGCGGCCGTGTTGCGCGGATTGACGAACAGCCGCGCTCCCGCGGCCCGCTGGCGCTCGTTCAGCGCAGCGAAGTCGGCGCGGGTCATGTAGACCTCGCCGCGGACCTCGAGCACCCGCGGCGGCCGGCCGGCGAGCTTCGCCGGAATCTCCGGAATCCGGCGCACGTTGGCGGTCACGTCCTCGCCGGTTTCGCCGTCACCGCGGGTGGCCGCCACCCCGAGTGCCCCGCCTTCATAGCGCAGGCTGATCGCGAGGCCGTCGAACTTGAGCTCGGCCATGTACACGACCGCCGGCGCGTCTGCCGGCAGCTCGAGCTCCCGGCGGATGCGCGCGTCGAACTCCGCCGCGGCGCCGGCCGTGGTGTCGGTCTCGGTCCGGATCGACAGCATCGGCACGCGATGCGCGACCGGCGCGAACTCGGCCGCACGCCCGCCGCCGACGCGCTGCGTCGGCGAATCGGCCGCGCGCAGCGAGGGGTGCGCCACTTCGAGCGCCTGCAACTCGCGGAACAGTGCGTCGTACTCGGCGTCGCTGATCGTCGGCGCATCGAGTTCGTAGTAGCGGCGGTCGTGCTGGGCGATCTCCGCCCGCAGTTGCGCGGCGCGCCGGGATGCCGCCGCCGGAACCTTCGCGTCCGCGGTCGTCGCCAACGGCCGGACCTCAGGCGCCGAACAGCGCGAGTGCGCGCGGGCTCCCGGGCTCGATCCCGCACTCCCGCAACGCCGTTGCGGCCGCCTCGACCTGGCGGCGGATCGCCGCCAGCGCGGCGTCGTCGAGCAGGCGGCGGTTGTCGTCGACCAGCTCGGCGCCGAGCGTCTGCGCGAGGCGCCGCGCCGCGAGCTTCATCTGGTCGAACGCGCGCGCCGGGTCGGCCACGCGCGGCACGTCGAGCACCAGCACGACGCCGTTGGTCGCGGACAGCCGCAGCGTGTCGACGGTGAACGGCTCGTTGCGCAGGTTCTGCAGCGTGTAGAGCACGGCGCCGGTGTCCTCCTGCACGAGCTCGAAGCGCCCGCCGGACGCCAGGCGGAAGCCCGCGGCCTCCGCGATCCCGCGCAGCTTGGTGCCCGGGATGCTGGCCGCATCCTGCTTGACGACGGTCAGGCCGATCTGCACGTCGACGTCAGCGCAGAGCCGGTCGAGCGCTTCGGCGCGCCCGGTCTCGGCGCCGGCGTCGGGCACCGACATCGCCGCCGGCAGCAGCGGCGCCAGCTCGCCGATGACGCGGACGAACGTGTCGAGCTGTGCGCGGCTGGCGGCGCCATTGCGGTCGGCGAGCAGCAGGCACGCGGCGACCTCGACGAACTCGCCGCGCGTGTCGGAGGCGAGCGCCTGCCACGCCGCGTCCGGCTGCGTCCGTCCGAACCAGCGCAGCCGCTTGCCCATGCGCGCGTGCAGGCCGGCCGCCAGCGAGCCGACGCCGACGGGCTTCGCCGGCTGCAGCGTGATGACGCACTCGATCTCCGGATCGGGCTCGCGCAGCGAACTGCCCGGGGTGCCGCCGCCGCGCGCGATCGCAGTCGGCGGCTCCGCCGGCGCCGGGGCCTCGTCGGCCGGCGGCTGCGGAACGACGTCCATCGGCACCGCGAACGGCGGCGCACTCTCGTCGCCGGCGGCCGGGCGAAAGGCCGGCGCCGCGCCCGCCGGCAGCGCGCCCGGCGCGCCGCCCGCTGCGGCCCCGTCGGTGCGCAGCGTCGGCTCGACGCGTCCGCCGGCCGGGGCCTCGGGTGCCTTCGCCGCCGCGGCCTTCGCGCCGCCGAACGTCGCGACGATGCGCCGGCGCACACGGCGCTCCTGCCACCAGTTGTAGACGAGGACGCCGACGACCAGCAGGATGCCGCCGACGATGAGGCCCAGTTGCAGCGGACTCATCGACAACGGCACGTGGGCTTCCGGGGGTGCATGGATAGGCCCCGAGTATAGCGCGAAGGCTGCCGATAGGCGGCCGCGCTCACTGGAGTACCTTCGCGCTGCGCGCTCCGGTATTCGCCCTCGGGGCGGCCCGTCGGGCTCAGGCCTCGGCCAGCGAAAGCGCCTCGGCGATGTCGACGGCGACGACGCGCGATGCGCCGGGCTCGGGCATCGTGATGCCGACCAGCTGGTTCGCCATCTCCATCGTGATCTTGTTGTGCGAGATGAACAGGAACTGCGTGTCCGCCGACATCTGCCGGACCATCGTGCAGAAGCGGTCGGTGTTGGGGTCGTCGAGCGGCGCGTCGACCTCGTCCAGCAGGCAGAACGGCGCCGGGTTCAACTGGAACAGCGCGAACACGAGCGAGATCGCGGTCAGCGCCTTCTCGCCGCCGGACAGCAGGTGGATCGACGTGTTGCGCTTGCCCGGCGGCTGCGCGACGACGGCGACACCGGAGTCGAGGATCTCCTCTCCGGTCAGCACGAGGCGCGCCTGGCCGCCGCCGAAGAGCGCGGGAAAGAGCTTCGCGAAGTTGGCGTTGACCGCCTCGAACGTCTGCTGCAGCAGTTCGCGCGACTCGCGGTCGATCTGCCGGATCGCGGTTTCCAGCGTGGTCATCGCCTCGGTCAGGTCGGCCGCCTGCCGGTCGAGGTACTCCTTGCGTTCGCGGGCCTGCGCGAGCTCGTCCAGCGCGGCCAGGTTCACGGCGCCCAGCTCGGCGATCGCCGCGGTGATCCGCTCGATCTCGCCCGGCAGCGTGCGCGCGCTCCCCCAGGCCTTCAGCGCGTCGGGCAGCGCCGCGACGTCGGCGTGCGCCTCGGCGAGCTGCTCGGTGAACTGCTGCTCGGCCAGTTGCGCCGCCTGTTCCTTGAGCTGCATGTCGAGGATCTTCGCGCGCGCCGGCTCCTGCTTCTGCTCGGCCGCGAGGCGCGCCTCCTCGCCGGCGCGCAACTGCGCGCCCAGCGCCTCGAGGCGGTCGCGCGCAGCCGCGAGCGCCTGCTCCGCCTCGCCGCGCGCGGCGAGCTGCTGCGTGAGCGCGGCTTCCACCGGCGTCCAGTCGATCGCCGCCCGCTCGCTCGTCAGCTGCGCGAGCAGCGCCTGCTGCTGCGCGCCCTGCGCGACGAGCCCTTCGCGGCGCCGCTCGAGCTCGGCCAGCCGGTCGCGGCAGCTGCGTTCGGCGAAGCCCGCCTCCTGCGTCGTACGCTCGGCCACGCGCACACGCTCGCGGCCGCGCGCCAGCGCGACCTCCGCTTCGTTGCGTGCGTGCCGCGCTGCCTCGCGCCGGGCGAGTTCGTCGTGCAGCCGCGACTGCAGGTCGGCGATCTCGGCCACGATCGTGTCGCGCTGCCGGGCGAATTCGGCGCGCTTCGCGTCGACGTCGGCCAGTTCCTCGGTGACCTGCGCGCGCCGCTTCGCGGCCGCCTCGGCCGCCTGCTGCAACTGGACCAGTTCCAGTTCGAGGTCGTGCACGCGCCGCTGCTGCGACGACACCGCGAGGCCTTCGGAGTGATAGGTCTGCTGCGCCACGGTAAGCTCGGCGTCGACCGTGTCGCGCCGGGCGCGGGCCTCGCCGGCGCTTGCGCGCGCGGTGGCGATCGCGCCGTCGAGCTCTTCCAGCTCGCGCTGCCGCGCGAGCACGCCGTGCAGCTCGCTGTCCGGCGCGAAGAACGCCACGCCTTGCGCCGAAACGAGGTGCCCGCCGGGCGTGACGAACGCTTCGCCGACGGCGAGCGCCCCGCGCTCCGCGAGCGCGGTCGCGAGGTCCGGCCGGCAGCGCACGCCGGCCAGGCCGTCGACCAGCACCCGGGCGACGTCCGGTTGCTTGAAGCGCACCTTCGACAGCAGCGCATCGTGCGGCGCGTCGGGGCCGTGGCGGGCGGCCGCCAGCGCGTACGCGGCGATCCGGCGCGGCGGTGGCGACCCGCCGGCGAGCCACCCGGCCGCGTCGTCGAGGTGCGCGAGCTCGAGCCCCGACAGCCGCTCGCGCAGCACCGCCTCCAGCGCGTCCTCCCAGCCCGCGTCGATGTCGACGAGCTGCCACAGCCGGCGCGCGCGGACGAGGCCGTGCGCATCGAGCCAGCCGTCGATGTCGGCGCCGTGACCGATCCTGTCCTGCAGCGCGGCGAGCGCCTGTTGCCGGGCTTCGAGGTCGGCCAGCCGCTTGCTCTCGCGCTCCCAGGCGTCGGCGGTCGCGCGCTGTTCGCCCTGCAGTGCCTCGACGCGCGTCCGCAGCGCGGCGAGCCCCGCCTGCTTGCCGGCGAGGTCCGCGTTCTCCTGCGCCAGCTGGTCCTCGACGTCGCGCACCGAATCGGTCGCGGCGGGCGCCGTATCGGCCAGCTCCTGCGCGAGCCGCTCGCGTCGCTCCTCGAGCTGCCCGAGCGCCTGCGCCGCGCTGTCGCGCCGGGTCTCGGCGACGCGCAGTCCCTGCTCGGTCTGGGCGATTTCCTGCTGGCGCTCGGCCAGTGCCGCACCGGCGGCCGCGACGTCCGCCTCCAGCGCCGGCAGTGCGGTCTGCGCCGCGGCCTCGTCCGCGCTCGCCGTTTCGCGCGCGACGAGCGCCCCCGCGAGCGCGGCGTCGGCGGCCGTGCGGTCCGCGGCGAGCGCCGCCTCCTGGCCGGCGATGGCGCCGAGCGCCTCGGTGAGCTGCGCGACCTGCTGCGTGATCCGCGTCTCGGACTCGCGCGCGAACGCGATCTGCTGCTCGAGCCGCGTGACTTCGGCGTTGGCGGCGTAGAAGGCGCCCTGCCGGTCGTGCAGCGCGTCGCCGGCCGTGTAGTGCTCGGCGCGCAGCGATTCGAGCCGCGCCTCGGCGGCGCGCAGCTCGGCCTGCACCGACTCCAGCGCGACGGTCAGCGTCGCGATCTCGGCCGCGCACCGCTCGCGCGACCGCGCCGCATCCTGCTGCTTCGCGTACCAGAGCATGTGCTGCGAGGACTTCAGACGCGCCTCGAGCTCGCGGTACTGGGTGGCCACCTGCGCCTGCCCTTCGAGGTGCGTCAGCTGGTTCCCGAGCTCGGTCCGGATGTCCTCGACCCGCGCCAGGTTCTCGCGCGTGTCGGCGAGCCGCCCCTCGGTCTCCTTGCGGCGCTCCTTGTACTTGGACACGCCCGCCGCTTCTTCGAGGAAGATCCGCAACTCCTCGGGCTTCGCCTCGATGACGCGCGAGATCATCCCCTGCTCGATGATCGCGTAGGCGCGGGGGCCCAGGCCGGTGCCAAGGAAGAGGTCGTGGATGTCGCGGCGCCGGACCGGAATGTTGTTGATGTAGTACGTCGAGTCGCCGTCGCGCGTCAGCACGCGCTTGATCGAGATCTCGGCGTACTGGCCCCACTGGCCGCCGATGCGGCCGAGACTGTTGTCGAAGTGGAGCTCGACCGACGCACGGCCCACGGGCTTGCGCTCGCCGGCGCCGTTGAAGATGACGTCCTGCATCGACTCGCCGCGCAGCGCGGAGGCCTTCGACTCGCCCAGCACCCAGCGGACGGCGTCGATGACGTTGGACTTGCCGCAGCCGTTGGGGCCGACGATGCCGACCAGTTGTCCGGGGGTGGCGATCGTCGTCGGATCGACGAACGACTTGAAGCCGGCGAGCTTGATCTGCGTGAGGCGCACGGGAGGACGTCGCGAAGGGGCGGAGGACGCCGGCCGCAGCGACGCCGGCGCGAAATTGTGTATGCGCGCGAGGCGTCGTGGCGGCCGCGTCAAAGCGCGGAATTATAGCGGATTCGGCGGCCGACCCGGCCGCGCGTCACTGCGCGGCGAGCGGGACCGCGCGGGGCGGCAGCCGGCCCTCCGCAGCCGCATGGCAGGCGACCGCGCCCTGCCGGCCGTCGCCGGCCGGACGCAGCGCCGGGCTCTCGCTGCGACAGCGCGCGTCCGCATGCGGGCAGCGCGGATGGAACGTGCAGCCGGACGGCGGATCGAGCGGGTTGGGCACCTCGCCGGCCACGGCGATGCGCGCCTCGCCCGACATCTCGAGGTCGGGCACGGCATCGAGCAGCATCCGCGTGTACGGGTGCTGCGGGCTCGCGAACAGCTCGCGCGTCGGTGCGAGTTCCACGATGCGGCCCAGGTACATGACGCCGACCCGGTCGGCGATGTGGTGGACCACGGCGAGGTTGTGCGAGATGAACAGATACGTGAGCGCCATCCGTCGCTGCAGGTCGCGCATCAGGTTCAGCACCTGCGCCTGCACGGAAACGTCGAGCGCCGACGTCGGCTCGTCGCAGACGAGGAACGACGGCTGCGTGGACAGCGCGCGCGATCGAGATCCGCTGCCGCTGGCCGCCCGAGAACTGGTGCGGGTACTTGGCGCCATCGGCCGCCGCGAGCCCCACCTGGTCCAGCAGCGCCGCCACCCGCGCGGCGACTTCCGCCCGCCCGGTGCGCGGCGCCTGGCTGACGATCGGCTCGGCCACGATGTCGGCGACGCGCCAGCGCGGATTCAGGCTCGCGTACGGGTCCTGAAAGATCATCTGCATGCCCCGCCGCGCCTGCCGCAGCGCGCGCGCATCGGTGGTGGCGCCCTCGCCCGCGATGGCGACGCCGTCGTAGGCAATCGTGCCGTGCGTCGGCGCGTACAGCCCCACAATCAGCCGCGCGACGGTCGATTTGCCGCAGCCGGATTCGCCGACGAGGCCGAGGGTCTCGCCCTTGCGGATTGCGAGGTCGACGCCGTCCACCGCCTTGAGGATCACGCGGCCACGGCGCTCCAGCACACGGTTCAGCCACGGCGGCGACACGTCGAAGTAGCGGGTCACGCCCGCCAGCGTGAGGAGGTCGGCGGTCATCGTGCGGGGTTGCATTCCCGAACCGCGGAGGACGCAGAAGGCACAGCGTAAAGCCGCCGGGAGCGGGAATTTCGATCCACGCTGCCCGCCTCGTGTTCGCCGTGCCCGCAGTGGTTCAAGGTCGTGCCTCGACCATCATGGCGCATCGCCGGCGCGCAGCCAGCAGGCAGCGCGGGTGGCGCCGGCCGGCATCAGGTCCGGCAGCTCGCGCCGGCAGCGGTCGAACGCCTGCGGGCAGCGCGGGTGGAACGCGCAGCCGGGCGGGATGGCGGTCAGCCGCGGCATGGATCCATCGATCTGCGCCAGCCGGGGGCGCTCGTCGACGATCGACGGAATCGACCCCATCAGCCCGACCGTGTACGGGTGCTGCGGCCGGTGGATGACGGCATCGACCGGCCCCACCTCGACGATGCGCCCGGCGTACATGACCGCCACGCGGTCGGCCGTCTCGGCGATCACGCCCATGTCGTGCGTGACGAGCATCACGGCGGTGCCGTGCTCGCGGCACAGCCGCTTCAAAAGCTGGATGATCTGCGCCTGGATCGACACGTCGAGCGCCGTCGTCGGCTCGTCGGCGACGATGAGGCGCGGATTGGCGGCGAGCGCCAGCGCGATCACCACGCGCTGGCGCATCCCGCCGGAGAACTGGTGCGGATAGTGGTCGATGCGGCGCGCCGCCGCCGGGATGCCGACCTCCTCGAGCAGCGCGATCGCGCGGCTGCGCGCCTGTCCTTCCGCCAGCGGCAGGTGCGTGCGGATCGTCTCGACCAACTGCCGGCCGACCGTGTAGAGCGGATTGAGCGACGTCAGCGGATCCTGGAACACGGCGCCGATCTCGCGCCCGCGCACCGCGCGCATCGCCTCGTACGGCAGGTTGTCGATGCGGCGGCCGGCCAGCCGGATCTCGCCGGCCGCGATGCGTCCGGGCGGGTCGATGAGGCCGATGATCGCCGCGCCGGTCAGCGACTTGCCCGCACCCGACTCGCCGACCACGCCCAGCACCTCGCCAGGCGCGATCGTCAGCGAGACGTCGTGCACGGCGACGAGCGTGCCCCGTCGCGTCGGGAACTCGACGCGCAGGCCCGCCACCGCCAGCACCGGCGCCTCCGGCGCCGGCGCGGCTACTTCGCGCCCGGCAGCTGGCATCCGGCGATCGGCTCGACGAAGTCGACGACCGGCGTCCACGCCTGCGTGATCGTGTTCTCGAACTGCGCGTTGATGTAGTAGCGCTTGCACGGCTCGACGTTGAGCATCATCACGTGCAGCGGCGGACCGCCGGCCCAGCCCGGTGCCGGACCCTGCACGACGAGCCGGCGCTCGCCCGGTTCGACGCGGATGAGGTTCGGATTGGGAAACGCGCCGCGGTCGTCGACGCGGTCGATGATCGCCGGCCGGCGGTTGGGGATCGTCACGTTGTACCGCGCCCCGGTGAGTTCGCTCCATGTCGGGCCCCACGTCGCGCAGCCGGTCAGCAGCGTCGGCGCGAGCAGGGTGGGAAGGAACAGCCATGTCAGCTTGCGCATATCGTCGACTCCTGTTGCATTCCACGGCGGAGCACGGGATCCGCAGGTCCCCGTGGCGGCGAAGCGCCACGCGTCCAGGTCGCCCGCGCGCATGGTCCAACAGGCGCACGGCGCGGGTATGCCATCAGCGCAGCCTCGGGTTCAAGGCGTCGCGCAGCCAGTCGCCGAGCAGGTTGATCGACAGCACGAGGATCACCAGCGCAGCGCCGGGAAAGATCGTAATCCACCATTCGCCGGAGAACAAAAATTCGTTGCCGATCCGGATCAGCGTGCCCAGCGACGGTTCCGTCGGCGGCACGCCCACGCCGAGGAACGACAGCGTGGCTTCGGTCAGGATCGCCGTGGCGATGTTGATCGTCGCCAGCACGAGCACCGGACCCAGCACGTTGGGCAGCAGGTGGCGCGCCATGATCGGCAGCGGCGCGACGCCGATCACCCGCGCCGCCTGAATGTACTCCTTGTTCTTCTCCACCATCGTCGAGCCGCGCACGGTCCGCGCGTACTGCACCCAGTTGGACAGGCCGATCGCCAGCACCAGCACGTAGAGCGCCACCTGGTCGTGCGCGTCGCGCGGCAGCGCCACCCGCGCCACGCCGTCGATCAGCAGCGCGATCAGGATCGCGGGAAACGACAGCTGCACGTCGGCCACCCGCATGATGAGCGCGTCGGTCCTGCCGCCCGCGTATCCGGCCAGCAGACCCAGCGCCACGCCGAGGACCAGGGCGAAGGCCACCGAGGCCAGCCCGACGAGCAGCGAGATGCGGGCGCCGAACACGATCGCCGACAGCACGTCGCGGCCCTGGTCGTCGGTGCCGAGCAGGAACATCGCACGCCCGCCGTCGATCCACGCCGGCGGCAGCCGCGAGTCGGACAGGTTGAGCGTCTTGAGGTCGAACGGGTTGTGCGGCGCGACCCACGGTGCGAACAGCGCGGCCAGCACGCAGACGGCGAACACGGCGAACGACGCCATCGCCACCGGCGAGTGCCGGAAGCTGTACGCGACGTCGCCGTCCCACGCGGCAGCGAGCCGCGCCTTCCACGACGGCGCGGCGAGCAGTTCGGACGCGGCGCCGGTCATCGCGGCACGCTCGCGCCGGCGAGCTCGTCGTGCTGGTGCCGCAGCCCGGCGAGCGCCGCACGCACGGCGTCGCGCGCCTGCAAGTACACGGCCGCCTTCCAGTCGTCGGCATCCTGATAGAACGCGTCGCGGATCGCGCGCTTGATCTCGCGCCGCTGCGCCGCGGGCGCGTCCGGATGGTTCGCGAGCCACTGGTCGGCGCGCAGCGCGGCCAGCACCGCGCGAAACGGCAGCGTTCCGTACTCGAGCGCGATCCCCGCGTAGGCCGCCCGCGGGCACTCTTCGTACGCGGCATTGTAGGTGACGCCGGTCAGCGGCGCCGACGTCGACGTGCCGTCGTGGAAGGACGTCACGTCCGCGCCCCACCACGCCTTCGCGCGCGCGACGTCGGCGGCGACCGCGCGACCCGCGTAGATCTTCTCGCCGTGGCCGCGCGGCCCGAGGCCGGTGTGGAAGTCGATCCAGCCGAGCGTGGCGGCGGCGCGCGCGTGCGCGCGCAGCACGCTGCGCAGTACCCGGTTGCTCCACGCCGGGGCCACGCCCGCGTAGAACAGTCCGTCGGGGAACTCGCTTTGCCCGCCGCTGACCGCGGCCTGCAGCGCCCGCTCGCCGTGTGCCTGCACGTACGCGCCCATCTGCGCGTCGTCGTCCTGGGACGGCGGCCACGTCGAAGGCACGAGGAAGCCGTGCACGCCGGCATAGGCGTGGTTCGGCAGCGGCCGCGGCTCGAACCCGCGGAAGTTGCGGTTGAGATCGACGTTGTCCTCGTTGGTGCGCCGCAGGTGCGAAAATCCGTACGGATTGAGTGCGTGCAGCAGCACGACCCGCGCCCCGGCGGCGGCGATGTCGGCGAGCAGCGCGTCGTCGTGCAGCAGGCCCACCTGGCACCCCGACCCGCAGAAGCCCTCGACGCCGTGCGTGGCCGACGTGAGCAGCAGGACCGCGCACGCCTCGGCCGGCCCCACCGCCGCGACGTCGCACGACAGCGCCTCGCCGTCCGCGCCGCGCGCCGTCGGATGCAGGTGTCGCTCGACAGCGAACCCGCGCGCGCGCGCCGCGGCGAGAAAGCGCTCGCGCGCCTCCGCGTACGTCGCGGGGAAGTGCGGGACGGGGTCGAACGCAGCCATCACGCGCGCAGCGGCATCGCCGCCTCGGCCAGCGCCGCCAGGTAGCCCGCGCCCAGTGGGATCACGTCGTCGTTGAAATCGTACGTGCTGTTGTGCAGGAAGCAGCCGCCCTCGGCGCCGCCCTGCCCCAGCCGCGCGAACGCGCCGGGCCTCGCCTGCAGCATGAAGGAAAAGTCCTCGGCGCCCATCGACGGGGGCAGGTCGCGCACGACGTTGTCGGGACCGACCAGCGACTCGGCGACGTCGGCCGCGAACATCGCCTCGCGGTCGTGGTTGATCGTCGCCGGATAGACGCGCTCGTACCTGAGCGTCGCGCGCGCGCCGAACGCCGCGGCGATCGAGCCCACCAGCTCGGTGAGCCGGCGCTCGATCAGGTCCTGGGTCGCAGGTCGGAACGTGCGGACGGTCCCCACGAGCGTGGCGTGCGCCGGAATCACGCTCATCGCGCCCGGATGCCCGGCGTGCATCGCGCAGAGGCTCACCACCGCCGTGTCGATCGGGTTCACGTTGCGGCTGACCAGCGACTGCGCGGCGGTGATGATGTGGCCGGCGACCAGCACCGGGTCGATCGCCGCGTGCGGGTGCGCGCCGTGGCCGCCCTTGCCGTCGATCGTGATCTCGACGCGGTCGGCGGCCGCCATCGCGGGACCCGGCGTGATGCCGATCTGCCCGGGCGGGAGCCCCGGCCAGTTGTGCAGCGCGTACACCTGCTCGGCGGGAAACCGCTCGAACAGGCCGTCCTCGATCATCGCCTTCGCCCCCGCATAGCCTTCCTCCCCCGGCTGGAAGATGAGGTAGACCGTCCCGGCGAAGCGCCTGGTCTCGGCGAGATAGCGGGCGGCGGCGAGCAGCATCGTCGTGTGGCCGTCGTGCCCGCAGCCGTGCATGCGGCCGTCGTAGCGCGACCGGTGCGCGAAGTGGTTCTCCTCCTGCAGCGGCAGCGCGTCCATGTCGGCGCGCAAGCCGACGGCGCGCCCGCTCGCCTCGCGCGCGCCGTGGATCACCGCAACGATGCCCGTCCTGCCGATGCCCGAGTGGTGCTCGATCCCGAGTGCCCCCAGCTGCTCGTGCACGACGCGCGCGGTCCGGTGCTCCTCGAACCCGAGTTCCGGGTGCGCGTGCAGGTCGCGGCGGATCGCCGTGAGCTCGTCGTGCCAGCGGGCGATGTAGTCCTGGGGCTTCATCCGGCAGTGGACATCACAAGGAGACGCAGAGACGCCGAGAAACCCGGGGCCCCGTTCCTCCGCGCCTCTGCGTCTCTTGGTGGAATCGGTGTCACGCGGTGGTCACCCGTTCGATGCGCAGCCGCGGGTCGACCGCGTAGTACAGGAGGTCGACGATCAGGTTGATCACGACGAACACCAGCGCGATGAAGCAAAGATAGGCCGCCATCACCGGGATGTCGGCGAAGTACACCGACTGGATGAACAGCAGCCCCATCCCCGGCCACTGGAACACGGTTTCGGTGACGATCGCGAACGCGATGATCGCGCCCAGCTGCAGTCCGATGATCGTCATCACGGGCACCAGCGTGTTCTTCAGCGCATGGCCGAAGTGGATCGACCGGTCGGTCAGGCCGCGCGCGCGGGCGAACTTGATGTAGTCGGTGCGCAGCACCTCGAGCATCTCCGAGCGCACGAGTCGCATGATCAGCGTCATCTGAATCAGCGACAGCGTGATCGTCGGCAGGATCAGTGACTTCCAGCCGCTCGCCGTGAGAAGGCCCGTCGTCCACCAGCCGAACGCGACCGTCGTGCCGCGGCCGAACGACGGCAGCCAGCCCAGCTGGACGGCAAAGACGAGGATCAACAGGATGCCGATCAGGAACGTCGGCAGGCTGACACCGAGCAGGGAGCCGGCGAGCAGGACGTGGGACAGCCAGCTCGTCCGGCGCAGCGCCGTGTACACGCCGAGCGGGATGCCGACGAGCACCGCGAGCAGCGCCGCCGCGACGGCGAGCTCCAGCGTGGCCGGCAGGCGTTCCTTGAGCAGCACCGACACCGGCCGCGCCTGCCGCAGCGACAGGCCGAATTCGCCCTGCGCCGCGTTGCCCGCGAAGTGCGCGAATTGCACGTAGAACGGCTGGTCGAGGCCCAGCTCCGCCCGCAGGCGCTGCCGATCCTCGGTCGTCGCGTTCTGGCCGGTCATGAACGCGACCGGATCGCCGGTGAAGTTGAACAGGCCGAACGCGATGAACGTGACGACCGCCATGACCAGGGCGGACTGCACGATGCGGCGAAGGATGAAGGCGAGCACGAGGCGGTTCGGGGACGCGTGCGGCTCGTGGCCGGGCGCGACGCCGGGCGATCATGCCCAAACGACCCGCGCGCGTCAACGCGCGGCAGGTCGGCCCCGCCGGCGCCCGGGTCCTCCTGCCTGCCGGCGTCATCCCGACCGAAGGGAGGGATCTGCTTTCAGCTTCGTCGCGGCGAACAGCAGATCCCTCGGCGCCGCGCGCCCCGGGATGACCTGCCTGCGCGCTTCGCGCGCGGCAGGTCACTCCTTGATGTCGACGCCGTAGAACGTGTGGCGGCCGAACGGCGACAGCTTGAAGTCGACCACTTCCTTGCGCACGGGCTTCAGCTGCACGGCGTGCGCGATCGTGAACCACGGCGCCTGCTCCTTGAAGATCACCTGCGCGCGCTCGTAGAGCGGCTGGCGCGCGGCCTGGCCGGACGTGGTCTTCGCCTTCTGCACCAGCTCCTCGTACGGCTGATGGCAGAACTTGGCCACGTTGCTGCCGTTGGACTTGGCCGACTCGCAGCCAAGCAACGTGGACAGGAAGTTGTCCGGGTCGCCGTTGTCGCCGGTCCACCCGAGCATCCCCATCTGGTGCTCGCCGTTCTGCATGCGCTTGCGGTACTCGCCCCACTCGAAGCTCTTGATCTCGGCGGTGATGCCGACCTTCGCGAGATCCGCCTGCATCAGCTCGGCGATGCGCTTCGCGTTGGGGTTGTACGGCCGCTGCACGGGCATCGCCCACAGGTCGGTCGCGAACCCGTTCGGGTAGCCGGCCTCGGCCAGCAGCTTCTTCGCGGCGGCGGGGTCGAACGGGTCGTCCTTGATCGCGTCGTTGTACGACCACTGCGTGGGCGGGATCGGGTTCTTGGCGGCCACGCCGGTCGTCAGGTACACGCCGTCGATGATCGCCTTCTTGTTGATCGCCATGTTGACGGCGCGGCGCACGCGCACGTCGTCGAAGGGCTTCTTCGTCGTGTTGTACGCGAGGTAGCCGACGTTCAAGCCCGGCTGCTCGAGCACCTGCACGTTCGGGTCCTTGCGGATCGCGTCGAGGTCGGCCGGGTTCGGATACGGCATCACGTGGCACTCGCCCTTCTGCAGCTTGGCCCAGCGCACCGAGGCGTCCGGCGTGATCGCGAACACGAGGTCGTCGATCTTCGCCTTGCCGCCCCAGAACTGCGGGAACGCCTTGTACCGGATCACCGCGTCCTTCTGGTACTGGACGAGGTAGAACGGCCCGGTGCCGATCGGCTCCTGGTCGATCTTCTCCGGGGTGCCGGCCTTCAGCATCGCGTCCGCGTACTCCTTCGACTGCACGCCCGCGTACTCCATCGCGAGGTTCGACAGGAACGGCGCTTCCGGCTTGTTGAGCGTGATGCGCACCGTGTAGTCGTCCACCTTCTGGATCGACTTGATCAGCTTCGCCATTCCCATGTCGTTGTAGTAGGAATGGTTGGAACTCGTCACCTTGAAGTACGGGTGGGACTCGTTGCCCTGCCGCTCCAGCATGAAGATCATGTCGTCGGCATTGAAGTCCCGCGTCGGCTTCCACGCGCGGTGGTTGTGCCACTTCACACCGCGGCGCAGCTTGAACGTGTAGACAGTGCCGTCGGGCGAGATTTGCCACGACTCCGCGAGGCCCGGCACGACCTTGGTGCCGCCGCGCTCGAAGTCGACGACGCGGCTGTAGATCTGGCTGTTGGCGTCGAACGACGTGCCGGTCGTGTTGACACCGGGATAGAAGTTCTCGGGGCTGCCTTCGGAGCAGAACACGAGGGTCTTGGCGGAGGCGCCGGCCGCGGCCAGCGCGAACGCGGCGATGACGGCGAGGCGGACGGCGCGCGGGCGCACGCCCGGCGAGCTCAGGTTCTTCATTGCGGTCTCCCTGGTCTGGACGCTGCGCTCAGTGCAGCGACAGACCGGCATTATCCTCCGGAACGGGTCCGGCGAGGCGCTCGGCGTGATGGCAGGCGACCTGCCGGCCGTCGAGCAGGCGCAGCCCCGGCCGCTGCGCCCGGCACCGGTCGTCGGCGTGCGGGCAGCGGGTCGAGAAGACGCAGCCGGCCGGCGGATCGAGCGGCGACGGCAGCTCGCCGGTCAGCACGATGCGCTCCTTGCCCACACCTCCCAGCGCCGGGGTCGAGGCCAGCAGCGCGCGCGTGTAGGGGTGCAGCGGCCGGACGAAGATGCGCTCCTTCGGCCCCTGCTCCATCGCGAGGCCCAGGTACATCACCAGCACGTCGTGGGCGATGTAGCGGACGACCGCAAGGTCGTGCGAGATGAAGAGGTAGGCGACGCCCAGGTCCTGCTGCAGGTCGGCCAGCAGGTTCAGCACCTGCGCCTGCACCGACACGTCGAGCGCCGACACCGGCTCGTCGGCGACCACCAGCGCCGGCCCGAGCATCAGCGCCCGCGCGATGGCGATGCGCTGGCGCTGGCCGCCCGAGAACATGTGCGGGTACCGGTCGAAGTGCTCCGGACGCAGCCCGACCATCGCGAGCATCCTCCGCGCGCGCGCCTCGCGCTCCGCCGGAGGCAGCGTCGTGTTGATCGCGAGCGGCGCCTCCAGAATGGCGCCGATCTTCTTGCGCGGGTTGAGCGACCCGTACGGATTCTGGAACACCATCTGCACGGCGCGCCGCAGCGTGCGCTGCTCGCCGGGCGACGCGGCCACCGCGTCCATCCCCGTCAGTTGCAGGCTGCCGGCGGACGGCTTCTCGATGAGCGAGACCACGCGCCCCAGCGACGACTTGCCGCAGCCGGACTCGCCGACGACCGCGAGCGTGCGGCCGGCGGCAAGCGTGAACGAGATGCCGCCGACTGCGGTCAACTGCGCCGACGCGCGCAGCGGGCCCCGGCGCACCTCGTAGACGCGCGTCAGGCCGGTCGCGGTGACGACGAACTCGCTCAACCGGCCACTCCGACCGGCGCGCCGTCCCGCGCGATGTTCGCCTCACGCTGCGGGTCGCCCAGCGGGTAGTGGCAGCGCACGGCGCCGTCGTGCCACGGTCGCAACCGCGGCCGCTGCGCGCACGCTGCCGTCGCGTACGTGCAGCGCGGCGCGAACAGGCAGCCGGGCGGACGGTCGTGCAGGCCCGGCACCACGCCGGGAATCGTCGCCAGCCGGGCACCGCCCGCATGGCGCTCGGGCATGGCGGCGAGCAGCGCCGCCGCATAGGGGTGCTGGGGCGCGGCGAACAGCGCGTCCGCGCCACGCTCCTCCATCACCTGCCCGGCGTACATGACGGCGACGCGGCGCGCCATCTCGGCCACGACGCCCATGTTGTGCGTGACCAGCACGAGCGCCATGCCGCGGTCGCGCTGCAGGCCGCGCAGCAGGTCGAGGATCTGCGCCTGCACGGTCACGTCGAGCGCCGTCGTCGGCTCGTCGGCGATGAGCAGCCGCGGATTGCAGGCAATCGCCATCGCGATCATCACCCGCTGGTTCATGCCGCCGGACATCTGGTGCGGGAAGTCGCCGAGCCGGCTCGCCGCGGCCGGGATGCCGACGGCATCGAGCAGCTCCGCCGCGCGGCGCGCGCCGCCGCGCGGTCGAGGCCCAGGTGGAGTCGCAGCGTCTCGGTCAGCTGGAAGCCGATCGTGAAGCACGGGTTCAGGCTGGTCGTCGGCTCCTGGAAGATCATCGCGACGTCGCGGCCGATCACGCGCCGGCGCTCGTGCGCCGACATGTGCAGCAGGTCGTGGCCGGCGAACGCGAGCCTCTTCGCGCGCACGCGGCCAGGAAACGGCACGAGGCCCATCAGCGCCAGCATCGTCACGCTCTTGCCGGAGCCGGACTCGCCGACGATGCCGAGCACGTCGCCTTCGCCCAGCGATAGCGACACGCCATCGACGGCGCGCAACGCCCCGCCCTGCGCCGGGAACTCGACGGTCAGTTCCTCTATGTCCAGCAGCGCCATTTGGGCTATCGCTTCAGCTTGGGGTCGAGCGCGTCGCGCAGCCCGTCGCCCAGCAGGTTGAACGCCAGCACGGTGAGCAGGATCATGAGGCCCGGGAACGTGACGACCCACCAGGCGCGCAGCACGAACTCGCGCGCGTCGGCGAGCATCGTCCCCCACTCGGACGCCGGCGGCTGCGCCCCGAGTCCCAGGAAGCCCAGCGCCGCCGCGTCGAGGATCGCCGTCGAGACCCCGAGCGACGCCTGCACGATCAGCGGTGCCGCGCAGTTGGGCAGCACCTCGGAGAGCATCAGCCGCAGCCGGCCGGCGCCGCACGCGCGTGCCGCAGTGACGTAGTCCTTCGACGTCTCGGTGATAACGGCCGCTCGGGTGATCCGCACGTAGTGCGGCAGCACGACGACGGCCACCGCGAGCATCGCGTTCATGAGGCCCGGCCCCAGGATCGCGACGATGACGATGGCGAGCAGCAGCGACGGGAGCGTCAGGATCACGTCCATCAGCCGCATGATCGCGATCTCGGTGACGCCGCGGAAGAAGCCGGCGACGAGCCCCAGCGCGATGCCGACGACGATCGCCAGCGCAACGACCGCGATGCCGATCAGCAGCGACAGCCGGGCGCCGAAGATGAGCCGCGAGAGCATGTCACGGCCGATCGCGTCGGTGCCGAGCGGGTACGCCCACGACCCGCCCGCCTGCCACGCCGGCGGCTTCAGGAACACCGCGTTGTCGGTGAGGTCCGGCGGGTACGGCGCGAGCACGTTGGCGAACGCGGCGACCAGCAGTATCGCGATCACGAACAGGAGGCCGGCCACCGCGCCGTGGTTGGCGCTGAAGTAGCCCCAGAACTCGCGCCACGGCCCGGCGGCGCGGTGACGGCTTCCGGCAGGGCGGCGGCCGAGGTCACGACCTGCGAATCCGCGGATTGATGATGCCGTACGTGACGTCGACCAGCAGGTTGACCGCCATCACGATGAGCCCCAGCAGCAGCACGCCGCCCTGCAGCACCGGGTAGTCGCGGCGGTTGATCGCCTCGATCAGCCACTTGCCGACTCCCGGCCACGAGAAGATCGTCTCGGTGAGGATCGCGCCGGTGAACAGCACACCGACCTGGAGCCCGATCACGGTGATCACCGGGATCAGCGCGTTGCGCAGCGCGTGCACGGCGACCACGCGCAGCGCGGACAGGCCCTTGGCGCGCGCCGTGCGGATGTAATCCTCGCCCAGCACTTCGAGCATGGCCGAGCGCGTCATCCGCGCGATGATCGCGAGCGGCTGCGTGCCGAGCACGATTGTCGGGAGGATCAGGTGCGCCACCGTCGAGCGGAACGCGCCCTTCTCGCCGGACAGCAGCGAGTCGATGGTCAGGAAGCCGGTGACGGGCTCGATGAAGTACTGGACGGAGATCCGGCCCGACACCGGCGTCCAGCCGAGCTGCACGGAAAACAGGAGGATGAGCAGCAGCCCCCACCAGAAGATCGGCATCGAGTAGCCGGTCAGCGACACGCCCATCACGCCGTGGTCGAATACCGAGCTGCGGCGCACGGCGGCGATGATCCCGGCCGGAATGCCCAGCAGCAGCGCGAACACGATGGCGCACAATGCCAGCTCGATCGTCGCCGGAAAGAGCGCGGCGAACTCGCGCAGCACCGGCTCCTGCGTGATCATCGACTTGCCCAGGTCGCCGTGCAGAACGCGGCCGATGTAGATGCCGTACTGGACCAGCACCGGCCGGTCGAGTCCGTATTCCTTGAGCAGCGCTGCGTGCCGCGCCGGGTCGATGCCGCGCTCGCCCGCCATCGTCTCGATCGGGTCGCCCGGCACCAGCCGGATCAGGAAGAACGCGAGCAGCGTCATCCCGATGAAGGTCGGGACCACGAGCGAGAGCCGGGTGAGGAGGAAGCGCAGCATCGGGTTCGGGCGCGCGAGCGCGCACTATTTAAGCATGGCAGGGTCGGCGCCCGCGATCAGCCGTGCGCCGCCCTTGCGCGCGCCGCGCGCGTCGCGTACAGGCAGATGCCCGCGGCCACCGACACGTTCAGGCTCTCGACACTCCCGGCGAGCGGGATGCCGACGATCCGGTCGCACGACTCCCGCGTCAGTCGGCGCAGGCCGCCGCCCTCGGCGCCCAGCACCCAGGCGACCGGGCCCGACAGGTCGGCGTCGACGAGGCTCTCGCCGCCTGCGTCCGCGCCCAGCAGCCAGACCCCGTGCGACTTCAACTCGCGCAGCGTGCGCGCGAGATTGGTCACCGCGATCACCGGGACCGTGTCGGCCGCGCCGCTCGCGGCCTTCGCCACCGTCGCGTTGACCCCCCACGGCGCGGTCCTTCGGCACGACCACCGCCTGCGCGCCGAACGCATCGGCGCTGCGCAGGCACGCGCCCAGGTTGTGCGGGTCGGTCACGCCGTCGAGCACGAGCAGCAGCGGCGGCTCGGCGACGGCGTCGAGCACGTCGTCGAGCGTGACGTAGGGCAGCGCGGCGTCGACGATCGCCACGACGCCCTGGTGCCGGCCGTGGCCGGCGAACGCGTCGAGCCGCGCGTGGTCCACCGGGTGCACGGGCACGCGCGCCGCCGCCGCGCGCTCGATCAGGTCGACGAGGCGCGGATCGCGCCGCCCCGCCAGCACGTACAGGTCGTGGACGGCGTCCGGACGCTGGCGCAGGCGCGCGGTGACCGCGTGGAAGCCGATGAGGGCACGGGTGGCGGACACTTCGAGGGTGGCGGACGGCGCGGGCGTGGAGGCTGTGCTAGTGTAGCGCGCGGCCCCGGGCCGGCCGCATCCCATGCTCTACGAAGACCTCCGCCACTTCCTCTACGCGTTGTTGCACGTGGTCGGCCGCCTGGTGCCGATCGTGATCTCGGACGGCAGCGCGCCGCTGTCCCTCGCGATGACGCACGGCGCGGACGCCGCCGCGCGCCAGAGGCTCGCGGCGAAGGTAGCGCTCAACGCGTTCGTGCTGATCGTCGGGTCGCTCCTGTTCGGCGCGTTCGTGCTGAAGATCTTCGGCCTGTCGGTGCCGGTCGTGCAGGTCGCGGGGGGCGCCGTGCTGTGCGCGCTCGGCTGGAACATGCTCAACGAGGAAACGCCGCCGCCGGCGGAGGTCCCGACGGTCAGCGAGGACGTGGTGATCCTGAAGGCGTTCTATCCGCTGACGCTGCCGTTGACCGTCGACCCCGGCGCGATCGCCGTGGCGATCACGATCGGCGCCAACCACGCGCACGGCGTCGAGCGCATCGTGATCGGCCTCGTCGCGGGAATCGTCGGCACGGGGCTGATCGCCACGTGCGTCTGGCTCGCCTACCGCTACGCGCAGCGTGTCGCGCAGTGGCTCGGCCACTCGCGCGTGATGGTCGTGCTGCGGCTGTCCGCGTTCATCGTGCTGTGCATCGGCGTCGAGATCACGTGGAACGGCGTCAAGGCGCTCGCGTCCGAGCTTGCGTTCGCCCCACCCGCAGCCGCGACCAGGGCGCCGGAGAAGGCGCCGTGAGCGTCGATCCGGTCGACGTGCTGCAGGGCGTCCTGATCGTCGTCGGCGCGCTGCTGCCGATCGTCAACCCGCTCGGCAACGCGCCGTTCTTCCTGGCGCTGACACAGGGCGCCACCGACGCCGAGCGCGGTGCGCTGGCCCGCAAGGTCGCGCTCAACTGCCTCGTGCTGCTGCTGGCGGCGCTGTTCTTCGGCGACAACGTGCTGGCGTTCTTCGGCGTCTCCGTGCCGGTCGTGCAGCTGGCCGGCGGACTCGTCGTGGCCGCCCTGGGCTGGCAGCTGCTCGGCGAGGCGGCCGATCAGGCGGACACCGCGCCCGCGCCGTCGGCGGCCGCCAGCGAAGCCCGCGCGTTCTATCCGCTGACCTTGCCGCTGACCGTCGGCCCCGGCTCGATCTCGGTGGCGATCACGATCGGCGCCAATTTTCCGTCGACGATCCAGCCGTACCTCGCAGACGCCGCGGCGGCAGTGATCGGCGCGCTCGTCGTCTGCATCGCGACCTACGCGTGCTACCGGTACGCCGAAGCGATCGCGCGGCTGCTGGGCGCCGGCGGCACTGCCGTCGTGCTGCGGCTGTCCGCGTTCATCATGCTGTGCATCGGCGTGCAGGTGATGGTCAACGGCGGCGACGCGCTGTTCCACTTTTTGCCGGAGGCCACGCCCGGCCGCTGAGGCACGCCGGCGGCGAGCCTTGGCGAGCATCGACGAATCCGGCTATAATCGTGAGCTTCGCCGCACCCCGGTTCCGGGGGGCGCCCGATACGCCGGTGTAGCTCAGTTGGTAGAGCAGCGCATTCGTAATGCGAAGGTCGGGGGTTCGACTCCCTCTACCGGCACCAATTCCCAAGCCTGGCACGCCCCCGCGTTAATGCGGCCCGGACGCCGGAGCGTCCAGCGACTGCACGAGCCGCGCCAATTCGGCCCGCAGCACTTTGCCGTTCGCATTGCGCGGCAGCGCCGGGACCTGCACGATGACTTCGGGCGCGTAGCGGCCCAGCCGCTCCCGGCAGCGCACCTGCAAGGCCTGCACGTCCAGCGCCCCGGCGGGCACGACCGCCGCGCACAGGCGGGCGACGCGCGCGTCGTCGGCGACGCCGAACACCGCGACCTCGGTCAGGTCGGCGAGTTCCGCCAGCGCGGCTTCGACGGCCTGCGGATGCACCATGACCCCGCCGTGGTCGATCACGTCGTCGCTGCGCCCGACGATCCGCAGCAGGCCGTCCGCCTCCAGTACCCCGACGTCTCCGGGGTACCCAGCCGCCGCGGAACACTTGCGCGCTGCCTTCCGGGTCGTCGACGTAGGCGGTGGCCGCGAACTCGCTGCGGATGCGCACGTGCCCCTCGCCGCCGGTTGCCACCGGCCGGTCCGCGTCGTCGACGATCTCGACGGCAACGCCGAGGTACGGATAGCCCGCGGCGCCGCGCTTGCCGACCACGCGCGCAAGCGGTGCCGAGGCGACCGCTCCGGTCTCGCTCGTGCCGTAGGCAACGACGATGTTCCGGCACAGCCTCTGTTGCGCAAGGGCGGCCACGCCGGCCGGCAGCGCGCCTCCGCCCACCTCGAGCACCTCGAGCCCAGCGATGGGCGCGTTGCGGTCCAGCGCCTCGGCCATCCGCTGCACGACGATGGGGGATGCGACGAGCCACGTGACGCCGGAAGTCGCGACGCGCGCGGCGATCGAGTCCAGGTCGAGCCCCAGTTGCACGACGGTGCCGCCGCCCCACAGCACGCGCAGCACGGTCGAAAAGCCGAACCAGGAGCCCGGCGCGACGAGGCACGCCTGCCGCGTCGCGACCGGCCCGCGCGTGCCCGCCAGAGGCGAGAGCGTCAGCGCGCGCAGTGCGAGTCGGCGCAGCGCGAGGTCGTGACTGACCGGCGTGTAGCGCGGCCCGCCGGTCGTTCCCGACGTCGGGCAGTGCATGAGGACGGCGTGTGCGTCCGGAGCTAGCGGCATCGGCATCGGTATCGGCTGCGGCTCGGCACCGGCGTCCGGCATTGAATCCGCCAGGGCCAGCACGCGCGGGTACGCGGCCGCGCGCGCGTCGTCACCGTCGACGAGTGCGACCTGCGCGCGCCGCCCGGCCGGCATCTCCGGCGCGAACGCGACGCCAAGTCGCGCCAACGCGAGCGCGGCCACGCAGAAGCGCAGCGGGATGCGCACGAACAGCGCCACCGTGTCGCCGGGCCCGATGCCTGCCGCGCGCAGCCGGAACGCCAGCGCGTCCACCGTGCGCTCGAACGCCGCATAGGTGAACACCACGCCGTCGGGGCGCACCCCACGCGACCGCGTCCGGTGCGACCCGCGCGTGACGGCGCAACGGCTCGGTGGCGTTCACTGCGCGGTCCTCCTCGGGTTCACGCGGCCTCGTTGCCGCCGGCACGCAGCGCGTGCGCGATCCACTGCGCGGTGAGCTTCTCCTGCACGGCGTTCTGTCCGAGGGCGCGCGTCGAGCGCGGCGAAGTCGACGCGGTCGAGCGGCTGGTCCTGGTTGAAGCAGGAGAACACGTAGGCCACCTTGCCGGTGGCGGGGTCCTTGTGCGGTTGCAGGCACTGCGCGCAGATCTCCTTCATCATGCACTGCATCGGCGAGTTGATCGAGCCGATCGCCCGGTGCGACGGCTTGAGGAACGGTGCCAGCACGCCGTGCCGCGCGCGCGCGACCGCCGCCATCATCCGGTCGGAGCCGATCGCGATGATGCGGTCGCAGTCGGCGAACGGGATCGGCTGCGCGCCCAGCGTGCCGGACGCGTACGCGTGCATCGCCTCCACGATGTTGCCGACGAACGCGCGATCCTGCGGTCGCTGCGCGGCGAACCCCGGCGCCTCGTCGCAGCACCAGACGATGGCGTCCGCCGCCGCCTCGAGGTCGGCCACCTTGTAGCGGTCGCCGTGCTTCTTGTAGCCGGCGAAGTACAGGACCCGCGAGCCCGCGCGCCGAAACGCCAGACCGATCGAGAACAGCACGGCGTTGCCCAGGCCCCCGCCGGCGAGCACGACCGTCTCGCCGGGCTCGATCTCGGTGGGCGCGCCGGTGGGCCCCATCAGGACGACCGGTTCGCCAGGCCGCAACTGCGCGCACAGGTCGGACGAGCCGCCCATCTCCAGCACGATCGTCGACACGAGGCCGCGCTCGCGGTCGACCCACGCGCCGGTGAGCGCCAGGCCCTCCATCGCGAGTCGCGTGCCGGCGCGCACCGGCGCCAGCGTCTCGTAATTCTGCAGCCGGTAGAACTGGCCGGGCTCGAACTGCGCCGCGGCCGCCGGCGCGCGCACCACGACCTCGACGATGTTCGGGGTCAGGCGCTCAACCCGCTCGACCGTGGCCCGCAACAGCCGGTCGAGCGCGGCGTAGAAGGCGGCGTCCGTGGCCGTCGAGGCCGGCGCGACCTTCGCGAGCATCCGCGACACGATCGGGTAGCCCTGCTTGGCGCTCGCCATCGCCTTCACGACGTTGCCGAAGTACGACGGGTGCAGGTCGCCGAAGAAGCTCGTCGCGCGGCCGTCCGGCAGGATGTCGGTCAGCACGGCCGGCTGCGCCGGCTTGGCGAGCCCGCGCAGCACGGACACCGGCTTCCCGTCCTCGTCCAGCACGCGGAAGTACTTGCCGTCGAGGTGGAAGTGGGCGGCGTCCTCGCGCACGAGCACCGTGTTGGGCTGGGTGCCGGCTGCGATCAGGATCGTGCGCGCGGGCAGCGTCGCGCGGCCGGCCTCGTGCCAGACACCGTCGCCGTCGTCGTGCTGCACCGAGACGGCGAGTGCGGTGGCGGCCCCTTGCGCGTCGACCTCGATCGCGCGCGGCGTCAAGCCCTCCGCGAAACGGATGCCCTCCTCCAGCGCCTTCTCGACCTCTTCGTGGTTCAGCGTGTACGCCGGGCTGTCGATCAGCCGGCGCCGGTAGGCGATGGTGGCGCCGCCCCACGTCTGCAGCATCTCGACGATGCGGGGGCCCGGCCCTCGCGCGGCGCCGCCGCGCGCCTCGCGCAGCATTCGCGCGTGCGCGATGAACTCGGCGGCGATCGCGCGCTCCTCCGGCGGCCACGCGGCGCTCGACCGCGTCGCGGCCGCGCTCGGCGCACAGCGACTCGTGGCGCGCGAGGAACTTCTCGACCTGCACCGGGTAGTACGCGAGCGCCTCGGTGGCCGCGTCGATCGCGGTCAGGCCGCCGCCCACGACGACTACCGGCAGCCGCAGCTGCATGTTCGCAATGGAGTCGCGCTTGGCGGCACCGGTGAGCTGCAGCGCCATCAGGAAGTCGGAGGCCGTGCGCACGCCGCTCGCGAGCCCGTTCGGCAGCTCGAGGACCGTCGGCCTGCCGGCGCCGGTGGCGAGCGCGATGTGGTCGAAGCCGAGCGCGAACGCGCCGGCGTCGTCGAGCGTGCCGCCGAAGCGCACGCCACCGTACAGCGCGAAGCGGTCGCGCCGCCCGAGCAGCAGGCGGATCACTTTGAGGAAGTTCTTGTCCCAGCGCACGGTGATGCCGTATTCGGCAACCCCGCCGAAGCCCGCCATGACGCGGTCGCCGAGCGGCTCGAACAGCGCTGCGAGGTCGCGCACGGGTTCGAGCGGCACCCGCGCGCCCGCGATCGTGATGCCCGCCAGCGACGGCGGCAGCGGCTCGATCTTGAGCCCGTCGATGCCGACGACCGTGTGGCCGTCGTTGACCAGGTGGTGCGCGAGCGTGAAGCCGGCCGGCCCCATGCCGACGATCAGCACGCGACGTCCCGTGCGCGGGCGCGGCAGCGGACGCCGGACGTCCAGCGGATTCCAGCGTGTCAGCAGCGAGTAGACCTCGAAGCCCCACGGCAGCGCGAGCACGTCCCGAGGAGCCGCGTCTCCGACTGCGGAATGTCCACCGGATCCGTCTTCTGGTAGATGCACGCCTTCATGCAGTCGTTGCAGATCCGGTGCCCGGTCGCCGCCACCATCGGGTTGTCCACAGATCATCGCGAGCGCGCCGACCGCGACACCTTCCGCGCGCAGCTTGTGGAACTCCGACACGCGCTCCTCCAGCGGGCAGCCGGCCAGCGGGACGTGGAACGGCGATTTCCTGAACGGCGCCTCGCCCGGATTCGGCTTCTTCTCCGGCAACCCGCGCGCGCACGAGTCCTTGCCCTGCTCGTGGCACCAGATGCAGTAGTGCGCCTGGTCGAGACCGCCGGTGAGGTCGGTGCCGGGGTCGGTGAGTGCGAAGCCGTCGCGTTCGCGCAGCGCGTGGTCGGGCGGCAGTTTCACGCCGTCACGCCGTCGCGCGTCTCCGCCGCGAGCGGCACCAGTTTCCCGAAGTCGAGCTTGCGCGGCGCCCGGAACAGAACGCCGCCGCGGTGTGCGGCGCGCCCGCCGGCGTGCGCGGCCCACGCCGCATAGCGCAGCGCGACGTCGAGCGCGGCCGCGTGCGCGGTCTCGTCGGCGAGCCACGATGTCACGGCCCGCGCGAAGCCGAGCTCGGAGAACGGTGCGCCCAGCGCCGCGCCTCCAGTTGCGCGCGCAGCGCGGCGCCGTCGAACGCCGCGGCGGCGTCCGCCTTGTGCGCGTTCATCGCCTTGCGCTGGACGAACTGCCGCTTGACCGCGTAGAGGGGCGCCAGTTCGTGATGGCGCGCCGCGAGCGCACGCACCTCGGGCCCGATGCCGAACAGCGCGGCGAGAAAATCTTCCAGGTGGGGGCGCCAGCGCGAGCAGCAGCGCCGACTCGTCCTTCGCGGCCAGCGACGCCGGTGGCGCGCGCGGCCGCCAGGCGCTCGGCGAGCACGGCGTCGACGGCGGCGAGGTGCGCGACGAAGAGCGCGTCGATGCGGCGCGCGCCGTCTTCCGAGTACAGATCGGCGAAGGCTAGGCCGTGGGCGAGGGTCAGGGGACGCGACATGGAACCCGGGGCGCGCAGCGACGCGGGCGGCCGGACCAAAGCCCGTTATTCTAACCGCTTCGTCGCGCCGGCCGCTGCGTGCGCAGCGCATATGCATGGCGCCGACCGGACGTGCGCCGCCGGTGGTTCATAATGCACGGTCAACGCCGCCCGGCCGCCGGACGTTGTGGCCGGTGTGGCGGACCATCCCGCTGGAGATCCCATGTTCGCGCTTCGCTTCGCCCTCCTGCCGACCCTGGCCATCGCCATCGTCCTGCCCGCCGCGGCGCAGACGGTCAAGCTGGGCGAGCTCAACAGCTACAAGGTGTTCCCCGCCTTCCTCGAGCCGTACCGGAAGGGCATGGAACTCGCGGTCGACGAGGTCAACGCCGCCGGCGGCAGTGCTCGGCCGCAAGCTCGAGATCGTGATCCGCGACGACAACGGCACGCCGGGCGACGCCGTGCGCGTCGCGGAGGAGCTGGTGTCGCGCGAGAAGGTCGTCATGCTGCTCGGGACGTTTCCGTCGAACGTCGGGCTTGCCGTCGCCGACTTCGCCAAGCAGCGCAAGGTCCCGTTCCTCGCCGCCGAGCCGCTGACCGACAAGATCGTCTGGGAGAACGGCAACAGGTACACGTACCGGCTGCGCGCATCGACGTACATGCAGACCGCGATGCTCGTGCCCGAGGCCGCCAAGCTCGGCAGGAAGCGCTGGGCCATCGTGTACCCCAACTACGAGTACGGACAGGCAGCCACCGCCGCGTTCAAGAAGCAGATGAACGCCGCGCAGCCCGGCGGGCTGGTGTTCATCGAGCAGGCGGTGCCGCTCGGCAAGATCGACCCCGGACCGGTCGTGCAGGCGCTGCTCGACGCGCAGCCCGACGCGATCTTCTCGTCGCTGTTCGGCGCCGACCTCGCCCGCTTCGTCCGCGAGGGCCAACTGCGCGGCCTGTTCAAGGATCGGCCGGTGTTCAACCTGTTGGGCGGCGAGCCCGAGTACCTCGACCCGTTGAAGGACGAGGCGCCAGTCGGCTGGTACGTGACCGGCTACCCGTGGTACGCGATCGACACCCCGGAGCACAAGCGCTTCCGCAGCGCGTACCAGGCGCGGTTCAACGACTATCCGCGGCTGGGTTCGGTCGTCGGCTACAGCACGGTGATCGCCGCGGCGGCGGCGCTGAAGAAGGCCGGGTCCACCGATCCGGAGAAACTCGTCGCCGCGCTGTCGGGCCTCGCGTTTAGCTCGCCGTTCGGCAACGTGACGTTCCGCCCGCTCGACCACCAGTCGACGATGGGCGCGTACGTCGGCCGCACGGCGGTGAAGGACGGCCGTGGCGTGATGGTCGACTGGCGCTACGCGGACGGCAAGGACTACCTGCCCCCCGACGAGGTCGTGCGCACGCTGCGCCCGCAATGACCGGTCGCCTCGCCGCAGCGGCGGCGGGGTGCGAGCGCACGCGCCGGGGCGCCGGCCGTTCCGTGTCAGAATCGGGGCCATCGATCGCCAGGGCCTGACCCTTCGTCGCGCCCGCCGCCGCCGCGTGACGCTTGCCTCGCTCCTGCTGCAACTGCTGAACGGCCTGTCGTCGGCCTCGGCGCTGTTCCTCGTCGCCGCCGGCCTGACGCTGATCTTCGGCGTCACGCGCATCGTCAACTTCGCGCACGGCTCGCTCTACATGCTGGGCGCGTACTGCGCGTATGGCCTCACCCAGCTGCTCGCCGGCGCCTTCGGCCACGGCGGCGCGTCGTTCTGGCTCGCCGTCGTGCTCGCGGCGGTGGTCGTCGCCGCGATCGGTGCGCTGATCGAGGTCCTGCTGCTGAAGCGCCTGTATGCGGCGCCGGAGCTCCTGCAGCTCACGGCAACGTTCGCCGTCGTGCTGATCGTGCGCGATGCCGCCCTTGCGATCTGGGGTGCAGAAGACCTGCTGGGCCGCGTGCGCCGGGCCTGGCTGGCACCGTAGAGATACTCGGCCGCCCGATTCCGCAGTACGACCTCTTCCTGATCGCCGTCGGACCGCTGATGCTCGCCGCGCTGACGTGGCTGGTCACGCGCACGCGCTTCGGCATGCTGATCCGCGCGGCGTCGGAGAACCGCACGCTCGCCGCCGCGCTCGGCATCGACGACGCGCGCCTGTTCACCGCCGTGTTCGCGCTGGGTGCACTGCTCGCAGGGCTCGCCGGCGCGCTGCAGCTGCCGCGCGAGCCGGCCAACCTCGGCATGGACGTGGCGATCATCGCCGACGCGTTCGTCGTCACCGTCGTGGGCGGGCTGGGGTCGATCCCGGGCGCGTTCCTGGCGGCGCTGCTGATCGGCCTCACCAAGGCGCTGTGCATCGCGCTCGGCAACGTCGAGTACCTGGGCTTCTCCTTCGCCTTTCCGAAGCTGACGCTGGTGGCGGAGTTCGTCGTGATGGCGGTCGTGCTGGCGGTGAAGCCGCACGGGCTGCTCGGACGCGCGCCGGCCGCGCCGATGACCACGCCGCTGCCCGAGCAGCGCGAACTGGTCGTCGGGCCAGGACAGCGCGACGCGTGGGTCGCGGCCGCGCTGCTGGCCGCCCTGGTGGCGCTGCCGTGGGTTCGCGACGAGTACGCGGTGGTCCTCGCCACCGACGTCCTGATCGCGGCGCTGTTCGCCCTGTCCCTCCAGTTCCTGCTCGGCACCGGCGGGATGACGTCGTTCGGGCACGCGGCGTACTTCGGTACCGGCGCCTACTGCGCCGCGATCGCCGTCAAGGCCGGGGTGCCGATGCCCGCGGCGCTCGCGCTGGCGCCGCTGGGTGCGCTGGCCGCCGCCGTGGTGTTCGGCTGGTTCTGCGTGCGGCTGGCCGGCGTCTACCTCGCGATGCTGACACTCGCGTTCGCGCAGATCGTCTGGTCGATCGCGTACCAGTGGGACAGCGTGACCGGCGGCTCGAACGGACTCGTCGGCGTGTGGCCCGCCGAGTTCCTCGCCGACCGCACGCGCTACTTCTACCTGACGCTGGCCATCGTCGCGCTCGCGTACGCGGCGCTGGTGCGCATCGCGCGCTCGCCGTTCGGCTTCGCGCTGCGCGGCGCGCGTGACTCGGCGCTGCGCGCCGGTGCGCTCGGCATCGACGTGCGCCGGACGCAGTGGGCCGGCTTCGCGCTCGCCGGCGCCTTCGCCGGCCTGGCCGGCGGCCTCTTCGCGTTCTCCAAGGGCAGCATCTCGCCCGAGTCGCTCGCGATTCCCCGCTCGGTGGACGTGCTGGTGACGGTGTTGCTGGGCGGCCTCAACGCGCTGTTCGGCCCCCTGCTCGGCGCCGCGGTCTTCACGTGGCTGTCCGACACGCTGGCGCGGTTCACCGACTACTGGCGCGCGCTGCTCGGCGCGCTGATCCTGCTCATCGTGCTGGTGTTTCCGGCCGGCATCGGCGGCGCGTTCGCCCGCCTCGTGCGCAAGCGGGGACCGGCATGAGCCCGACGGGCCGCCCCGAGGGCGAACACCGGAGCGCGCAGCGCGAAGGTACACCAGTGCGCCCGACGGGCCGCCCCGAGGGCCGAGGTGCCCGATGAGCCGGAACGCGCAGCGCGAAGGTACACCAGTGCGCCCGACGGGCCGCCCCGAGGGCCGAGGTGCCCGATGAGCCGGAACGCCCAGCGCGCAGGCAGCCCGGCGCCGGACGCCGTCCTGCGCGTCGACGCGCTGACCAAGGCCTTCGGCGGCGTGCGCGCGGTCGACGGCGTGTCGTTCACCGTGGCCGCCGGCGAGCTGGTCGCGCTGATCGGCCCCAACGGCGCCGGCAAGACGACGTGCTTCAACCTCGTCAACGGGCAGCTCACCCCGGATGCCGGCACCGTGTCGCTCGGCGCGGCGCGCATCGACGGCCGCCCGCCGCACGAGATCGCGCGGCTCGGTGTGGGCCGCACGTTCCAGGTCGCGGCGACGTTCGCGTCGATGACGGTGCGCGAGAACGTGCGGCTCGCGCTGTCCGCGCACGCGCGGCGCGCCGGCCGCGTGCTGGGACTGGCGTCCGCGGAACCCGACAGCGAGGCGAACGCGGTGCTCTCGCGTGTCGGCTGCGCCGACCTGGCCGACGCGCATTGCGCCACGCTCGCGTACGGCAACGCCAAGCGCGTCGAGCTGGCGCTGGCACTCGCCGCGCGGCCGCGCGTGCTGCTGATGGACGAGCCGACCGCCGGCATGGCGCCGCGCTCGCGCGCGCGGCTGATGCGCGTCGCCGCCGACCTGGCGCGCAGCGACGGCATCGCGGTGCTGTTCACCGAGCACGACATGGACGTCGTGTTCGGCTTCGCCGACCGCGTGCTCGTGCTCGACCGCGGCAAGGTCATCGCCGCGGGAACGCCGGATGCGGTCCGCGCGGACCCGCGGGTGCAGGCGGTCTACCTGGGCGAAGACCGGTCCGCGGCCCGCACGGCCGGCTGAACTCCCGCGCCGAACGTCCGCGGCCACCGCCGGGCGGCCGCCCGGGCGACGCGCGACGACCTCCGCGCCAACGGCTCAGCGTCGCGCGCGGCGCCCCGGGCGGAGCGTGCCGCGCCGCGTCTCCGATGGCAATTCGCCGAACATCCGCTTGTAGTCGGTCACGAAGTGGCCCAGGTGCCAGAATCCCCAGCGCGCGGCGACGTCCTGCACGGTGTCGGCCGGGCACGCCGCCGCCTTGAGATCGCGGCGGACGCCGTTCAACCGCATCGCGCGGAGGAACGCCACCGGATTGATGCCCAGCACCTCCTGGAAGCAGTACTGCAGGGTCCGGCGGCTGACGCCGAGCTCGCGGCACAGGTCCGCGACCGTGATCGGCTCGGCGATGCGCGAGCGCATGAACGCCTTCGCCGCATCCACGACGTTGCCGCGCCCGGCGCAGGCGGCCGCGCACCGCGCCCCCGGCTCCTCTCCGGCGACGACCATCACCGCCGCGCCCAGCATCGACTGCGCCAGGACGCGCTGCGTCTGGCGGTACTGCAACGCGATCGGGTTCACGTCGAGCGACTGCATCGCGGAGGACAGCAGCCTCCGGAACGCGCCGAGGCGCTCGGGCCCCGGCTTGAACACGCCCTTGCCGGCGACCGCGGAGGACAAGTCCCGGTGCTCGACCTGCCGCGCGTGCGCCTCCAGCGCGCGCTCGTCGACGACGAGGCCGAGGATCTCGAAGCCGCGCGGCGTGTAGAAGTCGAGCTCGTCGCCGGCGCCCAGCGTCACCAGCGCGTCGGTGTCGACGGGCTCGCCGCGAAAGCGCCCGACGCCATCCATCCGCACGGGCACGCCGATCGCGCGCGCGCCGGTCCACGGCGCGCCGGCCTCGTGCACCGCCTGGCTGGTCGACTCGTGGAACAGCTGGATGCCGGCGAAGTACATCTCGTGCAGCCCGCCGACGAAGCGCCCGGGCGTCATCTGCTCGTAGACCTGGTTCCAGTCGCGCAGGCTCGCCGCCTGCTCGTCGATGTCGGAGCTGGTCCTGCGGGTAACCGAGAACGGCGCGACCTCGCGCGGCTCGCGAACCGACTCTGCGCACGCATCGCGCGCGGCAAGGGCTCCGGCCGGAGCCATCAGCACTCCGTCGCGTCGGACATTCGGCACACCTCCAAGTCCACCGGCGCGGGCGATCGGTCGCCTTCTGCGGTGGTGCCGCGTACGGTCGCGCCAACGAGGTGGAGATTCCTTGATATTCCACAAGAACTCGCGGTCGCCGTTGCCGATTTGGGATAACGCCGGCGCGCCGGCGCAGCAACAATGCGCGACACACGCACCCGGCGCGTTCGGCGATGGCTGCGATCACCAGGCGCACGCAGCGGTGCGCCCACACGCGATGGTGCGTTGCAACACACCATCGTGCGGCCCTGGTGACGGCAGTCGGAGGCCCGGGGATTCGATGCATCGGTCGGAGCAGCGGGAGGACATCGTGATGAAGGGCACACACGCATCGATCGCGCGCGCCGGCAGGCTCGCGCTCACCTTGGCGCTCGCCGTCGGACCCGTCGCGCACGCGGCGGTCAGCGACCAGGAGGCCGCGCAGCTCGGCAAGACGCTGACGCCCGTGGGTGCCGAACGCGCGGGCAACCGCGACGGCACGATCCCCGAATGGAAAGGCGGCGTGACGAGCGCACCGGCCGGCTGGAAGGCCGGGCAGAAGCGCATCGACCCGTTTGCCGCCGACAAGGTTCTCTACTCGATCGACGCGTCGAACGTCGACAAGTACAAGGACCGGCTGTCCGAAGGCCAGATGGCGCTCGTGCGTCAGCTCAAGGGCTACCGGATGGACGTCTATCCGACGCACCGCAGCTGCGGCTTCCCGGATTTCGTCCTCGAGCGCACCCGGACCAACGCGCGCGAGGCGCGGCTCGCCGCCAACGGCTGGGGCCTCGAGAAGGGCATCGGCGCGGCCGTGCTGTTCCCGATCCCGAAGACCGGTGCCGAGGCCGTCTGGAACCACAAGCTGCGGTACATGGGCGAGGGCCGGATCGAGCAGTACGCGACGATCTTCTCGAACAAGGGCGGCGACTTCACGCCGCTCGTCCAGCAGCAGTGGACGTGGGTGCCGTTCCACTCCCCGAAGAACAAGGGTGTCGAGGACGTCGCCGGCGTCGAGATGAAACTGCTCAACGCCGTGCTCTCGCCGGCGGCGCGCGCCGGCGAGCTGATCCTCGCCCACTGGTCGATGAACGAGGCGTCCGACGCGTGGCTCTACTTCCCGGGCCAGCGCCGCACGCGGCGCGCGCCGACGTTCGCCTACGACAACCCGGTACCGGGCTACGAGAACCTCGAGACCGTTGACCAGTACCCGATGTACGCGGGTGCGATGGACCGCTACGACTGGAAGCTCGTCGGCAAGCAGGAGCTGCTCATCCCTTACAACAGCTTCAAGCTGATCGACAAGGGCCGCAAGTACAAGGACGTCTACCTCGGCGACTTCCTCAACCGGGACCTGATCCGCTACGAACTGCACCGCGTCTGGAAGGTCGAGGCGACCGTCAAGCAGGGCATGCGGCACCTGATCGCCAAGCGCGTGTTCTACCTCGACGAGGACAGCTGGGCGCTGATGGTCGCGGACAACTACGACGCGCAGGGCAAGCTCTGGCGCGTGCAGGAGTCGAGCATCTTCCCGGCGCCCGAGCTCCCGGCCTGCGTCGGACAGGAGTTCGTGTCCTACGACCTCGCGGTCGGACGCTACATCGGCGAGAACGCGACGCAGGAGCAGCCCGAGACCGACTGGCTCGCCGGGCGCGAGGGACGCATCGATCCGAGGAAGTTCAATCCCGACGAGCTGCGTCGGGTGGGCGAACGCTGACGGGCACGGGGCCGGCCGGTCCCGGCACGCGCTCTTGGGAGGAAACATGAACAGACGGTCCACCATCGCGCCGCGGCTCCCCCGCAGCGCCGTCGCGCTCGCGCTCGCCGGGACGTTCGGTCTGGCGGCCCCCGCCGCCGCGGCAACCTTCGAGACCGAGAGCGTCAAGGGCAGCTTCGACTCGACGATCTCGTTCGGCATGCAGTGGCGCATGGCGGGCACCGACTGCCGGCTGGTCGGCAACGACAACGGCGGCTGCGTGCCCGTGACCGGCACGCTGGGCGAAGTGGTCAACGGGCCGGGCTTCGGCGCCACGGCGAACCCCGACTTCAACTACCTGCAGTCCGACAACGGCAACCTCAACTACCGCAAACACCAGCTCATCTCGGCGGCCCTCAAGGGCAACCACGAGCTGTCGCTGCGATTCACGGACGGGTGGAGCGCGCTCGGCCGCTTCTCGTGGCTGTACGATCCCGCGGTCGACCGCACCGAGCGCACGCCGCTCGCCAGCGACGCCAAGGACATCGCAGCCCAGAACGTCACGCTGCTCGACCTTTGGGTGGCCAAGGACTTCGACGTCGCCGGCATGCCCGGCAAGCTCAAGGTCGGCAACCAGGTGCTGTCCTGGGGCGAGGACATCTTCATCTACGGCGGCATCAACATCATCAACCCGTTCGACCTCACGCGCGCCCACAAGCCGGGCGTGCAGATCAAGGAAATCGTCCGGCCCGTGCCGATGGCGTCGTTCAACCTTGGTGTCAACAAGAACTGGAGCGTCGAGGGCTTCTGGCAGTTCCGCAGCGTCCCGTTCCGGTTCGACCCGGTGGGGACGCCGTTCTCGATCGGTGACGTCATCGGCAACGGTCAGATGTCGGCCTTCATCCCGAGCTCGGTCCTGGGCGCGCCTCCGGGGACCGTCGGCGATCCCGGGACGATCAGCAACGGCACGTTCCTGCCGCCGGGCGAGCGCTTTACCGAAAGCGACCTCTACGCAATCGGCACCGTGGTCCCGGCCCTGCCTACGGATTCGCCGCCCAACCTCAACCAGTTCGGTCTCGCCGCGCGCTGGAAGCCGGACAACCTCAACGCCGAGTTCGGCTTCTACTACATCCGCTACAACGACAAGATCCCGTTCATCGCCTTCGTCAACGACCCGTCGATCGTCGCCAATCCGTTCGGGCTCGGCTACAAGCTCCAGTACGGCAAGAACCGCGACCTGTTCGGCGCCTCGGTCAACGGCAACCTCGGCGACTGGGCCATCGGCGGCGAGGTATCGTACCGGCCGCGCGACGGCGTGGGCATCGATCCGACGGTGCCGCTGGAGGGGCAGTACTGCGCGTTCTGCGCGCCGGGCAGCTACGACGGCTTCGTCAACGCCCGCAAGTGGCAGGCGCACCTGACGGCGATCTACCTGCTGGGCCCGAGCGGGGACCTGGGCTGGGTGCTGCGCGGTACCGGCGCGGCCGAGGGCACGCTGCTGTTCGAGGCCGCGGCCGCCTACTACCCGAACCTCAACACGTCGGGCGCGTACCCGGTGCTGCTGCCCAACTACGAACTGCCCGACAAGCTGTCCACCGGCATCGTGACGTCGTTCAACCTCGTCTACCCGCACGTGTTCGGGACGGCGGTGAACATGACGCCGCAGATCGATTTGCTCTACGACATCCACGGGACGAGCCCGAACACGATCCCCTTCGTCGAAGGCCGGCTCGCGGTCACGCCGTCGCTCAACTTCGAGTACCTCAACAAGTGGCGTGCCTCGATCTCGTACACGAGCTTCGCCGGCGGCGGCACCAACAACCTGATGTCCGACCGCGACTACTTCGCGGTCACCTTCTCCTACGCGTTCTGACCGCACGCCGGCCGGCAGCCGCTCCCCGCGAGCGGCCGCCGCCGGCGGCCCGCCACGCCGATGCTCGCCCGCCTCGTCGCGCGTCTGGAGGACGCGTTCTTCGCGCATCGCGGCGCGACACTCGCGGTGCTCGCGCTCGTCACCGTCGTCATGGGGGCGTTCGCCGCGCAGCTCAAGATGTCCGCGGGCTTCGACAAGCAGCTGCCGCAGGACCACGAGTACATCCGGACCTTCTACCAGTACCGCGACCAGGTGTTCGGCGCGAACCGGATCATCGTCGTCGTCCGCGCCAACGACGGCGACATGTGGAGCGCGCCGTTCCTGAAGAAGCTCAACGACGTCACGCAGGCCGTGATGTTCATGCCGGGCGTCGACCGGCGCACGGTGAGCTCGCTGTGGACGCCGACGACCCGCGTGCTGCAGATTACCGAGGAAGGCTTCGAGTCGGAGGACGTGATCGGCGGCGACGTCACGCCCGACGCGCTCACGCCCGCGAAGATCGCGAAGATCCGCAACAACGCGATCGTCGGCGGCTACATCGGGCAGCTGGTCGCCAACGACAACTCGGGCGCGATGGTCGTGGCCGACCTCCTCGACAGCGACCCGGTGACGAAGCGGCCGCTCGACTACCTCGACCTCGCGGCGCGGCTGGAGCAGGAGGTCCGGCAGCGGCACGAGAGCGCCGACTTCGACGTCGCGATCATCGGCTTCGCCAAGGAGATCGGCGACATCGCGGACGGCGCCACCAGCGTCGTCCGCTTCTTCGCGCTTGCCTTCGCGCTGACGGCGCTGTCGGTGTGGATCTACTGCCGCTCGTGGGCGCTGACCGTCCTCACGCTGCTGTGCTCGCTCGTCTCCGTGGTCTGGCAGTTCGGGACGCTGAAGCTGCTGGGCTACGGCCTCGATCCGCTGGCCGTGCTCGTGCCGTTCCTGGTGTTCGCCATCGGCGTCTCGCACGGCGTGCAGCAGATCAACTACATCGGCAAGGAAGTCTGCACCGGCGTGGACACGATGACCGCGGCCCGCCGGTCGTTCACCGGCCTGCTGATCCCGGGGACGATGGCGCTCGTCACGGCGTTCGTCGGCTTCGCGACGCTGACGCTGATCCCGATCCCGATGATCCGCGAGCTCGCGATCACCGCCGCGATCGGCGTCGCGTACAAGATCGTCACCAACCTCGTGATGCTGCCGGTCGCCGCGTCGTACCTGCGCTTCGACGATCGCTTCGTCGGGCGCATGAACCACCTGCGCGAACGGCGCGGCCGGTGGATGGGCGCGCTCGGGCGCATCGCCGAGCCGCGCAACGCCGCGGTCGGCACGGCCGTCTGCGCCGCGCTGTTCGCGCTCGCCTGGCACCAGAGCCAGGGGCGCCACATCGGGCACGTGCAGCCCGGGGCGCCCGAGCTGCGCGCGGACTCGCGCTACAACCGCGACGCCGGGCAGATCGTCTCCCGGTTCGACCTCGGCCTCGACGTGCTGTCGGTGGTGGTCGAGACGCCGAAGGACGGCTGCTACGACCACGCCGTCATGGAGTACCTGAACCAGTTCAGCTGGCAGATGGCCAACGTGCCGGGCGTCGTTTCGGTCGCCTCCGCGGCGTGGCTCGCCAAGCAGGCGTTCTCCGGCTTCAACGAGGGGAATCCGAAGTGGGCGGACCTGCCGCGCGACCCCAAGTCGCTCGCGAACGCGATCAGTCTCGCGCCCGAGGGCTCGGGCCTCTACAACCCCGGCTGCACGGTGCTGCCGGTGCACCTGTACCTCGCCGACCACAAGGCCGGGACCGTGAAGGCGGTGACCGACGCCGTCAAGGCGTACCGCGCCGCCAACGCCGATCCGCGGATCGCGGTGCGACTCGCCAGCGGCAACGCCGGCGTGCAGGCGGCGACGAACGAGGTGCTCGAGACCACCGAGCTCAGGATGATGCTCTACGTCTACCTGACGATCGTGGCGCTGGTCCTGCTGACCTACCGCGACTGGCGCGCGATGCTGGCCTGCTGCCTGCCGCTGACGCTGGCCACGCTGCTGGGGTACTGGTTCATGAAGGCGCTCGACATCGGCCTCACCGTCGCGACGCTGCCGGTGATGGTGCTGGCGGTCGGCATCGGCGTCGACTACGCGTTCTACATCTACAACCGGCTGCAGCTGCACCTCGCGCAGGGCGTCGACATCGTGGCGGCATTCAAGCAGTCGCTGCGCGAGACCGGCATCGCCACGATCTTCACGGCGGTCACGCTGTCGGTGGGCGTGGCCACCTGGTCCTTCTCCGACCTCAAGTTCCAGGCCGACATGGGCCTGCTGCTGACGTTCATGTTCATGGTCAACATGCTGATGGCGATCACGCTGCTGCCCTCGCTCGCCGTGATGATCGACCTGCTGATTCCACGCCGGCGGCCGGTCCGCGCACCGCTGCTGTCGCACTGAGCGCCGATCGCATGCTGGAGAAATTCCTCGCCCTGCTGAGCGCGCCGCCGGCGCCGGTACGCGACCCGGCCGGACCGCCGTTCGCCCGGCGGGAGATCGCGGTCGTCGCGCTGCTCGTCGAACTCGCGCAGAGCGACCGCGCGCTCGACGGCGCGGAACTCGCGGCGATCGAGCGCATCGTGCGCGAACGGTTCGGGCTCGACGCCGCCACGGCCGGCCGCCTGATCGCCGCGGCGCGCGCCGAGCTCGACGCGGCGCTGGAGGACTGGGTCTTCGCCAACGCGGTCCGCGAGGGGTTCACCGCCGCGGAGCGGGTCGGGATCGTCGAACTCCTGTGGGAGGTCGTCTACGCCGACGGCAAGCTCGCGCGGCTCGAGGGATCGCAGATGCGCAGGGTCGCCGACGAACTCGGAATCGGCGATGCCGAAAGGGACGCGGCCCGCGCGCAGGCGTTCGCGCGCAGCGGCCTCGCCCGCGGGCATGGCCCCGACGCGGTGGAGGCCGAGTGAGCGCGCGCGTCCCGCCGGGTTGGCTCGCGTTCGCGCTGGCCATGGGGATCGCCGCCGCGCCGGGCGCCACCACGGCGCCGGCGGCGCCCGCATCCGGCGCCGCGTCCGCGTTCCAGGCCCGGCTGGCCAGCAAGGCGCCGCTGCTCGGGCTCGCGCGCGCTGGTTCGCGCCTGGTTGCCGTCGGCGACTGGGGCACGATCGTGCTGTCCGACGACGAGGGCAGGACATGGCGGCAGGCAAAGTCCGTGGCGACGCGCGCGATGCTGACGTCCGTGGCGTTCGTCGACGCGCAGCGCGGCTTCGCCGTCGGCCACGGCGGGACCGTGCTGGCAACCGCCGACGGCGGCGAGACCTGGACGCGCCACCACGACGCGGGGCCGGACGTGACCCTGCTCACGGTCTGGTTCGCCGACGCCGACCATGGCATCGCGGCCGGCGCGTTCGGCTACGCGATCGCGACCCGCGACGGCGGCCGGACGTGGCAGGAATTCGCGCCGGGCCGCGGCGACGACGGCGACCGCCACCTCAACGCGATCTTCGGTGCCGCCGGCGGCCCGGTGTTCATCGCCGCCGAGAGCGGAACGGTGTTCCGCTCGGTCGACGCCGCGGCCACGTGGACCACGCTCAAGGTGCCCTACGACGGCTCGCTCTGGGGTGGCCTCGTGCAGAAGGACGGCGGCGTGCTCGTCTGGGGCATGCGCGGACACGTGCTGCGCTCGTCCGACCTCGGCCGGAGCTGGACGGACGTGCCGACCGGGACCGACAAGTCGTGGTCGGGCGGCCTCGAGCTCGCGGACGGAACCATCGTGCTCGTGGGACTGGACGGCGCCGTCGCGACCAGCACCGACGGCGGGCGCACGTTCCGCACGACGATCCGCCCGGAACGCCGGAGCCTCGCCGCCGCGGTCGCCGGCGCGTCCGGCCAGCTCGTCGTCGCCGGACTCGCCGGCGTCGGCACCCATGCACTCGCCGCACCCTGACGGCCGAGCGTATCCGCGCCGCCCTCCCCCACCCCCACCCACCCAGCGGAGACCCGCCATGGACATGAACACCCGCCACCTGATCAGCGAAGCCGCCAACGCCTTCTTGGCCGCGCCGAAGCGGATGCTGATCGGCGCCGAATGGGTCGAGGCCGCCGACGGGGCGCTGCTCGACGTTCGCAATCCCGCGACCGGCGAGACCTTCGCGCGGGTGCCCGCCGGCAAGGCGGCCGACGTCGACCGCGCGGTGCGCGCGGCGCGCGCCGCCTTCGAGGGCGGCCCCTGGCCGGCGCTGTCGCCGGCGCAGCGCGAGCGGCTGCTGCTTGCGCTGGCCGACCGGGTCGAGGCCAACGCGCAGGAACTCGCCGAGATCGAGTCGCTCGACAACGGCAAGTCGCTGGGGCTCGCGCGCCACGTCGACATGGCGATGGCCGTCGACTTCCTCCGGTACATGGCCGGGTGGGCGACCAAGATCGAAGGCGCGACGCACGACGTGTCGGTGCCATTCATGCCGCAGGCCCGCTTCTTCGCGTGGACCCGGCGCGAGCCCGTCGGCGTCGTCGGCGCGATCATCCCGTGGAACTTCCCGCTGCTGATGGCGGCGTGGAAGATCGGCCCGGCGCTCGCCGCCGGCTGCACGGTCGTGCTCAAGCCCGCCGAGGAGACCCCGCTCACCGCCTTGCGCCTGGGCGAACTCATCCTGGAGGCAGGCATCCCGCCCGGTGTGGTCAACATCGTCACCGGACTCGGCGAAACGGCCGGTGCCGCCCTCGCCGGGCATCCGGGCGTCGCGAAGATCGCGTTCACCGGATCGACCGCCGTCGGCAAGCTCGTGCAGCGCGCCGCGATCGACAACATGACGCGCGTGTCGCTCGAGTTGGGCGGCAAGTCGCCGGTGATCGTGCTCGACGACGCGGACCCCGCGCAGGCGGCCGCCGGTGCGGCGCAGGCGATCTTCTTCAACCAGGGGCAGGTGTGTACGGCCGGCTCGCGCCTGTACGTGCAGCGCAAGCTCTTCGACCAGGTCGTCGGCGAGCTCGCCGGCATCGCAAGCCGGATGAAGCTCGGCCCCGGCCTCGACCCGGCAAGTGAGCTCGGTCCGCTCGTGTCGGAAGCGCAGCGCGACCGCGTGTGCGGCTACATCGACGGCGGCGTGGCCCAGGGCGCGCGCGTCGCCGCCGGCGGCGGCCGTGCCGGCGAGCCGGGCTACTTCGTGCAGCCGACGGTGCTCGTCGACGTCCGGCAGGACATGCGCGTCGTGCAGGAGGAGATCTTCGGCCCGGTCGTCGTCGCGCTGCCCTACGACGACGTCGACGAGGCGGTCGCGCTCGCCAACGACACGCCGTACGGGCTCGGGGCGTCGATCTGGTCGAACGACCTGGCGCGCGTCCACCGGATGATCCCGCGCATCAAGGCGGGCACCGTGTGGGTCAACTGCCACAGCATGCTCGACGCGAGCCTCCCGTTCGGCGGCTTCAAGCAGTCGGGCATCGGCCGCGAGATGGGACGCGCCGCACTCGACATGTTCACGGAAACCAAGGCCGTGATGATGGCGGTGTGAGCGCAACGCCGGCGGGAGACATGCGATGCGACACGACGCGAAACTGACGCTCCTCGCGGCCATGGCGCTGGCCTGCACGACGGCCGGCGCCCAGGCCTTCGACCGGGACTCGCTCGTCCGGAGCAAGTGCGGGTCCTGCCACGCGCCGGCCGCCGACGGCCGGATCCCCCGCGTGGAGGACCTGCGGACCACGCCGGAGGAATGGGCCGTCGTCATCGACCGGATGCGCCGGCTGCACGGCATGAAGCTCGCCGACGGCGACATGGACCGGCTGCTCAAGGAGCTCGCCGCCACGCAGAGCCTCACGCCGGACGAGCAGGCGCAGGTGGCGTACCTGTCGCTGTGGCACAACGCGCAGAAGGTGGAACTGCCGGCCGGCAAGGAGGAGGAACGCGTCTACGCGACCTGCGTGCGCTGCCATACGGCCGGCAAGATCCACTCGTACCGGATGACGCCGGACGCCTGGGCGAAGCTGCGCGACTTCCACCTCTACATCTCGCCCACGATCGTGTTCACGATGCGCGAGATGCGCTGGATCCCGGAAGCCGACGCAGCGCTCGCGTACTTCGCGCGCAAGCTGCCGTACGGCGCCGCGTGGAAGGCCCCGGCAGCGCGGCTCGAAGGCGCGTGGGCGGTGTTCGGCTACGCGCCGGGCCGCGGCACATACCGCGGCGAGGCGCGGATCGCGCAGCGCGCGAACGCCGAGCTCGGCCTGTCCGGCAGCGTCGCGTTCGCCGACGGCACCAGCGAGACATTCGCCGGCGATGCGACGCTCTACGCCGGCTACGCGCTGCGGACGCGGACGCGCAACAACGGCTTCGTCGCGAACGGTGCCTTCATCGCCACCGACGACGAAATCCGCGGCGAGTGGCACCTGCCCCCGCCGGATTTCCGCACGTCGAGCTCGCACTGGATCCGCAGCGACGGGCCGCCGCGCGTTGCGCGCATCGTCCCCGGCTTCCTGTTGGCCGGCGAGAAGACGACGCTCACGCTCGAGGGGGTCAACCTGCCCGACGCGAAGGCGGCCGACGTCACGTTCGCCGGCGGACCCGTCAAGGTGCTGGCCGTCCGCCGCACCGGACCCTCCGCCGTCGAGGTCACCGCGGTCAGCGGCGCCACGGCGCTGGCGACGGCGAAGGTCGCGGTGAAGGGCATCGACGCGGGTACGATCACGCTCGCGCCCGCGATCGACCGCATCGCGATCGTGCCGGAAGCAGGGCGCGCGCGGATGTCGGGCGGCACGCACTACCCTGCAGAGGGCGTCCAGTTCGAGGCCATCGCGTACGCGAAGGACGCCAGCGGCAAGGGAAGCGGCGTCGCGCTGGGTCCGGTGCCGGCGACGTTCCGCCTGGCCGAGCAGAAGACGCGCCCCGGCGACGACGACATGACGTGGCTCGGCACGATCCTGCCCAACGGCAACTACCTGCCGACCGTCGACTACGCACCGAATCCCAAGCGCACGTACCAGGGCGAGAACAGCGGCCTCGTCAAGGTGCTGGCCCGCTATGTCCGGGGTGGGCGCACCCACGACGCGCAGGCCGAACTCGTCGTCACGGTGCCCGACTACATCGCGAGGATCCGGTGAAGCCGATGTGGACGCTCGCGGATCACCGCGTTTTCGCCGGCGGCGCCGGGACGGAAGGCGCGCTGCTCTTCGGCGCCGAACAGGCGAGCCTGTACGCCATCGACGCAGCGACCGGCGACTTCCTCGACCGCTGGGGGCGGCACGGCGCGTTCGCGCTCGCCGAAGTTGCGCCGGCCGACCACGAGATTGCGGCCGCCCTCGCCGACGCGCAGGTGCTCGTGCCGTCGGCCCGAGCGCGCCGGGCGCCACGGCCGACCATCGACCCGGCCACCGTTCCGCTGGCGACGCTGGTCCTCGAGGCCGCTCAGGCCTGCAACCTGCGCTGCACGTACTGCTACGCCGGGGGCGGGACCTACGGCGGCGCGGCGCGCGTGATGTCGCCGGAGCTCGCCGCGCGCGCCGCGCGCTTCCTCGTCGAGAAGTCCGGGGATCTGCCGCGCGTCACGCTCGTTCTGTTCGGCGGCGAGCCGCTGCTCAATCTTCCGGCGCTCGCGGCCGCGGTCGCGGCGGGCGAGGCAGCGGCCGCGGAGCACGGCAAGACGCTCGTCGTGTCGCTGACGACCAACGGCACCCGCTTCACGCCGGCGGCGCTCGACTTCCTCGCCGCGCACCGGATCGGCGTGTCGGTCAGCATCGACGGCCCGCCGGACATGCACGATGCGAACCGGCCCTACGGCGGCCGCGCGGGCGGCGGCAGCTATGCCGACGTGGTCGCGGGCGTGGCGCGGCTGCGCGAGCGCACGGGCCGGGCGCCGGCCGCGCGCGTGACGCTCGCACCGGACCAGTGGGCGCGCATCCCCGAGGTGTTCGAGCACGTGCTGGGCAAGGGCTTCCTCGAGGTCGGGATCGCGCCGGCGACCCCGGTCGCACCGGCGCTCCTCCCGACGCCGGAACAGGATGCAGCGCTGCTCGCGGGATTCGCTCACGTCGCGCGGCGGTTCGTCGACGAGGCCCGGCGCGGACGCGTGCTGCCGTTCTCCAACCTGCTCGACCTCCTCGCCAAGCTGCACGTCGGTCAGGTCCGGGGCGTCCCCTGCGGCGCCGGCCTGGGCTACGTCGCGATGGACGCGCAGGGCGCGCTCTTCCTGTGCCACCGGTTCGCGGGCGACGACGGGTTCCGGATCGGCGACCTTGCCACGGGCATCGACCACGCGAAAGCCCGGGCGTGCCTCGCCGCGCAGGCGGCCGGACGGGCCGATGCGTGCGGCACGTGCTGGGCGCGCAGCCTCTGCGCCGGGGGCTGTCACCACGAAAACCACCTGCGCGAGTCGGTGCTGGGCCTGGCGCAGGGCACCTGCTGCGACTTCATCCAACGCTGGATCGAACTCGGCATCCGCACGTACGGTGAACTGCGCGCCGACCCCGGCCATCCGGTGCTTGCCTTCGTCGGCAGGCGCGCCGAAGGCTGAACGTCCCCGAAAGGAATCGCGATGAAGAAGAAGCGCATCGACGCCCTGAACGAGAAGGCGAAGGCGATCCAGCGTCTCGCCGACGGCGAGCAGCCGTCCGCCGCGGCGCTCGCCGAGCGGCGGATGCCGCAGGGCTGCACGACGATCTTCGACACCGGCTGGGAGACGAACCCGCGCCCGACCTACCCGGTCGGCAACTGCCAGGCGTCGGCGCGCGACTTCCACGGCTGCGTCGGCGACTGCTGGTGGCCGGCGCAGATGCCCGACGGACTGACCAACCATCGCGAGTTCGACGTGCAGTGCCCGAACGTCGCCCGCGACTGGCGCAATCTCAAGTACGACTAGGAGGCTCCCGATGCGCTGGGCCACTGTTCTCCTGCCGGCGCTCGCGGCCGCGGCGCTCGGCGCCGCGCCGCGCGCCGACGCCGGCGACCGCTACTACTACCTGGGCTACGGCGTGGTCCAGGTGATCGACGGCGCGACGGACACGATCGTCGCCGACATTCCGGTCAAGGGCGCCGTGCGCAACGTCGATTTGAGCGCGGACCGGAAGTACCTGTACGTGACGTCCAACCGCCACCTCGTGCACAAGGTCGACCTCGCGCAGAACCGCGTCGTGGCGACCGCCGACGTCAAGGGCGACGGCTGGGACCGCGTGATGTACGGCTTCGTGCTCGCCCCGGACGGCAAGACCGCGTACGGCGCGTTCATGTCGCGGCGCGCCGAGAACGGCGAGGCGATCGTCGGCCGGCCCGTGGTGGCGCAGTTCGCCCTCGACACCGGCCGGATCGTCCGCAGCGTCGAGGTGCCGTGGGGTGTGGCGCACCTGGTCGGCGCCAGGGAGGGCCGGACGATCTACGCGTTCGGGCAGGATCTGTACACGATCGACACGACCGGCCCCGACCTGCGGATCGTCGCGACGCAGCCGATCCTCGACAAGGGGATGAACATGCTGCCGTTCTGGGACTACACGTTCGACAACGGCGGCGTGGCGAGCATGAACTACTACACGGCGACCGCGATGGGCGTGATGCTGGTCGACCAGAAGACCGGCGCCATCGAGGACCTGGTGCTGAAGGGCGATCCGGCGATGGCCTACTCGGTGGTCCTCGCACCCGACCGCAAGCGCGCCTGGGCGGTGATGGACGATCTCACCGAGATCGACCTCGCGCGGAAGACGTACGTGCGGTCGGTGCCGGTGGCCGAGGGCACCTGCTACGGCGTCAACGTGTCGTCGGACGGACGCAAGGTCTACGTGGCCGGGGGCGGCTCCACGCTGACCGTCTACGACGCGAAGACGCTGAAGCCGCTCAAGGTGCTGCAGATGGCCTCCGACGGCATGGACCTGCGCCGGATCTCGTTCTGACCGCGCCCGCCGCATGAAGCCCCCGCGCCCGGCGCCGCTCGCCGCACCTGCCGGCCGTCGTCCCCGACGGAGGCCCGCATGGAATACGGACTGCGCCTGACCGACCCGACGGTCATACCGCCAGACCCGCGGGCGGCGTTCCCCGCGGCCTGGCGAACGCTGCTTCCCGCGGGGCGCGCCGTCGCGCTCTACTTCGGCACGGAGTTCTGCGAGGACCGCCTGCCGGAGGCCGCCGAGGCCGGCGCGCTGTGCACGGCGGCGCGGGCGCACGGTCTGGAGCCCACGCTCGCCACGCCGCTGGTCTCGCCGGACGGCCTGCGTCGGATCGACCGGCTGCTCGCGGCGCTCGTCGCGCGCGACCAGCGGCCGGCCGTCGTCTTCAACGACTGGGGCGTGCTCGGGTTGCTGCGCGAGCGCTACGCACATCTGCCGCGAAGGGCCGGGCGGCTGGTCAACCGGTCGCTGCGCGACCCGCGCGGCTACCGCGATGCACCGGACGGCGGCGCGACGCACGACGCGTCGCGCTACGCGCGCGTGCGCGCCCTGCTGCGCGACATGGGCGTCGCCGCGCTGGAGACGGACGCCGACCTCGAAGGCGGCTACCTCGGCGACGGCGGCGATGCGCAGCGGCCGCTTCGCCGCGCGCTGCACCTGCCGTACACGTACGCCGCTTCGGGCCGCGGCTGCCCGCTGAAGGCCGCGCTGTATCCCGACGGCGGCGGCTTCGCGAAGGCGTTCGCCGACCCCTGCCCGGCGCCGTGCCGCGGCAAGCCGCTTGCCGCGCGGCGCCCCGACACGGCGCTGCCGCACTGGCGCGCCGGCAACACGCTGTTCTACGAGTTGCCGCGCGGCGCGGCCGGCACGTGGCTCGACCGCGCGGACCGGATCGTCGTGCACGAGGCGCCGGCGCCGTGAAGATCCTCGCGCCGTTGCGCCATTCGGATGAAGTGGACGCGCTCGCCGCCGCGGGCGCCGGCGAATTCTATTGCGGCATCGCGCCACCCGGCTGGGAACAGGCGTTCGGCTCCGCGGCGGTGCACCGCCGCAGCGCCCGATCCGCGGGCGTGCCGGACCTCGCGGACCTCCGGCGCATCGTCGCGCGCGCGGGCGGGCGGCCGGTGTTCGCGGCCCTCAACGCGCCGTCGTATCCGGCCGGCGCGATTGCCCGGCTCGTCGAGTTCGGCCGCGCGCTCGTCGCCGACGAGGGCATCGCGGCGCTGATCGTCGCCGAGCTCGAGCTCGTTCTCGCGCTGCGCGAGGCAGGACTGGCCTCGCGCGTGCACGTTTCGAGCCTCGCGACCTGCCGCAACCCGGGTGCCGCGGCGTTCTTCCGCGACCTCGGCGTCGCCCGCGTGATCCTGCCGCGGCACGTGACGCTCGCCGAGATCGAGGCCACCGCCATCCCCGGCCTCGAGTGGGAAGTCTTCGCACTGAACGACGGCTGCACGTTCGAGGAAGGCACGTGCTCGACGACGCACGCGTTCCGTCCCTACTGCCTCGACGACCGCGTCGCCGAGGCGCCGAATCGCGTCGACGAGCGCTACGCGTTCTGGCGCTGGACCCTCGACAACTGCGGATCGCAGACGAGCCGCGGCTACACGCTCGGCCCCTGCGGCCTGTGCGCGCTGCCGCGGCTGGCTGCGCTCGGCGTGGCGAGCCTGAAGGTCGTCGGACGCGAAGCGCCGCTCACGCGCAAGGTCGCCTCGGTCCGGCTGGCGGCGGTCGCGGTCGCGGCCGCCGCACGCGGCGGCACGCGCGAGCACGTGCGCGACGCGGTGGTGGCCGAGCGCGGCGCGCCCGAGCTGTGCGCCGGCGCGCACCTGTGCTACTACCCCGACGTGTGGGCCGACGGCCTCCCCGCGCCGCGGGGCGCCCGCGCACCCGCCGCGGCGTCCGCGCCGCCGTGCCGGCCGGCGGCGACCGAGGCCGGCCACGGTGCAGGCGGGCCTTCGGCGCGACCCGTCGCGCTTTCCGCGAGCGCGCTGCGGCGCGGCCGCCCGTGCTGAGCGAGCTGCGGCGCTACGCGCGCCACGTCGCCGGTCGCCGCGCGGCGCTCGCGGCGGTGTTCGCGCTCGGACTCGCCGGCGCGGCCGTGTCGCTCGCCACACCGCTCCTGGGCATGGCGTTCATCGACGCCGTCGCGACGCGCGGCGACTTCGCCGCGGTCCCGGGTATCGCGCTCGCGCTGGTCGGCCTCGCGCTGCTGGACCTCGCGCTCACCGCGCTCTCCGGCCGCGTGCACGCCGGGCTGTCGGCCGACGTGCTGGCCGAATTGCGCGCACGGCTGTTCGACCGGTGCGCGGACGGCCCGCTCGCGGCGGTCGAGCGCTTTCGCCACGGCGACCTGCTCGCGCGCTTCGGCACCGACGTGCCGCGCATCGAGGCGCTGCTGGTCGAGGGCCTGCTCGGCGGCGTGGCGAGCCTCCTGTTCCTCGCGGTGGCCGCCGCGATCACGTTCAGCCTGTCCCCGCCGCTCGCCCTCTGGAGCTTCGCCGGCCTCGCGCTCGCGCTCGTCGCCGCCAACGCGTTCCGCCGGCCGGTCGAGGCACGGACGCGGCGCGTGCGCGAGGCGATGGCCGACCTGTCGCACTTCCTCGCGGAGCGCCTCGCCGCGCTGCGTGCGATCCGGCTGCACGGCACGGCGCGCAGCGAAGCGGGCGAGCTCGCGCGCGCGAACGCGCTGCTGCGGCGCGAGGTGGTCGGGTTCCAGTGGCTGGACGCCGCGTCGGCCGGCGTGCCGGGACTCGCGCTGACGCTCGCGCTCGCGTGGATCTACGTCGCCGGCGGGCGCCTGCTCGAGGCCGGCACGATCAGCCTCGGCACGTTCGTCGCGTTCGTGCTCTACCAGGGCCGCCTGTTCGCGCCGGCCCAGGGCCTGGTCGGCCTCGTGCGCAACCTGCAGCAGGCGCGCGTGAGCCTCGAGCGCGTGGCCGAGGTGCTGGGCGACGACGCGCCGCGCGCGCAGGCGCTGCCGCCATCCGCGGCGCCGCGGGAAGCGGCCCCGGCGATCGAGCTCGCCGACGTGTGGTTCGCCTACGCCGGGAAGCCGCCGGTGCTGCGCGGCGCGAGCCTCGCGCTCGCGCCCGGCGAGCAGGTGGCGCTGTTCGGCGCGTCGGGCGCGGGCAAGTCGACGATCGTGCAGCTGCTGTTCGGCCTGCGCGAGCCGGTCGCGGGAACCGTGCGCGTCGACGGCAGGCCCCCGGGCGCGGCGCCGGACGTCGCCGGCGCGGCGGCCATCGGCTACGCGGGCGCGGAGCCGTTCCTGCTGCACGCGACCGTCGAGGAGAACCTGCGCTACGGATGCCCCGGTGCGGGGCGTGCCGCGATCGAGCGCGCCGCCGCGATCGCCGACGCCGACCGCTTCATCGCCGAACTCCCCGACGGCTACGCGACCGTCGTCGGCGGGCGCGGGCTCGCGCTCTCCGACGGCCAGCGCCAGCGCCTGGGCATCGCGCGGCTGGCGCTGCGCGCGCCGCGCATCCTCGTGCTCGACGAGGCGTTCTCCGCGCTCGACCTCGACACCGAGCTGCGCGTCCGGCGCAATCTCCGGGCCGCTTTTCCCGATCGCACCGCGCTCGTGATCTCGCACCGCCCCGTCGGCCTCGCCGAGTGCACGCGCGTGCTGTTCCTGCGCGACGGGCGGCTGGCACCGATCGCCCCCGGCGACGTGCCGTCGTTCGCCGCGAGATCGCCCGCGCGGGCCGCGCGGCGCGAAGGACACGGTTGAGTCCGCTCTCGATCGGCATCGTCGACACGGGCGTCAATCCGTGGCACTCGCACGTGCGCGGCGCGGTCGCCGGGTGCCGGATCTTCGTCGCGCCCGCCGACGGCGCAATCGTGGAGGACGGCGATTTCTCCGATCCTGCCGGCCACGGCACCGCGGTCGCCGGCGTCATCCGCCAGGCGTTTCCCGATGCTCTGCTCTATGCGGTCCGCGTGTTCGACGGCGCCGCTGCGACCTACCCGTCGCTCGTCGCGCGCGGCATCCTGCGCGCCGCGGCCGCGCAGTGCGCGTTCGTCAACCTGAGCCTCGCGGTGCCGCCCGGCCCCGGCGCGGACACGATCGCGGCGGCCTGCGCGGAGGCCATCGCCGCCGGTTGCGTGATCGTCGCCTCCGCGCGGCCCGATCGCCCCGGCTGGCTGCCGGCGTCGCTGCCCGGCGTCCACGCGGTGACGGCGGACGCGACGCTGGCCGACGACGAGGTGCGCACGCTCGGCGCGCGCCGTCTCGCCGCCGCCGGTCGGCCCCGCGACCTCGCCGCACTGCCCCGCACGACGAATTTCGCAGGCCACTCGTTCGCGTGCGCGCGCGGCCTCGTCCACCTCGCGCGGCAGCGGCGTGCGCCGATCATCCGGTCTTCGTGAAGTCCGCGCGGCGGTGCTCGCCGAACGCGCCGATGCCCTCGCGGGCGGCCGCCGTGCACGCGCTCGCCCCGAACGCCCGGTACCCGATCTCGAGCGCCGACGCGAGCGTCGACGCGGCGGCCGCCCCGCGGATCGCGTCCTCCATCAGCGCGATCGCGGTCGGCGACAGCGCCAGCCCGTCGGGGCCCACCGCGGCGACCGGCGCGAGCGGCGGGATCGCGATGGGCCCCGCCGCGACGTCGTTCGGCATCCCGGCAAGCGCGCGGACCTGCCGCACCGCCCGCACGACCAGTTCGCGCGGATCGTCGGCCAGCGCCGCGACGATGCCGAGCGCGTGGGCGCGCGCGGCGTCGAGCTTCTCCGCCCGCCGCAGCATGTCGTGGAAGACCGCGGCCGCCTGCGGCCACCGACGGTAGGGCACGACCATCGCGCCGATCCCCGGCACGATGCCGAGCGTGATCTCCGGGAACTGGAGCCACGCGTCGCGCACGGCGACGATGGAGCGGCAGCGCAGCGCGAGCTCCAGGCCACCGCCGAGCGCCAGCCCGTTCAACGCCGCCACGACCGGCTTGGTCATCGTGTCGAGGTGCACGAGGAGCCGCGAGCAGTCGCGCGCGTACTGCGCCGACGCATCGGCGTCGCCCAGCAGCGACGGAAACCTGCCGATGTCGGCGCCGGCGCAGAACGCCTTCGCGCCGTACCCGGTGACGACGAACCCGCGCACGGCCTCGTCCGCCTCGTGGCGGCGGATCACGGCGAGGATCTCGTCGGTCATGTCGTCGTGCAGCGCGTTCAACGCCTCGGGCCGGCGCAGCGTGATGACCTTCACGTCGTCGACGTCGTCGACGGTGACATGGCGCAGGAACCCCTGGTAGTCGGACAGCGCGCGGCGCGGGCCGGGCATGCCCGGACGCTCGTGCACGAACCGGTCGAGGACGCGCGCGGCCTCGCCTTGCCCCAGCGCCTGCATCAGCGCGAGCGGTCCGTGCCGGAAGCCCAGCGCGATCCGGCAGCCCAGGTCGAGGTCCGCCGCGCTGCCGATGCCGCGGTCGAGGATGTCGACCGCCTGCGAGAACAACACGCCGAGCAGGCGGTCGCGTATCGCCGGCGCGAGCGCGGGCGCGACGTCGACGCGCCGGCCGGGCGCGCCGGTGATCCAGCCGTCGACCGAGCGGAAGACCGGCGCGGGCCGGTAGTGCTCGCCCTCCTCGTCCGCCTGCAGCGTGTTGGTCTCGACGATGATCGGGTTGCCGCGGGCGAGGTTCAGCACGTAGAAGGGGCCGGCGTGCACGAACTCGGAGGCCACGGTGTCGATCTCGGCCGCCGTGGCGCGGTCGAGCAGCAGCGCCGCCTCGTTGCACCAGTTGTCGAAGATCCGGTCGAGCATGAAGCAGACGGCGTCGGCCGTGACGAGCGGCAGCTTGCCGGTCGCGCAGAATACGCGCCGCAGGTGGTCGACGAGGCCGGGCGCGGCCCCCGGCCAGTCGACGACCTCGACCGCGGGGTTGCGCCACGCCGGCGCGAAGAAGTGCGTCACCGTCGCGCGTCCCGGGTGCCGCATCCGGGAGAAGATGCGCGAAGCCGGCAGCGAGCTCGTGTTCGACGTGACGATCGCGTCGGCGGCCACGCGCGCCTCCACGTCGGCGAAGATGCTGCGCTTGAGCTCCAGGTTCTCGGTCGCGGCCTCGATCACCCAGTCGCACGGGCGGATCGCGTCGTAGTCGATCGTCCCGTGGACGTCGCGCAGCACCGCCGCGGCCTCGTTGGCGCGCAGCTTGCCGCGCTCGACCGCCTTGGCGGCGTAGCCGGCGAAGCGCTTCAGCGCCGCGTCGACCGCCGGCTGCGCGACGTCCACGAGCGTGAGCGCGAGGCCGGGCAGCGCGCTCTTGAGGTAGTACCCGATGTCCGGGCCGATCGACCCCGCGCCGAGAATGGCGACGTGGCGCGGCAGCGGGCGGGTCGGCGCGGCGAGCAGCGGGTTGGCGTAGCGGGTGTTCACGGCATCCTCACGAACGAAGGCAGGGGCAACGGGTCACGACCGGCCGCGGCGCGGGCCCGGGCGCGAGTCGGCGTCGAGCGGCCCGACGACGACGCGCGGCAGGCTCGGGCGCACGAGGATCGGTCCGAAGAGCGCAAGGTAGAGGGCGAACGCGGCGACCCACGCGGCGCCGGCGGTCACCACCCAGCCGTCGCCGCCGCCGGTGAGCGCGCCACCGACGCGCGCGAAGGCCGCGACCTGGACGAGCACGTGCGCCGCGACGGCCGCACGCGGCAGGACGAGCGGTCGCCCCGTGTGCCGGAGCGCCACACGCGTCGTCAGGCCGATCATCGCGGAGCCGAGCGCGCCGACCGTGAACGCATGCAGCCACGCGCGTTGCGCGCCGGCGACGCCGAGGTCGCCCAGCGCGAGCAGCAGGAACGACGCCGTCAGCCACGCATAGCCGGCGTGCAGCGTCCACAGCAGCGGCGTATCGAGCACCCGCCAGCCGCGCCAGCGCAGCAGCCGGGCCGCGTGGATCGCGAACGCTGCGAAGGCGACCGCGGCCCGCCACGTTGCCGGCGCGTGGGTGAGGTCGACGAGTGCCAGCAGCACGATCACGCCGGTCGCCGCCGCCTCGAGCGGCCGCAGGAATGGCGGCTGCCCGCCGCGCCCGGTCGCGCGCAGGTGGTTGCCGGTGAACACCGGGGTGAACACGCCCGCGGCCAGCGCGAACAGCAGCACGAGCGCATGCAGCGCCACCGCGACGCCCGCGGCCGCGCGGCCGGACAGGTAGAGCGCGTCGCCGGCGAGGAGGCCACCGAGCACGAGAAGCAGCAGCAGGTAGGCCCGGTTGGCGACGCGCGCGAGTTGCGGCGCAAGCAGCGCGATCAGCGCCACCCATGGCGCGATCGCCCCGGCGGTCGCGGCCCACGCAGGCAGCGCGTCCCGCCACCAGTACGCCAGGCGCGCGACGAGCCACAGCCCGGTGAGGCCCGCGAGCGGCGCGCCCCGGATCTCGGGGGTTCCGGCCCATCCGGGCAGCGCAGTCAGCGCGATCGCGCAGACGATCGCTCCCGCGAAGCCGAACAGCATTTCGTGGCCGTGCCAGTCGCGCCCGGCCAGCGCCTCCGGCGCACCGGGCACGACACCGGCGGCCACGGCGACCCACACCGCCATCAGCGCGATGCCGTACGCCACGCCCAGCGCGCAGAACGGCCGGAACGGACTCGCCCAGAGTGCAGCGAACGGTGGAGCGGGCGGGGCCATCGGCGGCGGCGGACGGGTGGACAGGGTCGGCGTGGCGGCGCGGCGCGGAGGGGTGCGAGGCGGGGCGGGTTGACACGCTGCAATCGAATGTATACCGTACCCTCAATACGGGATACGTGCAATCCTTCCGCGCGTCGCCGCACCGCCGCGCCGCCACGCACCGCCCCGCCTCCCGACCTCCGACCGCCGCCGCCTCCCGCTTCGATGGTGCCCGCGCTCAAGCCCGTCGACCGCCCCGAAGCCCTCGGCGACCAGGTGTATCGGACGCTGCGCGACTACCTCGGCAGCCACGTGATCGTCCCGGGACAGCGCCTGCAGGAGGCGCCGCTCGCGCTGCAGCTCGGCGTCTCCCGCACGCCGGTGCGCGAGGCGCTCGCGCGCCTGGTGAGCGAAGGGCTCATCGCCGCCGAAGGCCGCAGCTTCACGGTGCCGGTGCTCTCCGACGCCGACGTCGACGAGATCTACGAACTGCGCGGCCTGCTCGAGCCCGCCGCGCTGGCACAGGCGGCCGCGTCCGCCCCCGCCGCAGCGGCGCTCGCCGGCATCGCCGTGGCGCTGAAGGCTGCCGAGGCCGCGGACCGCGCCGGCGACGCCGAGGCGTTCATCGAAGCCAACGCCCGCTTCCACGCCGCGTGGCACGCGCTCGTCGCCAACCGGCGCCTGCTGCGCGCGATCGCACTGTCCGCCGGGCACGTCCGGTACCTGCGCGTGCTGACGCTCAACCATGCCGCTGCGCGCAAGGCGGCGCTCGCCGGCATGAAGAACATCCTGGGCGCACTCCGGAAGCGCGATCCGGAGCGCGCCGCGCGCGTGATGCGCGAGCACCTGCAGGCGGCGCGGGCTCACCTGCGGCGCGTGCTCGACGACATCGCGCGCGAAGCCGCCGCCAGCGCCGCCGGCGGCGGGCCCCCGAGGTAACGGGCGATGGCGTTGCGCGCGGAAATTCCCTACGGCGCGTACTGGTCGACGCCGTTCGCGCGCTGGCAAGGCAGCCTCGCGCACCTGCACAGTATCGAGTTCGCCGCGCACGTCGCGAAGGCCGAGCTCGCCCGCCGCGGCATCGCGCCGGAGCGGATCGACCACGGCGTGCTCGGACTCTCGGTACCCCAGGCGCACGCGTTCTACGGCCTGCCGTGGCTCGCCGGCCGCGCCGGCGCCGGCCAGGTCGCCGGCCCGACGATCATGCAGGCGTGCGCGACCGGCGTGCGCGTGCTGCTCGCGACCGCGCAGGAGGTCGAGGCCGGCATGGCGGAGGTCGCGCTGGGGATCACCTGCGACCGCACGTCCAACGGGCCGCACCTCTACTATCCGGACCCGCGGGGTCCCGGCGGCACCGGCACGCACGAGGACTGGGTGCTCGGCAACTTCGACTGCGACCCGCTCGGACCGCACGCGATGATCGACACGGCCGAGAACGTCGCGGCCGCGCATGGGTTCACCACCGCGCAGCAGCACGCCGTCGTGCTCCGGCGCGAAGCGCAGTACCGCGACGCGCTCGCCGCCGACGCCGCGTTCCTGCGCCGCTTCATGACGCTGCCGTTCGACGTGCCGTCGGCAAGTTTCCGCAAGGTGCAGGGCACGCTCGCGGGCGACGAGGGCATCACGCTGTCGACGGCCGACGGGCTCGCGCGGCTGAAGCCGGTGAAACCCGGCGGCACCGTGACCTACGGCGCCCAGACGCATCCGGCCGACGGCAACGCGGCGATCGTCGTGGCCACGCCCGAGCGGGCGGTCGAGCTCACGTCGCGGCCGGAAATCGCGGTGCGGCTGCTGGGCTTCGGCCAGGCCCGCGTCGCGCTCGCGCGGATGCCCGAGGCGACGGCCCCGGCCGCCCGCCGCGCGCTCGCGCGCGCGGGAGTCGCGCTCCGGGATGTCGACGCGATCAAGACGCACAACCCGTTTGCGCTGAACGACCTGCTGTTCGCGCGCGAGATGGGGATCGACGCGGAACGGATGAACAACTACGGCTCGTCGCTCGTCTGGGGACACCCGCAGGCGCCGATGGGCACGCGGTCGGTGATCGAGCTGATCGAGGAACTGGCGCTGCGCGGCGGTGGCCGCGGACTGTTCGCGGGCTGTGCGGCCGGCGACTCCGCGATGGCGGTCGTGCTGGAGGTCGGCGACAGGCAGTAGGCGTCCGCGGGATCGCCCGACGCGTGCCCGCCGCTGGCGGCACGGTCGCCGTGCGCTGCCGAAGGACGGGCAGGAACCCGGGTTGCCGCCACGGCGGTGGTCCGGCGCGCGGCTCCCGGGCACATTGCCGGCAGGCCGGTGGAGGATGCGATGGATCTGTCCGACTGGATCGAGCGTCAGGCCGCCTTCGCGCCGGCGAAGACGGCGCTCGTGTGCGCGGACCGGCGCCTCCCCTACGCCGATCTTGCCGCAACGGTCCGGCAAGCGGCGGCGGCGCTCGTCGCAGCGGGCGTGGTCCGCGGCGACCGCGTCGCGTACCTGGGCTACAACGGAATCGAGCAGGTCGCGCTGTTCTTCGCCTGCGCCCGGCTGGGCACGCTGTTCGTGCCGCTGTCGTGGCGCCTCGCGCCGCCCGAGCACCGGACGATGCTCGCGGACTGCCGCCCGCGCGTGCTGGTGGTCGCCGAGCCGTTCCTCGGCCCGACGGCGGCACTCGCCGATGCCACCGCCGGCCTCGTACGCGTCGCGCTCGGCTCCGCCCCCGACGGCTGGCTGCCGTGGGACGAGTTCGTCGCGCGCGGCGCCGCGTTGCCGCCCGCGCTCGCGGACGCCGCCGCCGCACCCGTGCTCCTCAGCTACACGTCGGGGTCGACCGGGCAGCCCAAGGGGGTCGTGCTCCGGCAGGACGCGCTGTTCCACAACGCGGTCAACAGCACGCACATGCACGACCTTGCGAGCACGGACGTCGTGCTGACGACGCTGCCGCTCTTCCACGTGGGCGGCCTCAACATCCAGACGCTGCCGGCGCTGCACGCGGGGGCGACCGTCGTGCTTCACCCCCGCTTCGATCCGGCGCGCGCGATCGACGCGATCGAGCGCGACGGCATCACGCTGACGGTCCTCGTCCCGGCGCAGCTCGAACTCCTGGCCGCCGAGCCGCGCTGGCGCACCGCCGATCTCTCGCGGCTGCGCGCGATCACGACCGGCTCGACGATCATCGGCGAGGCGTTCGTGCGCAAGAACCTCCACCGCGGTGTTCCGCTGCTGCAGGTCTACGGCGCGACCGAGACCTGCCCGATCGCCGCTTACCAGCGCTGCGCGGACGCCTCCGCCCACCCGGGCTCGATCGGCAAGCCCGCGCTGCACTGCGAACTCATGCTCGCCGACGGCGAGGGCCGCGCCGTCGCCGCCGGCGAGAGCGGCGAGATCTGGATCCGCGGCGCCAACGTCATGGACGGCTACTGGGACCAGCCGCGGGAGACCGCGGCCGTGCTCGCCGGCGGCTGGTATCGCACCGGCGACGTCGCGCACGCCGACGCCGACGGGTGGCTCTACGTCGACGGCCGCCGCCGCGACGTGATCATCTCCGGCGGCGAAAACGTCTACCCGGCGGAGATCGAGAACGTGCTCGCCGAGTGCCCGGGGGTGGCCGAAGTCGCCGTCGTCGGCCGTCCCGACGAGCGTTGGGGCGAGGCGGTCGTCGCCGTCGTCGTGCCCGCCCGCGACAGCGCGCTCACGCGCGAGGCGCTGTGCGCGTTCCTCGACGGGCGCGTTGCCCGCTACAAGCACCCGCGCGACGTCGTGCTCGCCGACGCCCTGCCCCGTACCGCGCTCGGCAAGGTCAAGCGCGAGGAATTGAAGCGGCTCGCACGACGCGAGCGCGTCGCCGGATCCGCGTGAGGCCACGGAAGGAATCCTGATGGGCGCCAGAATCGGCATCGACGTCGGCGGCACGTTCACCGACTTCATCCTGACCCGCGACGGCGCGCCGGCGCTCCTGCACAAGGTGCTGTCGACGCCGGCCGATCCGTCCATCGCGGTCGTCGCGGGCCTGGCCGAGCTGGCCGCGATGGTCGACCCGGCCGGGACCGCCACGGCGTTCGCGGCCTCGATCGAGACGATCGTCCACGGCACCACGGTCGCGACCAACGCGACGCTGACGCACACCGGAGCGAAGTCGGCGCTGCTCACCACCGAAGGCGTGCGCGACGCGCTCGAGATGCGGCGCGGCATCCGCGAGGAGCAGTACAACAACGCCTACACGAACGTGAAGCCGCTCGTGCCCCGGCACCTGCGCGCCGGGGTGAAGGGCCGGCTCGACCGCGCCGGGCGCGAGATCGAGCCGCTCGACCTCGCGGCGCTGGACGCCGCGATCGCCGGCTTCCGGCGCGAGGGCGTCGCGGCGGTCTCCGTGTGCTTCATGAATTCCTACGCAAACCCGGCGCACGAGCAGGCGGCCGCCGCGCGCGTCCGCGCGGCGATGCCCGACGCGTTCCTCACCGTCTCATCGACGCTGCTGCCGTCGATCCGCTTCTACGAGCGCGTCTCGACGACCGCGCTCAACTCGTACGTCGGTCCCCGGCTCAACCGCTACGTCGAGCAGCTGGTGAGCCGCCTCGCCGCGGCCGGGTTCCGCGGGACGCTGCTCATCATGCAGAGCAACGGCGGCGTGATGTCGCCGGAGGTCGCCCGCGCGAGCCCCGCGCTGACGCTGCTCTCCGGACCGGCCGGCGGTCCCGGCGCCGGCCTCTTCCACGCGCAGGCGCTGGGCTACGACCGCGCGATCACGACCGACATGGGCGGCACGAGCTTCGAGGCATCGGTCGCCGTGGGCGCCCCGCTGCTCGTCAACGACGGCGAGATCGCGCGGCACAAGATCGCGCTGCCGATGCTCGACATCCACACGATCGGCGCCGGCGGGGGCTCGATCGGCTGGCTCGACGCTGGCGGCATGCTGCGGATGGGCCCGCAGAGCGCGGGCGCCGATCCGGGTCCGGCGTGCTACGGAAAGGGCGGCACGCTCCCTGCCTCCACCGACGCGAACCTGGTGCTGGGCTACCTCGACCCCGACTACTTCGCCGGCGGCCGGATGCGCCTGTCCTTGCCCGCGGCGCGCGAGGCGATCCGCACGCACATCGCCCAGCCGATGGGCCTGCCGGTCGAGGACGCCGCGGCCGGCATGTTCCGCGTCGTCTGCAACAACATGGCGCAGGGCGTGCGCGAGGTGACGATCAAGCGGGGCTGGGATCCGCGCGAGTTCCCGTTCGTCGCCGCGGGCGGCGCCGGTCCGATCCACGCGTGCCAGATCTGCAACGAGCTCGAGATTCCGCTGCAGATCGTGCCGCGCGAATCGTCGGTGCTCTGCGCGATGGGCATGCTGCTCTCGGACCTCCGGCACGACTTCGTGCGCACCTTCGTCGCGCCGCTGGCCGCGCTCGACTGGACGCGGCTCGCCGCACTCGTCGACGAGATGGTCGCCGAGGGCGATCGCCAGCTCGAGGCCGAGCGCATCCCGGCCGGAGGCCGGAGGCACGCGATCAAGCTCGACTGCCGCTACGTCAAGCAGTACCACGAGGTCGGCGTCGACGTGCCGCGCGAGGCGATCCGGGCGCACGACGCCGCGGCGATCGCCGCGGGCCTGCACCGCGAGCACAACCGCCTGTACGGGTACTCGCTCGAGCACGAGGGCGCGCCGATCGAAATCATCAACGTCCGGGTCGAGGTGCAAGGCGCGGTCGACAAGCCCCGGCGGCAGGATGAGGCGTGGTGCGACGAGGACCCGTCCGCCGCGCTCAAGGGCCGGCGCGACGCGTACGTTCCCGAGGACGGCGCGTTTAGGCGCGTCCCGGTCTACGACGGCCACCGGCTGCGCTTCGGGCAGCGGATCGCGGGCCCGGCGATCGTCGAGCAGGTGACGACGTCGATCGTGCTGACCGGGACCTGGGACGCGATCGTCGACCGCCACGGCTCGTTCGTCCTCTACCGCAAGGGACGCGAGGACCTGGCCGCGCCGGTCGTGGCGTCGCGGCCGCAGGTCGCGACGGCGTGAGCGGGCAACGGTCCGGCGACAAGGAGACGACGTGAACATCGACCCGATCCTGCTGTCCGTGTACGCGCGGACGTTCAAGGCGATCACCGACGAGATGAGCATCTCGATGCAGCAGACGACGCGCTCGCCGATCCTGTGCGAGGCGAAGGACTTCGTCACCGGGCTCTACGACGCGGACGGGCGGATGCTCGAGCAGACCGAGAACCTGCCGATCCTCGCGTTCTCGCTGGCGCCGGTCTGCAAGCACGTCCGGTCGAAATTCGGCGACGACATCGCACCGGGGGACGTGTTCTTCCACAACGACGTGTTCAGCCTCGGCAACCAGAACAACGACGTCGCCGTGTTCAAGCCGGTGTTCTTCGAGGGCCGGCTCGTCGCGTGGACCGCCGTCAAGGGCCACCAGGCGGACATCGGCGGCGCGGTGGCCGGCGGCTACAACCCGAACGCGACCGAGGTGTGGCAGGAGGCGCTGCGCATCCCGGCGGTGAAGGTGATCGACCGCGGCAAGCTCCGCCAGGACGTCTGGGACCTCATCTTCGCCAACATCCGCTTCGACATCGTGCGGCACGACATGCAGGCGGAGATCGGCGCGTGCACGATCGGCGAGCGCCGATTCGTCGAGCTGCTCGGCAAGTACGGCCGCGACCACTTCGAGGCGCACAAGGAGGCGCTGTTCGACGCGACGCGCCGGATGATGGAGGCCGAGATCGGCAAGATTCCGAACGGACGCTACTCGGGCGAGGGCCGCGTCTACTACGACGGCCGCCACGAGGGTTCGCAGTTCACGATCCGCGTCGACATCGACGTCGAGGACCGGAAGATCCGCTTCGACTACTCGCGCACCGACGCGCAGACCAACGGCTTCGTGAACGGCACGTTCACGTCGAGCGCCTCGGCGACGATCCTCACGCTGCTGCAGATGATCAACCCCGACATCCCGCACAACGAGGGCATGATCGAGCCGGTCGAGATCGTGATCCCCGAAGGCACGATCCTCAACGCGTCCTACCCGAAGGCGACGACGTTCGGCAACCACCTGTGCCCGCCGAACGCCGACGCGATCCAGCGCGCGCTCGCGCCGGCCCTCCCCGACCGCGTCACCGCCGGCTGGAACAACCTGCTGTGCTCGCTCACGACCGGCATCGACCCCGGGAAGAACGACAAGTACGTCGACATCGGCTTCATGGGCCTCAAGGGCGGCTCCGGCGCGATGCGCGGCACCGACGGCTACGACCACATCGGCATGATCGACGCCTCGGGCGGCCTGCTCGACCAGGACTACGAGATGTTCGAGCAGCAGACGCCGCACCTCCTGCTCCGTCACGAGTACCTGACCGACTCGGCGGGCGCCGGCGAGTGGCGCGGCGGGCTGGGCGTCGAGACGCTGTTCCGCATCGGCTCCGACGACACGCAGCTCGTCACCTTCGGCGACGGCGACTTCGAGCCTGCGTTCGGCCTATTCGGCGGCGGCGCGGGCACGCTCAACTTCATCCGGCTCACCTACCCGGACGGGCGCACGGTCGTGCCGCGGAACAAGGACCTGCTCACCGGCGTCCCGCGGGGCACGCTCTACCACCAGCAGGCCGGCGGCGGCGGCGGCTACGGCGACCCGCAGCGCCGCGACCGCGCGAAGGTGCGCGAGGAGGTCCGCGACGGCGTGATCTCGGCGCGCGCGGCGCGCGCCGCGTACGGGCTCGACGAAGGCTGAACGGCGCCCCGGCCATGGACTTCGCGCTCACCGCCGACCAGCGCCAGATCCGCGACACGTTCGCGCGGTTCGTGGACGCGGAAGTCGTCCCGCGCGCCGCAGCGATCGACGCGGCGCACGCGTATCCGCGCGAGCTCGTCCGCCGGCTCGCCGACCTCGGGTTCTTCGCGATGCGCTATCCGGAAGAGGCCGGCGGCCTGGGCCTCGACCTCGCGACGTTCTGCCTCGCGCTCGCCGAGATCGCGCGCGGCTCGATGTCGCTCGCCGGCTGCGCCGCGATGCAGGCGCTGATGGGCACCAAGTTCCTGCACCTGCTCGGCAACGACGACATCCGGGCGCGGCTCTTCCGCCCGGCGCTCGCCGCCGAGGCCATCGGCGCGATCTGCATGACCGAGCCCAACGCGGGCTCGGACCTCGACGGGATCGCCACCAGCGCCCGCAAGGTCGACGGCGGCTACGTGCTCGATGGCCAGAAGACCTGGGTGACGGCCGCCCCGGTCGCCGATTTCTTCACGGTGTTCGCGCGCGCAGGCGAGGCGCGCAGGCTCACGATCTTCCTGGTCGAGCGCGGGTTCGGCGGCCTGACCGTCGGGCGCGCCATCGAGAAGATGGGAGTGCGCGCGCTGCCGACTTCCGAGCTCGCGCTCGCCGGCTGCTTCGTCCCGGACAGCCACCGGCTCTCCCGCGCCGAGGGGGACGGCGAGGAGCACCTGCGCACGACGCTCGCGGAGATCCGCATCATCACCGGCGCCATGGCGCTCGGCGTCGCCCGCGCCGCGCTCGACGAGGCGGCGCGCTACGCCGGCGAGCGCGCGCAGTTCGGCAAGCCGATCAACCGGTTCCAGGCGATCCAGCTGAAGCTGGCCGAGATGGCGACCGACTACGAGGCCGCCGTCCATCTCGTCCGCTACGCGGCCTGGTCCCACGACACCGGCGCGCCGCACCACAAGGAGGCGGCGATGGCGAAGCTCTTCGCGACGGAGGCCGCCGCGCGCATCTGCGACCAGGCCGCGCGGGTGCTCGCGTCCTACGGCTACGCCACCGAGTTCCCGGTCGAGCGTTACCTGCGCGACGTGCGCTTCACGCTGATCGGCGGCGGCACGAGCGAGATCCTGAAGCTCGTGATCGCCAAGGAGGCCGCGAGGTGAGACGATGAGCCGACCGGGCCGCGCGCGGCCGATCAGGGTGGTGCTGGCGAAGCCCGGCCTCGACGGCCACGACCAGGGGGCGAAGGTGGTCGCGCGCGCGCTGCTCGCCGCCGGCATGGAGGTCATCTACACCGGCCTGCGGCAGACGCCCGACGCCGTGGCGCGGGTCGCGCTCGAGGAGGATGCCGACGTGATCGCGCTGTCCAGCATGGCGGGCTCGCACCTCGCGTTCTGCCGCCGGCTGCAGCCGCTGCTCGCGCAGGCCGGCCTGACCGACAAGCTGTGGATCATCGGCGGCAACCTGCCCCGCCAGGACCACGACGCGCTGCGCGCGCTGGGCTTTCGCGGCGTCTTCCCGACCGGTTCGCGCCTGGACGACATCACTCGCTACATCGAGGAGAACGCGGGATGAACGATCGCTTGCCGCCCGACGTGACCCCGGTCCGGAACGAGTCGGGCATTCCGATCGAGCCCGTCTACACCGAGGAGCACGTCGCGGCAAGCGGCGGGCTCGCGCTGTTGGGGCGGCCCGGCGAGTACCCGTTCACGCGCGGCATCCACCCGCTGATGTTCCGCAAGCAGCCGTGGACGATGCGCCAGTACACGGGGTTCGGCAACGCGGCCGACACGAACGCCCGCTTCAAGTACCTGATCGCCAACGGCCAGACGGGCCTGAACGTCGCGTTCGACCTGCCGACGCAGTGCGGCCTCGACTCGGACGACCCGCTCGCCGAAGGCGAGGTCGGTCGCGTCGGGATGGCGATCGACACGCTGCGCGACTTCGAGATCGCGTTCGCCGGGATCGACCTCGACCGGATCACGGTTTCGCTCACGGTCAACGGTTCCGCCGCGGTCCTGATCGCGATGTACCTGGCGCTGGCCGAACGCCGCGGCTTCGACGTCGCGAAGCTGCGCGGCACCGCGCAGAACGACATCCTGAAGGAGTACATCGGCCGCGGCACCTGGATCTTCCCGGTCGACGCGTCGGTGCGCCTCGTCGGCGACACGATCGAGTACTGCGCCCGGCACGCGCCCAAGTACAGCCCGGTGTCGGTCTGCGGCTACCACATCCGCGAGTCCGGCGCGACGCCGACGCAGGAGATGGCCTACGCGTTCGCGATCGCGTGCGCCTACGCCGACGAGGTGCAGGGCCGCGGGCTCCCGATCGACGAGTTCGCCGGACGTCTGTCGTTCAACTTCAACATCTTCGGCAGCCTGTTCGAGCAGGTCGCGAAGTTCCGCGCCGGCCGCGGGCTCTGGGCGAAGATCGTGCGCGAGCGCTACGGGGCGACCAGGCCCGCCTCGATGTGGATGCGCATGATCGCCGGCGGCGGCGGCGGCGGCCTCACCTACGAGCAGCCCGAGCTCAACATCGTCCGCGGCGCCTACTACGCGCTCATCAGCGCGCTGTCGGGGGCGCAGACGATGGCGCTGTGCTGCTACGACGAGGCCTACACGATACCCAGCGAGTACGCGCAGCGCATCTCGCTGCGCACGATGCAGCTGCTGATCGAGGAGATGGGGCTCTGCGACACCGTCGACCCCCTGGGCGGCGCCTACTACGTCGAGACGCTCACCAACCAGATGCGGGCCGAGATGGAGCGCATCATCGCCGACGTCGACGCGCGCGGCGGCATCGTCGCGCTGGTCGCCTCCGGGGCGATCCAGTCGCAGGTTTCGGCGCAGGCGTACCAGCGGCAGCTCGACCTCGAGGCCGGCCGCCTGCGCAAGGTCGGCGTCAACTGCTATCGCAGCGACGACGGGGAGCCCGCGGTCGAGTTCCATCCGTACGACGAGGCCGGCGCGCGCGCGCAGGTCGCCGCGCTCGCGGAAGCGCGCCGCACCCGGGACGGCGCCGCCGTAACCCGCGCGCTCGACGACGTGCGCCGCGCCGCCGCGGCCGGCGTCAACGCGATGCCGGCGATCGTCGCGGCCGTCAAGGCCTACGCGAGCGTCGGCGAGATCACCTCCGCGCTGGTGGCGGTCGTCGGCCGCTACCGCGAACCCGTCCGTTTCGAAGGCTGACCCGATGACCGTCGAGCACTACTGGGCCCCCCGCTCGCTCCCCGAAGCGCTCGAGCACCTGCGCAGCGGCGAGGTGACGATCCTGGCGGGCGGCACCGACCTCATGCCGCAGAGCCACGCCGGCCGCGCGACGTTCGCGCGCGGGCTGCTCAACGTCCGGCGCGTCCCCGAGCTGCACTCCGTGGAGGCCGACGCCGGCGCCGTCCGCATCGGGGCGCTGTGCACGATCACGCAGCTCCTGCGCGACCCGCTGATCCGCGACCGGTTCGGGATCCTCGCCGAGGCGTGCGACCGCTTCGCGAGCGACCAGCTGCGCAACGCCGCGACGATCGGCGGCAACGTCTGCAACGCCTCGCCCGC
>JADJWJ010000012.1 GCA_016716425.1 Betaproteobacteria bacterium
GAGCCCGCTCGACCGACTGTAGGACGGTGATGCACCCGTGCCGGGCACGGGCATGCCACGCCGTACGCCTGCGCCGGCATCACCGGCCGCCCCGCGGCCCGCGTGCGCCGGCCGTCCGCGCCTCCCACAGGTCCTCCAGCGCGTCGGCCAGCGCCGTGGGCACGCGTACGCCCGACGCGCGCACGCCCCAGCGGAAAGCGTGCGAACGGCGGCCTGGCGAGGTCGTCGTAGGTGACCGGCGGCAGCGGGTACAGCGCTTCCAGCCGGAGGTGCAGATACTGCGTCGTCGCGCCGAGTGCCGCCTTCTCGGGCCGCCAGTGCGGCGCGGACTGCGGCTCGGTCAGCGTGTGGCCGGCGCCGAAGATCCCCTTGGGCGGCACGCCCACGCGGACGAGGAACGCGCGGCTGCCGGCCTCGATCGCTCGCGTGCGGCCGGCGCTCCAGTCGGTGTCGACGTGCCCGCGCCGCTGCAGGCGCCGGAGGTCGGCGGCGAGCCCGGGCCACGTCCACAGGGACGGATTCCAGGCGAAGAGATACGTGGCCATGATGTCGCGCGGCGGGAGGCGATGGTAGATTGTGCCCCCAGCATGCCCCGACTCGCGCTCATCCGGCAATGCGCGGCGCTCGCCGCGTGCGCGTTGCTCGTCGCCGCGTGCGGCACCGCCCCGTCGCGCAAGCCGGCGGCTTCCGCGCCGTCGGCCGTCCCGCCTGCGCCGTCCGGGAAGTACTACAAGGACGACGGCCCGGGCGAGGCGCCGCCGGCGAACCTCGACCAGCTCCCCGACGCGACGCCGCGGCCGGAGCCGCTGCACCGGTTCGCCAACCGGCCGTACACGGTGCTGGGCAAGGACTACGTGCCGGCGACGTCGCTGCGGCCATACCGGGAGCGCGGCGTCGCGTCGTGGTACGGCCGCAAGTTCCACGGCCAGAAGACGTCGATCGGCGAGACCTACGACATGTACGCGATGACGGCGGCGCACCCGACGCTGCCGCTGCCCTCCCTACGCGCGCGTGACCAACGTCGCGACCGGCAGGAGCGTCGTGGTCCGCGTCAACGACCGCGGCCCGTTCCTGCACGGCCGGATCATCGACCTGTCGTACGCCGCGGCGCACAAGGTCGGCATCGCGGCCAGGGGCAGCGGCGAGGTCGAGGTCGAGGCGATCATCCCCGGCGACGCGCCGGTGCTCGCGGCCGCGCCGCCGCTGCCGCCCGTGGCGGCGGCACCCCCGGCGCCGACCACGGCTGCCGCCAAGCCCGCCGAGCCGCCGCCCGCGCCGATCAGCCGCGACACCGCCGGGGGTTTCGTGGTGCAGCTGGGCGCGTTCGGCAACTTCGGCAACGCGCAGAACTTCCTCGCCCACGTGCAGGCGCAGCTCGCCGACGCGCAGGTGGAGCCGAAGGTGCGCGACGTCGGCGGTCTCTACCGCGTCTACGTCGGCCCGTACCCCGACCGCGACGAGGCGCGGCGGGTCGGCGACCGGATCACCGCGGCCTTCGGCATGGCGACCGCCATCGCGCCGCATTGAGCGCGGCGCGGAACTCGCCCGCGGCCCCGCGGTCAACCCGGTTTGCGCGGCCCGTTCGTTATAATCGGCGCGCCTTCGCAGTGTGCGTGCCGTCCTCGCCGCCGGCGCGCGACCGGCGCGGCGGCCCCTCACCAACAAAGCCCGGCATGCACCGCTCGCTCCGCCTCCTCGCCGTCCTCGTCGCGCTCTTTGCCCTTCCGTTCTCCGCCGTCCGCGCGCAGCTGACCATCGAGATCGTCGGCGGCGCCGGCACCGCCATCCCGATCGCCGTGGTCCCCTTCGGCGGCGAGTCCGCGTTCCCGCTCGGCGTGTCGGGCATCGTCGGGGCGGACCTGCAGCGCTCGGGCATGTTCAAGCTCGTCGCCGCCGATGCGGTCGTCCCGCGGCCGACGCGCGCGGAGGACGTGCAGGTGGACGTCTGGCGCGGGCGCGGCGCCGACGCCGTCGTCGTCGGCTCGATGCAGCCGCTGCCCGACGGCCGGGTCGACGTGCGCTTCGCGCTGGTCGACGCGGTCAAGCAGTCGACGCTGGCCGCGATGTCGTACACGGTCGCGCCGGCGCAGTTCCGCGCCACCGCGCACAAGATCGCGGACGTCATCTACGAGAAGCTGACCGGCGACCGGGGCGTGTTCTCGACGAAGATCGCCTACATCACCAAGGCCGGCGCGCGCTACCAGCTGCTGGTGGCCGACGCCGACGGCGCCGATCCGCAGACGATCGTCACGTCCAACGAGCCGCTGCTGTCGCCGCGCTGGTCGCCCGACGGCACCCGCATCGCGTACGTGTCGTTCGAGGCGAAGAAGCCCGTCGTGTACGTGCAGAACCTCGCCACGGGCGGGCGGCAGGCCGTCGCCAACTTCCGCGGCAGCAACAGCTCGCCCGCGTGGTCGCCGGACGGCCGCCAGCTGGCGGTCACGCTGACCAAGGACGGCGGGTCGCAGCTCTTCGTGATGGCCGCCGACGGCAGCGGCGTGCGCCGCGTGATGTCGTCGAACGCGATCGACACCGAGGCGCACTTCACGCCCGACGGCGGGTCGCTGCTGTACACGTCGGACCGCGGCGGCAGCCCGCAGATCTACCGGCTCAACCTGGGCAGCGGCGCGGTGGAGCGGCTCACGTTCGACGGCTCGTACAACGTGTCGGCGCGGCCGCTGCCCGACGGCAAGGGCTTCGTGTTCGTCCGCCGCGACGGCGGCCGCTTCCAGATCGCAACGCAGGACTACGCCACGCGACAGGTGCAGGTGCTCACGGCCGGCCCCGGCGACGAATCGCCGAGCATCGCGCCCAACGGCCGGCTCATCCTCTACGCGAACGAAGTCGGGGGGCGTGGTATATTGGCCGCCGTTTCCAGCGACGGCCGCATCAAGCAGCGACTCGTCGCTCCGGCCACCGATGTGCGCGAGCCGGCGTGGGGTCCGTATGCGCGACCGTAGCGCGATCCCGACCGCAGCGGCTCATCCGTTGATTCATCCATCGCGCCCGCGTCGTTCGGCGCCTGCGCGTCATCCCGAGCAGGAGGCCCCATGAAAAGAATCGTCCTCGCCGCCATCGCCGCGGCGTTTCTCGCCGGCTGCCAGACGACGCCCACGACCGCGCCGGTCGAAGACAAGTCGGCGGCGGGCGATCCGTCGGCCGCCGCGACGGCCGGTGCGTCGACCAGCGGCACGAGCACCGCGGGCGTCGGCGGGACCAGCATGGCGGAGAAAGATCCGCGCAAGGACCCCGGCAACATTCTCTACAAGCGCAGCATCTACTTCGAGTTCGACAGCTTCGCCGTCGCCGACCAGTACAAGCCGCTCATCGAGGCGCACGCGAAGTACCTCGCGGCCAACCGCAACGCCAAGGTCGCGCTGCAGGGCCACGCCGACGAGCGCGGCTCGCGCGAGTACAACATCGCGCTCGGGCAGAAGCGCTCGGATGCCGTCAAGCGGATGATGACGCTGCTGGGCGTGCAGGAGGCCATCGTCGAGACGGTGAGCTTCGGCGAGGAGAAGCCGAAGAACCCCGGCCACGACGAGGCATCGTGGGCCGAGAACCGCCGCGTCGACATCTTCTACGCCGGCGAGTGACGTCAGTGCGTGCCCCGGCGCGCCGCACCCGGCACGACGCCGCGCGTGAGTCCTCCCTCTCCCGCGTGCGGGAGAGGGCTGGGGTGAGGACAAGGACGAGCAACGTCACCGCCATCGGACCCTCCCTCTCCCGCGCGCGGGAGAGGGTTGGGGTGAGGGCCGCGTTCGTCGCGCTCGCGCTGTTCTGCGCCGCGCCCGCCGCGCACGCAGGCCTCTTCGACGACGAGGAAGCGCGCAAGCAGATCGCCGCCACCAGCGCGCGGCTGGACCAGGTACAGAAGGACCTCGAGGCGCGTCTTTCCACGCTGGAGCAGCAGGCGAAGAACCAGTCGCTCGACCTCCTGCGGGACCTCGAGACGATCAAGACCGACCTCGCGCGGATCCGCGGCCAGATCGAGGTGCTCACCCACGAGTTGTCCGAGGCGCAGAAGCGCCAGCGCGACCTGTACGTCGACCTCGACTCGCGCCTGCGCAGGATGGAGGGCGGTCCGAGCGCCGCCGGCGCCGCGCCCGCGACCGACCCCGCCGCGCCGCCGGCCGTTGCGAGCGCGCCCGCTTCCGCGCTTCCGGCGCCGGCCGCGGGCGCCACGCCGCCGCTCACGGTGCCCGCGGCGCCTCCCGCCGCCAACGAGCAGCGCGCGTACGATGCCGCGCTCGAAGCGTTCAAGCGCGGCGACTACGGTGGCGCCATCGGCGGGTTCCAGTCGTTCGTGAAGACCTACCCGAAGAGCGCGCTCGCCCCGTCGGCGCAGTACTGGGTCGGCAACGCGCAGTTCGCCCGCCGCGAGTACCGGTCCGCGATCGCGTCGCAGCGGCAGCTGATCCAGCTGTGGCCGGACAGCGCGAAGGTGCCCGACGCGCTGCTCAACATCGCGTCGGCGCAATCGGAGCTGGGCGAGGGCGCGGCCGCGCGGCGCACGCTCGAGGAACTGGTCGGCAAGTACCCGCAGTCGGAGTCCGCCGCCAAGGCGAAGCAGCGCCTCGGCGCGCGTTAGCACGCCGTTCACCGGGCCACGTTCGCGCGGGCAGCCCACCGCCTGGTTCCCGATGCTTTGTGTCATCCCGAGCGGCGCGAGGGATCTGCTGTTGCGGGAACAGAGCAGCATGCATGAGAGCAGATCCCTCCCTCCGGTCGGGATGACACGGATGTGGAGGACCGACAGCGTTGCACTGTGTCGTTTCCTCCCTCTCCCGCTTGCGGGAGAGGGTTGGGGTGAGGGTCCGCATCGCACCGGAACCTCGTCCGCGATGCGAAGATAGCCGGATGCCCGCCAAGTCCTTCGCCGCGCGCGTGACCGCGTGGCAGCGCACGCACGGCCGCCACGACCTGCCGTGGCAGCGCACGCACGACGCCTACCGGATCTGGCTGTCGGAGATCATGCTGCAGCAGACGCAGGTCGCCGCCGTCGTCCCGTACTACGCGCGCTTCCTCGCGCAGTTTCCCGACGTCGCCGCGTTGGCCCGCGCCCCGCTCGACGACGTGCTGGCGCGGTGGAGCGGCCTGGGCTACTACCGGCGCGCGCACCACCTGCACGCCGCGGCGCGCGCTATCGTGCGCGACCACGGCGGAACGTTTCCGCGCGACCCGGCAGTCCTCGCGACGCTGCCGGGCATCGGCCGTTCGACCGCTGCCGCCATCGCCGCGCTCGCGTTCGGCGCACGCGCCGCGATCCTCGACGGCAACGTGAAGCGCGTCCTTGCCCGTCACCGCGGCATCGACGGCTGGCCGGGCTCGCCGAAGGTCGAGGCCGCGCTGTGGAAGGTCGCCGAGGCGGAGCTGCCCGCGCGCGCCGTCGCCGCGTACACGCAGGGTTTGATGGACCTGGGCGCCACCGTGTGCACGCGCGCGAGTCCGCGCTGCGACGCGTGCCCCGTCGCGGCCGACTGCGTCGCGCGCCGCGCCGGCCGCACCGCTGCACTCCCGGCGCCGCGCCCGCGCAAGGAACTGCCGCACCGGTCCGTCCGCGTGCTCCTGATCGAACGCGGAGGCGAAGTCCTGCTCGAGAAGCGCCCGCCCACCGGCGTCTGGAGCGGCTTGTGGAGCCTGCCCGAATGCCCGCTCGACGGCGACGTGTGCGACGTGGTCCATGCGCGCTTCGGCGCGCGCGTCGACGTGCGCGATGCGCTGCCGCCGATCGAGCACGGCTTCACGCACTTCGCGCTGACGCTGCACCCGCAGCGCGTCGCCGCCCGGCGGTGGCCGGCGCGCGCCGAAGCGCCGGAGACGCTGTGGCTCTCGCCTGCCGACGCGCAGCACGCGGCGCTGCCGGCACCGATCAGGAAGCTCTTGCGCTCGCTCGACCGCGTGTGAGGAGTCGTTTCGGTCCTGCTTGCGGACGCGGAATCGAGTCTTGCTCGATGCTTCGGCGCCGCCCCTCACCCCAACCCTCTCCCCGCAAGCGGGGAGAGGGAGTCATCACGATGCGCGACGTCCAGATGTTCCATGCCCCGCATGAGAGGTGAGGAAGTCTTCATCAGGCGCGATGTCGAGATGTTCCTCGCGCCGCATGATCAGGCGCGATGTCGAGATGTTCCTCGCGCCGCATGATCAGGCGCGGTGTCGAGATGTTCCTCGCGCCGCATGATCAGGCGCGATGTCGAGATCATCCACGCGCCGCATGAGGGGCGGGGATTGCGCAATTGGCGCGATGCGGAGGCGTGTGCAACCGGCAAGATAGGTGGATCTGCCTCTCCCCGCTTGCGGGGAGAGGGTCGGGGTGAGGGGAGTCACCGCACCAGCCACTCACGGCCTGATCGAAGCTGCCAGCTCGCGCAGGTCCTCCGGAATGCGCCGCTGCGCATCGGGCACGAACTCGCGGAACTCGCGCAGCTCGCGGATCGCCTCGGCGGTGCGGCCTTCGTCGCGCAGCTTGCGGATCTGCGCGATCCATGCATCCGGGTCGCGCGCCTTCGTCCGCGCGTCCTCCGCCGGCGTCGCGCGCTTCGCGAGCGCGGGCGAGTCCGGCGCCGCCTGCTCGCGCGAGGCGTCGCGCACGAACGCGTTTTCGCGCGCGCGCATCGCCCCCACGGATGGCTGCGGTGGCAGCGCCGGCGCGGGGGGCGCCGCCAGCGACGACGACGCGCCGGCAGCGGCCGGCACAGGTGCGCGCGCGCCGGGCGCCTCCGCCGCAGCCTGCCGGCGATCGGCCTCGGCGAAGTCCTTGCGCGCCAGTTCGCGCTTGTCCTGCGCGACGGCCGCCGCCGGCGCGGACGCCTGCTCCTCGCGCAGGGCTTGCACGGTCCCGGCGGACGCCGCGACGTCGGCGGCCGGCGCCACACTTTTCATCTCCGTCGACTGCGCACTGCGCGGCGCCGGCGCGGCCGGGAACGGCTCCGGCGCGCGCCCGGCCAGCGTGCCGACGACCGCGGGTGCCTCGCGCGCAGCGTCCATCCGCGCCGCTGGCGCGGCCGGAGCGGGCACCGCAGAAGGCGTCGACGCGGGAGGTGTCGACGCGAGGGGCGGAGGTGCCGCCGGAGGCGTCGACGCGAGAGGCGGAGGTGCCGCCGGCGGCGGTCGCGGCGCAGGCAGCGGCGCGGCGGGCCGAGGCCGTGCCGGATGCGTCGGTTCCGCGGCGGACGGCGCCGCCGTCGGCGGCGGGCTCGCTGGCGCCGCGGCGGGAGCATCCCGCCTGCGCGTCGCCGCGAGTTCGTTGTCGACGGGACGCGCGGGCATGTCCGGCGCCGCGCGCGCTCGCGCGCCGACGGCCGGTGCCGGCGCCTCGGGCGGCGCCGCGCGCACCTTGACGTCGGCCGCAGGCGCTTCCGGCGTACCGGCCGGTGCGGCCTTCGCCAGTTCCCGCTGCGGCGCGACCGCGGCCACGCGTTCGGTCGGCGCGACGAGGCTCTCGTCGCGCGGCGACAGCTGCAGCAGCCCGACGGCGACCGCGCCGATCGTCGCGGCGGCAGCGAGCGGCATCCACCAGCGCTGCGGGCGGTTCGCCTCGCGTGCGGGCTCGACTTTCGCCGGCCCGCTGCCGACGGCGCGATGCGCCGCGGCGAGGATCGCGCGGTCGAGCGCCGCCGGCGGCCCCTCGCGCGAGTGCGCGCGCCACGCGCGTTCGAGCGCGGGGTCGCGTTCGGGGGAATCCGGTCCGGTCGTCATGACCACTCCTCGTGCGCGGAGCCCAGCGCGCCGCGCAGCTTCGCCGTCGCGTAGCGCAGGCGGCTCTTCACGGTCTCCATGCCCACGCCCGTGAGCTCGGCGATCTCGGCGAGCGAGAGCCCGCCCTCGTACTGCAGCAGGAACGCGTCGCGCTGCTCCCCCGGCAGCGCGGCGAGCGCCGCGGAGAGCTGCGCGCCCAGTTCGCGCGACGCCGCGCGTGCGTCGGGCTCGTGCTGCCGCGCGCCCGGCAGCGATTCGACGAGACCACGCGTCCCGCCGCCTTCGTCGTCGTCGCAGTCCTCGTCGATCGACACGAGCTTCGCCTGCCCGAGAGCACGCCAGTGATCGACGAGGCGGTTGTGCGCGAGCGTGTACAGCCACGTCGTGAACTTCGCGGTCGGCACATAGGATGCGCGCACGCGGATCGCGTTCATCCACACGTCCTGGAACAACTCGTCGGCCACGCCCGCGTCGCGGCAGTGGCGCAGCAGGTACCGGTACACGCCGCCCTTGTGCCGCGCGTAGAGCGCGTCGAACGCGCCCGCATTCCCCGCACCGTACGCGAGCATCAGCGCTTCGTCGGTGTCGGCGGCGGCCGGGGCGGGCGAGCCTCGCATGGCCCGCCCAGTATGCAAGCGCGCCCGGCGCGTTTCAACGCCGGGCGCCGCATGCGACGCGGGACGCGGGAGCACGTGCCCGTCTTACGCCGCGCTCACCGGTTCGGATCGGGCGCGAACCGCAGCGCGCCGGGGAACGGGTTCGGGTCGCGCCGCGCGTAGTGCGGCACGGGTTGCGGCAGCACGCCCAGCGCGGCCAGGTTCTCGCGGCGGTCGTACTGGATTGCGACCGTCTCGGCCGGGTGCGACGTCGCGCGCTCGAACTGCGTGACCGTCACGCGCGAGTCCTCGCTGCGGCCGTGGCCGGTGCCGAGCTTGCCGAGCGACTTCTGGTCCTTGAGCTCCTGCCGGGGGGCTTCCGCCGACGATTCGTTCTCGCGCGCTCCCACCGACGCGGGGCGGGGAACGGGCCGCCAGCCGTGGGCGCGTCTGCGCGCTCGCGCTTGCGGCGCCGTCGGCCTGCGCGTCGGACGCCGCCAGCCGGCTGCGGGTGTCCTGCTCGCGATACGCAATGCGCTTGCCCCGCTCCTGGAACACCGCCACGCCGATCACGCCGACGTTCTGCGGCCGGCCGGTGCGCGCCGCGTACGAGTCGCCCAGGTCGGTGAAGTAGAACGCCGCCGTACGTTCGAGGCTCTTGCGCCAGCCGGCGATCTCGACCGAGCCCCACGGCTCGAGCACGTAGCCGGACTGGTTCGGGGACGCGGTGTCGCCGGAGACCACGTTGACGCCGTCGACGCTCGTCACCACCAGGATGCGCGCGTTGGTGCAGTTCCTGATGCGCACCGCGTACTCGTGGCCCGGCACGCCGACGATGTAGTGGCGGCCGTCCTTCTGGTAGACGGACAGCGCCGTCCCGTTGTGGCGGTCGTACACGTCGACCTGCACGAGGCTGCTCTTCACGTAGGGTGGCGCATACGGGGGCGACGTGGCCGCCGCGCTGCCGGCACCGGCCGCGAGGCCGAGCGTGACGAGCGCCGCCGCCAGCGCCCGCCGCCACGTTGCATAGGTCCTGACCACGTCAGTCGCGAAGGGCCGTCCCGAGGGACTGACCTGCCCCCTTGGGGGCAGCGAGCGCAGCGAGCGTGGGGGCTGTTTCATCCTCGTCTCCTTCGGGATCCGGCCTCGTTGCGGGCCGTGCCTTCCCTTCAACGGCGCCCGGCCCGGGACGGGGTTAAGGCCGTGCCGGCGGCAGGGCCACCCGGTGCAATAATGGCTGCCATGGACCCCGCCGACGTCGCCAAGCTCCCCGTGCTCGTCGCCTCGCTCGCGTTCGTCCTCGCGTTCGTGTTCGGGGCGGTGGCCAACCGCGTCAACTTCTGCACGATGGGCGCCATCGCCGACATCGTGAACTTCGGCAACTGGCACCGCATGCGTATGTGGGTGCTCGCTATCGCTGTAGCTATTGTGGGAAGCGCGATCCTGGTCCTGACCGGGCACGTCGACCTCAACAAATCGATCTACACGGGGGCGCGGGTCGCGTGGGTGTCGGCCATCGTCGGCGGCTTCCTGTTCGGTTTCGGCATGACGCTCGCGTCCGGCTGCGGCAGCAAGACGCTGATCCGGGCCGGGGCGGGCAACTTGAAGTCCTGGATCGTGTTCGTGATGGTCGGCATCGCCGCCTACATGACGCTGCGCGGGCTGTTCGCGGTGTGGCGCACGTCGGCGCTCGACGTCTGGCGGCTCGACCTCACGCCGCTCGGGGCGGCGACGTCCGACCTGCCGACGATCCTCGCCGCGCTGGGCATTCCGGCCGTGAAGACGTGGCTGCCGTTCGTCGTGGCGGCGCTGCTCGCGCTGTTCGTGTTCAAGGACGCCGAGTTCCGCAAGTCCCCCGAGCTGATCGTCGGCGGCCTCGTCATCGGCCTTCTGGTCGTCGGCGGCTGGTACGTGTCGGGGCACCTGGGCTACGTGGCCGAGGACCCGGCCACGCTGGAGGAGAAGTTCTTCGGCACCAACAGCAACCGGCTGGAGTCGTTCAGCTTCGTGGCACCCATCGCCTACACGATCGAACTCCTGATGTTCTGGAGCGACCAGTCGCGCATCGTCACGTTCGGCATCGCCGCGGTCCTGGGCATGCTCGCCGGCTCCGCGGCCTACGCACTCGTGTCGCGCACGTTCCGCTGGGAGGGCTTCGGCTCGACCGAGGACGTGGCCAACCACGTCGTCGGCGGCATCCTGATGGGCTTCGGCGGCGTCACCGCGCTGGGCTGCACGATCGGGCAGGGCATCACCGGCGTCTCGACGCTGGCGGTCGGCTCGTTCCTGGCGCTCGCCGCCATCATCGGCGGCTGCGTGGCCGCGATCCGTTACCAGGAGTGGCGGATGTCGAAGATGGCGTAGTCGGCCAATCCGCGACCTGCCGCGTTAAATCACGATGATCGTCTTCGACCTCCGCTGCGTGCACGGCCACGGCTTCGAGGGCTGGTTCGCCTCGAGCAAGGAGTTCGCCCGCCAGAAGGAGGCCGGGCTGGTGCGCTGCCCGGTGTGCGACGTCCCGGGCGTCGAGCGGCTGCCGTCGGCGCGCGTGCGGGTGAAGAAGGGCGCGGCGCCGGCTGCGGCGCCGCCGCCGCCGACTGCCGCGGCGGCGACCGACATCGTCGCCGGGCTACCGGCCGAGCTGATCGCGAAGCTGCGCGAGGCCGTGCGCAACACCGAGGACGTGGGCGAGCGCTTTCCCGAGGAGGCGCGCAGGATCCACTACAAGGAAACCCCTGCCCGCTCGATCCGCGGCAAGGCGTCGCGCGAGGACGCCGAGGCGCTGACCGAGGAGGGCATCGAGTTCGCGCAGCTGCCGCCGTTCCTGACTCGCGACTCGCACTAGGACGGCGCGCGCAAGCGCGCCGTCCGTGTCCCGACGAGCGCAGCGAGGAGAATCGTTCCCCAGGGCGGCGCGGGGCTTGGGTTCCCGGATTTCCTCACCGCGCCCCGGCTTTCACCAGCATTGCCGCGATCGCCGTGAAACCGCGCGAACGCGCGTGCGCGAGCGGCGTGACGCCGCCGCGATCGGCGATGTTCACGTCGGCGCCGTGCGCGAGCAGCAGCTCGACGATGCGCTGATGGCGTGGGCCGCCGTCGGACAGCACGATCGCCTCCAGCAGCGCCGTCCACCCGAGGTTGTTGACGTGATTGACGTCGACCTTCGTCCGCGTCAGCAGTTCGCGCACGACCTCGACGTGGCCGCGTTCGGCCGCGGGGATGAGCGCCGTGCCGCCGAAGCGATTGGTGATCCGCGGGTCCGCCCCGGCCGCGATCGCGAGCCTGAGGATGTCGAGCAGGCCTTCGGCGCCCGCATAGAGGAACGGATTGTCGAGCCGGTCGTCGCGCAGGTTCACGTTGGCGCCGGCCGAAAACAACGCGGCCACGGCGGCCGGCTGCCGCGCGTGAGTCGCGGCCATCGCCGGCGTGCGACCGCGGGCGTCGCGAACGTCGACGGCGGCGCCGCGGGCGAGCGCAGCCGAGATCGCCGCCACGTCGCCGCGCTCGGCCGCGTCCAGCAATTCGCGGTCGACCGCGCGCAGCCGATCGCGGTCACGCTCCTGCGCGATCGCGGTCGCCGGCCGCACGGCCAGCGCGAGCAGCCACGCAAGCGCTGCGCGCCGCGGCAGGCGGCCCTTCGCGATCGTCACCGGCATGCGGTCGCGTGGCCCGGTCAGCGTAGCCGTGGCGCGCCGTCGTCGGCAGGCGGCTCGCCCGAGTGCATCCGCCGGAGGCGCGCCCAGTACGCCGCGGCCTCGCACATCGGGCACGCGCGCGACGTCCCGTACATCTCGCAGCCGGAGAGATCATTGGTGCGCAGCCGCCGCGCCGCGTCGCGGATCGCCTGCATCTCGGCGTGCGCCGTCGGGTCGCGGTCGGTGACCACCGCGCTCACGCCTTCGCCGACGATCTTCCCGTCGCGCACGACGACGGCGCCGTACGCCTGGTCGCCGCGCTCGATCGCGAGCCGGCGCATCTCCTGCGCGCGTGCCGCGAACGCCACCGGCGTGGCTTCGCGCGGCTGCGCGATCGGCGTTGCGCTGCCCTGCGCGTGCGCGCGGACGGCCACTGCTGCCAGCGCGGCCGTCATCGCCGAGGCGAGCAGCGAGCGGCGTGTCGGTCGGTACGTCGTTGCCATGCGCCAGTATCGTTCAACCGCGCGCCCGAACGAAAGGGGGCGCGCCGCGATCGCATGCAGCCGCAGCCAGCCCATCCGGCGCAACGCGGCCTCTGGGCTATAATTTCAAGGCTTTGCGGCGGGCCGTTAGCTCAGTTGGTAGAGCAGCGGACTTTTAATCCGTTGGTCACTGGTTCAAGTCCAGTACGGCCTACCATTGCAGCCAATGGGCAACAGCCAGACCGGCCAAGCTTGCCGGATTCCGAAGCGCCGGTGTTCGCGCCGGACTCGCCACGATCCGCCCGCCCCGCGAGGCACGCGGCCACCGGGCGAAGTTGTCCGGGCCCCCGCCTCGTGCTAAAATTCCACGCCTTTCGCAGGGCTTTCGCGTGCGCCGCCACGAGCGGCGCGCAGCACGATCGACGCGAACGCCGGAATCCGAAAGCACAGTGTCGTGGGCGTGGGCCGTTAGCTCAGCTGGTAGAGCAGCGGACTCTTAATCCGTTGGTCGTAGGTTCAAATCCTACACGGCCTACCACTCCCTTCGAGGGCTCGGTGCGCAAGCGCCGGGCCCTTTGTCTTTGCCACGGCTCACCACGGTGGCGCACTGGCGCGCACGCCGCCGTCGCCCGCATCCTGCCAATGACTGCCCCGGCCAGTCGGCACCTCCTAGGTCACTTGTGGTTTCTCCACGGCGTCACGGACGCCTCGGGAGTCGGGCGCTTTCTGCGCACGGCTGCCGCCGCATTCGATGCCGCACGCCCGCGAGATTGCATAACCTCGCGTATCGGGACTTCGCCAAGTCGCCGTCGCCGGATGCAACTGCGGGCCGTCCACCGACGAGTCGGGACCGCCCACGCCGTCGAATCAGCGCCGCGTCCGGTTCGACTTCGAGCGGACCTTCCAGACGAAGTAGAGCCCGGCGATCGGGACCAGGAACAGCAGGACCTCGAACGTGCCCGAGCCGCCGTCGGGCGAAAAGCCGAAGATTCGTTCGATGAAATCCATGACGACCTCCCAGTCAGATCTCCACGCCCCAGACGCCGCGGCTGCGCGTGCCGGCACGGAGAAGCCGGCGTGATTCGTGCAGGATCAGGTCGCCGACGATGACGTTCGGCAGCCCGTTGCTGAAGTCGGTCCAGGTGACGCCCGTGTCGCGCGTGCGGAAGACGCCGTCGTCGCAGCCGGCGTAGACGACTGCCGGGTCGGCCGGGTCGACCGCTAGCGCGTTCACCGGTATGTCCGGCAGGTTGCCGGTGCGGTCCTGCCACGTGATTCCGCCGTCCCCCGAGCTGAACACGTGACCGCCGTTGATCGCCGAGCAGCTAGCCCACAGCGTGTTGCCGCCGCCCACGCTTACGAGATCGCTCAGGAAGCCCGCGCGCGGGCTCGTCAATGCGGCGACGTTCGCATCCGACCAGCCCGCGGCGCCGGGCGTGACGCGATAGAGCCTGCCTTTCACGGTCCCGACGAGGATGACGTCGTCGGCGATGATCGACACGGCCGACGCGACGTCGGGATTGGCGGCGCCCGACGTCGGTAGCGTGACCTCGTCCCACGCGCTGCCGGAATCGGCGGAAACGAAGACGGTGGCGCCGGCCTTGCACAGGAGCGCGTCGCGCACGTCCATCGGCGGATAGAACAGCGCGGGATAGTCGTCGGGCGCGGGAGGGGACGCGTCTTCCCACGCGAAGGCGTTCGGGCCCTTCGCCGGGGCGCGCTCGATCCACATGCCGTAGTACGAGTGGAAGCACGTCGGCTGCGCGCCGTCCGCCGCGCCGCAATCGCCGCCATCGCCGAGGGCGATCTGATCCCAGCGGCTCGCGCCCGCGTTGCTGATCGTTCCGTTGTCCTGGGTGCCGCCGATGAGCCACGCGCTGTCGCTTTCGAGCTGCGCCAGGAACTCGAACTCGGTGATGCCGAGGCCGGGATTGAGCGACTCCCAGTGCGTTCCGCGATCGCCCGAGCGGAAGACGCCGCCGTCGTTGCATATGTACACGACGTTGGCGTCGCTCGGATCGAACGCGATGTGATGCTGGTCCGGGTGGATGGAATCGCCCGACGTGCGCGAGGAAACGTTGCTCCACGTGAACTTGGTCGACGAGCGCCGGCCGCGGTAGAGCTCGATCGCGCCCCACACCACGACGGCGGGATCGTCAGGGGCGACGGCGAGGCACCAGTCGTACCACGCCTGCGACGTGTCCATGCCGGCGGGCACGACTTCCTGGGCGAAGTGCCCCCCGACGGTCGTGCGGCGCCAGAGCCTGGCCTTGCCGGCGACCGAGGCGGCGACGTAGGCGATCGCGCCGTCCGAGGGCGCATGACAGACCTCGATGCGCTCGAAGACGGGACTGGCGCCGATGCCGGACAGCGCGATGGTGGCCCACGTGTGGCCACCGTTGCCCGACCGCAGCAGGCCGGCGTCGCTGCCCGCCAGGATCTCGGCGGGGTCCGCCGGGTTGATCGAGATGTCCCACGTCTGCGCCGCGCGCACGCGTGCGATCGTCGCGCCGCCGTCGGTGCTCTCGTACAGGCCGCGGGTACCGCCGATCCACAGGTGCAACGGATCGCCCGGATGGATCGCGATGTCGTAGATGCCCTCGCCGGAGAGCGTCGCCGACGGCAGGTGCGTCCAGGTCTGCCCGCCGTCCGACGAGCGCAGCAGCCCCGCGCCCAGCGGCGTCTGGCCGTCGCCTTCGCCGGTTGCCGCATACACGATGTTGGATGAGCTCGGCGCACGCGCGATGGCGCCCATCACGACCGTCGGTTGCTGGTCGGTGAGCGGCCGCCAGGTCGCACCGCGGTCCTTCGACTCCCACAGTCCGCCGCCGGCGGAGCACACAACGATGTGGTTGCGGTTGGTCGGGTCGATGTCGATGCCGACGCAGCGCCCCGAGACCGACGGCTGCGAGTTGGGTCCCTTGCCGTACGTCTGCCCGTGCGGAATGAGCGTCGGCCCGAGTTCGTGCCAGACTGGAAGGTCCACCGCGGCGCCGAAATCCGGCTGCATCCGCTGCTTCGCCGAGAACGCCGCGGCGTACGGCAGACGCGGCGCAGCCCGCGTGCCCGTGACCTCCTGCGCAGCGCTCGACGGACGGGCGCGTGCAGCGGCGGGCGAGAGCAACCCGCGCTGCGTCTCGAAGTAGCGCGCGCGCGCCAGTGCCTTGCCGTGCGGGTAGAGCTGCTTCCCTGCGGCGCGGACCGTGCGGCGAATGCCCGTTTCGGTCGGTGCGCTGTCGGTCTGCTCCCAGACGCGGACCGGCGCCTTGCCCCACGGATGGAGCGCGGCGGTCGCGGTCTTGCCGGTCGTGACATAGGTCCGGGTCCCGGGTTTGGGTGTCCGCATCGCTGTCTCCCGTTCGGGAACGCGTTCAGGAACGCTTCTTGGCGGCGGTCTTCGCGCCGCGCTTTGCCGCAGGCTTGGCGACCGTCTTCGCGCCGCGCTTTGCCGCAGGCTTGGCGACTGTCTTCGCGCGTCGCTTTGCCGCAGGTTTCGCGGCAGTCTTGGCGGCCGTCTTCGCGCCGCGCTTTGCCGCGGGCTCGGCGGTGGCTGCCTGACCGGACTTCCCGGCGTCCGGCGCAACCGGGGACGGCAGCCCGCGTGCCACTGCGAACTGCCGTGCGCGCTGGAAGGCACGACCGCCGGGCGGCGTGTCGGCGGCGGGAGGACCCTTGCCCTTCGGGAGCTTCGGAGTGCGCATGGTGGGCTCCTGGCAGTGGGCGGCCGAGTGGTGTCGGGACCGCCGAAGCGAACAAGTTACTCCGGCTCGCTGTACTGCACAACACCCGCAGGCTCGCGCTGCCGCATCGACACAGCGCCGACCGCGTGTCGCGCGCGTCCGGGCGGTCGCCGGACCCTTTCCGTTCGCCCTCCCGCCTTCGACCCGGCGCCTGGCGCCGCGGCTATTCTGCGCACCGGCACGCCGCCAGCGTTTGCGTCGCGATGTAGGTGAGGTTGTTGGTGTACGAGACGAAACCCTTCTGCCGTCCGTAGAGGCGCAGCAGGCACGCATCGTCCGTACGCTCCACGAAAAACGCGTAGTCGGTGCCGGACGGGGACGCGACGAGGAATGGACGCGGTCCCGGTTCGACCGATGCGAGCGCGGCGGCGGCGCCCTGGGCGAGTCGTGCCGCCGTCTCGGCAGTCTCTGCCTGCGCGGCCAGCACGGACGTCAGGCCGGCTTCCAGCGACTCGCGGCATGCGGGGTCGGACAGCGTGGTGACCCTGGCGACGGAAGCACAGCCGCCGGCGAACGCGAGCGCGGCGACGGCGACACCTGCGCGCGACGCGCGGCCGCGCGCGGCAATCGCCCGCAGGATACCGGCAGCAAGAGCGGGACAACGGGCCATGTCGAGTCGCGAGCCGGTCGGAGGGCCGTCGGCGTGTCCCTGCCGCGTCGGAGTCGCCGGTCGCCGGCCTACTCCGCCAGCGACGCCGGCGCCGCGCGGTCGCGCGCCCAGCTCCGGATGTGGTCGACCTGCTCCTTCATCGTCTTCGACAGCGGGACGATGCGCGCCGCCGTGCGGAAGAGGTCCTCGAACTTGAGCGGCCGGTCCTCGAGCCGCGCCTTGGTGATCGCCGAGACGACGCACTGCTCCACCTCGGCGCCGGTCCAGCCCTTGGTGATCGGGACGAGCCGCCCGATGTCGAGCGTCGCCGGGTCCTCGCCGCGGCGCGCCAGGTGGATCTCGAAGATCTCGCGCCGCTCCGAGTCGTGCGGCAGGTCGACGAAGAACACCTCGTCGAAGCGGCCCTTGCGGATCATCTCGGCGGGCAGCAGGTCGATGCGGTTGGCCGTCGCGGCGACGAACAGCCCGCGCTGCTTCTCCTGCATCCACGTCAGGAAGAACGCGAAGATGCGGCCCTGCTCGCCGGACGCCTCGGCCGACGTGATGCCCATCTCGATCTCGTCGAACCAGACGACCGCGGGCGCCACCTCTTCCATCGTGTGGCACGCCTGCGCGAACGCCCACTCGGGCGCGCCGTGGCGGCCGGAGAAGATCTCGGCCATGTCGATCCGGTAGAGCGGCAGCTCGAACAGCGATGCGATCGTCTTGATCGACAGGCTCTTGCCGCAGCCCGACACGCCCATCACCAGCACGCCCTTCGGCACCAGCTCGGCGCCGACCGCGTCCTTCGGCTGGAACAGCGCGTGGCGCTCGGTCAGCCACTTCTTCATCACCTCGAGGCCGCCGACGCGCTCCAGCTCGCTGCCGTCGGCGACGTACTCGATGGTGCCGGAGCGGTTCACGCGCAGCCGCTTCTCGGCGTAGAGCACGGGCAGCGACTCGCGGCCCAGCTTGCGCGTGCCGGAAACGGCGCGCTTGATCGCGAACGCCGCCTCGTCGAGCGAGAGTCCCTGCAGCGCGCGGACGATCATGTCCAGCGTCGCTTCGCGCGTGTCGACCCAGCCGCCGGCCGCCGTGATGGCCGCCGCCTGCTCGTCCAGGAACGCGCGCAGCTCGACCGCGTCGGGCACGGACAGCTCGTGGTAGAGGATGTCGCGCGCGAGTTCGTCGGGAATGGCGCGCACCGGCGACGTGATCACGACGAACTGCCCACGCGTGGCGGCGAGCGCGTGCAGGTCGCGCAGGCGGCGGCGGACATCGGCTGCCGCGTGCATCGGCTCGTGGAAGTCCTTCAGCTGGAACAATGCGGGTTCGCCGCGACCGGCGATGAAGTCGAGCGCCGCGCGCGGATCCTGCGTGCCCGCAACGGCGGGCGCGCCGTCGCCGCCGCGCATGCCTTCGGTCAGGCTCCAGGTCCAGAACGGCACCGGCGCGCCGAGGAACCGCTGCGCCGCGCGGGCGAGCAGGCGGTCGACGCGGCCCTCGTCGGGCGCCAGCACGTAGAGCAGCGGATGGCCCGCCGCGAACAGCTCGCGCAGGCGGCGGTCGGTCTTGCTTTCCGGCGGAGGGGTCGAGGCCATCGTCGTCGCATTTGCCGTGGGGAGGGGGCGATTGTAGGCGTCGCGGCCCGCCCGTGGGCGGCCCGCGAGCAATCGTCAGTCGAGATACGCGGCGAGCCACGCGCGCGCCTGCGCGCCCGCGACGTTCCACGCGAGCCCGGCGAGCACCAGCGCGACGCCGGCGAACTGCACCGGGGCGAGGCCCTCGTCCAGAAACACGGCGCCGCTGACGAGTCCCGAGACGGGGATCAGCAGCGCGAACGGCGCGATGACGGCGGTCGGGTAGCGGTGCAGCAGCGCGTTCCAGCGCGCGAGGCCGAACAGCGTGGCGAAATAGGCCATGAACAGCACGCACGCCCACGGCACCCACGTCATGTTCACCACCGCGTCCCACGCCGCGGGCCCGCCTTCGAAGGCGTACGAGGCGAGCGCCAGCGGCAACGGGGCGGCGAGGCTCGACCACACGACCATGCCGAACATGTCGACATCGGCCTTGCCCGCCGACCGCTTTGCGATGACGTTGCCGACCGCCCACGCCAATGCGGCGGCGACCACGAGCAGGAAGCCGACGACCGTCGCCGTGGCGCCGACCGCGACCTTGTGCCATCCGAGCACGACGATGCCCGCCGTGGCGATGCCGGCGCCGACGAGGCTGTGTCGCGACAGCCGGTCGTGCAGCAGCCACGCGGCCAGCGCGATCGTGAAGAACACCTGCGTCTGGATCACGAGCGACGAGAGCCCGGCCGGCATGCCGAGCTTCATGCCGAGGAACAGCAGGCCGAACTGGAACACGCCGATGGCGAAGCCGTAGGCGACGAGCCAATGCCACGCGACGTTCGGGCGCCGCACGAGGAACACGGCGGGGACCGCCGCGCACAGGAAGCGCAGCGCGGCGAGCGCGAACGGCGGCACGGTCTCGAGCGCCCAGCGCATCGGCACGAACGCGAAGCCCCAGATCACGACGATCGCGAGGACGATGCCGAGGTCGCGCAGCGAGAGGCGAACGTGGGAGGTCAGGGGCAGCCCGCAGGGTCGTGCGCGAACCGTTACCTTAACCGAACGCGCGCGCGGGTCGTGGAACACGGCAGAACGTCAGTGAAACATATGTTCTGCATTTGCGGGCGTGCGGAACTTGTGTTTCGTGCAGCGTTGCGCGAGAATTTCCCGTCGGTGCGCCGATCGCCGCGCACCTGCCCGCTTCCATGAAGAACACCACGTCTTTCGCCACGGGCCGCCCGCTGGACGTGATCTGCCTCGGCCGCTTCGCGGTCGACTTCTACGCGCAGCAAATCGGCGCCCGGCTGGAGGACGTGACGAGCTTCGCCAAGTACTTGGGCGGCTCGTCGGCCAACACGGCCTTCGGCTGCGCGCGGCTGGGGCTCAAGGCCGGCCTCGTCTCGCGCATCGGCGACGACGCCAACGGCCACTTCCTCGTGGAGACGATCGCACGCGAGGGCTGTGACGTGAGCCACGTCAGCGTCGACCCCACGCGCCTCACCGGCGCCGTCGTCCTCGGCATCAAGGACAAGGACACGTTCCCGCTCATCTTCATGCGCGAGAACTGCGCCGACATGGCGATCACCGAGGACGATGTCGAGGAACGCTACATCGGCAGCGCCCGCGCGCTGCTCATCACCGGCACGCACTTCTCGACCGCGTACATCAACCGCATCAGCAACCTGGCGCTCGACCGCGCGCGGTGCAACGACGTGCGCACGGTGCTCGACATCGACTACCGGCCGGTGCTGTGGGGGCTCACCAGGCGCGGCGACGGCGAGACGCGCTTCATCGCCTCCGACGGCGTCACTGCGCACCTGCAGTCGATCCTGCCGAAGATCGACCTCGCCATTGGCACGATCGAGGAATTCAACATCGCCGGAGGGTCGACCGACATCATCGCTTCGCTGCGCCGCGTGCGCGAGCTGACCGCCGCGACGCTGGTGGTCAAGCGCGGCCCGATGGGCTGCGCGGTCATCGCCGGCGCGATCCCCGCGTCGCTCGACGACGCGTTCAACGGCAAGGGCGTCGAAGTCGAGGTGCTCAATGTGCTGGGCGCCGGCGACGCGTTCTCGGCGGGCTTCCTGTCGGGCTGGGTGCGCGGCGAGGACTACGACCGCTGCACGCGCTACGCGAACGCGTGCGGCGCGCTGGTCGTGTCGCGGCACGGCTGCTCGCCGGCGATGCCCACGCGCGCCGAGCTCGACTGGTTCCTCGCGCACGCCGACGCGATCCCGCGGCCCGACCAGGACGCCACGCTGACGCGGCTGCACCGCGTGACGGCGCCGCGCGCGCCGCACGACGAGGTGCTCGCGTTCGCTTTCGACCACCGCAATCCGTTCTTCGACCTCGCGCAGCGCGCGGGTGCGCCCGAATCGCGGCTGCCGAAGCTGAAGCGGCTGCTGGTCGAGGCGGTGGCGGAGACCGCGGCAGCGCGCGGACTCGGCGGCAGCACCGGCATTCTCTGCGACGATCGTTATGGGCAGGACGCGCTCAACGCCGCCACCGGCCGCGGCTGGTGGATCGGGCGACCGGTCGAACTGCCGGGGTCGAACCCGGTGCAGTTCGACCGCGGGCGCTCGATCGGCACCACGCTCATCGCGTGGCCCGCCGAGCACATCGCGAAGTGCCTGGTCTATTTCCACCCGGACGACGCGGTCGAGCACCGGCTGGAGCAGGAGGCGCAGCTCCGCGCGCTGTACGACGCCGTGCAGGTCAGCGGCCACGAACTGCTGCTGGAGATCATCCCACCCGGGCACCTGCCGCGCGCGGACGACACCGTCTACCGGGCGGTCAAGCGCCTGTACAACCTCGGCATCTGCCCCGAGTGGTGGAAGCTCCAGCCGATGTCGCCGGCGCAGTGGCAGGCGATTGACGCACTGATTGCCGAGCGCGACCCGCATTGCCGCGGCGTCTTGCTGCTTGGACTCAACGCAAGCGTTGATGCCCTGGCGGCCGGTTTCCGCGACGCGCGGGCGAGCACGACGTGCCGCGGCTTCGCCGTCGGGCGCACGATCTTCGCCGAGCCGTCCGGCGCGTGGCTCGCGGACACGATCGACGACACGGAACTCAAGCGCCGCGTGCGCGCAACCTACGAGGTGCTGATCGACGCGTGGCGGGCGGCGCGGGGGAAGGGGGCATAGCCATGGGCACGATCCGACTCACCGCCGCGCAGGCGCTCGTCCGCTACCTCGCGGCGCTGCGGGCGCAGACGCCGGACGGCGTGCAGCCGCTCTTCGCCGGCGTGTTCGCGATCTTCGGCCACGGCAACGTCGCGGGCATGGGCGAGGCGCTGTACGCGCACCGGACCGAGCTGCCGACGTACCGCGCGCACAACGAGCAGGCGATGGCGCACGCGGCCATCGCGTTCGCGAAGGCGCACTTCCGCCGCCGGATGATGGCGTGCACGACGTCGATCGGGCCCGGCGCCACCAACCTCGTCACTGCCGCCGCGCTCGCGCACGTGAACCGGCTGCCCGTGCTGTTCCTGCCCGGCGACGCGTTCGTCTCGCGCGCGCCGGACCCGGTGCTGCAGCAGGTCGAGGACTTCGCCGACGGCACGATCACGGCCAACGACTGCTTCCGCCCGGTGTCGCGCTACTTCGACCGCATCGTGCATCCGGCGCAGCTCGTCGAGGCGCTGCCGCAGGCGGTGCGCGTGCTGACCGACGCGGCGCTGTGCGGGCCGGCCACGCTCGCGCTGCCGCAGGACGTGCAGACGATGGCGTTCGACTATCCGGAGGCGATGTTCCATCCCGATGTCGTGACCTTCGCGACGCCGGCGCCGGCGGGCGCGGCGCTCGCCGAGGCCGCAGCCGTGCTGCGCGACGCGAAGCGCCCGTTGCTGATCGCCGGCGGCGGCGCGCTGTACGGGCTCGCGACCGACGCGCTGCGCGCGTTCGCCGACGCGCACGGCGTGCCGGTGGCCGAGACGCAGGCGGGCAAGGGCGCGCTGCCGTGGGACCACCCGCTGCAGCTGGGCGCGATCGGCGTCACCGGGTCGCCGGCCGCGAACGCGCTCGCGGCCGACGCCGACGTCGTGCTCGCGGTCGGCACGCGCCTCACCGATTTCACGACGGGCTCGCACTCGCTGTTCGCGCAGGCGCGGCTCGTCAACCTCAACGTCAACGCGTTCGACGCGCGCAAGTGGCGCGGCGTCGAGCTCGTCGCCGACGCGAAGCGCGCACTGGAGATGCTGTCGGCTGCGCTTCCCGCCTGGCGCGCGGAGGCCGCGTGGCAGGACCGCGCACGGCGCGCCGCCGAGGATTGGCGGATGGACATCGCGCGCCTGACCGGCCAGCGCGACGTCGAGCTGCCGTACGACGGCGACGTCATCGGCGCCGTGCAGCGGTCGGCACCGGACTCTGCGACACAGGACATCGTCGTCTGCGCGGCGGGCACCTTGCCCGCCGAGCTGCACAAGCTGTGGCGGACCGCGGTGCCCGGCGGCTACCACATGGAGTACGGCTACTCGTGCATGGGCTACGAGATCGCCGGCGGCCTCGGCGTGAAGATGGCAAGGCCCGAGCGCGAGGTCGTCGTCATCGTCGGCGACGGCAGCTACCTGATGATGAACTCCGAGATCGCGACGTCGGTGCTGCTCGGCCGGAAGCTCATCGTCGTGATCCTCGACAACCGCGGCTACGGCTGCATCAACCGGCTGCAGCAGGCGGTCGGCGGCGCGCCGTTCAACAACCTGTTCGCCGACTGCGCGCAGGGTCGCGACGGGCCGCCGCCGATCGACTACGCGGCGCACGCGGCGTCGCTGGGCGCGCTCGCAGAGAACGTGAAGACGATCCCGGAACTCGAGGCTGCGCTCGCGCGCGCCCGCGCCGCCGAGCGCACGTACGTCGTCTGCATCGAGACCGACCCGGCGCACACGACGGCCGAAGGCGGCTGGTGGTGGGAGGTCGCGGTCCCCGAAGTGTCCGACCGGGCCGAGGTGCGTGCCGCGCGCGCGCAGTACGAGGCCGACAAGCGGAAGCAGAACCCATGAGCGGTCGCCTGGACGTCCGGTTCGGCATCAACCCGATCTCGTGGAGCAACGACGACCTGCCGTCGCTGGGTGGCGAGACGCCGCTCGAGGTCGCGCTGGCCGAAGGGAAGAAGATCGGCTACGAGGGCTTCGAGCTCGGCAACAAGTTCCCGCGTGAATCGAACGCGCTGCGCGCGGTGCTCGCGCAGCACGACCTGGCGCTGGTGTCGGGCTGGTACTCCGGCCGCCTCGCGCGGGGCACGGTCGAGGACGAGATCGCGGCGGTCGGCCCGCACCTCGCGCTCCTCGCCGGCAACGGCGCGCACGTGATGGTCTACGGCGAGGTCGCCGACAGCATCCAGGGCGCGCCGCAGCCGCTGTACAAGCGGCCGCGCTTCTTCACTGCCGCGCAGTGGGACGCGTACGCGGACCGCCTGACGCGCTTCGCCCGCCACACGCTGGCCCACGGCGTGCGCGTCGCGTACCACCACCACATGGGCGCGTACGTCGAGACGCCGGACGACGTCGACCAGCTGATGGCGCGCGTCGGCGACGAGGTGGGGCTGCTCTTCGACAGCGGGCACATGACGTTCGCCGGCGGCGACGCGGTCGCGATGCTGCGCAAGCACGTCGCGCGCGTGTGCCACGTCCACTGCAAGGACGTGCGGCCGGCGGTGGTCCGGATGGCGCGCAACCGCAACTGGAGCTTCCTCGAATCGGTGATCAACGGCGCGTTCACGGTGCCGGGCGACGGCAGCGTCGACTTCGCGGCGCTCGTCGGCCTGCTCAACGACCACGGCTACCGCGGGTGGCTCGTCGTCGAGGCGGAACAGGACCCGGTCGTCGCGCCCGCCTGCCTGTACGCCGACAAGGGCTACCGCCACCTGCGCGGGCTCGTCGATGCCGTGATGACGAAATGAGTCTGCTGGTGAAAGGCCGCCGCGACGGCCGCGACATCGTCACGGTGACGCCGCAGTCGGCCGGGTGGAAGTACGTCGGCTTCTCTGCCCACCGGCTCGCGCCCGGGGAATCGCTCGAGTTTCCGACGGAACGCAACGAAGTCTGCGTGGTCGTGCTGCGCGGCGTCGTGACGATCGCCGCACAGGGCCGCGAGTGGCGGGAGATCGGGCAGCGCGACAGCGTGTTCGACGACGCGGCGCCGTATGCGGCCTACGTGCCCGCGGGCGAGCGGGTGCGGGTGACCGCGCACACGAACGCCGAGTTGGGCGTGGCGAGCGCACCCGGCCCGGACACGCTGCCGGCACGGCTGATCGAACCGTCGACGATGAAGGCGTCGGTCCGCGGCGAAGGCCTCAACACGCGCCACGTCCGCGACATCCTGCCGCAGACGGAGCCGGCGCTGCACCTGCTGGTAGTCGAGGTACGCACGCCGTCCGGGCACTCGTCGAGCTACCCGCCGCACAAGCACGACACCGACAACCTGCCGGCGGAGAGCGCGCTGGAGGAAACCTATTACCACCGGCTGAATCCGGCGCAGGGCTTCGCGTTCCAGCGCGTGTACACGGACGACCGCTCGCTCGACGAGTCGCTGGCGGTCGAGGACCACGACGTCGTGCTGGTGCCGCGCGGCTACCATCCGGTCGTCGTGCCTTACGGCTACGAGTCGTACTACCTCAACGTGATGGCGGGGCCGAAGCGGGAGTGGCACTTCCGCAACGATCCGGCGCACGAGTGGATGCTGAAGCAGTGACGCGAGTGAGCCAAAGTCTGACGAAGAGGCGCCGAAACGCAAAAAGATCCGGACGACCCGGCGTTTCTGCGTCTCCCGTGAAAACTGGAGTTCCGACATGACGATGCAAGTGGCACTGTTCGGCGCGGGGCGGATCGGGAAGATCCACGCCGGCAACGTCGTCCGGCAGCCGGATGTTGCGCTGCGCTGCGTGATCGACGTGGACGCGGCGGCCGCGCAGGCGCTGGCGGCGCAGCACGGCGCGCACGTCGCGACTGCCGACGCGGCGTTCGCCGACAAGGCAATCGGCGCCGTCGTGATCGGATCGTCGACCGACACGCACGCGGACCTGATGGAGCGCGCGGCGCGGGCGGGCAAGGCGATCTTCTGCGAAAAGCCGGTCGACCTCGACGCCGGCCGGGCGCGCGCGTGCGCGGACGTGGTCCAGCGCGCTGGCGTCGTGTGCATGATCGGCTTCCAGCGCCGCTTCGACCCGACCTTCGCCGCGCTGAAGGACCGGCTGGTGGCCGGCGAGATCGGCGATCCCGAGATGCTCGTCGTCACGAGCCGCGACCCGGGCGCGCCCCCGGTCGAGTACCTGAAGCGCTCGGGCGGCATCTTCCGGGACATGCTGATCCACGACTTCGACGTCTTCCGCTGGATCCTCGACGACGACGCGGCTACCGTGTACGCGACGGGCAGCGTGCTGACCGATCCCGCCGTGGGCACCGTCGGCGACGTCGACTCGACGGCGGTCGCGATCCGCACGAAGAAGGGCCGCCTCGCGCTCATCAACACGACGCGCCGGGCGGCGTACGGCTACGATCAGCGCTTCGAGGTGCTGGGCAGCAAAGGCATGCTGCAGGCGGGCAACCACAAGCCGACCGAGGTCACGGCGGCGACGGCGGCAAGCGTCAGCCAGGACAAGCCCGAGCACTTCTTCCTCGAGCGCTACCGGGCCGCCTACGCCATCGAGATGGCGCACTTCTTCGACGCCGTTGCGCACGGCAAGCCGGTGCGCACGACGATCGCCGATGGCGTTGCGGCGCTGGAGCTCGCGGATGCCGCGACGACCTCGTGGCGCGAGAAGCGCATCGTCGAGCTCTAGCGTGCCTGACGGACGCCTCGTCACCCTGCCCTTTCCCCCGCCATGCGGGGGGAGGGAGCCGTGGCGCGGAGCGCGGCGTGCCGATTCGGCATCGTCGTTGCCCATGGACCTCCCTCTCCCGCTTGCGGGAGAGGGTTGGGGTGAGGGTGACGTCGTGAGGCTGCCGACAACCTCCCTCTTGGGGGGGAAGCCACTCTGCCGAGAGCATGAACATGTCGACACCCTCTCCCGTCCGCATCGGCATCGTCGGCGTCGGCCGCATGGGCCGCCGCCACGCCGAGAACCTCGCGCGCCGCGTGCCCGGCGCTACGCTCGTGGCCGCCTGCAGCCCCATCGGCGAGGAGCTCGACTGGGCGCGCGACACGCTCGGCGTGGAAAGTCTGCACAAGGACTACGACGCGCTGCTGCGCGCGCCCGGCGTCGACGCCGTGTTCCTGGTCACGCCGAACACGCTGCACCCCGCGCAGATCATCGCCGCGCTGAAGGCGGGCAAGCACGTGTTCTGCGAGAAGCCGCTGTCGCTGGTGCTCGACGAGTGCCTGGCCGTCGAGGCCGAGGCGGCCCGACATCCGCACCTCAAGGTGATGATCGGCTTCGTGCGCCGGTTCGACGCAAGCTACCAGGACGCGCACCGGCAGATCGAGAAGGGTGCGATCGGCCGGCCGTTCATGGTTCGCTCGGAGACGTGCGACCAGAACGACCCGACCGGCTTCTTCGTGCGCTTCGCGCCGACGTCCGGCGGCATCTTCGTCGACATGAGCGTCCACGACATCGACCTCGCGCGCTGGCTGCTGGGATCGCCGAAGCCGCTGCGGGCGTTCTCGGTCGGCACCATCGCCATGCACGAGGGCCTGGCCGCGTGCGGCGACGTCGACAACGGGGTCGCGATCTGCGAGTTCGCCGACGGCCGCGTGGCGTGCTTCTACGCATCGCGGACGATGGCGCATGGCCACGAGACGGCCACCGAAGTCGTCGGAACGGACGGGCGGCTCGTGATCGGCCGCGACGGCCGGCTGACCAGGTGGAGATCGCCGACGCGCACGGCATCCGCACGCTGACCACGCCCACGTTCTACGAACGCTTCGCCGACGCGTTCCTGCGCGAGGAGATGCACTTCGTCGACTGCGTGCGCTTCGACCGGACGCCGGCACTGACGCTGCACGACGCGTCGGAAGCCACGCGCATCGGCATCGCGCTGCGCACGTCGCTATCCGAGCGGCGCGTGGTGGACCTCGGTTGACCGTTCCGGCACACGAATGACAGCCTACCGCTCACACTGTCATTCCCGCGCAGGCGGGAATCCAGTGGCGTTGCTGCCGACGACGCTGGGTCCCCGCCTGCGCGGGGACGACGGGGGTGGCGTTTTGCTCATTGGCCACCCGTCGGAGTTTCGATAGTGGACCGCTACGACCTCGCCCGGGCGGTCGCGCGCGATGCGGGCAAGCTCGCCCACCGCGCGTTCGGCACGTCGGCGACGAAGATGAAGGGCCGCCACGACGTCGTGACGGAGATGGACCGGGAAGTCGAGCGCTTCATCCGGGCCGCGATCTGCGCACGGTACCCGGGCGACGCGATCATCGGCGAGGAGGAGGGCGGCGGCGCCGGCGACCGGCTGTGGCTGATCGACCCGATCGACGGCACCGCCAACTACGCGCGCGGGCTGCCCCGCTACTGCGTGTCCGTCGGCTACCTCGAGCGCGGCGTGCCGCTGGTGGGCGCCATCTACGACCCGTCGCACGACTGGCTGTACGCGGCGGCGCGCGGCGAGGGCGCCTGGCGCGACGGCGAGCGCCTGTCGGTCAGCCCGTCGGCCGAGATCGACGCGGCGGTCGTCGAGTGCGGCTGGTCGACCCGGCGGCCGACGGCGGCCTATGTCGACCTGCTGGCGCGGGTGATGGAGGCCGGCGCCGCGATCCGCCGGGCGGGGTCGGGCGCGCTCGGGCTGGCCGACGTCGCGGCCGGCAAGGTCGAGGCCTACGTCGAGTTGCACATCAACGCGTGGGACTGCGCGGCCGGCATCGTCCTCGTCCGCGAGGCCGGGGGATTCACCAACGATTTCTTCGCGGGCGACGGCCTTCGGGCCGGCAATCCGCTGCTCGCGACCAACGCGGCGCTTTGCGCTAAGCTAGCCGCCGTTTCCGGCATTCCCATCACAAGTTGACACACCCAGGAGGAATCATGCGCAGGCTTTCGTGGCTTCGTGGTCTGATGCCGGCGCTCGCGCTGGCGGCGCCGCTGTCGGCGGCGGCACAGGGCGAGCTCGTGCTGTACTGCACGGTGCAGGAGGAGTGGTGCCGGCCGATGGTCGCCGCGTTCGAGAAGGCGACCGGCATCAAGGTGCTGATGACGCGCAAGAGCTCGGGCGAGTTCTACGCGCAGATCAAGGCCGAGGCGGCGAACCCGCGCGGCGACATCTGGTGGGGCGGCACCGGCGACCCGCACCTGCAGGCGGCCGAGGAAGGCCTCACCGAAGCGTACAAGTCGCCGAAGATGGGCGAGTTGAACGACTGGGCGGTCCGCCAGTGGGAGCAGTCGAAGGGGCGCACGGTCGGCGTCTACGCGGGTGCGCTGGGCTACAGCTACAACAAGGACCAGTTGGCGAAGAAGAACATCCTCGCGCCCAAGTGCTGGTCCGACCTGACCAAGCCGGCGTTCAAGGACGAAATCCAGGTCGCGAACCCGAACTCGTCGGGCACGTCGTACACGATGCTCGCCACGCTCGTGCAGCTGATGGGCGAGGACAAGGCCTTCGAGTACCTCAAGTCGCTGCACAAGAACATCAACCAGTACACGAAGTCGGGTGCGGCGCCCGCGCGCGCGGCGGCTACCGGCGAGAGCCTCGTCGGCATCACGTTCCAGCACGACGCCGTCGTGCAGGCGGTGGGCGGCGCGCCGGTCGCGATCGTGTCGCCGTGCGAAGGCACCGGCTACGAGATCGGCAGCATGAGCATCATCAAGGGCGCCAAGAACATGGAGAACGCGAAGAAGTGGTACGACTGGGCGCTCTCGGTCGACGCGCAGGGCATCGGGCCGAACGCCAAGGTGAGCTACCAGGTGCCGTCGAACAAGGGCGCGGCCACGCCGCCGCAGGCGCCCAGACTCGCCGACATCAAGCTCATCAACTACGACTTCGCGAAGTACGGCTCGTCGGCCGAGCGCACCCGCCTGCTGACGAAGTGGGACAAGGAAGTCTCCACGCTGCCCAAGTAGCCCTTCGTGGCGGCCACGGCGCTCGCGTCGCCGGTCTTCGTGCCGGCGGCGCGTGATCGCGCGACGATCGTCGTCGCCGGGACCGCGGTCCTCGCGCTCGCAATGTTGCCGTGGGCGCTCGCCGGCGGGCCGTCCGCGCTCGCGCGGGCGCTCGCGGGCGACGCCACGGCGTGGCCGCTGCTGGTCGCGGCGGCGCTGGCGGTGGTCACCGCGTGGCGCGGCGTCGATCGGGCGACGGCCGCGCTCGCCGGTGGCGCCGTCCTGTGGTCCCTCGCTGTCGCCTTCGCGGCGGGCCAGAACGGGCCGTCGTTCGGGCTCGGTGCCGCACTCGCGCTCACGGCGCTGACGATCTGCTTCGCGCGCGCGATCGCGCGCCGCGGCGTGTTCGCGGGCGACCCGACGGTGGCGACGATCGTCGTCGTCATCGCGGCGCTGCTCGTCCTGTTCATCTTCTTCCCGGTGGCGAAGTCGCTGGTCGCCGCACTGTTCGACAACCGCGGCGGCTTCGCGCCGCAGCTCGCCGTGCAGCGGCTGTTCACCGCGGACATCTGGGGTGTGGCCTGTCTCTCCGGCGGCACGCGCTGCGGCGTGGCGATCAACTCGGCGATGCTCGCGACCATCGTCGGCGTCGGCGCGACGCTGCTGGGCCTCGTGTTCGCGCTGGTCGTCCAGCGCGGCGGCCGCCGCTACGCGGGCATCCTCAAGCTGATGTCGATCCTGCCGATCGTCACGCCGCCGTTCGTGATCGCGCTGGCGCTGGTCGTGCTGTTCGGTCGCACCGGCCTCGTCACCGGCTGGCTCGACAGCTGGTTCGGCATCCCGCGCTCGCGCTGGCTGTACGGGCTGCCGGGCGTCACGCTCGCGCAGCTGCTCACTTTTTCGCCGATCGCGTTCATGATCCTCTATGGCGCGCTGGCGGCGATCAGCCCCGCGCTGGAGGAAGCGGCGCAGACGCTGCGCGCGTCGCGCGCGCGCGTGTTCCGGACGGTGACGTGGCCGCTGCTGCGGCCCGCGCTCGCCAACGCGTTCCTGCTGTCGTTCGTCGAGAGCCTCGCCGACTTCGGCAACCCGATCGTGCTCGCCGGCAACTTCGAGGTGCTGTCGACCAAGATCTTCTTCGCGGTCGCCGGCGCGCAGCACGACCCGGGCCGCGCGGCGGCGCTGGCGGCGGTGCTGCTCGGCCTCACGCTGCTCGCGTTCTGGCTGCAGCAGCGCTGGATCGGCAAGCTGTCGTACGTGACCGTCAGCGGCAAGGGCGACGGCGGCATCCCCGGCAAGCTGCCGCGGTCGCTGTGGTACGCGTGCTTCGGCACGGCCGCGTTCTGGATCTTCTTCACGCTGGTCTGCTACGCGATCATCCTCGTCGGCGGCTTCGTCAAGGACATCGGCCGCGGCGACATGACGCTGACGCTGCACCACTTCGCGCAGGGTTTCGGCATGGACTTCCAGTCGAAGGGCACGATGTTCAGCGGCTCGGCGTGGGACAGCCTGTTCACGACGATCGAGGTGGCCGCGGTGTCCGCGCCGCTCACGGCCGCGATCGGCCTCTTGTCCGCGTACGTGATCACGCGCCACCGCTTCGTCGGCCGCCGCGCGTTCGAGTTCCTGACGATGGTGAGCTTCGCGATTCCCGGCACCGTGATCGGCGTGTCGTACATCGTCGCGTTCAACGTCGCGCCGCTCGAGCTCACCGGCGGCATGGCGATCCTCGTGCTGTGCTTCGTGTTCCGCAACATGCCGGTCGGCGTTCGCGCCGGCGTGGCGGCCCTCGCCCAGATCGACAAGACGCTGGACGAGGCCTCGTCGACGCTGCGGGCGTCGACCGTACGCACGCTGACCGAGGTGATCGTGCCGCTGCTGCGCCCCGCGATACTGGCCACGCTCGTGTTCAGCTTCACGCACGCGATGACAGCGGTCAGCGCCGTGATCTTCCTGGCCACGGCCAAGTACAATCTCGCGACCGTCTACATCATCGGGCGCGTCGAGGCGGGCGAGTACCCGCTGGCGATCGCGTACTCGTCGGTGCTGATCCTCGTGATGCTCGTCGCGCTGATCGTCGTGCAGATGTTCGTCGGCGAGGCGCGGCTCGGCCGCCGCGCACCGCCGGTGCTCGCTACGGGGAATTGAGATGACAGACAGCTCCGGCGGCGTCGACTTCGACCGCGTGTCCAAGCGCTACGGCAGCGTCACGGCCGTCGACGACGTCTCGTTCTCCGTTGCGCAGGGCGAGCTCGTCACGCTGCTCGGGCCGTCCGGGTGCGGCAAGACGACCACGCTGCGCATGGTCGCGGGGCTGGAGGCGGTGACCAGCGGCGTGGTGCGGATCGGCGGCACCGACGTCACGCTGCGCGCGGCCAACGAGCGCGACGTCAGCATGGTGTTCCAGTCGTACGCGCTGTTCCCGCACATGACGGTGCTGGAGAACGTCTGCTACGGGCCGATCTCGATGCGGATGGATAAGGCGAAGGCGCGCGAACTCGCGCACGCGAAGCTCGGGATGCTGGGGCTGGCCGGTCTCGAGGCCCGGCTGCCGTCGGAGCTCTCCGGCGGCCAGCAGCAGCGCGTGGCCGTCGCGCGCTCGCTGGTGCTGGAGCCGGCGGTCCTGCTGTTCGACGAGCCGCTGTCGAACCTCGACGCGAAGCTGCGCCGCCGCGTGCGGCAGGAGATTCGCGAGCTGCAGCAGCTGCTGTCGCTCACCGTGCTGTACGTGACGCACGACCAGGAGGAGGCGCTGGCCGTGTCGGACCACATCATCGTGATGGAGAACGGGCGCATCGCGCAGCAGGGCACGCCGCACGAGCTGTACGAGGCGCCGGCGTCGCGCTTTCTCGCCGACTTCATCGGCGACGCCAACCTCGTCGACGGCGAACTCTCGCCCGACGCGTCGTTCAGCGCAGGCGGAATCGCGGCGCCGGTCCGCGCCGACGGGGTGCGGCCCGGCGCGGTGACGCTGGCGGTGCGGCCGCAGCGCCTGCGGCTGACGGACGCGGGGCAGGGCGCGCTGTCCGGCACGTGCAAGCGGGTGGCGTACCTGGGCAGCCGCATCGAATACGTGGTCGAGACCGCGTGGGGCGAGCTGCTGGTGTTCGACCAGGAGGCGCGCAGCGCGCGCCGTCGCGACGACGCGGTCGGGGTCGCCTTCGACCGCGATGCCGTCATCGTGCTGCCGCGCTGACGTGCGCGATTCCGGGACGACGTGAGCGACTCCGCGCTGATCGAACGCTACGAGGCCGCGCGCTGGATCGCGCGCGAGGCGGGCCAGCTCGCGCTTCAGTACTTCCGCAACCGGGCGAGTCTCGAGGTCGAGACCAAGGGGCCGACCGACTACGTGAGCATCGCCGACCGCGACGTCGAGACGGTGATTCGGCGCGAGTTGGCGACCGCGTTTCCGGGCGACGCGTTCCTGGGCGAGGAGACCGCCGCGCAGTTCAGCGGGGCGCTCGACCGCTGCTGGATCGTCGATCCGATCGACGGCACCCACAATTTCCTGCGCGGCGTGCCGTACTGGAACGTCGCGATCGGCTACGTCGAGAACGGCGTCACCCAGGTCGGCGCCGTCTACGACCCGCCGGCCGACGAGCTCTACCACGCGGTGCGCGGCGAGGGCGCGTGGTGCCAGTCCGCGCGTGGCGAGGCGCGCGTGCGCGCGGCCGCGACGAGCGTGCTCGCCGGCAGCTTCGTCGTGCTCGGCCACCACGACCGCGCGTTCGAGCCGCGCTACTTCGACATCAGGCGGCGGATGATGGAGAACGGCGTGGCGATGCGCAACTTCGGCTCGGCCGCGCTGCAGCTCGCGCACGTCGCGTGCGGCCGGCTCGACGGGTTCGTCGAGCTGCAACTGTCCGCGTGGGACGCGGTGGCGGGCCTGCTGCTGGTGGCGGAGGCCGGTGGCTACCACGCTCCGTTCGCGCCGCCGACGCCCACCGCCAAGGCGCTGTGCGTTGCCGCCGCGCCGGGCATCGGCCCGCAGCTCGCCGCCCTCGTCGCCGGCCTGGGGGTCTGACCCTTAACATGCACTATATTGCATGTTAAGGGTCAGACCCCCAGGCCGTTCGGCCTATTTGAAGGTGCCGGCGAACGCGAACGCGAAGTCGCCCGGTCGCACGTACTTGCGCAGAACGGCGTTGACGTCCTGCGTTGTGAGTTTCTCGATCGCCGCGTCGACGGCACCCGACGTCGCGAACGTGCGGCCGAGGTAGAGCTGGCTCGCGAGCGCGCCCGCGATGCGGCCGTCCTCGGTCCGGGCGAGCCGCCGCTCCTGCATGACGCCCTCCTTCGCCGCCTTGACCTCCGCGTCGGTGAATCCGCTCTTCACCGCGCCGGAGAGCTCCTCGGCGAGGCCTGTGCGCACGCGCTCGAGGTTCTCCGGCGCGAAGATCGCATAGGCGCCGACCGCGCTGTTCTGGTCGAGCGACGACGGCTGGAAGAACGTCCCGGCAGCGTAGGACAGGCCGTCCTTCTGCCGCAGCCGCTCGGGCACCCGCGCCGACGACGAGTCCCCGAGGATGAAGTTCGCGACGAGCAGCGCCGGGTAATCCGGGCTCATGTCGTCGACCGGCATCCGCGTCACGCCCAGCAGGAACGCGTTGGCCTTGTCGGGGACGACCAGCTTCAGCGCCGCCGGCACGTTGGCACGGAAGGGATCGGGCACGCGCGTGTACGCCACCGGGCTCTTCCAGCCGCCGAAGAGCTCGGTGACGAGCGCCCGCGTCGCGTCCGCGTCGAAGTCGCCGACGACAGCCAGCTCGGCGTTGCTCGCGCCGTAGAACTGCGCGTGGAACTGCTTCACGTCGTCGAGCGTGACCGCGTTGTTCCCCGCGATGCTTTCCTCGACCGTCGGCGCGTAGCGCGGGTCGCCCGGCGGATACGGGTTCGCGTGCCGCGCGAGCGCACGCGTGGCGATGTCCTGCGGCTCGGTGCGCGCCGCCTCGAATCGCGTTGCGCGCTGGCGCTTGAGCTGCTCGAACTCGCTCCCCGGGAACGACGGCTCGCGCAGCACCTCCGCCGTGAGCTTGAGCACGTCGGCGAGCTGCGCGCGGTACGTCTGGCCGCTCGCGGACGCGCCGGTCTGCGTGCCGCTGACGCCGACCTTCGCGCGCAGCTTGTCGAAGCCGTCCTCGATGTCCTGCCGCGACCGCTTCGTGGTGCCGCGCGTCAGCATGCCACCGGCGAGTGCCCCGGTCGCCGCCTTGCCGTGCACCGACTTCTCGTCGCCGAAGCGCAGCGTGAGGTTGAAGCTGACCGACTCTCCCCGCGTCTTCTTCGGCAGCAGCGCCACCTTCATGCCGTTCGGCAGCGTGAACCGCTGCGCGCGCGCGTCGAGGTTCGCGGGCGTCGGGTCGAACGTCTCGCCGGCCGCGACCGCGGCGTCGCCCTTGTAGTCCTTGACCAGCGCCGCAACGTCGACCGGCGGCGGAGCCGGCGCGCGGTCGGGCTTCGGATCGGGCAGGAACTCGCCGATGGTCAGGTTCGAGCGCTTGAGGTAGTCCCGCGCGACGCGCTGGACGTCCGCCGGCTGCACGCTGCGGTAGCGGTCGCGCTCGAGGAAGAACAGGCGCCAGTCGCCGAGCGCGATCGCCTCCGAGATTCCCACGCCGAACGCCTGCGGACTGGCCATCGTCTGGTCGAAGTTCTTCGCCGCCTTCTGCCGCACGCGAGCGACTTCGGCCTCGGTGACCGGGTTCTTCGCGAGGTCGGCGATCGTCGCCAGCATCGCCTCGCGCGCCGGGCCGATCTCCTCGCCATCGGGGATCTGCGCGAACAGCGTCAGCGTCCCGGGATCCACGCCGGCGATGTTCCACGACTGCACTGCCGTGGCCTTCTTCGTCTCCACCAGCGCCTTGTACAGGCGGCCGGACGGGGCGAGCGTCAGCACGTCGCCCAGCACGTCGACCGCGACCGCGTCCGGGTGGGCGCCGCGCACCGTGTGGAACATCATGCCGAGGAACTTCGAGTTGCCCACACGGCGCAGCGTGGCCGTGCGCTCACCGTCCTGCACCGGCTCCTCGGTGTAGATGCGCGGCAGCGCGCGCGCAGGCTTCGGGATCGGCCCGAAGTGCTTCGCGATCAGCGCGAGCGCGCGCTCCGGGTCGAACTTGCCGGCGACGGTGACGACCGCGTTGTCCGGCTGGTAGTACATCCGGTAGAACGCCTGCAGCCGCGCGATGTCGACGTTCTCGATGTCCGAGCGCGCGCCGATCTGCAGCTTGCCGTAGTTGTGCCACATATAGGCGGTCGACAGCATCTTGCCGAACAGCACGAGCTGCGGGTTGTTCTCGCCGTTCTCGAACTCGTTGCGGACCACCGTCATCTCGGTGTCGAGGTCGCTCTTGCGGATGAACGAGTTGACCATGCGGTCCGCCTCCATCGCGATCGCCCAGTCGAGGTTCTCGTCGGAGGCCGTGAACGACTCGTAGTAGTTGGTGCGGTCCCAGCTGGTCGTGCCGTTGAAGTCCATGCCGCGGCGGCCCAGCTCGGTCATGATGCTGCCGCGCGATGGCGTGCCCTTGAACACCAGGTGCTCGAGCAGGTGCGCCATGCCCGTCTCGCCGTAGTTTTCGTGCGCGGAGCCGACGCGGTACGTGACGTTGACCGTCGTCTTCGGCTTGGACGCGTCCGGGAACAGCAGCACGGTGAGCCCGTTGGCGAGCCGGTACTCGGTGACGCCTTCGACGGTCGGCCCCTGGGTGACGCCCGTGGGCAGCGCGGCGTGTGCACCGGCGGCGACGAACAGGGGGAGCAGGAACGCCGCGAGTCGGCGCAACCACGTGAGGCGAATGGGCATGGCGATCCAGTGAGCGGAAATCAGGCGCGCGGAGTATAGCGCCCGGCACCTTAACGCTTCCTTAGACGGAAATAGGGGGTCAGAGCCGCAATGCCCGGCGGGTGGGCGTTCGGCACTCCGCCACACCTGTCCCGCGCGCCAGGTGTTACGGCTCTGGCCTCGATTACCGGCGCGGCAGCAGTGTGACCCCGATCGCGGCGACCGCGGCGATCGCGGCCATGAGCCCCAGCAGGAACGAAAAGCCGTTGGCCTTGACCAGCGGTCCCAGCAGCCACACGGCGAGCGAGGACACGCCGAACGCGATCGCGAGGCGCACGCCGGCGACGCGCGAGCGCATCCGGTCGTCGACGTAGCGGACGATCAGCGCGTCGGTGAACGGAATCGCGCCGAACACGAACGCCATGAACGCGATGGCGAGCGCGAAGAACGCCCAGCCCTGCGCGTGCATGGCCAGCGCGAACAGCGGGATCTGCGTCAGCACGATGACGAGGAACAGCCGCTTCAACGGAAAGCGGTCGATCGCGCGGCCGACGACGAGCTGCGCGAACGATGCGATCACGTACACCAGGCCGAGCAGCAGGCCGATCGCCGCCGGATCCGCCGTGATCGCGCGCAGGCGGTCGGCCATGAGCTCGCCGTTGCCGTTGGTCGTGAAGTTGAACAGCAGGCTGCCGCACGTGGACGTCAGCGTGAGGATCAGCACGACGCGCGCGAGCTCGCCGCGCGGAAGGTCGGACTGGCGCGGCGCACGCTTCGCCGGCGGCGCCGACTCGCGCGGCACGGCGAGGGCGAACAGGACGCCGAACGCGAGCGACAGGAGCCCCGGGATCACGAACGCCATCCGCCAGCCCAGGTACTTGACCGTGAGGCCGGTCAGCACCGCGGCCGCGGCGATGCCGAGGTTGCCGGCGAGGCCGTTGACGCCGATGACGGCGCCGGGGCGCGTCGCCCCCTGCACGAGCATCGGGATGCCGACCGGGTGATAGATGGACGCGAACGCGCCCACGAGCGTCAGCGCGCCCGCGAGCTGCCACGCGTTTCGGGTGATCGCAGCGAGCAGGCACGACGCGCCGATGCCGAACAGGAACACCAGCATCATCGCGCGCCGGCCCCAGTGGTCGCCCAGCCGGCCGGCAGGCACCGACCCCAGCCCGAACAGCACGAACGCGCCGGTCGCGTACGGCATCAGGTCCTCCCACCGCGCGACGCCGAAGTCGGCGGCGATCGCACCCACTGCGGTCGCGAAGATCAGCAGCACGAGGTGGTCGAGCGCGTGCGCGACGTTGAGCAGCAGCATCGTCAGCCGCCCGTGGGCGAGCGGCGCGGCGGCGGAGTCGAGCGACGGGTTGGCGGCGGTCGGCGGCGGCATCGCGGGGCGCGGCGGAGACGCAGCCCGCACGCGCAGCCGCTACTGTACGCGCAACGCGGGGCGTCGCCGCCGGACCGCCGGGGGCCACGCTCATTCAAGCGCGACGCCCTCGCTTGACGTTTACGTAAACGTCATGTAGCGTATCCGGTCCGGGTGAACCGGGGTCCGGCGTCGTCGCCCGCCGGCGCCCGGTGCGTTAAGCTTCCCGGCCCGGCCCTGCGCGCGACGGCGCGCCGCCCGGCGCCAGTGCGAGGTCCGCGATGAACGACTCCTCCCGTCCGCCGCTCGTCTACAAGCCCGCCGCCAAGGTGCGCTTCGTCACGGCCGCGAGCCTGTTCGACGGCCACGACGCGTCGATCAACATCATGCGGCGGATCCTGCAGGCGACCGGCTGCGAGGTCATCCACCTCGGGCACAACCGGTCGGTCGAGGAGATCGTCGACTGCGCGCTGCAGGAGGACGCGCATGGCATCGCCGTCTCGTCCTACCAGGGCGGCCACGTCGAGTACTTCAGATACATGATCGACCTCCTGCGTGAGCGCGGCGGCGCGCACGTCAAGGTATTCGGCGGTGGCGGCGGCGTCATCGTCCCCGAAGAGATCCGCGAGCTGCACGAGTACGGTGTGGCGCGCATCTTCTCGCCGGAGGACGGTCAGCGGCTCGGCCTGCAGGGGATGATCAACGAGATCGTCGCCGCGTGCGACGCCACGCCCGCGCAGCCGGCGCCCGTGTCGGCCGAGGCGCTCGCCAAGGGGGACCGCTTCGAGCGCACCAACGCGCTCGCGCGTACGATCTCCGCGCTGGAGAACGGCACGGCGCCCGACCAGCTGCGCGCCGCGCTGCACGCCGCCGCGGCGAAGTCCGGCGCGCCGTCGCTGGGCATCACCGGCACCGGCGGCGCCGGCAAGAGCTCGCTGACCGACGAGCTCGTGCGACGGTTCCGGCTCGACCAGGGCGACGCGCTGAAGATCGCGATCGTGTCGATCGACCCGTCGCGGCGTAAATCCGGCGGCGCGCTGCTCGGCGACCGCATCCGGATGAACGCGATCGCGCACCCGCGCATCTACATGCGTTCGCTCGCCACGCGCGACGCCGGCAGCGAGGTTTCCCGCGCGCTGCCCGACGTGATCGCGGCGTGCAAGGCCGCCGGGCACGACCTCGTGATCGTCGAGACGTCGGGGATCGGGCAGGGCGACGCGGCGATCGTGCCGCTCACCGACGTCTCCCTCTACGTGATGACGCCCGAGTTCGGTGCGGCCTCGCAGCTCGAGAAGATCGACATGCTCGACTTCGCCGACTTCGTCGCGATCAACAAGTTCGACCGCAAGGGCGCGGCCGACGCGCTGCGCGACGTGCGCAAGCAGTTCCAGCGCAACCGCGAGGCGTGGAAGTCCGCGCCCGACGAGATGCCGGTGTACGGCACGATGGCCTCGCGCTTCAACGACGACGGCGTGACGGCGCTCTACCAGGCCGTGGCGGCGAGGCTCGCGACGAAAGGGTTGCGGCTCGCTCCGGGCAAGCTGCCCGCGGTCGCGACGCGCCAGTCGACGGCGCAGCACGCGGTCGTCCCGGCGGCGCGCGCGCGGTACCTCGCCGAGATCGCCGAAACGGTGCGCGGCTACCACGCATGGGCAGACGCGCAGGCGCGGCTCGCGCGCGAGCGGCAGCAGCTGACGGCGACGAAAGCCATGCTTTCGTCGCCGTCATCCTCGCGCAAGCGGGGATCCAGCGACGTCGACGATGCCCAAACGACACTGGGTCCCCGCCTTCGCGGGGACGACGTCATTCCGGCGATCGACGCACTGATCGCAGACCGCGATTCGAAGCTCGACGCGCGCGCGAAGAAGCTGCTCGACATGTGGCCGAAGACGAAGGCCGCGTACGCTGGCGACGAATACGTCGTGAAGATCCGCGACCGGGAGATCCGCACGGCGCTCACCACGACGTCGCTGTCGGGCACCAAGGTGCGCAAGGTCGCGCTGCCGAAGTACGCGGACGACGGCGAGGTCCTGCGCTGGCAGTTGCGCGAGAACGTCCCGGGCAGCTTCCCGTTCACCGCCGGCGTGTTCGCGTTCAAGCGCGAGAACGAGGACCCGACGCGGATGTTCGCGGGCGAGGGCGACCCGTTCCGCACCAACCGCCGCTTCCATCTGTTGGCCGACGGCATGCCGGCCAAGCGGCTGTCGACGGCGTTCGACTCGGTGACGCTGTACGGCAACGACCCGGCCGTGCGGCCCGACATCTACGGCAAGGTCGGCAACTCGGGGGTGTCGATCGCCACGCTGGACGACATGAAGGTGCTGTACGGGGGCTTCGACCTCTGCGCGCCGAACAACTCGGTGTCGATGACGATCAACGGCCCGGCGCCGACGCTGCTCGCGATGTTCGTGAACACGGCGGTCGACCAGCAGCTCGACAAGTTCCGCGCCGACAACGGCCGCGAGCCGACCGACGACGAGGCGGACAAGATCCGCGCCTGGACGCTCGCCACCGTGCGCGGCACCGTGCAGGCGGACATCCTCAAGGAGGACCAGGGGCAGAACACCTGCATCTTCTCGACGGAGTTCAGCCTGAAGGTGATGGGCGACATCCAGTCGTACTTCGTCCATCACAACCGTGAAGAACTTCTACTCGGTGTCGATCTCCGGCTACCACATCGCCGAGGCCGGCGCCAACCCGATCTCGCAGCTCGCGTTCACGCTGTCGAACGGCTTCACGTTCGTCGAGGCGTACCTGGCGCGCGGCATGCACATCGACGACTTCGCGCCCAACCTGTCGTTCTTCTTCTCCTACGGCATGGACCCCGAGTACACGGTGATCGGCCGCGTCGCGCGCCGGATCTGGGCCGTCGCCATGAAGAACCGCTACGGCGCCAACGAGCGGTCGCAGAAGCTCAAGTTCCACTCGCAGACGTCGGGCCGCTCGCTGCACGCGCAGGAGATCGCGTTCAACGACATCCGCACGACGCTGCAGGCGCTGATCTCGACCTACGACAACACGAACTCGCTGCACACGAACGCCTACGACGAGGCGATCACGACGCCGACCGAGGAGAGCGTGCGCCGCGCGATGGCGATCCAGCTCATCATCAACCGCGAATGGGGGCTCGCGAAGAACGAGAACCCGAATCAGGGGAGTTTCATCGTCGAGGAGCTGACGGACCTGGTCGAGGAGGCGGTGCTCAAGGAGTTCGAGGCGATTTCCGAGCGCGGCGGCGTGCTGGGTGCGATGGAGACCGGCTACCAGCGCGGCAAGATCCAGGAGGAGTCGCTGTACTACGAGCACCGGAAGCACGACGGCAGCTACCCGATCGTCGGCGTCAACACCTTCCGCAATCCGCACGGCGATGCCGTGCCGCAGAAGATCGAGCTGGCGCGCTCGTCGGAGGAAGAGAAGCAGTCGCAATTGAAGCGCCTTGCCGACTTCCACGCGCGCAACGCGAAGGACGCGCCGGCGGCGCTGGCGAAGCTGAAGCAGACCGTCATCGACAACGGCAACGTGTTCGCCGAGCTCGTGAACACGGTCCGCGTGTGCTCGCTCGGCCAGATCACCAACGCGCTGTTCGAGGTCGGCGGGCAGTACCGGCGGAGCATGTAGCGTGGCCGCGGCGCGCCACGCGGCGCTCCTGTGCGCGCTGGCGTTGGCCGCGCCGGCGGTGGCCGCGGGACCGGAGGCGCCCGACGTGTGCGCACTCGTGCCGGGCGCCGACGTCGCCGCCCGCGTCGGTGCGACGCTGGTCGCCGCGCGCAGCGTCAAGGCCGAGCCTGCCCGCAGCCGCTGCGTCTATCGCGTGCGCAAGAGCGGCGCCGAGCGCGCGTTCGTCGTCTGGTGGATGGCCGCCGACGAGTTCGAGGGCCTGCGCGCGGTGACCGACGACGCGAAGTCCGCGCGTGGCGTCGGCGATGCCGCCTACACGAAGTACGACCGCGACACGCGCCGCCACGGCATCGTCGCCGTGCGCCGGAATCGGGCGCTGGTCGAGGTGACCGGCGAGGATCCGGCCGAGATCGGGTGACGGATCGCTGCTGGCCGGACGCTGCGTTCGCGGCGCCTGCGCCGCGGTCGCGGTTCCGGGCGGCGCGTCCTTCCGGCTGCGACCGCACCGATGACTTCAGCCCCAACGCACGGCAGCGGAACGCCCGGAAACGAGCGGCGCGTCCCATCGACGCCTCCACCGCCACCTTCGACGAGCAGGTCCTGCGCGCGTCCGCGACGACGCCGGTCCTGGTCGACTTCTGGGCGCCGTGGTGCGGGCCGTGCCGCGCGCTGACGCCCGTGCTCGAGCGCGTCGCGGCGGAATTCGCCGGCCGGATGACGCTGGTCAAGGTGAACTCCGACGAGGAACCGGAGATCGCCGCGCGCTACGGCGTGCGCGGGATTCCCAACTGCAAGCTCTTCGTCGACGGCAAGGTGGCCGACGAGTTCACCGGCGCGCTGCCGGAAGGGGCGGTCAGGTCGTTTCTCGAAGACGCCTTGCCGTCGCTGGCCGCGCCGCTGGTGGCCGCCGCCGAGGCGCACACGTCCGCGGGCGACTTCGCGGCGGCGCTGACTGTCCTCGAGCGGGCGCTCGCGGCCGCGCCGGACGACGAAGGCGCGCTGCTCGCGCAGATCGACGTGCTGCTCGCGTTGCGCCGAAGCGACGCCGCGAAGGCCGCCGTCGCGAAGCTGGAGGCGCGGGCGCGCCCGCTGCGCGATCCGCGGCGATTGGCGGCGCTGGCCGCGCGCGCCGCGCTCGCCGGCGACGCGACGACCGATCTCGCGGCGCTCGCCCGCGCTGCCGCTGCGGACCCGGTGGACTGCGCGGCGAAGCTCGCCTACGCACGCGCGCTCGCTGCGGCGGGCGACTACGAGCGTGCGCTGCCCGAGCTGCTCGCGATCGTCCGCGCCGACCGCAAGTTCGGCGACGACGCTGGCCGGCGCACGATGCTGACCGTGTTCGAGGCGCTGCCGGCGGACAGCGACCTCGCGCGGCGGTACCGGCGCGAGTTGGCGTCGGCGCTGAACTGAGCGCGCCGACCGCGCCGAATGCCGCGACCGGAAGCGGCAACCGCGCGTCAGCGCGCGCGCTGCAGCGGGATGTCGATCCGCGGCTGCGCCGCGGTGTCGACCGTGCTGCGGTAGAGCAGCTTGTAGCCCTGCGACGCCTCGACCATGTAACGCCCGCGCGGCAGCTGCCGGAACACGAAGCTGCCGTCGTTGCCCGAAATCGCGAGGCGGATCGGCTGGTTGGTCGACCGCGGCGGCGTCAGCTTGACCTCGACACTCGGGATGCCCGCACGCGAGCCGGCGTCGAAGACGCGGCCGGTGACGTCGGCCGCGGATTGTCCCGCGACCGGGAGTGCGACGGCGACGAGCATGGCGGCGATGAGGCGAACGACGGAAGGCATCGCCAATCCCGGGCTATTGGAACTCGGGTGGGACCGGCGGCACCGCGCTCGCGTAATCCGCCGTGATCGCGCTTTCCACCGGCGGGGGTGGCGGCCGGAACTTGACCTCGATCTCCTTCTGCTTGTCGGTGCGCGACGCATGCACCTGGTCGAGCACGCGGTCGCCCACGATCAGCAGCACCTTGTAGTCGTTCTGGTCGTTCTCGAAGTACGGGACGACGAGCTTGAAGTCGCCGCTCCTGCTCGGAACGTCGTTTGCCCGCGTGGCGTAGACGAACACCCTGTCGGCGGTGCTGTGCGCCAAGCCGTGGATGCGGACCGACTCGACCTTCACGTAGTCGGAGAGCTGGTTGATCGAGACGATCGGATAGATGAGCGGCACGAACCCGAGGGCGAACAGCGCCAGCGCCGGGTAGTTGCTGGTGAACTTGCCGAGCGGGGTCTCGACCGAGATCGGCTGCTTCGACTCCTGGTCGAGATAGATCTTCTCGCGCCACAGCAGCCACATGCCACCCACGACCATCACGAAGCCGGCCAGGGCGACGAAGTAGTACAGGACAATCCGTTCCATACAGGCAAAGTCTAGGCCTGCGGCCGCCTCGTGTCCAGCGCATGCGGCCGGAAGCGGACCCCCCGTCTGCCGGCACTACGCGCCGCGCGCCCCGGCACGCCCCAGCAGCAGCGCCCGCTCGCGGGCTTTGCGCGTCAACCCGGCGGCGCGCTCGCACTCGGCCCGGGCCTCGGCTTCGCGGCCGAGCCGGCGCAACAGGTCCCCGCGCACGCCAGGCAGCAGGTGGGACGACCCGAGCAGCGGCTCGTCGGTCAGCGTGTCGACTAGCGCGAACTCCGCTTACGGAACGAATCCGGGCGACCGCGGACCCGACGGCGCGGCACGCCGATCGTCGATTCCATGCCGGCCGCCCCCCCGACGCGGCCGGTAGCGGGCCGATCGCCCGCTGTGATAGCTTGCGCATCAGCCCGACTCCGGAGGCGGCCGTGAAGACGATGACGCTGGTCGCGAAGCACCTGTACTTCGGGCTCGACCCGTTGCGGCTGCGCGACGGCGCCGAGCGCGTGCTCGCGCGCGTTCCCGGCGAGGGCGGCCGGCTGCCGAAGGTCGGCCTGGACGCGCTCGCCGAGGGTCTCGAACTCGATCCGCGCGCCGGCCGGGCAATCGTCGACAAGATGGTCGCGGACGGCATGCTCGAGCCGCTGGCGCCCGACGCAACCGAGTATGTGCTTACTGACCGGTTTCGCGCGATCGCGCAAGCGCGGATCGTCGAGCCGCTGCCCCGCGGCGACGCGCAGCAGCTGCTGACGCACTGCGCCGAGATCGCGGCCCGGTTCAACCGCAGCGCGACACGCAACAAGTACGAGATCGCCGCCATGGCCGTCTACGGCGCCTACATGAGCCGGCTGACGGACCTGGCCGAACTGACGATCGGCATCACCGGGCGCCGCCGTCCGCCGGCGCTGCGCGCGCTGATCGGGCGCGCCACCGCGCAGACCGAGGGCACGGCCGCGATCCGCGCGATGTTCGAGCGGCGGTCGAGCTTCCTGCAGGTCGCGTTCTTCAAGCGGATCGCCGACATGCCGCGGCCGTTCAACGTCATCTTTCGCGCCGAGGGCTAGCAGGCTGTTGAAATCCGCGCCAACATCCGATTCCCGGCGTCATCCCGAGCGAAACGAGGGATCTGCTTTCCCAGCGAAGCAGTGGCTTGCGCGAAAGCAGGTCCCTCTTCGCTCCGCTCATCGGGATGACACCGTGAGAACTTCGACAGCCTGCCAGCGCGTCCCGGGCCGGCCGTTTCAGCCGTCCGCCCGGCCGTGGCACGCCTTGTACTTCTTCCCGCTGCCGCACGGGCACGGCTCGTTGCGGCCGACCTTGGCCGCGCCGCGCGTCGCCGGCCGCCGCGGCCGCGAAATCTCCACCGCGTCGAGCACGCACGCGACCATCTCGTCGATCGCGTCGTCGAGGTCGGCGAGCGGCGCCTCGCGGTCGATCCGCTGCTGTTCGACGAGCCACTGCGCCGCGGCCGGACTCGTGTCCTCGGGATCGTGCGGCAGGTGGCGGAGCACGCCGGCGAGCACGTCCGCGAATTCGTGGTCGGCGTCGCAGAGCGTGCCAAGCGACGGGATCGCATCCAGCGCATACGCGAATCCGCCCGCCCAGAACGCAAGCGCCGGGATGCCCGCCTTCCCCGCCAGCGGCGTGCCCGCGTCGTCCGTCAGCTCGAAGACGATCGGGTCGAACGGCTCGCGCGCGACGAGATACGCGGCGAGTTCGTTGTGGCGCCGCATCATGAGCGCCATCATGCGTTCGGCGGTCGCGGCGTCGGGCCACTCGATCGCACCGCCGTCCGCGGCGAGCACCTGCGGCAGCCAGGCGGACGGCAGCACGACGTCGGGTGCGAGCAGCACGCCGGCGAGAAAGCCGTCGAGCATCGCGACGTCGAACGGGCAGCGCTCCTCCGGGAAGGCGGCGAGCAGCCGGTCGAGTTCCTCGACTTCGGCGTCGGTCAGCGGCGTGCCGAGGTCACCGGTCATCGCGCGCGCCGCATCTCGGGGAGCATCACCTGCTCGAGCACGACGCGGTAGGGCTCGGCCGACACGTTCACGCCGCCCTGGAACGGCCGGTCGGTGACCGCGATGAAGTAGACGACGAGCGCGATCGGCGAGGCCACCAGCACCGTGATCATCGTGTGCAGCGCCAGGCTGTCGAGGCGCAGCAGGAAGCACGACGAGATCGCGATCACGCCGAGCAGGACCACGGTGACCCACAGCGCGCCGGGCAGCGCCGTGTCCCCGGCCGCCTGCAGCCGCAGTCGGCGCGTCTCGAGGACCTTGTTGTACGCGTCGAGTGCGCGCGCGTGCAGGATCTTCTGGCCTTCGGTCGCCGGCTCGAAGGCGAAGAGCTCGCGCTGCACTTCGCTGATCGTCGTCAGCAGGCTGCCCGGCACCTGTCCGCGCTGATGGAGCGGCCACTCCTCGTCGATCACGTAGCGCGTGTAGTCGACGAGGGCGCCCCGCGCCTTGTCGCGCAACGGCTGCGGATAGCCGGAGAGATCGTGGAACAGCACGGTGATCGCCGCCGCCTCGTGGCCGACGTTGTCCGCGGCGTCGACCGTGTTGCCCCAGACGGCGACGGCGGTCAGGCCCGCGGCCACCGCGTAGACGCCGATCAGCGCCGCGAGCAGGCCGGCGATCGCGCTGTTGTCCAGCTGCTCGTGCAGCCCGGTCCGGCGGACGCGTGCGGCAGACAGCACGAGCCCGCCGACCGCGACGGCGATCGTCACCAGCGCGACGATGATCGCGAGCGTGGGCGAGGAGAGCGAATGGAACCAGGTCACGGACACGGTTACGGGTGGTGCGTGCCGCCATCTTAAACGGATCGCCGCGCGCCGCGCGAACGCGGCGCAACCCATGCGCTCACGTGCCGCCGCGCAGCAGCGTCCGCGCGAGATCGCGCCAGCCGTCGACCGAGGTGAGGCCCCGGTGGTGGAAGTAGACGGAGCGCGCGAGCGCGGCGAACGGGCGCGTCGCGAGCGCGGCGTCGACGACCGCGTCGGGCGCGCCGATGTCGTGCAGCGCGCGCAACGCGCGCTTGCAGGCGTAACGCGGCCGCGTGCCGGCGAGCGCGTGCGCCGGCGGCGCCGCGCCCTCGTGCCGGTGGTCGGCGATCGCGTGCGCGGCCGCCCAGCCGGACGCGAGCGCCGTGTGAATGCCGCCCGCCGACAGCGGCGACACGAGCCCGGCGGCGTCGCCGACGAGCAGCACGCCGTCGCGCGCGAACGGCGCGACCGGCCCGCCGACCGGGATGAGTCCGCCACGCCGGCCGGTGCGCCGCGCCGCGTCGAAGGCGAAGAGCGACGCCACCTTCCGCTCGAACGCAGGCAGGTTCGGCACCGCGGGCCGCCGGCACGCGAGCCCCACCTGCGCGACGCCGTGCACGCCCGGCACCACCCAGCCGATATAGCCGCGCGCGAGTGTGCGGTCGAGGAAGCAGTGCAGGCGATCGGGCTCGATGCCCGCCACGCCTTCGTACTCGGCCTCCACGCCGAGCAGGAACTCCGTATTGCGCCCGAGCCCGAATCCTGCGGCGACCGCCGAACGCGGGCCGTCGGCGCCGACGATGTCGCGCACGCGCTCGCCGCCGCCCGCGAGCACGAAGGCGTCCCCGTCCCGGCGCGCGCCGCGCCACGGGCGCGCGAACTGCATGCGCGCGCCGGCGCGGGCCGCCTCGCGCGCGAGCCAGCGCATCAGCGCGGGCGTGTCGGTGGCGAGGAAGTAGTAACCGGCGGCGACGAGGTCGAGCGACGCCAGCGACGGCGCGTACAGCCGGACGCCGCGCACGCGGCGCGTGAGCGTCGCGGGAATCTCCCACCGCTCGGCGGCTTCCTTGACGACGAGTCCGGTGGTGTGCACGCGCTCTCCGGGCGCGTGCCTGCGGTCGAGCACCAGCACGGAGAGGCCGCGGCGCGCGGCGGCGCGCGCGCAGGCGAGGCCGGCGAAGCCGGCGCCCACGATCGCGACGTCGTAGTCCAGTGCACGCATCGCAGGCGGTTGTATCGCGCGCCCGGACGAACGTCCATGGGCGCGGACCGCGCGCCGCATGAGATCACCGCATTGACATCTTCCGCCCGGGCGCCGCCACGTTTGCGCGGCGGCCCGGTCGATGGCGGCGCCTTCAGCGCGCGCCGGACTGCTTCAGGATCTCGGCCATCGTGCGATAGCCGTGGCTCTCGGCCAGGTGCAGCGGCGTCATGCCGTTGCGATCGGCGATGTTGACGTTGGCGCCGGCGACGACGAGTTCGGCGAGGGTGGCGGTGTGGCGCGGGCCGCCGTCGCCCAGCACGATGGATTCGATGAGCGCGGTCCAGCCGAGGTTGTTCACGTGGTCGAGCGGCGCCTTGGCCTCGATCAGCACGCGCACGACCTCGACGTTGCCGAGGTGGGCGGCAGCGATCAGCGCGGTGCCGTCGTAGCGGCTGGTCACGTTGGTGGCGAGCGCGCCCAGCGCGAGCGCGGCCTCCAGCGTGGGCACGTCGTTCGCGACCGCGGCGATCGTCACGATGTCGTACCGGTCGTTCTCGAGCGCGTTCGGGTCGGCGCCGGCCTTGACCAGCGCGCGCATCGCGGCGTGCCTGCGGGCGAACGCGGCGACGTGCAGCGGCGTCCGGCCGCGGGCGTCGCGCGCCTTGACGTCGGCGCCGGCGGCGGCGAGCTTCGCGACTTCCGCCGCGTCGCCGCGCGCCGCTGCTGCGAAGAGCCCGGTGTAGGCCCCCAGTTCGGACGCCGACGGCGCGACCTGCGCGTGGGCGGCGGTCGCGAGCGCGAACAGCACGGCGGCGAGTTTCAGCATGGGTCGTAGTGGAGGTAGCCGATCAGGGCGCCGCGGGCGCCCTGCGCGCGCTCGAGCCGGCCGCACGCGACGATCGGCGGCGGCTCGCGTGCCGGATAGAGGAGCGGATTGCCGGCGTTGGGCAGCGGCGGCTTCGCCGGATCGACGGCGGTGATCGTCGGCGTGCCGCGGCCGGAGGTGTTGGCGACGCAGTCGACGGCGGCGCCCGACGTCTGCAGGATGCGCACGCCGGAGGTGCCCCCGTTCATCGGCCAGGCCTTGGCCACCGCCTTCGCCCGCGCGCCTTCGCGCGCGAGGCACAGGTTGACCGCAGGCGCGATGCCCGGAAGCAGGCGCGCCCAGTCGTCCGGCTTCTTGGCCGCGAAGTCCGCGACCGGCGCGACGCGCGCGTCGAATCCGGCGCGCACGACGCAGCAACCGGTGACGGCATCGCCGGCCTTGACCGACAGCACGGCGCGGTGCGTCGCCGGCGGCCCGTCGGCCATCGTCGACCGGCACGCTTCCTCGCGCACGGTGGCGACCAGCGTCTCGCGCGGCAGGTGCGTCGAGTCGCCGCGCCAGATCGTCACCGGCGGGGCGAGGAACGCCAGCGTCTGCACGGAACCGCGGAACACGACCTCGCGCTTGCCGCGTGCGGTCAGCGACGTGTACACGGCGCTGGCGCGACCCGCGTCGAGCCGCCACGACGGCTCTTCGCCGCGGCATTCGAGCGCCTGCACGACGATCGGCTGCTGCGCGTGCGCGACTGCCGCGACGACGAGGGCAGCGATGGCGAGCGTACGACGGCCGGCACGGGTGAGCCTCGAACGTGGGTCCATCGGCCAATCTTCGCACAGTCGGGTCGCGCCGAGGTAGCGCGGCGACCGCGCGGATGCGGTAAGTTCGGGGGGTAATCGTCGGCAGCGGCGGCGCCGCCCGCTGCGGGCGAGGCGCACGCGGCGGACGAGCATGGGGAGCGCAATCGATATGAGCGACGAACGGACGCAGGTGCCCGACGCGGCCCGGATGGCGATCGCGCTGATCGGCTACGGCGAGGTCGGCGGCATCCTGGGGCAGGCGCTCGCCGCGCGCGGCGTGGCCAGCGTCACCGCGTGGGACATCCTGCTGCCGGATGCGGCGCGCGGCGCAGCGATGCGCGAGCGTGCCCGGCGCGACGGCGTCGAGCTGGCATCCGATGCGGCCTCCGCGGTTGCCGGCGCCGACCTCGTGATCTCGGCGGTGACGGCGAGCGCGACGCGCGACGCCGCGGCCGCCGCGGCGCCCGCGATGCGCGCCGGTGCGTTCCTGCTCGACCTCAACTCGGCGTCGCCGACGACCAAGGCCGCCTGCGGCACGCTGGTGAACGCGACAGGCGGACGCTACGTGGAGTCGGCGGTGATGACGTCGGTGCCGCCGTACGGCATCCGGGTTCCGATGCTGGTCGGCGGACCCGACGCCGCCGCGCTCGCGCCGACGCTCGCCGCGCTCGGATTCTCGGCGAGCGTCGCGTCGGCCGAGCTGGGTGTGGCCTCCGCGATCAAGATGTGCCGCAGCGTGATGATCAAGGGGATGGAGGCGATCGTGATCGAGAGCTACCTCGCCGCACGCCGCTACGGCATCGAGGGCGAGGTGCTGGCGTCGCTGGCCGAGACGTTCCCCGGCATCGACTGGGAGCGCCAGGGCAGCTGGTTCTGGACGCGCGTCGTCCAGCACGGCAAGCGCCGCGCCGAGGAGATGCGCGAGTCCGCGGCGACAATGCGCGAGGCGGGGTTCGAGGGAATCATGGCGAGCGCGATTGCCGAGCGCCACCAGTGGGTCGCCGACCTCGCGGCAGGCGGGGCGTTCGACGGCGTGCCTCGCGACGCCGGCTGGCGCGAGTTCGCCGACCGCGTTCCGCGCGACGAGAGTTAGCCCGCCGCTTCGGCGGGCGGACTCGAAGTCGCGACTACGTCGGGCCGACCCCTCACGCAAGGTGTCATCCCGAGCGCAGCGAGGGATCTGCAATTTGCGCCCGCTCGCTGCGGGAAGCAGGTCCCTCGCTGCGCTCGGGATGACATTCGCGGAAAGGGGAGGGGCGCCGCGCTAATTCGCAGCCGCGAACTGCTCGGGGCTCCAGCCGCCACAAGCAGCGAAAAACCGTGCCGGCCGGGGGGGCGGGGGTGGTGGGGGGGGGGGCTACCGCCCAGCCGCAACTCTCGGGGCGCCGCCCAGCGCCTTCGCGAAGTCGACGGTGGACAGCTTCGCGTTGCGCGCCGCGGCGATGCGCAGCGTCTCCGCCGCGAGCAGTTGCCGTTGCGCGTCGATCACCTCGAGGAACGACGTGCGGCCGGCGTCGTAGCGCAGCTGCGCGATCTCGTACGCTTTCGCGATCTGGTCGCGGCGCGCGGACTCGGCGGCCAGCGCGTCGCGCGCGCCCCGGTTGGCGACGAGCGCGTCGTGCACCTCGCGGAAGGCGACCTGCACGACCTGCACGTACTCGACAGTCGCACGGTCGTTGTTCGCGCGCGCGAGTTCGACCTGCGACTCGATGGCCTTGAGCGCGATCAGCGGCTGCACGAGCCCGAGCGCCAGGTTCCAGATCGTCGCGGGGCCGGAGAACAGCGCGCCGGTGGTCGCCGCCTCGGAGCCGTAGAACAGGCCCAGCCGGATCTGCGGAAAGTAGTCGGCGCGCGCCTGCTGGATGCGCAGGTCGGACGCCGCCAGCAGCGCCTCCGCACGCCGGATGTCGGGCCGGCGCTCGACGAGGCTCGCCGGCAGCGCGTCGGGGAGCCGGGGCACGGCGGCGACCGCGTCGATCGTCGCGCCGCGCGCGATCTCCGGCGCGAACACCGCCCGGGGCGGGCGCCCGGTCAGCGTGGCGAGCGCGGACTCGAGCTGGCCGATCGCGCTCTTCGCGCGCGCGATGTCGGCGACGACGGCCGAGCGTTCCGCCTCGGCGGTGCGCAGGTCGTACTCGCCGATGATGCCGCCGTCGAACCGGTCGCGCTGCAGCGTCACGGTCTCGGTGCGCAGCTTCAACGTGTCCTCGAGCACGGCGAGCTCGGCGTCGGCGGCGCGCAGCCGGAAGTACGCGCTCGCGACGTCGGCGGCCACGGCCACGCGCACGGCCTCGCGGTAGTACCGCGCCGCGACGAGATCGTTGGTCGCGGCCAGCGCGCCGCTCCTGTACTTGCCCCAGACGTCGAGCTCGTACGACATCTCGATCGCGGCGCGGAAGTCGTTGCTGACGAGCTGGCTGCCGGCCGGCAGCGGCGGCGACGTCACCGACGAGATCCGCGACCGCGCCGGATCGAGGCGCGCATCGATGCTGGGCGCGAGGTTCGACTGCGCGAGCAGCACCTGCGCGCGCGCCGCCTCGATGCGCGCGAGCGACGCCCGCAGGTCGAGGTTGTTGGCGAGCCCCTCGTCGACCAGCGCGTTCAGCGCCGGGTCGTCGAACGCCGTCCACCAGCGCTCGAGCAGCGCGTTCTGCGCGGCAGTGGCAGTGCCGACCGGCAGGTCGAGCGCGGGCGGGGCCGGCTGCGTGACGGCGCAGCCTGAGGCGAGCGCTCCGGCGAAGAGAATGGCAGCGAGACTACGCACGGCCGTCTCCCGGCGCGGTATGGGGCGGATGCCCCGGCGTAGCCGGCGGCGCGAGGTGCGCGACCATGTGCGCGTGGGCCACCTCCTCGGCCAGCTCCGACTTGGTCCGCGGCTCGTGCACGCGCCGGTCCATGATGACACGGAAGAACAGCGGGACGAAAAAGATCGCGAGGAACGTCGCGGCGATCATGCCGCCCATGACGCCGGTGCCGGTCGAATGGCGCGCGCCGGCGCCGGCACCGGTCGAGATCGCGAGCGGCAGCACGCCGAAGATGAACGCGAGCGACGTCATCAGGATCGGCCGGAACCGCAGGCGCGCCGCCTCCATCGCCGCCGCGGACGCCGACATCCCTTCCTCCTTCTTCAGCATCGCGTATTCGACGATCAGGATCGCGTTCTTGGCGGCGAGGCCCAGCAGCGTCACGAGGCCGATCTGGAAGTACACGTCGTTGGTGAGGCCGCGCAGCCAGATCGCGGCGAGCGCGCCGAACGTGCCGAACGGCAGCGCCAGCAGCACCGAGAACGGCAGCGACCATTTCTCGTACTGCGCGGCGAGGATCAGGAACACCATGACGACGGCCAGTCCCAGCGCGAACGTCGACGCGCCGCCCGAGCGCTTCTCCTGGTACGACGTGCCGCCCCAGTCGTAGGAAAAGTCCGGCGGCAGCACCTCGCGCGCGATCTGCTCGACGCGCGCGATCGCCTGCCCGGAGCTGTATCCCGGCGCGGCCTGCCCGAAGATCTTGACCGCGGGCAGGTTGTTGAACCGGTCGAGCGCGTCAGGTCCCGACGAGTACTTCACCGTCGCGAGCGACGCCAGCGGGATCATCTCGCCCCTTTCGGAGCGAACGTAGACGGCGCCGATGTCGTCCGGCCGCGTCCGGTACGAGGGCTCGGCGGACATCAGCACCTGCCACGCGCGGCCGTACTTGTTGAAGTCGTTGACGTAGTACGTCCCGAGCGTCGCCGACAGCGCGGCGAAGACGTCGTCGATCGGCACGCCGACCTTCTTCGCCTTCTCGCGGTCGACGTCGACGTAGAGCTGCGGCACGTTGGCGCGCCACAGCGTCTGCGCGCCGCCCAGTTCCTGGTCGGAGTTCACCCGCGCCAGGAACTGCTGCGTGACCTCGTTCAGCCGCTTCGCTCCGCCGTCGCCGCGGTTCTGGATGTAGAACTCGTAGCCGCCGGCGGCGCCGAGGCCGAAGATCGGGGGCGGATTGAACGCGAGCACCAGCGCCTCCTTGATGCCGGCGGTGCGTCCGAACAGCTCGCCGACGAGCTCGGCCGCGGTGACCGTGCGCTGGTCCCACGGGATCTGCGTGACGAAGATCGTCGCGGCGTTGTTGCGCATGCCGCCGCCCAGGAAGTCGAAGCCGGTGAACGACACGACGTCGGCGTTGTTCGGGTTGGCCTTGATCGCCTGTTCCACCTGTGCGACCACTTTGTCGGTGCGCTCGAGGGTCGCGCCGTCGGGCAGGATCACCGCCGCGATGTAGAAGCCCTGGTCCTCGTCCGGCACCAGGCTGCCGGGCGTGTGCCGCCAGAGCCCGATCGTGAGCGCGACCATCCCGGCGAACAGCAGGAGCCCGACCGCGCCGCGGCGGATCAGCCACGTCACGCCCGACGTGTAGTGACCGGTCACGCGCAGGAAGAACCGGTTGAACGCGGCGAAGAAGCCGCGCGCGGGTGGCGGGTCGTGCTTGAGGATCAGCGCGCACAGCGACGGCGTCAGCGTCAGCGCGACGAAGCCCGAGATCACGACCGCGATCGAGATCGTCACCGCGAACTGCCGGTAGAGCACGCCGCTGAGGCCGCCGAGGAACGCGATCGGCACGAACACGGCGGTCAGCGTCAGCACGATCGCGATGATGGGACCGGTGACCTCGTGCATCGCCTTGATCGCCGCCTCGCGCGGCTCGGCGTCGTCCTCGCGCATGATCCGCTCGACGTTCTCCAGCACGACGATCGCGTCGTCGACCACGATGCCGATCGCGAGCACCATGCCGAACAGCGTCAGCGTGTTGATCGAATAGCCGAGCACGTACAACCCCGCGAACGCGCCGAGCAGGGAGACCGGCACGGCGATGAGCGGGATGACGGTCGCGCGCCAGCTCTGCAGGAACAGATACACGACGAGGAAGACGAGGATCATCGCCTCGCCCAGCGTGAACACCACTTCGCGGATCGACACCTCGACGAAGCGCGTCGTGTCGTACGGAACGGCGAACGCGAGGCCGGGCGGAAAACGCTGCGACAGCTCGGTCACGCGGCTGCGCACGGTCTTCGCGACCTCGAGCGCGTTGGCCCCCGGCTGCAGGAAGATGCCGACGAGGACCGCCTGCTTGCCGTTGTAGCGGCCGATGAAGTCGTAGTCCTTCGACCCCAGCTCGACGCGCGCGACGTCGGACAGGCGCACCGTCGAGCCGTCCGGGTTGGCGCGGACGATGATCTCGCCGAACTGCTTCGCGTCGGACAGCCGCCCCTGCGTCGTGATCGTGTAAACGAGCTCCTGCCCCTTGTCGATCGGCGCCTGGCCCACCTTGCCGGCGGCGAACTGCGCGTTCTGCTCGTTGATCGCGCGGGCGACGTCGGACGGTGTCAGCTTCAGCTGCGCGAGGCGGTCGGGCTTCACCCAGATCCGCATCGCGTAGTCCTTGGCGCCGAAGATCTGCACGTTGGTCGTGCCCGGCAGCCGCTTCAGCTCGTCCAGGACGTTGAGCGTCACGTAGTTCGAGATGAAGAGGTCGTCGTACTTCTCTTCGGGCGAGTAGAACGCGATGACCTGCAGGAACGACGAGCTGCCGCGCTCGACGGTGACACCCTGCCGGCGCACGTCCTCGGGCAGCCGCGGCTCGACCTGCTTGACGCGGTTGTTGACGTTGACCGCCGCGTCGTCGACGTTGGTGCCGATCTCGAACGTGACCTGGATCTGCACGACGCCGTTCGACGACGACGTGGAGCTCATGTAGATCATGTTCGGCACGCCGTTGATCGCGTTCTCGATCGGCGAGGCCACCGTCTGCTCGAGCGTCTCGGCCGACGCGCCCGGGTAGATCGCCTGCACGGTGACCACGGGCGGGGCGATCTCCGGGTACTGCGCGACCGGCAGCGTGCGCATGGCGGCCAGGCCCGCCAGCACCAGGAACATGGAGATCACGGCCGCGAAGATCGGCCGGTCGATGAAGAAGCGCGAGAACATGGGCGTGCGGAGACCGGGAGCCAGGTGCCCTGGGCGCGGACTTTGTCGTGCCTTCGGCGCGGCAACGGGGCGCGGGCGCACCTCCCGGCGCGGACGGCGGCGCCGCGTCCCCGAGCTTCACCGGCGCGCCGGGCCGCAGCTTCGCCACGCCGTCGACGATCACGACGTCGCCGGGCTTCAGGCCGGTCTCGACGACCCACAGGTTGGCGCCGTCCTGCGCGACCCACTCGCCGAGCGTCACCGGGCGCACGCCCGCCACGTCCTTGCCGTCCTTGTCGCGCTCGACGACGTAGACGAACTTGCCCTGCGCGCCGTCGAGCACGGCCACCTGCGGCACGGCCAGCGCGTTGTTGCGCACGGCGCCCGCCAGTTTCACGCGCACGAACTGGCCGGGCTTCAGCACCTGGTCCGCGTTGGGGACTTCCGCGCGCATTTCGTAGGTGCCGGTCGACGGGTTGACGCGCGTGTCGGCGAAATTGATGCGGCCGCGGCGCGCGAGCGTCGTGCCGTCGGACAACCGAACGACGACCTCGAACGCGTTGTCCTTCGGCAGCGTGAGGCGGCCCTCCTTGACCGCCCGGTTGAGCAGCAGCTGCTCGTTCTCGGAAATCGCGAACGGGATCCACATCGGATCGACCTGCGAGATCGTCGTCAGCAGCGTCTCGTTGGCGTTGACCAGGCTGCCCTCGGACTTGGGCGCCCGGCTCGAGAGACCCGAGATCGGCGCGGTGACGTTGGTATACGACAGATTGAGCTTCATCTCGGCGAGCTTCGCGTCGGCGGCGCGCAGCGCGGCCGTGTACATCTCGAGGTTCGAGATCGCGTCGTCGGCCTCCTTCTGGCCGACGGCGCGGCGCTCGGCGAGCGGCTTCAACCGCGCGACCTCGCGCTCGGCCTGCGCCTTCTGCGCCTGCGCGCGGGCGACGTCGGCTTCGAGCGCCGCCGTCTGCGCCGCCATCTGGCGCGGATCGATGACGAACAGCACCTGCCCGGCCTTCACCGGCGCGCCTTCCTGGAAGAGCTTCTTCTCGAGGATGCCGGTCACCCGCGCGCGCACCTCGACCTCCTTCGAGCCGGTCGTCTGGCCGACGTACTCGTACGTCGCCGGCAGCGATTTCGGCTCGAGCTTGATCGTGGTCACTTCCGCCGGCGGGAATCCGTGGAATCCTCCGCCTTGCTGCGGGGGGCTGCAGGCGGCCAGCACGGCGGCGACGGCCGGCGCGGCGAGCGCCGCGAGGGCGCGGGCGGGGCGGGGCATGGGCACTCCTGTCGGTGCGGCCGGCGGTGCTCGTGCTGCGACGCCGCTTGCCAAGGCCGTGAAGATTACATACATTCACGAATGTTTGTAAAGGGGTCGCAGGCGGCGGGGAAACCCGGCCGGAGAATCCATGGCACGCAGGACGAAGGAAGAGGCGCAGGCGACGCGGGAACGGCTGCTCGACGCGGCCGAGACGATCTTTCGCGACCGCGGAGTCACGCGGACGTCGCTCGCCGAAATTGCGACGGCCGCCGGCATGACGCGCGGCGCCGTCTACTGGCACTTCAAGGACAAGGCGGACCTGTTTCGCGCGATGTGCGATCGGGCGACGCTGCCGCTCGACACGATGTTCGAGCGCGCCGGCGAGACGGCCGCGGCGGATCCGCTGGGCACGCTGCGCACGCTGTCGATCGGCGCGCTGCAGAGCCTCGCGACGGATCCACGTGCGCAGAACGTGTTCGAGATCGTGTTCCACAAGAGCGAGCTGGTGGACGAACTGGCCGGACTCGCGACCACGCATCGGCAGGAGCGGGGCGCGTGCCTGTCCGAGATCGAGGCGATCGTCCGGCGCGCCGCGGCCGACGGCCAGTTGCCGGCCGACGTCGACGCGCACCTCGCCACCCAGGGGCTGCACGCGCTGATGATCGGCGTCATGCACGAGTGGGTGCTCGACCCGTCCGCGTACGACCTGGCCACGGCCGCGCCCGCGCTGATCGACACGTGGATCGCGGGGCTCAAGGTCCATCCGCCGCGTCGCGCCGATGCGCCGGCGGCCCGTCACGCGGCAAAAGCGCTCGCCGCCTGACGCGGCGCCCGGGACCGCATGTCCGGCGGCTTCGCCGGCATAATTCGACGATTTCCCAACGAACCACGATCCCGACACCATGGAAACGATAGAACGCGTGGGCGTCATTGGCGCCGGCACGATGGGCAACGGCATCGCGCAGGCGTGCGCCGTCGTCGGCCTCCCGGCCGTGATGGTCGATGTCGACGAGACGGCCGTCGCGCGCGGCACCAGGACCATTGCCGGCAGCCTCGATCGCCTCGTCAAGAAGGAGAAGCTGACGGTGGACGAGCGCGACGCCGCGCTGGCGTGCGTCAGGGGCAGCACGGCGTACGGCGATCTCGCGGACTGCGACCTCGTGATCGAGGCGGCGACCGAGAACCTCGAACTCAAGCTGAAGATCCTGCGCCAGGTCGACGCACTGGCGAAGCCGGGCGCGCTGATCGCGTCGAACACGTCGTCGATCTCGATCACGACGCTCGCCGCGGTCACCTCGCGGCCGGCGTCGTTCCTCGGCGTGCACTTCTTCAACCCGGTACCGATGATGGCGCTGGTCGAGCTGGTGCGCGGGTTGCAGACGTCCGACGCCACGATCGCGGCGGCGACCGCGTTCGCGAAGCGCCTGTCCAAGACGCCGATCGTCGTGAAGAACAGCCCGGGCTTCGTCGTCAACCGCCTGCTGTGCCCGATGCTGAACGAAGCCGTGTTCGCGCTGCAGGAGGGGATCGCGACGGCGGCGGAGATCGACGACGGGATGAGGCTCGGCTGCAACCATCCGATCGGGCCGCTGGCGCTCACCGACCTGGTCGGGCTCGACGTGCTGCTCGCCGTGATGAACGTGTTCTACGCAGACTTCAACGATCCCAAGTACCGGCCCGCGCCGCTCCTGAAGGAGATGGTCGCGGCGGGCCGGCTCGGCCGCAAGACGGGCCGCGGGTTCTACGACTATTCGCAGGAAGCGAAGCGATGAGCCATGAAACGGTGTTGCTGGAGCAGAAGGAGCCGGGCATCTGGCTGCTGACGATCAACCGCGAGCGCGCGATGAACGCGCTCGCACCGCAGGTGCTGGAAGATCTCGGGGCGGCGGTCCGGTCGGTCGTCGCCGAGCCGACGGCGCGCTGCCTGCTCGTGACCGGCGCCGGCCGCGCGTTCGTCGCCGGCGCGGACATCGCGGTGATGAGCGCGATGTCGGTGCTGGAAGCGCGCGACTTCGCGGCCAAGGGCCACCGGACGCTGCGGGCGCTGGAACTGGCGCCGTTCCCGGTCATCGCGCTCGTCAACGGCTACGCGCTGGGCGGCGGCTGCGAGCTGGCGCTCGCGTGCGACTTCATCGTCGCCTCCGAGCAGGCGGTGTTCGGGCAGCCGGAGGTCAACCTCGGCATCTGCCCCGGCTTCGGCGGCACCCAGCGGCTGACGCGCGTCGTCGGTCGCTCGCTGGCACTCGACCTCGTGACCACGGGGCGGCAGGTCAAGGCCGACGAGGCGCTGCGGATCGGGCTCGTCAACCACGTCGTCGCGCCCGAGGCGCTGCTCGACAAGGGCCTCGCGCTCGCGCGGATGATCGCCGGCAAGGGGCCGGTGGCGGTGCGCTTTTCCAAGCACCTCGTCATCCGCGGGCAGGACCTCGATCTCGCCAACGCCAACGTGCTCGAGACCGACGTGTTCGGCTTGCTGTGCGCGACCGACGACAAGCGCGAGGGGATGGCGGCGTTCCTGGAGAAGCGGCCGGCGAAGTTCACCGGGAAGTAGGCGGGCGGCCCCGAAATGGGGCCAGGCTCACTTTTTTCCTGCGGCGTCAAATCTGCGGTTGGTGCCGGGAAAGGTGAGCCTGGCCCCATTTCAGTCCTCGTACCGCCGCAGCCCGTCGAGGTCGGTGACGGTGACGCCGCCGTACTCGATCCGCAGCAGCCCCGCCTGCTCCAGCCGCTGCAGCGCCTGGTTGGCGCGCTGGCGGGACAGCCCCGCGAGTTGGGCGATCTCCTCCTGCGAGATCGGCAGCGACGGCCCGACTCCCGGGTACAGGTGCGGATTGAACATCGACGCCAGGCACCGCGCGAGCCGAGCATCGGGCCCGAGCAGCCGGTCGTGCTCGACCATGCCGATGAACTGGCCGAGCCGCTCGTTGAGTTGCGTCAACAGGAAGCGGTTGAACGGCATGCTGGTTTCCAGCAGCCACATGAACGTGGGCCGGGGCATGTACGCGATCACGGACTCCCGCAACGCGACGATGTCGTACCGGCGCGGCTCGTCCTTGAGCAGCGAACCCTCGCCGAACCAGCCGCCGGAACCGACGCCGACGAAGCTCGTGGGCTTGCCCTCGGCGGACACGTTGGTCATCTTGACCAGCCCGTCGACCACGCCGATCCACGCCTCGACCGCCTCCCCCTTGCGGCACACGAGTGCGCCCGCCGGGCAGACGCGGGTCACGGTCTCCGCCTCGACGCGGGTGAGGTCGGCCGGGGCGAGCGCGCGCGCCCAGGAGGAGGCGCGGAGCATGGCGGCGAACGTAGGCATCGGTCGAATTCGGCCCGGGGGCGGCAAATGTCGGCGCGGCGACAGCATGCACCGGCATTCGCGCCTACATTGGTGGACGGACCATTCTAAAGCGCCGCGCGCTCGGGAGCCCGCGCGCGCGCGGAGAAACCCGACCGCCAGGACGACAATCCGCCGGAGGGCAGGCGAAAGAGGCTAAGATGCCCGTCCCGCCCCAGCGGAGAGACGCGGCGGGAGCGGTCATGTATAAGATATAAGAACGGCGGGGCGGCGGGGCCGCACCCGCCGGTGCCACGAGGGTGGGCCGGCCGGAAGGCCGGTGCGCGACAGGACACCAAGGCCCGGCAAGCGGCCGTCCGCGCGATCTGGAGGACGCGATGGAGGAGCAACGCGACACGTTTCCGCGGTTGCTGGCGCACCACGCAGCGGTGCGGCCCGGGCATCCGGCGACGCGCGAAAAGGACCTCGGCATCTGGCAGACGTGGACGTGGAGCCAGGTCGCCGACGAGGTGCGCGCTCTCGCGTGCGGGCTCGCCGCCGAGGGCTTCCGCCGCGGCATGCACCTCGCCATCATCGGCGACAACCGGCCCCGGCTCTACTGGTCGATGGTCGCCGCGCAGGCGCTGGGCGGCATCCCGGTGCCCATGTACCAGGACGCGCCGGCCGCCGACTTCGTGTTCGTGCTGAACGACGCCGAGATCGCCTACGCGGTGGTCGAGGACCAGGAGCAGGTCGACAAGATGCTGGAGGCCATGCCGCAGGTCCCCACGCTCAAGCACGTCTGTTACGACGACCCGCGCGGCATGCGCAATTACGAAGGGGTGACGAGCTTCGCGCACCTGCAGGAGAAGGGCCGCGAGTTCGACCGCGCGAACCCCGGCTGGTACGAGGCGGAAGTGGCGAAGGGCCGGCCGACCGACGTGTCGGTGATGCTGTACACGTCGGGCACGACCGGCAAGCCGAAAGGCGTGTGCCTGACGCACGACGCGTTCATCGCGGCCGCCCGCGGCGGCTGCAGCTTCGACCGGCTCACCGCGAACGACAGCATCCTCTCCTACCTGCCGATGGCGTGGGTGGGCGACCACCTGTTCTCGATCGCGCAGTGGCTGGAGGCCGGGTTCACGATCAACTGCCCGGAATCCGGCGACACCGTGATGACCGACCTGCGCGAGATCGGCCCGACGTACTACTTCGCGCCGCCGCGCGTGTTCGAGAACCTGCTGACGCAGGTGATGATACGGATGGAGGATGCCGGTGCGATCAAGCGCTGGCTGTTCCGCCGCTTCATGGACGTGGCGCGCCGCTGCGGCGCCGAAATTCTCGACGGCAAGCCCGTGGGCGGCGGCGACCGGCTGCTCTACGCGCTCGGCAACCTGCTCGTGTACGGCCCGCTGCGCAACGTGCTCGGCATGAGCCGCATCCGCGTCGCGTACACGGCGGGCGCCGCGATCGGCCCGGACCTCTTCCGCTTCTACCGCTCGATCGGGATCAACCTGAAGCAGCTGTACGGCCAGACCGAGACATGCGCGTACGTCTGCCTGCAGCCCGACGGCGACGTCAAGCTCGACTCGGTCGGGCTGCCCGCACCGGGCGTCGAAATCAGGATCGGCGAGGGCGGCGAGGTGCTGGTCCGCGGCCGGATGCTGCTGAAGGAGTACTACAAGCGGCCGGATGCGACGGCCGAGTCGATCGATGCCGACGGCTACTTCCACACCGGCGACGCCGGATTCCTCGACGACGCCGGGCACCTCAAGATCATCGACCGCGCGAAGGACGTCGGCAAGCTCGGCACCGGCGCGATGTTCGCGCCCAACTACATCGAGAACAAGCTCAAGTTCTTCCCGCACATCAAGGAGGCGGTGGCGTTCGGCCATGGCCGCGACATGGTGTGCGCGTTCGTCAACATCGACGCCGGCTCCGTGGGCAACTGGGCCGAGCGGCGCGGGCTTGCCTACTCGGGCTACACGGACCTCGCGCAGAAGTCCGAGGTCTACCAGCTGATCCGCGAGTGCGTGGAGAAGGTCAACGCGGAGCTCGCGACGGAGGGCGACCTCGCCGCCTCCCAGGTCCACCGGTTCCTGATCCTGCACAAGGAACTCGACCCCGACGACGACGAGCTGACGCGCACGCGCAAGGTGCGCCGCGGCTTCGTCGCGGAGAAGTACGCGGTGCTGATCGACGCGCTGTACGGCGGAAAGGCGGTCCAGCACATCGAGACGCTGGTGCGCTTCGAGGACGGGCGCACGAACATGGTCGCGGCCGACCTCAAGATCGACGACGCGAAGACGTTCCCGGCCGCGCACGGGAAGGCCGCGTGATACCAAGGGCCACAAGGAAGCGCAGTGACGCGGTGAAGGTCCCGGCGGGGGTTGCCTCTGCGTCTCTTGGTGGAAGGTGCTCGCTGACATGACTGCCACCACCCGCCGCGCCGGCGACGTCATCCTGAAGCTCGACAACATTTCGCTGTCGTTCGGCGGCGTGAAGGCGCTGACCGACATCAGCTTCGACGTCCGCGAGCACGAGGTCCGCGCGATCATCGGCCCCAACGGCGCCGGCAAGAGCTCGATGCTCAACGTGATCAATGGCGTCTACCACCCGCAGGCCGGGACGATCACGTTCCGCGGCGAGGTGCGGCGCGACATGAACCCGCACCGGGCGGCGGCGTCCGGCATCGCACGGACGTTCCAGAACATCGCGCTGTTCCGCGGCATGTCCGTGCTCGACAACATCATGACCGGACGCAACCTCAAGATGAAGGCGCACTTCCTCGAGCAGGCGATCTGGTTCGGGCGCGCGCGCCGCGAGGAGCTCGAGCACCGGGCCAAGGTCGAGGAAATCATCGACTTCCTCGAGATCCAGCACATCCGCAAGACGCCGGTCGGCCGGCTGCCCTACGGGCTGCAGAAGCGGGTCGAGCTCGCGCGCGCGCTCGCCGCCGAGCCGTCGATGCTGCTGCTCGACGAGCCGATGGCCGGCATGAACGTCGAGGAGAAGCAGGACATGTGCCGGTTCGTGCTCGACGTCAACGAGCAGTACGGCACGACGATCGTGCTGATCGAGCACGACATGGGCGTCGTAATGGACATCTCGGACCGGGTCGTGGTCCTCGACTACGGCAAGAAGATCGGCGACGGAACGCCGGACGAGGTGCGCAGCAACAAGACGGTGATCGACGCGTACCTGGGCGTCGCGCACTGAGGGCGGATTTCACAATGAGACGCACAGACGCAGAGAACCGCATCCCGTACGCCGTGCGATTCTCCGCGCCTCGGCGCCTCTTCGCGAGAAGTTGATCGCCATGTCATTCTTCTTCGAAGTCCTGATCGGCGGCCTGCTCTCGGGCGTCATGTACTCGCTCGTGGCGCTCGGCTTCGTCCTGATCTACAAGGCGTCGGGCGTGTTCAACTTCGCGCAGGGCGCGATGGTGTTCTTCGCGGCGCTGACGTTCGTCGGGTTCCTCGAGATGGGCGTCTGGTTCTGGTTCGCGTTCGCGCTCACGCTGGGCGCGATGGTCGTGCTGGGGCTCGCCACCGAACGCATCGTGCTGCGGCCGCTGGTGAACCAGCCGCAGATCTCGCTGTTCATGGCGACCATCGGCCTCACGTTCGTCCTCGAGGGCCTCGCGCAGCTCCTGTGGGGCTCGCAGCCGCACGGCCTCGACATCGGCATCCAGGACGAACCGCTCGGATGGATCTCCGACGCGACGGGCATGAACATCTCGAAGTTCGACCTCGCGGCCGCCGGGATCGCGGCGGCGCTGGTGACCTCGCTCGCACTGTTCTTCAGCCGGACGCGCATCGGCCGCGCGCTGCGGGCGGTCGCCGACGACCACCAGGCGGCACTCGCGGTCGGCATCCCGCTCCAGCAGATCTGGGGCATCGTCTGGACGGTCGCCGGTTTCGTCGCCCTGGTCGCGGGGATGTTGTGGGGCGCCCGCAACGGCGTACAGTTCGCGCTTACGTTTCTCGCGCTGAAGGCGCTTCCGGTGCTGATCCTGGGCGGCTTCGAGTCGATCCCGGGCGCGATCGTCGGCGGGCTCATCATCGGCGCCTCCGAGAAGCTCGCCGAGGTCTACCTCGGCCCGTACGTCGGCGGCGGCATCGAAGGCTGGTTCCCGTACGTCCTGGCGCTCCTGTTCCTGCTCGTGCGGCCGGAAGGGCTGTTCGGGGAGAAGCACATTGACCGCGTCTGATCCTGCCGAGCTGACGCGAGCGCATGATGCCTGCTCGCCGCGAGTCGTCGTCCCCGCGAAGGCGGGGACCCAGCGTCTTTCGACGGACGCCACTGGGTCCCCGCCTTCGCGGGGACGACGCGGGTTCGGAGCCGGCGGGCGTTCACTTCGGCGGTGATTGGTAAACCATGCTCTACAGAGAAGCCGGACAGTTCAAGGCGTCCTACGCCGAGGACCAGCAGATCTTCGCGATCCGCCAGGACCGGATCGCGGTCGGCGCGCTGCTGGTGTTCGCGTTCGTCGTCGTGCCGCTGGTGGCCAACCAGTACTGGCTGTCGGCGATCCTGACGCCCCTGCTCATCTTCGCGCTGGCCGCGATCGGCCTCAACATCCTGACCGGGTACGCCGGTCAGCTGTCGCTCGGCACGGCCGCGTTCATGGCCGTGGGCGCGTTCGCCGCGTACAACTTCGTGCTGCGCGTTCCCGGCATCCCGATCCTCGTGGCGTTCGTGCTGGCCGGCATCTGCGCCGCGCTGGTCGGCATCCTGTTCGGCCTGCCGAGCCTGCGCATCAAGGGGTTCTACCTCGCGGTGGCCACGCTGGCGGCGCAGTTCTTCGTCGTCTGGGCGCTGACCAAGTTCGGGTGGTTCTCGAACAACAGCAGCTCCGGCGTGATCAGCGCGCAGAAGATCGAGATCCTCGGCTACACGGTCGACACGCCGGCCGGCAAGTACCTGTTCACGCTCACGATCGTCGCCGTGCTCGCGCTGGCGGCGAAGAACCTGGTCAGGAGCTCGACCGGGCGCGCGTGGATGGCCGTGCGCGACATGGACGTCGCCGCCTCGGTGATCGGCATCCGGCTGATGCAGACCAAGCTGTCGGCGTTCGCGATCAGTTCGGCCTATTGCGGCGTCGCCGGCGCGCTGTACGCGTTCGCGTACCTCGGCACCGTCGAGCCGGAGGGATTCAACCTCGACATGTCGTTCCGCGTGCTGTTCATGGTGATCATCGGTGGCGTGGGCAGCATTCTGGGCTCGTTCCTCGGTGCCGCCTTCATCGTGCTGCTGCCGATCTTCCTCAACACGGCGGCGCCGCTCATCGAGCACGGCCTCGGGCTGCAGATGCCCCCGGGGTTCATGTCGAACCTCGAACTGATCGTGTTCGGGGCGCTGATCGTCTTCTTCCTGGCCGTCGAGCCTCACGGTCTCGCGCGGCTCTGGCAGATCGGAAAGGAGAAGCTCCGGTTGTGGCCGTTTCCCCATTGACGGCACGTCGCAGGCGTTCGTGATGCTGTATCGACTCCGGTTCGGAGGTGTTTCAATTGTCAGGAGGAAAGTCATGAAGTCATTCACCAAGGCCCTGCTGGGCCTTGCCATGCTCGGCGCCGCGGCGACGACGCATGCGCAGAACGAGCAGTTTGTCCCGATGGTCGGGTACTGGGTCGGACCGTACGCTGCCGGCGGCTCGGGCATCTTCGGCGGCATGATCGACTACATCAACATGGTCAACGCGCGCGATGGCGGCGTCGGCGGCGTGAAGCTGACGTACGAGAAGTGCGAGACCGAGTACAACAACGCGCGCGGCGTCGAGTGCTACGAACGGCTGAAGAAGAAGGGCCCGACCGGCGCCACGCTGGTGCACCCGCTGTCGACCGGGATCACCTACTCGCTGATCGAGAAGGGCACGCAGGACAAGGTGCCCATCGTGTCGATCGGCTACGGCCGCACCGACGCCTCCGACGGCCGCGTCTTTCCCTGGGTCTTCCCGCTGCTGACGAACTACTGGTCGCAGAACACCGCCAAGATCAAGTTCATCGGGTCGAAGGAAGGGGGGATGGACAAGCTCAAGGGCAAGAAGATCGTGAACATCTATCACGACTCGGCCTACGGCAAGGAGACGATCCCGGTCCTCGACGCGCAGGCGAAGAAGTACGGCTTCACGGTCACCCACATCCCGGTGCCGCATCCGGGCAACGAGCAGGGCGCGCAGTGGCTGCAGGTGCGCCAGATCAAGCCCGACTGGGTGATCCTGCGCGGCTGGGGCGTGATGAACCCGGTGGCGCTGAAGGGCGCCGCCAAGGTCGGCTTCCCGCGCGACCGGATCATCGGCGTCTGGTGGTCGGGTGCGGAAGAGGACACGATTCCCGCCGGTGACGCCGCCAAGGGCTACATCGCGGCCGGCTTCAACGTCGCCGGCTCGAACTTCCCGGTCATCCAGGACATCAAGAAGTACGTGTACGCCAAGGGCAAGGGCGAGATGGAGGATCCCACGCGCATCGGCAGCATCTACTACAACCGCGGCGTCGTGCACGGCATCGTGACGGTCGAGGCGATCCGCAAGGCGCAGGAGAAGTACGGCAAGAAGCCGCTGACCGGCGAGCAGATCCGCTGGGGCCTCGAGAACCTGACGATCAGCGAGGCGCGGCTGAAGGAACTCGGCGCGGCCGGCTTCATGCAGCCGCTCAAGGTCAGCTGCCTGGATCACGAAGGCGGCGGCGCCGTGAAGTTCCAGCAATGGGACGGCAAGGAGTGGAAGGTCATCACCGACTGGATCACGCCGGACCGCGATCTGGTGCGGCCGATGATCGAGCAATCGGCGGCCGGCTACGCGAAGGAGAAGAACATCACGCCGCGCGACTGCAGCAAGGAGTCCTGATCGCATCGCGCAGCACCCCCTCACCCCGACCCTCTCCCCCTTCCGGGGGCGAGGGAGCGTCAGGCGAGGGGCGCAGCACGCAGCACCCTCCCTCTCCCGCTTGCGGGAGAGGGTTGGGGTGAGGGCCCACCCTCACCCCAGCCCTCTGCCCCGGGCACGGCCCGGGGGAGAGGGGGAGGGCACCACGCGCGCCAATCCGAACTCGGATCGTCCATGTCCACCGCCACTGCCACCGCACCGCGACCGCGCAGCCCGCTGCCGCGAAGTACCTGTCGATCAACAACATCGAGGTCATCTACGACCACGTCATTCTCGTGTTGAAAGGCGTGTCGCTCGAGGTGTCCGAGGGCAAGATCGTCGCGCTGCTCGGCGCCAACGGCGCGGGCAAGAGCACGACGCTGAAGTCGATCTCCAACCTGCTGGCCGCCGAGCGCGGCGACGTCACCAAGGGCACGATCGAGTTCAAGGGCAAGCGCGTCGACAAGCTGACGACGAACGAACTCGTGCGGATGGGCGTGTGCCAGGTGATGGAGGGCCGGCACTGCTTCCAGCACCTGACCGTCGAGGAGAACCTGCTGACCGGCGCGTTCACGCGCAAGGTCTCCCGGGCGGAACTGGCCGCGGCGCTCGAACGCGTGTACCACTACTTCCCGCGGCTGAAGCAGCGGCGGACGAGCCAGTCGGGCTACACGTCCGGCGGCGAGCAGCAGATGACGGCGGTCGGCCGCGCGCTGATGGCGCAGCCGTCGATGATCCTGCTGGACGAGCCGTCGATGGGGCTCGCGCCGCAGATCGTCGACGAGATCTTCCAGATCGTGCAGGACCTGAACACGAAGGAAAAGGTGTCGTTCCTGCTCGCCGAGCAGAACACCATGGTCGCGCTGCGTTACGCGGACTACGGCTACATCCTGGAGAACGGGCGCGTCGTGATGGACGGCGCGGCGAAGGACCTCGCGGCCAACGAGGACGTGAAGGAGTTCTACCTCGGCCTGTCCTCGGGCGGCCGCAAGTCGTTCCGCGACGTCAAGCACTACCGCCGCCGCAAGCGCTGGCTGGCCTGACGGGAGCGCACCGCGCCCGGGCTGCTGCACGCGTCGGCGCGGGAGGCCGGGCAGACGGACCATGAACATCGACTCGCTGCGCAAGTTCTGCGCGACGCTCCCCGGCGCGACGGTGGATGTGAAGTGGGGCGCCGACGAGTGTCACAGCGTCGGCGGCCGCATGTTCGCCGTGTTCCGCGTCGCCGGCGGCAAGGCGACGAAGCTCTCGTTCAAGTGCGAGCCGTCGCGTTTCCTCGAACTCACCGACCTGCCGGGCATCGTGCCGGCCCCGTACCTCGCGCGCGCGCACTGGGTGCAGGTGACCGACGCGCGCGCTCTCGCGGACGCACAGGCGCGAGAGCTCGTCGCGCGCTCCCATTCGCTCGTCCACGCCAAGCTGACCCGGCGCGATCGCGACGCGATCGCCGCCGCCACCCCGAAGCGGAAGGCTGCCCGATGACCGAACATTTCGACCTGCTGGAAACGCGCGACCCCGAGCTGCGCGAGCGCGAGCAGATGGCGGCGCTGCGACGCATGGTGGCGCACGCGCGCGCAAGCGCGCCGGCGTCGGCGCAGCTGCTCGCGGACGTCGACCCCGAAGCGTTGACGTCGCGCGAAGCGTTGGCGCGGCTGCCGGTCACGCGCAAGTCGGAGCTCCTCGACCTGCAGCGGGCGCGGCGGCCGTTCGGCGGCTTCGCGGCGACCCGCTGGGGCGCGGCGCGGCGCGTGTTCGCGAGCCCCGGCCCGCTGTACGAACCCGAAGGCGCCCGCCCGGACTACTGGCGGCTGGCGCGCGCGCTGTTCGCGGCCGGCTTCCGCGCCGGCGACCTCGTGCACAACTGCTTCTCCTACCACCTGGCGCCCGCGGGCTCGATGCTCGAAACGGGTGCGCACGCGCTGGGCTGCACGGTGTTCCCCGGCGGCACCGGGCAGACCGAGCTGCAGGTGCAGGCGATGGCGGACTTGAAGCCCGCCGGTTACGTCGGCACGCCGTCGTTCCTGAAGATCATCCTCGAGAAGGCCGACGAGCAGGGTGTCGCGCTGCCGTCGCTCGCGAAGGCGCTCGTCTCGGGCGAGGCGTTTCCTCCGAGCCTGCGCGACGCGCTCGCCGCACGCGGCATCGCGGGCTACCAGGCGTACGCGACGGCGGACCTGGGCTGCATCGCCTACGAGTCGCCGGCACGCGAGGGGCTCGTCGTCGAAGAGGGCGTGCTGGTCGAGATCGTGCGCCCCGGCACCGGCGACCCGGTCGCGCCGGGCGAGGTCGGCGAAGTCGTCGTGACGGCGCTCGCGAACGTCGACTACCCGCTGATCCGGTTCGGCACCGGCGACCTGTCCGCGCTGCTGCCGGGCGTGTCCCCGTGCGGCCGCACGAACATGCGGATCAAGGGCTGGATGGGCCGTGCGGACCAGACGACCAAGGTGAAAGGCATGTTCGTCCACCCGTCGCAGGTCGCGGCGATCGCGAAGCGGCACCCGGAGGTCGGCCGCGCGCGGCTCGTCGTCGACAACCCGGACGGCAACGACCGGATGACGCTGCACGTGGAGGTGCGCGACAACGCATCGTCGCACGCCGAGGCGATCGTCGCGTCGATCCGCGAAGTCACCAAGCTGCGCGGCGAGGTCGCCTTTCGCGCGCCGGGTGAACTGCCCAACGACGGCAAGGTCATCGACGACGTGCGGAAGTACGTGTGAGCAAAGCGGGCGAGGCGCAGCGCGACCGAGCGCGCCGACACACCGGCGCTTTGGCGCGCGTGAACGGGGCAACGAGGCGCGAGTAGCGACGCGGGCAGCCTGCGAGGGGCCCCGTTGCGCGAAGCGCAATGGGAATCGACGGCAATCGCGAATCGGCGCCTGCGATCGGCGCGTGCCCGTCGGTGACGCGGCATCGAGTCGAGGAGGCCGCCGCGCAGCGGGCGTGCTAGGATCCGATGCGTCGAGTCACCACGTCGAAGAGTGCACCGTGCCCGAAGACTCTGCCGCCGGCGCCTCCGCCCCGCTCGAACAGGAGACGCTGCGCGCGATCGCGGCTTCCGGCGTCGTCCGCCAGTACCCGAAGCAGACGATCCTGATCCACGAGGGCGACGTCGGCGACTCGCTGTACGTGATCCTCGCCGGGCGCGTGAAGGTCTACGCGAGCAACGCCGCGGGCCGCGAGGTCGTCCTCAACTTCCACGGCCCCGGCGAGTACGTGGGCGAGATGTCGCTCGACGGCGCGCCGCGCTCGGCGTCGGTGATCACCGTCGAGCCGACGACCTGCGCGATCGTCAACCGCGCGCAGTTCCGGGACTTCCTCGCCGCCAATCCGGACTTCGCGCAGCACCTCATCCGCACGCTGATCCGGCGCGCGCGCTCGGCGACCGAGAACGTGAAGAGCCTCGCGTTGTCCGACGTCTACGGACGGCTGGTGCGGCTCGTCAACGCGCTGGCGGTCGACGTCGGTGGCCGCCTGACGGTGCGCGAGAAGCTCACGCACCAGGACATCGCCGACCGCGTCGGCGCCTCGCGCGACATGATTGGCAAACTGCTGAAGGACTTGGTCGCCGGCGGCTATCTGCTCGTCGAGGACCGGCAGATCACGATCCTGAAGAAGCTGCCGCCGGGCTGGTAGGCCGCCGGCGCGCCGGCGGCCCGGCCGGCGAAGATTCCGCTGTCCCGCGGCGGAACGGGGGTCAGACTCGAGTTTCGCGTTCGGTCGGCGGTGAATCCCGCGGGCGCGCTGCGAATCTGACCCCTATGCACTACACGGCGGCGCGCTGCGAAGTTCGAATCTGACCTCTATGCGCTACACGGCGGCGCGCTGCGACGTTCGAATCTGACCCCTCTGCACTACAGCCCGAAGCAGATGTACTTGACCTCGACGTACTCGTCGATGCCGTAGTACGAGCCCTCGCGGCCGAGGCCCGACTGCTTGACGCCGCCGAAAGGCGCGACCTGCGTGGTGATGAGCCCGGTGTTGACGCCGACCATGCCGGCCTCGAGCGCTTCGGCGATGCGCCACGCGCGGCCGATGTCGCGGCTGTAGAAGTACGACGCCAGGCCGAACTCGCTGTCGTTGGCGAGGCTTATCACCTCGGCGTCGTCGCGGAAGCGGATCAGCGGCGCGACCGGGCCAAACGTCTCCTCGGAGAAGATCTGCATTTCGCGCGTGACGTCGGCGAGCACGGTCGGCTCGTAGAAGTTGCCGCCGAGCGCGTGGCGGCGGCCGCCGTGCACGACGCGCGCGCCGCGGGCCTTCGCATCGGCGACGTGCGCCTCGACCTTCGCGAGCGCCTCGGCGTTGATGAGCGGCCCTTGCGTCACGCCGGCCTCGGTGCCGGGGCCGACCTTGAGCGCGGCGACCCGCGCGGCGAGCTTCGCCGCGAACGCGTCGTAGACGCGGTCCTGCACGAAGAACCGGTTGGCGCAGACGCATGTCTGCCCGGTGTTGCGGTACTTGGAGACGATGGCGCCCTCGGCGGCCGCGTCGAGGTCCGCGTCGTCGAACACGATGAACGGCGCGTTGCCGCCGAGTTCCAGCGAGAGTTTCTTCACCGTCGGCGCGACCTGCCGCATCAGCAGCCGCCCGACCTCGGTCGAGCCGGTGAACGAGAGCTTGCGTACGGTCGGGTTCGAGCACAGTTCGCCGCCGATCGCCGGCGCGTCGCCGGTGACGACGTTGAGCACGCCCCTCGGAAACCCCGCGCGATGGGCGAGCTCGGCGAGCGCGAGCGCCGAGTAGGGCGTGGCTTCCGCCGGCTTGATCACGACGGTGCAGCCGGCGGCCAGCGCCGGCGCCACCTTGCGCGTGATCATCGAGCACGGGAAGTTCCACGGCGTGATCGCCGCGCACACGCCGACCGGCTCCTTGACGACGACCAGCCGGCGGTCGGCGCCGACGGTCGGGATGACATCGCCGTACACGCGCTTGCCTTCCTCGGCGAACCACTCGACGTACGCGGCGCCGATCGCGATCTCGGCGTTCGCCTCGGCAAGCGGCTTGCCCTGCTCGGTGGTGAGGATGAGCGCCAGGTCGCCGGCGTGCTCCAGCATGAGTTCGTACCACCTGCGCACGATCGCGCAGCGATCCTTCGCGAGCATCGCGCGCCACGCGGGAAACGCCGCCGCGGCGGCGGCGATCGCGCGCCGTGTCTCGGCGGCACCGCACACGGGCATCGTGCCGGTGGCATGGCCGGTCGCGGGGTCGACGACGTCCCACGTGGCGCCGTCGTCGGCGTCGTGCCAGCCGCCGTCGATGTAGCACTGCATGCGCAGCAGTCCGGGGTCCGCCAGCGCGGGTGCCGCGCGTTGGATCGTGTCGGGAGCCATGTTTACCTCCGGTGGAAGCGTGTCATTCGGCGGCGCCGCGTCTATTCCCAGCGCACGACGCCGGTCCATGCGGTGACGAGAATCAACGCGCCGAACGCGATGCGGTACCACGCGAACGGCGTGAAGTCGTGCTGGCTCACATAGCGCAGAAGCCAGCGCACGCACAGGAACGCGGAGACGAACGCCGCCGCGAATCCCGTGCCGAACGCGAACAGGTCCGCGTTCGCCAGCAATTCGCGGTTCTTCACTGATTCATACACGCATGCGGCGAGCAGCGTCGGGATCGCGAGAAAGAACGAGAATTCGGTCGCCGCGCGGCGGGACAGGCCGAACAGCATGCCGCCGATGATCGTGGCGCCCGACCGCGACGTGCCGGGAATCAGCGCGAACGCCTGCGCCAGGCCGACCTTGAGCGCGTCGGACCACCGCATCGCGTCGACGTCGTCGATACGGGCGGCGTCGGGATGCGCGCGCTGCCGGCGCTCGGCCCACAGGATGACGAAGGCGCCGGCGACGAAGGCGATCGCCACGGGAACCGGCGCGAACAGCCATGCCTTGATGTACTTGCCGAACAGCAGGCCGAGCCCCGCCGCGGGCACGAAGGCGATGACGAGGTTGGCGACGAAGCGGTTGGCGCGCGGCTCGCGGAACAGGCCGCGCGCGACGGAGGCAAGGCGCAACCGGAACTCCCAGCACACGGCGAGAATCGCGCCCGCCTGGATCACGATCTCGAACACCTTTGCGTGCTCGCCGGTGTAGCCGAGGAGCGAGCCGGCGACGATCAGGTGGCCGGTCGACGAGATCGGCAGGAACTCGGTCAGGCCTTCGACGATGCCGAGCAGCAGGGCGACGAGCAGGGAGGGCGCGGAATCCAAGGAGACGGCAGCGGCCGGCGGCGGGACGAGCGCGCGGCGCCGGCGATTGTCTCACATCGACGCGGATGCGCCGGCCGCCGCCGCGGCACCGCGGACCCCTTGTTGACCGTATAACTAATGAGCGATATAATGCCGCCACTGGCCGCGGATCGCGGCACGCGCTCGCAGGAGCGCTGTCCCGCGCCCGCGATTGCAACCCGACCTTTCGAGGAGCAGCGACATGACCGTGAACGTAGGCACGCTGGACCGCACCATCCGCATCGTCGTGGGCGTCGCGCTGATCGCGCTGACGCTGGCCGGGACCATCGGCGCCTGGGGCTACATCGGCATCGTGCCGATCTTGACCGGGCTCTTCCGCTTCTGTCCCGCGTATACGCTGTTCGGCATCAAGACGTGCCCGATGACGAAGGGTTGACGCGCGCGGCCGGAACGGCGAACTTCGCCGTTTGCGGCCATGCCGGATGCACCGGGGAACTGCACGATGCCGCCTGAGCCGCACGACCGCGACACGATCTTCACGGCCGCGACGTTGCGCGCGCGCGAAGTGCACGCGCCGATGCAGGGACTGCTGACGCCGCGCGAAGCGCACGCGCTGTTCGCGGCCGGCGCAATCGACATCGTCGACACGCGCACGGCGGCCGAGCGCGACCTGATCGGCTACGTGCCGGGCAGCATTCACATCGAGTGGTACGACTATCCGGCGAAGGCGCGCAACCCGCATTTCATGGACCAGCTCGTGGCCCGGGTCGAGCCCGACCGGCCCGTCGCGTTCCTGTGCCGCAGCGGCGTGCGCTCGCACCACGCCGCGGCGCTCGCGACCAGCCACGGCTTCGTGGCCGCCTACAACATCCTCGAAGGCTTCGAGGGCGACCGCAACCCCGACGGCCAGCGGCGCGTCAACGGCTGGCAGATGGCCGGGCTTCCCTGGCGGCAGGACTAGCGCCTCGTCCGCAAATCGCGCGTCGGGCCGCGGCGCGACCGCTCGCCGCGTTGCGTAGTCGGTCGCGGCGCGCCGTCAGGTCCCCGGGCTCTGCCGCCGCAGCTTCGCCAGCGTCTGGGCCACGAGGTCGTTGGTGTCCTCGGGGATGCGCCCCTGCGGCGTCATCCGGTCGACGACGTCGGGCAGCGCCTGCGCGAGTCCGCCGGCGGCGTCGTCGCGGGAGAGGCCGAGCTGCTGCGCGATCTCGCCCAGCTGCCCCTGGCCGAAGATCTGCGCCAGCACGTCGGCCGGAACCGCCTGATTCTGTCCGGTGCCGATCCACGACTGCGCCTGATCGCCGTAGCCGGCCTGCTGCATCTTCGCGAGCAGGCCCTCGATGCCGCCGTTGCGCTGCAGCAGCTGCAGCACCAGCTGGACGACCTGGCCGCCGCCTTGCGCCTGCGGCGGCTGGCCGGCCGTGCCGCCCATCATGCTGCCGAGAAGTCCGTCGAGCAGTCCCATCACGCACCTCGCCTTCGTCGTCGATCGAAAACTCCGGGCGGGCGCGCCCGCCCGCGTGACTATGCCGCCTTCTGCCGCACGTACACGTGCGCTTCCGCTGCGGGGTAGCCGGCGGCGCCGAACGTGTCGCGGATCGCGCGATTGGTGTCGAAGTACACCTGCCAGTAGTGGTCGGTGTGCACGTACGGCCGCACCGCCAGCACCGGCCCGCGCTCGTTGAACGTCAGGATCTCCACGTCCGGCTTCGGTTCCGTCATCACGTTGGCGATTCCCGGCAGCGCCTCCTTCAGCCGCCGGATCGCGTCGTGCGGATCCACCGAGTGGTCGAGCTGCGCCGCCAGGTCGACGCGCCGGTACGCGTTGTTCGAGAAGTTCTTGATCGTGCCGTTCATCACCTTCGCGTTGCCGACCATCGTGTTCACGTTGTCCGGCGTGTCGATCGCCGTCGTGAACAGGCCGATCGCGCGCACCGTGCCCTCCACCTCGCCGGCGAGCACGTAGTCGCCCACCTTGAACGGCCGCAGCACCAGGATGAACACGCCGGCGGCGAAGTTCGACAGCAGGCCGCCCCACGCGGCGCCGATGGCGATGCCCAGCGCGGCGATCAGTGCGGCGAACGACGTCGTCTCGACGCCGAAGTAGCCGAGGATGCCGATGACCAGCAGCACGTTCAGCGCGACGTTGATCGTGTTGCCGATGTAACGGATCACCGTCGGCTCGATCTTCTGCCGCTCGAGCGCCTTGTTGATCAGCGTGCCGATGAGGCCGATCAGCCAGCGCCCGATGATGTAGAGGACGATCGCGCCGACGATCTTCAGCGCGATGGCTATCACGACGGGCCTCGCCGTCTCGTACAGGCTGGTGAAATCCACGGTTAACCCCTCTTGTCGGTCTTGGGCACCCGCGTGCCGCGCGGGAGGATGGCCATTGTCGCGCACCGCGGCCCCGGCGCGCAATTCGACGCGCGCGCTACGTTGGCGGAAGCCCCAGTTCCTGCGCGATGCGCGCGACCGTCGCCTTCAGCGCCGCCAACTCGTCCTGCAGCCGCGTCACGTTGGTCTTCAGCGCGGTCAGTTCGCCGAGCGTGACCTGCTCGCCGTCGCCGGCCGCCGCGACGTCCGCCACCGGCACCGCCGGCGCGCCGGACAGCAGGTGCGCCCACCGTGCCTCGCGCGCGCCGGGCGCGCGCGGCAGCTCGACCATCAATGCGCCGGCCGGCCGCTGCGAGAGTTCGGCGAGGAACGCCTCCACCGTCGAGATGTCGGCAAACCGGTGCAGCCGCTCGCTGTGGATGCGCAGCTCGCCGATGGTCTGCGGCCCGCGCAGCATCACGACCGTCAGCAGCGCGACGGCCTGCGCGGGAATGCCGAGCACGCGGCCGACGTTGTGCGCGTAGCGCATCACGCGGCCACCGCTCGACTCGACGACGAGCGACAGCGCCTTCAGGCGGTCGATCGCGGCCTGCACCTCCGCCTCGGTCGCGTCGATGATCGGATCGCGGCTCGTCTTCTGGTTGCAGCCGGCCGTGAGCGCGTTGAGCGTCAGCGGGTACGTGTCCGGCACCGTGTGCTGCTTCTCGACGAGCACGCCGAGCACACGGGTTTCGAGCAGCGACAGCGCGGGCAGCGACATGGGCGGCGGGGCGAAGGCGGCCGGAAGACGAGCGCCCGAGTGTACCCGACCGCGACCGACCCTTGCGCCGATGGGCGCGCGGCCGCATTTAAGAGGACGAAGGCGCGAGGCGCGGGCGAGCGCGGGGTGGGCCGGTCCGGCCCGCCGGAGTAGACTTGCAGCGTGCGCTGCGGGTGAGCTTCCGCGTCGGGTCCTTCCGCCAACCGAACGACGAGGTCACACGATGCACGATGTCCGGCCGGCCGCCGTCGCCGGCATGTTCTACCCCGACGCCACCGCCCGCCTGGCGGCGGCGGTCCGTGGCTACCTTGCGGCCGTCGCTCCCGACACCGGGGACCCGCCGAAGGCGGTGATCGTCCCGCACGCCGGGTTCGTGTATTCCGGCCCGGTGGCGGCGAGTGCCTACGCGCGGCTGGCGGCGCTGCGCGGTCGCGTGACGCGGGTCCTGCTGCTCGGACCGACACACCGGGTCGCCGTCCGCGGCCTGGCGCTGCCGCGCGCGCACGCGTTCGCTACGCCGCTCGGCGAAGTCCCCATCGACGCCGCCGCGGTCGCACAGGCGCGTGCGCTGCCGCAGGTCGTCGTCAGCGATGCCGCCCACGCATTGGAGCACTCGCTCGAGGTCCAGCTGCCATTCCTGCAGTCGGTGCTGGGCGCGTTCTCGCTGGTGCCGTTCGCGGTCGGCGACGCCGCACCCGAAGAGGTCGCCGCGGTGCTCGACCTCCTCTGGGGCGGGCCGGAGACGCTGATCGTCGTGAGTTCCGACCTGTCGCACTACCGCCACCACTCGGAGGCCGCGCGCATCGACCGCGCCACCGCGGACGACATCCTGGCGCTGTCGGCCACGCTCGACCACGAGCAGGCATGCGGCGCGACCCCCGTCAACGGGTTCCTGCTGTGCGCGCGGCGCCGCGGCCTCACACCGGCGCTGCTCGACCTGCGCAACTCCGGCGACACGGCAGGCGACCGCTCGCGCGTCGTCGGGTATGCCGCGTTCGCCTTCACCGAGCATCGGACGTGAAGCCCGACATGGGATACGACACCGAACTCGGCGACACGCTGCTGGCACTCGCGCGCGGCGCGATCGGCGCGCGGCTGGGCGTCGCGGCGGATGCCGTGGCATCGCACGCGGCGCTCGCCGCGCATGGCGCCACGTTCGTGACGCTGCGGCGCGACGGCGATCTGCGCGGGTGCATCGGCACGCTGCAGGCGCACCGGCCGCTCGGCGTCGACGTCCGCGCGAACGCGGAAGCGGCGGCGTTCCGCGATCCGCGGTTCGCGCCGTTGGCCGTGCACGAGTTCGCGGCGATCGCGATCGAGGTCTCGGTGCTGGGCAGGACCGAGCCGTTGGGTGCCATGCCGGAGCGCGACGCGCTGGCGCGGCTGCGGCCCGGTGTGGACGGCGTGATCCTCGAGCGCGGCAGCCGCCGTGCGACGTTCCTGCCGCAGGTGTGGGAGCAGCTGCCGGACCCGCGCGAATTCCTCGCGGCGCTGAAGCACAAGGCCGGGTTGCCCGTGGACTTCTGGGACGAAGAGGTCACGCTCGCTCGCTACTCGGTCGTCAAGTACGCGGAAGTCCGGGCGCGCGCGGCCGGAGTGACGACATGACGACCGAGGCTCGAATGGGCGAGGTGCCGGGCCGCTGGTGGCACCTGCTCGACGACGGCCGCATCCAGTGCGACCTGTGCCCGCGCGACTGCCGGCTGCGCGACGGGCAGCGCGGCGCGTGCTTCGTCCGCCAGCGCAAGGGCGACGGCATGGTGCTGACGACCTACGGGCGCTCGTCCGGCTTCTGCATCGATCCGATCGAGAAGAAGCCGCTCAACCACTTCTACCCCGGGTCGAGCGTGTTCTCGTTCGGCACCGCCGGCTGCAATCTCGCGTGCAAGTTCTGCCAGAACTGGGACATCTCGAAGTCGCGCGAGATGGACACGCTGATGGACGCCGCGTCGCCCGAGGCCATCGCCGCGGCCGCGGCGGAGCACGGCTGCCGCAGCGTCGCGTTCACGTACAACGATCCCGTGATCTTCGCCGAGTACGCGATGGACACGGCGGACGCCTGCCGGGCGCGCGGCATCGCCACGGTCGCTGTCACCGCGGGGTACATCGGCGTCGACGCGCGCCGCGAGTTCTGCGCGAAGATGGACGCGGCCAACGTCGACCTGAAGGGCTTCACCGACGACTTCTACATGCGGCTGTGCGGTGCGCGGCTTGCGCCGGTGCTCGAAACGCTCACCTACCTCGTACGCGAGACGAACGTGTGGACCGAGATCACGACGCTGCTGATCCCGGGCGAGAACGACTCCGACGAGGAACTCTTCGCGATGTGCGGGTGGATCGCGCGCGAACTGGGCCCCGACGTCCCGCTGCACTTCACGGCGTTCCACCCCGACTACAGGATGACCGACGTCGCGCACACGCCGGCGGCGACGCTGGCGCGCGCACGGGAGATCGGGCAGCGCGCGGGGTTGCGCTACGTCTACACCGGCAACGTGCACGACGTCGACGGCGGGACGACGTACTGCCCGGGCTGCGGCAAGCCGCTCATCGTCCGCGACTGGCACGAGATCCTGCGCTACGAGGTGACGGACAACGGGCATTGCCGGCACTGCGCGGCGGCGCTGCCGGGGCGGTTCGGCCCGGTGCCGCGCCGTTCGTGGGGCCGGCGGCGGGTGCCGGTGCGGGTGGCGATGGCATAGCCGGTCGGAGGTTGCCCCTCACCCCGGCCCTCTCCCCGCTGCGCGGGGAGAGGGAGCGATTCTCGCCGCCGGTTGCACACGTTGCGGGCGCGTTCGGGCGTGTTCAGCCGGCGGCAACGGAGTGTGCAACCGGCAAGATGGGTAACGCCCTCGCCCCGCGCAGCGGGGAGAGGGTTGCGGTGAGGGGCGGTCGCTTGGGCGCACAGCGTAAGATGCCCGGCAGAAGCCGATGCACCGGCACGACGGAGACCCCATGGCCGCACCCAACGACGTCACCAGCATGGCGCTGTTCTGCGATTTCGAGAACATCGCCCTCGGCGTGCGCGACGCCCACTACGACAAGTTCGACATCGGCAAGGTGCTGGAGCGCCTGCTGCTCAAGGGCAGCATCGTCGTCAAGAAGGCCTACTGCGACTGGGAGCGCTACAAGGCGTTCAAGGCGCCGATGCACGAGGCGTCGTTCGAGCTGATCGAGATCCCGCACGTGCGCCAGTCGGGCAAGAACTCGGCCGACATCCGGATGGTCGTCGACGCGCTCGACCTCTGCTACACGAAATCGCACGTCGAGACGTTCGTCATCATCAGCGGCGACTCGGACTTCTCGCCGCTCGTGTCGAAGCTGCGCGAGAACGACAAGGTCGTGATCGGCGTCGGCGTGAAGAACTCGACGTCGGACCTCCTCGTCACCAACTGCGACGAGTTCATCTTCTACGACGACCTCGTGCGCGCCGAGAAGAAGAAGGCCGCGACGCGGCGCGGTGGCGCCAAGTCCGCCAGCGGCAAGGCGCCGGCCGCCAAGGCGGCGGCTGCCGCGCCCGCGGACAAGCCGGCCAAGTCCGCGTCCCGCCGGCGTGGCACCGGAACGAAGGCGGCCGACGCGGCGCCGCCGGAAGTCGAGGCGCCGGCACAGGAAGACATCGTGCCGACGTACGACGACGCGCAGGCTGCCGACGAAGCGCCGCCGCCGCGCAAGTCGGACGACGAGCGCCGCGCCGAGGCGCTCGACCTCATCGTCGAGACCGTCGATGCGCTCATCTCCGAGCGCGGCGCGGAGGAGAAGATCTGGGGCTCGATGATCAAGCAGGCGCTGAAGCGTCGCAAGCCCGGCTTCAACGAGTCGTACTACGGCTTCCGCTCGTTCAACGCGATGCTCGAGGCCGCCGCGGCCGCGGGCAGCCTGGCGCTCGAGCGCGACGAGAAGTCGGGCGGGTACCTGGTGCGCCTCGCCGGCGGCGAGGACTGACGCCGGAAGCCGGGGCGGACGACCGCCCCGAATCGCATTGACCCCAGGCCCTCGCCGCCAGCGCCGGGGCGCCCCGATTGCTTCGCCTTCGCCCGCCGCCCCAACGGCGCGGTGGGGGCTTGTCAAACGCACGCGCGGATGCTTAAATGAGAATGCGTCTCATTTAAATAGGAGTGCACCATGCCGCCCCCCGCCTCCCACGACCCCGTCCCGCGCACGATCGCCGCGCTGCTGGAACTGATGAGCGAGTACGCGTGGCACACGTCCGAGCCGCACGAGCGCCCGCGCGTCGCCGCCGCGATCGCCGCCTGCCTCGACCGGCTCGCGGCCGACGACGCGGCACCCGCGTGGCTGCAGGGGCTGGCCGACGACCTCTCCGATCACTGGCAGCCGGTTGCGGCGCACTGCCGATCCCACGCGCGCGCCGCCGCCCGCCGCTCGATCCTCGCGTTGGTGCGCGCATCGCTGCGCGACGGCGAGGCTGGCCATGCGCATTGATCCCGATGGCCGCTGGATCGCCGCCGCCATGCTGGCCGGCGCGCTCGCGGCGTGCGGCGGCGGCGAGCCCGAGCCCGTCCCGGCCGACGAGGCCGGACTGACGCGCGTGGAGGTGCTCGGCAAGCGCCTGTTCTTCGACGCGTCGCTGTCGGTGCCGCCCGGCCAGAGTTGCGCGAGCTGCCACGACCCGGCGCTCGCCTTCTCGGGCAACAACGGCGCCACGGCCGGCGTGGCGCTCGGCGCCGACGGGCATTCGCTCGGACTGCGCAACACGCCGACGGCGATGTACGCGCGCTTCGCGCCGGCGTTCGGCATGGAGGATACGGACGAGGGACCCATCCCCGTCGGCGGACAGTTCCTCGACGGGCGCGCCGCCTCGCTGGAGGCGCAGGCCGCGCAGCCGTTCTTCGCGCCCGACGAGATGAACAACCCAGCGGTCGCCGCGCTGACGACGAAGGTCGCCGCCGCGAGCTACGCCGACCTCTTCCGCGACGAGTGGGGCGCGCGCGTGTTCGACGATCCCGACACGGCGTTGAAGGCGATCGCCGCGTCGATCGCCGCGTTCGAGCGGACCGAGCGCTTCGCACCGTTTTCGTCGAAGTACGATCACGTCGCCGCCGGCCGCGCGCAGTTCACCGCGCTGGAGCGCCAGGGGCTCGACCTCTTCCTCGACCCGGAGAAGGGCAACTGCGCCGCCTGCCACGTCGCGGACCCGACGTCGCGCAACCCCGCCGACTCGCTGTTCACCGACTTCACCTACGACAACCTGGGCGTGCCGCGCAACGCGCGCATCCCGGCGAACGCCGACCCGGCGTTCTTCGACCTCGGGCTGTGCGGGCCGAAGCGCGCGGCGCCGGGCGGCGACGAGGCGCTGTGCGGCGCGTTCAAGGTGCCGACGCTGCGTAACGTGGGCAAGCGCGTCGCGCTGATGCACAACGGCTTCTTCACCCAACTGCGCGATGCGGTCGCCTTCTACGCGACGCGCGACACCGACCCGGCGCGCTGGTATCCGGGCGGCGTGCCGTTCGACGACCTGCCACCCGCGTACCACGCGAACGTCAACCGCAGCGAAGCGCCGTACGACCGCAAGCCGGGCGAGTCACCGCGGCTCGACGATGCCGAGATCGACGCGATCGTCGCCTTCCTCGGCACGCTGACCGACGGCTACGGCGCGTCGCTGGCGGCGCAGGCGCAGCCGCCGGCCCGCCGGCAGGCGGCGAAGACCACGGCCGCGCGCTGAACCGCGGCAGGCGACCCGCGCGCGATCAGCGCCGGTGCGCCCGCCGCGACTCGGCGACGATGCCGCGCGCCCACGGCAGCGCGCCGCTGCCCTCCCACAGCGCGCGGTGGTCGCGGCGATAGCGCCACGCCTCCTCCTGGCCGCCGATCTCGAGGTACGGGCCGTCGGAACGGGGCTCCTTCGGGCTGTCGGCGACCAGCAGCGGCAGCACGTTCGGCCGCGCGGCGTGGGCGTCGCGCAGCGCGGCGCCGGCCTCCGCGTGGCGCGCGAGCAGGAACAGCGCGAGCGGTCGATCGAACAGCGTCCCCACGAGACCGTCGTCAGGATAGCGTTCGCATACTTCGAGCGCGGTCCCGGCGTCGCCGCGCTCCAGGTACAGTCGCACGAGCTCCGCGCGCAACCCGTGGTTATCGTCGGGATTGAGGCCCGTGACGAGCCACCGGGCGAGCGCCAGGGCTTCGTCGGTGCGCTGCTCTTCGCGGCGCAGGTAATAGAGCGATACGACGAGCCGCAGCGCGGGACGATTCTGCACGAAGTTCCACGGCAACGCGCCTGCGCCGATGCCGCCGCGTTCGAGGACGAGCCGCAGCAGCGCGTGCGCCCGCGCCAGCAGCGGCTCCAGCAGCGTCTGCGCACCCGCCATCAGGTTGGCGTCCTGCACGGCCAGCGCGAGATCGTCGAGCACGTCGAACGACTGCCACGCCAACGGATTCCGCGCGAGCCACGGGATGCCCGGCGCCACGCGCGCCCAGGCGTCCGGGTCGCCGGCATCGAGCATCGTCAGGACCGGCTTGCCGACCTGCGTGAGCGTGCGCCAATGCGCTGCGAGCGCGTCGAGTGCGGGCGAAGGCGCGAGCGCCGCGACGCCGTCGTCGCCCTCGACCGCATAATGACACTCGACCGGCGGCAGTGCGGCCAGCATTCGCTGCAGATCCGTGAGTCCCGGCCGCGCGTCGCCGTCGTACCGCAGCATGGTCGCCGTCGGGTCGGCGATCAGTTCGCTGATGTGGCCGATCAGGTCCGTGTAGTCGTGCTTGCGGTCGCGCGCGAGCCGGCCGATCCAGAACCGGCCGCGCTCGCGCATGCGCTCGTAGGCCTTCTCGTTCATCAGCAGCGTGAGTTCCAGCGTGGCGAGCATCGGGTTGTCGGGCTCGTGGCGCTGCGCCTCCGCGAACAGGCGCCAGGCCTCGGTGCGGTCGCCGCGGTCGGCGAGGATCGTGATCCGCCGGTGCAGCGCGGCGCTGCGCAGCGTCGGGTCGCGGACCTGCGCGACGCGCTCGATCAGCCGCGCCTTCTTCTGCGGGCGGTTGAGGTCGCTGTAGCAATCGGCGAGCACGTCGAACGCGAACTGCGCGCGTGCGTCCAGCCGGTCGGGCGCCTCGAACACGCGCTCGAGCAGGGCCTCCGCATCGAGGGCCCGCCCCGCGCGCCGCCACTGGTCGCCGATGTGCCCGATCTCTTCGAGGTCGAGTCCCGCCAGCGGCAGCTTGCGCAGCTGCGTTCGCGGGTATTGACCGAGCACGTACAGCAGCAGGCTCACTGGTTTACCTTCGCGCTGCGCGCTCCGGTATTCGCCCTCGGGGCGGCCCTTCGGGCTCATGCCCTCGAACGGGTCGGGCAGCGACTCGACGTGGGCGCAGCAGTGCTTGTACTTGCGGCCGGAGCCGCACGGGCACGGCGCGTTGCGCTCGGGCTCGGGCAGCGGCCGCGGCCGGAACTGGTTGTCCGGCAGCGGCAGGCGATTCCACAGCAGGCGCCCCAGCGCGGAGTACGCCGCGCGGCGCTCGTCTTCGCTCCCGCGAAACCGGGACGCGAAATCCGGGCACAGCAGCGGCAACACGCCGGCGAACCAGCGGATGAACGCGTCGCCGTCGACCCCGCCCAGTGCGTAGCGCGCGGACGCGCCGAGGAGCGCGTCGAGTTCGTCGGTGTCGGAGTCGTCGGGCACGTCGGCGGTCATGGCGGTCGACTTCGGGATGGGCGCAGCCGCCATCGTAACGCCGCCGGACGTTCGCGCGACGCATGCGCAATTCTCGGCCTCGCACTCGGCGATCCGCGACGTCCTTACCCCCGCCCATGCCCTTCTCCTGGAACGAAATCAAGGCCCGCGCGCTCGCGTTCTCCCGCGAGTGGAAGGGCGAGGGGGTCGGAGCGCGCGGAGGCGCAGAGCTTCTGGAACGGCTTCTTCGCGGTGTTCGGCGTGGACCGCAAGCGTGTGGCCGTGTTCGAGCGGCAGGTCGAGGTGACGCGCGCCGGCAAGCATCCCAAGTCGGGCCGCATCGACTGCTTCCGGAGGGGCGTGCTGCTGGTCGAGCGCAAGAGCGAGGGGCAGGGCCTCGACCGGGCGTTCTCGCCGGCGACGGACTACTTCGAAGCGCTCATCGACCGCGACCTGCCGCGCTACATCCTCGTCTCGGACTTCGCGCGCTTCGCTGGTACGACCTCGAAGCCGACGAGGCGGTCGAGTTCCGGCTCGACGAGCGCACGGCGAGCGACGGGTCCGATCTGGGGCCGCGGCTCGCACATCTCTTCCAGGTCGATGCGGCCGGCGAGCCGGAGTCCGCACGCTGGATTCGCCCCTGCTCGGGCGCGCAGGCGTTCCTCAACGGATACCGGCGCTGGTGTCTGTGGCTCGTGGATGTCGATCCTGCGCTGCTGCGACGCCTGCAGCACGTCCTCGCACGGATCGAGCAGGTGAAGCGGTTTCGGCGGGCAAGCAAGGCGGCGACCACGCGCGTTCGCCGCGACGCCCACACTGTTCTGCCAGATCGCCCAGTTCGCCACCGATGACCTTCTGGTTCCTCGCGTCTCATCCGAGCGACGTTCGTTCGTCCCGATGGGATTCGTCGACGAGGACCTGATGCCTGCTGCCGCGGGCGGAAGTGCGCAAGGCGACGCATACGCGAGGCCGGCCGCGGCCCTGACGGCGTCGCTCGTTCCGGTATAGGGGAGGGGTGGGTCATTGGGGGTCGAATTTTTATCTATACGAGCATCTATGCAAAAATGGGTGCGGTGTGCACTATCAATACATTGAAAATGTTTGTATTTATTAAGAATAATCTATACTGAATCAATTCATCAGTGACTCTGGTACCCACACCCCAAACGCACAGTGACCGACGTCGCCGACCTCGTCGCCGAGTTGCGCCACGCGCCGCTCTCGAATGCGGCCGCGCTGATCCGTGCGCTGGGGCTGGGGTCGCAGGCCACGCTGTCGCGGCTTGTCACGCGCGCCGGCGACGCGGTCGTGCCCGTCGGCCGCGCGCGGGCGCGCCGCTATGCGGCGGCGCGTGACGTCCGGGGGCTCGGCACCGCACTTCCGCTGTACCGCGTGGGCGCCGACGGCGCGCTCTCCGAGATCGGCACGCTGCGTCCGATCGTGCCCGACGGATACGCGCTGGAGCGTCCGGCGAACGTCGCCCACTGGATGCGCGGTCACCGCGGCGACGGCGTTTCGGAGGGGCTGCCGGTGTTCCTCGCCGATGCGCGGCCGCAGGGCTTCCTCGGGCGCACGTTCGCGCGCCGCCACGCCGCCTTCGGACTGCCCGACAACCCGGAGGCGTGGTCCGACGACGACACGATCGTCGCGCTCGCCAGGGGGGGCGAGGACGGCATTGGTGACCTCGTCGTCGGCCGCGAATCCGCACGCCGGCTGTATGCGAGCCGGTCGCAGGGCGCGCAGCCGATCGCGCCGGAACATCGAACGGCAGCCTATCCGGCGCTCGCCGACGAGGCGATCGATGGCGTCCTGCCTGGGTCGTCCGCCGGCGGCGAACAACCGAAGTTCGGCGCGCTCGTCGGCCCGGCGCAGGACCCGCATCACGTGCTCGTCAAGTTCTCGCCGCGCGACGATTCCGCCGCCGCGGTGCGGTGGCGCGACCTGCTGCGGTGCGAGCAATGGACACTCCACGCACTCGGGTCCGCGGGCTTTCCCGTACCCGCGTCGGATCTCGTCGAGGGTGGATCGCGCCTGTTCCTGGAGACGAGCCGCTTCGACCGCGTCGGCGCGTACGGCCGCCTGCCCGTCGTGACGCTGTCGGCGATGAACAACGAGTATGCGGGCATGCTCCCGGCGGCAGGACATTGGCTCGAGGCTGCCGAGAGCCTCGCGCAGCAACGCTGGATGCTGCCGGCGACCGTCGCGCAGGTGCGCTGCCTGCAATGGTTCGGGCGCTTCATCGCCAACACCGACATGCACTTCGGGAACCTGTCGTTCTTCCCGCAGGACGACGGCACGCTGGCGCTCGCCCCCGTCTACGACATGCTGCCGATGCGCTACGCGCCGATCGGCAGCGAGTTGCCCGCAAGGGCGTACGCGCCGCCCGTGCCGGAACCGGGGCAGGAGGCGGCGTGGTTCGCCGCCGCGGAAATCGCCGCGGGCTACTGGGATACGGTCGCGGCCGACGCGCGAATCAGCGGAGGATTCCGCGCCATCGCCGCCGGCAACGCATCGGCGTTGCGCGACCATGTCGGGCGCTTCGCTGGTCGGCCGCCGTAACGCGCGACGCCGCGATCGCCTGCGCCGCGTTCCCTTCCCACCGTCGTCCCCGCGCAGGCGGGGACCCAGCGTCGTCCCACCGTCGTCCCCGCGCAGGCGGGGACCCAGCGTCGTCCCACCGTCGTCCCCGCGCAGGCGGGGACCCAGCGTCGTCCCACCGTCGTCCCCGCGCAGGCGGGGACCCGGTGGCGCTTCTCCTACGCCTTCGAGTAGATCTCGCCGCCCTTCGTCACGAACTCGACCGCCTTCGCCTCCATCCCCTTCGCGAGCGCCTCGCTCTCCGCGATTCCCTGCTTCGCCGCGTACTCGCGCACGTCCTGCGTGATCTTCATCGAGCAGAAGTGCGGCCCGCACATCGAGCAGAAGTGCGCGAGCTTGGCGCCGTGCTGCGGCAGCGTCTCGTCGTGGAACTCGCGCGCCTTGTCCGGGTCGAGGCCGAGGTTGAACTGGTCTTCCCAGCGGAACTCGAAGCGCGCCTTGGACAGCGCGTTGTCTCGCAGCTGCGCGCCCGGGTGGCCCTTGGCGAGGTCGGCCGCGTGCGCGGCCAGCTTGTACGCCATGATGCCGTCCTTGACGTCGGCCTTGTTCGGCAGCCCGAGGTGCTCCTTCGGCGTCACGTAGCAGAGCATCGCCGTGCCGTACCAGCCGATCATCGCGGCGCCGATCGCGCTGGTGATGTGGTCGTAGCCGGGCGCGATGTCGGTGGTCAGCGGCCCCAGCGTGTAGAACGGCGCCTCGCCGCACAGACGGAGCTGCTCGTCCATGTTGTCCTTGATCATGTGCATCGGCACGTGGCCGGGGCCCTCGATCATCACCTGCACGTCGTGCTGCCACGCGATCTGCGTCAGCTCGCCCAGCGTGGCGAGCTCGCCCATCTGCGCTTCGTCGTTGGCGTCATGGATCGAGCCGGGGCGCAGGCCGTCGCCCAGCGAGAACGCGACGTCGTACGCCTTCATGATTTCGCAGATGTCCGCGAAGTGCGTGTACAGGAAGCTCTCGCGGTGGTGCGCGAGGCACCACTTGGCCATGATCGAGCCGCCGCGCGACACGATCCCCGTCATCCGCTTCGCGGTCAGCGGGATGTAACGCAGCAGCACGCCGGCGTGGATCGTGAAGTAGTCGACCCCCTGTTCGGCCTGCTCGATCAGCGTGTCGCGGAAGATCTCCCACGTCAGGTCCTCGGCCTTGCCGTCGACCTTCTCCAGCGCCTGGTAGATGGGCACGGTGCCGATCGGCACCGGCGCGTTGCGCACGATCCACTCGCGCGTCTCGTGGATGTTCTTGCCGGTGGACAGGTCCATCACCGTGTCGCCGCCCCAGCGGATCGCCCACGTCATCTTCTCGACCTCCTCGCCGATCGACGACGACACGGCGGAGTTGCCGATGTTGGCGTTGATCTTCACGAGGAAGTTGCGGCCGATGATCATCGGCTCGGACTCGGGGTGGTTGATGTTCGCCGGGATGATCGCGCGGCCGCGCGCGACCTCGTCGCGGACGAACTCGGGCGTGATGACCGCGGGGATCGCCGCGCCGAAGCTCTGGCCCGGATGCTGGCGGCGCACGCTCTCGGGAAAGCGCGCGACCATCTCGTCGCGCAGCAGGTTCTCGCGGATCGCGACGAACTCCATCTCCGGCGTCACGATGCCGCGGCGCGCGTAGTGCATCTGCGTGACGTTGGCGCCCGCGCCGTTGACAACTGCGGCGCGCCGCGGCTTGCGGTGCAGGTCGAAGCGTAGTCCGGCCAGCTCGGGGTCGGCGAGGCGCGCCTGGCCGTAGGCCGACGTCGGTCCCGCCAGTTCGACCGTGTCGCCGCGCTCGGCGATCCACGCGGCGCGCAGCGGCGGCAGGCCGCGGCGGATGTCGATCTTCGCGTCTGGATCCGTGTAGGGCCCCGAGCAATCGTAGACGGCGAGCGGCGGGTTCTTCTCCGCGCCCTCATTGTCCACTGAGGAGGATGGCGTGTCGCTCTGCGCGATCTCGCGCATCGGCACGTTGAGATCGGGCCGCGATCCCTGCACGTAGATCTTGCGCGATGCGGGCAGCGGCGCGACGGCGGCGGCATCCACCTTCGCGTCGCGCGCGAAGAAACGGTCGTTGGCGTTCATGCGTCGCTCCTCTGTCTCTCGAGCGGCAGAGGGAGCGGAAGGGGAGGCGCCTCACGCTTCCCTGCGCCGGCATTATCCGGATCAGGTTCCAAGGGTTTGCTCTCACCCGCCCGCCGACGCTGCCAAGTGCAGCGGCCAGGACCCCTAGCGTCGGCCGCCACGTTACGCCGATTGGCCCGGACGGGCAAGCCGGCCCCTTCGGTGCCCGTGGCAGAATGCCCGTCCGGCGCGGGCGAAGCCCGCGTCCACACGAGGGAGATAGGCGCGCGCCATGCCGACCGCCGTGACTGCCTGCCCGCAGTGCCGCGCGGACGCGCCGGCCAATGCGCGCTTCTGTCCGCAGTGCGGCGCGCCGCTCGCCGCGGCGCCGGCCGCGCCCGCCCGGTCGGGCGAGCGGCGTCCGGTCGCGGTCCTCTTCGCCGACCTGTCGGGCTACACGGCGCTGTCGAGCGAACTCGATCCCGAGGACGTGCACCGGCTGCTGTCGCGCTACTTCGAACTGGTCGACGGTCTCGTCGGGCAATGCGGCGGCACGATCGACAAGCACATCGGCGACGCGGTCATGGGCGTGTTCGGCGCGCCGGTCGCCTACGGCAACGACTCGCTGCGCGCGCTGCGCGCGGCGGCCGGCATCCACGCGGCGATGGCCGCGCTTTCGACCGAGTTCGGCCGGCCGCTGTTCGCGCACGTCGGTGTGGCGAGCGGCGAGGTGGTGGCGGCAGACACCGGCAGCTCGGTGCACCGGACGTACACGGTGACCGGCGACGCCGTGAACCTTGCCGCACGGCTCGACGAGATCGCGCGCGCCGGCGAGACGGTCATCTCCGACGACGTCTACCGCGCGTGCGCGACGTTCGTCGAGGCCGAACAGGTCGGCGCAGTGGCGATACGCGGCCTCGCGCACGACGTGCCGGTGTGGAAGCTGCAGTCGCTGCGCACGGATGCCGTCGCCGAGCATCCGCTGCTCGGCCGTGAGGAGGAGGTCGCTCGCTTCGACGCGCTGCTCGCGCAGGTCGCCGACGGCGGCGCCGGCGCGACGCTGGCCGTGCGCGCCGATCCCGGCATGGGCAAGACGCGACTGACGCAGGAGCTCGTCCTGCGCGCGCGGCGCCGCGGCTTCGCCGCGCACGCGACGGCGATCCTCGACTTCGGCACCGCGCAGGGCCGCGACGCGGTGCACGCGCTGTTCGCGAGCCTGCTGGGGATCGTGCCGGAGGTGTCCGACGCCGGGCGCCGGGCCGCACTCGACCGCGCCGTCGCGGACGGCGCGATCGCGGCCGAGCACGAGCCGTTCGCCGCCGACCTGCTGGCCGTGCCGCAGCGCGACGCCGCGACGTACGAGTCGATGGACGACGCGGCGCGCACCGAAGGGCGCCTGCGCGCGCTCGCCGACGCGGCCGAGCGCGCGGCGGCCGCGCGGCCGCAGCTGCTGCTGATCGAGGACATGCACTGGGCCACGCCGCGGATCGCCGCGGCCGTGCGCGCGCTCGCCGACTGCGCGCGGCGCGCGCGCACGCTCGTCGTCTGCACGACGCGGCGCGAAGGCGACCCGTTCGGCACGCCGCCGCTCGACTTCGCGCCGGTGTGGTGCGACCTGCCGCCGTTGCCCACGCACGCCGCGCTGGCGCTCGCGCAGTCGTACGTGACGACGATTCCCGGCGTCGCGCAACGGTGCGTCGAACGCGCACAGGGCAATCCGCTGTTCCTGACCCAGCTGCTGCGCAGCGGCGCCGACGGCGCGATGATCCCGGGCTCCATCCAGAGCGTCGTGCTGTCGCGACTCGACCGGCTGCCGTCTCCGGACAAGGCGGCGGTCCAGGCGGCGGCGGTCGTCGGCCAGAGGTTCGACCTGCCGCTGCTGCGCCACCTGCTCGGCGACCCTGCGTACGACGCGGGCACGCTGCTCGGCCGCGACCTCGTGCGCCCGGACGAGGCCGACGCGCGCCGCTTCGTGTTCGCGCACGCGCTGATCCGCGACGGCGCCTACGCGTCGCTGCTGCACAGCGCCCGCCGCGCGCTGCACCTGCGCGCGGCCGAGTGGTACGAGGACCGCGACCTGGTGCTCCATGCGGAACACCTGGACCGCGCCGACGACCCGCGCGCGGCCGCGGCGTGCCTGCGGGCGGCGCGCGCCGAGGCGGCAGCGTTGCGGTTCGACGCGGCGCTGCGCCTCGCCCGACGCGGCGGCGAGTTGCCCGCCGCACCGGAGGTGCTGCACGATCTCGCGCGCTTCGAAGGCGACCTCGCGCGCAACAGCGGGGACGTCGACGGCTCGCTCGCCGCGTTCGAACGCGCGCTGGCGCACGCGCGCGACGACGCGCAGCGCTGCGCCGCGCACCTCGGGGTCGCCGCGGCGTACCGGGCGACGGGCGCGACCGCCGAGGGGCTCGCGGTGCTCGACGTCGTCGAGCCGCTTGCCGCCGCGGCCGGCCTCGCCCGCGAAGCATCCCGCGCCGCCTACCTGCGCGGCTGCTTCGAGTTCGCGCGCGGCGACGCGCGCGCGTCGGAAGCGGCGCAGCAGCGTGCGCTCGACCGCGCCGGTGCGGCGGCCGACGCCGAGTGCGAGGCGCAGGCGTTCTCCGGCCTGGCCGACGTGCTGTACGCCGACGGCCGCATGCCTTCGGCCTACGCGGCGTTCGGGCGCTGCGTCGCGCTGTGCGACCGGGAGGGGCTCACCCGCTTCTCGCTCAACAATCGCTGCATGCTGGCGATCGTCCATTCCTACCTCGTGCCCGCCGACGCGGCGGTGCCGCTGCTCGACGACGTGCGCGCGGTGGCACGCGGGCTGCGGCACCGTGCCGCCGAGGTCATGGCCGACGAGACGGAAGGCTGGGTGCGGGTCATGCAGGGCAGGTGTCAGGACGCGCTCGTGCCGACCGAGCGCAGCCTCGCGCAGGCGCGCAGCATCGTCTCCCGCCGGTGGGTCCTGTTCGACCTCGCGCTGCTGGCATTCGCGTACTGGCAGGTCGACCGGCGCGAAGAGGCGCGCGCGGCGCTGCGCGAGGCATTCGCGCTGACCGACGACGTCGGCTACCGCTTCGTCGGCGGACTGCTGCACGGCGCGCGCGCGATGATGGTCGAGCGCGCCGGCGACCTCGCGGCCGTGCTCGCCGACGGCGAGCGAACGCTCGCGGCGGGCTGCCCGGCCCACTGCCACTTCTGGTTCCGGCGCTACGCGATCGACGCGGCGCTCGCGCACGGCGATTTCGCGTGCGCGTCGGCGCAGGCGGACGCGCTCGCGGAAGCGACGCGCGCCGAATCCGTGCCGTGGGTCGACTTCGCGGTCGCGCGCGCCCGCGCGCTCGCGGCCGCCGGGCGCGGGTGCGGCGACGCGGCGGCCCTCGCCGCCTGCCGCGCGCGCGCGGTCGAAATGCACCTCGACGGCGCGCTGCCGGCGCTCGACGCGGCGCTGGCGCAGCTCTAGGGCGTCGGCAACAGCACGCGGAAGACGCCGCGGCCGTAGGTGGCGGCGGTCAGGATCGACTGCGGGGAGATGGCGAGGTCGGCGACCAGCGTATCGGGCAGGCCGTCGCCGAACCGCTGCCAGTGCAGACCGGCCGCGTCGAGGGAGAGCGCGCCGTCGGCCGCGCGCGGCCACAACTGCGTGCCATACACGCCGCGGTCGGTGCCGACGAACAGCGCCGGACCCGGAAACGCCCAGTCGACGGCAACCGTGTAGACCTGCAAGCCCGGTGGCAGGTCGGTGGTCAGTTCGACGAACGATCCGCCCCCGTCGGCGCTCGCCCAGACGCGTCCCGCCGCGAACGCGCCCTGCACGGCGACGACGACGTTGTCGCGATGGGCGGGATCGACGACGATGCGCGTCGGAAACGAGGCCGCGGGCAGCGCCGGGCCGGCCGTTCGCTGCCACTGCGCGCGATCGTTCGTCACGTAGAGCGCGCCTTCGGACGTGCCGGCGTACACGCGCAGCGGGGCGTCGGGCGCGACCGCCAGCGCGGAGATGAACGACGTCGTGGCGTTCGGCTGCGTCGCGACGGTCACGAGCTCCGGGCTGATCGGGCGAAAGGCCTCGTCGGGCACCCACGCGTAGACGCGCGTCGCGCCGAAGAGCAAGCCCTCCGTGGGCGGGAGCGGATCGAACTCGAACGCCTTCCACACGGCGGCGTTGGTCTGCAGCGACCGCGCGTAGGGAAAGTCGGCGGAAGTGAAGCCGTGGCCGCCGATCGGCAGCCAGCCGCTTCCCGTGTTGCGCTGGATCGCGGTGTCGTACGTCGCGAACCCGGCGCCGACGGGCGTGAGGTTATATTCGATGGAGGGGTCGCGTGGGTTGAACAGCGGCTTGCCGAACTCGGCGCCAATCGGCATCGTGTGCCAGAACGCACCTGTGGCGCTCGACGCCTCCAGCGCGAAAATCTGGTCGAAGCCGATGGCGCGCAGGGTCTCCGGGTCGTCGGGGTGCACGGCGATTGCGCTCAACAGCGGATTGGCGAGGTCGCCCTGCTTGCGCGTGAAGTCCGCCGGTGTGGGCGCCCCCGCGTTGCCGACGCGGTAGATGCCGCGGTCGCCGTAGGCGGCGAACGCGATGCCGTCGGCACTGCCCGGGTCGCGGTAGAACGCGAACCCGGCCGGGTCGTCGGTCGTCCAGAAGACCTTCCACACGCCGTCGCAGGTGAACCCGCCGTTCCCGTCCGGTCGCGCCCGGCCGCCGGTCACGCTGTAGACGGCGTCGTGATTGGTGCCTTCCGCGTATACGAGCGCCCAGTCGAACGGGTGGATCGCGAGCGGCTGATGCCAGTAGCGGTTGTCGGGGTTGCCGCTGGTCGGACACAGGCGCTCCCACTGCGCGCCGCCGTTCGCGGTCGCATAGAGCCTCTGCTCCGGGGCGTTCGCCGGGCGCAATACGGCGGCCATGAGGTGCTGCGTGGCCTGCGGTGCGATCGCGAAGCCGATGTAGAGCGCGTCGTCGAACGTGCCGGCGGGAAAAGCGGCGATCTGCGGCTGCCACGTGCCGCCGTAGTCGGTGCTCTTCCACACGCCTTGCCGCGCCGGTTCGGAGGCGTCGACCAGCCCCGCGTACACGACACCCGGAACCACGGGATCCACGATCACGTGCGACACGTTCCCGCGCACGTCGCCCGCCAGTTGCCAGCTCGCGCCGCCGTCCCACGACCGGTACACGCCGCCCGGCGTGTTCGAGTCGGGGCGGAACACGGCGACGTAGACCACGTTGGCGTCGGCCGGGCTCACCGCGATGCCGCCGAATTTCACACCGGCGAACTGCGCACGCCCGAGCGGGGTCCAGCTGCGCCCGCCGTCGGTGGTGCGCAGCACCGCGCCGGCCGGACCGTCGGCGGCCGCGTAGAGCGTCTGCGGATCCGTGGGGGCCATGGCGAGGCCATTGACGCCGACCGACAAGCTCGGCATGTCGTCGGTCAGCGGCACCCACTGCGGATTCGCGTCGAGCCAGTTGGTGGTCTTCCACACGCCGCCGCCGCCGGTGTCGGGCAGCCCGACGACCACCGTTCCCAGCGGGTTGCCGCCGTTCGCCGCGGTGGGACGCGCGCCGTCGGTGGCGATGTACATGACGTTCGGATCGGCGGGATCGGGAACCGCGACGTTCACGCGGCCGGCGATGACGCCGTTGTTGGACAGGATCGACTTCGGCGCCGCCGGGTGCCACGTGAACTGCGCCGCCGCCTCGCCGGCGAGCGTGAGGGCCGCCAGCAGCACCACGGCGCACGTGCCGCAGGCATCGGTCCGAAGGCGCGCCGGGGCGCGGGGGTGCGACGGCGATGACCGCATGCGGGGTACTCCGTAGTGATGGTCGTGCGGGATCGGGGAAGTGCGGCGTGGTGCCGGCGCGAAATCGTACCACCGGGCTCACTGGAGCACCTTTGCGCTGCGCGCTCCGGTGTTCGCCCTCGGGGCGGCCCGTCGGGCTCACGCGGTTTGCCCGTGCCGACGGAACCGCATAGAATCGGCGCCGTCGCGGGTGTAGCTCAATGGCAGAGCAGAAGCTTCCCAAGCTTACGACGAGGGTTCGATTCCCTTCACCCGCTCCAGATCCGACGGCCCGCGCGCGGGGGAGTCCGAGCCGGGCTCGACCTTGCCCCTTTCCTTCGGCGCTAGCCGGACGTGCGCGCGGCGCTGCCGTGTCTGATCATCGCCACCATCTGATCGAGCGCCGCCCCCCAGCCGTCGTGGAAGCCCATGTCGGCGTGTCGCCTGCGCGCGTCCTCGGTCCCGTGGATCACGCGCGCCGTGTACCAGGTGCCGCTGCCGTGCGGAGCCATCGCCACGACCGCGGTGAACGGGAACTCGTCGCAGTCCGCGCCGGACGCGTGGCGGGTGGGCCGGTACCCGGGCTCGAACACGTTCGTCCAGACGAGGCGCTCGTTCGGCACGACCTCGAGCCAGCATCCGAGGTTCGGGTACTCCTGTCCTTCCGGTGAGCGCATCACCGTGCGGAAGATCCCGCCGGGCACGAGGTCGATCTCGCAGTCGACCGTCGTCCACGGTGCCGGTGTGAACCATTGCTTGATCTGGTCGGGCGTCGTCCACGCGGCCCAGACGCGCTCGACGGGAACGTCGACCACGCGCTCCAGCACGAGGTCGAGGCGCGGGTCCGGTGGCGGCAGGTGCGAATGCGTCATCGTGTGTCCTCCATCGCGGCCTCGAAGTCGCCGACGAGCGCCGGACGCGTCGCAAGCCGCTCCGGCACGGCGCGGTCGCGCCGTCAGCCGAAGGCGCAGGACCCGGGCCCGCCCGGGTGGCCGCAGCTGCCGCACGAACCGGCGGCGGCGGGCGCGGATTCCGCCACCGTGGCGGTGGCGAAGACCGACAGTTTCTTCGCGAGCTCGGTCGAGCGGCAGCGCGGGCATTCGGGGACCGCGTTCGAGCGGACGAGCGTTTCGAACTCGTGCCCGCACTTCCCGCACGCGTATTCGTAGATGGGCATCGTTGCGTCCTCGCCTGGCATCCTGTGCCGCCGGCCATTGTAAACTCGCGCCGGACACCACGATGGCGACGACATGAAACCACGGATCGGCATCGGACTGACGACGGGGCTCGCTGCGCTGCTGGCGGCCGCGCTGCTCGCACCGGCGCTGGCACTCGCGCAGGCGGGCGGCGCGCCCAAGGGCAACCCTGCGCTCTCGACGCTTAACATCGACGTGTGGCCCGAGTACGACCGCCCGGCGGTGCTGGTGATCCTCAAGGGGGCGTTGGCGCCTGGCGTGAAGCTGCCGGCCACGGTGACGCTGCGCCTGCCGGCGGCCTCCGGCGGCGCGGCCGCGGTCGCATACTCCAACGCCGCGGACGGCAACCTGCTGAATCTGAAGCACGAGCAGGCGCGCGCGGGCGACTACTTCACGGTGAAGTTCGAGGCGACCGAACGCTTCTTCCACATTGAGTTCTACGAGCCGATCGCGACCACGGCGCCCGAGCGCAACTTCCGCTATGTGTGGCCGGGCGACATGGCCGTCGAGCGTACGACGGTGGTCGTGCAGGAGCCAGTCGCCGCGACCGCGATCTCGGTGGAGCCCACCCTCGATCGGTCGTCGCTCGGGCAGGACGGCATGAAGTACCGCGTCGGCGAGGCGGGTGCGCTGCCTGCGGGCAAGCCGCTGCCGATCGTCGTGCGTTACACGAAGGCGGACGCGCGGCCGTCGCGCGCGATTCTCAATCCGAGCACGGGAAACGCTGCCGCTGCGAGCGTACCGCCGGCCGCCGTTGCACTGCCGACGCCGCCTCCCGGCGGCCTGCCGGACTGGGCGATTCCGCTGGCCGGCTTCGCGCTGCTCGGCGCGATCGGCGCGGGGCTGATCGCGTGGATCTGGCGGCGGGGTCCGTCGTCCGCGCCCGCGGCGCCCGCCGGCAGGCATTGCGTCAAGTGCGGCGCGGCGCTCGCGGCGGACGACCGCTTCTGCGGGAAGTGCGGCAGGAAGGTCGCGTAACGCGGGGCGTCAGTTGCCGCGCGAGCGCAGCCGGTAGAGCATCTCCCCCGCGCGCGGGACCACGAGGATCCCCTCGGCCTCGCGCCCGCTCCACGCTTTGATGTCGATCGATGCCGGATCGCGGTAGCCGAGGTTGATCTTCCGGCACGTCGCCTCGGGGATGCCGGTGGCGAGCGTGACGGTGACGCGCGGCGTCTCCACGCCCGTCGCGGCGTCGTAGGCGCCCAGCCCCTTCACGTGCGTCGAGTGCGCGAGCACGCCGCCCGGGTACTGCGCGAAGCGCTCCGGCTGCGCGGTGAAGTAGTCGCGGCAGTGGTAGCCGACTTCCTCGAGGATGCGGCCGTGCGTGACGCTGACCTCGCGGATGTGCGGCGCGTAGATGATCACCTCGCCGCCGTCGGCGACGACGGGCTCGATCTTGTACATGCCCTTGCCGGCGGTCCAGACGTCGGCGTACATCGGCGGCATCACCGACAGCACCGTCTGCATCGGCCGGTCGAGCCAGACGATGTGCCGCTGCGAAGACAGCGCGGACGCGCGCTCCCAGGCGTCGCGCGCGCTGCCGAAGTAGAGCCCCGCGGTGCCGGCGGGGGTGACGACCAGCGCGAAGCACGCGGTTGGCACGGAGACGAGCGACGCGGCGCGGTCGATGACCGCGCGCACCGGCGTGTAGCCGGAGCCGATCACCTCGTAGTTGGTGATGAGCGCGCCCAGCCAGTGCGTGAAATTGATGACGTCGGCGCCGGCGATGCCGGGGAAGAAGTACTTGTTGCCGCCGGAGAAGCCGACGACCTCGTGCGGGAACACCGGCCCGCAGATCACGATCTGGTCGTAGTCGAAGATCAGCCGGTTGAGCGACACGGTCACCGCCTGCGCCATCCGTCCGCCCGACAGCTGCGCGATTTCGTGCGCCGGGATGACGCCGATCGTCGCGAACGTCGCCGGGTCGTCCCATGCGTGATTGAAGATGCGCGACGCGCCCGCGCGGCCGCCGGTCACCGGCACGCCGACGTGACGCGACAGCGCGGCGTCGTCCATCGGCTGGTGCGTGCCGAGCGCGATCAGGTAGTCGACTGCCGTCGCACGGTCCGCGAGGAACTCGCCGAACAGCGCGAACATCTGCGGCATCGGCATCGTGCGCGTACCGTCGGGAACGATGAACAGCAGCCGCTTGCCGTCGGGCGCGAGCGAATCGAGTCCCGCGCGAACGATCGCCCGGACCTCGCCGTCGTCGAGGAAGCGGTCGGTGTGGCCGGCGCCGATCATGGCGTGATCATACCGATCCCGGGACGGTCCGTGAGCGGGCGCGTGGGATACACTTGCGCAACGCGCGCGACGCGCCTCGTCCCCGGTGCCGCGCGGGCTCCCATGCCCAGCGAAAACCTGCACGCCGAGTCCATCGAGATCCTCTACGGGAAGCATGGGCTTTCGGTCCCGCTGCCGCGGTCGGCGCACCCGACGGTGATCGGCAAGCGGCCGCTGCCGAAGCTTGCCGATCCCCATGCGGCCGTGCGCGCCGCGCTCGCGCAGCCCGTGGCCGCGGCGCCGTACGCCGACCTCGTCCGCGGGCGGAAGAGTGCGTGCATACTGATCTGCGACATCACGCGCCCGGTGCCCAATCACCTGTTCCTGCGGCCGCTGATCGAGGACCTGCGTGCCGCGGGTGTACCGCGCGAGCGGATCGCCGTGCTGGTCGCCACCGGCCTGCACCGGCCGAACGAGGGCGAGGAACTCGCCGAGGTCGTCGGCGACCCGTGGGTGTTCGAGCATGCGCTGGTCGCGAACCACTTCGCGCGCGACGATGCCGCGCACGTCGACCTCGGCGTCACGCCGGTGCGGCGCACGCCGGTGAAGCTCGACCGCCGCTTCGTCGAGGCGGACCTGCGCATCGCCACGGGGCTGGTCGAGCCGCACTTCATGGCCGGCTGGTCGGGCGGGCGCAAGGTGATCGCGCCGGGCGTGGCGCACGAGGACACGATCCGCACGTTCCACAGCGCGCGCTTCATGGAGGACCCGGCCGCGATCCAGTGCAACCTCGACGGCAACCCGCTGCACGACGAGCAGCTCGCGATCGTGCGCATGCTGGGCGAGGTCTACGCGGTCAACACGGTGATCGACGAAGACCGCGATCTCGTGCACGTGAACTTCGGCGAGATCGTCGCGAGCCACCTCGTCGCCGTGCGCTTCGTCGCCGACAGCGTGCGCGTGCCGGTGGGCCGCAAGTTCGCGACGATCCTGACGTCGGCGGCCGGCCACCCGCTCGACAAGACGTACTACCAGACGGTCAAGGGGATGGTGACGCCGCTCGACATCCTCGCACCGGGCGGCACCTTGATCGTCGCGTCGGCGTGCTCGGAAGGCTTCGGCTCGGGTGCGTTTCGCGCGGCACAGAAGCGGCTGGTCGAACTCGGCCCCGACGCGTTCCTCGCCACGCTGCTCGGCAAGCAGTTGGCCGACGTCGACGAGTGGCAGACCGAGATGCAGTTGAAGCCGATGCGCGCCGGCCGTGTCCAGCTCTACACCACGGGGCTCGCCGGAGACGACCTGATGCTGACCGGCGTCGAGCACGTCGAGTCCGTCGGCGCGGCGGTGGCCGCGGCGCTCGCGCACGCGAACGACCCGGCGCTTGCGGTCATTCCGGAAGGCCCGTATGTCGTCCCGGTCGTCGCCTGACCTGCCCGCGCCGGCGGCGCTCGCGATCCACCTCGACGCCGTCGGCGGCATCGCCGGCGACATGTTCGTCGCGGCGATGGTCGACGCGCTGCCGGCGCTGGAGGCGCCGGTGCTGGAGGCCGTCGCCGCCGTGAAGCCGCCGGACCGCGCGCTGCCGGTGTTCGCTTCGGCGACGTCCGGCGCGCTGGCCGCGCGTCGCTTCGGGGCCGCGGCCGCGTACGCGCACGCCGGCGCAGGCGCAGGCGGCGCGGGCTCGACGTATCCCGATCTGCGCGCGCGCATCGCGGACGCATCGCTCGCGGCGGACGTGCGCGAGCACGCGCTGGCGCTGCTCGCGCTGCTCGCGCAAGCGGAGGCTCGCGTGCACGGCATCGGGGTCGACGCCGTGCACTTCCACGAGCTGGCCGACTGGGACTCGCTGCTCGACGTGGTCGCGGCGGGCGCGATCGCGGCGCGGCTCGCCGGTGCGCGCTGGAGTGCGTCGTCGCTGCCGCGCGGCGGCGGGACCGTGCGCACCGCGCACGGGGCGCTGCCGGCGCCGGCGCCCGCCACGGTCGCACTGCTCGAGGGCTTTTGCTGGCACGACGACGGCGTCGCCGGCGAGCGGGTGACGCCGACGGGCGCGGCGATCCTGCGCCACCTCGTGCCGGCGGAGGCGTGCGGCGGCCGCGGTGGCGCCGGGCGGCTCGTCGGCAGCGGCTGCGGCGCGGGCACGCGCACGCTTCCCGGGATGCCGAACGTCCTGCGCGCGCTCGTGTTCGACACCGGGGACATCATGGCCGACGACGCGGTGACGACGGTCGAGTTCGACGTCGACGACATGACCGGCGAGGAGCTGGCGCTCGCCGCCGACCGCCTGCGCGCCGTGGCCGGCGTGATCGACGTGTCGCTCGCCGCGCGGTCGGGCAAGAAGGGCCGGCCGCTGACGGAGTTCCGCGTGCTCGCGCGGCCGCGCGCCGCGGAGGCTGCGATCGCCGCGTGCTTCGCCGAGACGTCGACGATCGGCCTGCGCGTGCGCGACGAGCGCCGGCGCGTTCTCGCGCGCGACGAGGTCGCGGCCGGCGCGCCGCCGATTGCCGTGAAGCGCGTGCGGCGGCCCGACGGCACGCGCACGGCGAAGGCGGCGCACGATGGCGTCGGCGGCGTCGCCGGACTCGCCGCGCGACGGCACGCACGGACGAACGCCGAGCGGCGGGCGCTGGAGGAAGACGAGTGAGCGGCGGCCCCCGGTTCTTGTGTCATCCCGAGCGGAGCGAGGGATCTGCTGTTGCGACAAATCGCCAGGTCGCGTGCGAGCGGATCCCTCGCCGAATCGCACCTCGGGCCGACACGAGGCTCGATTCGGCCGTTCGACCGGCGAATCTCGCGCCGCGCCAAGGACGCGAGGCGTGAACACACGAGCAACGACCGACGTGCTCGACCGCCTCGTCGCCGCCCTCGATCGCCACCCGCGCATCGCGGTCGCGGTCAGCGGCGGCGTCGACTCGATGACGCTCGCGCACGTCGCGCGGCGCTTCGCACGCGCGCCGGCAACCATGTACCACGCGTGCGGGCCGGCCGTCCCCGCCGCGGCGCGCGCCCGCGTCGAGGACCACGCGACACGCCACGGGTGGTCGCTCGCGCTGATCGACGCCGGCGAGTATGCCGACGCCCGCTACCGTGCGAACCCGGTGGACCGCTGCTATTACTGCAAGACGAACCTGTACGCGCGCATCCGCGAGCGCACCGACGATCCGATCGTCTCGGGCACCAATTGCGACGACCTGACCGACTACCGGCCGGGACTGCGCGCCGCGGCCGAACACGGCGTCGCGCACCCGTACGTCGAGGCCGGACTCGCGAAGGCGCACGTGTACGCGCTCGCCGCCCGACTGCGGCTCGTCGATCTCGAAACGCTGCCCGCGCAGCCGTGCCTCGCGAGCCGTGTTGCGACGGGCATCGGCATCGACGCCGCGGACCTGGCGTTCGTCGATCGCGTCGAGACCGCGCTTGCCGGCGCGCTGGGCCGCGACGAGGTGCTGCGCTGCCGGGTCACGCACGCCGGCGTCGTGATCGAGCTCGCGCGCGACGACGCGCGCGCCGGTGCCATCGCAAGCGAGCTGGGCGAGCGTGCATGCCGCGCTGCCGGGCGCACGTTCGCCGGCGTGCGCCGCTACACACGCGGCGCGGCGTTCCTGCACGCGGCCGCCGATGACTGACTTCCGCCTCGACTGGGAGCGTCCGGCGCGCACCGGCGCGTCCGAGGCCGTGCTGTGCGAGCCCAAGTCGGCCGCGCAGATCGACGCGATCGTCGAGCATGCCGCCGCCCTCGGCCGCCGCCTGTTGTTCACGCGGCTCGCGCCGGAGCACCACGCACGGCTGGCCGCCGGCGTGCGCGCCGCGCTCGACTACGACGTCGCGTCGCGCACGGCGATCCTGGGCGGGTTGCCCGCGCCGCGCGCCGCAGGTCGCATCGCGATCGTCGCCGGCGGCACGTCGGATGCCGCGGTCGCGCGCGAGGCCGCGCGCACGCTGGCGTTCGAGGGCGAGGCGGCCACGCTGATCGTCGACGTCGGCGTCGCCGGACTGTGGCGGGTCATGGAGCGGCTGCCGGAGATCCGTGCGCACCGCGTCGTGATCGCGGTGGCCGGCATGGAGGGCGCGCTGTTCTCCGTGCTGTCGGGGCTGGTCGCGTGCCCGGTGCTGGCGGTGCCGGTGTCCGTCGGCTACGGCGTGGGCGCGGGCGGGCAGGTCGCGCTGAACGCCGCGCTCGCGAGCTGCGCGTCGGGACTGTCGGTGCTCAACATCGACAACGGCTTCGGCGCCGCGCATGCGGCGCTGCGCATCCTCGGCGCGGCCGTCACAGCGCCTGCCGCAGAGACCGCACCACCGCATCGGTGAGGCCGTCGAGCGCGTCGCACACGAACATGACGCCGAACTCGCGGAGCCACGCGCGCTCCGCGTCGCTGCCCGCCGTCGCGACGATGGCAAGGCGCGGGTTGAGGCTGCGCGCCGCGATGCACACGGCCATCTTGTCGGCGAGCGCCGCGTCGGCGACGACGATCGCGCGCGCGTGCTCGACGTGCGCGGCGCGCAGCACGTCGGCGCGCGCCGCGTTGCCGTAGACGACGGCGATTCCCTGTGCACGGTACGCGTCGAGCGCCGGGAGGTCGTCGCCGACGACGACGACGCCGATGCCGTTGGCGGCGCAGCGCAGGACGATGCGGCGCGTCAGTTCTCCGGTGCCGACGATGGCGACGGTGCGGTCGCCTGCGACGGGCGCCGGCGCGTCCGCCGCGGCTGCGACCGGGAGTCCAGCGGCGGCCGGCGGCGGTTCGGCCTGTGGTTGCGCCAGCAGCCGGAACAGCACGGGGTTGAGCGCGATCGAGAAGATCGCCGCCGCCACCAGCGCGTCGAGCGCCTCGGGCGGGAGGATGCCGAGCCCCCGTCCCAGCGTAGCGAGTATGAACGAGAACTCGCCGATCTGCGCGAGTCCGACGGCGACCGTGGCGGCCGTGCCGCGCTCGTCGCCGATCAGCTTGACGATCGCGAGCGCGACCAACGGCTTCACGACCAGCACGATCGCGAGTGCCGCTGCGACCAGCAGCGGCTCGCGCAGCACGAAGCCGGGGTCGAACAGCATGCCGACCGACACGAAGAACAGCGCCGAGAACACGTCGCGGAACGGCGTCATGAAGCCCGACGCCTGCGGCCCGAAGCGCGACTGGCCGACGACGAGCCCGGCGATGAACGCGCCGAGCGCCACGGACACCTGGAAGCCCTCGGCTGCGATGATCGCGATCCCGAGCGCCAGCACGAACACCGCCAGCGTGAAGAGCTCCTCCGAGCGCGTGCGCGCCATGCGCTCCATCACGCCGCCGACGACGCGGCCGCCGACGAGGGCGACGAGCGCCGCGAACGCGGCCGCCTTGCCGAGCGCGACCAGCAGCGGCATGCCGAGCGACTTCGCGTCGACGGCGTCGGTCGCGAGCACCGGCAGCACCACCAGCGCGACGACGGTGAAGAGGTCCTCGACGATCAGCCAGCCGACGGCGACGTGGCCGGCGCGTGTGGCGAGCCGGTCGCGGTCGACCAGCATCCGCATCAGCACGACGGTGCTCGCGACGGCGAGCGCCATGCCGAACACGACGCCGGCGGCGTTGCCCCAGCCGAACCACCGCGCACACGCCCAGCCGGCGACCGCCGCGACCGCGCTCTGCGCGACGGCACCCGGCACCGCGATCCGCCACACGCGCAGCAGTTCCTGCGGATGGAAGTGCATGCCGACGCCGAACATCAGCAGGATGACGCCGATTTCGGCCATCTGCGTCGCGAGCCTCGCGTCGGCGACGAAGCCCGGCGTATGCGGGCCGACGAGAATGCCGGCCACCATGTAGCCGACCAGCGTCGTGAGTCCCAGCCGCTGCGTGATCCAGCCGAACACGAGCGCGGCGGCGAGCGCACCGGCGAGCATGGTGATCACGGCAAGGTCGTGCATCGCGGATCCGGCCTCTTGGCGTTTGCAGTGGCGCGCTGCGGCGTGACGATCGCAGTGTAGCGAGTGGGCGCGGCGCGCACTTCGCCCGCGCCAAGCAACCGCGGCGAACCTTCCCGTCGGGCGCATAGATTGGTAAACTGGTAAGACCAGTTGCCGGGCCGTCGAGGCCCGGCATCCTTTTTCGGGCTCCCGCACGTGCCTGCCTTCCCGCGCTCCCGTTCGCGCATCGCCTGCCACCGGTCCGCGCTCGCGCGCGCGGCGGCGGCCGTCGCGCTCGGGCTCGCGGCGCTGCTCGCGCACGCCGAGGCGCAGCCGCCGGCGACGGAGCCGGTCGTGCCGGGACTGCGGTTGCCCCGCGACGTGGTGCCGGTTCGCTACGCGCCACGGCTCACGATCGATCCGGCGCTCCCGACCTTCACCGGCACGATCGACATCGACGTGCGCGTCGAGCGACCGACCGACGTCGTGTGGCTGAACGCGAAGGAGATCACGCTCCGCGGCGCGAAGGCCGTGGTGGGCGGCGCGCAGCCGGAGGAGATTCGCGCGACGCGGATCGGCGGCAGCGACGACGTGATGGGCCTGAAGTTCGAGCGGCCGCTGCCTGCAGGCGACGCGCGGATCGCGCTCGGCTACACGGCGAAGATCCAGGAGCTTGGCGCGATCGGCGTGTTCCGCCAGCAGGAGGCCGGCCGCTGGTACGTGCTGACGCAGTTCGAGCCGATGGACGCGCGGCGGGCGTTCCCCTGCTTCGACGAGCCGGACATGAAGGCAGAGTGGTCGCTGTCGCTGGTGGTGCCGCGCGGTGTGCGCGCGTTCGCCAACATGCCGGTCGAACGCGAAACCGAAGCGGCCGCCGGCATGAAGGAGGTTGCATTCGCGAGCACGCCGCGGCTGCCGTCGTACCTGATCGCATTCGCCGTCGGCGAGTTCGATGTGCGCGACGCCGGCCGCGCCGGCCGCAACGCGACCCCGATCGCGATCGTCACGCCGAAGGGGAGGTCCGGCGAGGCCGCGTATGCCGCGGCCCGCACGGGTGCGATCCTCGCCGCAGCCGAGCACTTCTTCGGGCAGCCGTACCCGTTTCCGAAGCTCGACCTGGTCGCGTATCCACGGTCGAGCGGCGCGATGGAGAACCCCGGGCTCGTCACGTACGCGGCGCGGCTGCTGCTCGCGCGGGAGGACGAGATCTCGCCGTCGTTCGAGCAGCGCTTCATGGGGGTCACCGCACACGAGATCGCGCACATGTGGTTCGGCGATTACGTGACGATGGCCTGGTGGAACGATTTGTGGCTCAACGAGTCGTTCGCCTCCTGGCTCGGCACGAAGATCGTGCAGGAGCTGCGCCCCGACTGGCCGCGCGGCGCGTGGCGGCTGCGCCAGCGCACGTACGCGATCGACAACGACCGGCTGGCCTCGGCGCGGCGCATCCGGCAGCCGATCACCGACGCGGGCGAGGTGCGCGCGGCGTTCGACCCGATCACGTACGCGAAGGGCGAGACCATCCTCGCGATGTTCGAGCAGTGGCTCGGGCCCGATCGGTTCCGGGAGGGCGTGCGCCGCTACATGGCCAGGTACGCGTGGGGCAACGCGACGGCCGACGACTTCTTCGCGGCGCTCGCCGCGACGGACGACGCCATCGTGCCGTCGTTCCGCGACTTCGTCGAGCGCGCGGGCGTGCCGCTGCTCACCGTGAGCCTCGACTGTTCGGGCGCGCCGCGGCTCCTGCTCGCGCAGTCGCGCTTCGCCGCCGTCGGCGCGCCGCCGGCGGCCGCGGCGGAGCGGTGGGTGTTCCCGGCGTGCTTCGAGCACGGCGACGCGGCGCGGGGACGGCAGACGTGCACGCTGGTGCGCGACGCGCGACAGAGCGTCCCGCTCGATGCGGCGGCGTGCCCGCGCTGGGTGATCGCCAACCGGAGCGGGAGCGGCTACTACCTGCCGCGGCTGTCGCCGGCGCTGTACGCGGCGCTGCCGACCGCGGCGAAGGTCCTGGCCGACGCCGACTACGAGCCGCTGCTCGCCGACGCCGACCTGCTCGCGCGCAGCGGCCTCATGGGGTACGAGGAGGCGCTTCCGCTCGCCGCGCAGCACGCCGACAGCCGGAGCCTGCTGACGGCGTTGCGCGCGCACGAGATTCCCGGCAACCTGCCGCCGGAACTCGTCGCGCCGGCGAACGCGGCGAAGTACGCCGCGTGGCTGCGCAAGCACTACGGGCCGCGCGCGCACCACCTGGGCTGGCTGCCGCGCAAGAGCGACACGCCGCTCACGCCACGCCTGCGCCAGTCCGCGCTGCCGCTGGTCGCGGTCGACGGCGCCGACGCGGCGCTCGCGCGCGAGGCGCGCCGGCTCGCGCGCCGTTGGCTCGCCGACCGCGAGGCGGTGCCGCCACAGATGCGGCGCGTCGTGCTGGAAGCCGCGGCGCGCACGGCCGGCAAGGACGGCCCCGCGCTGTTCGACGGACTCGTCGCCGTCGCGAAGACCACGAAGGACCAGAACGAGCGCGAGGACGTGCTGAATGCGCTCGGGCAGTTCCGCGATCCCGCGCTCGGCGCGCGCGCGCTGGCGCTGGCGTTCGATCCGGCGATCGAGGCGCGCGACGGGACGCAGGTCGTGCGCGCGGCGCTGCAATACGCGCCGACGCGGCCGGACGCGCTGGCGTGGCTCGACGCGAACTTCGACCGGTTCGGCAGCCGCCTGCCGCGCGAGCATTGGAGCGCCGTCGCCTACTGGGCGGACGGCACGTGCACGCCGGCGGAGCGCGAGCGCTTCGTCGCGCTGCTCGGGCCGCGGCTCGCGGCCGCCGAAGTCGGCGCGCGGGCCTACCGGCAGTCGTTGGAGCGCATCGACCTGTGCCTCGCGCTGCGCGACGCGCGGGCGGAACCGCTCAACGCGTTCCTCGCGGCGCAGAAGTGACGCACGCGCACATTCCGCCGTCCGCGGTGCTGATGATCGTCGGCGCGGTCGCGACGTTCTCGGTCATGGACGCGACGATCAAGACCATGCTGCCGCGGCTGCCGGTGCCGTTCCTGGTGTGGGCGCGCTGGACGTTCCAGGTCGTGGCGATGCTGCTCTGGCTGGGGCCCACGATGGGCCGCGGCATGGTGCGCACGCAGCGCCTGCCGCTGCAGCTGGTGCGCGGGCTGCTGCTGATTTCGTCGTCGCTGTGCTTCTTCCTGGCGTTGGGATCGCTGCCGCTCGCCGAGGCGACCGCGATCAACTACACGACGCCGGTTCTCGTCATCCTGCTTGCCGTGGTGTTCCTGGGCGAGCGGATGACGCGCCCGCGGATCGCCTTCGTGATCGCCGGCATCACCGGCATGCTGCTGATCGTGCGGCCGGGCGCCGACCTGTTCCGCGGCGCGTCGCTGCTCGTGCTGTGCTCGGCGTCGTTCTACGCGGTGTTCCAGATCCTGACCCGCGTGATGGCGCGTGAGGATCCGCGCGTGATGCTGCTGTACCCGGCGCTCGTCGGCGCCGCGGTGATGACCGTGGCGTGGCCGTTCTTCGGCTCCCGCCTCGACCTCACGTGGCTCGACATGGCGAAGCTGGTGATGGTGGGCGTCCTGGGCACCGGTGGTCACTTCCTGCTGATCCTCGCCTTCCAGCGGGCACCGGCGTCGGCGCTGACGCCGTTCACCTATGCCCACCTCGTGTTCGCGACGCTGGTCGGCTGGCTCGTCTTCCACGACTTCCCCGACGCGCTGACGCTCGTCGGGATGGCCGTCATCGGCGGCAGCGGCCTCCTGCTTACGTGGCACGAGCGCCGACGCGCGCTGATGGCGCCGGCCGAACCGACCGCGATCGACTGATCGCCCAATCCGCAACCGGCAACGGAGAGATCACCATGAGCAAGCCCCGCATCGGCTTCGTCGGCATCGGCCTGATGGGCCACGGCATCGCGAAGAACCTCGTCACCAAGGGCTTCCCGCTCGCGGTGCGCGTCAACCGCAACCGCAAGCCGCTCGAGGACCTGCTGGCCGCCGGCGCGAAGGAGGTGAAGACCAACGCCGACGTCGCCCGCGACGCCGATGTCGTGTTCCTCTGCGTGACCGGCGCGCCGCAGGTGGAGGAGATCGTCAACGGCCCCGACGGCATCGCGTCCGCGTCCCGCAAGGGATTGATCGTCGTCGATACGTCGACCAGCGAACCGGCGACGACGACGAAGCTGCGCGACGACCTCGCCGCCAAGGGCGTGCGCTTCGTCGACGCGCCGCTCGCGCGCACGCCGGTCGAGGCCGAGCAGGGCCGGCTCAACATCATGGTCGGCGCCGACGACGCGACGTTCGCGGAGCTGCAGCCGGTGCTGGCGGCGTTCTGCGAGAACATCATCCACGCCGGGCCGCCGGGGCACGGCATCGTCCTGAAGCTCATCAACAACTTCATCGCGCAGGCGATCGCGACGGCGACGGCCGAGGCGCTGGCCGCGGCCGCGAAGTCCGGCCTGTCGATCGCCAAGCTGCACCAGGTGATCTCGGCGGGCGCCGTCAACTCCGGCATCTTCCAGATGATGGTCGGGAAGATGCTCGAGGGGCACGGCGACTTGACCGGCCTCAAGTTCACGCTGGTCAACGCGATGAAGGACCTGCGCTACTACACGCACTTCGCCGAGTCGCTGCCGGTGTCGGCGATCGTCGGCGAGGCCGTGCACCAGAGCCTCGTCAACGCGAACCTCATGGGCTTCGGCGACAAGTACGTCGCGTCGCTGATCGAGGCGCAGGAGAAGCTGAACGGCGTGCGGATCGTGCCGCGGTGAGCGCACGCCTCTCACCCCGGCCCTCTTCCCGCAAGCGGGGAGAGGGAGCACACGCAAGAACGCCGCCAGCGACACTCCCTCGCCCCGCGAAGCGGGGAGAGGGTCGGGGTGAGGGGCGCATGACGAGAACGGAATCCCGGAAGTGAGACTCCTCGTCCTCGGCGGCACCCGCTTCCTCGGCCGCCACGTCGTCGACACGGCGCTCGCGCGCGGCGACGACGTCACCGTCTTCACCCGCGGGCGCCAGCCGAACCCCTGGGGGAGCCGGGTCGACGCGCGGAACGGCAACCGCGATCCGGCCGTCGCTCCCGGGCTCGCCGCGCTCGCCGAAGGCGAGTGGGACGCGGTCGTCGACACCTCGGGCTACGTGCCGCGGATCGTGCGCGCGTCGGCGGAGTTGCTCGCGTCGCGCGCGGGTCGGTATCTCTTCGTGTCGTCGCTGTCGGTCTACGCGAACGCGGCCGAACCCGGCCTCACGGAGTCGGCCGAGGTCGGCGCGCTGGCGGACCCCGCGACGGAGGAGGTCGCGAAGCACTATGGGCCGCTGAAGGCCGCTTGCGAGCGCGTGGTGAGCGACGCGTTCGGCGACCGCGCGCTCAACGTGCGACCGGGACTCATCGTGGGCCCGCACGACCCCACCGACCGCTTCGGCTACTGGGCGGCGCGCTTCGTCCACCCGCACCTGCTGGGCGACCGCGCGCCGGCGGCCGTCGTGCCCGCGCCGCCGGAGCGTCCCGTCCAGTGCATCGACGCACGCGACCTCGCGGCGTGGATGCTCGACGTCGTCGCGGCGGGGCAGGGCGGCGTGTACAACGCGACGAGCCCGGCCGGTCAATGGACGTTCGGCGACCTCGTGGCGGCGGCCGCCGGCGTCGCCGGTATCGGCGCGCCGCGTCCCGCGTGGACGGGTGACGACCTGCTGCTGGAGAAGAAGGTCGAGCCGTGGACCGGGCTTCCGCTGTGGCTGCCGGCGACCATGGCCGACGTGGCCGGATTCATGGCGTTCGACTGCGCGAAGGCGCAGGCCGCGGGACTCGCGACGCGCGCACTGGCGGCGACGATCGCCGACACCGCACGATGGCTCGCGCAACGCGACAACGCCGGCGCGTGGAAGGACGTGCTGTCGGCCGACGCCGAGCGCGACATCCTCGCCGCGCGCGGCGCCGCGGCGTGAAGCGGGGCCTGCGGTTCAGGAATTGATTTTCCGGCGTAGGCAACGCCCCGTGCCCCGCCGCACAATGCACCGATGAGCCCCCGCGACGCCGCCGACTACCTCGAATTCGCCTACCACACGGCGCTTGCGGCCGGCGCCGCGATCCTGCCGCACTTTCGCGAGGCGATCGCGGTGGAGGACAAGCGCAATTTCATGGGGTACGACCCGGTGACGATTGCCGACCGCGACGCGGAGGCGGTGATCCGCGCGGCGATCAAGCGCGCCTACCCGAGCCACGGCATCCACGGCGAGGAGCACGGGCGCGAGTCGGGCACGGCGCCGTACACGTGGGTGATCGATCCGATCGACGGAACGAAGAGCTTCATCCTCGGGCAGCTGCACTGGGGCGTGCTGATCGCGCTGCACGACGGCACGCGGCCCGTGGCGGGGGTCGTCCACCAGCCGTATGTCGGCGAGACGTTCGTCGGAGCCGCCGGCGGGCGCGCGCAGTGGCGGCGCGGCGACGAGCGCCGGACGCTCGCGACGCGCGCCTGCGCGCGGGTGGAGGACGCCATCGTCGTGACGACCGATCCCCGCCAGTTCCGCACGCCCGCGGAGGTCGCGGCGCTGAACGCGGTGGCGGACGACGCGCGCTTCCTTCGCTACGGCGGCGACTGCTATTGCTACACGCAGCTCGCAATGGGCTTCGTCGACGTCGTCATCGAGAACGGCCTGCAGCCATACGACGTGCAGGCGCTGATCCCGATCGTCGAGGGCGCCGGCGGCCGGATCAGCGACTGGAACGGGGGCAGTTGCGACCAGGGCGGCGCCGTGCTGGCGACCGGGGACCCGACGCTGCACGAGCGATTGTTGCTGCGTCTGCGAACCTGAGCCGGGGTCCGGTGTCAGTACGACATGCGAGCCACGCGACGGTGACGGATCGGCGGCGGCGCCGCTCGGGGTCTTCGATCGCAAGGCTCTGATCCGGCAACACATTTCAGCGCGGCTTGCGTTTGGGTGGCGGTGCCCGCATATGCACTTGTCCAAGGGCCCGAAAGTGGTGCGCGAAATCCGCGCCCGTGGTACATTCGGCGGTGCAACATGACAGGCTGATGTCAGTGCTTACTCCTCTCGGATTCTCGCTCTTGCGCCAGCTTTCGGACGGCGCGTTCCACTCCGGCGAAGACCTTGCCGCGACGGTGGGATTGACGCGTGCGCGTGTTTCGCAGCTGCTGAAGCAGGCGGAAACCGCTGGCCTGTCGCTGGAACGGGTCCGGGGCCTCGGTTACCGTCTCACGGCCGCCCCCGATTTCCTCAACGCCGACGAAGTGCGCCGGTCGTTGCGGGCGCTGGCCGAGAAGGGCGCCAATTTCCCGCTGCTCGAGGTCGAGGTCGTCGACCAGATCGGCTCGACATCGACCGAGCTTCTGCGCCGTTCGCAACGCCGCGACATCCATGGGTGCGTGCTCGCCGCCGAATGGCAGTCGGCCGGGCGCGGGCGCCGCGGCAAGGCGTGGACCGCCGTGGCCGGGGGCAGCCTCACGTTCTCGCTGGGCTGGCGGTTCGAGCAGGGCGCGGGCTATCTCGCCGGACTGTCGCTCGCGGTGGGCGTGGCCGTCGTGCGCGCGCTCGAGGCCGAGGGCCTGACGGGCGTCGAGCTCAAGTGGCCGAACGACCTCGTGCACCGGCACCTGAAGGTCGGCGGCATCCTCGTCGAACTGAACGGCGACGCGCTCGGGCCGTCGACGGTCGTCGTCGGGGTCGGGCTCAACGTGCGGTTGCCGGCGGAACTGCGCCGCAGCTTCGAGCAGCCGGTCAGCGACCTCACCACTGTCGCCGGTCGCGGTGCGCCGCCGATCGACCGCAATCACCTGCTCGCGCGCCTCGCGGTGGAACTCGCGACGACGCTCGACGCGTATGCACACGCCGGATTCCCCGCGTTCGCCGCCGAGTGGCAGCGCCGCCACGCCTATCAGGGCAAGCCGGTGAAGCTGCTGCTTCCCGACGGCGCCAGCGTCAAGGGAACGGTCGCGGGCGTGGACAGCACGGGCGCACTGGTGCTGGCCGACGGTCCGCGCCGCGCGCGTTTCCTCTCCGGCGAGATCTCGCTCCGCCGCGCTTGACACCGGCGGCCGGCGTGCTGCGCGCGGCCGCGTCCCCGTCATGGATCCAGCGCTGATCCTGCACGTCGGCAACAGCCGGATGAAGTGGGGCCTGCACGGATCGCGCGGCTGGCTCGCGCAGGGCGTGCTCCCGAATGCCGAGATCGGCACGCTGTCGCTGCGCGACTGGCAGAACCTGCCGCGCCCGATTCGCGCGGTCGGCGTCAACGCGGCGGGCGAGGCCGCGCGCGTGCGCGTCGAGAGCCAGGTGGCGCGCTGGCGCATTCCGGTCGAGTGGCTGGTCGCGCAGGAAGCGGGCGCCGGCATCGTGAGCCGCTACCGGCCGGCGGCGCAGCTCGGTGCGGACCGCTGGGCGCTGCTGGTGGCGGCGCGCCGGCGCGCGGTGGGCAGCGAGCTTTTCCCGGCGCCGTGCGTGGTCGTGAACGCGGGCACCGTGGTGACGGTCGATGCGCTCGACGCCCAGGGCGTGCTGCGCGGCGGCCTGATCCTGCCGGGTCCGCGCCTCATGCTGCAGGCGATGGCCGAGCGCACGGCGGCGCTGCGGATCGCCCCGGGCCGCGTCGACGACTTCCCGACCAACACGCCCGACGCGCTCGCCACGGGCGCCGTTCAGGCCGTCTGCGGGGCGATCGAGCAGGTGCGCGCGCAGCTCCGGCGCGAGGACACCGTCGTCAAGTGCTACCTGACGGGCGGGGCGGCGCACGACGTCGCGCCGCACCTTACCGGGCCGCTGGAGGTCGTGGATAATCTGGTGCTCGAGGGCGTGCTGGTCCTCGCGACGGATCGCGACGAGAAATGAGGGTCGGACTCGAATTTCCGCGACACGCTCGCGCGAACGGGTCGGCCCCGCCCGAAGAAATTCGAGTCTGACACTCATTTCTCATGCGCATCGTCATCATCCTGCTGGTGCTCGCGAACCTGACGCTCTACGCGTACACCAGGCTCGACAGCGGCGGCGGCGAGGCCATGCTGCTGGCCGACCAGGTGCAGCCGGACAAGATCAAGCTGCTCACGCCGCAGCAGGTCGCGGCCCTCGGGCCGGCCAAGGTCGCGGCGCTCGCCGACGTGTGCGTGGAGTGGGGCCCCCTCGCCGACCCGGAGCGGGCGCGCGCGCTGGCGGAGCTGGAGCCGCTGGCGCTCGGCCGCCTGCTTTCGCAGAAGCGCGTCGAATTCGACAGCGGCTACTGGGTCAACATGGGCCCGTTCGCCACGCGCGCGGCGGCCGAGACGAGAATCGGCGAGTTGCGCCGGCAGGGCGTGAAGGAACTCGCCGTGGCCGACGCCGCGAAGGGCCAGTTCGCGATCTCGCTCGGCGTGTTCCGCGCGGAGGCGGCGGCCGTGGCCTACGCGGAGGAGCTGGCGCAGCTCGGCATCAAGCTCGCCAAGGTGCAGCCGCGCGCGCAGCCGATCGCGCAGTCCATCATCGTCGTGCGCGACCCGCAGCAGTCGGTCGTTGCGCGCCTGAAGGACCTGCAGGCGCAGTTTCCCGGCAGCGAGCTCAAGATCACGGCGTGCGAGCGCACGAGTTGACGCCGCCCGCGACCGTCCGGCAGGCCGCGACGCCCGCCGACATGGACGAGGCTCGCGCGCTGTTCCGCGAGTACGCGGACTGGCTCGCCGTCGACCTCTGCTTCCAGGGATTCGCCGAGGAACTCGCCTCGCTGCCGGGCGCGTATGCGCCACCGCGCGGCTGCCTGCTGCTCGCGGGTCCGGCGGGCGCGGCCATCGGTTGCATCGCGCTGCGGCCGATTGCGGTGGACGGCACGGCGGACGGCGCGGTCGGCGAGATCAAGCGCCTGTTCGTGCAGCCCGCTGCGCGCGGGCAGGGCCTGGGCGAACGGCTGGTCGCGGCGATCGTCGACATTGCGCGCGCCGCCGGCTACCGCGAGCTGAAGCTCGACACGCTGCTGCACATGACCGACGCGCGCCGGCTGTACGAACGGCTGGGCTTCGCCCCCTGTTCGCCGTATTATCACAACCCGTTGCCCGGCGCCGTCTACCTGTCCCGAACGCTTTGACATGAAACAGCCCCCACGCTCCAGGGCGGTCATCGCTCGCGGCCCCGCGAGGGTCGCCGGCCCCGGCAGTGCTGGGCCCGGGGGGCGGTCGGCGGGCGACGGGATCGCACGGCCCCCACGCTCGCTGCGCTCGCTGCCCCCCAAGGGGGCAGGTCAGTCGCTTGGGACGGCCCTTCGCGACTGACGCCGCACCGCGCGGTCCGCATGCACCTCACGTCCAGCGAATCCCAGGCGATCGAAGCGCGCGTCAAGGCGCTCGAAGCGGAACTCGGCGTCGAGGTCGTCACGCTGGTCGTGGGCAAGGCGGACACGTACCCCGAGACCGTGTGGGAGGCCTTCGCGCTCGGCGCGGCGCTGGCCGGTCTTGCCGTCGCGGTCGGCGACCTCCTGCGCCCCGACTGGGTCACGGGGACCGCGACGCTGTGGACCGCCGTCGCGATCCTCGGCGTGGGCGCGATCGCGGCGACGGCGTGCGTGTACGTGCCCGCATTCGCGCGCCTCTTCCTGCGGGAGACGCGCGCCTCGCTCGAGGTGAGCCAGTACGCGAAGGTGCAGTTTCTCGAGCGCGGCCTCACCGCGACGGCGACGCGCACGGCGGTGCTGGTGATGGTGAGCCTGCTCGAGCGGCGGGTCGAGATCCTCGCCGACCGCGGGCTCGACGGGCGCGTGAGCGCGGCCGAGTGGGACGCGGTGATCGCGCGGATGAGCGGGCTCCTGAAGGCGCGACGTGTCGGCGACGCCGTACTGGCAGGGCTGGACGGCATCGGCGGGCTGCTGCGCGGCAAGGGCATCGCGCGCGGGGCCGGCAACGCGTTCGGCGACCTGCCGGTCGAGAGTGCGGGGCCATGAGCGCCGCTCGGGGGGAGCGATGAGCGCCGCCGGGCCGTCCCAAGGCGCTCGCCCCCTGGGGGGGGGCGGCGCGCAGCGCCGCTCGGGGGGAACTATCGGTGCGCGCGCAGGAAGTCGGGCCGTGACGGGCGCGCGCGTGATCCTGACGTGGCTTGCCGTGGCTGCCTTCGCCGCGCACGCATGGGCGGCCGACGTGCCGTTCCTGTCGGGCCGCGTCGTCGACGACGCCGAGATCCTGGCCCCGGCCACGCGCGACCGAATCGCCGCCGCGCTCAAGAGTCACGAGGAGCGGACGACGAACCAGGTCGTCGTGCTGACGGTGCCGACGATCGCGCCCGACAGCATCGAGGAGTACGCGAACCGCGTATTCACCGCCTGGAAGCTGGGGCAGAAGGGCAAGGACAACGGCGTGCTGGTCGTCGTCGTGCCGAAGGACCGCAAGATGCGCATCGAGGTCGGCTACGGCCTCGAGGGCTCGCTGACCGACGCGAGCGCGAGCCGCATCATCCGCAACGACATGACGCCGCAATTCAAGTCGGGCAACTACGACCGCGGCGTGCAGGCGGGTGTCGACGCGATCCTCGCGCGGCTCGAGGGCGGCGCCGAGCCCGCGGCCGAGCCCGCGTCGTCAGGCAGCGGCCTTGCCGTGAACTTCGCCGGCATCGAGGATCCCGAGTTGCCGCCGTGGCCGATGCGGATCCTGCTGGGCGCGTTCATCTTCGGCATCATCGGCCTGTTCACGATCGTCGGCATCATGACGCCGGGCGTCGGCTGGTTCCTCTACCTGTTCCTGATTCCGTTCTGGGCGATGTTCCCGATCATCATCGTCGGCGTGAAAGGCGCGCTCGCGCTGCTCACGGTCTACGTCGTCGGCTACCCGATCGCCAAGCTCATCGTCAGCCGCAGCAGCTGGTACGAGAAGGCGAAGAAGGACCTGAAGTCGAAGGGCACGGCGACCATCGGCGGGTTCACGATGAGCTCGGGCCGCTCGGGGTCGAGCTCGTCGTCCGGCAGCTCGTCGTCGGGCGGATTTTCGGGCGGTGGCGGCAGCTCCGGCGGCGGCGGCAGTTCCGGGAGCTGGTAGCGCAAAAGGGGTCAGGCTCACTTTTCCGGCACCGGCGTAGATTACGCCGCGCCCCTCCGCAGGAAAAGTGAACCTGACCCCTTTTGCGGACCCCCTTTTGCGCGCTACGCCCGCGCGATCAGCGAGTACGCATCGCCCTCGTCCGCGGTGCCCGCGGGCGGGCCGATGTCCACGTGCCGGTAGCCTGCCGCGAGCAGGAGGTCCCGGCATTCGTCCGCCGGGTACCACGTCCACGCGATCCGCTCGTGTTCCTCGGCCAGCCGCTGCGCGCCGCGGCGATGGGCGTAGCGGTTCGCCGCGCGCGCGAGCCGCGCTTCGGCCGACCACGTCGTCTCCGACCGCAGCGCGATCTGCGCGCCGTCGGCGAGCCTGACCGTGCGCACCTCCACCAGCGGCGCGCCGAGCCGCTGCACGGCGAGCGGCGGCACGCGGCAGTCGACGAAGAGCAGGCCCGGATCGACGAGATGCGCGCGGATGCGTTCCAGCGCGGCCGCGGCGAGCCACGGCTGCGCGAGCAGCTGAAACGCCTCTCCCGCGACGAACGCGCAGCCGTAGCGGAACGGCAGGTTCATCTGCGCGACGTCCTGCCGGAACGTGGGTGCGGCCGCACCGCCGGCCGCGAGCTTGTCGCCGCAACGTGCGAGCATCGCCGCCGAGGAGTCCACGCCGTGGACCTTGCGGCCGCGCGCGACGAGCGGCGTGAGCAGCCTGCCGTAACCGCACATCACGTCGAGCGCGAGCGCGTCGGGCGGGATGCGACTCGCGTACCAGTCGACCTCGGTATCAGGCGCCGCGGGCCGGTCGGCAGCGCGGAACAGCGTGGAAAGCGGGCCGAAGGCGTTCATCCCGGGGGCCAGGCTCACTTTTCCGGCACCAGCGTCAAATTGCTTCGCGCCCCTCGCCGGAAAAGTGAACCTGGCCCCTTCCGGCACGTTGCCGGAAAAGCGAGCCTGGCCCCTAGAGCTGCTCCCACGGCAGGCCCTCGAAGCGCCACCCGGACTTCGCGCCGCGATGGTGCCGGTCGTCGAGCGGGCCTTCGAAGCCGTCGAGCACGTTGTACACCTCGGCGAAGCCGGCCTTCTCCAGCGCGAGCCCCGCGTCGACCGAGCGGTGGCCGCTGCGGCAGATGAGCACGATCGGGCGGTTCATGCTCGCGACCTTCTTCACCTGCCCGACGAAGTGCGGGTTGATCTCCCAGTCGGGCCCGTCGTTCCACGCGACGTGCTGCGCGCCGACCGGGTGGCCGACGAAGAAGTACTCCATCTCGCTGCGGCAATCGATGAACACCGCAGAGGGGTTGGCGTCGAGCAGGGCCTGCGCTTCCTTGGGTGTCAGGTGCTTCATGCGGGCAAGATTAGCACGCGGCCGCACGCGCGCCATAGGACGCGCGGTTCTTTGCATATGCACGGCGCGTCCGGGGCGCGAATGGACAAAGTGCTAAGATTCAAGACCTTGCCGAGGCCTCCCGCATCGCCCCGTCCGCCGCCATGCAACCCGACCGCACCGCCCTTCTGACGCGCCTCCTGCGCGCGCGCATCCTCGTGATGGACGGCGCGATGGGGACGATGATCCAGCAGCGCAAGCTGACCGAGTCCGACTTCCGCGGCGACTTCCACGATCATGCGCACGACCTCGCCGGCGACAACGACCTGCTCGTACTCACGCGGCCCGACGTCGTGCGCGCGATTCACGACGAGTACCTCGCGGCCGGGGCCGACATCGTCGAGACGAACACGTTCAGCGCCACCCGCATCGCGCAGGCCGACTACGGGATGGAGCGGCAGGTCTACGCGATCAACCGCGCGGCGGCGCGCCTCGCGCGCGAATGCTGCGACGCCTGGACCGCGCGGACGCCGGACAAGCCGCGCTTCGTCGCGGGCGCGATGGGGCCGACCAACCGCACGGCGTCGATCTCGCCCGACGTCAACGACCCGGGCGCGCGCAACGTGACGTACGACGAGCTCGTCGCGGCGTACGGCGAGGCGGTCGAGGGCCTGTGCGACGGCGGCGCCGACCTGATCCTCGTCGAGACGATCTTCGACACGCTGAACGCGAAGGCCGCGCTGTTCGCGATCGCGACCCACTTCGACCGGGTCGGCCAGCGGCTGCCGCTCATCGTGTCCGGCACGATCACCGACGCGTCCGGGCGCACGCTGTCCGGCCAGACCCCGGAGGCGTTCTGGAACTCCGTGCGGCACGCGAAGCCGCTCGCCGTGGGCTTGAACTGCGCGCTCGGCGCCGCGCTGATGCGGCCGTACATCGAGGAGATCGCGCGCGTGGCCGACACGTTCGTCTCCTGCTACCCGAACGCGGGGCTGCCCAACCCCATGTCGGAAACCGGCTACGACGAGACGCCGGCCGAGACGTCGCGCCTCATCGCGGACTTCGCGCAAAGCGGCTTCGTCAACCTGGTCGGCGGCTGCTGCGGCACCACGCCCGCGCACGTGCGCGCGATCGCGGAGGCCGTCAGGACGCTCCCGCCGCGCGCGCTGCCGCGGCCCGAAACCGCGGAGGCCGTCGCGTAGAACCACTCCCTCTCCCCCCTGCGGGGAGAGGGCTGGGGTGAGGGGCGCCCCGCGCGGTCATCGCCACCCTCACCCTAAGCCCTCTCCCGCGCGCGGGAGAGGGAGGACCGAGCCGCGACGAGAGACTCCCGTGTCCCGCGAGATGCGCCTGTCCGGCCTCGAGCCGCTCGCGATCGGCGACGACTCGCTGTTCGTCAACGTCGGCGAGCGCACGAACGTCACCGGCTCGCGCGCGTTCGCCAAGCTGATCCTCTCCGGCGACTTCGCCGGGGCGGTCGAGGTCGCGCGCCAGCAGGTCGCGAGCGGCGCGCAGATCATCGACGTCAACATGGACGAGGCGATGCTCGACTCGCGGGCGGCGATGGTGCGCTTCCTCAACCTCATCGCGACCGAGCCCGACATCGCGCGCGTGCCGGTCATGATCGACTCGTCCAAGTGGGACGTGATCGAGGCGGGGTTGAAGTGCGTGCAGGGCAAGCCGATCGTCAACTCGATCTCGCTCAAGGAGGGCGAGGAGCCCTTCCTGCGCCAGGCGCGGCTCGTGCGGCGCTACGGTGCGGCCGTGATCGTGATGGCGTTCGACGAGAAGGGCCAGGCCGACACGTTCGAGCGGAAGACCGCGATCTGCCGCCGCAGCTACGACCTGCTCGTGGACGAGGTCGGCTTCCCGCCCGAGGACATCGTGTTCGACCCCAACGTGTTCGCGATCGCCACCGGCATCGACGAGCACGCCAACTACGCGGTCGACTTCATCAACGCGACGCGCTGGATCCGCGAGCACCTGCCGCACGCGAAGGTGTCCGGCGGCATCTCCAACGTGAGCTTCAGCTTCCGCGGCAACGACGCCGTGCGCGAGGCGATCCACACGGTGTTCCTGTTCCACGCGATCCGCGCCGGCCTGACGATGGGGATCGTCAACGCGGGCCAGCTCGGCGTCTACGACGAGCTCGACCCCGCGTTGCGCGAGCGCGTCGAGGATGTCGTGCTGAACCGCCGCCCCGACGCGACGGAGCGGCTGGTGACCTTCGCCGAGACGGTGAAGACGCAGGGCAGGGTGGTGACCGAGGACCTGGCGTGGCGCGCCGGCACCGTCGAGGAGCGGCTGACGCACGCGCTGGTCAAGGGCATCACGACGCACATCGTCGAGGACACCGAGGAGGCGCGGCGGAAGTACGCACGGCCGATCCAGGTGATCGAGGGGCCGCTGATGGCCGGCATGAACGTCGTCGGCGACCTCTTCGGCGCCGGGAAGATGTTCCTGCCGCAGGTGGTGAAGTCGGCGCGCGTGATGAAGCAGGCGGTCGGCCACCTCGTCCCGTACATCGAGGAGGAGAAGGCGCGCTCCGGCGATGCCGGCAAGCCCAAGGGCACGATCGTGATGGCGACGGTCAAGGGCGACGTGCACGACATCGGCAAGAACATCGTCGGCGTCGTGCTCCAGTGCAACAACTTCGACGTGATCGACCTGGGCGTGATGGCGCCGGCGCAGAAGATCCTCGACACGGCGGCCGAGCGCAACGCCGACATCATCGGCCTCTCCGGCCTCATCACGCCGTCGCTGGAGGAGATGGCGCACGTCGCGCACGAGATGCAGCGGCGCGACATGCGGCAGCCGCTGCTGATCGGCGGCGCGACGACGTCGCGCGTGCATACGGCGGTGAAGATCGCGCCGAACTACGGCGGCGTCACCGTCTACGTCCCCGACGCGTCGCGGGCGGTGGGTGTGGCGAGCAACCTGTTGTCGGACGAGCTCCGTGACGCCTACGTCGCGGAGGTGGCCGCCGACTACGAGAAGATCCGCGTTCAGCACGCGGGCAAGAAAGGCCCGGTGCTGGTCACGCTCCCCGCGGCCCGCGCGAACGCGTTTCACGCCGACTGGTCCGCGTACGAGCCGCCGGCGCCGCGCGCCCCCGGCCGCCGCGAGTTCCGCAACGCCGACCTGACCGAGATCGCCCGCTACGTCGACTGGGGGCCGTTCTTCCAGGCGTGGGAGCTCTCCGGACCGTTTCCCGCGATCCTCGACGACCCGGTGGTCGGCGAGGCGGCGCGCAACCTGCACGCCGAGGGGCAGGCGATGTTGAAGCGCATCGTCGACGGCCGCTGGCTGACGGCCAACGGCGTCGTGACGCTGCTGCCCGCGAACGCCGTCGGCGACGACATCGAGGTGTACGGCGACGCCGCGCGGGATGCGGTCGCCCTGACGTGGCGCCTGCTGCGGCAGCAGAACCAGCGGCCGGCGGGCAAGCCGAACTTCTGCCTCGCCGATTTCGTGGCCCCGAAGGCATCGGGACGCGCCGATTGGCTGGGCGCGTTCGCGGTCACCGCGGGCCTCGGCATCGAGCGCAAGCTGGCCGAGTTCGAGGCGGCGAAGGACGACTACAGCGCGATCATGCTGAAGGCGCTGGCCGACCGGCTGGCGGAAGCCTTCGCCGAGTGGCTGCACGCCAAGGTGCGCCGCGAGCTGTGGGGCTACGCGGCCGACGAGGCGCTCGACCACCCGGCGCTCGTGCGCGAGGAGTATCGCGGCATCCGGCCGGCGCCCGGCTACCCGGCGTGCCCGGACCACGCGGTGAAGGCGCCGCTGTTCGCGCTGCTGCGCGCGAACGAGGTCGGCATGACGGTGACCGAGAGCTTCGCGATGCTGCCCGCGGCGGCGGTGTCGGGGTTCTACCTCTCGCATCCCGACGCGCACTACTTCGCCGTCGGGCGCATCGGCGACGACCAGCTCGCGGACTTCGCGCAGCGCGCGGGCATCCCGCGGGACGAGGCGGCGCGGCGGCTGGCGCCGAATCTGGGATAGGATCGGCGCGATGCAAACCTGGCTGCGAATGGCGATCGCCGGAACGGCCGTCGCCGCCGGCGCGCCGACCGGCGCGCTCGAGCTTCACTTCACGCATCCCTACCGCGAGTTCGTCGACGTGCGCAACGTCACGGCGTCGGTGTCGTCGCGTTTCGACGTCCCGCTCGACTGCGCCGCCGGCGTTGCCGTGGCGCAGGCGGGCACACAGGTCACGCTGACGCTGCGGGCCGCGGCGGGTGCCGCGATGCCGGGTGCGTGCGGCCATGCGACGGCGATGCTGGCGCCGCTCGCCGCAGGCGTGTACGAGGTCACGGCGCGCGTCATCGCCGCCGACGGAAGCCTCGCCGACGCTGCGACGCGGCCGCTGCGCATTCTGCCGCTGGCGGGCCGCTGCAACGCGGAGCCCGCGCTGTCGCCGTCGATCATGGGCCAACCGCAGGGCGCGACGCCGGGTGAATTCGTCGCGCGAGTGTCGACGGACGCGGCATTTGCGGCCTCCCTCGGCCATCCCGCCGTGCGCGTCGCGCCGTACGGCGACTGGGTGTACTTCGACTATCCGCCGCTCGACGACATTCCGCCGGTGATGGAGCGGCTGGCGCTCGCGGGCGCGCTGGCATCGCAGGCCCGCAACGGCTACGCCTGCTTCGCCACGTCGCCGCCGGACGCGGTCGCGCAGGTCGTGGAGTTCTCCCACGCCGGCCGCGACCACTATTTCTATTCGGGCGACGCCGGCGAGATCGCGGCGATCGACGCCGGCCTGGTCGGTCCGTGGACGCGGACCGGCAAGTCGTTCCGCGCCGTGACGCAACCCGGCTGCGCGTTCTCGACTACCGATACCGTCGTCTACCGCTTCTTCGGCAGGCCGGGCTCGGGGCCGAACTCGCATTTCTTCACCCGCGACCGCGCGGAGTGCTACGCGGTGGACCAGAGCGCCAAGTGGGACTTCGAGGGCCTGTCGTTCTGGGCAAGCGCGCCGAACGCCGACGGCAGCTGTCCGGCACCACCGCACGCGCAGCAGCGCATTCCCTTGTACCGCGTCTGGCGCCCGTTCGGTGAGTCCAATCACCGCCTGACGACGGATCGCGCGGTCGTCGTCGAAATGGTTGCGCGGGGGTGGGTCGACGAGGGAATCGCGATGTGCGTGCCGCAGGCCTGCGCGGTGCCGCCGACTGTGTGGGACCTCGGCACGGCGGCGACCCTCTGCCCCGGGAGAGGGGGAGGCGGGGGAGGCGGCCGGCTCGGTTTTTCGCGATCGTCGCGATTGCGCTGGCGGCGTTGCTCGGTGCGGGCGGGTGTGGCCAGCAGCGGCCCGTCGGCGACACGCGGATCATCGGCACGATGTTCTTCGCGGGCAAGCCGCGGCCGGGCGAGTCCGCGGGCGAGTTCCGGCACGCGCCGGCCCGGCCCTATCTCGAAGCGCTGGGCCGTGGCCGCAACCTGGAGTTCGTCGCGGGTCCCGGCGCCGGCCCCGTATGGGCGGTGCTGCACGTCGTGGCGAAACCGGAGGCGCCGGCAGAGAGCGGCGAGGCGCTGTTCTCGCTCGGTCCCACGAATACGACGATGAATCCGGTCGACGCGGCGATGGCGCTCGACTCGCGCAACATGCGCCGGCCCGCGGCCGGCTGGATGGCCGACGGCAGGACGCCGATGATCGGCGCCAATACCAAAGGGCGCCTGTCCGACGGCGACCTGGCTGCACTCGAAGCACCCGAATCGCTGTTGCGGGCGGTCGAGGTGTTTCGCTACCCGATGGATACCGGCGGCGACGGCGGCGCGCAGTTCCTGCTCACGCTCGAGCAGCACCGGAACCTGCGGCCACTGTTCGTCGAGGTGATGCTCGGGCAGGGCCCGCTCCCGCGCGAGGTGGAAGTCTTCGTCCGCGAAGCGAACGGACCGTGGTACGTACGTTACCGCAACGAAGCCGGCGGGCTCGCCGTCATCCTGCTGCTCGGCGCGTTCGCGCTGTGGCGGCTGCGGCCCGGCGGGCGTTGAAGGGGAGGCCGCGGCGGGCGCCCCTCACCCCGGCCCTCTCCCCACTGCGTGGGGCGAGGGGCGCAGGAAAACCGAGCCTGGCTCCAGGAAAACCGAGCCTGGCTCGGTTTGACTACTTTGCGCCGAGCAGCTTCGCCGCCCTGGCGACGGCCTGCGGCTTCACCCAGAAGATCGCGCCGTAGCGACCCTTGCCGCCGCTGACGGCGTCGACGGCCGTGACGTTGATCTTCGCGGCGGCCAGCGCGGCGAGGATGCCGGTCAGCGCGCCGACGCGGTCGTCGCCGGTGACGAGGAAACCCGTCTTCTTCGCGGAGAGCTTCAAGCCCAGCTTCTTCGCGGCGCGCTTCAACTTCGCGGAATCCTCGGGGACGAGGTCGAGCTGCGCGCGGCGGCCGGCGGGAAAGCCGGAGAACGCGAGCAGGTTCACGCCCGCCGCGGCGAGGCCCGCCATCACCTTCGCGCCCTGTCCGGCGGTGTTCGGCAGCATCGCGTAGAAGTAGTCGACCTTGCGCAGCCTGTCGCTCATCGTGGCCTCCGTGCGGAAATCGGCAGCGTGGCCGGCGCCCGCCGGCCGCTCGCGCCCATTATGCGCCGGCGCGGTCAGTCGAGAAGGGTCGCCCCGAGCGACTGACCTGCCACGGCCGCCGTGGACAGGCACGTCGTGCGGTGGTCCCCGCGTGTCGGCCGTCGCCCTCGCGCGCGGACGCGCTCTGCGAGCCCGGCCTTCGGCCCGCGTGCGAGGGCGGCTCGGAGGGCAGCGAGCGTAGCGAGCGTGGGGGCCGTTTCACATCAGTCGAGCGTGCCGATGAAGTCGGTCTTGCCGAGCTCGACGCCGTTGCTGCGCAGGATGCCGTAGGCGGTCGCCGAGTGGAAGTAGAAGTTCGGCAGCGCGTACTGCAGCAGGTAGTTCAAGCCGTTGAACGTGTGTGGCTGGCCGCGGACGGGCCGCACGATCGAGCGCGCCTCCGAGCCGTCGATCTGCGCGGCCGTGAATGCGGTCACCGCCGCGTGCGCGCGCTCGACGCGCGCGATCAGGTCCGCGAACGTGGCCTCCTGGTCGTCCCACTTCGGCGGCTCCTCGCCGGCCAGCCGCGCGACGGTGCCGCGCGCGAAGTCGGTGGCGATGTAGACCTGCCGCGAGAGCGGGAACATGTCGGGAAAGAGCCGCGCATTGATGAACGCGCTCTCGTCGATCTTGCGTGCCGCCGCGTGCGCCGCGGCCTTGCCGAGGACGCCTGCGAGACTGGACAGCCCGCGCGCGAATGCCGGGACCGACGCCCGGTACATCGAAATCGTCATTGCCGCCTCCGTGCTGGTTCGGCCGGGCATTGTACCGCCCGCGCGCCGGACCGGCGTCACCTGCCCGCGATCGCCGCCTTCCAGTCGTGGAACACGTCGACGTCCATGCCGTCGGGGTAGTTGAGGTAGCCGGGCTTGTGCCCGGGCACGTCGGTGACGCCGTACTGCCAGACGATCGCCTTCGTCGCCCGATCGATGACGATCACCCGATGCCGCGCGTCGTCGTTGGCGAGGATGTTGCCGTTGGGCAGCTCGACGGCGAGCGAAGGGTGGTCGAGCATCCGCTCGCCGGCGCGAACGAAGTACTCCCATGTCGTCTTGCGCGTCTTCGGGTCGAAGATCACGATGCGCCCCGGCTTCGAGAAGTCGGCGACGATCACCTGCCCGTCGCGCGTGGGGAACGCGTCGGACGCGTAGCGCACACCCGGCGCGCGCACGCTCCACACGACGCCCCCGTCCCGCGTCATCCGCGTGATCCACGCGTCGGTGATCTCGGTGACCAGGATGTCGCCGTTGGCGAGCGGTGTCGCGCCGTTCGGGTACGCGAGGAAGCGCGGCGGGTCGTGCCGGCACCTGCGGTCGGTGCCCCACTGGCCGATGACCGTCGCCGTGTCGGGGTCGATGAACTGGATCCGGCAATTGCGGATGTCGGCGGTGACGACCTTGCCGTCGGGCAGCAGGTGCGCGTCGTCCGGGTAGTCGAAGTAGCCGGGCTGCGTGCCCTTCGTGTCGGCGACGCCGAACGACCACGTCAGCGAGCGTGTCGCGTAGTCGACGATGTGGATGTCGTAGTTGTCCTCCTCGTTGACCATCAGCCGGCGGCCGTCGTGCGCGAAGAACACGTCGTCGTTGCCGCGGTAGATCTTGAGGTTCGGCGACGGGAATTCCCAGACGATGCGCTTGTCGGGGGCGACCTCGATCAGCCGATTGTTGCGCCGGTCGGCGATGACGATCGGATACGGCAGCGGACCGCTCCACGCGGCGACCGGCTGCTCGCGCGAGCCGGTGACAGGAGGGGCGGCAGGCAGCGCGGCGCCGCTGCTCACGATGCCCGCGCCGATCATCTCGGCGGTGACCGGCACCGGCTGGCCATCGGGCTTGCGCGCCTTCGCGGGCTTGGTGCCCGCCGCGTGCGCGCCGGAAGCGAACGCCATCGACGCGGCGAGCAGCGTCGCGAACAGGCGGATTGCCGGGGCGGCGCGCCGTGTCTTCATCCGGAATCCGGTCGGGACCGGACTCGCGTCAGGCCGGCACGGTCTCGGCCACGGCCGGCGGCGCCGGGGCGGGCGCGCCGAGCAGGGCGTCGATCTGCCGGTCCTTGTCGCTCCACACGTCCTGCAGCCAGCGCTGGAACGACTTGCGGTACTTCGGGTCGTGCGCGTAGTCGCCGCGCAGCAGGTCGCCGGGGATCGGAATGCGCTGCACCCGGACGACCACGCGGCTCACGTTGCCGCACAGGAACTGCCAGAACGTAGGCGCGCCGTCCGGATAGACGATCGTCACGTCGAGCAGCGCGTCGAACCGGTCGCCGAGCACGTCGAGCGCCAGCGCCAGCGCGCCGGCCTTGGGCTTCAGCAGGTGCCGGTACGGCGAGCGCTGCGCGCGGTGCTTCGCGTGCGTGAAGCGCGTGCCCTCGGCGAAGTTCATCACCGACGTCGGCACGAGCGCGAACTTCTCGCACGCACGCCGGGTCGTGTTGATGTCGTCGAAGCGCTTCTCCGGGTGGCGCTTGAGGTGCGCGTCGGAGTGGCGCCGCATGAACGGAAAGTCGAGCGCCCACCACGCGAGTCCGATCACCGGCACGTAGATCAGCTGCTGCTTCAGGAAGAACTTGAGCAGCGGGATGCGGCGGTTCAGCAGGTGCTGCAGCACCAGGATGTCGACCCACGACTGGTGGTTGCAGTTGACGAGGTACCAGCCGCGGTAGGCGAGGCCGTCGAGCCCGGCGACGTCCCACTGCGCGCGCTGCGTCGCCTGCATCCAGGCGCTGTTGCCCGAGATCCAGCGCGTGGCGACCTCGTTCAGCGCGCGGTCGACCGTCTTCCGCACGGGCTTCGCCGGCACGACGAGCTTGACGAGCGCGAGCGCGAACACGAGCGTGCACCAGAACAGCGTGTTGAGTCCGAGCAGCGCGGCGGCGAGCGCGCCGCGGACGACGGGAGGCAGGCGGCGGAACATGGCGATCGTCGACTCTAGGGCGCCCGCGCCGCGTCCGCCATGACTTTTGTCAACCGGAAGGCGTGCGTTCCGCCGCCGCACCCGCCGCGGCGGCGGCACGCCGCCCGAGGGCCTTCGCGAGTCCCGCGAAGATGACGGCGTGCGCGGGCACCAGCGAATACCAGTAGAGCAGCCCGGGCGCGCCGGCCGGGTGGAAGTACCCGGTCACGTGCACGCGCGTGCGCGCGGGTCCTTCCGGGGTGAGCTCGATCTCCAGCGCGGCCGAGCCCGGCAGCTTCATCTCGGCCAGCAGCGTGAGCCGCCGACCCGGCTCGACGGCGATCACGCGCCAGAAGTCGATGGCGTCGCCGACGGCGACGTCGTGCGGATCCCGCCTGCCGCGCGACAAGCCGGTGCCCCCCGTCAGCTGGTCGACGCAGCCGCGCGCGCGCCACAGGGAATCGAGGAAGTAGTAGCCGTTGTCGCCGCCGATCGCCGCGACCTCGCGCCACACCGCGGCGGACGGCGCCGCGGCGAGCGCTTCGCCGGTCATCTTCTTTGCGTAGAACGCGAAGTCCGGGCGGTTCTGGCGGAACAGCATCGAGCCGTCGGTCCAGCGCGGCGTGGCCTGCGCGCTCTGCTCGAGCGCGAGCGCGGCTTCCGCGGCGGCGCGATAGGGCTTCAGGTCGAGCGGGATCAGCGCGCGGATCGGTGCATCGTCGGCGAGCACGTCGTGCGCGAGCCCGTCGATCAGCGCACGCGCGACGTTGGTGGGCACCGCGGTGACGAGCCCGAGCCAGTACGACGACAGCTGGGGTGTCAGCACCGGCACCGGCAGGATCACGGGCCGCCGGCCGACCAGGTCGGCGAACTGCCGGATCAGATCCTCGTACGCGAGGACCTCGGGCCCGCCGACGTCGTAGATCGCGCCGGCGGCCTCCGGGAACTCGGGAATGCGCGCGAGGTATTCGAGCACGTCGGCGAGCGCGATCGGTTGCGCGCGCGAGCGCACCCACTGCGGCGTGACCATCGCGGGCAGGTGGAAAACGAGGTCGCGGATCACCTCGAACGCCGCGGAGCCCGGACCGATGATGATGCCGGCGCGCACCTCGGTGACCGGCACGGGGCCCTCGCGCAGGATCTCGCCGGTCTCGCCGCGCGAAGCCAGGTGTACCGACGCGTCGCCGGACGGTTTGAGGCCGCCCAGGTAAACGATGCGCGCAACGCCCGCGCGCGCCGCGGCGTCGCGGAAGTTCGCGGCGGCCTCGCGGTCGAGCGCCGGGAAATCGCGGCCGGCCGCCATCGAGTGCACGAGGTAGTACGCGACGTCGACGCCCTCGAGCGCAGGCCCGAGCGTCGCCGGATCGAGCGCGTCGGCGGCGACGAGTTCGACGCCGGTCCAGCCGCGCGCTTCCAGTGCAGCGCGGCGCCGTGCGGCGGCGCGCACGGGAACGCCGCGGGCGGCCAGGTGCGGCACCAGATGCGTGCCGACGTAGCCGCTTGCCCCGAACACCAGTGCCTTCTTCATCCTCGTCCCGCCGTTGCCGGTCCTGCGCGCGCACGGTGGATGGTAGCGCTCGCGGCGACCTTCGTGGGTCCCGTCCGGCTGGACATCGCCCTTCGCGCGGCAAGGACCGGCCGGTGCCGCGCCCGTTGCGGCCGTGCTCGCGTTGCGGCTAGCATACGCGAGCACGGCGCCAGGGGACCGGTCGCCGCCGACGGCTTGCGCGGTCGCGCAAGCACCCCTGCGAGGCGCTGGACCATGGCCGCTGCCGAAGCGCTGCTGCTCGCCCGGATCCAGTTCGGATTCACGGTCTCGTTCCACATCGTCTTTCCCGCGATCACGATCGGCCTCGCGAGCTACCTCGCGGTGCTGGAGGCGCTGTGGCTGCGCACGGGCCGCCAGGTCTTCCAGGACCTCTACCGGTACTGGCTCAGGATCTTCGCCGTCAACTTCGGCATGGGCGTGGTGTCCGGGCTCGTGATGGCATACCAGTTCGGCACCAACTGGAGCCGCTTCTCCGACTTCGCCGGCAGCATCACCGGTCCGCTGCTCGCGTACGAGGTGCTGACGGCGTTCTTCCTCGAGGCGGGCTTCCTCGGCGTGATGCTGTTCGGGTGGAAGCGCGTGGGACCGGGCCTGCACTTCTTCGCCACGCTGATGGTCGCCGTCGGCACGCTCGTCTCGGCGACGTGGATCCTGGCGTCCAACAGCTGGATGCAGACGCCGGCCGGCTACGAGATCGTCGACGGGCGCGTCGTGCCGACCGACTGGGTCGCCGCGATCTTCAATCCGTCGTTCCCCTACCGGCTCGTGCACATGGTCGTCGGCGCGTACCTCGCCACCGCGCTCGTCGTCGGCGCGGCGGGCGCGTGGCACCTGCTGCGCAGCCGCGACGACGCCGCGATCCGCATGATGACGTCGATGGCGATGTGGATGCTGCTGCTGGTCGCCCCGCTCCAGGCGTTCATCGGCGACCAGCACGGGTTGAACACGCTCGCGCACCAGCCGGCCAAGATCGCGGCGATCGAAGCGCACTGGGAGAACAGGCCGGGCGAGGGCGTGCCGCTGACGCTCGTCGGCTGGCCCGACATGGAGGCCGAGCGCACGCTGTGGGCGATCGAGGTGCCGCGCCTGGGCAGCCTCATCCTCACGCACTCGTGGGACGGGCAGTTTCCCGGCCTCAAGGAATACCCGCCCGCGGACCGGCCCAACGCGACGATCGTGTTCTGGACCTTCCGCATCATGGTGGGCCTGGGCGTGCTGATGATCGCGCTCGGCCTGTGGTCGGCGTGGGCGCGCTGGCGCGGCACGCTGTACAGGTCGCGGCCGCTGCTGCGGATGGCGCTCGCGATGGGGCCGGCGGGTGTGGTCGCGATCCTCGCCGGCTGGTACACGACGGAAATCGGCCGGCAGCCCTGGGTCGTCTACGGCCTGATGCGCACGGCCGATGGCGTGTCGCCGCACGGGCCGGTGGAGCTGTCGGTGACGCTCGCGCTGTTCGTCGTCGTCTACTTCGTCGTGTTCGGCGCCGGCCTGGTCTACATGCTGCGGCTGATCGCCGTGGGCCCGGCCGCGTCGGGCGAGGGCGGACCGGAAGGCGGCGGCCCCGGGCAGGCGCGGCACCCGATGCGGCCGCTGTCCGCCGCGCCGGCGGTCGGCGCGGCCGCGCCCACGGCGACGCGGGGCTGACGCGATGGGCATCGACCTCCCGCTGGTCTGGGCCGTCATCATCCTGTTCGGCGTGATGATGTACGTCGTGATGGACGGGTTCGACCTGGGCATCGGCATCCTCTATCCGTTCTTCCGCGACAAGGCCGACCGCGACGTGATGATGAACACCGTCGCGCCAGTGTGGGACGGCAACGAGACGTGGCTCGTGCTCGGGGGCGCCGGGCTGCTGGCGGCGTTCCCGCTCGCGTACTCGGTCGTGCTCTCGGCGTTCTACCTGCCGCTGATCTTCATGCTGCTGGGCCTCATCTTCCGCGGCGTCGCGTTCGAGTTCCGGTTCAAGGCGAGCGACGCCACGCGGCACTGGTGGGACAAGGCGTTCATCGGCGGCTCGGTCGCGGCGACGTTCTTCCAGGGGGCAACCCTCGGCGGCTTCATCGGCGGCATCCCGGTGGTGAACCGCGCTTACGCCGGCGGCCCGCTCGACTGGCTGACGCCGTTTTCCGTCTTCACGGGCGTGGGGCTCGTCGCCGCGTACGCGCTGCTCGGCAGCACGTGGCTCGTGATGAAGACCAAGGGCGACCTGCAGCGGCGGATGATCGCGCTGGCGCAGCCGCTGACGCTCGTGCTGCTCGCGGTCATCGTCGCGATCAGCGTGTGGACGCCGCTCACGCATCGCGAGATCGCGCAGCGGTGGTTCACGTTTCCGAACATCGTCTGGTTCGCGCCGGTGCCGCTGCTGGTCGCGGTCGCTGCGTGGCGGCTCGTCGTCGCCTTGCGCGGGCAGCCGCACGCCGGCCCGTTCGTGCTGACGCTGTGCCTGACTCTTCCTGGGCTACAGCGGGCTCGGCATCAGCCTGTTCCCGCACATCATCCCGCCGGCGATCACGATCTGGGAGGCATCGGCGCCGCCGCAGAGCCAGGGCTTCGCGCTGGTCGGCGCGCTCCTCATCATTCCGCTGATCCTCGGGTACACGGCGTGGGGTTACTGGGTGTTCCGCGGCAAGACCGACGCGGCGGACACGTACCACTGATGACGGGCGACGCGGGAGCGGCGCGTGGATTGCGGCGGCGCGAGTGGGCGCGGCGCGTGGGCTGGCTGGTCGCGTACTGGGCCGGCGGCGTGGCCGTGGTCGGCGTCGTCGCGTACGGGCTGCGGCGTCATGCGGTGGGTGGGGCTCGGCACGTAGTCCGCGCCCACCCCGGCCCCCCTGCGCCGGACGATTCTGGTGCCGCCGGAATCCCGGCGACCCCCGTCCCTGTCTGGTGGATTTAGCGAATGCGTGCCAAATCCACGTCCCGGTGTCATCCCGAGCGCTGCGAGGGATCTGCTTCTGCCGCGAATCATCGCGTTGCGTACGAGCGGATCCCTCGTTGCTGCGAACCTCGGGATGACGCCGGG
>JADJWJ010000013.1 GCA_016716425.1 Betaproteobacteria bacterium
TGGCCATCCCGCACCCGTACGGACGGCTGCAGTTCGGCGCGGACCTCGATCTGCACTTCCGGACGCTGATCGGCGCCGGCTGCAACCCGAACGTCGCGGCGGTCGTCGTGATCGGCATCGAGGACGGCTGGACGCAGAAGGTCGTCGACGGCATCAAGGCGACGGGCAAGCCCGTCTGCGGCTTCGGCATCGAGTTGCACGGCGACCACGACACGATCATGCGGGCGAGCAAGGCGGCGCGCGAGTACGTCCAGTGGGCGAGCGAGAAGCAGCGCGAGCGCTGCCCGGTCGCCGAGCTGTGGGTGAGCACGAAGTGCGGCGAGAGCGACACGACGAGCGGCTGCGGCGCCAACCCTTCCGTCGGCAACGCTTTCGACAAGCTGCATCCGCTCGGCAACTACCTGTGCTTCGGCGAGACGACCGAGCTCACCGGCGGCGAGCACATCGTCGCGGCGCGCTGCGCGAACGACGCGGTGCGCGAGCGCTTCATGTTCATGTTCGACCGCTACCAGCAGGTCATCGACCGCCACAAGACGAGCGACCTGTCGGACAGCCAGCCGACCAAGGGCAACATCGCGGGCGGACTGACGACGATCGAGGAGAAGGCGCTCGGCAACATCCAGAAGATCGGCAAGAAGTGCACGGTCGACGGCGTGATCGACAAGGCGGAGACGCCGACGCACCCGGGGCTCTGGTTCATGGACTCGTCGAGCGCCGCCGCGGAGATGGTGACGCTGTGCGCGGCGTCGGGCTACGTCGTGCACTTCTTCCCGACCGGGCAGGGAAACGTGATCGGCAACCCGATCCTGCCGGTGATCAAGGTCTGCGCGAACCCGCGCACCGTGCGGACGATGAGCGAGCACATCGACGTCGACGTGACGGGGCTGCTGCAGCGCGAGATCACGCTGGACCAGGCCGGCGACCGGCTGCTCGAGTGCATGCTGCGCACCGCGAACGGCCGGCTGACGGCGGCCGAGGCGCTCGGGCACCGCGAGTTCGTGCTCACGCGCCTCTACGAGAGCGCTTGATCGGCATCGCGAAGGTCGGGGCGGGATCCGGCGGGGCCGCGCGATGAGCCGCATCGTCGTCACCGAGTTCATGGACGAGCGCGCAGTCGCGACGCTCGCCGCGCGCCACGACGTGCTCTACGACGCGGCGCTCGTCGACGACGCGCCGCGCCTCGCGCGCGAGGCGGGCACATGCGACGCGATCGTCGTGCGCAACCGCACGCAGGTGCGCGGCGCGCTGGTCGACGCGCTCGCGCGCTGCCGCGTCGTCGGGCGCCTGGGCGTGGGCCTCGACAACATCGACGTGGCCGCCTGCGAAGCGAAGGGAATGAAGGTGATCCCGGCGACCGGCGCCAACGCGCTGGCGGTCGCCGAGTACGTGGTCGGCACTGCGCTGGTCCTGCTGCGCGGCGCCTACCTGTCGTCCGCCGCCGTCGCTTCCGGCAAGTGGCCGCGCGCCGCGCTGTCGGCCGGGCGCGAGACCGCCGGCAAGACGCTGGGCCTCGTCGGCTTCGGCTCGATCGGGCAACTCACCGCGACGCGGGCGCGGGCGCTGGGCATGGAGGTGATCGCGCACGACCCGCTTCTGGGCGCGGGCCACCCGGCCTACGCTGCGGCCGGCGTGCGTGCGGCGGGGCTCGACGAGGTCGTCCGCGCCGCCGACGTCGTGAGCCTGCACGTGCCGCTCGTCGAGTCGACGCGGAACCTTTTCTCGGCCGCGCGCATCGCGTCGATGAAGCCGGGCGCGGTGCTCGTCAACACGGCACGCGGCGGCATCGTCGACGAGGTCGCGCTCGTGCGCGCACTGAAGGACGGTCACCTCGCGGGCGCGGCGATCGACGTGTTCGCCGCCGAGCCGCTGCCGGCGTCGCCGCACTTCGAGGACTGCCCGAACCTCATCCTGACGCCGCACGTCGCCGGCGTCACCGCCGAGGCGAACGAGCGCGTGAGCTTCCTGATCGCCGACAAGGTGCTGGAGGCGCTGGCGTGAAGCTCCCGGTCGACGAGGCCCGAGCGCTCGTCGCGCGCGTGCTCGCGCGCGCCGGCGCCGCGCCGGCGATGGCCGAATCCACCGCGCGCGCGCTCGTGCTCGCGGAAACGCAGGGCCTGGGCTCGCACGGCCTGGCGCGCGTCGCCCAGTACGCGACGCACCTCGCCAATGGGCGCGTCGACGGCGCCGCGGTGCCTTCGGTCGTCCGCCGCAAGGGTGGCGCGATCGTAGTAGACGCAGCGAGCGGCCTCGCGTTCCCCGCCTGCGAGCTCGCGGTCCGCGAGGCGATTGCCGCGGCGCGCGCGCACGGCGTCGCGTACGCCGGTGTCGTGCGCAGTCACCACTGCGGCGTCCTCGTCGATCATCTGCGGCCGGTCGCGGCGGCCGGGTTCGTCGGCCTGGGCTTCGCGAATTCGCCCGCCGCGATGCCCGCCGCGGGCGGCCGGCACGCGATCTTCGGCACCAACCCGATCGCGGCCGTGTTCCCGCGGCGCGGCGCGGATCCCCTGCTCGTCGACCTGAGCCTGTCGGAGGTCGCGCGCGGGAAGGTGATGGTCGCGGCAAAGGAGGGCAAGCCGATCCCGCCCGGCTGGGCGCTCGACGCACGGGGCCACCCGACGACCGACGCGAAGGCCGCGCTCGAGGGCTCGATGCTGCCGATCGGCGCGGTGTCCTCGCCGAAGGGCGCGATGCTCGCGCTGGTCGTCGAACTGCTCGTGACGGCGCTGATCGGCGGTCGCTACGGTTTCGAGGCGTCGAGCTTCTTCGTCGACGAGGGCAACCGCCCGGGCATCGGCCAGGCGTTCGTCGTGATCGACCCCGGTGCGCTCGCCGGCGCCGACGCGTACCTCGACCGCCTCGACGTGCTGGTGGCCGAGATGGCGAAGGACGCGGACGTCCGCCTGCCGGGCGCGCGCCGCGAGGCGTTGCGGCGCCGCGCCGAGGCCGCGGGCATCGAAGTACCGGACGCGCTCGTCGCGCGCGCACGCGACGCCTGACGCGACCCGGCGCCGCCGGCGACGCTCCCCAACGCGCTTCCAAGACGCCGGCAGGTCCCCGCATCCGCGTTCGTGCGCGGCGCCCCCGCGCGCGCGGCGCTGGTGGTGAAGCCTCGGGGCGGCGTTACCCCGTCGCAGGATGCCTGCGCAGCCGTCGTCCGCGCGCAAGCGGGGACGGCGGCGGCAGGCATGCGCCGCGCGCGCCAGACGTAGTCGACGTAACGGAGCCTCACCGCTGGTGCGCCGCCGGCGGCGCGCCGGGCGCTTCGATCTCGGCCACGCGCGCCTCGAGGCGCTCGAGCTTCTCGCGCGTTTTCTGCAGCACCGCGGTCTGCGTCTCGAACTCCGCGCGCGTGACGACGTCGAGCCGCGCGAGGCCGCCCTGCAGCAGCGCCTTCACGTTCTTCTCGATGTCCTTCGCGGGGCTGGCGGCGACCGCGGCGCCGATCTTCGCGGCCAGGTCGTCGAGCGTCTTGCTGTTGAGATTGAGCATCGTGCCTCCGTGCATGGGGATCGGGGCGTGGAGCGCCGCGCCGGTGCCGTCACCCGATTCGAGCCGAGTCTAGCAAAGGGGGCGTGGTCGTCGCCCTGCGAGGCTTGGGTGATCGGAATGCCCATCCGCGCCGCCGTCGCCTCTGCCCCGCGTTTGTGCGACCGCGCGCACGTCGCGCACCAAATCGGTGCGGAAACTGGTCGAACGCTTGACGGAGAGGTCGAAAAAGTACAATAACCTATTGATTTATTGTGCTTTGTTGCAGTGGCACACGAAATGCTGTCGGAGTTCTGCAAATCCTTGTTCCGTTTCCAACCATCGAGGACTCCGACATGAACCAGAAGCTACACCTCCGTAGCACGGCCGCGGCCGCGGCGCTCGCCGCGCTGTTCACCGGCGGCGCGCTGGCGCAAACCCCGGCGCCGGCCGCCGCAGCCGAACCCGCCTGGGCGCTCACCGGCAACGTCGGCCTGTACAGCCAGTACGTGTTCCGCGGGATCTCGCAGACGAACGAAAAGCCCGCGCTGCAGGGCGGCCTCGACCTCGGCCACAAGAGCGGCTTCTATCTCGGCGCGTGGGGGTCGAACATCAGCTGGCTGTCCGACGGCAACCCGGACGTGTCGTCGAGCCTCGAACTCGACTTCTACGGCGGTTACAAGTGGGCGCTGCCCTCGGACTTCGTCGCCGACTTCGGCGCCATCTATTACTGGTATCCGGGCACCTACCCGGAGGGCTACACGAAGCCCAACACGACCGAGCTCTACGCGGGCCTGACGTGGAAGATGCTGGGCGTCAAGTACAGCTACGCGGTCAGCGACACGTTCGGCTTCCCCGACTCCGACGGCTCGTACTACGTCGAGGGCAACCTCAACTGGGACGTCGTCGACAAGGTCAACGACTACATCGGCAAGATCACGCTGATCGGACACGTCGGGTACCAGTCGTACAAGAGCTGGGGCGCGTACAGCTACACCGACTGGAAGGCAGGCGTGGCCACCGACGTGATGGGCCTGACCGTCGGCCTCGTGGTCACCGGCACCGATGCCGAGAGCGCGCTCTACACGAACCGCTTCGGCAAGGACATCAGCGACACCCAGGTCGTCGGGTACATCCAGAAGACGTTCTGACGACATCACCGCGCGGCGGCAAAGGCGTCGCCGCGCACTTGCGGGGGAACCATGAAACTCGTTACCGCCATCATCAAGCCGTTCAAGCTCGACGAGGTCCGCGAGGCCCTGTCGGCGATCGGCGTGCAGGGCATCACCGTCACCGAAGTCAAGGGCTTCGGCCGCCAGAAGGGCCACACGGAGCTCTACCGCGGCGCCGAGTACGTCGTCGACTTCCTGCCCAAGGTCAAGATCGAGGCCGCGATCAAGGACGACCTGCTCGAGCGCGTCATCGAAGCGATCGAGAAGGCGGCGAACACCGGAAAGATCGGCGACGGCAAGATCTTCGTATTCGACCTGCTGCAGGTCGTGCGCATCCGCACCGGCGAGACCGGCGCGGACGCGCTGTAGAGGGAGCGCACGATGAAAAAGCTACTCGTACTTCTCGCCATGGTCGGCGCGCTGGGCTTGACGGCGCCCGTCGCGGCCCAGGACAAGGCGCCCGAGGCGGCCGCTCCGGCCGCCGCGGCAGCGACGAGCGCAGCGCCTGCCGCCGCCGAAGCGTCTGCCGCTGCGGCGGCACCGACGCCCAACAAGGGCGACGTGACGTGGCTGCTCGTGTGCACGGCGCTGGTGCTGATGATGAGCATCCCGGCCCTCGCGCTGTTCTACGGCGGCATGGTGCGCAGCAAGAACGTGCTGTCGGTGCTGATGCAGGTGTTCGTCGTGTTCTCGCTGATCACCGTGCTGTGGTGCGTCTACGGCTACAGCATCGCGTTCACCGAGGGCAACGCGTTCTTCGGCGGGCTCGACCGGCTGTTCCTCAACGGCACGTTCGATTCGGCGAAGGGCGAGTTCGCGATGGCGGCGACGTTCTCGAAGAACACGCCGATCCCCGAGCTGCTGTTCGTCGCGTTCCAGGCGACGTTCGCGGCGATCACCGTGTGCCTGATCCTCGGCGCGTTCGCCGAGCGCGTGAAGTTCTCGGCGGTGCTCGCGTTCGCCGTGCTGTGGTTCACGTTCTCGTACCTGCCGATCGCGCACATGGTGTGGTTCTGGGCCGGCCCGGACGCGTACACGGCGGCGAGCGTCGTCGACGCGACCAACGCGAAGGCGGGGCTGATCTGGCAGTGGGGCGCGCTCGACTTCGCCGGCGGCACGGTCGTCCACATCAACGCCGGCATCGCCGGCCTCGTCGGCGCGTACGTGCTGGGCAAGCGCATCGGCTTCGGCCGCGAGTCGATGGCGCCGGCCAACCTGCCGATGACGATGATGGGCGCCTCGCTGCTGTGGTTCGGCTGGTTCGGCTTCAACGCCGGCTCGGCGCTCGAGGCCAACAACTTCGCCGTTCTCGCGTTCATCAACACGTTCCTGGCGACGGCGTGCGCGGTGCTGGCGTGGACGTTCGGCGAGTGGATGTTCAAGGGCAAGCCGTCGATGCTCGGTGCGGCGTCGGGGGCGGTCGCGGGCCTCGTCGCGATCACCCCGGCGGCCGGCAACGTCGGCATCCCGGGCGCGTTCGTGATCGGCACGCTGGCGGGCCTCGTCTGCCTCTGGGGCGTCAACGGCCTGAAGCACATGCTCAAGGTCGACGACACGCTCGACGTGTTCGGCGTGCACGCGGTCGGCGGCATCCTGGGCGCGCTGCTCACCGGCATCTTCGTGTCACCGGACCTGGGCGGGCCCGGCATGGTGGTCGACTGGGTCACCGGCAAGACGGGCTATACGAGCTACGGCGAGCAGCTGCTGGTCCAGGCCAAGGGCGTCGGGCTCACCGTCGTCTGGTCGGGCGTGGTCGCCTACGTCTGCTACAAGGTCGTCGACCTGACCATCGGCCTGCGCGTGCCGGAAGAGGAAGAGCGCGAAGGTCTCGACATCACGTCGCACGGCGAGTCGGCGTACCGCAGCTGATCGTCGTACCGGCGGCACCAGTTACGCGCGGGCGGCTCCCTCCTCCGCCGCCCGCGCGTAGTACGGGGATCCTCCTCCTCCCCGCAGTCTCTCCTCAGTGGCTATTCGGGGCGCGCAAGCGCCCCGCTTTTTTCACCCAACGCACTTCCGGGTGAATCCCGACGAGCGCAGCGACGACGGATCACGGCGGCCGCCATCGCCGGCAAATCCCGCCGGGCGCCGCGACGAGGGATCGAGTCGTCCACGGCCACGGGTCGGTCCGGACGAGCGCGGGGCGGCGGCCCGGCCCTCAGGATCGCGGGTTCGCTACAATCGCCGCGCCATGATCTCCGTCGAGTACTGCCAGCTCCTCGCGCGCTACAACCGGTGGATGAACGAGCGGCTGTACGCGTGCGCCGGCGAACTCGCCGACGACGCGCGCAAGCGCGACCGCGGTGCCTTCTTCGGCTCGATCCACCGCACGCTCAATCACATCCTGTGGGGCGACCGCGTGTGGCTCGGCCGCTTCACCGGCTCGCCGTGCACGGTCGCCGCCTACGGCGCCGACATGTTCGAGGACTTTGCGGCACTGCTCGCCGAGCGCGAGGCGACGGACACCGCGATCCTCGACTGGGCAGGCGCGCTGCCGCGCGACTGGCTCGCGTCCGCGGTCGAGTATCGGGCCGCCGCGGACGGCCGCCTGCGGCGGCTGCCGGCGTGGGTCGCCGCCACGCATCTCTTCCAGCACGCGACGCATCACCGCGGACAGGTGACCGCGCTGCTCAAGCAGGAAGGCAAGGACATCGGCGCGACCGACCTGCCGTGGCTCCCCGGGGTCGTGCGCCGCACCGACTGAGCCAACCGCCGATGCCGGCGTCATAAGGGTCTGACCCTTAACATGCATTCGAGTGCATGTTAAGGGTCAGACCCCTGGCGTTTGCGCCTGGCGCGCGGATGCGCGGCGTCGTAGACCTTCGCCAGCGCCTGGAAGTCGAGGTGCGTGTAGACCTGCGTACTGGCGATCGACGCGTGGCCGAGCATCTCCTGCACGGCGCGCAGGTCGCCCGACGACTGCAGCACGTGCGACGCGAACGAGTGGCGCAGCATGTGCGGGTGGACGTGGTGGTCGAGCCCCTGCCGGATCGCCCACGCGGCGACCCGCCGCTCGATCGTCCGGCCCGACATCCGGCGGCCGGAGGCGCCGACGAACAGCGCGCGTTCGTCGCCGACCGGCAGCGCGGCGCGTTGCACGAGCCACGCCGCGATGGCGTCCCGCGCGGCGGCGCCGACCGGCACCACCCGCTCCTTCGCGCCCTTGCCCCACACGCGGACCTCGCCGCCGGTCAGGTCGACGCGGTCGACGTCGAGGCCGGCGAGCTCGGACAGCCGCAGTCCCGACGAGTACGCGAGTTCGAGCAACGCGCGGTCGCGAACGCTCACCGGGTCGTCGCCGCCGATCGTCACCAGCCGCACGGCCTCGTCGGGGGTGAGCGCCGCCGGCAGCCGCTTGCCCGACTTCGGCGCCTTCAATCCCGCGCACGGATCCTCGGCCAGCGCCCGATCGCGATCCAGCAGGAAGCGGTAGAACGCCCGCCACGCGGACAGCATGCGCGCGAGGCTGCGCCCGGACAGTCCCTTCGCGTGCAGCGACGCGAGGATGCGCGCGAGCTGCGCACGCTTCAGCGACGGGAGCGCCGCGTCGCCCGCGGCCAGCGCGAGCCGCGTCACGTCGCGCACGTACGCGTCGCGCGTGTGCGCCGGTTGCGGGGCGAGGTGCCGGGTGAACGCGGCGAGCAGCGGCGCGTTCACCGCAGCGATGGTCGCGAGACCGGCGGAGGCGTTCTCGCGCTTGGCCACGTGGCCCCTGGGCGGCGGCTACGACGCGGGGAGGAACCGCGCGGTCGCGACGCTCGCGAGCTCGGCGAGCCGCGTCTGGTAGAGCGTGCCCATGCCCGGATGGAAGCGGTCCGGATCGGGGCTGCCCAGCGCCAGCACGCCGAACGTGTGCGCGGTGCGCAGGGGCAGGTAGGCGAACGACTGCAGGATGTCGCCATCCTCGAACCACTCGCGCGACTCGAACGGCGCGACCGGGCCGCAATACGGCTGGCCCAGCTGGTCGGCGTAGTGGCGGATCTCGGTCGACGTCGCCGCGAGCTCGGGCAGGTACGACTGCTCGGGCACCCGACCCCACAGCCGCGCCGCGACCTGCGGCACGCCGAAGTCCTCCTTCAGGCTGTGGTAGAGCACGGCAAGCGTCGTCTCGAGGTCCGGCGCGGCGAACAGCGCGAGCGTCGAACGGTGAACCTTCTCGCTGATCTGGTCGTTCTCGGTCCCGTACGAGACCAGCTCGCGAAACTTCGCCTCGAGCTCGGCGACCTTTTCGCGCAGCGTGACGATCTGCCGCTCGGCGATGGGGATCGCGTGCCCGCCGTGCGGGTGCGGCACGAAGATCTCCGCGATCACGTCGGCGTAGTCCTCGAAGAAGCCCGGGTTGTGCTTCAGGTAGTCGGCGACGGCCGCTGCGTCCATGCGATGTTGTCCCGCGTCGATTCTCGTTGTAGCCGCTTCGTGCCCGCGCCTGTCAGCCCGGCCACGTCCCCTCGAACACCGTCACCGCGGGCCCCGTCATCATGACCGGCGCGCCCACGCCAGCCCAGCCGACGACGAGTTCCCCTCCGCGCGCACGAACCGCGACGCGGGCATCGAGCAGCCCGCGTCGGATGCCGGCCACGACGGCGGCGCAGGCACCGGTCCCGCACGCGAGCGTCTCGCCGGCCCCGCGCTCCCAGACGCGCAGGCGAATGTTAGCGCGATCGACGACCTGCATGTAGCCGGCGTTCACTCGCTCCGGAAAGCGGGGGTGATGTTCGATCCGGGGACCTTGCGTGGTCACCGGCGCCGCGTCGACGTCGGCGACCGCCTGCACGGCGTGCGGGTTGCCCATCGACAGCACGGACACCAGCACGATCGTTCCGTCGACGTCGAGCGGCTCCGCCACCGCGCCCGTGCCGCTTGCGAACGGCACGTCCGCGGGCGCGAACCGCGGCGCGCCCATGTCTACGGTGACCTGGCCGTCGGCTTCGAGCCGCGGCACGATCAGCCCGTTCTTCGTCTCGACGCGGATCTCGCGCTTGGCCGTGAGCCCCTGGTCGCGGACGAACTTGACGAAGCAGCGCGCGCCGTTGCCGCAGTGCTCGACCTCCTCGCCGCTCGCGTTGAAGATCCGGTAGCGGAAGTCGGCGTCCCCCTGCGCGGGCTCGACGACCAGCACCTGATCGCAGCCGACGCCGAAGTGGCGGTCGGCGAGCGCGCGCACGCGCGCGGGGTCGAGGTCCACGCGCTGGCGGACGCCGTCGAGCACGACGAAGTCGTTGCCTAAGCCCTGCATCTTGGTGAACTTGAGCGTCATGGCGAGGCCGGGGCGCCGTGCGGCCAGCCGATTTCTCCGGTGCGCGAGAACGGGATCGGGTTGCCGCCGCCGATCGTGGCGGTGCCGGATACAGCATAGCGCACGGGCGGCAGCCGCCCGCCGGCACCTTCCGCGCGGCGGGCGATCGCCGCCGCCGCCTCGAGCGCCGCCGCCAGTGTCGCGCGCGCCGAGAGCTCCGCGGTCGCCGCACCGCGAGCGGGCACGCGCACCGGCGCTGCGAGCCGGGCGGCGCCGACCGGCACGTCCTCGATCCTCATGTCGGCCGCGATCGCGTCGACGGCGATTTCCCGGTCGTTCGGGTTCGCGACCGCGACGAACACGGTGAAGCGCGCGTCCGCGGGCGTGAGCCGGTCGATGCGGACGCGCTCGACGGCAACCTTCGGCGGCTCGAGGCGCGGCGTGGACGCGCACGCCGCGAGCAGCGCGGCGGCCACGGCGACGAACGCGCGCACTCGCACGGAGAACGTTTCAGACGTTGAAGCGGAAGTGCATGACGTCGCCGTCGCGGACGACGTACTCCTTGCCTTCGAGCCGCATCTTCCCGGCCTCCTTCGCGCCGTGTTCGCCCTTGCAGGCCACGAAGTCGGCGTAGGACGTGACCTCGGCGCGGATGAAGCCTTTCTCGAAGTCCGTGTGGATGACGCCCGCGGCCTGCGGCGCCGTGTCGCCGACGTGGATCGTCCACGCGCGGACCTCCTTCGGGCCTACCGTGAAGTACGTCTGCAGGCCGAGCAGCGCGTACCCGGCGTGGATGACGCGGTCGAGGCCCGGCTCGGTCATGCCCATGTCGTCCAGGAACACCTGCTTGTCCTCGGCGTCGAGGCCGGCGATCTCCGCCTCCATCGCCGCGCACACGGCGACCACCGGCGCACCCTCGGTCTTCGCGTGCGCCTCGACCGCCGCCAGCAGAGGGTTGTCGTGGAAGCCGTGCTCGGCGACGTTGGCCACGTACATCGCCGGCTTCATCGTCAGCAGGAAGAACTGGCGCAGCACGTCGCGCTCCTCGGCGTACAGGTCCGCCGTGCGCGCGGGCCGTCCCTGGTTAAGCACGGGCTCGACCTTCGCAAGCGCCGCGACGATCCGCTGCGCCTCCTTGTCGCCGCCGGCGCGCGCCGTCTTCTCGTACTTCGCGAGCTGCTTCTCCACCGTCGCCAGGTCGGCGAGCGCGAGCTCGGTGTTGATCGTCTCGATGTCGGACACCGGGTTCACCTTGCCGACCACGTGGACGACGTTGTCGTCCTCGAAGCAGCGAACCACGTGCGCGATCGCGTCGGTCTCGCGGATGTTGGCGAGGAACTGGTTGCCGAGGCCCTCGCCCTTCGACGCGCCGGCGACGAGGCCCGCGATGTCGACGAACTCCACGACGGCCGGAATCACCTTCTCGGGCTTCGCGATCGCCGCGAGTACCGCGAGCCGGGGGTCCGGCACCTCGACGATGCCGACGTTGGGCTCGATCGTGCAGAACGGATAGTTCTCGGCCGCGATGCCGGCCTTGGTCAGCGCGTTGAAGAGGGTCGACTTGCCGACGTTGGGCAGGCCGACGATGCCGCATTTGAGGCTCATCGTTCGTCCATTCGCAAGAAGTTCTCACAAAGAGGCACAGAGACGCCGAGAGAGTCAAGGTCTTCTCGGGGTCTCTGCGTCTCTTTGTGAAATTCCCGCTTCACTCGGGCGCCCCCGGCCGCGTGTGCAATGCCGTCATCGCACGCTTCATGTCGCCGGCGGCAATGTCCGGCCACGCGGCGAGCGCGCGGGCGACCGCGTCGTCGATCGGACCGGCTTCCTCCGCCCGCGGCGGCTGCAGCACCCAGTCCGCCACGTCCTGCTGCGGCACTTCGGAGTCGCGCGGGTGTCCGATGCCGATCCGCAGCCGCCAGAACTCGGGGGTGCCCAGCTGCGGGACGACGTCGCGCAGCCCGTTGTGCCCGGCGTGGCCGCCGCCGAACTTGAGCTTCGCGTCGCCGGCCGGGAGGTCGAGCTCGTCGTGCGCGACCAGGATCGCTTCGGGTGCGATGGCGAAGAAGCGCGCGACCGCCGCCACGGCGCGCCCCGACAGGTTCATGTACGTCGTGGGCTTCAGGATGCGCAGGTCGCCGGCCTTCGCGAGGTCCCCGGCGAACTTCGCCTCGGCGGCGAACGTCGTGCCGAGTTGCGCGGCGAGCGCGTCGGCGAACCGATAGCCTGCGTTGTGCCGCGTGCGCGCGTACTCGCGGCCCGGGTTGCCGAGGCCCACGACGAGTCGGATGGGTTCTGCCATGTCAGTTCCGAAGGGCCGTCCCGAGGAACTGACCTACCCCCTCGGGGGGCAGCGAGCGCAGCGAGCGTGGGGGCCGTTTCATCCTAGTCGCGAAGGGCCGTCCCGAGCGACTGACCTGCCACGGCCTCATTGGCCGGGCACGTTAGTCGAGGCGCCTCGTGTCGGCCGTCGTCCTCGCGCGCGGACGCGCTCTGCGAGCCTGGGCTTCGCCCCGCGCGCGAGGACGTCCCGGGGGGCAGCGAGCGTAGCGAGCGTGGGGGCTGTTTCATCGGAAGTGGCGCGGAAACGAAAGAGGCCCGCTCGTTCCGGGCGGGCCTCTCGCGTCGTGCCGCGGCGCCGGTCACTTCTTCTTGTCGTCCTTCTTCTCTTCCTTCTTCTCGGGGGCCTTGGCCTCGGCCTCCGTCGGCGCGGCCGCGGCTGCGGCAGCACCTTCGGCGCCTGCCGCCGCTTCCTCGGTCTCGGTGTGCGCACGCGGCACGATCGCCGCGGCAACGACCGGGTCGGTCCTGCCGTGCGGCACGACGGAGACGCCCGGCGGCAGCTTGACCGCCGACACGTGGATCGAGTGGCCGACCTCGAGCTGCGAGAGATCGACCTCGATGAACTCCGGCAGGTCCTTCGGCAGGCAGCTGATGTCGAGCTCCGGCGTCACGTGGCTGACGATGGCGCCCGACAGCTTGACCGCCGGCGAGACCTCGCCGTTGACGAAGTGCAGCGGCACCTTCATGTGGATCTTGCGGTTCTCGTCGACGCGCTGGAAGTCGACGTGCAGGATCTCGTTGCGGAACGGGTGCATCTGCACGTCGCGCAGCAGCACCTTGGTCGCGGCGCCGTCGAGTTTCATCGTCAGGATCGACGAGTGGAACGCCTCGTTGCGCAGCGCGTGGAAGAGCGCGTTGTGGTCGAGCTCGATCGGCGTCGGCTGGGCGGTGCCGCCGTAGACGATGCCGGGGGCCTTGCCGGCGCGGCGCATGCGGCGGGAGGCGCCGCGTCCTTCGGACGTGCGCGGAAACGCGGTGAATTCGATGTTCATGGATGCTCCGGTTGTCTGCGGCCTCGCCTGCCGCGCCGACGGGATCGGTCGCGAAGGCTCGTCCGCCTCAAGGTTGCCTCGATGGGCGACAACCGCCAGCGCCGGCCCGTGTTCCGGGCCCCGTGGCGGGAAAGCTTTGAATTATAACCCGAAAAGCCGGCCGAAGCCAAGCTCAGTCGGTGAACAGCGACGAGACGGACTCCTCGTTGGAGATCCGCGTCATCGTCTCGGCGAGCAGCTGCGCGCACGAGAGCTGGCGCACGCGCGGCAGCGCCTGCGCTTCGGCCGTGAGCGGAATCGTGTCGGTGACGACCAGCTCGTCGAGATCGGATTCGGCGATCCGGGCCACCGCGCCGCCCGACAGGACCGGATGCGTGCAGTACGCGACGACCTTCACCGCGCCGTGCTCCTTCAGCGCGGTGGCAGCCTTGCACAGCGTGTTCGCGGTGTCGACCATGTCGTCCATGATCACGCAGGTGCGGCCCTGGACGTCGCCGATGATGTTCATCACCTCCGCGACGTTCGCCTTCGGGCGCCGCTTGTCGATGATCGCGAGATCCGAGTCGAGGCGCTTGGCGATCGCGCGCGCGCGCACGACGCCGCCCACGTCGGGCGACACGACGATCAGGTTCTCGTAGTTGCGCTTCCACAGGTCGCCCAGCAGGATGGGCGTGGCGTAGATGTTGTCGACCGGGATGTTGAAGAAACCCTGGATCTGGTCGGCGTGCAGGTCCATCACCATCACGCGGTCCACGCCCACCGTCGACAGCATGTCGGCGACGACCTTCGCGGTGATCGCGACGCGCGCGGAACGCGGGCGCCGGTCCTGCCGCGCATACCCGAAGTACGGGATCGCCGCGGTGATGCGCGCGGCCGACGCGCGCTTCAGCGCGTCGACCATCACCATGATCTCCATCAGGTTGTCGTTGGTCGGCGCGCACGTCGACTGCAGCACGAACGCGTCGCGCCCGCGGACGTTCTCCATCAACTCGACCATGACCTCGCCGTCGGAGAACCTGCCGACGGCGCAGCGGCCGAGGCTGACGTTCAGGTGGCGGCAGACCGCCTCCGCGAGCTTCGGGTTCGCGTTGCCCGCGAAGATCCGCATCCGTTCGAATGCCATGGGGATTGCGCTGCCGGAATGGTTCCGACCGCGAGTCTATCCGAAATCGGAAACGAAAAAGCCGCTGGACAGGCGCGGCTCGACGGCGTGGCGGCGACGGGAAATGGCTGGGGAGGTAGGGATCGAACCTACGAATGCCGGAATCAAAATCCGGTGCCTTACCACTTGGCGACTCCCCAGCGGAAACCTGAACTTCCGTGCTACGGCGCGAACCCCGCGAGCGGATGCCGCGCGAGGGTCCGTGCGAGGTGGCGGCCGATGCGCGGCGGCACGCACGCCAGAGCGCCACGCGCTTCGCGCTCCGTCGCGCACGCCGCGAAGACGCATGCGCCGGAGCCGGTCATGCGCGCCTGCGGCGCGACGCTTGCCAGCGCGGCGAGCGCTTCCGCGACCTCCGGGAATCTCGCGACCGTGGCGACCGCAAGGTCGTTGCGGCCATAACCCTCGGAAAAGACGTCTATTTTCGCCGAGGCGGTCGAACGTGTCAATTCGGGCGCCGCGAAGATGTCGGCGGTCCGCACGTGCGCGCCCGGGAACGCGAGCGCGACCCACAGCGGCGGCAGCGTGACCGGCGTCAACGCGTCGCCGATGCCACGCGCGAGCGCGTTCTCGCCGCCCACGAAGAACGGGACGTCGGCGCCCAGCGTGGCGGCGAGTTCGACCAGCCGCGCGCGCGGCCAGTCGAGCGACCAGAGCCGGTTCAGCGCCAGCAGCACGCTCGCGGCGTCCGAGCTGCCGCCGCCCAGGCCTGCGCCCTGCGGAACGCGCTTCTCGAGTCCGATGGCGACTCCCGCGCGCACACGGGCCGCCGACTGCAACGCGCGCGCGGCGCGCACGGCAAGGTCGTCGCCGGCAGGCACGCCCGCGACGTCGTTCGTGCGCACGACGGCACCGTCGTCGCGGTGCGCGAGCGTGATCGTGTCCGCGAGGTCGACGAGCGCGAACAGCGATTCGAGCGTGTGGTAGCCGTCGGCGCGACGCCCGGTCACGTGCAGGAACAGGTTGACCTTCGCCGGTGCGGCGACGACCAGCGTGGCAGGCGGTGTGCGCGTCATGGAACGGCGGCGCGACGCTACGGCCGCGCGTCGGCGAGCGACCAGCGGTCGACGACGACGCGCACCTCGACCGGCTCGCTGTCCGGGTAGCGCATCACGAGCCGCGACGGGCGTGCCGGCGCGCCTGCATCCGCGTCGGCGTACGCGTAGACGATCTCCCAGCCCTGCTGCCGCAGAACCAGCGGCCGCCCGGCCGCATCGCGCTCGACGCCGTAGTCGGCGCCCGGCGCCGGCGCACCCTGGATCCACGCGGCGAGACCGTCGACGGGGATGGCGACGCCCAACACGTCGCGCGTCAGCGCGCCCCAGTCCGCGAACGCGGTCGCCGGCGCGTCGGGACGCTCGACGCGGATGCCCGCCGCGTCGCGTTGCATGCGCGCGATCACCTGCCCGGTGGGTGTCGCGACGTCGATGCGGTCGCGATCCTCCGCGTGCGACCAGGCAAAGTGCGCGGCCACGCCGTCGGCGCCGCGGCGTGCGGACAGCCGTCCGGCCGCGTCGAACGACGCACCGGGAGGCGCGAGCGCCGCGGTCTCGGGCGCGGGCGCAACCGAGGCGCAGCCCGCGAGGGCCGCCAGGAGCAACGTTGCCGCCGCCGCGCGCAGCGGCGCGCGCGCCCGGGTCACCGCGCGAGGCGGCGTACCGTCTCGAGCAGGACCGGGTTGTCCGGCGTCGTCTTCAACTGCGACTGCCAGACCTCCTGCGCGCCGGCGCGATCGCCCTTCGCCCACAGCACCTCGCCCAGGTGCGCGGCGATCTCCGCGTCCGGGCGCGCCTTGAAGGCGCGCCGCAGATAGGTCTCGGCCTCGCCGTAGCGGCCGAGGCGGAACAGCGCCCAGCCCATGCTGTCGAGGATGAACGAGTCGTTCGGCGCGAGCTTCAACGCCTTCTCGATCAGCACGTAGCCTTCGTCATAGCGGGTCGTGCGGTCGACCAGCGTGTAGCCGAGCGCGTTGAGCGCCTGCGGGTCGTCGGGCTTCAATTCGACGACGCGCCGCAGCTGCTGCTCCGCGACGTCGATGCGGTCGAGCTTCTCCGCGACCATCGCGGCGTCGTACAGCAGTTCCGGCGAGTCCGGATGTTCCTTCAGCGCCTGCGTCAGCACCGCCAGCGCCTCCTTGTTGTCGTCGGTGTCGCGCAGGAGCTGCGCCTCGGCCTGCCGCACCTGGACGCGCTGGTCGATCGTCACCGCCGGCAGGTCGGCGAGATACTTGCGCGCGCCGCTCATGTTGCCGAGCTTGGCCATCATCGCGGCGACGCGCAGCTTCGCGAGCCACGCGCGCTCGCCCTCGGGCACCGCCTTGTACCGCTCGATCGCTTCCTGGTAGCGGCCGGTTTCCTCGGCGATCTGCGCGAGATAGAGCTCGACCGCGCCGTTCTCGCCGTAGTTCGCGCGCTTCAGATCGGAGAACAGCGCCTCGGCCTGGTCCCACTCCTTCATCTGCACGGTCAGCACGGCGACGCCGAACTGGTACTCGCGCGCGTTCTTGTCGGTGTCCCACAGGCGCTGGAAGATCGTGCGGGCCTCGGCGTAGCGGTGCTGCTCGACGTACATCTGCGCGAGCGCGCCGGACGCGGCGCGCGCGTTGGGGTTGGCCGCGACGAAAAGCGCGAGGTACGCGACCGCCTCGTCCGGCTTCCTGCGGCCCAGGATCTCCGCCTTCAGCAGCGCCGCTCGTTCCCAGTCCGGCTTCAGCGCGAGCGCGCGGTCGAGTTCCTCGAGCGCCGTGGTGTCGGTACGGCTGTCCGGCTGGCCCGCAAGGTAGGCGGCCAGCGCGACGGCGAAATGCGCTTCGGGGCTTTTCGGGTATGGCTTGGCAACGTCGCGGATGAGTTCGTACGTCTGCCGGCGGTCGAGCTCGCCGAACGCGCTGTTCAGTTGCAGGAAAAGCTCGCCGAGACCGCGATCGGTTGCGGCGGCATCGGCGAGGAGCTTCTCGACCCGCGCCTTGAGGTCGCTGTCGTAGACACCTTCGACCGGCGCCTTGCCCGCGGTCCCCGCGGCGAGTGCCGCCAGGATCTGCTTCGGACGTTCGGCTGCCGGGTCGAGCGCCGCCCACAGCCTGGCCGACTCCTGCGCGAGCCCGCGCATTCCCGCGGAAAGCGCGATCTCGGCAGCCCGCCTGGCAAGCCGGGCATCGCGCGCGTCGCGCGCCGCCTCGAAGTACGCGCGGGCGGCGAGCGACCGCTCGCCGCGCTGAAGCGCGACATCGCCCAGCAGCAGTCGGTAGAACACGTCGGCGGTGAGGCCGCTGCCTTCGTCGCGCACGGCCGGCGCGGCATGCGGTGCGATGCCGGGCGTTGCGGGCTGGGCAAACGCCGTCCCGGCGCCGGACACGGCCAGAGCGAACGCGATGGCGGCGGTCCGGAGGGGGAAGGGCGCCGGCGCGGTGCATGGGAACCTGGAGAGGAAGGGCATGGTTTCTCGCTTCAAGTGGGGCGGACGCGGCCCCGACGCGGGTTCCGTGCGACGCCGTAATACTATAGCCGGCAACCTTCGAGACTGCGGGCGGACGAAATCGTCGAGCGGACGGCTTCGCCCGCCTACGCTACCGCCACCCGCCGCGCATGCCGGAACTGCCCGAAGTCGAAACGACGCGACGCGGCGTCGCGCCGCACGTCGTCGGCCGGCGGGTCGCGCGGCTTGCCGTGTACGACTCCCGGCTCCGGTGGCCGGTTCCATCCGACCTGGGCCGGCGGCTGGTCGGGCGCACCGTCGCGGCCGTCGATCGACGAAGCAAGTACTTACTGTTTCGATTTGGCAGCGATACGCTGCTGGTTCACCTCGGGATGACCGGCAGCCTGCGCGTGTTCCGCCATGCGCCTGCGCGGCGCCCGCACGACCACGTTGACATCGTGCTCGACGACGGCAGCGTGCTGCGCTACAACGATCCGCGCCGGTTCGGCGCGATGCTGTGGGTGCCCGCGCCCGCGGACGCGCACCCGCTGCTGGCGATCCTGGGACCCGAGCCGTTCGACGCCGGGTTCGACGCCGGCTACCTGTGGCGCGCGACGCGCACGCGGAGCGCGGCGATCAAGCTCGCGCTGATGGACAACAGGCTCGTGGTCGGCGTCGGCAACATCTACGCGAACGAGTCGCTGTTTCGCGCGGGCATCCGCCCGACGCTGTCCGCGCACCGGGTGTCGCGCGCACGGCTGGCGGGCCTCGTGGACGCGGTGCGCACCGTCCTGACCGAGGCGATCGCCAAGGGTGGCAGCACGCTCCGCGACTACGTCGACGCGAGCGGCGAGCCCGGCTACTTCCAGCTCGAGTACTTCGTCTACGGCCGCGATGGCGAGCCGTGTCGCGTGTGCGGTGCGCCGATCCGGATGCGGCGGCTCGGCGCGCGCGCGTCGTTCTACTGTCCGCGCTGCCAGCGCTAGGGGTCTGACCCTTAGCTGCAGCGCAACATCACATCCATCGAGCGTGGTGCGGTTTTCGCCCTATTCGGGTGGCGGCTCGGCACGCGTTCGCCGTACCGCTGCCCGAGCGGCCAGCGTTGGCGCGGCGGAACGGTCGCAGGTGGCGCGCGGTATTCGCTTGAGGGTCTGACCCTTAGCTGCGATGCAACATGAGTCGGGTCTTCACTGCAATGCGCAGGCGCAGGTGGGGTCGACGTTGACTGCCGGCCCGCACTGCAACTCCGGGCCCGAATTCCGTGCCAGATTCGGGCACCGCCCGACGTTCTCCGGCAGTCGCCCGGCGCCAGCGGCGCGCGGGCGCCTATGCAGCATCGGGTGCGCGCGGCTCGGCATGAGTTGTGCTTCACAGGCGCATGCTACAGTTGCCCCCGCTGTCGGCAGGCGTTCGCGCCACCACCCGCACGAGGAACGTCATGATCCCGTCCCGCGACCTGGCGGCACGCTTCGAGGCCTACGCCGACTGGCGTCGACGGCTGTCGGCGGGCGTTTCCGCGCTGCACGACTGGCTCGCCGACCAGGACTTAGCCGACGCGCAGGTCGACCTCAAGATCCAGCAGCTGCTCGAACGGCTGCACCAGGACAAGCTGATCGTCGCGTTCGTCGCCGAATTCTCGCGCGGCAAGTCGGAGCTCATCAACGCGATCTTCTTCGCCGATTTCGGCCAGCGGCTGCTGCCGTCGTCCGCCGGGCGGACGACGATGTGCCCGACCGAGCTCCTGTATGACGGGTCGCGGCCGCCCTCGATTCGCCTGCTGCCGATCGAGACGCGCCTGAAGGACGCGACGGTCGCGGAGTTCAAGAACTACGCGGACGAGTGGGTCACGTTCCCGCTCGACCTGTCGTCGGCCGAGAAGATGGGCGAGGCGCTGTCGCGCGTGTCGCAGGTGAAGCGCGTACCGGTGGAGCTCGCGCGCAAGTACGGCCTCTACGGCGACGGCGACGACGACATCCTGCAGGCGCTCGAGAACGGCGACGAGGGCACCGTCGACATCCCGTGCTGGCGGCACGCGGTGATCAACTTCCCGCACCCGCTGCTGCAGCAGGGGCTCGTGATCCTCGACACGCCGGGCCTGAACGCGATCGGCACGGAGCCCGAGCTGACGCTCAATCTGCTGCCGAACGCGCACGCGCTGCTGTTCATCCTGGCCGCCGACACCGGCGTCACCAAGACCGACCTCGAAGTCTGGAACGACCACCTGGCCGGCGACGACCCGGCCACGAAGGCCGGGCGCATCGTGATCCTGAACAAGATCGACGGCCTGTGGGACGACCTTAAGTCCCCCGAGGAAGTCGACGCGGAGATCGCGCGCCAGGTGCGCAGCACCGCGCAGCTGCTCGACATTCCGGCCTCGCAGGTGTTCGCAGCGTCGGCGCAGAAGGCGCTGGCCGCGAAGGTCAACGGCGACGACGCGCTGCTCGCCAGGAGCCGGCTGCCGCAGCTCGAGGCGTCGCTGTCGCAGAAGCTCATTCCGGCCAAGCGCGACATCGTCGGTGCGGCCTCGCAGGCCGAGGTGCGCTCGCTCGCCGCCGGCGCCCGCGCGCTGCTCGACGCCCGCGTGGCCGGCATCGCCGAGCAGCTCGCCGAGCTGCGAGCGCTGCGCGGCAAGAACCAGGACGTCGTCGGCCACATGATGGAGCGCGTGCGCGAGGAGAAGGAGCTCTTCGAGCGCGGGCTCGCGCGCTACACGGCGCTGCGCAACGTGTTCACGCAGCAGACCAACGATCTCTTCGACCACATCGGCCTCGAGGCGCTGCGCGCCAACGCGGCGAAGACGCGGCGCCGGATCGAGGACAGCCCGTTCACCAAGGGCGTGCGTGGCGCGATGGGCGACTTCTTCCGCCAGATCCACGGCGACTTCGCCGCCGCGGCGAAGCAGTCGGCCGAGATCCACGACATGATGCGCGCGATGTACGTGCGCTTCGCGAAGGAGCACAACCTCGAGCCGTTCAACCCGCCGCCGTTCTCGGTACTGAAGTATCTGAAGGAGGCCGAACGGCTCGAGCGTGCGTACAACACGCACTTCAACACGCTCTGGAACATGGTGAGCAAGGCGAAGTTCGCGCTGATGCGCCGCTTCTTCGAGACGATCGCCTCGCGCGTCAAGCACCTCTACGTGGTCGCCAACCGCGACGTCGAGGCGTGGTTGAAGGCGGTGATGTCGCCGCTCGAGACGCAGGTGCGCGAGCATCACCTGCAGCTGCGCCGCCGGCTCGACAGCATCAGGCGCATCCACCAGGCGAGCGGCGACCTCGAGGACCGCATCGCCGAACTGGAGCAGCAGGAAGCGGCGATCCGCGCGCAGGTCCGCGGCCTCGAGCAGAAGACGCGCGCGATCGACGCGGTGGTCGAGCAGCCCGACGCGATGCCGCTCGCGGCGAACGCCTGACGCCAAACGGCGACACTGGTCGCCGATTCTGCCGGTGCCGGCCCGATCGCCGGCCAAAATTCGGCCGCCGGCGGAACAACGAGGAAGGGTGCGGTGTCCTATAATGGATCATTTGCCCATTCTTCCTGCCGGGATCGCACCCGGCGACTGAACATGCGATTGCGCAAACTTCTGGGAGCCCTGTTCGCGGCGGTGTCGCTGTCCGCGACCGCGGCCATCCCGACGACCGAGACGGCCGAGCTGGTCGAGTTCTACAACGCGAGCCTCGACCACTACTTCATCACGATCGAGCCGAAGGAAATCTCCGACCTCGACACCGGCGTGCATCCGGGTTGGGCGCGCACCGGCTACCGTTTCCTCGTCGTCAAGTCGGGCAGCACGTACGCCGGCTCGGTGCCGGTGTGCCGCTTCTACGGCCGCCCCGAGAAGGGCATCGACTCGCACTTCTACTCGGCCAAGGCGACCGAGTGCGAGGACGTCAAGAACAAGTTCCCCGACACGTGGGTGTTCGAGTCGCCCGAGGCCTTTCGCGCGTTCCCGGTCAACGCAGACGGCTCGTGCCCGGCCGACACGGGCCGCGTGAACCGGCTCTACAACAACCGCCCCGACGTCAACCACCGCTACACGGACCAGCCGTCCGTGTTCTTCTACATGGTGGGCAAGGGCTACACGCCCGAGGGCGACGGCAACCCCAACTTCCCGATCGCGTTCTGCACGCCGACCGGCGGCTCGGTCGTCCCGCCGCCCGCGCCCGGCGCCCCCGACTGCACGGTCACCGCCAGCAGCCTGACGCCCGCCCTGGGTGCGACGCTGACGCTCACCTCCCAGTGCACGAACGCGCCGACCAAGTATGTGTGGGCCGGCTGCACCAGCTCGACCGCGACGTGCCAGACCACGCAGTCCACCGCCGGCAACAAGAGCTACACGCTGTACGCGTCGAACGCGGCGGGACCGGCCCCCGACGTCACGATGAGCGTCAACTGGGGCGGCACGCCGGGCAACCTGCCGATCTGCACGCTCGGCGCGAGCTCGACGACGCCCACCGCGGGCACGCCGATCGTGCTCAGCGCCAACTGCAGCCAGTCGCCGAACCGCTACGACTGGTACGAGTGCGACTACCTGATCCAGTCGATCTGCAACATCATGCCGGTGTGCGCCGCGGCGTCGTCGTCCTGCAGCGTCAACAAGTCGAGCGCCGGCTTCGCGCGGTACGCGGTCGCGGCCGGCAACAGCTCGGGCACGGGCCCGAAGGCGGCCGTCGACGTCGACTGGCGCGCCGGGAGCGGCGGTGGCGGCGGCGGCGGCACGGACCCGATCCCCGTGTGCTCGCTGCTCGCGAGCAACTACAACCCGAACGTAGGTTCGCAGGTCGTGCTGTCGGCGTCGTGCACGGGCAACCCGACGTCGTACATCTGGACCGGCGTCGCGTGCTCGGCCGTGCAGTGCCCGGTGACGTCGTCATCCCCCGGCTCGCAGACGTACTCGGTGTCGGCTGCGAACGCATCGGGCACGGGCGGCATCGCCTATGTCGCGGTGAACTGGCAGTCCGGAGCGCCGGTGCCGTCCTGCACGCTGTCGGCCAGCAGCCTGACGCCGGCCACCGGCTCGACGGTCACGATCTCCGCGTCGTGCACGAACAGCCCGACGAACTACGCCTGGAGCGGCTGCGTGTCCAACGGGCCGAACTGCACCGACACGATCACGGTTGCCGGCACCAAGGAATACACGCTGGTCGCGTCCAACGGCGCCGGCGCCAGCAACCTCGCGAGCATCAACGTGAACTGGACCGGTCCGGTCACGGCGCCGCCGGTGTGCACGATCGCGGCGAGCAGCACGACGCCGACCGTCGGCCAGAGCGTGACGCTCACCGCGACCTGCAACGGGTCGCCGACGAGCTACGTCTGGACCAACTGCAGCGGCAGCACGGCGTCGACCTGCATCGCGTCCGCGACCGCCGCGGGCGAAGTCACCTATTACGTCGCCGGCACGAACTCGTTCGGCACCGGGACCGCCGCCGGCGTCTCCGTCAACTGGCAGGCGTCGGGTGGTGGCGGCGGCGGCCCGGACTTCTGCGGGTCCTACACGAACGTCATCCGCACGAGCGTCGCGTGGGGCGACTTCTCGCGCATCACGACGGGCAGCTTGGGCGGCTTCGCCTCGGACGGCGTGCTGGTGATGACCTTCACGGTGCCCACCGATCCCACGTCGTACGCGAACGTCGGGTACACGAGCCTGGCCGAGTACTCGGGGCCGCCGGCGCTGCGCCACATGACGCTGTCGAAGAGCGCCTGCGACTTCCGCGCGCCAGATCCCACCGGCGCGAACGGACCGTACGACATGAGCGTCGGCAAGCAGGTGACGATCTACTGGAACGTCGGCAACCAGCCGATCGCGCTGACGGCGGGGCAGACGTACCACTTCAACGTCCGCAACACCGACTACAACGGGGTGACGGACTGCACGGGGGTCTGCAACGCAGGCATCAGCACCATCTGGCCGCGGTAGCGCCGCGGATCATCGCTCCGGCGAAAACGGGCGCCCTCGCGGCGCCCGTTTCGTTTTCCCCCCCCGGCTGGTGTTGGTGGGGGCCCTCTCCCCGGAGCGCGGGGCGAGGGGGAGAACGGCTCTGCGGCGGGGGGGGGCGGCGGGGGCGGGGGGGGGGGGGGGGGGGGGGGGGGGGGCCAGCGGCGGTTGGGGGGGGGCGGGGGGGGGGGGGCGGGGGGGGCCCATCCCGGGCGGGGGCGGGCCCCCGCCGGGGGGGGGGGGGGGGGGGGGGGGGGGGGCGCCCGGGCGGGCGGGGGGGGGGGGGGGCCGGGGGGGGCGCGCCCGGGGGGGGGGGGGGCCGCCGGGGGGCGGGGGGGGGGGGGGCCGGGGGGGGCGGCGGGGCGGCCGGGGGCGGCGGGGGCCCCCGGGCCCCGGGGGGGGGGCCCCGGGGCCGCCCCCCCCCCGCCCCCGCCCCGCCGCGGCGGGGGGCGCCCCCCCGCGGGGGGGGGGGGGGCCCCGGCCGGGGGGGGGGGGGGCGGGCGCCCCGGGGGGGGGGGCGCGCGCCGGGGGGGGGGGGGGCCCCGGGGCCGGGGGGGGGGCCCGGCCGGCGGGGGCCCCGCCCCCCCCCCCCCGGCCCGCCGGCGGGGGGGGGGGCCCCCGGGGCGCGCGCCCCGCGCCCCGGCCGCCGGGGGGCCCCCCCCCCCCCCCCGGGGCGGCCGCCCCGCCCCGGCCCCCCCCCCCCCGGCGGGGGCCCCCCGGGGCCCGCGCCCCCCGCCCCCCCGGCCCGCCCCCGCCCCCCCCCGGGCCCGGGGGGGAGGGGGGGGGGGGGGGGGCCCCGGGGCCGCCCGGCGGCCCGGCGGGGGGGCCCGCGCGGGGGGGCGGGGGGGGCCCCCCCCCCCCCCCCGGCGCCCGGAGCGGACCAACCCCCCCCGGCCCCCCCCCCCCCGGCGCGGGGGCGCCCCCCGGGGGGGCGGCACGCCGCTTCGCGGTTCGCGCACCCTCTCCCCGCGTTCGGCGAGAGCGTCGCCGCGGTCGCGGGCCTGAATCTCCCTCTCCCCGGAACGGGGAGAGGGTCGGGGAGAGGGGTGCCCCGTCAGCCCGCGACCCCCGCCGTCTTCTTCGCCATCAGCGCGGTGTATTTCAGCATCAGCACGTCGCGCGACTCGACGTGTGCCGGATCGTTCGGGATGCAGTCGACCGGGCATACCTCGCGGCACTGTGGCTTGTCGAAGTGGCCGACGCACTCGGTGCACTTCGCCGGATCGATGACGTAGATCTCCGGCCCCTGCGCGATCGCGTCGTTCGGGCACTCGGGCTCGCAGACGTCGCAGTTGATGCACTCGTCGGTGATGATCAGCGCCATCGCGTCACGCGCCTTTCGCGCGGCGCTCGGCGACGCGCGCGCGGATCTTCTCGGCCACGATCGGATGCACGAAGTGGGAGACGTCGCCGCCGAACTTCGCGATCTCGCGGACGATCGTCGCCGAGATGAACGTGTACTGCTCGCCCGGCGTGAGGAACAGCGTCTCGACGTCGGGGTAGAGGCGCCGGTTCATGCCGGCCATCTGGAACTCGTACTCGAAGTCCGACACGGCACGCAGGCCCCGCAGGATGATCTTCGCGCCCTGCGCGTGGACGAAGTCCATCAGCAGCGACGAGAAGCCGATCACCTCGACGTTGGCGAACGGGGCCACGACGTCGCGCGCCATCGCAACGCGCTCGGCGGCCGTGAAGAACGGGTGCTTGGCCTCGCTGTCCGCGACGCCGACGATCACGCGGTCGAACACGTGCGACGCACGGCGGACCAGGTCCTCGTGGCCGCGCGTGAACGGGTCGAACGTGCCGGGGTAGACGACCTTGATCATCGGGGGCGGGGGGCGGCGGCGGGTTCGGGGGGTGCCGCGGCCTCGCCGCGGCGCAGCAGATGATAATGCACGTGCCCGGCCTTCGCGTGTCGGTGCAAGGCGAGCGGCGGCGGCGGCGCGAGCGCGCGCGGCGCCTCCGCGTAGACGAAGCCGCCGGGCGCGAGATGCGCGTCGCACGCGGGGAGCAGCCAGGGCCACGGGTCCTCGGCGAACGGCGGGTCGGCGAAGATCACGTCGAAACGCCTCGTGTCTCGGGCGAGCCACGTCCGGACGTCGGCGACCGCGACCTCGAGGCCCGCCGCGCCGAACGCCTCGCCCGTGCGCGCGATGGCGCGCGCAGCCGCCGGGTCGCGCTCGACCGCGACCGCGGCCGCGGCACCCCGGGACAGCGCCTCCAGCGACAGCGCGCCGCTGCCGGCGTAGAGGTCGAGTGTGGCGAGTTCGGTCAGGTCCTGTCCGAGCCAGTTGAACAGCGTTTCGCGCACCCGATCAGGTGTCGGGCGCAAGCCGGGCGCGCGCGGCAGCCGGATCACCCGGCCGCGGAAGCGCCCGCCGATGATCCTGACGCGATGGGTGGACGGTTGGGCCATGGGCGGGGCAGGGGGGTGGAACCGGTAGAATTCTATCCGGCGCCTCTCCGGCGTCCCGCCTCGCCCCGAATCCCCGTGTTCGACCTCTTCAAGAAGAAACCGGCCGACGCGCCGGCCGCGCCGGCCGCGCCGCAGCGCTCGTGGACCGAGCGGCTGAAGGCGGGGCTGGGACTCACGCGCGGAAAGCTCGCGGGCGCGCTGACCGGCGTCTTCTCCCGGAAGGTGCTCGACGACGAGGCGCTCGAGGAACTCGAATCGGCGCTGTTGACCGGCGACGTCGGCGTCGACGCGACCGCGCACCTGCTCGACGACCTGCGCGGCCGCTGGAAGCGCGCGGGCGACGACGCCGATCCCCGCACCGAACTGGCAGGCGCGCTGGTCGACCTTCTGGCGCCGCTCGAGCGACCGTTGGTGATCGGGAGCGAGCGCCCGTTCGTGATCATGCTGACGGGCGTCAACGGCGCCGGCAAGACGACGTCGATCGGCAAGCTCGCCAAGTGGCTGCAGCAACAGCAGCTGACGGTGCTGCTCGCGGCCGGCGACACGTTCCGGGCGGCCGCCCGCGAGCAACTCGCCGCGTGGGGCGAGCGGAACCACGTCGCCGTGATCCAGCAGGCGGGGGGCGACGCGGCGTCGGTCGTCTTCGACGCGATCGGCGCGGCGAAGGCGCGCGGCGTGGACGTGGTCCTGGCCGACACGGCCGGCCGGCTGGCCACGCAGAGTCACCTCATGGACGAGTTGCGCAAGGTCAAGCGCGTGATCGGCAAGGCGCAGGAAGGCGCGCCGCACGAGGTGCTGCTGGTGCTCGACGCCAATACCGGCCAGAACGGGCTGGCCCAGGTAAAGGCATTCGATGCGGCCGTCGGCCTGACGGGCCTCATCGTCACCAAGCTGGACGGCAGCGCCAAGGGCGGCGTGGTGGCCGCCATCGCCAAGCAGCATCCGGTGCCCATCAAGTTCATCGGCGTGGGGGAAGGCATCGACGATCTGCGCCCGTTCGCGGTCCGGGAGTTCGTCGACGCGCTGCTGCCCGCCACCATCTGACGAGCGACGCCAGCGCCACGAAGCGAGCGCTCGCTTACTTCGAAACCGTTGACAAACGGCGGCCGGGGCGCACCGATGAGGCCGACACGTCGGTCGACGCGGCCGGCGCCCCGCGCAACGCGCACCTCGCCGGTCGGCCCCTGGCGCGACTGCAGCCCCTCCGGGCGCAGTTCGTCGCATCGTGCCTGCACCCCGTCACGCAGCCTGCTAGCGTGGTTGGCGGTCGCGCCCCCGTCGTTCTGGAATCCGGCTGTCGAAGGGTTGGTCGAGCTAACCCGACCAAATCACTCGGGAACCAATTCCGGACTTAGCACTCTAATCCGTCGAGTGCTAAACTGGTGTCGGGTGCCGGCAGGGACTGCGCAAGAATCCCTGCCCGCGCGATGCCGCAAAAGGAGACCTTGCATGACGAGTACGACGCTGGCTTTCCCCACACCCGCATCGCTGGGGAGCCTCGACCATTACATCCAGGCCGTGAACCGCTTCCCGCTGCTGACGGCGGAAGAGGAGACCGCGCTCGGCCGGCGCCTCAAGTCGCACGACGACCTGGACGCCGCTCGGCAGCTCGTGCTGTCGCACCTGCGGCTGGTGGTCGCCGTGTCGCGCAACTACCTGGGCTACGGGCTGCCGCAGGCGGACCTGATCCAGGAAGGCAACGTGGGCCTGATGAAGGCGGTGCGCCGTTTCGACCCGGAGCGCGGCGTGCGGCTGGTGTCGTTCGCGCTGCACTGGATCCGCGCCGAGATGCACGAGTACATCCTGCGCAACTGGCGGCTGGTGAAGGTCGCCACGACCAAGGCGCAGCGCAAGCTCTTCTTCAACCTGCGCAGCATGAAGGCCAGCTCGGCGGCGCTGTCCGTCGCCGAAGCCAAGGCGATCGCGAAGGACCTGGGCGTCAAGCCCGAGGAAGTCGTCGAGATGGAGACGCGCCTCGGCGGCCGTGACCTCGCGCTCGACCCGACACCGGGCGACGAGGAGAACTTCGTGTCGCCGATCGCCTACCTGACCGACAGCGAGGACGAGCCGGCGCAGATCCTGATCCGCGAGGAAACGGCGACGAACCGCACGAAGGGCCTGCAGACCGCGCTCGCGAAGCTCGACGCCCGCAGCCGCCGGATCATCGAGGCGCGCTGGCTGCGCGAGGACGATTCGGCCGCCACGCTGCAGGACCTGGCCGACGAGTACGGCGTGTCCGCCGAGCGGATCCGCCAGATCGAGAGCAAGGCGATGAAGACGATGCGCAGCCAGATGGCCGCGGCCGCCTGAACACATTTCGCCTCCCGCAACAGCAAACGCCGGCTTCTTGCCGGCGTTTGTCATTGCGCGGCGCGAACGCGCACGGTGCGCCGCTCGCCGCAGGCTGTCGGCCCGCACACGCGCGCTACCGAGCGGGGAGCGCAGCGACCTGCGATCGGCGCGCTTCGTGCCTTTTCCGCGGGGAAAACGCCGGGCCTCGGCTCGTTGACAGTCAGGATGACGCGGTGCCGGCGTGTCGCCTCGCGGCGTCGACTCGCACTCGCCGTCGATCCCCCGCTTCGCGGGGCCCCTCGCCGGCTGCTCGCGCCACCGCCCCAGGGTTTCCCCGCTGACTGCCGTCGGACGCAAATCGTGCAAGCGGGCGCGCGGCGCCCCGCCGCACGATTTGCGGACGTCACAATTCCACCTGGGTGCCGAGTTCGACGACGCGGTTGGTCGGGATCCGGAAGAACTCCGACGCCTTCACTGCGTTCTTCGACATCGACGCGAACAGCTTTTCGCGCCACAGCGCCATGCCGGGGCCCACGGTCGGGATCAGCGTCTCGCGCGACACGAAGAAGCTCGTCTCCATCATGTCGAACGCGAAGCCGCGGCGGCCGGACTCCTCGAGGAGCGCCGGCACGTCCGGGTCCTCCTTGAATCCGTAGTAGGCGAGGAACTGGTAGAAGTCGCAGCCGAGCGTCCGGATCTCGATGCGCTCGTCGCTCGGCACGTAGGGAATGTCGCGGATGACGACGGTCAGGAACACGACGCGCTCGTGCAGCACCTTGTTGTGCTTCAGGTTGTGCAGCAGCGCGTGCGGCACGCGGTTGGGCGTGGACGTCATGAACACCGCCGTGCCCTCGACGCGCGTCGGCGGCGCGACCTCGATGCTCTGGATGAACACGTCGAGCGGCAGCGCGTCCTCGGCCAGCTTGTCCATCAGCAGGTTGCGCCCGCGCTTCCACGTCGTGAGCAGCGTGAACACGACGGCGCCGATCACGAGCGGGAACCAGCCGCCCTCGGGGATCTTGAGCGAGTTCGCCGCGAGGAACGCGAGGTCGATGAACACGAGCGGCACGGCGATGGCGACAGCGAGGGCGGCCGGCCACTGCCACAGCCGCACCATCACCGTGTAGATGAGGATCGAGTCGATCAGCATCGCGAGCGTGACGGCGATGCCGTAGGCCGCCGCGAGGTTCTCCGACTTGCGGAACGCCGCCACGAGCAGCACGACGGCCAGGAACAGCGACCAGTTGATGAACGGCACGTAGATCTGCCCGATCTGCCGCTCCGACGTATGCTCGATCTGCAGGCGTGGACAGTAGCCCATCTGGATCGCCGCGCGCGTCAGCGAGAAGGTCCCGGAAATGACCGCCTGCGACGCGATCACCGTCGCGCACGTGGCGAGGACGACGAGCGGGATCAGCGCCCACGACGGCGCCAGCAGGTAGAACGGGTTCTTGATCGTCTCCGGGTCGGACAGGATCAGCGCGCCCTGACCGAAGTAGTTGATGACCAGCGCCGGCATCACGAAGTACAGCCACGCCCGGCGGATCGGCGGCCGCCCGAAGTGGCCCATGTCCGCGTACAGCGCCTCGGTGCCGGTTACGGCCAGCACGACCGCGCCCAGCGACAGGAAGGCCGGAACCGGCGCACCGGCGAAGAACCCGACCGCGTACGTCGGGTTCAGCGCGGCGAGGATCGCCGGCTCCTGCGCGATCTCCCAGAGGCCGAGCACGGCGAGCACGACGAAATACACGCACATCACCGGCCCGAAGAACATGCCCACGCTCGCGGTGCCGTGCTTCTGGATCGCGAACAGCCCCGCGATGATCGCCAGCGTGACCGGCACGACGAACGGGTGCAGCGCCGGCGTGATGATCTCGAGGCCCTCGACGGCGGAGAGGACCGAGATCGCCGGCGTGATCATGCCGTCGCCGTAGAACATCGCCGCGCCGAAGATGCCGAAGCCGACCAGCCACCAGCGCCGGCTGTGGCCGCGGTCGAGGCCCCGCGACACCAGCGCGGTCAGCGCGAGGATGCCGCCCTCGCCGTTGTTGTCGGCGCGCATGATGAGCATGATGTACTTGAGCGTCACGATGACGATCAGCGCCCAGAACACCACGGACAGCACGCCGTAGACGTTTTCCGGCGTGAGCGCGAGCGCGTGCGCGCCGGTGAAGGCCGTGCGCAGCATGTACAGCGGGCTCGTGCCGATGTCACCGTAGACGACGCCGATCGCGCCGACGACCAGGGCGGCCGTGCGCTTGGGATCGGCAGCGGCGGTGCTCAATTTGCGGATCCGGCGCGCGTCCGGCGGCGGCGTCAGGCGCTCTCGTCCGTGCGGCGCGAGAAGCGGATGTTGAGCTGCTTCAGCTTGCGGTAGAGGTGCGTGCGCTCGAGCCCCGCCTTCTCGGCGACCTTGCTCATGTTGCTCTGCTCGCGGCCGAGCAGCTGTTCGAAGTAGATGCGCTCGAACGCCTCGCGCGCCTCGCGCAGCGGCAGCTCGAAGAAGCGCGACGTGATCTCCGGCGCGAGCGACGGGCTGGGTGACGCCGCCTCGCCGAGGACACGCTTGACGTGCTCGGTCGTGATCTCGCCGCGCAGCAGCGCCAGGTTCTGCATGAAGCCGGCCAGGTGGTCGAGGTTGCCCGGCCAGTACGCGTTCGACAGCGCGGTGAGCGCCGCGGGCGGCAATGCGGCGAGCAGCGGCGCGCCCGCGTCGTCCCGGGCGGCCTCGCGCCAGAACCGCTCGATCAGGAGCGGGATGTCCTCGCGCCGTTTGCGCAGCGGCGGCAGCACGACGGCGCCCGGCGACAGCTGCGCCAGCAGCGCCGGGTCGAAGCGGCCCTCGGTGGCCATGTTGCCGAGCGCCTCGCTGCTCGTGCAGACGAGCGTCACGTTCTGCTTCTCGAGCTTCGGCAGCAGGAACGCGAGCCCGCGCTGCTCGATCCGCGAGTACTGGCCGATTTCCGGGCAGAACAGCACGCCCTCGCGCGCCTCTTCGATCAGCGCGAGTGGGTTGGCGGTCAGCCGCTGGCCGTTCGCGAGCGCGATCCACGGCGCCTCGGCGGGCTGCAGCGCCCGCGCCGCGGTCTCGTGGCCGGTGCCCGGCTCGCCCATGATCAGCACCGGGCGCCGCGCCGCCAGCAGGCTCTCCAGCGCGCGCTCGGTCTCGCGGACGGCGGCGCCCGTGCCGAGCGCCGCGAGCGAGATCCGCCGCGGCTCCTGCGCGGCCGCGCTCTTCAGCGCGCGCGCGATCGTCGTCAGGAGCTTCTGCAGGCCGATCGGCTTCTCGAGGAAGTCGAATGCGCCGATCTTCGTCGCGTCGACGGCGGTCTCGATCGTGCCGTGGCCGGACATCATGATCACCGGCATCGTCAGCTGCCCGCTCGCGCCCCATTCGCGCAGCAGCGTGACGCCATCGGTGTCCGGCATCCAGATGTCGAGCAGCACGAGCGCGGGCTGCTGCCGCGCTCGCCACGCGCGCGCCTCGGCGGCGTTCTCGGCAAGCGCGACGCGATAGCCCTCGTCCTGCAGGATCTCGGACAGGAGCTCGCGGATGCCGACTTCGTCGTCGACGATGAGGATTTCGCGGGCGATGGCCATCGTCGCGCGCGCCCTAGGCCGCAGCCGCCGCGGGACGCGCGGCCGCGGGCTGGTACGGCAGCACGAGCGTGACGCACCCGCCGCCCCCGGGCACGTTGGCGAGCACCACGCGGCCGCCGTGCTCTTCGATGATCTTCTTCACGATGGCGAGGCCCAACCCGGTTCCCTTCGTCTTGGTCGTCACGTACGGTTCGAACGGATGCGCGAGCACCTGCTCGGGAAAGCCCGGCCCGTGGTCGGCCACCGACAGCGTTGCCTCGCCGCCGGCCACCGTCAGCGCGATCGCGTAGCGCGGGTCGGGAACGTCGGCCTGGGCGTCGACCGCATTCGACAGGAGGTTGTGGAACACCTGGCGCAGGCGCGTGGGCTCGCCCTGGATGTGAACGGGCGCATCCGGCAAGGATAGCGCAACGTGCGGCACCAGATTGTCGTACAGCGCAAGCACGTCGAGCAAGAGGGCGGAAAAGTCCACGGTCTGCAGTTGCCCGGGCCGCGGCTGCCGCGCGTAGATCGCGAAGTCGTCGACCATGTGCTTCATCGCGGCGACCTGCGACACGATGGTGCGCGTGCCGCGCAGCAGCGTCTCGCGGTCGGCGCCGTCGACCTTCGGCTCGAGCTTCATCGCGAGCCGCTCCGCCGACAGCTGGATCGGCGTCAGCGGGTTCTTGATTTCGTGCGCGAGGCGGCGCGCGACCTCCGCCCACGCGGCGTCGCGCTGCGCCTGCACGAGCTCCGACACGTCGTCGAACACCACGACGTAGCCGGAGGTCGTCGTGCCCGGCAGCCGCGTGCCGCGCATCAGCAGTGTGCGCGACAGGTTCGCGACGGACACGTCCGCCTCGCGCTGCCACTGGCCGTCGCGGCCGCCGCGGAACCCCTCGGACACGAGCTCGGCGAACGGCGCGAGCGCGGGCAGTCGGCGGCCCCAGTCGGCGAGCGCCATGCCGGTGAGTTCGGCCAGCGGCTGCTGCAGGATCACGGCAGCACTCGGATTGACCGTGCGCAGCCGATGCCGTTCGTCGAACACCAGCACGCCGGCGGACAGGTTGCCGAGGATGCTCTCGAGGTACGCGCGCGTCGTCTCGATCGCGCGGCGGCTCTCCTCGGCGCGGCCCTGCGCCTCGGCGAGCTGCGCGGTCATCGTGTTGAACGACTCGGTGAGCACCCCGAGCTCGTCACGCGACACGACGGGCTGGCGCCGCGTGAAGTCGCCCTGCGCGACGGCGCGCGTGCCCTCGGCGAGCAGCCCGAGCGGCGCGGCGAAGCGCTCCGACAGCACGACGGCGAGGCCGAGCGCGGACGTGAGTGCCAGCAGCAGCGTCAGCGTGAGCGTCAGCGCGTAGAGCCGCTTCAGCGCCATCCGCGAGAACGACAGCTCCTGGTAGTCGCGCACGCCGGCCTGCACGCGCTCGGCGTCCTGCGCCAGCGACTTCGGCACGGGCTCGGTCACCTGCAGCAGCTTCAGCGGATTGAGGTTGTCCTGCGTGTTGACCGGCACGACCGCGCGCAGCACGAGGCCGCCGTCGGCGGTCTGCTCGATCTTCGTGTACGGCTGCTGCAGCCGCGCGGCGCGCAGCGCGGCGGCGGGCGGCGGCTCGGGAGTCGCGCGCGAGCCGCCCACGCCCGCGACGGCCAGCACGGACCCCGTCGGCGAGAACAGCACGGCCTCGTACACGTTGCCCTGCTCGGCGGCGCGATTGAGCGCGCTCGCGAGGTTGCCCGGGCTGTCGGCGAGCGTCAGCGCCATCTGCGACGCCTTGCTCGCGGTTTCCTTGAGCAGGTAGTCGAGCGCGTTGCGGCCGAGGTTCAACCCGCCTTCGAGCGCGCGGTCCACGCGGACGTCGAACCAGCTCTCGATGCTGCGGCCGATCGACTGCACGGACACCGCGTACACGAGCGCGCCGGGTAGCACGGCGACCAGCGCGAACAGCAGCACGAGGCGCACGGCGAGGCGCGAGCCGAAGATGCCGGCCTTGAGGTTGCGCCGCAGCTGCCAGAGCTGCCAGCCGACCACCAGCATCAGCAGCACGATGAGCACGCCGTTGAGGACGACGAGCTGGTCGTAGCCCTGGGCGAACAGCGACGTGTTCGCCGTCGCGGTCGCCAGCAGGAACAGCGCGATCGCCGACAGCGACGCCGCCGCGAGGAGCAGCCAGCGCAGGCCCCGCTTGCCGGGCAGCGCACTCATGGTTCCCCCTGCGCGGCGCGGCGCGCCGCTCCCCCCCAAGGGGGGCGAGCGCCAAGGGGGGCGAGCGCACCTCGCGCGGCGTTTCGCATCACGGCACGAAGCTCCACCGATACCAGTCGGAGGCGAGCGTCCACTCGCGCGAGGCCAGCGCGTTGACCTGGAAGGGCTTCGGCAGCTGGTTCACGTCCAGGCGCAGCCGGATCGACGCCTCGTAGCGCGTGCCCTTGGCGAGGTCGCTCGCGCGGGCCACGGGCCGCGACGTCACGCGGCCGATGTAGCGCTCGACCTCCTCCAGCGAGCCCAGCGTCTGCGTCAACAGGCCGCTGCCGACGCGGTACTGCCGCGTCAGCGCGATGTAGGAGACGCGCCAGGTCAGCGAGGTCTGTCCGACCTTCTCGTCGAACCAGTACCACCGCCCGCGCGTCAGCTCGAAGTCCAGCGTGAAGTAGAGCGGGATGCCCCGCTGCAGCGCTTCCTCGAAGGTGGTGTTGAACGTCAAGTCGAACTCCGCGTTGAGCAGGACCTCGCCTTCCTCGATGCGCAGCTCGGCCGAGCGGACCGGAATGGTGTCGGCGCGGGCGGCCGGCACCGCCAGCGCCGCCAGCGCCAGCGCCGCGGCCGCCACCACGCGCGCGAGGCCGCGCCCGCCCGGGCGGGCCGACCGCGACGACGGAGCGGTGGGAATGGACGCTTGCAGCATGCCGGCGCGAATCGACGAAAACGGTTGCGGCGGCGTGGCGGCGCGCACCGCCAGGAAGCAGGGCCATCTAGGCCTTGCGAAGCAACGCGTAGAAGAAGCCGTCCTGATTGTGGCCCGCCCCATTCGCCGAAGGCAATAGCTGTCCACCCACGTGCGGCGTGCCGGCCGGAAAGCTGATGGATTCGCGCAACGCGGACGGTGTTCGGCCCAGGAAGTCTTTGATCTGCAACTCGTTTTCGGCCGCGAACACCGAGCAGGTCGTGTAGAGCATGCGCCCGCCCGGCGCGAGCAGCGGCCAGAGCCCGGCGAGGATGCGCGCCTGCTGCGCGCCGAACGACGCCACGTCGCCGCGGCGCCGCAGCCACTTGGCGTCCGGGTGTCGCCGGACCACGCCGGACGCCGTGCACGGCACGTCGGCCAGGATGCGGTCGAACCCGCGGCCGTCCCACCATGCGCCGGGGGCCCCGGCGTCGCCGGCCACCGTTCGGACCGATGGGCCGGCGAGACGCAGGCGCTCGAAGTTGTCACGCACCCGCGCAAGCCGCGCCTCGTCGCTGTCGAGCGCCGTCAGGTCGACGGCGGCGATCTCGGCCACGTGCGTGGCCTTGCCGCCGGGCGCGGCGCACGCGTCGAGCACGCGCATGCCGTCGCGGACCGCGAGCAACGGCGCCGCGTGCTGGGCGCCCGCGTCCTGCACGGCGAACTCGCCCTCCGCAAACCCCGGCAGCTCGGCCACCGGCCGCGGTGCGGCCAGAACGAGACCCGCTTCGCCGATCGGCGTGGTGTCGTGCCCCGCCGCGCGGAGCTTGTCGGCCAGCGCGCTGCGCGTGGTCGCTCGCCGATTGACGCGCAGCGTCAGCGGCGGCCGCTCGTTGCCGGCCGCGAGCACGGCCTGCCAGTGCTGCGGGAGATCCGCCTCGACACGGCCGATCCACCAGCGTGGATACGACCACCGGGCAACCGGACTGGCGGCGGCGACCTCGCGGTTCAGCGCCTCACGCTCGCGCAGGTATCTGCGCAAGAGCGCGTTGACCAGCGCCTTCGCCTGTGGCCGCCCGACGAGGGCGGCGGCGTCCACGGCGCGGTCGACGACGGCGAACGCCGGCGCCTGCGTGTGGTCGAGCTGGTAGAGCGCGATCGCGACGAGCGCGGCCAGGATCGGCGGCGTCACCCGCCGGCCGGCCAGCGCCTGCACCAGCGCGTCGACGCGACCCCAGTGCCGCAGCGTGCCGTAGGCGAGTTCCTGCACCAGCGCGTGCCCGCGCGTCGGGGCGCCGTCGGCCACCGCTGCGAGGGCCGCCGGCAGCGTCGCGCCGTCGAGCACACGGCAGACCGCGAGCGCCGCCAGCCGTTGCTCATGCTGCATCGCCGGTCTCCACGAAAGGCGGCACGCCGCGCGCGCGCACGGTCGCCGTCAACGGCAGCGCCGCGCCGCGCCGAATTCCGCGCCCGGCACCACGGCCCTGCCCGCCGCGAACGCCACAGCACTCATCCGCTTGCCGCCGGCCGGCTGGACGGTGACGAGCCGCAACGCGCCTTCGCCGCAGCGCACGTCGATCCCGTGCGACCCGACCGCCACCACGGTCCCGGGCGGCGCGGACGGCGCGCCAAGGATCGGCTCCGCGGCCCAGACCTTGAGGGGTGCGCCGGCGAACTCGGTGAACGCGCCCGGCGCCGGATCGAAGGCCCGGACCGCGCGGTCGAGCGCCGTCGCGGCAAGCGTCCAGTCGAGCCGCGCCTCGTCGCGCCCGACCTTGGCCGCATAGGTGGCGCCCTCGGCCGGCTGCGCCGTGGAGGGCGGCGCGTCGCCGCCCGCGATCCGCCCCAGCACCCGCACGATCGCCTCGGCGCCGGCCGCGGCCAGTCGGGTCGTGAGCATGCCCGCCGTCGCGCGCGGGTCGATCGGCACCTCGACGACATCCAGCATCGGGCCGGTATCGAGACCCTCGTCCATCTGCATGATGGTGACGCCGGTGGCGGTGTCGCCGGCGAGGAGGGCGCGCTGGATCGGCGCCGCGCCTCGCCACCGCGGCAGCTTCGACGCATGGATGTTGATCCCGCCGTGCCGCGGCCATGCCAGGACCTCCGGCGGCAGGATGAGACCGTACGCGGCGACGACGAGGACGTCGACGGGGATGGCCAGCGCGGGAGCGCGGGCATCCGGCGTCCTGAGCGTGGGCGGTTGCAGCACCGGAAGCGCGTGCCGGAGCGCCAACGCCTTCACCGGGGACGCCGCGAGCCGCAGCCCGCGGCCCTGCGGCCGGTCGGGCTGGGTCAGCACGACCGGCACCGGATACCCGGCCGCGAGGATGGCGGCCAAGGCCTCCGCCGCGAACGCGGGCGTCCCGGCGAAGCCGACGCGAAGAGGGGTCACGGGCGGCCCGGCCTGCCGTGGGCGCCGGCGCGGCGGGCTAGCCCGCGAGGCGCTGCTTCTTTCGCTGCCTGGCAGCGAGACGGGCGCGCTTCAACGGCGACAGGTAGTCGACGAACATCTTGCCGATCAAGTGGTCCATTTCGTGCTGTATGCAGACGGCGAGGAGGCCCTCCGCGGTCCGCTCGATCGGTTCGCCCCGCTCGTTGCGGGCCTGCACCGTGATCCGGGCTGCCCGGGTGACCTTGTCGTAGTACCCCGGGACGGACAGACAGCCCTCCTCGCACTCCGCCTCGCCCTCGGCCGCGACGATCTCCGGATTGACGAGGACGAGGAGGTCGTCCTTGGTCTCGGAGACGTCGATGACGATGACCCGCTTGTGCACGTCGACCTGCGTCGCCGCCAGCCCGACCCCGGGCGCCGCGTACATGGTTTCGGCCATGTCGCGGACGAGCCGCACGAGGTCCGGCGTGAAGGACGTGACGGGTGCCGCGACTTTTTTGAGACGCGGATCGGGGTACTCGAGGATCGGCAATAAGGCCATAGCTTGCCAAATGCAACGTAGCGGATGCAGAATCCGTGTTAAGTCCTTATTTTGCGGCGGTTTAGGACACTGGGTTTTCGCGTACGACTGTTCCGTCCGGCGCGTACGACGGGGAAGAGACGTTATGCTTCAACAGTTTACCACGACCGTCCGCCTGCTCGCTGCCGCCGCCGCGGCCGGCCTCCTCACGCTTGCCGGCACCGCCGGCGCCCAGGCACCCGCCGTCGCGGACGGCGCGCCTTCGTCGTACACCGTGCAGAAGGGCGACACGCTCTGGGGCATTTCGGGCAAGTTCCTGAAGGAACCGTGGAAGTGGCCCGACATCTGGCGGATGAACCGCGAGCAGATCCGCAATCCCCACCTCATCTACCCGGGTGACGTCGTCCGCCTGATCTACGTCGACGGGCAGCCGCAGCTGACGCTGACGCGCGATACCGTCGTCGTGTCGCCGACGGCCCGCGTGACCGCACTCGCGTCCGACGCGATCCCGAGCATCCCGCCGAATGACATCGAGCCCTACCTGACGCGGCCGCTCGTCACCGGGCCCTCCGGTCTGTACGAATCCGCGGAGATCCTGCGCGGGCGCGAGCGCGAGCGCGTCGTCCGCGGCGCCGGCGACATCGTGTACGTGCTGGGCATCGACCCGAAGGCCGGCGACTATTGGCACATCTACCGGCCGGCCGGTGCGATCGTCAGCTTCGACGGCAAGGAAGTCCTGGGCTACGAGAGCCGCTTCCTCGGCACGGCGCGCGTCGAGAAATTCGGCGAGCTGTCGACCGTGCGCATCGAAACGGCCAACGAGGAGATCCTCGTCGGCGACCGGATGCTTCCCGCGCCGCGCGAGACGCTGGTCAACTACGTGCCGCGCGCGCCCGACGCGCCGATCGACGCGCGGATCCTGCGCGTCCCGTTCAGCGGCCTCGAGACCGGACGTGGCGGCATCGTCACGCTCGACCGCGGTACGGCCGACGGCGTAGAGCCGGGCCACGTGCTGGCGATCTACCGCGTCATCGAGCCGATCGTCGACCCGCGCCCGTCGCGCCAGCAGACGATCATCCTGCGCTATCTCGATCCGACCACGGTGTTCACGCCAAGCACGTACGTGGCGCCCGCCGACGAGCGCACGGGCCTGCTGTTCGTGTTCCGGGCGTTTGATCGCGTCTCGTACGCCGTCGTGCTCAACACGACCGACCCGATCCGGCCCGGCGACTTCGCGCGCAAGCCGTAGCGCCCCCTGCCCGCCGCTTCGTCCGTCGGTCCGATGGCGGCGCGTACCGCGCGCCGCCGATAGTCGCGCCATGGATGCCGCCCTAGCCAACCGCGCCGCCTGGGCCGATCTGTCGCTGCGCCGGCTGCCGCACACGGCGCTGTTCGCGCTGCTGCGCGCGTTCGGCGGCCCGGAAGCCATCCTCGCCGCGACCCGCGCGCAGCTGTCGGCAGTGGTGCCCGACGACGTCGCCGCGTGCGTGCGCGAGCCCGTCGCCGACGACGCCGTCGCGCGCGCGCGCGCGTGGCTCGCGCAGCCGGGGCATCACCTCGTCGCGTGGGACGACGCCGATTATCCGCAGGCGCTGCTCGCCCTCGGGCACGCGCCGCCCGCGCTGTACTTCGTCGGGCGGCGCGAGCTGCTCAACGCCCCCGCGTTCGCGATCGTCGGCAGCCGCCACGGCACGCCGCAGGGCGTGGCGAACGCGCGCAACTTCGCGCACACGCTCGCGCAGGCCGGTTTGACGATCGTGTCGGGCCTGGCGCTCGGGATCGACGCCGCCGCGCACGAGGGCGCGCTGCAGGGCGCGGGCTCCACGCTGGCCGTCGTCGGCACGGGGCTCGACCGCGTGTACCCGGCGCGCAACCGCGAGCTCGCGCACGCGATCGCGCGCCGCGGCGGGATCGTGTCCGAGTTTCCCCCGGGCACGCCGCCGCGCGAGAAGAACTTTCCGCGGCGCAACCGGCTGATCAGCGGGCTCGCGCAGGGTGTGCTGGTCGTCGAGGCGGCGCCGCAGTCGGGGTCGCTGATCACCGCCCGCTACGCGGGCGAGCAGGGGCGCGAAGTGTTCGCCATTCCCGGGTCGATCCACTCGCCACTGTCGAAGGGCTGCCACCAGTTGATCCGCGAAGGCGCCAAGCTGGTCGAGACCGCGCAGGACATCCTCGCGGAGCTGGGCATCGCGGCCCCCGCCGTGCCGGCGCCCGCGTCGGCGCCGGCGCAGGAGAATGCGCTGCTCGCGGCGCTCGGCCGCGACCCGGTCGGCTTCGACACGCTCGTCGGGCGCACCGGCCGCGCGCCCGAGGATCTGGCGTCCGAACTGACCGAGCTGGAGATCGCGGGCGTGCTCGTGCCGCTGCCGGGCGGGCGGTGGCAGCGGCGGTGAGCCGCGGCGAGGTCCCGACCGGTCCCATGCCCGGCCCCGGCGCGCGGCGCGGCTGCCTCCGACGGCACCTCCCGCGCCCGGCCTGCGCTGCCCAACTCGCTGATTCGACAGGCAAGCCCGACGTCGGCCGCGTGCGCGAATGCGCCCGCGCTTGGGACAGGTCAACGGCAATTTCGGGTTGTTGGGGTACTATCTGCGTCCCTTTTTCGCCGCCCCGCCCTTGTCCAAGTCGCTGATCATCGCCGAGAAACCGTCCGTCGCCGCCGACATCGCGCGCGCGCTGGGCGGCTTCGCGCGCCACGACGACTACTTCGAGAGCGACCGGTACGTGCTCTCGTCGGCGGTCGGGCACCTGCTCGAGATCGGCATGCCGGAGGAGGAGGAGGTCAAGCGCGGCAAGTGGACGTTCGCCCACCTGCCGGCCGTACCGTCGAAGTTCGCGTTGAAGCCGATCGAGAAGAACGAGAACCGGCTGAAGACGCTGCTGAAGCTCATCAAGCGCAAGGACGTCTCCGCGCTGGTGAACGCGTGCGACGCCGGGCGCGAGGGCGAACTCATCTTCCGCTACATCGTCCAGTACGCGAAGTCGGGCAAGCCGATCCGGCGGCTGTGGCTGCAGTCGATGACGCCGGCGGCGATCCGCGACGGCTTCGGCGCGCTGCGCACCGACGAGCAGATGCTGCCGCTCGCCGACGCCGCCGTCTGCCGCTCGGAGGCCGACTGGCTGGTCGGCATCAACGGCACGCGCGCGATGACGGCGTTCAATTCGCGCGCCGGGGGCTTCCAGCTCACCACCGTCGGCCGCGTGCAGACGCCGACGCTCGCGATTCTCGTCGAGCGCGAGGAGAAGATCCGCGCGTTCGTCCCGCGCGACTACTGGGAGATCGTCGGCACGTTCCGCGCGGAAGGCGGCGAGTACCCGGGCCGCTGGTTCGACGAGAAGTTCAAGCGTTCCGAGGACGATGCCGACCTGCGCGCCGAGCGCGTGTGGGAGGAGGCGCGGGCGCGGGCGATCGCCGGCAAGTGCGCGGGCAAGCCGGGCGTGGTCAGCGAGGAGTCGAAGCCCTCGACCCAGAGCCCGCCGCTGCTCTACGACCTCACCAGCCTGCAGCGCGAGGCGAACGGCCGCTTCGGCTTCTCGGCCAAGACGACGCTGTCGATCGCGCAGGCGCTCTACGAGAAGCACAAGGTGCTGACCTACCCGCGCACCGACTCGCGCGCGCTGCCCGAGGACTACCTCGGCACGGTCAAGTCCACGCTGGAGGAACTCGGGCAGACCAATGCGTTCGGCGGCTTCGCGCGCGAAATCATCAGGCAGAAGTGGGTGCGGCCGAACAAGCGCATCTTCGACAACGCGAAGATCTCGGACCATTTCGCGATCATCCCGACGCTGGTGCGGCCCAAGCACCTGAACGAAGTCGAAGGCAAGCTCTACGACATGGTGGTCCGCCGGTTCCTGGCCGTGTTCTACCCGGCGGCCGAGCACCTCGTCACGACGCGGATCACGCGCGTCGAGGGCGAGCCGTTCAAGACCGAAGGCAAGATCCTGGTGTCGCCGGGATGGCTCGCCGTGTACGGCAAGGAGGCGCAGGGCGACGAGTCGACGCTGCCGCCGGTGAAGCCGGGCGAGCAGGTCGCCACCGAGCGGGTGGACGTGACGCAGCTCGTCACCCGGCCGCCGCCGCGCTTCAACGAGGCGACACTGCTGTCCGCGATGGAAGGCGCCGGCAAGCTGATCGAGGACGACGAGCTGCGCGAGGCGATGCGCGAGAAGGGCCTCGGCACGCCGGCCACCCGCGCGGCGATCATCGAGGGACTGATCGCCGAACGCTACATCTACCGCGAAGGCAGGGACCTGACGCCGACCGCGAAGGCGTTCTCGCTGATGACGCTGCTGCACGGGCTCGGCATTCCCGAGCTCTTTTCGCCCGAGCTCACCGCCGAGTGGGAGTTCAAGCTCGCGCAGATGGAGCACGGGCAGCTCCCGCGCAACGCGTTCATGCGCGAGATCGTCGACATGACGGCGCACATCGTCGCGCAGGCGAAGAACTACGAGAGCGACACGATCCCCGGCGACTTCGCCACGCTCGCCGCGCCGTGCCCGAAGTGCGGCGGCGAGGTCCACGAGAAGTACCGCAAATTCCAGTGCGTGAACCCGCAGTGCGACTTCGCGTTCTGGAAGATCCTGGGCGGGCGCCAGCTCGAGCCGCACGAGGCGGAGGCGCTCATCTCGCTGCGCGCGGTCGGCCCGCTCGAGGGCTTCCGCAGCAAGATGGGCCGCCCGTTCACGGCGAAGCTCAGGATGAACGACGCCAACGAGGTCGAGTTCGACTTCGGCAACGCCGGCGCCGACGACGACGCGGAGGCGCCCGACTTCTCGGACAGGTCGCCGCTCGGCCCGTGCCCGAAGTGCGGCGCGCACGTCTTCGAGCACGGCAACGCGTACGTGTGCGAGAAGGCGGTCGGCCCCGAGAAGACGTGCGACTTCCGCTCGGGCCGCACGATCCTGCAGCGGCCGGTCGAGCCGGAGCAGATGCGCAAGCTGCTGGCGACGAAGAAGACCGACCTGCTGCAATTCGTGTCGGCGCGCACGCGGCGGCCGTTCTCCGCGTTCCTCGTCGTGCAGCCGGACGGCAAGGTGGGCTTCGAGTTCGCGCCGCGCGACCCGACCAAGGCGCGCGGCCGCGGCGCCCGGCCCGCCACCGCGCTGCGCGTGCTCGGCGCGCACCCGAAGACGCGCGCGCCGGTCGAATTGCACAGCGGCCGCTACGGGCCGTACGTCAAGCACGGCGACGTCAACGCGACGCTGCCCGACCGCGACCTGGTCGACACGCTGACGCTCGCCGACGCGCTGGCGCTGCTCGCCGCGAAGGCGGGCAAGGCGGCGCCAGCCCGCTCGGCGAAGACCGCCGTCCGGCCCGCCGCGAAGTCGGCCGCGAAGCCCGCGGCGGCGAAATCTCCGGCGACCAAGGCACCGGCGGCGAAGCCCGCGGCCAGAACGGCGGCCGCAGCGAAGGCAGCGAAGCCCGCGGCACGGGCACCCGCGGCCACCAAGCCCGCCGCACGCAAGCCGGCGACGAAGCCCGCGGCGACCAAGCGCGCCGCGAAGACCGCGCCGCGCAAGCGCACGCCCGCTTAACGCCCCCGCGATGCCCGCGACGGAGGCCGCCGCCGGCGCAGCCCCGCCGGCGCGCGCGCGCGGACGGCACGACGCGCTCGACGGTGTCCGCGGCTTCGCGGTGCTGCTCGTGTTCTGCGTGCACGCGGCCGGCAACGCGGCCGCGGTCGCGCTCGGCGTCGACTTCGAGAGGGCGCACTTCGCGGCGCTGCCGACGGCGGGCGAGCGCGCGCTCTTCTGGCTCTACGCGTCGCACCACGGCGTGTTCCTGTTCTTCGTGCTGTCCGGATTTCTGATCGGACGCCTGTGGTGGCCGCGCCCTGCGCTGCCGTATGCAAGGTTCGCGTGGCGGCGCACGCTGCGCATCTACCCGGCGTTCGCGCTTGCGTTCGTCGCATCGCTCGCCTTCGCCTACGCGTCGGGCACGTGGACGCCGCCGGACACCGCCCGCCTCGTCGGCAACGCACTCTTCCTGAACGGAATGCCCGGCCTCGGCGTCGTGCCGTTCAACATCGTCACGTGGTCGCTGTTCTACGAGATGACGTTCTACCTCGCCTTCCCGGCGCTCGCGCTCTTCGCCGGCGCCGCCGGACCGCGCGCAGGCGTGGCGCTCTGGTCCGTCCCGTTGGCGGCGACGCTGATCGCCGTGGCGGCGGGCGCCGACGGGCTGGTGCTGTGCTGGGCGCTGCTCTTCGCCGGCGTCGCGCTCGCCGTGCACGAGGCGCCGGTGCGGGCCTTCGCGGCGCGGCTGCCCTCCGCCGCCGTGCTGGGGGCCTACCTGGCGGTCACGTCCGCGGCGCTCCTCGAGGCGCTGCCGCCTGCCATGGCGATCGTCGCGTTCGGCGCGGCGACCACGCTCCTGCTGGCGAAGTGCCTCGCACCCGGCACGGCCGTCGCATGGGTGTTCACGCGGCCGGCGCTACATGCGCTCGGTCGGATCAGCTACTCGTTCTACCTCGTGCACTGGATGCTCGTCGTGCTCGTCGCCCGGGTCGTCGGCGGGTTCGTCGGGGCGCTCGGGACGACGGGTGCGATCGTCGCGATCTTCGTCGCCGGATTCGCGGTCTCCGCCGTCGTGGCGAAGGCGCTATGGTGGGTGGCGGAGCGGCCGTACTTCATCGGGGTCGGACGCCCGGCGGCTCCGGATTCGCGCGCTTAGGGCGTGTCCCGGGGCGTCACGTCGACACGCAAGCGTCGGACCCCGACCGGGCCGGCCCGAAGCGCCGAAGGGTCCGAACCCGCGCGCCGGCCGGCAGACGGCCCGCCCGCTGCGCCTATTTGACGCAGGTCATTGCCCGCGATTGGGCATACCATCGACAGTGACGTGCTGCACGGGGGGGAGGGGGCATGGACGAAAAGGGCGACGGGCATCTGGCCGCGCTGCGCGAGATGCGCAGCCGCGCGGTGCTGGGCGGGGGCCAGAAGCGCATCGAACAGCAGCACGCACGCGGCAAGCTGACCGCGCGCGAGCGGCTCGCGCTGCTGCTCGACGACGGGTCGTTCCAGGAGTTCGGCACGCTCGCCACGCACCAGTTCAGCGAGTTCGGTCTCGACAAGCAACGCTACCCCGGCGACGGCATCGTCACCGGGTTCGGCAAGATCAACGGGCGCCGCGTGGCCGTCTTCGCGCAGGACTTCACGGTGCTCGGCGGCTCGTTTTCCGAAGTGCAGTCGCAGAAGATCTGCCGGATCCAGGATCTGGCGCTCGAGAGCGGCATTCCGCTGATCGGCCTCAACGACTCCGGCGGCGCGCGCATCCAGGAGGGCGTGCGCAGCCTCGCCGCCTACGGCGAGGTGTTCGTGCGCAACGTGATGGCCTCCGGCGTCATTCCGCAGATCTCGTTGATCATGGGCCCGTGCGCCGGCGGCGCCGTCTACTCGCCCGCGCTTACCGATTTCGTCGTCATGGCCGGCGACAGCTACATGTTCCTCACCGGCCCGGACGTCATCAAGGCGGTCACCGGCGAGCAGGTCACGGCGCTCACGCTGGGCGGCGCCGACGTGCACATGGGCAGGAGCGGTGTGGCGCACCTCGCGGCCGACAGCGAGATCGAAGGTATCGGCATCGTCAAGCGCCTGCTCGCGTACCTGCCGCAGAACAACAACGAGGACCCGCCGCAGGTGACGCCGTACGACCCGCCCACGCGGATGGACGAGGCGCTCAACGCGCTGATCCCGCAGGACGAAAACCGGCCGTACGACATGCGCGACGCGATCGCGATGATCTTCGACCGGGACAGCTTCCTCGAAGTGCAGCCGGCCTTCGCGGCCAACGCGGTGGTCGGCTTCGCGCGGCTCGACGGCTACTCGATCGGCGTCGTCGCCAACCAGCCGGCGTACATGTCCGGCGCGCTCAACATCGACGCCTCCGACAAGATCGCCCGCTTCATCCGCATCTGCGACGCGTTCAACATCCCGATCGTCACTTTCATCGACTGCCCCGGCTTCCTGCCGGGCACCGACCAGGAGTACGGCGGCGTCATCCGGCACGGCGCGAAGATCATCTACGCGTACTGCGAGGCGACCGTGCCCAAGATCTCGCTCGTCACGCGCAAGGCAATGGGCGGCGCGTACGTGGCGATGAGCAGCAAGCAGATGCGCACGGACCTGGCGTTCGCGTGGCCGACCGGGCAGATCGCCGTGATGGGCGCCGAGCCCGCCGTGCGCGTGCTCTACCGCGACGACGTGCAGTCGGCGGCCGACCCCGCGGCGAAGGAGCGCGAGTTGATCGCGTACTACCGCGAGCGCTTCTTCAATCCGTACCGGGCGGCCGACGTCGGGCAGATCGACGAGGTGATCGAGCCGCGCGAGACGCGCCCGCGCCTCGTGCGTGCGCTCGAGGTGCTGCGCACGAAGGTGCAGCAGAACCCGCCGAAGAAGCACGGGCTGGTGCCGCTGTGAGCGAGTTGCAGTGGGGCCTGACGATGACCGCGGCGGGGATGGGCCTCGTGTTCGGCCTGCTCGCGCTGCTATGGGGCCTGCTGACGCTGGTGCTGCGCTTCGACCGCGAGCCCCCGGAGGCCCCGCCCGCGGAGGCCGCCACGGCGCCGGCCGCGGACGCCGCGGCGCCGGCCCCGACGGAGGGCATCGCCCCGGAGCTGGTCGCGGCCATCACGGTCGCGACGCTCGCGCACGTCGCGGCCGGGCGCCGCGTCGCGGCGCCGCTGATGCGCAGCTACTGGCCCGGCAGCCAGCTGTTCGCTTCGCGCTGGGTGGCCATCGGGCGCGGCCGCCAGAACACGACTTGGCGAGGAGGTGACCGCTGATGCGCCGCTACACGCTGCAGATCGGGGATCGCGAGTTCGTCGTCGACGTGCAGGAGACCGCCGTCGACGGCTTCGACGTGGTCGTCGGGGGCGAGACCTACGCGGTGACGCTCGCCGGCGACGAGGACCTGCCGGAAGCGGCGGTCGGCCCGGCGGTCGGCGGCCCGGAGGCCGCGGGCAAGGGCGCCGCAGCGCCAGCCGTGCGCGTGGCCCGCAAGGCGCCCGTGCCCGCGGCCGCCGTCGCGCCGCTGCTGCGGGCGGCCACCGGCGCGCCGGCCGGCGCGGCGCTCAACGCGCCGATGCCCGGCGTGATCGTCGACGTCGCCGTCAAGGCCGGCGATACGGTCGCCCGCGGCCAGCTCGTCGCCGTGCTCGATGCGATGAAGATGCACAACAACATCAAGTCGCCTCGCGCCGGCACGATCGCCGAGGTTTGCGTAACGCCGGGCCACGCGGTCGGCCACGGCGACGCCATCGTCCGGTTTCGCGAGGAGTGAGCAGAGGCCATGGGCGGCGACACGATCGGGCTGCTGCTGCAGGGGGTGACGAGCATCACCCCGCAATCCGTGGTCATGATCGCCGTGGCAGGGGTGCTGCTCTACCTCGGCATCGCGAAGGACTACGAGCCGCTGCTGCTGGTCCCGATCGCCTCCGGCTGCATCCTCGCCAACCTCCCGCTGTCGCCGCTGATCGCCGAGGACGGCATGCTGCGCGTGCTCTACGACATGGGCATCCGCAACGAGCTCTTCCCGCTGCTCATCTTCATCGGCATCGGCGCGCTGACCGACTTCGGCCCGCTGCTCGAGAACCCGAAGATGGTGCTGCTCGGCGCCGCCGGGCAGTTCGGCATCTTCCTCACGCTGCTGCTGGCGCTCGCGATCGGCTTCACCCGCCCGGAAGCCGCGTCGATCGGCATCATCGGCGCCATCGACGGCCCGACGTCGATCTACGTGTCCGGCATCCTCGCGCCACACCTGCTGGGCCCGATCACGGTGGCGGCGTACAGCTACATGTCGCTGGTGCCGATCATCATGCCGCCGATCATGCGCGCGCTGACCACCGAGAAGGAGCGCAAGATCCGGATGCCGTACAGCCAGCGCAAGATCAGCCGGCGCACGCGGATCCTGTTTCCCATCGTCGTGACCATCGTCGTCGGCACGCTGGTGCCGTTCGCCACGCCGCTGATCGGGATGCTGATGCTGGGCAACCTGATGAAGGAATCCGGCGTGGTCGAGCGGCTGACCAAGGCCTCGTCGAACGAGATCGCCAACACCGTCACGCTGTTCCTCGGGCTCGCCATCGGCTCGACGATGGTCGGCACCGAGTTCCTCAAGCTGTCGACGCTCGCCATCCTGGTGCTCGGGATCGTCGCGTTCGGCGTCGACACCGCGGCCGGCGTGCTGTTCGCGAAGCTCATGAACGTGCTGTCCGGCGGTCGCGTCAACCCGCTGATCGGTGCCGCCGGCATCAGCGCGTTCCCGATGGCGGCTCGCGTCGTCCAGCGCGTCGCGCAGGAGGACGATTTCGAGAATTTCCTGCTGATGCACGCGATGGGCGCCAACGCGGCAGGGCAGATCGCGAGCGTCGTCGCGGGCGGCGTGCTGCTCGCCCTCATGGGGGCGGGCGGACACTGACTCGAAAACCGAGCCAGGCTCGGTTTCGCTGCTTCACGCCAACGCGCACATCGCGACGACGTCCGGCCCGTCGCCTTCCGCGACCCACCCCTTCGCCACCATCGCGTCGCGCACCGCGCGGTCGATGGTGTACCGGTGGTTGGCGTCCGCGCGGTTCGAGTAGACGCGGTACACGGCCACCATGCCGGCCGGGCAGATTCCCGCGCTCGGCGGGTACAGGTGGAAGAACGCGGCGGACTCGAGTACGAACGTCGGGTTCTTCGCCATCGTGCCGTCGCACTCCGTCGCGTCGCGGCCGAAGAAGTGCCCGTCGCCCTTGCCCGGCGGGATGTAGATCCGGCACACGGCCGCCGTACCGGCGACCGCGCCCATCAGCGCGGGAATGGTCAGACCGGTGCGCGCCCAGCCCTTGATCGAGCCGGCGTCGAGCAGCGCGATCTCGGCCGCCGCCCACGTCATGAAGTAGTGGTCGAAGCCGGCGTGGTAGTACTCCACCAGCGTCACCGGCACCGGCGCGCCGGTCGCCGCGAGCGCCGCGCGCACCGCGCCCGCCGCGTCGAGAATTCCCGCACCGCAGATCGCCGTGCTGCACGTCGAGCCGGCCGGGAACGGCTTGGCGCTGCCCTTCACCAGCGAGCGCACCTGCGCCGCGTCGAGGTCGGGCGCGACCGAGAGCATCAGCGCCACGACGCCACTGACCAGTGGCGCCGAGAAGCTGGTGCCGGCGCGCGCCGACGTCGTGTCGGCCTCGGGCACTGTCGCGCCGGTGTTGTCGAGCGCCACGAAGTTGTAGGGCGTGCCCGCCGTGCCGTTGCCGCCCGGCGCCATCAGGTCGACGCGCGCGCCGTAGTTCGAGTAGACAGCGCGGTTGCCGCCGAACGTCGACGCGCCGATCGAGAGCGCGCCGGGACACGACGACGGGAAGTGATCGCCGCCGCTCGCCTGGTTGCCGGCGGAGGCGACGACTGCGCGCGTGACCCCGCGCGCGTAGGCCGCGTCGATCGCCTCGCGGAAGAACTGCGGGCACGCTCCCGGGTCGCCCAGCGAGAGGTTGATCACGTGCGCCGGGTTGGGGTTCGGCGGTGCGTTGGGCACCGCCACGCCGGCCGCCCACGCGATGCCATCGGCGGCGTCGATGTCGTCCCCGTAGCACTTGCCGAGCACGCGCACCGGCAGGATGCGCGCGTGCCAGTCCACGCCCGTGACGTAGCTGCCGTTGTCGGCGTTGGCGGCGATCGTGCCCATCACCGACGTGCCGTGCCACGAACTGTCGCGCGGCGTGCTGCACGGGGAGCCGGCCAGCGGGCCGGACAGATCCACCGTGCTCACCCAGTCGCCCGGGTCGGACGCGTCGGCGTCGCGGTACGTGCCCGCGGCGTCTTTCACGTTGCCGTCGTTGCTGTACGTGAAGTTGGCGACGAAGTCGTAGCCGGGCAGCACCCGGCCGGCCAGGTCGGCGTGGCTGGTCGAGCCGGTGTCGAGCACGGCGACCACCAACGCCGGAGAGCCGGTGGTGATGTCCCACGCCGACTGCGCGTCGATCGTCGTGGTTCCCGGCAGCAGGTAGAACTGACTCGCGTACAGCGGGTCGTTCGGGACCCGCTCGGCGCGGACGCGCCGCGAGCGCTCCGCGTACGCGACGTCGGGGTGGCGGGCGAGCAGCGCGGCGATCGCGTCGGCGTCTTCTTCGGAGCGGACGGCGGACGAAGTGAGCACTTGCGCTCCCACCGCCATCGTCCGCACGTGCGTGAGCGCGATCCCGGTATCCGCGGCCAGCCGGGCGACCCGGTCGGCCGTCGGCGCACCGGAGTCGCCGGCCGGTCGGAACTTGACGACGAGGCGCGGCGCGAATCCGTCGGACGCGTCGGGCGCGAGGAGTGCAACGGCCGCCGCAGTGGGCAGCCATGCGGCGGTGGCGAGGGCGACGAAGGCGACGGGCGTGCGCATCGGACGAGGCGAGGGTTGGGCGGGGTGATGGTAGACCCGTTCCGGTCGCGCGAGGTTCGCGCGCCGCGTCGTTACGCGACCTGCGTGGCGGTCAGCGGACGCCGGCCGCAGCCGTCGGCCCCGGCGCCGGAGCGCCGCCGCGTACGTCGAAGGTCACCCGCGAGAGCTCGCGGCCCGCGTCGTCGGCGAGCACCACCGTGTGCCGCCCCGGCGTCGGCGGCCACAGCGTGCGGCCGCCGCGCTCGGGGAGCTCGACGCCGTCGAGCCGCCAGCGCAGGTCGGGCCGCACCGGCGCGGCGACGAAGGCGACGCGCTGCAGCCGCCGCGGGATGTCCGGGTCCAGCGCGACGAGCGTGTCCGGCGCCGGATAGCGGATGCGCGGCGTGGGCGCGGCGGCGGTCTCGTCGCGCGCGGCGGCGCGCACCAACGGCATCGCGGTGCCCGCGACGAACCACTCGCGGCGCGGCGTCTCGACCGCCGGGTCGAACACCACGTCGGCGTGGACGACGCCGGCCGGCGGCTTCGGCGCCGTCGAGGCTTCCGCGCGATGCAGCCAGTGCACGACGTCGCGCCAGATCGGCGCCGCGCCCGTGACGCCGGACACGGCGTGCATCGGCGCCCCCGAGAAGTTGCCGACCCACACGCCGACCGTGTAGCGCGACGTGAAGCCGACGCACCAGTTGTCGCGCATGTCCTTCGATGTGCCGGTCTTCGCGGCGCTCCAGACCCGGGTCGCCAGCGGATTCTCGAGCCCGAACGTCACCGCGCGGGCCCCGCGATCGGCGAGGATGTCGGCGACGACGAAGCTCGCGGGCGCGCCGAACACGCGACGCGCGTCCGGCGCGCTGTCGTCCGCGAACATCCGCGCCTCGCTCCACGTGCCGCCGTTGGCGAGCGCGCGGTACGCATTGGTCAGCGCGAAGAGCGTGACGTCGGCGCCGCCCAGCGCGAGGGAGGCGCCGTACCAGTCGGCGGGCTCGGTCAGCGTCGCCAACCCCAGCGCGCGCAGCGTCTCGTGCAGGCGCGAAAGGCCGGTGAGCTCGGCCGTGCGCACCGCCGGCACGTTGAGCGAGCCCGCGAGCGCCGTGCGCACGCTCACGCTGCCGCGAAATTCCCGGTCGTAGTTCTGCGGCGCGTAGACGCCGCGCGCCGTGGGGATCGCGAGCGGACTGTCGTCGACGAGCGAGGCGGCGGTGAGCAGCCGCGCGTCGAGCGCCAGCGCGTACAGGAACGGCTTCAGCGTCGAGCCGGCCTGCCGCGGCGCGGCGGCGCCGTCGACTTCCGGTGCGCTGCCGAGCTCGCCGTTGCCGCCGACGTACGCGAGCACGTCGCCGGTCGCGTTGTCGAGGACGACGAGCGCGCCGTCGCCCACGCCGCGGCCCGCGAGTCCGGCGAGGTGGTCGCGCAGCGTGGCGCCGGCGGCGGCCTGCAGCGCCGCGTCGAGCGTGGTCGCGATGCGCGCGCCGGGCGCCTTGGCCGCCTTGGCCGCGACGTGCGGTGCGAGGCCGCCGCGCGCCGGTATCCGGTAGCCGCCGGCGAGCGCGACCGAGGCGAGCGCGCGCACCGGCTCGCACGGGGCACCGGCGTCGACGGCGGCCGCGACCGCGCACGCGCGCTGCGCGACGACCGCGCGCCCGGCCCCGGGGGCGCGCAGCAACGCGACCAACACCGCCGACTCGCGCGCGTCGAGTCCGCTCGGGGCCTTGCCGAACAGTCCCTGCGCCGCCGCGCGCAGTCCGGTGAGCTCGCCGCGGTACGAGACGAGGTTGACGTAGGCCTCGAGGATCTCGTGCTTGGTCCACGCGCGTTCGAGCGCCAGCGCGGCCGCGGCCTGGTCCCACTTCTGCGCCAGCGTGCGCGGCGCGCCGGCGCCGGGCGCGAGTTGCGCATCGAGCAGGGCCGCGAGCTGCATCGTCAGCGTGGAGCCGCCGCGCGGCCGCCGCCCGTCGAGCGCGCGCCACGCGCTGTCCCACGCGGCCACCGCGAGCCCGGCCCAATCCACGCCCGCGTGCTCGTGGAAGCGCCTGTCCTCGCCAGCGACGAGTGCGGCGACCAGCGCGGGCGAGACCTCGGACAGCGCCACCCACGCGAGCCGGCGCGCCGTCGCATCCGCGCGGATCTCGGAGAGCGCGACGCCGTGGCGGTCGACCAGCACCGTCTCCGACGGCACGTATGCCTGCCGCACGTCCGCGAACGACGGCGGCGCGGCGGCGGCGCACGGCAGCGCCGCCGCGAGCGCGCACGCCGCAAGCGCGCCACGCATGCGCGGCAGGATCACGGCTGCACGCTCCACACCGCGTTGGGCAGCTCGCCGAACATCTCGGGCGCGTACATCGCCTCCACGCGCGTGGCCGGCAGGTTGAACGCGCCGGGATTGTTCAGGCGCACCGTGTACTCGACGACGAAGCGGCCTTTCGGCACGTAGCGGAAGTACGCGCGGTAGGCGGTGAAGGTGCGCTCCTCGAAGGCCGGCCACACGGTGCCCTGCCGGCGCTCCCCTTGCGTCGCGAGCGCGGAGTCGCCGCCCAACCCGCGGCCGAGCGCCGTGCTGCCCGCGGGCAGGGGATCGTCGACGACGACCCACGTCATGTCGGCCTGCGCCTCGACCTCGAGGCGCACGCGTGCGACGTCGCCCTGCCGCCACGCGTCCCTGCCCTTCTGCTCGACCGGCGTCACCGTGCGCGTGACGCGATAGCCGGAGGACAGCGGCGCCTTGAGCGGGATCGCGGCGATGCTCTGCAGCGTCACCCACGGCGCGCCGGTGCCGTCCTGCCGCACCGCCGCGGATTGCCGCCCGTCCGGCCACGGCAACAACTGCGCGAACGTCTGCGCAGAAGCCGCCGGCTGCCACGCGTGCACGAACGTGCGGTCGGCGAGCGTGGCAGTCGTCGTGCCGGTCACGGGGGTGGCCTCGAAGCGCGCCGAGAACTTCGCGAGCGCGACGACACCCCACGCGTTGGCGACCGTCGTGTTCCAGTGCCCGCGCTGCATTCGCCCGAGCGCGCCGCGCACGATCCGCGGCATGTCGTCCTTCCACGCGGCGACGTCGTGGAGCGCGACGACGAGCTTGTTCGCGTTGGCGTCCGCCGAGATCATCAGCCACCACAGCGCGTCGGTCTTCTCGGTCGAGAAGTGCATCGTCGTGCCCTGGAAATTCAGGCGCGACCGCAGGATCTGCTCGGCCGCCTTCATCCGCTCCTCGTGGCGCGGCAGCTTCGGCTGGCGCTTGAGGATCAGGTACCAGTCGATGACCGCGGAGGTCGGCCACAGGTTGGGGTCGATCGCGATGCTGTCGAGCCACTTCGCGGGCAACGGCTCGGCGCGGCGCGACAGCGCCTCGAGTGCGGCGACCTTGCGGATCGCGAGGTCGGCCGTCGGCAGCGCGCCGTAGCGGACCACCCGCCCCTCGACAAAGCCGATCAGCGCCTGCTCCATCTTCGCCCGCTCGCGGTCGGGAATCGCGTAGCCCGCCTCCGCCGCGATCGACAGCACGTACGCAGTCAGCGCGTCGTCGCCGTCGCGCAGGACCGGCCAGTACCTGACGAGGCCGTCGCGGTCGAGGTGGTCCGGCAGGCTCGCCATCACCGCACTCCAGCGCGCGGGATCGCGCAAGCCGATCGCGACGGAGGCGCGCTGCTCGAAGCACGTGTACGGATAGCGCGCGAGCCAGTCGCGCACGCCCGGCAGTTCGCCCGCGAGCGTCGCCTGCACCTGCACGTTGACGCCGCCGCGGCCAGGCAGCGCGTCGGCCGGCCGCTCGACCGGCACCGCCTGCGGCTCGGTCAGCTGGAAGATCGTCGCCTGGTACGTGCGCGCGGGCACCGCGGGCACCACGCGCTGCGAGACGGCGAGCGCGTCGCGCACGCCCTGCACGCCCGCCGGAACCTCGCGCTCCGTCGCGTCGACCTGCCAGTCGAGCTTCGTGGTCGCGGCCGGCACCGTCAGCTCCCACGCCACCTCGCGCGCGACGCCGGGCGCGAGCGAGACGGTGCGCGGATCCAGCGCCGGCACGGCAGCGCCGGCCGCCGTCGCCTTCGCGGTCACGGCGACGTCGAGCGGCCGCGTCGACGCGTTGCGCACGGTGAACGTCGCGCGGTAGCGGTCGCCGTCGCGCACGACCGGCGGCAGCCCCGACAGCAGCATCAGGTCCTGCGTGCTGCGGATCGACGCGGCGCCGGTGCCGAACAGGCCCGCGTCCGCCGATGCGACGGCGACGACGCGAAAACTCGTCAGCGAGTCGTTGAGCGGCACCTCGACCGTCGCGTTGCCGGCGGCGTCGAGCGGCACCCGCGCGCGCCACAGCAGCAGCGTGTCGAAGAGCTCGCGCGACGACGCGCGGCCGCCGCCGCCGCCGGCGGCCACCGCCTTGCGGCCGAAGTGCCGCTTGCCGATCACCTGCATCTGCGCGGTCGCCGTCTCCACCTCCTCGCCGCGGCGCGCCATCATCGCGGCGAGCAGTTGCCACGAGTCGTTGGGCAGGAGTTCGAGCAACCCTTCGTCGACCGCCGCCAGCGCGACCTCGCTGCCGGCCGGCGGGGCGCTGCCGTCGGGCTTGCGCACGGCGATCGTGACCGCCACCTTCTCGCGGACCTTCGCCACGTCGCGCGCCGGCGTCACCTTCACCGCGAGCTCGTGCGCCTGCCAGCCGACCTTGAGTTCGGCGAGGCCCATGCGGAACGACGGCTTGCCCAGGTCGACGAGCGCCGTCGGCGCGACGTCGCCCACGCGGCCGCGGACCAGGAACGCCGACACGAACACGTTCGGCGCATAGCGGCCCGAAAGCGGCACCTCGAGCACGGGGTTGCCGCGCGCGATCGTCGTCACGAACGCGTCGAGCACGCCCTCGCGCTCGACGGTCACCAGCGCGGTCGCCTCCTTGAACGGCGTGCGCACCTGGAAGCGCGCGACGTCCGCCGGCCCGTAGCGCTTCTTCTCGGGCAGGAGGTCGATGCGGTCGTTGTCCGTCGCGCCGTACCAGTCGTCGTCGCCGGACACCACCAGCGTCTCCGCGCGCGTGACCGCCGCGCGGCCGTCGGCGTCTTCGGCGCGCGCGCGCAGGATCAGCGTACCGGTCGCGGGCGGCGCCATGTCGCAGACGACCAGGCCCAGCCGGTCGGTCGTCCCGTCGCACAGGTCGCCCACGCGCGTCGTCTCGGTGCCGTGCTCGTACGCGTAGAACCCGCCGATCAGCCGCCGCCGGTGCGAGAAGTACTCCCGCTTGAACGCGTCGGTGCGCACGCGTACGCCGGGGAGCGGCTTGCCGGCGAGGTCGACGGCGACGACGGTGAACTTGAGCCGATCCTTCGTCGCGACCCAGCCGTCGGGCTTGATCCCGAGCACGACCTTCGCCGGCCACAGCGGCACGCGCGTCGCCGCGGTGAGCGTCTCGCCATTGGGATCGCGGTACTCCAGCTCCGCGACCAGGTCCTGCGGCTCCGCGGACCGTTCCACGTCGCGCACCGTCGCGCGCGCAGCGCCGGCCGCGTCGAGCGTCAGCGGCAGCGCCGTGCCGCGCTTGCCGGTGCCCCCGCCCTCGCCGGGGTCCTCCATGTCAGGATCGGCGAACGCGAAGCCGTCGAAGCGGGCCGCGCCGTCGCCCTGCTCGTCGCGGCCCTCCTTCACGTTGCCGCCGGCGAACGCGTAGTCGTCGTAGTCGGCGAACGTCACGCGCTTGCGCTCGACCTGACTGCGCAGCGTCGCCGGCAGCCCGCCCGCGGCCCCGCCCGACAGGTAGTTCACCTGCACGTCGAACGTCACGTCGGACGGCTGCACGAGCGGCGTGCCGACCGCCTGCAGCCGCGCGCGCAGCAGCGGCACGCGGAACGCCTCGACGCGAAATGTTCCCGCGACCCGCTCCTGCGGCTCCTTCGCGTTCGGCGCGAGCGTGTCGTGGACGACGATCTGGTACGAGCCGGTGTACGCGTCCTTCGGCACGGCGAACGCGGCCTCGCCCGACGACACGGTGCCGCTGCCGGTCCAGCGGACCGGCACCTCGTACTCCTTCTCGGAGCCCGAGTGCCGGATCGTCAGCTTGTCGGTCAGCGCGCGGCGCGGCGGCAGCGCGAAGCCGCCGCCCGTCTGCTGCCGGACGAAGAGCTTCATCGACACCGTCTCGCCGCCGCGGACGAGCGACCGGTCGAGCACCGCGTGCGCGACGTACGGGCCGTTCCAGCTGCCGGTGGGCACGTTGAACCGCCACGGCGCAATGCCTTCGCCCCAGCTCGTGAACGCGAACGCCATGTCGTCGGCGGTGCGTGCCGTCACGAAGTACTCGTGCATCCCCTCCCCGGTCGTGCACGACGGCAGTTCGTCGCGCTCGGGCAGCGCCTTCCCGATGCGCGCGATGCCGGCGGCGTCGGTGCGCCCCTCGAAGTAGACCTTTCCCGCGCAGTCGCGCACCGCGACTTCGGCGTTGCCGACCGGCGTGGCGTCGTTCAACTGCGTCACCCAGACGAGCGAGCTCTCGCGCCCCAGCTTCACGTGCACGCCGAGATTGGTCACGAGCACCGCCGCGCGCACGAAGAACGGCTTCGGCGCGCCCAGCAGCGCCGCGCCCAGCTTCGGGCTCGCGAGCTCGACGACGTAGAAGCCCGCCGACTCGAGCGGGATGCCGACGACCTCGAACGCCTTGGCCCCGCCCGGCTTGGGCACCGCGATCCTCGTGCGCGCGTCGCTCGGCCGGAAGACCGAGCTCGCGTAGCCGTTGCGCTTGACCACCCACTGCTCGGTCTTGCTGTCGAATTCGCGCTCGATCCGGTTGGCCGCCGCGAGGCGCTTAAGCCACCCGACGACGGCCATCTCGTCGCCGCGCTTCACCTGCGCCACCTGCCCCGGGATCGGCGCGTCCTTCGCGGCGGACGGCGCGCGCACCGCCGCGACCTGCCCCGGCAGCACCGGCTCGACGTTGCGCACGGTGACGGGCAAGAGCGGCACCTCGGCGCCCGGCAGCACGCGCTCCAGGATGCCGAAGTCGGCGGCGAACTTGGCGAGCGGCGGGTTCTCGTCGGTGCGCACCGCCAGCGGGAAACTGCGCGCATTGGCGAGCGTCCGGCCGGCGTCGTCCTTGAGCCCCTCCGGCAACGTGATCCGGAACTGCGCCCGCTCCGGCAGCCCCGGCCCGAACGACACGGATTCGATGCCGTCGCCCGCGTCCTTCGGCAGCTGCGCCGGGAACACCTTGCCCGCGGCGTCCACGAGCCGGATCTTCTGCGCGTCGTTCTTCGCGATCGGCGCGGTGAAGGACAGCGTCAGCGGCAGGATCGGGATGCACTGCGCGTCCTTGTTGACCCGCTCGCACGAGAAGGCCGCGCGGAACGCCGGGCGCACCTTGAACGCCAGTGCCTGCACGGCGGACGTCGGCACGCCGGTGGTCGCCTCGATGCCCTTGCCCCAGACGAGCTTCATCTCCGCGCCCTGCGGCAGCGTGCGCGCGCAGGCGAGCGTCACGAGCGGCGAGTCCGGCGCGTCGCGCAGCCGCAGGAACTTGTCCTGGTCGCTGCCCGTCGTCGGCAGGCGGAACAGGAAGCCGCGCGTGCGGCCCTCGCCGCCGTCGAGGAACAAGACGCGCAGGTAGGACGCGGCGAACGACTTCCGGTGGTCGAGGATCGTCCGGCGCTCGGCACCGGTGACGAGCCGCACGCCGATCTCCTCGTCGATGCCGGCGGCCACGCACCGCGCGTTGGCGACAATCGTCTCCGGCTTCACCGGCGCATCGAGGCCGAGCACGAACACCTGGTTCTCGTCGATGCGGCTGCCTTCCCACGGCAGGCTGCGCAGGATCGCCGGGCCGCCGGTCGAGAACGCGAACCGCTGGCCGCCCTCGATAGCCTTGCCCGCGGCGTCAGCGAGCCCTTGCTTCAGCGTGAAGGCGCAGCGGACGCCGGCCGGCAGATCGCGCGCGAAGTCGTACACCCAGTTCTTCGTGTCCGCCCAGCGGCCGGTGCCCTTCTCCGCGCAGTCGATCGCGAACGGGTCGGGCTGCCGCGGGTCGCCGAACGCCACCATCGGCTGCGCGAAGCGCACGGTGACCTGCCGCACCGCCTTGACCTCGCCCTGCGGGCTGAAGAATTCGACCGGCTGCGCGTGCAGCGCGGTGGCGGCGACCGCCAACGCGACGACGAGCCCGCGCGCGAGCATTGGAATCGGGAGCGGCAACATGCGGGTGGGCCTCTTGCTGGTCCGGCACGGCGACGAGCGCCGCGCGGCCGGCTGCGCGCGGCGTCGACGCGCATTAGATCATTTCGCTGCGCCGCGCACATGGCGCGCCGGTGGCAGACCGGCGGACGATCGTGGCGGACCGCGGGCGTCAGTCGCCGTCGCGCACCCGCCGCCGCAGGCCCTTTGCCGCACGCCACAGCGCCCACGCCGTCGCGAGGCCCACCACCGGCCAGATCACCAGCAGGTCGACGCGGATGTTGGCATCGGGGGTCTGCGTGACGACGAGCCACTCCCAGCCGGCATACGCGAGCCAGAGCAGCGCCGGTACCCACAGCACGTTGGCCTTGGGCGCATCGCGCAGCACGGTCGCCCGACCCGCTGCCCACATCGCGGCGATTACGGCGGCGACCCCGAGGATGTGTGCCGGCTGCGCGACGAGCCGGGCGGCAAGCCATTCGATCATCGACGGGGCTCCGGCGCGTCCGCGGGTCTCGGCGGCACCGGCCAGCCGCGCGCGACAACGACCCGCCGGCGGCCGTCGCGGATTACGCCCGCTTGACGAGGCGGTAGAGGAAAAGCAGCAGCATCGCGCCTAGGATCGAGCCGATCCACCCCACCGGCGACGCCATGCCGAGCGCGCCCGCGATGAAGTTGCCGACGAACGAGCCCGCGATGCCGAGCACGATCGTGACGATCCAGCCGCCGGGATCCGCGCCCGGCATCAGGAGTTTGGCGACGGCGCCGACGATCAGGCCGACGACGAGGGTGACGACGATTTCCACGGGCATCTCCAGCTGGATTCGGGTTGTCGACGTGACGCGCCGCTCTTGGCAGCGTCAGCCGCCGAAGACCACCGCCTCGAAGATCTCGTAACGCTCGTCGCCGATCTCGATCAGGTAGTCGCCGGCCTGCCTTCTTGCGCGAAACTGCACATTGCCGTCGGCCTGGCTCAAGTCGGCGCCGGTCGCCTTCCCCTTGTCGAAGAAGATGAACCGCTTGCGTCCGTCCGGCCGCGTGATCGCGACGGTTGCGGTCCGGAGCCGCCTCCCGCCCGCGCCACGCCGAACGCGCACTGCGACATCGGCTGACCCTTCGCCTGCGCGCAGCGAACGTCGCCCGTCGCGTCGAACCTGCCTTCGCCGGCCCGCATCGCCGTGTCCGGCGTCGACGCGGCGGCCGCCGCGGGCTTCGCCTGCGCCTTCGCCGCGGCGCCGGTGATGCCCACCGCCAGCGTGTAGTTCGCGACCTCGTTGCGGCGCGCCGCGCTGCGCATCAGGTAGAGGCGGATCGTGTACGTGCCGTCGGCGTCGAGCTGGCCCGTCCAGTCGTTGCCGCCGGTGGAGCCGACGAACACGGCCACGTCGTTCGAGCCCGGCGGGAGCACGTTGAAGTAGTTGGCGCCGTTGGTCGTCTTCAGGCCGACGGTCATCGACTGGCCCGCCTTCGCGCCGACCTTGTAGTCGATCGTCTGCCCGCCCTTGAGCGTGCCCTTGACCGTCGCCGACGAGGCGCCCTTCGCGAAGCGCAGCGGCCGCGTCTCGATGCCGTCGGCGGCCACCACCGACGTGGCGACGAACGCGAACGCGCACGCCATGGCGAGCCTGACCGACTTGCCGACGTTCATCGCTGCCGCCGCTCCCCGCACGATCAGTTGCCCCAGTTGGGGTTGTCGCGGTACGGGTAGTTGCCCGACACGCGCCGCCCCGACGAGATGCTGTGGCTCTGTCCCGACGGCAGGTTCGGATAATCGCCCGGTCCGTACGTGTGGCAGTTGCCCTGGAAGTTCGCGTCGCTGCAGAAGATCCAGTAGCCCGACTCGACGCGCAGCGAGCGCGCCTTGTCGTTGAAGCCCTGCCAGTCGAGATTGTTCATGCCCGCTGCCGCGACGACGTACGCTTCACCCTGCAGGTTGTAGCCCGAATACAGGATCGCGCGCGCGCCGGAGCCCCAGTTTCCGCCACCGGGGCCGCCGCCGCCCCACTTCGGCGGGTTGTTGCCCCAGCCGCCACCGCCGTCGGGTGTCCAGCCAAGCGCGCGCACCGACGACACCTCGTCGTTGAAGCCCTGCGACCGCAGCGACGCGTACTCGCCCGGGCCGAGCGTCTCGCAGCGCCCGCCGAAGTAGGCGTCCGAGCAGATCTGCCAGCGCCCATTGCGGACGATTACGGACGACGCCTGGTCGTTGAAGCCGCTGTCCGCGAGGTTGGAGACGCTGTGCGTCGACTGGACGCTCCTCCCGCTGAAGTTGTCGTGCTCGTACAGCACGATCTGCGCGCTCGCGGCGCCGCTCGCCGCGAACAGGGCGATCCCCGCCGCGACGGCGAGTCCGATGCTGTTCTTCAAGGTACTTCTCCTGTCCGGGTTCGCGCCCGCCGCCGCGCCCCGCGCGCGGTCCTGTCCGGGCGCGCGATTAGAACCCGGAAGGAGGACCGGGCGCTATCCGAAAAGCGAAATCGCGGCGCGGGTGGGCTGGTTCGGGTCGCGCCGCTGCCGCGGGCGCCCCGCGCCCGTCGCTACGTCGAGCGGCCCGGCCGCCGGCGCAGCGTCTGCGACGGCGACTCGCCGTAGGCTTCGCGATAGAGCGTCGCGAACCGGCCGAGATGGCTGATGCCCACGTCGACGGCGATGCCGGTGACGTCGCCTTCCGGCCCGGCGCGCAGCAGCCGCCCGCGGGCCGCCGCGAGCCGCCGTTCGGCGACGAAGCGCAGCGGCGACATGCCTCGCTGCGCCCCGAACGCCAGTTGCAGGCTGCGCGCCCCCACGCCGGCGATTTCGCACAGGCGGCCGACGGTGATGGGCTCGCCCAGATGCGCGTCGATCCACGACTCAACCGCCGCGAGCCGCTTCGCGGCGATGGGCGCCGCCCCGCGGATGTCGGTCCCGTCGAGCAGCAGCCCGGCCATCAGCGACAGTGTTCGCGCCTCGCCGTGGCGGCGCCGAGGCAGCGCGGATCCGGTGCCGCCGGTCGCGACCATGTCGCCGATCGCGGCCGCGACCGCGGTCGTGGCGACCCTCGACAACGCGACGGCCTGCGCACCCGGCACCCTGTCGCAGCCAGCGGCCGGGGCCCGGGCAGCAACCTCCGCAGCGAACGGCGCCGGATCGATCCCGACCGCCACCATCGTGCCCGGCTCGCCGTGCCGCGTGAACTCCCAGCCGGGCGGGACAAAGACCGCCTCGCCCGGCACCGCGCGGACGCGGCGGCGCCCGAACACGTATGTGCTCGCGCCGTCGACGGTCAGATGCAGCACCGCGGCGCCGACGGCGCCACGGATCGTCTGTGCGAGCGCCGTGCGGCCCCAGCGCACGGCGACCGTGCGCCCGTCGAGCCCGTGCCATTCGTATCCGAGCGGACCCGAGCCGTGCACGACCCGCGAATGCTCGCCGTCGGCGCGCGCGACGAACGCGCGCACCTCGTCGAGCGCATCGCTGAAGAAGGACGCGGCCTGGGGCGGCGGCGGCGGCAGGTGTAGATCGGCGTAGGGCACGGCGCCGTGGCCCGGGGGGGGGGAACGACTTCGATTCTACTTCCGGTGGCGCACGGCGAGGCTTCGACAGCGCGGCCTTGCGGGCGGTCGATCAGTCCGCTGCCGGCAGCGCACCAGCGTCGCCCCAGCCGGTGCGCATGCGCACGAAGCGCACGATGTGGTCGATCGCGCGCCGCGCCTCGGGCAGGAAGCCCGCAAGCTGGAACACGTGCGCCACCCCCGGCCACAGCTCGAGCTCGACGTCCACCCCCGCGGCGAACGCCTTGTCCGCCGCGCGCGTGGCCTCGTCGCGCAGGAGTTCCGTGCTGCCCGCCTGGAACAGCAGCGGCGGAAAACCGCGGAAGTCGGCGAACAGCGGCGAGACCTCCGGCTCCGTGTACTGGTGCGGCGACGGCACGTACAGGCGGCGCAGCACCAGCAGGCTCGCGAGCCGGATCATCGGATCGCGGCCGTCGAACTCGGCCATGCTGGGGCTGCCCAGCGTGCAGTCGAGCGCGGGCGAGAGCAGGACCGCACACGCCGGCAGCGGCTCGCCGGCGGCGCGCGCGCGCAACAGCGTGACCAGCGCGAGGTTGCCGCCGGCCGAGTCGCCCGCGAGCACGATGTTGCGCGGTTCGATGCCTTGCGCCAGCAGGCCGCGGTACGCGGCGTGGCAATCGTCCACTGCCGCCGGGAACGGGTGCTCCGGCGCGAGCCGGTAGTCGGGCAGCAGCGCCCGCGCGCGCAGCGGGCGGCAGAGGCGGCCCGCCAGCGACGCATGGGCATTGGGAAAGCGGTACGCGAACGATCCGCCATGCAGGTACAGGATCACGCGCTCGATCCGCGACTCGGGTGCCACCACCCATTCGCCCGGCACGCCGCCCGTAGTGGTCGGGCTGCGCTCCAGCGGCGGCGCGACCCGGAACTGGCGCGCGTCGAGCTTCTCGTAGTGCCGGCGCAGCGCGATGACGTCGTCGTCGTCGGTGAGCGGGCGGCCGAGCGTCACGCGCAGCAGCGCGTTGAGCGCCTGGCTGCGCAGGCTCGGCTTGACCTCGATCTCTCGGCGGTACGCGGGGCGGCGGTGCATGGCGGTGGTCGGCGTGCCCTGTCGAACCCGGGTTCGACGCCCGTGCGCCGCCGAGGTTCGCCGTGGCGCATTGTCGCATCGCGGCACACCGCGCCCGCTCCCGCCGCTACGCCTTGCCGTCCTCGTTCGCGGCAGGCGGTGCCGCCGGGCCGCCGCCAGCGCCGAAGTAGCGCCGTTCGAGCTGCCGGCGCAGCACGTCGGCCAACGCGAAGTCGGCGGCGGTCGCGAACTGCGGTGCCGGCTCGTTCTCGTTCCGATGCGGATGGCGCGTGGGGTCGGGCATGCCCGACCCTCCGCATATCGCGTGCCAGCGCAGCGGCCGAGCACCGCCCGTCGCTGACAGACGGCGTGGCGGTCCGCGTCAGTACGTGACGACCGAGCGGATCGAGTGGCCCGCGTGCATCAGCTCGAAGCCCTCGTTGATGCGTTCGAGCGGCAGCACGTGCGTGATCAGGTCGTCGATGTTGATCTTGCCGTCCATGTACCAGTCGACGATCTTCGGCACGTCGGTGCGCCCGCGCGCGCCGCCGAACGCCGTGCCCTTCCACACGCGCCCCGTCACGAGCTGGAACGGCCGCGTGCGGATTTCCTGTCCCGCGCCGGCGACGCCGATGATCACCGACACGCCCCAGCCGCGGTGGCAGCACTCGAGCGCCTGCCGCATGAGCTCCACGTTGCCGACGCACTCGAAGCTGTAGTCGGCGCCGCCCCCCGTGAGGTTCACGAGATGCGCGACGAGGTCGCCGTCGACCTCGGCCGGATTCACGAAGTGCGTGAGGCCGAACTTGCGCGCCAGCGCTTCGCGCGCGGGATTCAGGTCGACGCCGACGATCATGTTGGCGCCGACCATGCGCGCGCCCTGGACCACGTTGAGGCCGATGCCGCCCAACCCGAACACGACGACGTTGGCGCCGGCCTCGACCTTCGCCGTGTTGATCACGGCGCCGATGCCGGTCGTGACGCCGCAGCCGATGTAGCACACCTTGTCGAACGGCGCGTCTTCGCGGATCTTCGCGAGCGCGATCTCCGGCAACACCGTGAAGTTGGCGAAGGTCGAGCAGCCCATGTAGTGATGGATCGGCCGGCCGCCGAGCGAGAAGCGGCTGGTGCCGTCCGGCATCACGCCGCGGCCCTGTGTGGCGCGGATCGCCGTGCACAGGTTGGTCTTGCGCGACAGGCACGCCTTGCACTGCCGGCACTCGGGCGTATACAGCGGGATGACGTGGTCGCCCGGCTTCAGGCTGGTCACGCCGGGCCCGACGTCCACGACGATGCCCGCGCCCTCGTGGCCGAGGATCGCCGGGAACAGGCCCTCCGGATCCGCGCCCGAGCGCGTGAACTCGTCGGTGTGGCAGATGCCCGTGGCCTTGAGCTCGACCAGGACCTCGCCCGCCTGCGGGCCGTCGAGCCGGACCGTTTCGATGACCAGCGGCATCCCCGCCGCATGCGCTACCGCCGCCCGAACGTCCATTGCCCGCGCCTCCGCTGCGTAGGACCGGGCCGGCCGCCCGCTAGCGCCGGCGCACGATCCGGTACACGGACGCCGGCGGCACGTTGGCGAACGTGCCGCCGATGCGCACGGCCTCGAGATCCAGCCGCGCGAGGATCGAGCGCGGGATCGGCGGGCCGAACCGGTACGTGAACTGGTAGAAGCAGCCGTCGGGCGCCAGATGGTGGAACGCGCTCTGCAGGACCGCCAGCACGTCCCACAGCGGCATCAGCACCAGCGGCAGCCCGGAGACGACCGCGCCGGCGGGCTGGCCGGCAAACAGCTCGACGTCGCGCAGCCTGGTCGCGTCCATGTTGAGCACGTGCGCGGCCGGGAAGCGCGCCTCGAGGCGCCGCGCGAACTTCGCGGTCAGCTCCACCAGCGCCAGCCGCTCCTCCGGCACGCCGCGCCGCAGCAACGCGCCGGTCACGACCCCGGTGCCCGGCCCGAGCTCGATGACCGGTGCGGACGCGGGCGAAATCTCCGCCGTGATGGCGTCGGCCAGTGCCTCGCTCGACGGCATCACCGCGCCGACCTGCGCCGGCGCGGCGAACCACGCGAGGAAGAACGACAGGCTGCTCATGCGGCGGGCTGGTGTTGGTGCGCTGGATCGGTTCGCGCGTTGGTGAACGGCGAGGGTCTGCCCCGAGAAGATACCGTTGGCGGCAATCCGACACAATGCCCCACCCGGGCGGACCGCAGCGCGGTCCCGGACGCGTGCGTGTTGGCGCGGCCGGGCGCCGCGATCGTCGGCCCGCACGACGGCCCCCGGCATTGCTGCACCGGCTGGCAGGGGACCGACATGGCCTTTCCTCCCGCGGCGTTCGCCGAGCGCGGGCCGTACGTGAGATTGTTATGACATTGGCATAGTCTCGTGCTATCCTGCGCGGCGAGGGCATTACCCGCCAGTGCCGTCCCGCAGGAGGACCGTGCGATGTGCGTTCGTGCAACGGATACCCCCCCGCGCGTGCGCGCGTGCCGCCACCGTGCCTTCGCGCGCGGCGCCCTCGTCGCGACGCTGGCCTGCGCGGCCCACGCGCCGGCCGCGGCGCAGGGCGTCGAGGCGGTCTACCGCTTCTACAACCACGAGACGGCCACGCACTTCTACACGACGTCCGTCCCCGAGCGCGACGGCGTCGTGAAGAGCTTCCCGCAGTTCGCGTACGAAGGCGCCGCGTTTGCCGCGGTTGCGGCGGGCAGCGCGGGCGCCGTGCCGGTGTTCCGCTTCTACAACGGCAGGACCGGCACGCACTTCTACACGACCTCCGCCAGCGAGCGCGACGGCATCCTTGCGTACTACCCGCAGTTCCTCTACGAGGGACCCGCGTATCACGCGCTCGCCGCCGACGCCGGCGACGGCCGGACGCCGGTGTTCCGCTTCTTCAACCGCGACACCGGTGCACACTTCTACACGGCGTCGGCCGCCGAGCGCGACAAGGTGGTCGCGAGCTATCCGCACTTCGTCTACGAGGGCATCGCGTTCTGGGTATACCCGGCGACGAGCGCCGCCGTCGCGCCGGTCGTCGTCCGCGCGAGCGACGCGTGGCGGCTGCTGCAGCAGGCGACGTTCGGTCCCACGCCAGCCGCGCTGGCGCGCGCGGAGCAACTGGGCCCGGCCGCGTGGCTCGACGAGCAGTTCGCCTTGCCGCCGAGCGGCTACCCCGATGCCGAGTACCCGTACGTGTCGCTGGACGAGTCCGCCGCGTGCTCCTTCAGCGCGGCGCGCAGCAGCGCCGCCTACGCCTGCGCGCGCGATCAGCTGACGCTGTTCAAGCTGCGCAACCAGTTCTTCGTCAACGCGCTGACCCGTCCCGACCAGCTGCGCCAGCGCGTCGCGTGGGCGCTGTCGCAGTTCTTCGTCGTGTCCGGCATGAAGGACCCGGACATGGAAACCGCGTACGTGCAGGCGCGCTGGCACCAGATCCTGTTCGACGAGGCGTTCGGCCGCTTCGGGTCGCTGCTCTGGCGCGTGACGATGTCGCCGGCGATGGGGCACTACCTCGACCTCGTCGACAACGCGAAGGCCAACCCGGCCAAGGGCACCGAGCCCAACGAGAACTACGCACGCGAACTCATGCAGCTGTTCACGATCGGCACGGTCGAGTTGGCCGCCGACGGCGCGCCGCTGACCGACGCCGCCGGCGCGCCGGTGCCGACCTACACGCAGGCCGACGTCAAGGCGTTCGCGCGCGCGCTGACCGGCTGGACGTACGCGCCGTACGACGCGCCGCAGGCCAAGGGGCCGAACGACGACCGCTACTACGCGCGCAACATGGTCGCGCGGGAGAATCGGCACGACACCGGCAGCAAGACGCTGCTGAAGGGCGTCGTGGCGCCGGCCGGGCAGTCGGCAGCCGCCGACGTCGATCTCGTCCTCGCCAACCTGTTCCTGCATCCGAACGTCGGGCCGTTCGTGGCGCAGCACCTGATTCGGCAGCTCGTCTCGTCGAATCCGTCGCCCGCGTACGTCAAGCGCGTCGCGGCGGCGTTCGCGGACAACGGCGCCGGCGTGCGCGGCGACCTGAAGGCCGTCGTGCGCGCCACCCTCCTCGACCCCGAAGCGCGCGGCGACGTCAAGACCGACGCGACCTACGGCATGCTCCGCGAGCCGGTGCTGTTCGTGACGGCGCTGCTGCGGGGCCTCGACGCCGCGAGCGACGGCAACCGGCTGTACGAGCCGGCGCGCGCGATGGGCCAGGACGTCTACTACGCGCCGTCGGTGTTCAACTACTACCCGGCCGACTACCGCATTCCGGGCACGTCGCTCGTCGCGCCGCAGTTCGGCATCCACAACACGAACACCGTGCTGCACCGCGCGAACTTCGTCTACGAGATGCTCGACGGCGGCGGCTGGGGACCGGACTCGGAGCTGCCGGGGGCGATCGGCACCAAGGTCGACCTGACGCCGTTCCGCGCGGCCGCGCCGAGCGCGAGGGAGCTCGTCACGCTGGTGAACGCACGCCTCTTCGGCGGCGGCATGCCGCTCGGTCTGCGCGACGAGATCTACAAGGCGGTAGCGGCGCTGCCGGCAACGAGCAAGGGTGATCGCGCGCGCACGGCGCTGTTCCTCGCGCTGACGTCGTTCCAGTTCCAGGTGATGCGATGAGCGCCGCTCGGGGGGGGGGGAGGGGGGGGGGGGGGGGGGGGGGGGGGGGGGGGGGGGGGGGGGGGGGGGGGGGGGGGGGGGGGGGGGGGGGGGGGGGGGGGGGGGGGGGGGGGGGGGGGGGGGGGGGGGGGGGGGGGGGAAGCGCACTCCTCGCGGCACGGCGGCGCTTCCTCGCGCAGGCCGGTGGGCTCACCGCCGCGGCGCTGCTTCCAGCGTTGTCCGGCATCGTGCCACTGGCGCGCGCGCAGGCGGCTCCGTATCGCGCGCTGGTCTGCGTGTTCCTGTCCGGCGGCAACGACGGCAACAACACGGTCGTGCCGTACGACGACTACGCGAACTACGCCGCCGGCCGGCCCAACGGCGGCAGCGGCGCGGCGCTCGCCCGCGGCGAGCTGCTGCCGATCGCCCCGGGCAACCTGTCGCGCACGTTCGGCCTGCATCCGAATCTCGCGGCGCTGGTCCCGCTCTTCGAGCAGCGCAAGCTCGCCGTCGTCAACAACGTCGGCACGCTGGTCGCCCCGCTGACCAAGGCCGAGTTTCTCGCCGGCAGCAAGCGGCCGCGCAACCTCTTCTCGCACAGCGACCAGCAACTGACCGCGCAGGGCCAGGTGCCCGGCCAGGCGACGCCGACCGGCTGGGGCGGGCGCGCGATCGACACCGCCGGCGGCGGCAATGCGGCGCGCGGCATCCCCGGCATGGTGTCGCTCGCCGGCGATGCGCTGTTCACCGTCGGGGCGACGTCGCTGCCGGTCGCGCTGTCGCGCTACGGCTCGCTCGGGCTCGCCGCCGACCGCACGTCCGACGAGGGACGCATCCGCTACGAGGCGTTCGCGCGCATCCTGACGCTCGACCGCGACAACCAGCTGGTCGCCGCGGCGCAGGAGGTGATGGCGCTCGCCGTGCGCAGCAGCGAGGCGCTGGCCGGCGCGCTCGACGGCGCGAGCCCCGTGATCGACGCGGCGTTCGCCGGCGTGGGCGGCGGGCTCGCCGACCAGCTCTACCAGACGGCGAAGCTCATCGCCGCGCACGACGCGCTCGGCGTCGCCCGGCAGGGCTTCTTCACCGAGGTCGGCGGCTACGACACGCACAACGACCAGCGCGGCGAACTCGCGCGCCGCTACGACGAGCTCGCCCCCGCGCTCGCCGCGTTCCAGCGCGCGCTCGACGACCTGGGGCTCGCCGGTCAGGTCACGACGTTCACGCTGTCCGAGTTCAACCGCACGTTCCGCGTCAACGCCAACGCCGGCACCGACCACGCGTGGGGCGGACCGCAGCTCGTGCTGGGCGGCGCGGTCAAGGGCGGCACGTTCTACGGCCGCTATCCGGACCTCTCGATGGGCGGGCCTGACGACGCCTCCGACTACGGTGCGTGGATTCCCGGCGCATCGTTCGACCAGTACGGCGCCACACTCGCGCGCTGGTTCGGCGTGCCGCCGGCGCAGTTGACGCAGGTGTTCCCGCTGCTGGCGACGTTTCCGGTGCAGGATCTGGGGTTCATGGGCTAGAGGCACGGCCCTGGTCCGCGACGTGCGAGTCGCGTGATTCCCCAGGACCGTCGTCCCCGCGAAGGCGGGGACGCGGCGGCGTGGTTCGCGCCAATCGCCACTCGCCGCGGGACTCAGGCGCCCAGCAGGTGAAGCGCCACTTCGCGCCGATGCGGCCGCGTCCGGTGCTCCCACAGGAAGATGCCCTGCCACGTCCCGAGCGCCATGCGCCCGTCGGCCACGGGAATCGACAGCTGCACGGCCGTCAACGCCGCGCGCACGTGCGCGGGCATGTCGTCGGGTCCTTCGTCGCGATGGCGGAAGAGCGCGTCGCCGTCGGGCACGAGGCGCGCGAAGAACCGCTCGAGGTCGGCGCGCACTTCCGGATCCGCGCTCTCCTGCACGACGAGGCTCGCGGACGTGTGCCGCACGAACAGCGTCAGCAGGCCGGTGCGAATGCCCGACCGCGCAACCCAGTCCGCGACGGCGTCGGTGATCTCGAGCAGGCCACGCCCGCGCGTGGCGAACGCGAGCGTGCCGGCGCTCTGCCCCAAGGGGCTCGGCGGATCGGTCGGCATCGCGGCCGGGTGCCTGCGCACGCGCCGTCAGACGCGCCGCAGCGCCTCCACCGTCGCGCGGAAGTCGTCCGGCGGCTCGCGCTCGAACGACATGGCCGCGCCGGTCCGCGGATGCACGAAGCCGAGCGTGCGCGCGTGCAGCATCGTGCGTGCCGCTTCGATCGTCGGGCCGGCGTAGTCGCGGATGTACACGCGTTCGCCCACGACCGGGTGACCCGACTCGGACAGGTGGATGCGGATCTGGTGCTGCCGGCCCGTGTCGAGGCGGCACTCGACGAGCGTCGCGCCCGCGAGCGCCGCGAGCGGGCGGATATGCGTGACGGCTTGCCGCGCCGTGGGCGGGGCGTCGCCCGTCGGCCGCCGGAACACGCCCCAGGACCCGCGCAGGCCGTCGCCGCGGTCGGGCAGCAGCAGCGTGTCGACACGCTGCGCGGCGACCGTCCCGTGCGCGATCGCCACGTACGCGCGCTCGATCGCGTGCTGCCGGAACTGCGCCGCCAGCGCGCGTTGTGCGTGGGCGGTTCGCGCGAACACCATGAGCCCGCTCGTGTCGCGGTCGAGCCGGTGCACCACGCCGAGCTTGCCGTCGGCGCCGTGGCCGCTCACGCGCCGCAACTGCGTCCGCAGGTAGTCGGCAAGCGTGTCCTTGTTACCGGGTTCGTCCGCCACGCTCAGCAATCCCGCCGGCTTGTCGACGACGACGAGGTCGCGGTCCGCATGGACGATCGCGTTCGTCGGCGAGCGGGCCGATCCGCAGTTTCGGCGCCTCTTCGTCGACCGCGACCACCGCCCCCGCTGCCACGCGCATCGCCGGGTCGAGGCAGCGCGCGCCGTTCAGCGTCACGCGGCCTTCCACGCACAGGCGCCGCGCGCGCGACCACGCGGCGCCCGTCTGCAGGCGGACGAGCGCGGCGAGCGTCGGCTCCGCCGCCACCGCCGGCAGCGCGTGCTGCACCGGGCGCGACGGCGGCGACCGTCCGCGCATGGCGGCTACCGCCTGAACTCGCGAAAGCCCGCCGCGCGCGCGAGGTCGGCCTTCACCTGCTCGCGGCTGCGCTCGTAGACGATCTCGCGCCCCATCGCGTTGCCGACGTACGCCATGCCGTTGCGGGTCGGCGTGAGATCGCAGCGCACGCTGTGGACCCCTTCCCCCAGCACCACCTGGATCACGTCGAGCCGCTTGGCGTAGACCACGACCTCGAGCGTCTGGCCGCTGGCGGTGACGCGCACCGGGATCTTTTCGTCGTTCATCGGTTCGTCCCTGGCCCCGAAGGCGAGCGCACCGGAACGATGCCTGCCGCGCCGGGCCGCCGCGCGAGCCGCACTATCCCCCAGATCGCGCGGGCCGTCCAACCGTCTGCGACCGCATGTCCCGCCGCGCAGGCGGGCCGGCCCTGCGTCCGGCGACCGTCGGGGCTGGCGCTCGCCCGGCATTTTGGCCGACACTGCGCGGGACAGCGGCGAAGGCGCGCCCCATGACGCTTCATTGACAGCGAATGCGAACGATCCGGCGAACCCCGCTGGTGGCAGCGGCAGCGCTGCTCGGCATCTTCTCGGTGCTGTTCGTCTACGCGTCGCGCGTGCCGCTGACGTCGAGCGCACCGCGGCCGATCGACCGCGCGCGCGTGATTGCCGCCGGCGAGGAGCTGGCGCGGGCGAGCGTCGACGATCCGGAGAGCGCGCGCTTCCGCCGGAGCTTCGTCAGCACCAAGTGGTCGGTGCCGGCGACCTGCGGCGAGATCAACCACCGCAACGCCGCTGGCGGCTACGCCGGATTCCAGCGCTTCGTGGCGGCCGGCCCGGTCGCGCTGCGCGAGGACGAGATGAGCGCCGCGCAGTTCCGGCGCCTGTGGTCGGTCATGTGCGAGCCGGTCGAATGACCGCGATTGCTCCCTCGCCGCCGCTGCGCGGCGCGGCAGCCGATCGCGCCGCTCCCGAGGCCGTCGTGCCGTTCTCGCTGTTCGACGGAGACGGCCTCCGGCGCGCGTGGGCGGCTCTGGGGCTCGGCCGCCGCACGCCGTTCCGGATCGTGTGGCGCTGCGCGCTCGCGAGTTTCGTCTGCTACGCGCCGATGGCGGTCCTCGCCTGGCGCCAGGGTCTCGCGGGCGCTGAGATCGCGCCGACGAATTTCTTCGCCGATTTCGCGGCGTACGTGCAGTTCCTGATCGGCCTGCCGTTGTTCCTCGCGGCCGAAGCGATCATCGACGGCAGCACCAAGGAAGCCGCCAGCGAGTTCTTCCGCTGCCGCATCATCCGCGCCGAGGACGCGCCGCGCATCGAGCGGATCCACGCCGCCATCGCCCGGCTGCGCCAGTCGGTCTGGCCCGACGTCGCGTGCATCGCGCTGGCCTACGGCATTTCGCTGGCGATCCTCGTTCCGCAGTTCGGGCCTGATCCGCTGCCCACGTGGCACGTGCACGGCGTGGGGGACGCGCGGACGCTGACCGCCCCGGGCTGGTGGGCGTTCTTCATCGCGCTGCCGTTCCTCAACTACGTCTGGCTGCGCATCGGCTGGAAGATCCTGCTGTGGATCTACTACCTGTATCACGTGTCGCGCGCGCGCCTCGACCTCCACCCCACGCACCCTGACCTGACCGGCGGCATCGGCTTCATCAGCGAAGCGCAGGGCCGCTTCGCGCTGTTCATCCTCGCGTACGGTCTGTCCAACGTGGCCGCGCCCGTGGGCTACGAGATCGCCGTGCAGAACTACGACTTCACGATCATGCCGGTCTGGGGCCCGGTCGTCGGCTTCATCGTCGGCGCGCCGCTGCTGTTCACGCTGCCGCTGTTCATGTTCACCAAGCAGCTCTACCGCACCCGCAAGCGCGCGCTGGCTGCCTATCGCGAGCGCGTGACCGAGCACAGCCGGCTCGTCGAGACCCGGTGGTTGTTCGGCGACCGGACGGCCTCGTCGCAGGGGGAGATCCGCGACCTCGCCGAGCAGTCGACGCTGGGCACGATGTTCGCGCGCATCGAGCGGATGCGCGTCGTGCCGTTCGACCTGCGCTCGTTCGGCCAGCTGCTGGGCTCGACGCTGGGCGCGATGGCCACGCTGCTGCCGCTGCTGCACACGAGAGGCGAGACCGCCGCGATTGTCGAGGCCGTCGGCAAGCTGCTGGGGCAGATGGGCGGCGGACATTGAGCGGCCGCCGCGCCGAGCGCGGTGGAACGACCCGCGGGCGCCTTCAGTCGAGCGAAAACTTCCACTGGCCGCCTTCGCGGACCATCCTGAACACCACCACCTGGTCGATCTCGCCCGACGGGATCCTGAGCTTCCCGCGGTACACGAAGGCCGCGGACGCGTCCTTCATCTCGATCGTGAACTTGCCGGCGTCGTGGCCGGCGAGCACGCCCATCAGCGTGTCGTAGGGCTTCGCACCCTTCTTCGCCGCCGCGTCCATCTCCTGCTGCGAGGCCTTCGTCAGCATCGCCTTGAACTGCGCGCGGTCCTTCTTCTTCGCGATCTCGAGCACCTTCGCGAAGGCCGCGCGCGCCTCGCCCTCCGCCGGATCGGCCGCGCGGCCGGCCGGCGCGAATGCGAGCACGGCCGTGCCGAGCAGGACGGCACACATCGTCGCGAATCGCGTCATCGACTCTTCCCCTTCCCGCCTCGTCGGCGAATGGCGGCGGCCGGAGCGCGGCGGCGGCGCCGCGGCGTACTACCGCTTCAGGACCTTCTCGAGCTTGCCCGTGTTGGCGTCGACGATCACGAGCACGCCGCCGTCCTTCGCGCCTTCCTTGTGATAGTTGATGTTCCACGTCGCGTGGCGGGTGTTCGGCGCCGCCGCGGTCCCGAGCATCACGCCGAAGCCCTGCGCCAGCAGCGCCTCGCCGTGCTGCTTCGCGATCGCGTACAGCGCGGCGCCGTCGCGGAAGAAGTCGGGCTTCAGGTCGGGCATGCGCCCGGCGCTGCCGCTGTTCGCATAGCAGACGAGCATCCCGTTGGCGGTGTCGATCGACACCCAGCCCTTGGCCGCTTCCGACTGGAAGATGACGTGCCACGACGCCGCGGTGCCGTCGGGCTTGAGCAGGCCCAGCGTCGTGTTGCCCATCGACGAGAGCTTCGCATCCGGCTGCCACGCCTTCGCCCGCTCCTCGGCCATCCTGAACATGTCGGCGAGCGACAACGCGGGCTGCGCGAGCCGCGTCATTTTGCACGCCTCCTGCGCGTGCGCGGGCGCGGCAAAGGCGAGGGCGGCGGCGAGCCCTGCAAGAAGGGAGCGGGCGATCATGTGGGTCCTCCGGCGCGGGTCACGGTCCGCGGCTGCGACGGACATCGTAATGCAAAGCCGGCCGGCGGCGGGCGCGTCCGCTCCGGGCCGCGGCCGCCATCCGCGGGTTCGGCCGCGTCAGACGTCGAGGTTGCGCACGCCCAGCGCGTTGGTCTCGATGAACGCGCGCCGCGGCTCGACTTCCTCGCCCATCAGCGTCGTGAAGATCTCGTCGGACGTGATCGCATCCTCGATCTGCACGCGCAGCAGCCGCCGGACCTTCGGGTCCATCGTGGTTTCCCACAACTGCTCCGGGTTCATCTCGCCCAGGCCCTTGTAGCGCTGGATCGCCGTGGAGTCGCGCGCCTGCGCGAGCAGCCAGTCGAGCGCCTCCCTGAAGGTCTTCACCGCCTGCGAGCGCTCGCCGCGCCGGATGACCGCGCCAGGCTGGACGACACCGTGCAGCACGTCGGCCGCCGCGCGGATTTCGGCGGCGTCGCCGCTGCCGAGAAAGTCGGCGTCGATGCCGGTCAGGTGCGGCGTGCCGTGATGCATCCGCCGGATCGCGAGCCGGCGGGTCTCGGTCGCGGCGTCGTAGCGCGCCTCCACCGTCACGTCGCGGTCGCCGATCGCCGCCTGCAGCGCCCGCGCGCTTTCCGCGGCCGCGGCTTCCGACGCGAGGTCGACGCGTGCCCCACCCAGCATCGCGTGCAGCGCGGCGGGATCGGTGACCCGCGCGAGGCGATCGATGACCGCTTCCGCGAGCAGGTACTTGCGCGCGATGTCCGCAAACGTCTCGGCGGCCAGCACCGGCTGCCCGGTGCCCGGCGTGAACTCCGCGTTCTTCAGCGCAACGCGCAGCAGGAACTGCTTCAGTTCGTGGTCGTCCTTGAGGTAGGTCTCTTCCCTGCCCTGCTTCGCCTTGTACAGCGGCGGCTGCGCGATGTAGATGTGCCCGCGCTCGACCAGCTCCGGCATGTGCCGGTAGAAGAAGGTCAGCAGCAGCGTGCGGATGTGCGAGCCGTCGACGTCCGCGTCGGTCATGATGATGATGCGGTGGTAGCGCAGCTTGTCCAGCGAGAACGCGTCGCGGTCGTCCCTGGCGGTGCCGTTGGCGTCTTCGCGGTCGCCGCCCGGCTTGCCGATGCCGGCGCCCAGCGCGGTGATGAGCGTGGCGATCGCGTCCGACGACAGCAGCTTCTCGAAGCGCGCGCGCTCGACGTTGAGGATCTTGCCGCGCAGCGGGAGGATCGCCTGGAACTTGCGGTCGCGGCCCTGCTTGGCGGAGCCGCCGGCGGAGTCGCCCTCGACCAGGTACAGCTCGCACAGCGACGGATCCTTCTCCTGGCAGTCGGCGAGCTTGCCCGGCAGCCCGAGCCCGTCGAGCACGCCCTTGCGGCGCGTCAACTCGCGCGCCTTGCGCGCGGCCTCGCGGGCGCGCGCGGCGTCGACGATCTTGCCGCAGATGATCTTCGCGTCCTGCGGGTTCTCGAGCAGGAACTCGGCGAGCTTGGCCGACACGACCTCCTGCACGATCGGCTGCACCTCGGAGGACACCAGCTTGTCCTTGGTCTGCGACGAGAACTTGGGCTCGGGCGCCTTGACCGAGAGCACGCAGGTCAGGCCTTCGCGCATGTCGTCGCCGGTCGTCTCGACCTTGGCCTTCTTCGCGACCTCTTCCTTCTCGATGTAGTTGTTGAGCGTGCGCGTCATCGCCTGGCGCAGGCCCGTCAGATGCGTGCCGCCGTCGCGCTGCGGAATGTTGTTGGTGAAGCACTGGACGTTCTCGGCGTACGAGTCGTTCCACTGCATCGACACCTCGACCGTCACGCCGTCCTTCTCGCCGACCGCGTGGAAGATCCTCGGGTGCAGGACCGACTTCGTCCGGTTCATGTACTCGACGAAGCCCTTGACGCCGCCCGAGTACGCGAAGTTCTCGCTCTTGCCGTCGCGCTGGTCGACGAGCTCGATCTTCGTGCCGTTGTTGAGGAACGACAGCTCGCGGATGCGCTTGGCCAGGATGTCGAAGTGGTACTCGACGAGCCCGAACGTTTCGCGCGAGGCCATGAAGTGCACCTCGGTGCCGCGCCGGTCGGACGCGCCGACGACCGCGAGCGGGGCCACCGCCTCGCCGCGACGGAACTCCATCTGGTGCAGGCGACCGTCGCGCCAGATCTTGAGCTTCAGCCAGTCGGACAGCGCGTTGACCACCGACACGCCCACGCCGTGCAGGCCGCCGGAGACCTTGTAGCTGTTCTGGTCGAACTTGCCGCCGGCGTGCAGCTCGGTCATCACGATCTCGGCCGCCGAGCGCTTCAGCTCGTCGTCGTCCTTGACGTCCGTCGGGATGCCGCGGCCGTTGTCGAGGACCGACACCGAGTTGTCGGCGTGGATGATGACCTTGATGTCGTCGCACCAGCCGGCGAGCGCCTCGTCGATCGCGTTGTCGAGGACCTCGAACACCATGTGGTGGAGGCCGGTGCCGTCCGACGTGTCGCCGATGTACATGCCCGGACGCTTGCGCACCGCGTCGAGACCCTTGAGCACCTTGATGCTGGACGAGTCGTACTCCGGACCCTCCACCTGCGGCTGCGGCTTCATCTGCGGAACTGAACTCATGAATCCTTTTGTGCGTAGCGGAAAGATGGTCCGAAAAGCAGCTCCCTCGTCGCTATCGCTCCTCGGGATTCGGATCTGACGCGCCTTCGGCGCCTCAGATCCTCATCGGCATCACGACGTACTTGTAGTCGTCGCGCCCGGGCATCGTGACCAGCGCGCTCGAATTGGCGTCGCCGAACGCGAACCGCACGGTCTCGACGGACAGGTTCGACAGCGCGTCGAGCAGGTAGGTGATGTTGAAGCCGATGTCGAGCGCGTCGCCCTTGTAGGCGACCTCGAGCTCCTCCTCGGCCTCCTCCTGCTCGCTGTTCGTGCAGATGATCTTCAGCTGGTCGGTGGCCAGCACGACGCGCACGCCGCGGAACTTCTCGTTCGACAGGATCGCGGCGCGCTGCAGCGCGGCCAGCAGCGTCACGCGGTCGAGCTCGACCTGCTTGCCGTGACCCACCGGAATGACGCGGTTGAAGTCGGGGAACTTGCCGTCGACGACCTTCGACACCAGTTCCACGTTGGCGAAGCGGAAGCGCACCTGCGTGCCGAGGATGTCGAGCGTGACCGGCGCCTCGCTGTCCTCGAGCAGCTTGCCCAGCTCCAGCACCGTCTTGCGCGGAAGGATGACCTCCTGCCGCGCGAATTCGCCGTCGACCGCGAGGCTCGCCCACGACAGCCGGTGGCCGTCGGTGGCGACCGCCTGCAGCGAGCCACGGTCGACGACGAGCAGCATGCCGTTCAGGTAGTAGCGGATGTCCTGCTGCGCCATCGCGAATTCGACCAGCTTGAAGAGCGCGCGCAGGTCCTTCTGCGGCAGCGACAGCGACTGCAGCTGGTCGGTGCCCGCGGTGATCCGCGGATAGTCGGTCGCCGGCAGCGTCTGCAGGTTGAAGCGCGAGCGGCCGGCACGGACGGTCATCTTGCCGCTGCCGGCGTCGACGTTGAGCGTTGCGTCATCGGGCAGCGCGCGCAGGAGGTCCTGCAGCTTGCGCGCGCCGACCGTGATCGCCTGGCCGTCCTTGCCCGGCAGCGTGCTGTGCGCGGTGATCTGCATCTCGAGGTCGGTCGCCGTCACGTACAGGCTGCCCTCCTTCTGCTCGAGCAGGACGTTGGCGAGGATCGGCAGCGTGTGGCGGCGTTCGACAATGCCCGACACGGCCGAGAGCGGTTTCAGGAGCGCATCGCGGGCGATTTGTTTTAGCTGCATTGTCGAACAATAGGATCAGTTAATAGGAGGAGGGCACAACGCGGGATTACCGACAAAAACTTCGCTGGTTCAAGGGCCTGCCGCAACACGGACCCATCGGATAACGGCGGTGCTCGCTGTGGATGCTTTGGGGGTGGATCGCGCTGCCGCTTCCAGGACCCTTCTTGTCCACAAAACGCCCGCCGGAAACTTCCGGCAAAAGACTCTGAATTATACATCGGAAAGGCCCGTTTTCACAGGGAAAACGGGGTCGGCAGTCGGGGCTTCGGGCCGGAAAAGCAGGTCCTTCGCTTCGCCCGGGACGACACGAGAATGCGATGGGTCGCTGCGCGATGACGCGGAAGGGCTTGGTGTCAGCTGCGCAGCACCTGCAGCAGGAAATTGACGTCGTGGTTCATGTCGGGCAGCGATTCGCGCAGCTTGGCGACCTGCCGGCACGCATGCAGCACTGTCGTGTGGTCGCGACCGCCGAAGTTGGTGCCGATCTCGGGCAGCGACATCTGCGTCAGTTCCTTGGCCAGCGCCATCGCGACCTGGCGCGGCCGCGCGACGGCGCGCGAGCGCTTCTTCGAGTGCATGTCCGAGATGCGAATCTTGTAGTAGTCGGCGACCGTCTTCTGGATGTTCTCGATCGATATCTGGCGGTTCTGCACGGCGAGCAGGTCGCGCAACGCCTCCTTGGCCAGCGCGAGCGAGATCTCCTGCCCGTGGAAGTTCGAGTACGCGAGCACGCGCTTCAACGCGCCTTCGAGTTCACGCACGTTGGACCGGATGTGCTTGGCGATGAAGAACGCGACCTGTTCGTCCATCCGCATCCCGACCGACGCCGCCTTGGCGAGCAGGATCGCGACGCGCATTTCGAGTTCCGGCGGTTCCAGCGCCACCGTCAGGCCCCAGCCGAACCGCGAGATCAGCCGTTCCTCGATGCCGGCGATCTCCTTCGGATAGGTGTCGCAGGTGATGACGACCTGCTTGTGCGCCTCGATCAGCGTGTTGAACAGGTAGAAGAACTCCTCCTGCGTCCGGCTCTTGCCGCCGAAGAACTGGATGTCGTCGATCAGCAGCAGGTCGAGCGAGCGGTAGTTGCGCTTGAACTCGTCGAACGCCTTGTGCTGGTACGCGCGGACGACGTCCGACACGTAGGTCTCGGCGTGGATGTAGCGGATCTTCGCCGCCGGATTGGCCGCGAGGATCTGGTTGCCGATCGCCTGGATCAGGTGGGTCTTGCCCAGGCCCACGCCGCCATAGACGAAGAGCGGGTTGTAGGAGGTCGGGTGGTCGGCCACCTGCAGGCCGGCGGCCCGTGCGAGCTGGTTGGCCTTCCCGGAGACGAACGAGGCGAACGTGAAGGTGGGATTGAGGGCGCTGGCGTCCGGTTTGCGCGGCGGGGCGGCCACCGCGGGGCTCGCCGGGGCGTCGCGCCGCGGCGCGGTACCGGCCGAGCTATCCACAGGGGCGCCGGCCTGCGCCCGGGGTGTGCCCGGGGCCGCTTCCACCGCCCTGGTGGGCGCCGCACGCGGGGCGGCATCGGCGTCGGCCAGTCCGTATTCTACGGCCACCGGGCCCCCGGCCGCCTGCGCCGCCACGGTCGAGATGCGGGCGCCGAAGCGCTCCTTCACCCATTGCAGGACGAACCGGTTCGGGGCGAGCAGGCGCAGCGTCGCCGCGTCGCCGCCACAGGAGAGCGGGGCGATCCACGTGACGAACTGCTGCGGGGTCAACTCATGGCGGAACGCGGCGAGGCAGGCATCCCAGGCGGGATTGGAGGCGGTGGCGGACATCGTGCGGTCGGCGCTTGGCGGCTCTTGTCGGTCGATTCTTCGGATTCCCGCTTGTCGGGTGCGGGTTTGCGTAGGCGCGGTCGGCGCAGACCGCGCGGGCTGTGGATTGTAGTCGCGTGCGCGCCAGTTATCCACAGCGGCGCGCGGACCGCGCGGAGCGTTGGCGGCGGAATTCCGTCGGACGCGGACCGGCGGGATAGTGACCGCTCGCACCGGGGGCGGCCGCGCGGCGACCAACGGTCGCCGCCTTGACAGATGGGGGGCTAACAGGCTCTAATATAAGGCTTTTCCAACGTAACCCGCACTCGAAGCGAAGGCCCGCCATGAAACGCACGTTCCAGCCCTCCAAGATTCGCCGCGCCCGCAACCACGGCTTTCGCGCGCGCATGTCCTCGGTCGGCGGCCGCAAGGTGCTCTCGGCGCGCCGCGCCAAGGGCCGCAAGAGCTTGACCACCGTCTGATCACGCAGCAGCTCCCGCCCGGCCCGGCCTGCAAGAATCCGTCGCGCCGCGCGCATCGCCTCACCGGACAGGGCGCGTTCGACACGGTGTTCCGCACCGGCCGGCGCGTGGAGGGTGTCTATCTGCAGCTCGTCGTCGCGCCCGCCGCCACGCCACGTGGCCGCACGGGCTACGTCATCGCCCGCAAGGTGCTCCGCCGCGCGGTGGACCGCAACCGGATCCGCCGCAAGCTGCGCGAGACCGTGCGCGCGCATCGCGCGGGCCTCGCCGCATTCGACGTGATCGTGCGCGTCAAGCGCGCCGGCAACCGCGCGGAGCAGGACGCCGCGGCGCGCGAGGCCGGGCAGATGCTGGCGGCGCTCGCGGCCCGCGCATGAAGACGATCTTCCTGGCGCTGATCCGCGCCTACCAGTACACGCTGCGGCCCATGCTCGGCAGCAACTGCCGCTTCTACCCAAGCTGCTCCGACTACGCGCGCGAGGCGATCGAGCGGCACGGCGCGTTCGCCGGCCTGTGGCTCGCGGTCAAGCGCGTGGGCAAGTGCCACCCGTATCATCCCGGGGGCTTCGACCCCGTTCCCTGAAGTTCGCTCCCGCAATCCGATGAGGCGCCGCGCGTTGCGCGGCGGCCGACGACCGTGATGGACACCCGACGCATCATCCTGTTCGTGATCTTCTCCTTCTCCGTGCTCTTCCTCTGGCAGGCATGGCAGCAGGAGCACATGCCGCCGCCGGTAGCGCAAACGGCTGCGCCGGCCGTGCCCGGCGCGGCGCCGGCGCCCGCGAAGGACGTGCCGGCGCCGACGGTGGCGACGACACCGCCGTCGCCGCCGCCGGCTGCCGGCGTGCCCGCATCGTCCGGCGTGCCGGCGCCCTCCGGCGCGCCGGTCGCGGCCGGCGGGCAGACCGTCACGATCAAGACCGACCTCTACACGGCGCACGTGGACACCGCGGGCGGCGTGCTCACGCTGGTCACGCTCGACCGCCATCGCGACGCCACCGACGCGAGCAAGCCGTACGCGGCGTTGCAGCGCTCCGCGGAGCGGACGTTCGTCGCGCAGGCGGGGCTGATCGGCGAGGGCCTGCCCAACCATCGCACGCAGTTCGAGGCGCTGCCGGGGCCGCGCGAACTCGTCGCCGGGTCCGATCGCGTCGAGCTGCGACTGAAGGCGACCACCGCGACGGGCGACCCGGTGGTCAAGGTGCTGACGTTCCACCGCGGCAGCTACCTGATCGACGTCGCGTTCGACATCACGAACAAGGGCACGGCGCCGCTCGCGCCGTACGCGTACTTCCAGTTGACGCGCGACACCCGGCAGGCCGTCGTGCAGAGCTCGATGGCGCCGGCCGCGTACGTGGGGCCCGTCGTCTACAACGACAAGGACAACTTCAAGAAGGTCGAATTCGGCGAGATCGACAAGCTCGCGGCCGACCCCAACCGCAAGTCGCCGTTCCAGAAGACCGCCGACAACGGCTGGGTCGGCATGATCGAGCACTACTTCGTCGCCGCGTGGCTGCCGTCCGACGAGCGCAAGACGCCGCGCGAGTTCTTCGTGCGCAAGCTCGACAACGGCCTGTACGCGGCGGGCGTCATCGTGCCGGTCGGCACGATCGCGCCCGGGGCCACCGGCGAGATCCGCGTGCCGCTGTACGTGGGCCCGCAGGACCAGGACGTGCTCGCCAAGACCGCGAAGGGCCTGGACCTCGTCGTCGACTACGGCATCTTCACCGTGCTCGCGGCGCCGCTGTTCTGGCTGCTCAAGTGGCTGCATGGCCTCCTCGGCAACTGGGGCTGGGCGATCGTGGTGATGACCATCATGATCAAGGCGGTCTTCTATCCGCTGAACGCCGCGGCCGCACGCTCGATGGGCAAGATGAAGATCATCGCGCCCAAGATGAAGGCGTTGCAGGAGCAGTACGCGAACGACAAGCAGCAGCTGCAGATCAAGATGATGGAGATGTACAAGACCGAGAAGATCAACCCGCTCGGCGGCTGCCTGCCGATCCTGGTGCAGATCCCCGTCTTCATCGCGCTGTATTGGGTGCTCCTGTCGGCGGTCGAGCTGCGGCAGGCGCCGTGGATCCTGTGGATCCACGACCTGTCCGCGCCGGACCCCTACTTCGTGCTGCCGGTGATCTACGCGATCACCGCGTACCTGCAGGTGAAGCTCTCGCCCACGCCCATCACCGACCCGGTGCAGGCGAAGGTGATGCAGATCATGCCGATCGCGTTCTCGGTGCTGTTCATCTTCTTCCCGGCGGGCCTCGTGCTGTACTGGCTCGTCAACAACATCCTGCAGATCGGCCAGCAGTGGCAGGTCAACAAGATGCTGGAGAAGGAAGCGGCGGCGAAGGCGGCAACACGCAGGTGAGCAATTCGCCGGGGCCACGCTTCGCGCCGGCCCGCGATTCGCTCCCCGGAGAGGCAGCGCGATCGGCTTGAGGCGGCGGCGCGAGCAGCCGGCGAGGGGCCCCGCAAAGCGGGGATCGACGGCAAGTGCGAGTCGACGCCGCGAGGCGACACGTCGGTGGGCGCGTTGCCTGCAACTCTCGAGGAGCCGAGGCTCGGCACCGATCGCGTAGCAAAGGCTACGAAGCGCGCCGTTCGCAGGTCGCTTCGCTCCCCGCTCGGTAGCGCGCGCATGCGCGCTGACTGGCTTCGGCGTGCGCCCCTCACCCCAGCCCTCTCCTCGTTCCGGGGAGAGGGAGCACATCGGCGCGGCGTCTCGCTGCGTCGCGCCACTCGACGCCGCGGCAGCACGCCACGCGTTGCCACCGCGGCACTCCCTCTCCCCGCGTGCGGGGAGAGGGCCGGGGTGAGGGGCCGTCGCTGCCGCATCGCGCTATCCTCGCCGGATGGAAGCCTCGCCCGCCCCCACGATCGTCGCCATCGCGACGCCGCCTGGCCGTGGCGGGGTCGGGATCGTCCGCGTGTCGGGCACGGGCATCGAGGCGCTGATCGAAGGCGTCGCCGGCCGCGTGCCGCCGCCGCGCGTGGCGACGGTCGCGACGTTTCGCGATGCACATGGCGCGGCGCTCGACCAGGGCATCGTGCTCTACTTCCCGGCGCCGGCGTCGTACACGGGCGAGTCCATCGCCGAGTTCCACGGCCATGGCGGGCCGTCGGTGCTGCGCCTCGTGCTCGCGCGCTGCGTCGAGCTGGGCGCACGGTTGGCCGAGCCCGGCGAGTTCACCCGGCGCGCCTTCCTGAACGGCAAGCTCGATCTCGCGCAGGCCGAGAGCGTGGCCGACCTGATCGACGCAGCCACCGCCACCGCCGCACGCGCCGCCGCGCGCAGCCTCGCTGGCGAGTTCTCGCGCGAAGTGCGCGCGCTCGTCGACGGGTTGATCGACCTGCGCACCTACACGGAGGCCACGCTCGACTTTCCCGAAGAGGACATCGAGTTCCTGCGCGCCGGCGACGTCGAGCGCAAGCTCGCGGACATCCGCGCGCGGCTCGCACGCGTTCTCGCGAGTGCGCGCACCGGTGCGCTGCTGCGCGAGGGCCTGACCGTCGTGCTGGTCGGCGAGCCCAACGTCGGCAAGTCGAGCCTGCTGAACGCGCTCGCGCGCGAGGAGGCGGCGATCGTCACGCCGATCCCGGGCACGACACGCGACCCGGTCGAGCGCGTGGTCGAGGTCGCCGGCATCCCGCTCACCGTCGTCGACACCGCCGGCCTGCGCGCGACCGAGGACGCGGTCGAGCGCATCGGCATCGAGCGCACGTGGGCGGCGGTCGAGCGCGCCGACCTCGTGGTGCTGCTCGTCGACGCGCGCGCGGCCGCCGACGCGCTGCCCGAAGGCGATCGCGCGATCCTCGCGCGGCTGCCTGCTGCGCTGCCGCGCGTGGTCGTCCACAACAAGGCGGATCTCGCCGGCATGGCGCCGCGCACTGACGCGCGCGCCGACGGTGCGGCGACGCGGCGGCACGTCTGGCTGTCCGCGAAGTCCGGCGACGGCGTCCCGCTGCTCGAACGCGAAGTGCTGGCCGCGGTCGGCGCCGACGGGCCGATGGAGGACGCATACCTCGCGCGCGAACGGCATCTGGCGGCGCTGCGCGAGGCGGAGGCCCATCTGGCGGCTGCGGCCGCCCATCTCGCGACCGCGAGCCCGCCGATCGAGCTCTTCGCCGAGGAATTGCGCGAGGCGCAGCAGGCGCTCGCCGCGATCACCGGCGAGTTCTCCGCCGACGACCTGCTGGGCGCGATCTTCGGGCGGTTCTGCATCGGGAAGTAAGGCGGCGCACCACGATGTACGATCACGACGCGATGACGGTCCGCGGAACAAGCTCGCGACGGCGGCGTGCTCCGCCCGTGGAGGCGCTGCGCGTGGAAGGCCTGAGCCGAAGCGCCGCGCGCAAGGCGCTCAGTCTGGTGCTGTCGTTCGTCGCGATCGTCACCGTGCTCGCGGTAGGACGCATCGCCTGGACGTCATACGGCGAATCCAGGTCGGCGGACGCCGAGATCGTCAGCCTCAAGAGCGCCCGCCTCGAGCTGGAGGCGTGGCGGCAATCCGCCGCGAAGGAGGCTGCGGCGCGTGTGGTCGCATTGGAGGCTGCATCGCAGGAGGCACTGGATCGCAGGATCGCGGAGATCGATGCGAGCACGAAGGCGCTCGCTGCGCCCGGAAAGTGGAGCCGGATCGTCCGGGCGACCGCGATCTCGGGGGCAGGCAACGCGATGCTGCAGGAATTCGAACGCGTCGCGCAGATCCGGCTGCTCGCGAGCGAGCGCGAGATCCTCGTGCTGCTGCGTGACGTCAGAATCGGAGCGCGCGCGCTGGAAGCGCGGCGACTTGCCCACCTGGAGGTCTACGCAGCGCTCAAACAGAACGAGTTCGCGCAGGCCTCGTTGCGCCTGGAGCACCCGGTCCGCGTCCGACTGCCGCTGACGGCGGAGCGTGCGCAGATGGCGCGCCTCGAGCGAGAGCACGACGCGCTGCTCGCGCGCAATCAGCAGGCCCATGACGCATACGAGCTGCAACGCAAGGTGAACAAGGTCGCGAGCTTGCCCGAACGCGGATTCGAGCGATTTGCGCAGGCGATTGACGACGCGCTGCGCCAGCTTGACGCGTACATCGCGCAGCGCGAGACCGCCAAAGCGCAATCGTGGTTCGATCAAGGCAAGAGCGCGGTCGAAGGCGTGCTCATGCCCGCGCTCTGGATACTCGCCGCGATCGTCGTTACGCCGATCGCGATCAAGGCGGTCTTCTACTATGGGCTCGCGCCGCTGGCGGCGCGACGTCCGCCGGTCTGCCTTCTGCCCGCCGCTGCCGGGTCGCTCGAATGGCCGGCTGTGCCTGGCGCAGCCGAAACGGAACGCGCGAGGGTCTCGGCGGTCGCCCTCCCGCTTGCGCTCGAGCCATCGGACGTCCTGGTTGTCCACCCGGATTTCCTGCAGAGCATCGGCGCCGGCGCACGCGCGGACACCCAATGGCTGCTCGATCGGAAGTACCCGCTGACCAGCCTCGCCGCCGGGATGCGCATGCTCACCCGCATCCGTATCAGCGCCGGAGGAGACCACGTGATCGTGGTGTCCGCAACCCGCGAACCCCTGGCCGAAGTCGGCGTGCTGGCGCTGCCCGAGGGTGCGAGTTTCGTGCTGCAGCCACGGGCGCTGGTGGGCGCCCTCTACGCCGTCGATCGGCCGCTGCGGATCACCAGTGCATGGCGGCTTCTGAGCCTGCACGCGTGGCTCACGCTGCAGTTGCGCTACCTCGTGTTTCATGGCCCGGTGCGGCTGCTCGTCAAGGGTTGCCGCGGCGTGCGCGTCGAGCCCGCGGGCAGCGGCCGCGCCGTCAACCAGGCGGCGACGATCGGATTCAGCGCCAACCTGCGCTACAGCACGACGCGAAGCGAAACGTTCGCCGCGTACCTCTTCGGGCAGCGGGAGCTCCTGAACGACCGCTTTGCCGGCGACCACGGGTACTACGCGTACGAGGAGATTCCAGACCGGCGCCGGGCGGGCGGGGTCATGGGCCGCGGGCTCGAGGGGTTGACCGACTCCGCGCTCAAGGTCTTTGGCGTCTAGCTGCGAGCCAGGCGCTGGCGGCCGCCAAGCCGGGCGGAGTCGATCGGCGGGAAGTTGCAGCCTTTCGTGCCGAGTGCCCCGGCGCCACGCGCACGAAGGGCGAGCCGGCGCGGCTATCCCGGCGCCTCCAGTTCCTCGACGTACTTGCGATAGCTGAACACGCGGCCGCGCTGCCGGTTGGTGATTTCACCGACGATGCCGATGCGCGCGAGGTGCGCCAGCGACTTGTTGACCGTGGCCGGCGTGAGCCGCGTGGCCTTGACCAGCGCGGCCGACGTAGCGATGGGCTGGCGCTGCAGCGCGTGGTGCACGGTGAGCGCCGACGCCGCCGCGCGGCCCAGGCCGGCGATGCGGTCGCGATCCGCGTTGACCAGCGCGAGCAACGCATTCGCCGTCGACACGCCCTGCGTCGCGCTCGACTCGATGCCCTCGGCGAAGAAGTCGAGCCAGCGCTCCCAGTCCCCGCGCAGGCGCACCTCGTTGAGCAGCTCGTAGTACACCGCCCGATGGGCCTTGAAGAACAGACTGGGATACAGCATCGGCTCGCGCAGTACGCCGTCGGCCACCAGCTGCAGCACGATCAGCAGACGCCCGATGCGCCCGTTGCCGTCGAGAAACGGGTGGATGGTCTCGAACTGCACGTGGGCGAGCGCCGCCTTGATCAGCGGCGGCACCGGCTCGGGGTCGTCGTTGAGGAAGCGCTCGAGCCACGCCAGGCACTCCGGCACCGCATCGGCCGGCGGCGGCACGAAGACGGCGTTGCCGGGCCGCGTGCCGCCGATCCAGACCTGCGACCGGCGCACTTCACCGGGCGTCTTGCCCCGGCCGCCCGGATGCGTCAGCAGCACCTTGTGCATCTCGCACAGCAGGCGCGTGCACAGCGGCAGCCCGCCCCGCAGCTTCTTCAGCCCCCGTTCGAGCGCCGCCACGCAGCGGCTGACCTCGCGCGCATCGTCCACCGGCACGCCCGGCTGCGCGTCGATCTCGTACAGCAGCAGGTCCGCCAGTGAGGACTGGGTGCCCTCGATCTGCGAGGACAGCACCGCCTCCTTGCGCACGAAGCTGTAGAGCAGCAGCGCCGCGTTGGGCAGCAGCGCGGTGACCGCGTCCAGCCGCCCGAGGGCGACCAGCGCCGCGTCGAAGCGCCGCCGCAGTGCGGCCGACCACACGACCGGCGGCTCGGGCGGCAGCGGCATTGGCACGAAGGCCTGGAACGGCTCGCCGGCCGTCGTGACGGTGACGTAGCGGCCGGGAGCGGGTCGGTGCATGGGAGGGGGGAACCTAAAACAATGGTCGGCGTTATTTTAGGTTCAACCAACAAGATAAATCAACGTTGGGCGCTGCGATAGGCTGCCCGGTGTGCAGCCCAGGTGCGATGCCGGCCACATCACAGCCTGGGCCTGTCCTGGCTGCCGACGCAGCGGCGTCGCCCGCGGCGCGCGGACGTTGCGTCAGCGTGGCGGCGCTTCCGCGGAGACCGCGGTCCCGACGAGCGTCGTATCGGGGTGCGCCGCGCGCCAGCCGAACCAGAAGGCGTTGTGCGCCGGCAGGCGCGGATGGCGTGCGGTGTCGCCTCCGAGCGCGGCTTCGGCGAGCGCGAGCCGCCGGCCGTCCGCCAGCGTGACGCTGCGGTCGCCGTCCCACGCCGCCACCCGCTCGCCGGGGTCGAGCCGATAAACCCGGTGCGCGCCACTGCGGTCGGTGAGGACGACGAAGTGCCGGCCGCCGTAGCGTCCGTGCCACGCCGGATTGCGCCGCAGGAAGTCGGACGCGATCGCCAGCGGCTTGTCGTCCGCGGTCCCGAATCGCGGCACCAGCACCTGCTGCTTGTTGCGCAGGCGCGCGTCGGTTTCCGGCACGGGGAACATGGGCGCGTCGGAGGCGAAGTACTCCCGGTAGGCCACGCCCTCGCCGTAGTCGCGGCGATGACCGGTGGCGAGCGACAGCACGGTCGTGGCCGGATGCCGCCGGCGCCACTCGCCCCACGTCGTGGTGACGACTTCGCGCGAGGCGAGCTCGACGCCCTGCCCCGCCAGCGGGCCGATGACCGGCCGGCCCTCGAGCATGCTCCACAGCGACTGCGTATCCGCGTCGTACATCAGCTTGTTGGACCGGTAGAGGAAGCCGCTGGTCCCCAGCCGGTGCAGGCGGCCGCCGGCGTTCGTTTCGTAGACGACCACGGCGCCGCACAGCGTGCAGTAGACGCCGGCCACGTCGACGCCGCCGACGCGGTCGGTGAACATCTCGTGCCAGGCAAGGATCCGCTTCGGGTAGGCCCGCGCGTCGCCGTTGATCTCGAGGCCGAACACGACGTCGGTGTCGGCGAGGTAGCCTGCCGCGCGCGCGGGAACCATGGCCGGCGCGCGCAGCGGCGGGATGCCGTCCTGGCCGACCCCGCCCCAGACCACCTCGTCGAGCCGCACGAGCGCGGTGCGGTCCGGCGCGAAGTAGGCCTCGAATCGCGGATCGAGCTCTCGGTGCAGGTCCGCCTTGAAGCGCGCGTAGTCGGCGGGCGGCAGCGGGCGCTTCCATTGCCAGCGCATCCAGGCCGCCCAGTCGGCGCCGTGCGCATGGGTGCCGGACTTGCGCGCGAGCAGCGCAAGCAGGGCTTGCGTGGTCGGGCGGTCCGGCACGAAGCGGAGCGTTTCGATCGCGTAGGGGAACAGCGCGTCGTTCCAGTGTTCGTCGAGCCACGCCAGCGATTGCGCCGGCGCGTCCGGATGCCCCACCAGCAGCGTCAGGAAGCGCTGCCGCACCGCCGCGTCGGCGTCGGGCGTGGGTTGGCCATGCGTGGGCCAGGCGGCAACCAGCATCGCCGCCAGCGCGATGGCCGCGACGCGGCCCGCGACCGTCACAGGGGCGTGGCGGGAGGCGCCGCCGCGCCGAGCAGCGCCACGACGCCGTCGGCGATCCGCTCGGCGCCAGGCCGCGCGGGCGGCGCGCCGCTGCCTGGCTCCCGCGTGACGAGAAGGCGCGCGCCGGGCGCCATCACCGCGGTGAGCAGCGGTTTGTCGAGGGCGAGCCGGGTCTCGCCGTCCGGGCTCAGGAATCCGACCGGATGCGAGGTGCTGCCGACGACGATCCACAGCTGCGCCCGGCCTTCGGCCGACACCAGCCGCGAGCCGACCGGCAGCACGACCAGCTCGCGCATATTGCGCCGGTCGAAGACGACGGCGACGGGCTGCGCCCGGCCGTCGGCCAGCACCGCGTAGCACTGGGGGTGATCGCGGAACGCGACCTGGTAGACCAGCGCGCCGACGGTCACGACGGCGGCGGCCGCGAAGCCTGCCGCCAGTCGTCGCCAACGCGCGAGCGCGCCGGCGCGCGGCGAGTCGGTGCCGGGGCCGAACAACCGCCGCTCGATGCCGGACCAGAGCGACGCAGGCGAGTCCGCCGGCCCGTGGTCGGCGACCATGGGCGCGAGGCGCGCTTCCCACTCGCGGACGCGGCGGGCGAGTTCGGGCTCGTCGTGCAACCGTCGTTCGAAGCGCTCCAGCGCGCGCCCACGCAGCGTACCGAGCGCGTACTCGGCGGCGTCGAGGTCCAGGCGTTCGTCGTTGGTTTCGTTCATGGTCGATGCAGGCAGCCTTTCAGCCGCGCGAGGCCGCGCCGGATCTGGCTCTTGACGGTGCCGACCGGTCGCGCCAGCCGCTGCGCGACCTCCGGATGCGACAGTCCGTCGTAGAACGCCAGCTCGATCGCCTGCCGCTGGTGCGGCTCGAGCGCGCGCAGGCAGTCGATGATCGACCGGGCGGACTCCGATTGCAACGAATGCTGCTCGGGTGTTGGCGCCTCGTCGACGAGCGACTCGGCGAGATCGTCGCTCCACTCCCCATCGTCGACGCCGCGGCGGCGCAGGATTTCGAGGCAGCGGTTACGCGCGATCGCCTGGACCCACGCCAACGGGTGAACGGCGTCGTTGCGGAAGCCCGCGGCATGCTGCCAGACGCGCACGAACACATCCTGCGTCGCCTCCTCGGCTTCACCACGGTTCCGGAGCATGCGCAGGCACAGTCCGTACGCATGGCCACGCACCAGCTCGAACAGACCGCGAAACGCGCCGCGGTCGCCGTTCGCCGTGCGCGCGATCAGCAGGGACAGTACGGCGCCCGTACCACCCGCGAGCGAATCCGCTCCGGCGGGGGTGGCCCCCGGGTCCGCCGACCGCGCGGTTGCCGCGCGGTCGTTGCGATGGGGCTGCAATACGATGATGTCCGCCTTTCCCGCCCTGTGTGGGCTCTCGTTCGCGCGTGCCACGATGCCCTCGCAGCAGCGGAGCCGGCCCAGGCCGGCTCCGCTGCACGTCAGTTGACGCGCCTGATGCGGACGACCGCGACCGGATTGGACCACGCGCGGTCGGCCGGATGCAGGTCGCCGACCCCGTGGATCCCCCGGTGCACGTGCACGAAGCCCTCTCCGTTGCCCGCTTTCCCACCGCCCCCGGGGCCGCCGCACTCCGGAAAGTCCGGCCCCGGAATGAACGCGCACAGCTCGTTGTTGCTCTCGCTGCCCGCATCGTACGCGCGGGCGACGTAGGTTACGCTGCCCCCGTACGGCAACTCGACGCTGTCGAGCGCCACAAACGCGTCGTTGGTCGGAATCAGCATCGCCGCCAGCGAAAGGCGGTGGCGACCCGGCACCGCGCGGATCGTCAGCGTCGTCGTGGCCCCGGGATCCGTGAGTCCGGCGCCGGCGACCGTCACGTTCACGCGCGGCTCCGCGTCCAGTACTTCGCGCAGCGGCCCGACGTTGCCTTCCTCGGCCAGCGTCGCGAGGCCGGGACTGGCCGGCGCGCCGACGTCGAACAGCCGCAGCGACGGCTCGTGCGTGACGAGCAGCAGCGGGGTGAAGCGTTGTGCGTAGGTGGCGTTGGTGATGGTGACTTCATAGGTCAGCCCGCCGCCGTTGGCGAGGGCCGGCGTCGCCGCCGCCATCGCGGCGGCCAGGCCAAGGGCCAGCGCGGTTGCCGCGGCGGCGCGGTTCGCGCGGTTTCGAATCGTACGCATCATGAGAGGTTCCCAAGGGGTTGTGGAGGGCGGCGGGCGACCCGGCCCCGAAAGGCCGCCGGAGAGCACCTGCCATGGGACAAGATGCGCGAACGTGCCGAATGGATGCATCGCACCGGAAGCGGCTTCGCCCGCCGCCGCGATGCGATCGGCGACGGCCGTGCCGTCGGCCTCGTTCGACAGCTAGGGCGGCGCGGCCGGGACGATCGGCCCGGCGCAGTTCGTCAACAGCGCGAAGGGCGATCCAAATGCGCTGTCGATTTCGGAATTGAAGTCGCGCCGTCGGCACAGCGTGGCCGCAACGCTTGTTGGCGCCGGCCCTGGGGCAAGCGGGGCGTCCGCGGCGCGGAGAATTGATGGAAAATCGGCCACTCATGCCACGCATCACGAGGAGCTGCACCATGGGCGATTCCGCCGCGACCAACGTACTCGACCTCCTCGGCGCCGACGCCGAGGCCCTGTTGCGCCACGTGTGCAAGGTGCCGAAGGACGCGCTGCACCTGCCGGGGCCGGACTTCGTCGATCGCGTCGTCGCGCCGTCGGACCGTCCGCCCGCGGTGCTGCGCAGCCTGCAGCAGATGTTCGACTGCGGCCGGCTCGGCGGGACCGGCTACCTGTCGATCCTGCCGGTCGACCAGGGCATCGAGCACAGCGCCGGCGCCTCGTTCGCGAAGAACCCGCTCTACTTCGACCCCGAGAACATCGTGAAGCTCGCGCTGGAGGGCGGCTGCAACGCGGTGGCGTCGACGCTTGGCGTCCTCGGCGCGTGCTCGCGCCGCTACGCGCACCGGATCCCGTTCGTGCTCAAGTTCAACCACAACGAGTTCCTGACCTACCCGAACAGGTTCGACCAGATCTTCTTCGCCAGCATCCGGCAGGCGAAGGACCTGGGGGCCGTGGCGGTGGGCGCGACGATCTACTTCGGGTCGCCGGAGTCGAGCCGCCAGATCGTCGAGGTGAGCCAGGCGTTCGCGACCGCGCACGAGCTGGGGATGGCGACCGTGCTGTGGTGCTACCTGCGCAACCCGGCGTTCAAGAAGGACAAGGACTACCACGTCTCGGCGGACCTGACCGGGCAGGCGAACCACCTGGGCGTGACGATCGAGGCGGACATCATCAAGCAGAAGCTGCCGGAGAACAACGGCGGCTACCTCGCGCTCGGCACGAAGGACAATCCGTACGGCAAGACCGACAAGCGGATGTACACGGAGCTGGCGACCGACCACCCGATCGACCTCGCGCGCTACCAGGTGATCAACTGCTACATGGGTCGCGCGGGGCTCATCAACTCGGGCGGCGCGTCGGGCGACAACGACCTGCACGAAGCGGTGCGCACCGCGGTCATCAACAAGCGCGCCGGCGGCATGGGGCTCATCTCCGGGCGCAAGGCGTTCCAGAAGCCGATGCGCGACGGCGTGACGCTCCTCAACGCGATCCAGGACGTGTACCTGTCGCCGGACATCACGGTCGCCTGATCGGGGGGGGTGCGCGGGGCCGCGCACCCCCCCCGCACCCTGCCTCGGCCGGCGCGCGGTCCTCCGGCCCGCCTGCCGCACCCGCCCCGGCTGCCCCGCGTTCGGTTATCCTCCCCGCTTGCGGTAAACACGTACGCAATCGTTCGTCAGGAGGCCCCATGAACCGCCGCGGATTCACGCTCGCCACCGCCGCCGCCCTCGTCGCCGCGCACGCGCCTTTCGCGCCGCCGGCCTTCGCGCAGGCGATCGGCACGTTGAAGATGATGATCCCCGCCAATCCGGGCGGCGGCTGGGACCAGACGGCGCGCGCGCTCGCCGCCGCGATGCAGTCGGCGAAGGTCGTGCAGTCGGTCTCCTTCGACAACAAGGGCGGCGCGGCCGGCACGATCGGCCTGGCGCAGTTCGTCAACAGCGCGAAGGGCGACCCGAACGCGCTGCTGATGGGCGGCATGGTGATGGTCGGCGGCATCGAGCTGCAGAAGTCGCCGGTCAATCTGACGATGGTCACGCCGATCGCGCGACTGACCAGCGAGTACCTCGTCGTCGTCGTTCCGGCGAACTCGCCCTATAAGTCGATGGCCGACCTGGTCGCCGCGTTCAAGGCGGACCCCGGCAAGGTGTCGTGGCACGGCGGCTCGGCGGGCGGCTCGGACCACATCCTCGCGGGTCTGATCGCGCGCGCGGTCGGTGTGGACCCGGCCAAGGTCAACTACGTCGCGGCCAAGGGCGGCGGCGACCAGGTCGCGAACATCGTCGGCGGGCACGTGACCGCGGGCATCGCAGGCCTGGGCGAGTTCGCCGAGCACGTGAAGGGCGGGCGCATGCGCGCGCTCGCCGTGTCGGCCCCCGCGAAGGAGGGTGGCGTCCCGTCGCTGAAGGAGCAGGGTGTCGACGTCGTCCTCGGCAACTGGCGCGGCGTGTTCGGCGCGCCCGGGATCACGACCGCGCAGCGCGATGCGCTCGTCGCCGCGGTGAAGACCGCGACCGAGTCGCCGGCGTGGAAGGAATCCCTCGCGAAGTACGGCTGGGACCCGGTCTTCCTGGGCGGCGACGCGTACAAGGCCTTCGTCGAGGACGACACGAAGCGCATTTCCGCAATCTTGGCGTCGCTCGGACTGAAGAAGTAGCCATGCCGGCGCCGCCGGCCGGTTCGCGGGCGGAGCTCGTGCTCTCGCTCGGCGTGCTGGCGCTCGGGGCCGGCGCCGCGTACGTCGCGTTCTCGCTGCCGGAAACCAGCAGCTACGCGCGCGTCGGTCCGAACTTCATGCCGAAGTTCGTCGCGGCCGGCCTCGTGCTGATGGGCGTGTGGCTGCTCGCCGAGGTGTTCACCGGCGGCTGGCGCGAGGCGGTCCCCGACGACCCGGCCGCGCGCGGCGAGCACGCGTTCTCGTTCGCCGCGTTCGCGTGGGTCAGCGCGGGCCTCTTCCTGCAGATGGCGTTGATCCACACTGCGGGCTTCGTCGTCGCGGCGATGGCGGTCTTCGCGTGCGTGGCGCGCGGCTTCGGCAGTACGCGGATCGTGCGCGACCTGGCGCTGGGCCTCGTGCTCGGGCTCGGCGTGTTCCTGTTCTTCGTCAGGTTCCTGAACGTGAACCTGCCGGCCGGCTGGCTGCTGCCGCTGCTGGGCGGGGCGGGGCTGTGACGGCATCCGGCGAACGCGCGGCGGCGCCCGCCGCCCATGCGGAGGCACGCCGGTGACCGAGACGCTGCAGGCGCTGCTGGCCGGATTCGGCGTCGCGCTGGCACCGGTCAACCTGATGTGGGGCTTCGTCGGCGTGACACTCGGCACGGCGATCGGCGTGCTGCCGGGCGTGGGGCCGGCGCTGACCGTCGCGATGCTGCTGCCGCTCACGGCGAAGCTCGACCCGACCGGCGCGCTCATCATGTTCGCCGGCATCTACTACGGCGCGATGTACGGCGGCTCCACGACGACGATCCTGCTCAACACGCCGGGCGAGTCGGCGTCGATCGCGACGGCGCTCGAAGGCAACAAGATGGCCAAGAAGGGCCGTGCCGGCCCCGCGCTCGCGACGGCGGCGATCGGCTCGTTCGTCGCGGGTACGGTCGCGACGATCCTGCTGACGCTGCTGGCGCCGATCGTCGTCGACGTCGCGCTGAAGTTCGGGCCCACCGAGTACTTCGCGCTGATGGTGTTCGCGTTCGTCACGGTGGCGGCGGTGCTGGGATCGTCCACGGTGCGCGGGCTGTCGATGCTGTTCCTGGGCCTGCTGTTCGGGCTCGTCGGCATCGACGACCAGACGGGGCAGATGCGCTTCGCGTTCGGCGTGCCAGAGTTGCTGGACGGCATCGACGTCGTCGTACTCGCCGTGGGGCTGTTCGCGGTCGGCGAGGCGCTGTACGTCGCGGCGTACCAGAGCCGCGTGAAGGAGGAACTCGAGCAGATGTCGGGCTCGCTCATGATGTCGCGCGACGACTGGCGTCGATCGTGGCCCGCGTGGCTGCGCGCAACGGCGATCGGCTTCCCGTTCGGCACCATTCCCGCGGGCGGCGCCGAGATCCCGACGTTCCTGTCCTACGCGACGGAGAAGAAGCTGTCGAAGCACCCGGAGGAGTTCGGCCACGGCGCGATCGAGGGCGTGGCCGGACCCGAGGCGGCGAACAACGCGTCGTCCACCGGTGTGCTCGTGCCGCTGCTGACGCTCGGCATCCCGACGTCGGCCACGGCGGCGATCCTCCTCGCCGCGTTCCAGAACTACGGCCTGCAGCCCGGGCCGCTGCTGTTCCAGACGCAGTCCACGCTGGTGTGGGGCCTCATCGCCAGCATGTACGTCGGCAACGTGCTGCTGCTGATCCTCAACCTGCCGCTGATCGGGCTGTGGGTGAAGGTGCTGACGATTCCGCGGCCGCTGCTGTACGGCGGCATCCTCGTGTTCGCGACGCTGGGCGCGTACAGCCTGCACCAGTCGGTCGTCGACCTCGTCACGCTCTACGTGTTCGGCCTGCTCGGCTTCATCATGCGGCGCTGGGGCTTCCCGGTCGCGCCGGCGGTCATCGGGCTGATCCTGGGGCCGCTGGCGGAGTCGCAGTTCCGGCGCGCGCTCGCGATCAGCCAGGGCGATCCCTCGGTGTTCTTCACGCACCCGATCTCCGCGACGCTGCTCGCGCTGACGGCGCTGCTGGTGCTCGTGCCCTGGGTCGTCAAGGTCCTGCGCGAGCGCCGGGGCTGACCCTTAACGGACGCATCTTCCGACGTCACTCCGCCCCTTTCCGTCAAGGGTCCGACCCTTTACCCGAGATAGGGGTCTGACCCTTAACATGCACTCGAATGCATGTTAAGGGTCAGACCCTGATGATCCGCGTTCCGCCGTGGCCGCAGTGGTGCCGCTGGGCCGCCGCGCTCGGGGTGGGCGTGGCGGCCGGGTACGCGTGCTCGCTGCTGCACACGCCGATCCCGTGGATGCTGGGGCCGCTGTTCTCGCTGGCGCTGCTGCGCGTGCTCGGCGCGGATATCGTCGCGCCGCCGATCGCGCGCTACGCGGGCCAGTGGATCATCGGCACCGCGCTCGGCCTCTACTTCACGCCGCACGTCGTGCGCGAGGTCGCCGGCCTGTGGCTGCTGCTCGCGGCCGGCGCGTTGTTCGCCATTGCGCTGGGCTACATTTCGGGCGTGGCGCTCGCGCGGCTGGCCGGTCTCGACAAGACGACCGGGATCTTCGCCAGCGTGCCTGGCGGCGCGGCGGAGATGGCCACACTCGGCGAGCGCTTCGGCGGGCGGATGGACAGGATCGCCGCCGCGCAGAGCCTGCGCATCCTGATCGTCGTGGCGATCGTGCCGGGCGCGATCACCGCGCTCGGCATCCACGGCACCGAGACGTACGTGCAGGGCGCCGCCGCGTTCGACGTGCGCGGCTTCGCGCTGCTGATGGCGGCGACCCTTGCCGGCAGCGCGGCATTCCAGTGGCTGAAGATGCCCAACGCGTTCGTGCTGGGCTCGCTCGCCGTGGCCATCCCCCTCACGGCGGCAGAGGTCGACTGGTCGGCGCTGCCGCAGGTCGTGTCGAACGCGGGACAGTGCCTGCTCGGGTGCGCGCTGGGCTCGCGCTTCCAGCCGGACTTCCTGCGCGGCGCGCACAAGTTCGTCGGCGCGGTCGCCTTGACCGTCGTGCTGTCGATCGTGCTGTCCGCGGTGTTCGGCGCGGGCCTCGCGTGGGCGTCGGGGCTCGCGCCCGCGACGCTGGTGCTGGGCACGGCGCCCGGGGGCATCGCCGAGATGTGCGTGACGGCCAAGGTGCTGCAACTCGGTGTACCGTTGGTGACGGCGTTCCACGTGACGCGACTGGTCGTGCTGCTGCTGGCCACGCCGGTGGTGTTCGTACGCGCGCGGCGCTGGTACCGTGGTCGCGCCGGGAAGGCCGGGGCCGCGGCCCCCGGGCGCGGGCGCGGGGGGGGGGGGGGGGGGGGGGGGGGGGGGGGGGGGCCGGGGGGGGGGCCGGGGGGGGGCCCGGGGGGGGGGGGGGGGGGGGGGGGGGGGGGGGGGGGGGGGGGGGCGGGCCGGGGGGGCGGGCGGGGGGGGGGGGGGGGGGGGCGGGGGGGGGGGGGGGGGGGGGGCCGGGGGGGCGGGGGGGCCCCGATGAGCTGGGATCCCGCGCAGTACCTGAAATTCGAGGACCAGCGGCTGCGGCCCGGCGGTCGATCTGCTCGCGCGCATCGCGCTGCCGGCGCCGCGGACGATCGTCGATCTCGGGTGCGGCGCGGGCAACGTGACCAGACTCCTCGCCGCGCGCTGGCCGGACGCGGACATCGTCGGCGTCGACAACTCGGACGAGATGCTGGGCAGGGCGCGCGCCACGACGGCGGCGCTGCCGCGCGTTCGCTTCGCGGCGGGGGACCTCGCGACGTGGGCGCCGCCGGCGCCGGCCGACCTCGTGTACTCGAACGCGGCGCTGCACTGGCTGCCCGACCACGCGCAGCTCTTCGCGCGGGTGATCGCGCTGGTGGCGCCGGGCGGCACGCTCGCCGTGCAGATGCCCGACAACTTCGGCGCGCCGTCGCACACGACGATCGCCGAGCTCGCGACGAGCGCGCGCTGGCGCGTACGGCTCGCCAGACTCGTGCGCGAGGCGCCGGTCGCGCGGCCGGCCGACTACTTCGGCTGGCTCGCGCCGCACGCGACGACCGTGGACGTCTGGACCACCGAGTACTTGCAGGTGCTGGCGAAGGGCGCGGGCGGCGAGCACCCGGTGGCCGCGTGGACGAAGGGGACGTGGCTGGTGCCGTTCATGGCCGCGCTCGAACCCGCCGACCAGCGCGCGTTCCTCGCCGAGTACGACGCGCGGCTGCACGAGTCCTATCCGCCGCGGGCCGACGGGCGCGTCCTCTTTCCGTTCCGGCGCCTGTTCCTCGTCGCGAATCGGTAAGGCGGTTGGACCAGTGCGGCGCATGGGCGCACGGGAGTAAACTGGAACGTTACCGCCGCGGGAAGAAAACGACGGCGGAGCGCGGTTTCCCTCCTTTCAGCCACCGTCCCCTTCACGCCAATGAACCAGCCCGAATCCCTGGCCACGCTCGCCGCCTCCGTGGGCGCGCCCGCCTATGTCCGCCACGCCCGCCTCATGGGGTGGGTCCGTGAAATCGCCGCGCTGACGCAGCCCGAGCGCATCGTCTGGTGCGACGGCAGCGACGCCGAGCACGAGCGGCTGGCCGCCGAGATGGTCGCGGCCGGCACGCTGACGAAGCTCTCCCATGAGAAGCGCCCCGGCAGCTACCTGGCGCTATCCGACCCGTCCGACGTCGCGCGCGTCGAGGACCGCACGTTCATCTGCAGCGCCAGTCCCGACGACGCCGGCCCGACCAACAACTGGGTGGCGCCGGACGAGATGCGGCGCACGCTCAACGGCCTCTTCTCGCACTGCATGCGCGGGCGCACGATGTACGTGGTGCCGTTCTCGATGGGCCCGATCGGCAGCCCGATCGCGCATGTCGGCATCGAGATCTCGGACAGCCCGTACGTCGTCGTCAACATGCGCATCATGACGCGCATGGGGCGCGCGGTGTTCGACGTGCTCGGCACCGATGGCCACTTCGTGCCGTGCGTGCACTCGGTCGGCGCGCCGCTCGCGGTCGGAGCGCAGGACGTCCCGTGGCCGTGCAACAAGGACCAGAAGTACATCGTGCACTTCCCCGAGACGCGCGAGATCTGGAGCTACGGCTCCGGCTACGGCGGCAACGCGCTGCTCGGCAAGAAGTGCTTCGCGCTGCGCATCGCGTCGGTGATGGGCCGCGACCAGGGCTGGCTCGCCGAGCACATGCTGATCCTCGGCGTCACGTCGCCGCAGGGCGAGAAGACGTACGTCGCGGCGGCGTTCCCGAGCGCGTGCGGCAAGACCAACTTCTCGATGATGATCCCGCCCGCCGGCTTCGACGGCTGGAAGGTGACGACGATCGGCGACGACATCGCGTGGATCAAGCCGGGCCTCGAAGGCTACTTTCACGCAATCAACCCGGAAGCCGGCTACTTCGGCGTGGCGCCGGGGACGTCCTACGAGTCGAACCCCAACGCGATGGAGATGCTGAAGAAGAACGTCATCTTCACCAACGTCGCGCTGACCGACGACGGCGACGTCTGGTGGGAGGGGATGACGAAGGAACCCCCCGCGCACCTGACCGACTGGCAGGGCAAGGACTGGACGCCCGACTGCGGCCGCAAGGCCGCGCACCCGAACGCGCGCTTCACCGTGTCGTCGACGCAATGCCCGTCGCTCGACCCGCACTGGGACGATCCGGCCGGCGTGCCGATCTCCGCGTTCGTGTTCGGCGCGCGGAGGTCCGACACGGTCCCGCTGGTGTCCGAGGCGCGCTCGTGGGAGGAGGGCGTCTACAAGGCGGCCACGATGGGCTCGGAGACGACGGCCGCCGCAACCGGCGCGGTGGGGGAGGTGCGGCGCGATCCGTTCGCGATGCTGCCGTTCTGCGGCTACCACGTCGGCGACTACTTCCGCCACTGGCTCAACATGGGCGACGCCGTCGCGCACCCGCCGCGCATCTTCAGCGTGAACTGGTTCCGCAAGGACGCCGATGGCAAGTTCGCGTGGCCCGGCTTCGGCCAGAACATGCGCGTGCTGCAGTGGATCGTCGATCGCTGCCGCGGCCGCGCGCGCGCGGTCGAGAGCCCGGTCGGGCTGGTGCCCGACTACACGGACTTGAACTGGACCGGGCTCGCGTTCGGCGCGGACAAGTTCGCCGCCGTGATGCAGGCGCGGCGCGACGAATGGTCGCGCGAATTGGCCTCCCACGACGAGCTCTTCGGCAAGCTGGGGTCGAAGCAGCCGCCTGCGCTCGAGGCCGAGCGCGCGCAGCTCGCGCAGCGGCTGGGCGCGTAGGCTTACTTCTCTGCGGCAGCACGTCGCGGCGGCGTAGGCTCGGGACACCGGGCGCGCGCCGCCGCTTTTCGTTCGGCCGGCGGTTCTCGAACGTCGTGTTTCCAGGGAGCATGTGCGGCATGGACAGGATCTGGCTTGCGAGCTACCCGGCGGGAATGCCGGCCGAAATCGACGCCGACGAGTACCAGTCGGTGCCGGACCTGCTGGCGAAGACGGTGGCGAAGTTCGGCGACCGGCCGGCGTTCCACAATCTCGGCCGGTCGCTCAGCTTCACGGAGCTCGACCGGCTGTCGCGCGACTTCGCGGCGTTCCTGCAGGGGCTGCCGGGCATGGCCCGGGGCGACCGCGTGGCGCTCATGTCGCCGAACGTGCTGCAGTACCCGGTGGCGCTGTTCGGCATCCTGCGCGCGGGGATGACGGTGGTGAACGTCAACCCGCTGTACACGCCGCGCGAGCTCCAGCATCAGTTGCAGGACTCGGGCGCCAAGGCAATCGTCATCGTCGAGAACTTCGCGAGCGTGCTGCAGCAGGTGATCGCGGGCACGCCGGTCGCGCACGTGATCACCACGCAGCTCGGCGACATGCTGCCGGCGCCGAAGCGGTGGCTCGTCAACCTGGTGGTGAAGCGCGTGAAGAAGATGGTGCCGCCCTGGCGCATCGACGGCGCCATTGCGTTCCGGACGGCGCTGGCGCGCGGGGCGGCGGCGACGTTCACGCCGGTGGACGTCGGGCGCGCGGACATTGCGTTCCTGCAGTACACCGGCGGGACGACCGGCGTGTCCAAGGGCGCGATCCTGACCCACCGCAACATCCTCGGCAACTGCGCGCAGACGGGGATCTGGATCTCCACGTCGTTCGTCGAAGGCGCCGAGGTCGTCGTCGCGCCGCTGCCGATGTATCACATCTTCTGCCTGACCTCGACGCTGTCGTTCATGCGCTGGGGAAGTCTCACCGTGCTCATCACCAACCCGCGCGACTTGCCGGCGTTCGTGGTGGAACTGCGGAAGTGGAAGTGGAGCGTGATGACCGGCGTGAACACGCTGTTCAACGGACTGCTGAATACGCCGGGATTCGCGCAACTCGACTTCTCGCCGCTCAAGGTCGTGGTCGGCGGCGGCGCGGCGGTGCAGAAGCCGGTCGCGGAACGCTGGCAACAGGTCACCGGGCGCTACATCACCGAGGCCTACGGCCTGACCGAGGCGTCGCCCGGGGTGTGCGCCAATCCGCTGGAGACGCCGTGGAACGGCGCGATCGGGCTGCCGTTCCCGTCGACGGAGATCTCGATCCGCGACGACGACTTCAACGAGCTGCCGATCTGGACCGGGCAGGGCGACATCGAGCGATGCACCGGGGAGCTGTGCGTGCGCGGGCCACAGGTGATGCAGGGCTACTGGAACAATCCCGCGGAGACCGCCAAGGTGCTGCGCGACGGCTGGCTCAAGACCGGCGACGTCGGGCACGTCGACGCCGCGGGGTACGTGACGATCACCGATCGCAAGAAGGACATGATCCTGGTGTCCGGATTCAACGTGTACCCGAACGAGGTCGAGAGCGTGGTCGCTGCGCACGACGGCGTGCTCGAGTGCGGCGTGGTCGGCGTTCCCGACGAGAAGTCGGGCGAGGCGGTCAAGGTCGTGGTCGTGAAGAAGGACCCGGGCCTCACGAAGGAGTCCGTCCTCGAACACTGCAAGGCGCAACTCACCGGATACAAGATGCCGCGGCACGTCGAGTTTCGCGACGCCCTGCCCAAGTCGCCGATCGGCAAGGTCCTGCGCCGCGAACTGCGCGATCCGCCGAAGCCCTGAGGTCGGTCACGCCCCCGCTTGGTTTGCCCTGTGTGATGTAAACGTTTACATTTCGGCTTGCACTGTATCCGGGGTCCGCGTCGACGCGCGGGCGAATTCCGGATGCGGCAGCCGGCAGGGCGCGCGTGAGCGAACGACGAAAGCGAAGCGATGGATCGCGCACGACGCTGCGCGATGTCGCGCTGCGCGCCGGCGCGTCGACGGCAACCGTCTCCCGGGCGATGAACGCGCCCGATACGGTCAGCGCAGCGCTCCGGGAACGCATCCGGTCGGCGATGGCGGGGCTGGCGTTCGTGGCGGACCAGTCGGCGCGCAGCTTGTCGTCGCGGCACAGCCGGCTGATCGGCGTGCTGGCGCCTACGCTCGACGAACCCGGCTGGGCGGCGTGCATCGAGGCAATGGAGGTGCGGCTGGCCGCGGCCGGCCATTCGGTTCTGCTCGCGCTGACCGGCGGCGACCCCCGGCGCGAAGAGGCGGCGGTGGTCGCCATGGTAGGCCGGGCCGTCGAGGCCGTGGTCGCGGTTGGACGCGTGCCGGGGGATAGCGCGCGCGAACAGCTGCGCGCTCGGCGCGTCCCGGTCACGCACGTCGATGCGGACGTCGATGCCGGCGACGCGACCGGCACGGATGCGGGTGGCGGCTGGCGGCGCGCCGGTCGCGCGCTCGGGCACTACCTCGTCGGCCTGGGCCACGCGCGGTGCGCCTGGGTGACCGGGCAGGGTGCGGCGATGGCGCGGGCGGCGGCGGTCCGCGCCGGCCTGACGGACGCGCTCGCGGCCGCGACGCTGCCGGCGCCCGCCGACGTGATCTGCCGCGCCGGCACGCCGCGGCGCGCGGAACTCGTGCGGGCCGCGCCCGCCGCGACCGCGCTGGTCTGCGCCGACGACGCGCTTGCGCTGGCGGTGCTGCGCGAGCTTGCCGCCGCCGGCATCGGCGTGCCGCGGGACGTCTCCGTCACCGGTTGCGGCGACGCGCCGGCGGCCCGGCACGCGACCCCGCCGCTGACCACGCTGCGCAGGCCGTACGAAGCCGTCGGCGCCGCGACGGCCGACCGCGTGCTCGCAGGGCTGCGCGGCGACCCCGTGCTGCCCGAGGCGCCGTGGGCGAAGCTGGTGGTCCGGCGCTCGACGGGTCCGGCACGATAGCCGGCGGGCGCGCGGCGGGTCGGCGCGACGTTTCACGTGAAACCCCGCTGCCGGTCCGGAGGGCAGCGCCCGCCACCCGCCGCACGCCACGGCAGGTTTCACGTGAAACCTGGCGGCTATCGCGGCCGCCGCGGTTCGGCTAGAATGGCGGCCCTTGCCCGGTGGCTGCGAAACCCAGAAAACCCCGCAAAATCATGGAGTTCCAAGAACGCTTCGACGTGATCGTCGTCGGCGGCGGCCACGCCGGTACCGAGGCCGCGCTCGCGTCCGCCCGGATGGGGCGGCGGACGCTGCTGTTGACGCACAGCCTCGAGACGCTGGGGCAGATGTCGTGCAACCCGTCGATCGGCGGCATCGGCAAGGGCCACCTCGTGCGCGAGATCGACGCGCTGGGCGGCGCGATGGCGATCGCCACCGACGAGGCCGGCATCCAGTTCCGGACGCTCAATTCCAGCAAGGGACCGGCCGTGCGCGCGACCCGCGCGCAGGCCGACCGGGTGTTGTACCGGCGCGCGATCCGGCGCCGGCTCGAGAGCCAGCCGAACCTGACGCTGTTCCAGCAGCCGGTCGACGACCTCACGCTCGACGGCGACCGGGTGACCGGCGTGGTGACGCAGATCGGCCTCGCGTTCCACGCCGACGCGGTCGTGCTCACGACCGGCACGTTCCTGTCCGGATTGATCCACGTCGGCCTGGCCAGTTACGAGGCGGGGCGGGCGGGCGACCCGCCGGCCAAGCGGCTGGGGGCGCGGCTGCGCGAGCTCGCGCTGCCGGTCGGACGGCTCAAGACCGGCACGCCGCCGCGCCTCGACGGCCGGACCATCGACTTTTCCGTACTCGCGGTCCAGCCCGGCGACGACCCGGCGCCGGTGTTCTCGTTCCTGGGCCGGCGCGACATGCACCCCGAGCAGCGGCCGTGCTGGATCACGCACACGAATCCGCACACCCACGCGATCATCCGCGCCGGCCTCGACCGGTCGCCGCTGTACTCGGGCGTCATCAAGGGCGTGGGCCCGCGCTACTGCCCGTCGATCGAGGACAAGGTCGTCCGCTTCGCCGCGCGCGATGCCCACCAGATCTACCTCGAGCCCGAGGGGCTCGACACGCACGAGATCTACCCGAACGGCATCTCGACGTCGCTGCCGTTCGACGTGCAGCAGGACCTCGTGCGCTCGATGAAAGGCTGCGAGCGCGCGCACATCCTGCGGCCCGGCTACGCGATCGAATACGACTACTTCGATCCGCGGGGGTTGCGCTCGACGCTGGAAACGAAGGCGATCCGCGGCCTCTTCTTCGCCGGCCAGATCAACGGCACGACCGGCTACGAGGAGGCCGCCGCACAGGGACTGCTGGCCGGCATCAACGCAGCCCGGCAGGTGCGCGGCGAGCACGGCTGGTGCCCGCGGCGCGACGAGGCGTACCTGGGCGTGCTGGTCGACGACCTCATCACGCGCGGCGTCTCCGAGCCGTACCGGATGTTCACGTCGCGCGCCGAGTACCGGCTCTCGCTGCGCGAGGACAACGCCGACCTGCGCCTGACCGAGCACGGCCGGCGGCTCGGCGTGGTCGACGACGCCCGCTGGGATGCGTTCGCGCGCAAGCGCGACGCCATCCAGGCCGAGCGCGCACGGCTCGCGACGACGTTCGTCAACCCGCAGATCGTACCCGTAGACGTTGCCGAGCGCGTGATAGGGCAAGCGATAGAACGAGAGTATGCGCTTACTGACTTGTTGCGTCGCCCCGACGTGACCTACGCGCTGCTGCATGAACTGCCGGGCGCGGGAACCCCGGCGTCCGACCCGCTCGTCGCCGAGCAGGTCGAGATCGCGACCAAGTACGCGGGGTACATCGACCGCCAGCACGACGAGGTCGCCCGCGCGCTCGCGCAGGAGACGCTGCGCATTCCCGCGGACCTCGACTACCGCGACGTGCGCGGGCTGTCGACCGAGGTGCGCCAGAAGCTCGCCGCCGGCAAGCCGGAGACGGTCGGGCAGGCAGCGCGCATCTCCGGCGTGACGCCGGCGGCCATCACGCTGCTGCTCGTGCACCTGAAACGCCGCGGCGCGCCGCGCGACCCGGTGCGGAGCGTCGCATGACGGTCGCGACCGCATCGCTGTCCGACGAACTCGCGCGCGGGGTCGCGGCGCTCGGCGTCGACGTCGACGCCGAGCGGCAGGCGAAGCTGCTCGCGTACGTCGCGCTGCTCGCCAAGTGGAACCGCACGTACAACCTGACCGCGATTCGCGAGCCCGAGCGCATGGTCACGCACCACCTGCTGGACGCGCTCGCCGTGTTGCCGCACCTGCCGTCGCGCGCGGGACTCGCCGTGCTCGACGTCGGCTCCGGCGGCGGCGTCCCCGGCATTCCGCTCGCGATCGCGCGCCCCGACTGGCGCGTGGTCCTGGTCGACACCAGCCACAAGAAAGTTGCGTTCCTCACGCAGGCGGCGATCGAGCTGCAGCTCGCGAACGTCGAGGCGCATGCGACACGCGTCGAAGACCTGGCGCCCGCAGCGCCGTTCGACGTCGTCATCGCGCGCGCGTTCTCCGACCTCGCGGCGTTCGCGACGGCGGCGGCGCGCCACCTGGCGCCGCACGGCGCGCTGGTCGCGATGAAGGGCGTGCATCCGGACGAGGAACTCGCCGAGCTGCCGCGCGAGTTCGTCGTCACCGGGAAGCCGTGCTTGACGGTCCCCGGCCTGGACGCTGCACGCCACCTGATTTTCATGCGGCGCGCGCACGACACGGAGGCGCGATGACGCGCATCATCGCGGTGGCGAACCAGAAGGGCGGTGTCGGCAAGACCACGACCTCCGTCAACCTCGCGGCGAGCCTCGTCGCGATGAAGCGCCGCGTGCTGCTGGTCGACCTCGACCCGCAGGGCAACGCGACGACCGGGGCGGGGCTGGACAAGCGCGCGTTGCCGACGACCGTGTACCAGGTTCTGCTGGGCGAGCGGCGGATCGCCGACGTACGCGTCGCGTCGCCTTCGGGCGGCTTCGACGTCGTCCCGGCCAATCGCGAGCTCGCCGGCGCCGAGATCGAGCTCGTGGACCTGCCGGAGCGCGAGACGCGCCTGAAGGACGCGCTGGCCGAGGCGCTGTCGCAGATGAAATCGGCGATCGTCGAGGTCGCGCCCGAGTACGACTACATCATCCTCGACTGCCCGCCGTCGCTGTCGCTGCTCACGCTCAACGGACTGTGCGCCGCGGACTCCGTGCTGATCCCGATGCAGTGCGAGTACTACGCGCTCGAAGGCCTGTCGGATCTCGTGCAGACGCTGAAGAAGGTGCGCGCGCACCTGAACCCGCGGCTCGAAATCGAGGGCCTGCTGCGCACGATGTACGACCCGCGCAACACGCTCGCGCTCAACGTGACCGCGGAGCTGGAGAAGCACTTCGGCGACAAGCTCTTCCGCACGATCATTCCGCGCAACGTGCGCCTCGCCGAGGCGCCGTCGCACGGCGTACCCGCATTGAAGCTGGAGCCGCAGTCGAAGGGCGCGCTCGCGTACCTGGCGCTCGCCGGCGAGATGCTGCGCCGCGCCGAGGCGACTCCGGCCGGCGCGGCCGCGGATTGAAAGGCGCCACGATGATCCGACCGAAGGGACTGGGCCGCGGCCTCGATGCGCTGCTCTCCGGCGGCAGCGATGCCGCGGAGGCCGGTGCGCTGCAGACGATCGCGATCGACCGGCTGCGCCCCGGCAAGTACCAGCCGCGCACGCACATGGACGAGGCCGCGCTGTCGGAGCTCGCCGACTCGATCCGCGAGCAGGGCGTCATGCAGCCGATCCTCGTGCGGCCGGTCGACGGCGGCCGCTTCGAGATCATCGCCGGCGAGCGCCGCTGGCGCGCCGCGCAGCGCGCAGGCCTGAAGGACGTGCCGGCGCTCGTGCGCAACGTGCCAGACAACAACGCCTTGGCGCTGGCGCTGATCGAGAACATCCAGCGCGAGGACCTGAACCCGCTGGAGGAAGCCGCCGGCCTCGCGCGGCTGATCCACGAGTTCGGCCTGACGCACGACGCCGCGGCGAAGGCGGTCGGCAAGTCGCGCAGCGCCGTGTCTAACTTGCTGCGGCTCACACAGCTCGCGAAGCCCGCGCAGGAATACCTGATGAGCGGCGCGCTGGAAATGGGACACGCGCGGGCGCTGCTGGCGCTGCCGGCCGCACAGCAGACGGCCACCGCCGCGCGCGTGGTCAACGCGGGCCTGTCGGTGCGCGAAACCGAGCGCCTGGTCGAAACCCTGCTGCATCCGGCCAAGCGCGCGGCGCGGCGCGCGAACCAGGGCGGGCGCGACGCCGACACCGCGCGGCTCGAGACGGAGCTCGCCGAGAAGCTGGGCGCTACGGTGCGCATCGAACCCGGCCGCAAGGGCGCGGGCCGCATCGTCATCGGCTACTCGAGCCTCGAGGCGCTGGATGGCATCCTGGCCCGGATCAAGTGACGCGCGACCCGATTCGACAACGCGCCGGAGCCGCCGCCCGCAGGGTTCGCATCGCGCGGCGGTGGTGGTAGATTTCCCGCCATGAAAAGACCCCGTCTGCCCTCCCGCATCCGCACCGCCGCGGCCCTCGCCGCCATCGCCATCGCCTCCGTCGCCCTCGCCGCCGCGCCGCTGGCCGACGGCGAGGTGCGCAAGGTCGACGCCAAGGCGAAGACCATCACGCTGAAGCACGGCCCGATCCCGAGCGTCGACATGGGGCCGATGACGATGACCTTTCCCGTCAGGGACCCGGCGCTGCTCGCCAAGGTCAAGGCCGGCGACAAGGTGAAGTTCGGCGCCGAGAAGGTGGGCGGCGAGATCGTCGTCACCGCGCTCGAGCCGGCGAAGTAGCGCGGCCGCGCCGCGCAGCGGCGTAACCATGACGCCGGCAGGGCACGGAACGCAGCGCTTGCCGCGTGTGTCGAATATCTTTGCTGTGCTACACTCGCCCCCGTATCCGCGCCCCGCCGCCTGTTGCCGCTCGTTCACTCTGCGCGTTGCCGCTGCAGGGCGCGGTCGCGGCGTCGCGGCTGTGCCTCGCAACGCTGGCCGCGCCCGAGTCTGCCGCGCGGGCCGTCGCGCACGATGCGCACGCCGGCGGCCACGAACTCCGCACACATCAAGCGGACGCGCAGGCGCACGCGGGGCACGCGCACGACGGCGCCAGCGGCGACGCGCAAGCGTCCGACACCTGCAGCATGTGCGCCGCCTGCTGCCTGACCGTCGCCGTCGCGCCGCAGGCGCCCGTCGTCGTCGTCC
>JADJWJ010000014.1 GCA_016716425.1 Betaproteobacteria bacterium
GCTCGTCACGCAGGTGCTGGCGGACGTGAAGTCACCGAGCCGGCTTGCGAGCGCCGACGAGCCGTCGCTGCGCGGACCGGAGTGGATCGCCCAGCAGTGGGGGGCGGCACGCATCGCCGCGCGCGAGGTCGGCCGCGCGGGTGCGATCCTCGCGCTCGACGAGATCCAGAAGATCCCGGGCTGGTCCGAGACGGTCAAGGGGCTGTGGGACGAGGACACGCGCAAGCGCGTGCCGCTCAAGGTCGTGCTGCTCGGCTCGGCGCCGCTCCTCGTCGCGCGCGGGCTTTCGGAGAGCCTCGCCGGCCGCTTCGAGCTCCTGCTCCTGCCGCACTGGTCGCTCGCGGAGATGCGCGACGCCTTCGGGTGGTCGGCCGAGCAGTACATCTTCTACGGCGGGTACCCCGGCGCCGCGCCGCTCGTTGCGGAGCCGCGCCGGTGGGCGCGCTACGTGCTCGACTCCCTCGTCGAAACTTCGATCTCGCGTGACGTGCTGCTGCTCACGCGCGTCGACAAACCGGCGTTGCTTCGCCGGCTCTTCGAGCTTGCCTGTCGCTATTCGGGACAGGTGCTCTCCTACAACAAGATGCTCGGCCAACTCCAGGACGTCGGCAACACGACGACGCTCGCGCACTACCTGGACCTCCTCGACGGCGCCGGCATGGTGACCGGCCTCGCGAAGTACGCCGCCGGCGCCGCTCGCAGCCGCGGGTCGAGCCCCAAACTGCAGGTACTCAACACCGCACTCATGTCGGCAACGAGCGGCGTGGGCCTCGCGGACACACGCCGCGACGGCGAGGCGTGGGGTCGCCTCGTCGAGTCCGCGGTCGGTGCACACCTCGCCAACGCAGCCGCATCCGGCGAGTGCGACCTCTTCTACTGGCGCGACCGCGGGGTCGAAGTGGACTTCGTCGTACGCGTGGGCAAGCGCCTGACCGCCATCGAGGTCAAGAGCGGCCGCGCGCCGCAGGCACATTCCGGCCTGGCCGCATTCACGGCCGCGTTCAAGCCGCGCCGCGTACTGCTCGTCGGCGGCGACGGCATCGGCGTTGATGAGTTCCTCGCGCGGCCGGTCACGCACTGGGTGCAGGCATGACGGCATTCACCGAGTCCGTCGTCGAGGAAGCCGCGCTGGCGTGGCTACAAGCCGCCGGCTGGCAGGTCCGCAACGGCGCCGACATCGCCCCGGAGCAACTGGGTCGAAGAGCGGTGAGTCGCCGCGTTAAGATGCCCAAGCCATGAACACGACAGTCGAGCAGGTCGATCTATGGCGCGCTGCGGCATCGGAAACCGCGCGGCTCGAATTCAAGGAAGCGAAGTACCAGATCGACCAGCGCCGCCTGCAGGAGTACTGCGTTGCCCTTGCGAACGAAGGCGGAGGACATCTATTGCTGGGTGTTGCCGATCGACCTCCCAGGCCAGTCGTCGGTACGCAGGCCCTCGCGGATACGGTGGCCGCGACCGAAAAGTTGTTTCAAGTGCTCGGATTCCGTGTCGACATCGAAGAGATGGCTCATCCGGCGGGAAGGGTAGTGGTGCTACACATTCCTTCGCGGCCGCGTGGCACCGCGTACCACGTCGACGGCAAGTATCTGATGCGCTCCGGCGAGGCGCTAGTGCCGATGAGCGAGGACCAGTTGCGGCGAATCTTCGCGGAAGGTGAGCCGAACTGGCTGGAGGAGCACTCGAGGAGCGGCCTCGATGCGCAGCAAGTCGTCGAATTGCTTGACACGCAAGCATGTTTTGAAATGCTGAAGCTGCCATATCCAACAAACCGCGACAATGTCGTTGATCGACTTCTTCAGGAGCGCCTGATCGACGTTGTCGACGGAAGCTATGCGATCCGTCGGCTTGGCGGGCTGGTTCTCGCCAAGCGGCTGGACGAATTTCCGGACATCGCCCGCAAGATGGCCCGCGTCGTCGTCTATGTGGGCACGTCGAAGCTGGAGACAAGGCTCGACCACACAATGACTGCAGGGTACGCGGTCGGCTTCAAGGAGCTTGTCCGTCTCGTCATGAGCCAGTTGCCACAGAACGAAGTCATCGTCGATGCATTGCGCAAGGAGGTCCGGCTGGTCCCTGAAGTGGTGATTCGGGAACTTGTCGCGAACGCACTGATACACCAGGATTTCACGATCGGTGGTGCGTCCGTCATGATCGAGGTCTATGGCAATCGCATTGAGTTCTCGAACCCGGGCGAGCCGATCGTTCCGGTGGAGCGATTCATTGACGGCTATCAGTCACGGAACGAGCGGTTGGCCGATCTGATGCGGCGCATGGGCATCTGTGAGGAGAAGAGCAGCGGAATTGATCGTGTGGTCCAGGCTGCAGAGTTTTTTCCGCTTCCCGCGCCGGACTTCCGGGCCGGGTTTCGCCGTACCACCGTAACGCTCTTCGGGCCAAAGCCCTTCGAAGACATGGACCGCAATGATCGCGTACGCGCCTGCTATCAACACTGTGCATTGAAGTGGGTGACTTCCGAACGGATGACGAATCAATCGCTACGGGAGCGGTTTCACCTGGCCGAGGACAAGGCCGCGATCGCTTCACAGGTTATCGCCGCCACGATTGAGACTGGATTGATCAAACCGGACGAAAGTGTCGGCGGTTCTCGGAAGTTTGCGCGCTACCTGCCTTTCTGGGCTTGAAGCCTTGTTAAAGACGAACTCCACCTCGACGGTTGATTTGGCGTAAATGTCTTGCAATAACAAACACTTAGTTATTTAAGGCTTTCCCGGAAAATCCCCGACCCGATGACTGCCTTCAATGAATCCGTCATTGAAGAGGCCGCGCTGGCGTGGCTGGAAGCCGCCGGCTGGCAGGTCGGCAACGGTGCCGACATCGCCCCCGGCGAGCCGGCCGCCGAGCGCGACGACTTCGGGCAGGTGGTGCTCGGCGCACGCCTGCGCGCCGCGCTGGCGCGCCTGAACCCGCGCCTTCCGCCCGAGGCGCTGGACGACGCGTTCCGCAAGCTCACCAGACCCGAGGGCGCGGACCTGATCGCCCGCAACCGCGCGCTGCACCGCCTGCTGGTGGACGGCGTGACCGTGCAGTACCGCAACGACGGTGGCGACATCCGCGGCGCGCAGGCGCGCGTTGTCGATTTCGACACCGCCGCCAACAACGACCTGCTGGCGGTCAACCAGTTCGGCGTCATCGAGAACAAGCACTCGCGCCGGCCGGACGTCGTGCTGTTCGTCAACGGCCTGCCGCTGGCGGTCCTGGAACTCAAGAACGCGGCGGCCGAAAACGCGACGATCTGGAGCGCGCACCGGCAGCTCCAGACCTACCAATCCGAAATTCCGGCACTGTTCGCACCCAACGCGCTGCTCGCGGTCTCGGACGGCGTCGACGCGCGCGTCGGCGCGCTGGCCGCCGGCCGCGAGTGGTTCAAGCCGTGGCGCACGATCGGCGGCGAGACGCTCGCCGATGCGCGCCTGCCCGAGCTGCAGGTCGTGCTCGCAGGCCTGTGCGAGCCGCGGCGCTTCCTCGACCTCGTGCGCGACTTCATCGTGTTCGAGGACGACGGCAGCGGGCGCATCGTCAAGAAGATGGCGGGCTACCACCAGTTCCACGCGGTGCGGGCCGCGGTGGGCGAGACGCTGCGCGCGGCCGAGCTGCAGCGTGCCGCGGAGGAACCGGGGCGCTACGAGGCTGGCCGCAAGCCCGGCGGCAAGCCCGGCGACCGGCGCGTCGGCGTGGTCTGGCACACGCAGGGATCGGGCAAGAGCCTGACGATGGCGTTCTACGCGGGCCGCATCGTCCGCGAGCCGGCGATGGAGAACCCCACGCTCGTCGTGCTCACCGACCGCAACGACCTGGACGACCAGCTCTTCGGCACCTTCGCGCGCTGCCGCGACCTGCTGCGCCAGCCGCCGGTGCAGGCCGAGAGCCGCGCGCACCTGCGCGAGCTGCTCAGTGTGGTGGCGGGCGGCGTGGTGTTCACCACGATCCACAAGTTCTTTCCAGAAGCTCCCTCACCCCAACCCTCTCCCGCGAGCGGGAGAGGGGGACGAATGGAGACGCTGTCGGATCGGCGCAACATCGTGGTGATCGCCGACGAGGCGCACCGCAGCCAGTACGACTTCGTCGACGGCTACGCGCGCCACATGCGCGACGCGCTGCCGCACGCGTCGTTCATCGGCTTCACCGGCACGCCCATCGAGCTCACCGACGCCAACACGCGCGCGGTGTTCGGCGACTACATCAGCGTCTACGACATCCAGCGCGCCGTGCAGGACGGCGCGACGGTGCCGATCTACTACGAGAGCCGGCTGGCCAAGCTCGCGCTCGACGAGGCCGAGCGGCCGAAGATCGACCCCGAGTTCGAGGAGGCGACCGAAGGCGAGGAAGTCGAGCGCAAGGAGAAGCTCAAGACCAAGTGGGCGCAGCTCGAAGCCGTGGTCGGCGCCGAGAAGCGCCTGACGCTGGTGGCGAAGGACATCGTCGACCACTTCGAGAAGCGGCTCGAGGCGATGGACGGCAAGGCGATGATCGTCTGCATGAGCCGGCGCATCTGCGTGGAGCTGCACCGTGAGATCGCGAAGCTGCGCCCGGAGTGGGCCGACGACGCCGACGAGCGGGGTGCCATGAAGGTGGTCATGACCGGCTCCGCGTCCGACCCGCTCGACTGGCAGCCGCACGTGCGCAACAAGCCGCGGCGCGAGGCGCTGGCCAACCGCTTCCGCGATCCGAAGGACCCGTTCCGGTTGGTGCTGGTCCGCGACATGTGGCTCACCGGCTTCGACGCGCCGAGCCTGTCCACGATGTACGTCGACAAGCCGATGCGCGGGCACGGTCTGATGCAGGCGATCGCGCGCGTCAACCGCGTGTTCAAGGACAAGCCGGGCGGGCTCGTCGTCGACTACCTGGGGCTCGCGCAGGAGTTGAAGCAGGCGCTCGCCACCTACACGGAGAGCGGCGGTACGGGCCGCACCGCGCTCGACCAGGAGGAGGCGGTCGCGCTGATGCTGGAGAAGCACGAGGTGTGCGGCGGCCTCTTCCACGGCTTCGACCGGTCGAAGTGGATCACCGGTACGCCGCAGGAGCGGCTCGGCCTGCTGCCGCCCGCGCAGGAGCACGTCCTCGCGCAGGAGAACGGCAAGGACCGCTGCGTGCGGGCGGTGCGCGAGCTGTCGCAGGTCTTCGCGCTGGCGGTGCCGCACGTCGAAGCGCTGCGCATCCGCGACGACGTCGGCTTCTTCCAGGCCGTCGCCGCTCAGCTCGTCAAGCGCGCGCCAGGCGACGCGCGGCCCGAGGAAGACCTCGACCAGGCAGTGCGGCAGATCATCTCGCGCGCGGTGGCGCCCGAGGGCGTGGTCGACATCTTTGCCGCGGCAGGGCTTGCCAAGCCCGACATTTCGATCCTGTCCGAGGAATTCCTGGCCGAGGTTCGCGGAATGCCGCAGCGCAACCTCGCGGTCGAGCTGCTGCAGAAGCTCCTGAAAGGCGAGCTGCGCACGCGCGGCCGCAAGAACGTCGTGCAGGCGCGCTCGTTCGCCGACATGCTGGAGCAGACGATCCGCCGCTACCAGAACCGCGCCATCGAGGCGGCGCAGGTAATCGAGGAGCTGATCGCGCTCGCGAAGGAAATGCGCGAGGCGAGCGCCCGCGGCGAGGCGCTCAAGCTGTCCGAGGACGAGCTCGCGTTCTACGACGCGCTGGAAACCAACGACAGCGCGGTAAAGGTGCTGGGCGACGAGACGCTGCGAACCATCGCGCAGGAGCTGGTGAAGACCGTCCGCGCCAACGTGACGATCGACTGGACCATGCGCGAGAACGTGCGCGCGCAGCTGCGGGTGCTGGTCAAGCGGATCCTGCGCAAGTACGGGTATCCGCCCGACAAGCAGGAGAAGGCGACGCAGACGGTGCTGGAACAGGCGGCGCTGCTCTCGGAGGAGTGGGCGGTGGCGTAGTCACGGTCGCGCAGGCACGGCTCGGGGCATTGTTTGGCGTCCCGTTGCCTGAACCGGCGCGCTGCGGGTCGATGTAGGGCCACCGCAGGCGCGGGGTGGCGCCTGCCGGGAATCGGATTAGGCCGAATGGCCGATGGACGTGCGCCGCCGCGCGCCGCAGCATCGAACCCAGCGCTGCCGCACTCGGCCGAAACCTGTCAGTTCTGACAGTTGCGCCGGCGCGTGCCGGGCGTATCGTGCGAGCCATCCGCCCAATGCGAGTTTCCTTTGGTGTACCACGCGTCCCATGCGAGACGACCGTTGAGAACCCGGCTGCCGCTGCTGCTGCTCGTCGCGGCTGCGGTGCTGGCCGGGGCCGGCTGCGACCTCTTCGCGGAGAAGGTCCACCGCGGCCGCGTGATCGACCAGGACACCCGCGAGCCGGTGCCGGGCGCAATCGTCTCCGGTCGGTACTTCGGCGGCGTCTCGTGGGGCGGGTCGAGCTGCAACCGGGCGGAGAGCACCGTGTCGGACGCGCAGGGGTGGTTCGAGCTGCCGCTGGATCCCAAGGCCGGGCCGCTGCTGCTCGAGGGGTTCAAGCGGGGGTATGTGCGGGGCAATCGACCGCTGTACGCGTTCCCGAAGAAGGATGGCAGCGGCGAATGGCAAGTCTCGATCCAGAAGTGGAACGAGGCGAATACCAAGGTCGAAACGGTGACAATCGCGCCCGAGGTCTATCCCTCGGAAGCGGCCGCGAAGGCGGCGTCGGGGCAGGATCACGATGTGTTCGTGCGCAAGGCGCCGGCGGACCGCGATGCACACATCAGGGAGCTGTGGGGTTACCAGAAGGACTGCCCCGGCCCTACCCGGAGTTCGGATGGCCTGGTGCCCTTCCTGCAGGAGATCCTGAAAGACCAGACCGAACTCGGGGACGCCAGTGGAATCAAGAGCACACACCAGTGGATCGAGATGGCACGCATTCCTCCGCCGTCGACGCGCGGCGGGCCGCGGTGAGCGGGGACGACGCGCGATTGCGGCGGCAAGCATCGCCGCCTTGACGGTCGCGCCCGCGTCGGTCGGCTACGAGCTCGCCACGCACGCCGCGCTCACCCGCGAGGCCTGGCTCCTCTCGCGTTTGAATCCTGCGACAGCGCCAGGCCCGATGACCAGTCCATTGCTCGAGCGTCTCGGCCTCGACACGAGGGCCGGCGACCTCGGGCGCATCTACATCGATCTCGCCCGAGGAGCCAGCACCGAACGAAGCGCAACTCCGGACGACGACCCGACCTTTACGGTGCGCCAGATCAACCGGGCAAACGGAACGAGCGCATGGAAGCCGAAGCTCCCCGAGCTGCCCGCCTGGCTGATGCTCGGCGCCATCCGCGAGGACGACGTGCCGTTCGATCCGGGCGAAATGGAAAATTCGCCGCAGGACGAGCCGTTCGGGACGTTCACGCGAGTCCTCAACCACTTCTACGATCCGCACTCGAACCGGCCGCTGACCGTGGAGGGCTTCGCTCTTCGCCAATCGGCCCCGGACTGGGCGATCCGCGGTGCCCATGGACCCGATCTGCGCGAGAACGCATTCAGCATCGCCGCAGCGCGGGAGGCGATGTGGCGCGGACTCACACTGAAGCTCGCCCCATCCGTGCCCTACGCCGATGGACCGCTGCCGAACGCCGGCTTCGTGCCCAGCACCGCCATTCCGACGCGCGAGGCACTGCGGACCGCCTATTGGGCGACGACCTTCCGGGCGCTCGGCGATGCGGTGCACCTGCTGCAGGACATGGCGCAGCCGCAGCACACGCGCAACGACGCCCATGCCGGTGTCGGTTGCGCAGGCAGCGACTGCGGTGGTGGGCACAAGAGCTACTACGAGGCGTATGTCGAGGCGCGCGTGAAGGGATCCGGCAAGTTCACGTTGCGGGAGAGGTTCTATCGGACCAACGGCATCAATGACGTGGTCGAGGCTGTGAAGCCGAACCCGGTCGCATTCCACGGGTATCCGATCCCGCGCTTCGCGCGGTACGACGACTATTTTTCGACCGCCACCGGCAGTGCCAGCGTCGCCGGCACCGGGCTCGCGAACTACAGCAATCAGGGCTTCTACTCCGCGGGCACGGCCCCCTTTACCGCGACTGCAATGCAATACCCGTCGCCACCCGCGTCGACTGCGGGCCTGACTACGCGGACAATCGGCGCCACCGAGGTCGAGAACGCCGCGGGAGACCCCGTCAATCGCGGCACCCTTCGCCTGCTGGTCGGCCCGGTCCGTGACTCGTTCGACCCCGCGGCGTCCGTACCGGCGGTGGACCTCGCCTCCGAGGGTGCGTTCGACCAGTTCCTCAACGCGACGGGCTGGCGCCACACGACGCTCAACCACTACAACTACTCCGCGCAGGCGGAGCTGCTGCTCCCGCGCGCCGTCGCCTACTCCGCCGGCCTCATCGACCACTTCTTCCGCGGCACGCTGGAGATCGGGCTGCCGGACGAAGGCGTGTTCGCCGCGGTCGATGCCGGCGCCGGCCTCTGCAAGGACAACTGCGGCTTCGCGCGGGTGAAGCTCAAGCTGACCAACGCGACGCCGCAGGAAACCCTGGGACCCGGCGTGGCGGTGGCGGTCGTCAAGTTCCATCGCAACGACTGCTACCGCAGCGACCTGTCGGGCGAGCCGGGTGGCCCGAATTTCACCGGCGGCGGCTGCCGCAAGACCGAGGAGGAGATTGTCGTGTCGCACGCGCGGGCGATCGCCTCGCTGCCGACGGGACAGACGCAGGCGCTGGCATTCGACTTCGCACCGCAGCCGATCCCGATCAACGCCACCGACATCACGCTGCAGATCGTCTACCGCGGCAAGCTCGGCGACGAGGACGACGCTGTCGCGGTGACCACGCGCAACGTCGCGGAGCCGACGTTCCTCGCGCTGGAGAACACGACCGACTACCGGTTCAACGGCACGACCCAATCCTATTCGGCGTCGGGCGCGCCGGCGACGTTCACCGGCGCGCAGGTGACGTTCGGGGCGGCGGGCAAGCGCATTGCGGGGAACGCGACGATTCCCGCGCCGGGCTACGCGCAGATCGCGTTCCTGGGCGACCGGGCCGGCGTCCCCGTGATCGTCGATTTCGCCGCGACGAACCTCTCCGGTGGCCACCCGCTGACTGCGACGCTGCCGGCATTCGAGTTCTACCTCCCGGCGGGTACCGGTACCGCCTACGCGAGCAACTGGCCGGTGAGCCCGGTACGGGGCATGTACCGGCGGTTCGTCTACAGCGTGGCGCGCACGCAGGGCTACGACGTGTACCTGTGCTCGCAGGACTTCAATCCGGCAGCGTGCGGGGAGGCGGGGCTGCCGCCGCTCACCACGACTCACGCGGTGCCGTGGCCGGTGACTTTCTAGCCGATCCTGACCGCCGCCACACGCGCAGTGCCGGCGAGGCCGCGCCGGACTGCGCTCCGCGCAAACCCCGCGTCGCACGCGGCGGCACGTGCGCACCGCAGACTCACGCCGCCATGAAGCCTAAGTCGGCGCTGCCGAAGTTCTTGAGGTTGGGAAAGACGATGCCGAGGTCGCTGCCGGTCGCGCCGAACCACTTGGCCAGCGTCGCTGCGTACTGCTCCACGCCGAAATCCGGGATGAGCCGGCCCTGCCCGGCGTCCACCGGATTGGCCACGCCGAGCTGCGCGTTATGGAAGGTGCCGTACAGCCGGCCGCCCTTCACCGCGCCGCCGATCACCATGTGGTGGCTGCCCCAGCCGTGATCGGAGCCCTTGCCGTTCGACGTGAACGTGCGGCCGAAGTCCGACGCGGTAAAGGTGGTGACCGCATTCGCCACGCCCAACTCGACCGTGGCGTCGTAGAACGACTGCACGGCGAGGTCGACTTGCGACAACAGGTCGGCGTGGGTCCCGAAGAGGATCGTGGGATCGTTGGGGCCGGGCTTGACCGGACTGTAGGTAGCGTCGAACTGGTCGCTGTGCGTGTCGAAGGAGCCGCCCACGAACACGAAGAAAATCTGCCGCTTCACGCCGAGGGCCTGGCGCGCGGCGATGAGCATCGCCACCGAGCGCAACTGCGCGGCAAGCGGATTGCCCGCGGGAAAGGCGGTGCCCAGAGGATAGCGCTCGGTGTACCGGCCCGCGCTGTCGGGCCCGTTGTACAACGCGCCCAGCACGAAGTCGTTGGCCGCCACCGCGCGGGCGGCCATCTCGCCGTACTGCTGTTGCAGGAGATTGGTGCGGGCGGCGGCAAGGAGGCTCTGGTACACCGTCTGCGTCTGCGCGACCGGGTCGCCTGCGCGCCACGCGCGGATGCGCTGGACGATCGGCACGGTAGCGCTGCGATACGCCGCCACTTCCTGCGCCGTGGTCTGGAAGCCCTTGAAGAACATGCCCGAGGCGCCGGTGGCCACGCCGATCGGCATGGGGCCGGTGGTGGCCGCCTGCAGCAGGTCCGCGAAGCGACCGCCCCAGCCTTCCTTCGTCAGCGACCCCGGCGTGCACGTGGCCCAGCTCTCCTGCATGTCGTCGTGCGAGAAGAGTTGCGGCGGCAGGTTCAGGTTGCGCTCGTAGTCGGTCTTGGTGGTGGGCCGCAGCAGCACGCCCACGTTGGACACCACCGCGAGCTTGCCGGCGCCGTAGAGCGCCGTGGCGCGCGTCATGCGCGGATGCAGCGCAAAGGGCCCCTGCACCGCATCGCTGATCGCCGTGGCCTGCAGCGCCGACAGCGGCAGCGCGAGCGGCCCGCGATTGGCGGCATAGACCGGGTAGCGCGCATCGAGCGGCACGACCATGTTGTGCGCGTCGTTGCCGCCGTAGAAGAACACGCACACCAGCGCGCGGTAGTCGTTGAACGGCCCCGCTCCGAGCGCGGCTTCGGAGAGCGCGCCCACGAGGGGTACCGAGGCGATGCCGCCCATCGCCTGCAGGAAACGGCGGCGGCTCGCGCTCGTGCGATCGGATCGGCGCACGGTCAGCGCTCCACGAGGTAGTCGGGACTGTTCACGATGAGCCACAGCGCGGTGCGCAGGCGCTCGCGTCCCTGCGCCTGCACGTCCCCGGCGGAGGGGATGGTGCCGATGGAGGCCGCGATCAGCGCCTTGGCCTCGCCGCTCATCGCACCGCCGGTGAGCACGAGGTCCAGCTCGGCCACCAGCGCGACGGGGTCGGCGGCGAGCGCCACGTAGTGCGCGTAGTCGGGAACGATGCGCGCCGAGGCGTCGGGGTTGCCGTGCTCGAAGCCGTCGATGATGTCGGTCTTGGTGAACTCCGAGAAGCCCGAGATCGCGGTGCTGGTGGTGATCTCGAACTCCGGTCCCACGAGGCCGTTGCGCGTGAGCGGCCCGGTGGGCATGAAGTCGGGGTGGTAGAAGTTGAACACCGACGGCGCGAACAGCGGGCTCTGGTTGAGTTGCGTCGGCGCGTTGAGGCCGCCGCGCAGATCGTAGTAGCCGTCGGCCTTGGTGGCCTTGAAGGCACGGTGGAGCTGCACGAAGCGCACCACCGGCTCGGAGAGCTTGCCGAAGGCCGGGCCCTCGCGCACCGCGAGGCTGCGCGCCTCGGGATCGAGCAGGATCGCGCGGATCACGGCCTTCATGTCGCCGCGCACGCCGCTGCCGTTGTCGGCGAAGGCCTGCGCCACGCGACCGACGTAGGGCGCGCTCGGATTCGACGTGACCAGGCGCTGGATCAGCAGCTTGCCGACGAACGGCCCCACGTTGGGATGCCGGAAGAGATTCTCCAGCGCGTTGTCGAGATCGGTGGCCGGCGACTGCCCCGCGGGCAGCGTGGCGAAGGGCGCGCCCGGGTACGCGAGCAGCTGCTTCGCCGTCTGGTCGTGCGCCGGACCGTTGATCTCGCGCTTGAGATCGGCCGAAAGGTACCTGGCGAGCCAGGGCTCCATGGGACGCGTCCACGCCGCGCAGCCTTTCTGGACCGCGATGACCGGGTTCTCGTCCCAGATGTCGGGATAGATCCAGCGCCACGACAGGGTCTGGTCCTGGCCGCCGAAGGTCCAGCCCGACAGCGCCTTGGCGAATCCCTGGACGGTGCTCTCGGTGAAGGCCGGAATGCGCGCACCGGCCGCGTCGACCTTCGGCGTGCCGTCGGGCTCGAGCAGCACCAGGCCGACGGAGAAGAGCTGCATCACCTCGCGCGCGTAATTCTCGTCGGGCTTGGTCTTGAGCACCGCATCCGCCTTGGCGCTCTCCTTCATGGACAGGAATTCGCCCATGATCGGATGCAGCGTCACGTCGCGCAGCAGATCGCGCCAGTTGCCGAAGGCATTGCGGTTGAGCGTGTCGAGGTAGCCCGCCGCGCCGCACGGCGAGTTGGCCACGAAGCCGTTGGCGAGCGACACCACGTAGATCTGCGACAGCGCGTAGCCCACGCGCTGGCGCAGTTGGTCCTCCCCGGTGAAGAACTGCTTCCAGAGAGTCTGGTTCATGACGTACGCGGCGCTGTCGATCAGGTACGGGTCGGCCTTGACCGTATCGAGATGCGACACCATGGGGGCGGCGAACTGCCGCGCGAGCCACGCGTCGTAGCCTTCGCGCACCAGCGCCTCGATGTCGTCGCGATTGGCGCCGAACGTGGCCTGGCGGAGGAAGCGCGCGGCGTCCTTGCGCGTGTCGTCCGGGGCGCGCATGTCGAACGGACGCATGTCCACGAGGCACGTCCAGCATTCGCCCCTCGCAGCGGCGTTGACGAGTGCGGCGTAAGGGTTGAGGTGGGGGACGATCGCGTCGGCGGGCACGTACGTGGCGCTGCCGTCGGGCTGCGCCAGGAACTGCCACGTGCGCACGGGCGCGAAGGGAAACGTGCTGAAGTTGCCCCAGTTGAGATTGTTGGTGTAGATCTTGATCGTTCCGTTGCTGCTCGTGATGCGCGGCGCCTCGAGATTCACGCCCTGGAACGACTGCCCGGCGAGCGTCCAGCCGTTCACGATCGCCACGCCGTCGAGATCGAGCGTGCCGCCGGCCTTGAGCACCACGCCGCCGGCGAGGACCAGATCGTTGCTCGCGCCGCCCGCGAGCCGCAAATTGCCGGTGGCCTGCATGATGAGGCCGCTCGCACCGTGCGCCGGATTGCCGGCGCCGGGCGGACGCACCTCGCCGGGCAGCGCGGGCAGGCTGTTGGGCGGGGCGAAGTAGCCCGCGGGCCACGCCGAGGGCATCGCCAGCACGGCATCGCCGTTCACGGCGAAGTTGAGCACCTGCGGCCCCGTGCCGTAGTGCGATACCGACAGCGCGACCTGCGTGCCGGTGGCCGGCTCGAACTGGAGGCCGTTGGAGAGGAAGAAGTTGCCGTTGACGGGGTTGTTCGCGTTGCCGAAAGTGGCCACGTGGATGTCGTTGCCCACGAAGCGGCCGCCGCCGTTGATGCGCCCGCCCGTCAGGCGCAGTTGCGCATCCCCCTTCACGAACCCCTGGTTCACGAGCGTCTGGCCTTCGGCCCACGTGGCGCCCAGCGTGGAGACCGTCAGCGCGGCGCTGGTGGTGATACGGCCCGTCCCCGACACCACGAGCCCGTTCGGGTCCTGCACCTGCGCGCGCAGCGTCGAGCCCGCCACGCCGTAGAAGCGCAGCGTGCCGTCGAGCGTGCTCGACGTGCCGGCGACGTTGTAGAGCAGCACGCCCTGTCCCGCGGCGCCCGCGTACACCGAGAGCGTGGTGCCGGCCGGAAGGTCGAGGCCCTGGAAGTCGATGCGCGCGACCGAGACGCCATCGCCCGGAACGCTGCCGAGCTTGATCACGGCATCGCCCTGCCAGCCGGACAGCGTGGTGCCGCTCAGCGTCACGCCCGTCACCGTGACGGGGCCGTAGGGATTGCTCGCGATCGTGGCCGTGCCGAGCGCCCAGGCGTGCGCCGCCGCGAGGGCAAGTGCGCCTGCGAGCGCCCAACGTCCGCCGTGGTGAACCCGTCCCTGCACCGAATCCCCCTGCACACGTGCGCGCCGGGCGCGCTGCGGGCCCGGACTCATAACATTAGCAAGCAAGGATGATGCCGGCAAGGCGCGTTCGGCCGCGCGCCCGCCGCGAGGCACGCGGCGCCATGGCCGGTCGCGTTCTAGTCGATCCTGCCCGCGGCCACGCGCGGGATGCCGGCGAGATCGCGCCGGACCACGATGTTCGTGCAGCCGGCGTCGCGCAGCAGCGCCTGCACGCGCTCCGACTGATCGTAGCCGTGCTCGACGACGAGCGCGCCGCCCGGCGCGAGCCGGGCGGGCGCGCCGGCAATGATCGTGCGCAGTGCGGAGAGCCCGTCCGCACCGGCCGCGAGCGCCGCCGCCGGCTCGAAGCGCAGGTCGCCTTCGGTGAGATGCGGATCGCGCGCCGCGACGTACGGCGGGTTGCTGACGATCAGGTCGAAATGCGCATCGCCCACGCCGTCGTACCAGTCCGATTCCACGAACACGACATTTCCGAAACCGAGCCTGGCTCGGTTTTCGCGGGCGACCGCGAGCGCCTCGGCCGACGCGTCGGTGGCGAGCACCTGCGCGCGCGGGCGCTCGTGGGCCAGCGCCAGCGCGATCGCGCCGGAGCCCGTGCCGAGGTCGAGTACGCGCGGCGTGCCGTCGCGCGGCAGCCACTCGAGCGCCAGCTCGACCAGCGTCTCGGTCTCCGGCCGCGGAACGAGCACGGCCGGCGTGACGGTGAGGGGCAAACCCCAGAACTCCCGCATGCCGGTCAGGTACGCGACGGGCTCACCGGCGCGCCGGCGCTGCGCCAGTGCGCCGAACGCATCGGCCTGCGCGGGCGTCAGCGCCTCGTCGCGGTGGGCGACGAGCCACGCGCGGTCGCGCCCGACCGCGTGCGCCAGCAGCACCTGCGCGTCGACCGGCACGAGGCCGGACTGCGCCAGCGCCTGCCGCACCGTCGTCATCGGGAGCCCTCGCGGTGCGCGGCGAACGCGATCCTGCGTTCCCGCGCCTGCGCGCTCTGCTCGCACGAGCGGCCGGGCAGCCCGCTGCCGATCGTGCGCATCGCGCGTTCGTCGCCGTCCATCCCGTGCAGGTCGTCGCCATCCCCGGCGGCGAGCGGCCGCAGCGCGATGCGCGCCGTCGCGAGCGTGGGCATCGCGGTCAGCGTGCAGGTTCGGCGTTGTCCGCCGCGAAGAGCCGCAGGCGTTTGTCGTAGTACCGCCCCCACCCGCGGTCGGACATGCCCACCTTCTTCAGCACGTGCTGCGATGCCGTGTTGCCCGGATCCGTCACACCGATGATCCGGTGGAGGCCCAACTCGTCGAAGCCGAAGTCGAGCAGTGCGGCCGCGCCCTCGGTGGCGTAGCCGTGGCCCCAGGCGTCGTGCAGCAGCCGGTAGCCGATTTCGACGTCGGGGCTCCTGCCCGCGTACTTGAGCGAGAACCAGCCGATGAACGCGCCGGTGTCGCGCCGCGTCGCGTACCAGATGCCGAGGTCCGGATAGAGCCGCGGGTAGCGGACGATGCGCCGGATCGCCGCGGCGGTCTCCTCGCGTGTGGCCGGCCGGCCGCGATTGACGTACTTCATCACGCGCGGGTCGGTGTCGAGCCGGTGCAGGTCGTCGAAGTCCGCGGACGTGAACTCGCGCAGCGCGAGGCGCAGCGTCTCGAGCCAGGGGGAAGGTGCGTCGGATCGACGGCAGTTCATCGCCCCTCACCCCGACCCTCTCCCCGCTGCGCGGGGCGAGGGAGCACATGTTCGCGACGTCTCGCCGAAATGCTCCCGCTCCCCGCAGGGTTGAGCGCTGGGGTGAGGGGGTGGAACGAGCGCACGCTCACGCCTCCCCCGCGATCGCCGCGAGCTGCTCGGCCTGGAACTCCTGCGCGAGCGCCGACACGATCTCGTCCAGTTCGCCGTCCATGATCGCGTCGATCTTGTAGAGCGTCAGGTTGATCCGGTGGTCGGTGACGCGCCCCTGCGGGAAGTTGTACGTGCGGATGCGCTCGCTGCGGTCGCCCGAGCCGATCAGCGACTTCCGGTGCGCGGCTTCCCTGCTCTGCCGCTCCTGCCGCTGCCGGTCGAGCAGGCGGGAGGCCAGCACCGCCATCGCCTGCGCGCGGTTGCGGTGCTGCGAACGGTCGTCCTGGCACTCGACGACGAGGCCGGTCGGCAGGTGCGTGATGCGCACCGCCGAGTCGGTCTTGTTCACGTGCTGGCCGCCCGCGCCCGAGGCGCGGAACGTGTCGACCTTGAGGTCGGCCGGGTTGATCGCGATGTCGGCGATCGGGTCCGCCTCCGCGATGACGGCGACCGTGCACGCCGACGTGTGGATGCGCCCCTGCGCCTCCGTCTCCGGCACCCGCTGCACGCGGTGGCCGCCCGACTCGAACTTGAGCCGCGAGAACGCGCCCTGCCCGACGATGCGCACGATCACCTCGCGGTAGCCGCCCAGATCCGACGGCGACGCCGACACGGTTTCGGTCTGCCACCGGTGCCGCTCCGCGTAGCGGACGTACATGCGCAGCAGATCGCCGGCGAAGAGCGCCGACTCGTCGCCGCCGGTGCCGGCGCGGATCTCGACGAACACGTTGCGCTCGTCGTCCGGGTCCTTCGGCAGCAGCGCGGCCTGCAGCTCCGCCTCCAGCGTGACGATCCGCGCCTGCGCCGCCGCCCGCTCCTCGTCGGCGAACGCGCGCAGCGCCGGATCGCTCGCCATCTCGGCGGCGGTCGCGAGGTCGCCCTCCGCGCGGACGAATTCCTGGAACCGCGCGACGACCGGCGCGATGTCCGCGTGTTCCTTGGTCAGCGCGCGATAGCGGTCGAGGTCGTCGGCGATGTCCGGCGACCCCAGCAGGCCGTTGAGCTCGTCGAGGCGTGCGGCGAGCTGGTCGAGCTTGGTGCGCAGCGAGGGTTTCATGCGATGTCGGAAGTCGGGGCCAGGAAAACCGGGCCGGGCCCGGTTTCTCCCCGCGAGTCATTTTCGGGAGAACCGGGCCAGGCCCGGTTTCTGCAACACATTGTCGGGGCTTAAGGGTCTGACCCTTAAGAGGAGCAGCGCGCGACGGCCGGGCCGCCGAGTCGGTCGGCGCAGCTAATGCCCGTCGGCGGGCTCGTCGCCTGCGGCCGATTCGAGGCGGTAGACGCGCTGGAGCACGGCGATCAGCTCGGCGCGCTCCGCCTCGCCCGCCGCATTCAGCGCCGACAGCGGCGCGTGCAGCAGCTTGCTGGTGAGCGCGCGTGCCAACGCCTCGAGCACCTTGTCCGGCGCCGCGCCGCCCGCGAGCATCTTGCGCGCCCGGTCGAGCTCGGCCACGCGCAGCTCGTCGTGATGGCCCTGCAACGCGGCGATCGTCGGCACGACGTTGCGGCCCTCGAGCCAGCGGAGGAAGTGCGTGGTCTGGTCCGCGATCATCTGCTCCGCCTGCAGGACCGCCTCGCGCCGGACCTGCAGGTTGTCCTTCACGATCGCCGACAGGTCGTCGACCGTGTACAGGAACACGTCGTCCAGCTCCGCGGCTTCCGGCTCGACATCGCGCGGCACCGCGAGATCGACGATGAACACCGGCGCATGCCGGCGCTGCTTGATCACGCGCTCCAGCATGCCCTTGCCGAGGATCGGCAGCGTGCTCGCCGTGCAGGTGACGACGATGTCGTATTCGCGCAGGCGCTCGGGCAGTTCGTTCAGCGTGATCGCATCGGCGCCAAAGCGGTCGGCGAGCTGGCTGCCGCGCTCCAGCGTGCGGTTGGCGACCGTGACCGACTTCGGCGTCTTCGCGCAGAAGTGCGTGGCCGCGAGCTCGATCATCTCGCCCGCGCCGATCAGCAGCAGCCGCTGGTCGCGGATCGACGGGAAGATGCGCTCGGCCAGCTTGACCGACGCCGCCGCCATCGAGATCGACGCGCTGCCGATGTCCGTCTGCGTGCGCACGTCCTTGGCGACAGCGAACGTCCGCTGGAACAGCCGGTTGAGCACGAGGCCGAGCGATCCGGCCGATTCGGCCGTGCGCACCGCCTGCTTCATCTGGCCCAGGATCTGCGGCTCGCCCAGCACCATCGAGTCCAATCCGCTCGCGACGCGGAACGCGTGCGCGACCGCCTTGTCCTTCGGCAGCGTGTACACGTACGGCGCGAGCGTCTGCTCGGGGAGGCTGTGGAAGCCCGCCAGCCACTGCGCGACCGGCTCGGGATCGCCGCCCTGGAAGTAGACCTCGGTGCGATTGCACGTCGACAGGATCGCCGCTTCCTTGACCCGCTTCGCACCCGTCAGGTCGCGCAGCGCGTCGGCCAGCGCGTCCGGCCCGAACACGACCTTCTCCCTCACCTCGAGGGGCGCGGTCATGTGATTCAGGCCGAGCGTGTAGAGCGACATGGGTGGGCAATTCTAGCCGTTGCGCCGGATTGTACGCGTCCCGGCCGCCTCGTCGTGGCCAACAATTTGATTCAAATCAGGAAATTGCCCGGCCCGGACGGCCCCGGCGAGGCCGGCCAGCGCACGTGCGCCGTTGCTCGGCCCATGCCGGATTGGCCGGCTGAACGAGGGCGGCTGGCGGCCGCGGCATTCCGGGCATCCGGACAAGGCAAGCACGAGCCACACCCCTGCGACAGTAGTCGACGCACTCTGCGGCGTTGGGCAGAATGGACGCGGCCGATGGACAAGTCTCCCCGCCACGAACGATTCCGCTTCGGCCGTTTCGAAGTCCAGCCGCGGGAGCGGCGGCTGCTCGCGGACGGCACCGTCACGCCCATCACGCCGCGCGCATTCGATCTGCTGGTCGTGCTGATCGAGCGGGCGGGCGAACTCGTGGAAAAGGACGAGTTGCTGGACCGGGTGTGGTCCGGGCTCGTCGTGGAAGAGTCCAATCTCCCGGTTCAGGTGTCCACGCTGAGGAGGCTCCTCGGACCGCGGTCCATCGCCACGGTTCCCGGCCGCGGCTATCGCTTCATGCCCGAGGTCGCGGTCACAGCCGCGGGCGAGCCGGCGCCCGCCGGCAACTTGCCGGAACCCATCACGCCGATGGTCGACTCGCGCGGCATGGTCGACCGGTGCGTCGCCGCGCTTCGCGCAACACAGCTGATCACGCTCACGGGCCCCGGGGGCGTCGGCAAGAGCCGCCTGCTTCTCGAGACGGCGCGGGCGTGCAGCGACGACTACCGAGACGGCGCGTGGGCCGTCGACGTCTCCACGGCGCCGGATCTGCCCGGGCTGGAGCAGCTCGTCGCGAACGTGCTCTGCATCGCCGATGCTTCGCGCACCGGCATTGCCACGCACGTCGCGCGCCGATGCATGCTGTTGGCGCTCGACAACTGCGAGCACCTGGTGCAGGACGTGGCAGACCTGGCAGATCGGCTCCTGCGCGCTTCGCCACGATTGGCCGTGCTGGCATCCAGCCGCGAACGGTTGCGCGTCGCCGGCGAAAGGCTCGTGTACGTTGCGCCGCTGCCGGTGCCGGAAGTCGAGTCGGCGACGCCCGAAGCCCTGGCCAATGTCGATTCAGTGCGATTGTTCATGAGCCATGCGGCCGCCGCCCTGCCGGGATTCGCGTTGACGGCGACCAACGCAGCACCGATTGCGCACATCTGCCGGGAGCTGGAGGGCCTGCCACTTGCGCTCGTGCACGCAGCGCCGCTCGTGCGAGCGATGTCGCCGCTGCAGATCGCCGAGCATCTGTCCGATCCGCTGGATTTCCTGAAGGCAGCGGACCCGACGGTCGCGCCGCACCAACGCACGCTGCGGGCGTCGCTCGACTGGAGCTACGAGCCGCTCGCGCCGGAGGAGCGGGCGTGCCTGCGGCGGCTCGCTTGCCTGCCTTGCGCGTGGACGCTCGAAGCGGCGCTCGCGGCCCTGACGGGCGGCGCCGGGAACGAGTCCGACTGGGTCACGCTGCACGGCCGCTTGGTCGAGAAGTCGCTCGTCACCTTCGACTCCGACACCGGCCGCTATCGGATGCTCGGGCTCGTGCGGCGCCACGCCCGCGAGCGGATGGATGCGGGCGACGCCCCGTAGTCCCGGGGTACGGTGACCGCCGTTCGCGCCGCGTTGCGCTACACTGGACCATCGGTCCTCGGGCTCGTCCGATGCGCGCCTCGCGCCCAACGGCGTCATACCGTTTCGGGTCGTTCGAACTGCAACCTCGGGAGTTCCGCCTCCTCGCGGCCGGCAAGCCCGTGCACGTCACATCGCGCGCGTTCGACCTGTTGCTGGCATTGGTCGAAAGTGCGGGCAGGCTGACGGCGACGGAAGACCTCGCCGCGCGGGTCTGGCCCGGGCGGGTGGTGGAGCCGGGCAATATCCACGCGCACGTTTCCGCCCTGCGCCGGATCCTCGGTACGCAGGCCATCGAGAACGTGGCCGGTCACGGGTACCGGCTCACCCTCGACGTTGCTGCCGGCGAACCAACCGGTCCTGCGCCGCTCGGCAGGCACAACCTCCCGCGCCAGCTGACACGCTTCATCGGACGCGAAGCCGAGGTCGCGGACTGCGGCCGGCTTCTGGGCGCCTCGCGCCTGCTCACGCTGACGGGCATCGGTGGTATCGGGAAGACCCGCCTGTCGCTCGAGGTCGCGCAGCTTGCGATCGACCGCTTTCCCGACGGCATCTGGCTCGTCGAATTTGCGCCGCTGCGCGAGGCCACGCTGGTGCCGCAAGCCATCGCGGCGGCGCTCGGCGTCGCCCAGCAGACCGGTCGCACGTTGCTGGATGCCATCGTGAGCCATGTGGCGGCACGGCGCCTGCTGATCGTGCTCGACAACTGCGAGCACCTGCTCGCGGCGTGCGCGCACGTCGCCAAGCGGCTGCTCGAGGCGGCGGGCGGGCTCACCGTCATGGCGTCCAGCCGGGAGCCGCTGCACCTCGTCGGCGAGACAGCGTATCCGCTGCCGGCGCTGTCGACGCCCGACGCCGGCACCGTCGACGCGCTTGCCGCGTCGGACGCGGTCCGGCTGTTCGTCGATCGCGCCAACGCCGTGCAGCCCGAGTTCGAACTGACGCCGGCCAATGCCGCGTCCGTGGGCGCCATCTGTACGCGACTCGATGGCATACCCCTTGCGATCGAGCTGGCCGCCGCGCACGTGCGCTCGCTGTCGGTCGACGCCATCGCGCAGCGCCTCGCGGACCGGTTTCGATTGCTCCGGATCGGCGACCGGACCGCCGCGCCGCGGCATCAGACCCTGCGCGCCGCCATCGATTGGAGTTATGAACTCCTGACGCCGCCGGAGCGGTCGGTGCTGCAGCGCCTCGCCGTGTTCGTCGGGGGCTGGACGCTCGACGCGGCGGTGGCAGTCGCCGCGGACCCGGGCCTCGCGGCTGCCGATTTCGTCGCGTTGCACGGCGAACTGGTCGAAAAGTCGCTGGTCGTCGCCGAACATGCACGGGACCGCTATTCGCTGCTGGAGACGGTCAGGCTGTACGCGGCGGAGCGGCTCGGAGCCGATGGCAACGCCGCGACGACGAGAACGCGACATTTCGAATACTGCCTTTCGCTTGCGGAGGCGGCGGCGGCGCGCACGGGAACCGCGCAGGAAGACTGGTGGCGGGAGCTCACCGCCGACCGGGAGAATCTGCGGGAAGCGCACGCCTGGAGCACGCGAGACGATGCGCGCGCACGGGCGGAACTCCAGCTCGTCATTGCGCTGGCTGGCTGGCTGTGCGCGAACGAGTTCGACCTGGGCAGTCCCATCCTGGCCAGGGCGCTCGGGCAGCCGGCCACGCAGCCGCGCGATGCGCTTCGCTGCCACGCCCTCAACGTGGCAGGCTACCTCAGCTACTACCGGGGCCAGTACGACGTCGCACCCGTCTACCTGGAAGAAGGCCTCGCGATCGCCCGCGAGCTCGACGACGCCAAAGCGATTGCCGAGGCGCTCTGCATCCTTGGCGCAGCAGCGCACGGGTGCGGCGATCTCGCTGCTGCGCGCCGGCACCTCGTGGCTGCGCAGGAACCGGCAAGACGTTCCCGCAGCCCCGTCAACCTCTGGGGCGCGCTCACCTACCTGGCCGAACTCCACGCCACGGAGGGCGATCTGGATGCCGCGGAACCCCTGTACGTGGAAGCGCTGGCATGCGCCAGGTCCATGGGTGCGCAGAACATGACCGTATGCACGCTGCTCAACCTCGCGCGGATCGCGCTCAGCCGCCGAGCCGCGGACGCCGCCGGCCTGCAACTGCGGCAGGCGTTTCCCGTGTTCGAGGAAATGGGCGCGGCGCTGAACCTGCACGCATTCCTCGCGTTCTGCGCCGGGCTCGCGGCACTTCGAGGCGAGTTCGAGGTGGCGGCGCGCTTCAAGGGCGCCTCCGATCGCGCGCTGGACCGCATGGGCCAGCATCGCGAGCCGGCGGACGCCAATGCCCTGGCCCCGCTCATGTCCGAGGCATGCCTCGGCGTCGGCGAAGAAGCGTTCGCGGCCGCTCGCAGTTCCGGATGGTCGCTCGACGAGGCACAGGCCCTCCGCGAGTTGCGGGCATGGATGCGGCAGATTGAATAGCCCGCGCTCGTCGCGGAAGTGCATCTCGCCATGCCTGCTGGCGCTCCTGCTGCTGTGGGCGCCCTGCCTGGCGGCGGCCGACCTCGCCGCCAGGGTCTTGCGCGTTGCCCTTGCGCATGCCGAAGCCGGCTTCGATCCGGCGACCGCCAGCGAGGTCTACTCGACCGCGGTGATCGCGGGAATCATGGAGCCGCTGCTGACGTTCGACTATCTCGCCCGCCCGCCGCGGCTCGTGCCACTCACCGCCGAATCGTTGCCGGTGATCGAGGATGGCGGTAGGACCTGGACGTTCAGAGTCAGGCGTGGCATCCATTTCGCCGACGATCCGGCGTTCGCCGGGAAGCGCCGGGAGCTGACGGCGGCCGACTATGCCTACGCGATCAAGCGACTCGTCGATCCCGCGACGCGCTCGCCGAACGCGTTTCATGTCGCGGGAAAGATCGTCGGACTCGACGAGCTGGCGGCCGCCGCGCACGCTGGAAGGCGATTCGACTACGACGCCCGCATCGAGGGGATCGAGACCGTCGGCCGGCACATCCTGCGCGTCAGGCTGAAGCAGCCCGACCATGCCTTCGCCTTCGTCATGGCGCTGCCTGCCCTGAGCGCGGTCGCGCACGAGGTCGTCGCGACCTATGGCGAGCGCATCGCCGCGCATCCGGTGGGCACGGGTCCCTACCGGCTCAAGACCTGGATCCCGGCATCGCGCATCGTGCTGGAAGCCAACCCGGGGTTTCGCGGCCTCCGCTGGGAATTCGAGCCCGGGGACGATCCGGAAGACGCGCGCATCGCGGCGGCGATGCGCGGCAAGACGCTTCCGCGCATCGGCACCGTCGAGTTCCACGTGCTGGAGGAGCCGCAGGCCCAGTGGCTCGCCATGCTCGGGGACAAGGTCGACATCGGTGGCGTGCCGGATGCATTCGTACCGATGGCGCTGCGCGGGCAGGCATTGGCGCCCGACCTTGCCAGGCGGGGCCTCAGGCTCTCCCGTCTCCTCCAGCCCGCCATCACCTACACCGCCTTCAACATGCGCGATCCGACCGTGGGCGGATTCGGCGAGGCACAGGTCGCGTTGCGGCGCGCGATCGTCATGGCGTACGACAACGCGAAGGAGGTGCGGGTCGTGCGCATGGGGCAGGCGATCGTGCTGCCGATGCCGATTCCTCCCGGCGTTCCCGGCCACTCGTTGCGCTACCTCCCTGCCACTGATTACGACCCGGCGCGCGCCAATCGCCTGCTCGACGAGGCCGGATACCGCAGGGGTCGCGATGGGTATCGCTCGCGGCCCGACGGCGGACCGCTCGTGATTCGCTACGCCAGCCAGCGCGACACTTCGGCGCGCGACTTCCAGGAACTGTGGCGAATGGCGCTCGACGCGATCGGTGTGCGCCTCGTCGTCGAGCAGGGAAGCTTCGGCGACCAGATCAAGGCGGCCGCGACGTGCGCGCACCAGATGTGGAGCTACGGCTGGACCGCCGATTACCCCGATGGCGACAGCTTCATGCAGCTGCTCTTCGGGGACAACGTCCACGCGAGCAACGTCGCGTGCTACGCGTCGCCGGCGTTCGACGCCTTGTACCGCGAGTCGCGGCGCATGGCCGATTCGCCCGAACGCACGCGGCTGTTCGAGCGAATGACCCGGCAGTTCGAAGCCGACGCACCCTGGCGCCTGCACGTGGCGACCTATCGCAACGTCCTGGCGCAAGCGCGCGTCATCGGCTACAAACCGCATCCCTATCTCTTCAACGACTGGATGTACGCGGACATCGAAGAGCCGGTCCCGCGCAGGTAATTGCCGGCTCCGCTGCGACGAAGCACGCCCGCGGATCCCCTTTCGCGGGCGCCCGCGCCCACCACGCGTGATCCGGGAGGCATCGCGATCCCCACGCCGCATGGCGGCCGCGGCACCGGCCGGATGCCGGACCGGCATCGGTCCAACCTTAAGCAAATCTTCAGCCGGTTCTAAGGACGTGCGCCAAGGGCCGCTCGTACGGTTCGGTCGACGGCTCGGGCTTCGTTCGCGGCCGTCGCGGGCAGCCGGTGGCGCCCTCAGCCGCCGGCGCATCGTTCACCGAAACTCGAAAGGAGACACCAATGAGAACGTCGAATCCTCCATCGGGCTGGTCGCGCCTGGCCGGCGCGCTGCTGTTCGCCTTCCTTGCCCTGCTCTCGTCGGTGGCTCCCGCCGCCGATCGGCCGCCTCTCATCGAAGTGATCGCCGTACCGATCGGGCGCCCGGTGTGGATGCCCGTCGACTTCCACATGTTCTCCGCCCCGATCGGTACCGCGGATTCCGGCTACGTGGAGTTCGTCGAGACGATGGCAAATCTGCTGCCGCCGCCCGACCACGCGCTCGATCCGCACTTCGGCATCGGTCCGGGCGCCGCCCATGCGGGTCCGTACGGAACCGAGCTGGGCGAGAGCGTGCGCCGGCTTCACCTGCGCGACCGCATCCTCTACGAGTCGTCCGACTTCACGCAGGGCAATGGCGTGTGGCTGGTTTGGATGAACATCCCGGCGCCCGGTGCGAGCGGGGCGTCGCCCGACTTTCCCGTCGGACGCGTCATCCCGAACGAGCTCTTTCCGATCCGCGTGGCCGGGACCGACATCCGCAACGGCCGGAAGTACTCCGTCCTGGGCGAATTCGAGGTTCCACCGCTCGACGCCGCCACGGATCCGCGGTTTGCCGGCATGGACGGGCACAGCCACTTCCCGATCTTCTTCGCCGACAACGCGGACTTCGGCCCGCCCGGCACGCCGCTCCGGGGGAGCTACCGCTACCTCGTGACGATGCTGGACCAGTCGGGCCAGGGGTGGTTCGTGCACGCCCACTTCGCCATCCTGCGGTAATTGCCGGAAAAGGCGCGCCATGACGAACCTGACGGTGACCGTGCGCGTGCCGGCGATCGCAGGCACCTCCGCACAGCCGTTGTCCGGCTTCGTGGCGGGCCTGCCGCCGCCCTTCGGCGTCGGCGCCGGGTTCGTTCACGCGACGACGAAGCGGTCGCGGCCCGAGCAGCCGCGCCCGGGCGGCCCCGGCTGGGCCCCCGAACCACGCTGCTCGTGGTTCCAGCCGTGCTGACGGCATGTTGCACGAAACCGCTCGCGTGACGTCCGCCGTGCCCGCCAGGTCGAATGGCCCGGCGGGCACGCGCGGGCCCACGCTGCGCGAATTCCGGCTCGGCGGTTGCACGGTCGACGGGACCCGCGGCCGCGTGTTGCGCGACGGAGGCGTCACGCACGTCGAGCCGCGTGTCATGGACGTACTGGTGGCGCTGGTCCGGAGCGGCGGCCGGACGCTCTCGCGGGACGCGCTCATCGCGGCGGCATGGGGCCACCCGCACGTATCCGACGAAGCGCTGTCGCGCTGTGTTTCGCTCATCCGCCAGGCGCTCGGCGACGACCGCCGGAAGCCCCGCTTCATCGAGACCGTTCCGAAGCGCGGCTACCGTCTGCTGGTACCGGCCGAGGCCACGATCGCCCCGCCGACGCATCTCGCGGTACTGCCGTTCGTCAATCTCTCCGGCAAGACGCGATATCAGCACCTCGCCGACGGCATCACCGAGTTGCTCATCACGCACGTCGCGTCTCTGCCTTCGCTGCGGATCGTCTCGCGGACGTCGTCGATGCTCTACCGCGGAAGCCGCCTGCGCCTGCCCGACATCGCGCGCGAACTGGGCGTCACACGCATCGTCGAAGGCTCGGTACTCGCGTCCGACCGCAACGTACAGGCGGTCATGCAGCTGATCGACCCGGCCACGGATACCCATCTGCTGGCACGAAGCTACATGCGCGCGCGCGCCGACGCGCTGCAGCTCCAGAACGAACTCGCCGCGTCGATGGCGAGCGCGATCGCATCGTCGATCGCATCGTAAGCAGATCCGAAGCATTTCATCAGGACACGCGCGCCCGGAGGCGGCAGTGTCGGGGCACGCCAACGCCACGGGAGATCGATCATGCACAGCGCCGTCCATCGGATTCGCAGGTCCGCGGTCCACGTCGCGATCCTCGCCGTCGTTGCCGGAGCGAACCCGATCGCCCTGGCGACCGTCGCGCCGAACGCCGGCGACGCGCACGTCAACGGCGCCACCGCCAGCACGAGGAACCAGAACTACGGGGGGGCAAACAACCTTCTGGTGAACCAGAACATGAGTGCGCTCGTCCGCTTCGACCTCGGCACGCTCCCGCCCGGAACCGTGGGACTGGACGTGGAGAAGGCCACCGTGCTGCTGTGGGTCAACAACGTCCCGCTCGCGGGCTCCGTCACCGTGTTCGCGGCGACCTCGCCGTGGAGCGAGGCGACGGTGACGTTCAACACCCAGCCCGGCTCGAGCGCGCTGCCGATCGCGTCGCTGCCGATCACCGTCGGCATGGAGCGCCAGTACATCGCGGTCGACGTCACCGAACAGGTCCGATCCTGGCTCGACACCGCGGGCTCGAATCACGGGCTGCTCCTGAAAGCCGCCGGACCCGTGTCGGTCGCGTTCGACAGCAAGGAAAACGTGGGTATCCCGGCGACGCTCGACATCACGCTCCTGAGCGGCGGGTCGGCGGGACCGCCGGGGGCCGCCGCGACGATCGCGGTGGGCAGCACGGTCACCGGGGCGCCGGGCTCGTCCGCGAACGTCGGCAACAGCGGCAGTTCGTCGGCAGCGGTACTCGACTTCACGATCCCCGCCGGCGCGACCGGGGCGACCGGCCCCGTGGGACCGACGGGCGCGGCGGGACCCGCTGGCGCCATCGGGCCCGCCGGGCCAATGGGGCTCGCGGGGGCGATCGGACCTGCCGGACCCGCGGGGCCGCAAGGCCCGACCGGCGCCACCGGGGCCACGGGACCTGCCGGCGCCATCGGTCCGGCTGGCGTGAACGGCCGCAGCGTCTTGAGCGGTGCGGTCGCGCCCACGGCGGTGGACGGTGCGGATGGCGACTTCTACCTCGACACCATGACGACCCTGCTCTACGGCCCGAAGGCGTCCGGTGCCTGGCCGGCGGTCGCGGTTTCGCTGGTCGGCGCGGTGGGCGCGACCGGGCCCACCGGCCCGACGGGGGCGCAGGGAATCGCCGGCCCGGTTGGGCCGCAAGGGCCCGTCGGCCCCACCGGCGCGACGGGGCCTGCGGGTGCCGACGGCGCTCCCGGCGCGATCGGTCCGCAAGGACCGGCGGGCGCGCAAGGGCCGGCCGGTGCGCAGGGTCCGCAAGGTCTCGCCGGCGCCCAGGGGCCGCAGGGACCCATCGGCGCACCGGGGCCGCAGGGCCCGGCCGGAGCGCAAGGTGCGCAGGGGCCGGTCGGTGCGCAAGGCGTGCAAGGTCCGGCGGGCGCCGACGGTGCGCCGGGACCGCAGGGTGCCGCTGGCGCAGCGGGACCGCCGGGTGCAACCGGGCCGCAAGGCCCGATGGGGCCCGCCGCCACCTACTCGCTTGCCGTCGACATCGACAACAACGTGGTTCCGTTCGGCTACCACCAGCTCATGGCTTCGTACACCCTCACGAACAGCGAGGGCATCGTGGCGCGCGTGCCCAGCTTCACGAACACGCTGCTGCAAAAGCCGGGAGAACAGGTGAATCGCCAGCCGATCTTCATCACCGGAATGGGTACGGTCTACTTCCTGACGGCAGGCTGCGCAGGCGACACCGGATACGTCTCCGGCGGTTCCATCATCTACAGCAGCGGCAATGGCACGGCCACGCTCGATGCTCCGCCAGTGGTGAACACGCCGACAACCGTGAGCTTCTGGCGCTACGACATGACCACGCCTCCGACGCCCAACCTGCAGCCGGTCAGCGTGCGCAGCGCCAACGGCACCTGTCAGAACAGCCCGCCGCTGCTCACGTCGGCGCTGAAGCTGGACCGCGGTGCATCGTTGACTTTCCTCAACGCGCTGTGGCCGGTCACGCCTTGATGACCATGCGCAGTCGTGCACTCGCCGGACCGCGTGCCCGCGTGCCGCAATGGCGCGCAACGCGGTCCGCAACCCTCCCGCGAAGGAACGCACCATGAAAACGATTGCCCGCAGCGCATGCCTCGCCGTCGCCGTCGCGTTCGGAACCGACTTGTCCGCGGCGACCTTGCCCATCGTGAGCTACAGCGTCAGCCAGACGCCGGTGAGCGGATTCGGATGCTGGTTCCACAACTTCAACGGCACGGTCGTCGACACCGGGAGAGTCGTCGGCGGCTCGGTCAGCTGCTCGCCGGACGCGATCGGGCACGTATTCGACTATGCCAACGGCAGTGGCACGCTCAACGACGGACTCACCGATACGACGCACCTCCTGCTGACGCGCAGCGACTCGCAGGGCGTGCCATTGCTCCCGGTGATCGAACTGCATCTCGGAAGCGTGTACACGCTCAACGAGATCAGGCTGCTCAAGGGCAGCTTCACGTTCACGCAGCTCACGTGGGCGACCGTCGAGTTCGGGGGAATCGCGCTCGGGTTGCCCGCGGTCCCGATCGCCGGCGATCCACTGAGCGTCGTGCTCGATCTGCGGGGCACCGTCCTGGCCGGCGTGCCCACCAGTCAGGTCTCGGTGAAGGCGTTCCAGGCCTCGTTCTACGGCTTGCCGATCGACCAGTTCGGCATCGGCGAGGTCGTGGTCGACGGCGACGACGTGATCCTGGCGCCGACGACCAAGGAGCAGTGCAAGAACGGCGGCTGGAGGCACTTCGACTTCCGCAACCAGGGCCAGTGCATCCAGTTCGTCAACACGGGCAAGTAGCGGCTCCGGGAACGGCGCACGCTATGCCTTGATGAACTCGGTGCGCCCGCCCAGCCACCGCTCGAGGTGCGCCTGCGCCGCCGCCGGCTCCGTCGCGGCGAGTTCGACCGCGGCATCGCGCGTCTGCTCGATCAGCGCGACGTCGCGCTCGAGGTCGGCGAAGCGCAGCAGCGGCATCCCGGACTGCCGGGCGCCCAGGAACTCGCCGGGCCCGCGGATGGCGAGATCCTGCCGCGCGATCTCGAAGCCGTCGGTGTTCTCGAAGATCACCTTCAGGCGCAGCTTCGCGACCTCGCCCACCGGCTCCTCGAACAGCAGCACGCACGTCGACTCCGCCGCACCGCGCCCGACGCGGCCGCGCAACTGGTGCAACTGCGCGAGGCCGAAGCGCTCCGCGTGCTCGATCACCATGATCGACGCGTTGGGTACGTCGACGCCCACCTCGATCACGGTCGTCGCGACCAGCACGTCGATCGCGCCGGCGACGAACGCGGCCATCGTCACCGCCTTCTCGTCGGGCTTCATCCGGCCGTGCAGCAGCCCGACGCGCAGCGCCGGCAGCGCAGCGGTCAGCTCCGCGTGCAGCGCCACCGCCGTCTGCAACTCGAGCTTCTCCGACTCCTCGATCAGCGGGCACACCCAGTAGGCCTGGCGCCCTTCGGCGGCGAGCTTGCCGACCCACGACACGATCTCGCCGCGGCGCTTCTGGTTCACCATGCGTGTGGCGACCGGCGTGCGCCCGGGCGGCATCTCGTCCAGCACCGACACGTCGAGGTCGGCGTAGAACGTCATCGCCAGCGTGCGCGGGATGGGCGTGGCGCTCATCATCAGCTGGTGCGCCTCGGCGAGCCCCTTGCCGCGCAGCGCCAGCCGCTGCGCGACGCCGAAGCGGTGCTGCTCGTCGACGATCGCGAGCCCGAGGTTCGGCAGCTCCACCCCTTCCTGGAAGAGCGCATGCGTGCCGATCGCGAACGGGATCTCCCCGCTGCCGAGATCCGCGAGCGCCTTCCTGCGCGCCTTCGCCGGCACCGACCCCGACAGCCACGCGATGCGCACGGGCAGCCCGTCGAGCCACGCGGCGAGCTTGCGGTAGTGCTGCTCGGCGAGGATCTCGGTGGGCGCCATGAACGCGACCTGCTTGCCGCTCTCGATCGCCTGCAGCGCCGCGAGCGCCGCGACGATCGTCTTGCCCGAGCCGACGTCGCCCTGCAGCAGCCGCTGCATGGGTGTCGAGCGCTTCAGATCGTGCGCGATCTCGCGCCCGACGCGCTGCTGCGCGCGCGTCAGCGCGAACGGCACCCGGGCCAGCAGCTGCTTGGTCAACTCGCCGGTGCCGGTGAGCACCGGCGCGCGGCGCTGCGCGCGCGCGTGGCGGTGCGCCTTCAGCGACAGCTGCTGCGCCAGCAGCTCGTCGAACTTGAGCCGCGTCCACGCCGGATGCGTGCGGGCGTCGAGCGCGCGCTGCGTCATCTCGTTGAGCCGCGGCGGCGGCGTGTGCAGAAAGCGGATCGCGTCGCCGAACTTCCACAACTTGCGCCGCGCCACCCAATCCTCGGGCAGCGTGTCGGCGGTGAATGCGGGGTCGGCGGCGAGCGTGCGCGCGACGAGCTTGCGCAACGTCTCCTGCGCGAGGCCCGCCGTCGTCGGGTAGACGGGCGTCAGCCGGTCCGGCAGCGGCGCTCCCTCGACGACCACCTTGAACTGCGGGTGCACGATCTCGAGGCCGAAATAGCCGGGCCGCACGTCGCCGAACACGCGCACGCGCGTGCCCGGCTGCAGCGCCTTCTGCTGGCTCGGGTAGAACGTGAAGAAGCGCAGCACCAGCTGTGCATCGCGCCGGTCCGGGTCGGCGACGAGGCACACGAGCTGCCGCCGCGGCCGGTACTGGATCTCCGTGTTGACGATCACGCCTTCGGTCTGCGCAGCCAGACCAGGCTGGAGCGAGGCGAGCGGAACCAGACGCGTGTGGTCCTCGTAGCGCAGCGGCAGGTGCAGCACGAGATCGGCGTCGCGCGCGACGCCGAGGCGTGCCAGCTGGTCGGCGAGGCCGCGGCCCGACGATTTTTCGGCTGCCGGCTTCTTCGCGGCCCGCGCGGTTCGCGCCATCGCACCGGCCGTCAACGCGTGGCGGCTATTGGCCCTTCGTCTGGTCGAACGGCTCGCGCCAGCCGGTCTGCGCCGAGGCGCTGCCGGCCGCGGACAGGACCATCACCGCCTCGACCTCGATCAGCCCGCCGCGCGGCAGCGCCGCGACCTGATACGTCGCGCGCGCCGGGTACGGCTGCCGGAAGTAGCCGGCCATGATCTCGTTGACCTTCGCGAAGCCCGCGAGGTCGGCCATCAGGATCGACACCTTCACGAAGTCGTCGAGGCTGCCGCCCGCGGCCGTCGCGACGGCGCGCAGATTGGCGAACACGCGGTGCGCCTGCGCTTCGAGGCCGTCGACCATCTGGCCGGTGGCCGGATCGAGGCCGATCTGACCCGAGAGGTAGACGGTGTTGCCGGCGCGGATCGCCTGCGAGTAGGGCCCGATCGCCGCGGGCGCGTCGGGCGAGTGGATCACGTCTTTGCTCATGTCGGGGTCTTCCGGACGTGCAACGGCACTACTCTAGCACCGCCGGTCTCGGCCGCCTCCACGGGGTGGCCGGCGGCGATCCATGCGTCGATGCCGCCCAACAGCGGCCGCACGCGCTTGAAGCCGTGCTCGACGAGCACCTTGGCGATCTTCGCCGCCGTGTACTCGTTCGGGCACGCGCAGTAGACGACCACTTCGCTGTCCGGCTCGATCGCCAGCAGGTCGACGCGCATGTTGTTGGGATCGACGGTGATCGCACCCGGGATGCGGCCCGTCAGCGCCTGCGACATCGGCGTGCGCACGTCGATCACCTTGCCGACGCGCTCGGCGCGCATCAGGTCGGAGAGCTCGTCGACGGTGACGCGGTCCATCCGCAGTTGCCAGATGAAGAGCTCGCGCTGCCACCACTTCACCGCGATGTACGCGACGAAGCCGCCGGCGATCAGCCACAGGCCGACCTTGCCCAGCGTCTCGAACACGCCGAGTACCTGGTTGATCGCGCCGCTGAACGCGTAGCCCAGACCGATGGCGACCCCCGACCACAGCGTGGCGCCGATCGCGTCGAACAGCGCGAATTTCCAGACCGGCAGGCGCACGACGCCCGCCATCGACGTCGCCACCGACGCGAAACCCGGTATGAACTTGGCGACCGCGAGCGAGCGCGCGCCCCAGCGCGAGAAGATCGACTCGGTCTGCCGGACGCAGGAGTCGGGCGACAGCGAGACGCGGCAGATCGACTGGAGGATGCCGCTGCCGTACTTGCGCCCCGCCGTGTACCACCCGAAGTCGGCGATGAGCGAGGCCGCCACGGCCACGGCGAGGAGTTCCCAGAGCGGAGCGCCCCCGCGCGCGACCAGCGCGCCGGTGACGATCAGCGTCGGATACGCCGGCACCGGAAGGCCCGACTGCAGCATCAGCACGTTCACGAACACGAGCGCGAGCCCGTAGTGCTGGATCAGTTCAACCAGTTGTTCCATGACGCGGGGGCTTCCGGGACACGAGAGGCGGAGATGGGTGCGGCGGGCCGCAAACGCAACCCCTTGTCGGTCGCGGGCACCGCCGGGAGTTTACGTCGTGCGCGGGGCGGCAGGGGCGCACGCCGCGTCCTAGCCGGCGGCGAGCGCCCGCGTCAGGGCGGCGACGCCGAAGATCGACGCGTTGTACAGCATATGCACGGCTGCCGCCACGAAGTAGGCATCGCCGAGCGACCGCGTGCGCCACGCGTAGAGTGCCGCCGCGTAGACGACGAACGGCCAGAACGCGAGCGCGACCTGCCACGCCGACCCGCCAAAGCCGTGCGCGAGCGCCGCCAGCGCGGCGAGCAGGACGGCGCGCGGCCAGTCGCTGCCGAAGGGCAGGTGCAGGAGCGCCAACGCGAGCGGGATCATCACCGCGGTCTCGACGAGCGGGGCGACGACGATGCTGTAGAACGCGAATCCGGCGGGATCGGGCAGCGGCGGCGGCGTCAGCGATGCACCATCGAACGCGACCCGCAGCGCGAACAGGGCGAGCGACGGCGCCAGCGCGAGCCACCACGCCATCGCGACATACCGCAGGCGTCCCGCCGCGGTGCTCGCGAGGAGGCGCAACGGATTCATCGTGCGTGCGCGGCGGCGATCACGTTCGTGCAGGCAGCTGTAGACCACGAATCGCGCTGCCGCGCAAGCAACGCGTACCTGCCACGCATGACAATTGTCAACATCCGATCATTTTGCGCGGAGTAGGCTCGAAGTGGTTCGTCGCTCTGCCTGCATGCTGCGCCAGCACGATGCAATGCCTGCCGGCACGAACGCGGGCCGACGGATGCACGATGCGGCTCTTCGACACCTGCAGTTGCGAAGATCGCGCGACACGGCGCGAATCCGCGCCCTTGCCGCGCTGCCGGGATGCTTGGGCGCGGCGGCTGGTGGCGAAGGCCTTCGCGGTCCTTGCCGCGTGCGCGCCGTGCATGGTCGCCGCGCATATTGCCGGCGCGACGGCGGCCGTCGACGTCGTGGAGTGTGCGGCGCACGCCCGGATGCACCACGCAACGGCGCCGCAGGGCGGCGCAACCGTCGCCTACGACCGTCGAGGCGGTAGGGCCGAAGGCGCGCCGCCGGAGTACCGGCCCGCATCGACGCAGTCGCTTCCCGAATCGCCGGCAGGCGAATGCGAGACGGAAAGCGACGCGCGTCCACGCATGAACCCGGGCCGGTCGGCGCAGCCACCCGGCGACCTGACCATGCCGGTCACGTGGCGCCAGCGGTACGCGCCGGATGACGGCGCGCAGTCGATCGGCGCATCCATGGCGTGTCCGAAAGGCCTGGCCGCGCGCCACGCCTCGCGCTTCCCGGTCGCGCGTGCAGCGGCAACGCCCTTCTCACGCTTCGACCGTGCTGCGCGCGGCCCTCCGGCATTCGCGGTCGCCTCGCACCGCTAGACACCGAAACGAAGCGGTCCCGGTCGCGCACGACGCACTGCGTCGCGGCAGCGCACGGCCGGGCTTACAGGGCAGTCCTGGTCACGCACGGCACGCAGCATCGTGGCCGCGTGCGGCCGGGGTTCGAAAGGATTCGTGTCATGAGACGGACACTGCGAATCGGCTCCGCACTGGTCTTCGCGCTCGCCGCGACGGCCGCCGCGGCGCAACCGCTGCAGTGGCGAACGATCGCCAACAACGCGGACACCATGCCAGGCTCCACACTGACCTTCAGCAGCTTCAACCAGCCGTCGGTGAATGCGGACGGGCTGGTCGTGTTCCGCGCCCGCAGCAAGGGCGCGGACGCCGGCGGCGAAGCGGTGAACAGCACCGAGATCTCCGCGCGGCCGTCGGTCTGGTCGACCATCGTTCCGGACGCCGCCGGCGGCGGCCCCGTGCACGGCATCTACAAGCGCCAGATGGCCGGTATGGTGTTCGGGTCGCCGATCGTCGAGGTCACGGCGCGCGGCAGGACCGTGCCTCCACCCAACAACGCGCTGATCAACGGCGCGCTCGCGACGTTCGAGGAATTTCCGTCGACGCCGCGCATCGACATCCTGTCACCGACGCTCGCCACCCGCGGCCAGTCGCGGCCGGTGTACGAGTACCAGGTCGGCGTCGATCCGACCACAGGCCTGCCCCTGACGACCAAGGTCGGCACGTCCGGGATCTACACAGATCCCGGCAACGTTCTGGTCACCGGCGCGAGCCTGCTCGGCGCCGTGACCGACTTTCCGTCCGGAACCGTGACGTTCCCCTACTACTCGGTACCCGGCGCACCTCCCGGCACGCGCTTCGACCAGTTTCCGGGCGGTCCCGCCGTCACCAACGGCACGATCATCGCGTTCAAGGGAAACTACACCGATCCTTCGGACGGATTGGGCCGGACCGGCGTGTACTACCGGGACGTGGCGGCCAGCGGCGGCACCTCGGCGATCGAGTTGGTGGCCCGTTCGGGAATGGTGATTCCCAATCCGCCCGGCGCGCCCGTCGTGACGTTCGGCTCCACGGCGCCGCCGAGCGCGGCGAACGGTCACATGGTCTTCACCGGCCTCGACATCGAGGAGGCGCCGACGCGCGGCGGGATCTATCGGGCCCCGCTGCAGCCGTCGCCGTCGTTGCAGACGCTGGCAGGCATCGGCGACCAGGTGCCGGGTGAAGCGGCAGGCGTCGGATTCAATGCGTTCGGGGAGGGCCTGTCGATCAGTTCCGACGGGCGGTTCGTGTCGTTCTGGGCCGCATGGGGAACCGAGACGTTCACCAAGGTGCTCAGCTGTCCCGTGGACGGCAACGCGGAGATCGTCGCGTACTGCGCCGCGAACTACCCGAGCGGCTACCTGGCGACCATTCCGGTCCACCAGGGAATCTTCGTCGTCGACGCGCAGACCGGCAAGATCTACCCGGTCGCCAAGACGCTTGCCGACGGTTACGTCGATTTTCTCTACTGGGTCTTCTCCGGCAGGCCGCCCGGAACCGGCGGCGGCGACGAGCCGGCGTACGAGCCCCCGCGCTGGCGTGCGTCGGCGTTCACGGCGCTCTACGGCGTTCCGGGGTGGGAGGTCCAGACCGCGTTCAAGGCGGGGAGGTCAGGCTACGACGGCATCTACGTGCGTCAGGGCAGAAGTCTCGCGCGCCCGCTGCTCACGGTCGTCGAGACGCAGAACACGGCTGGGCCGGCCATCGACCCGATGGCGCCGGCCAACTCGGTGGTCACGGCCATCGGCATCGAGCGGGACGGGTTCCGCAACGGCAATCTCGTGGTCGCGGCCAGCATGCTCTTCGCGGATCCGGTGACGCCGCTGGGATGGGCCGGGATCTACTACACGAAGGTGGCGGCGATTCCGTTCATCCCCGATCCTCCGGAGCCGGTGGCGTCGGCGACCGCGCTTGTCAGCTCCGCCAATCCGGCGACGCTCGGCGCCGTGGTGACGTTCACGGCCACGGTAACGGGGAGCAGCCCGATCGGCACAGTCGGCTTCACCGCCGACGGCACGTCGATCGCGGGATGCGCCGCTGTCACCCTCGCGTCCGGGTTCGGCGCCGCACGCACCGCGACCTGCAGCACCAGCGGGCTCGCGCTCGGCGTGCACGCCATCGTCGCCAGCTACTCCGGCGACGCGGGCAACCTGCCGTCGGCCAGCGCGCCGCTTTCGCAGGTGATCAACGAGGCGACGCTGCAACCGACGACGACGACGCTCGCGAGCTCGCTCAATCCTGCCAATCCGGGCGCCCTGATCACATTTACTGCAACCGTGACCGGTGCGTCGCCCACGGGAACCGTCGGCTTCACGGACGATGGCGTCCCGGTCCCGGGATGCGCCGCGGTCGTGGCCACGGCGGGCAGCTTCGGCAGCGGTATCCCCACCGCGAAGTGCTCGACCAGCGGCCTTGCCGCCGGCACGCACCAGATCGTCGCGAGCTACAGCGGCGACGCGGCGAACGCGCCGTCAGCGAGTGCTCCGCTCGCGCAGGTGATCAACAGCGGGCCCGCGCCGACCACGACCGTGCTCGTCACCTCGCTCAATCCGTCCACGGTCGGCAGCAGCGTCACCTTCACGGCCACCGTCAGCGGAAGCAGCCCGACCGGCACCGTTGACTTCCGGGACGGCGGAGCCACGATCGCGGGTTGCGGCGCGCAGCCGCTCAACGGCGCGGGCCAGGCGACGTGCACGACCAGCAGCCTTGGCGCCGGGACGCACAGCATCACGGCCGGCTATGGTGGCGATGCAAACAACCTCGCCTCGGTGAGTCCGGCGCTCTCGCAGGTCGTCAATCCGGCGGTCGTGCCGTCGCTGACGATCGTTCTCGCGAGTTCGCTCAATCCGTCCCGAACCGGGAACGCGGTCACGTTCACCGCAACGGTGACGGGCAACGCTCCGACGGGTGTCGTCCGCTTCACCAGCAATGGCGCGAACATTACCGGCTGTTTTGCCGTTGCGCTCACGGGTACCGGGAACACCCGCACGGCCGCATGTACGACCAGCAGCCTCGCGATGGGAATCCACAGGATTCTCGCGGCCTACAGCGGCGACGCCAACAACGCCGCGGCGAGCAGTGCCATGTACACGCAGTTCGTCTTCCCCTGATGGCCCGTTAGCGGCCATGCAGACCCCGGGGCTGCACGCCACGCGTGCGGCCCCGGTGCCTTTCGCGCCGTCGTGTCTCGCCTCGCCCGAACTTCCGCGGCTCTGGCCGCGCCATCCTGCAGCTTCGGCCGGTCCGGCGCGCCGAACGCAGAGTCGTTTACCGGCGGGACCTGAACCGGGTATAATCGTGCCCCTCGTGGGGACGTAGCTCAGCTGGGAGAGCGTCGCGTTCGCAATGCGAAGGTCGGGAGTTCGATCCTCCTCGTCTCCACCACCATTCCGCGCCCAACCTTACCGGTTGGGCGTTGTCGTTTGCAGGCGCCCTCGTCGCCGCGCGGAATGCGCAGCGATGCGCCGCGGCGCAACCTGCCGGCGCCCGTCACCACCTCCTCCGCTCGGCATCCGCCGGGCGGCGCAGCGCGCGCGATGCCGGCCACGCGCCGCACCCTGGTCGAACCCACGCGACGCTGGCGTCCGGCCACCGCAACCGGCCTCGTGCCGGGCCCGGCAGTCGCGTCGAGGTACGGGACTTGCTTGAGCCGTTCGCGGTCGACGGGACACATCCGTCCCACACGCCTGCGCCCGGCCGTCCCGTCGTGCGCTCGACGGGCAACCCCACCGCCCTCCGATTCGAACAGCGAGAAAGATCCCCACCCATGACCCTGCCGATCGTTCGCCGCGCGTCCACTTCGCAAGTCTCGCCGCGGCCGCTTCGGCGCGGCGCCATGCGACTCCTCGTGCCGGCGCTCGCGCTGCTGGCAGCGACCGCCGCCGGCGCGCAAACCACTGCCACGTTCACGCTGGTCGACAAGACGCACCTGACGCCCGGCTCGTACCAGATCTACGTCACGGGCTTCTCGACCGCCGGGCCGCAGGGCCCGCTCATCCTGCAGCAGGACGGCTCGTGGGCGAATCCGCCCGCGCCCGTCGCCCCCGCCACGACGATCACCGGTACGCTGCCGTGCTACCGCTTCTCGCCCGGCGTCACGCCGGCGCCGGCGGACGCCATCACGCAGATCCAGATCGACAGTGCGCAAACGTCGATCAGCGCGCGCGTCTACTACTTCGTCGTCACCGACACGACGCTGTTCCCGAACTGCAATCCCACCGCCGGCAACACCGGGCTCTTCAACGTCCCCAGCGCGTTCACCTACACGTACACGTACCCGGCGACGTTCCCGGCGCAGCCGAACCCGCAGCCCAGCATCGCGCTGTCCGAGCCCAGCACGACGTTCGTGTCCGGCATGACGTTCCCCGCGTGGACGTATTCCGAGATCGGCGCGAGCTCGACCAACGGCACGATCGACCTGTCGCAGGTCGACTTCTACGCGTTCCCGATGAGCACGACGGCGACCGTGCTTGCCGGCAACCCGTCAGGGATCGGCAATCCGGTCGGGTCGGCGGCCAACCCCGGCGACGCGGTGAACCACATGAGCATCCGCGACAGCTATCGCCGCTACATCGACGCGCAGGCGGTGGCCGCCGGCCAGCCGTGCGACGGCGCGACGCCTGCGCCGGTGTGCGCGTACCTCGACCTCCTGCAGGACGTCACGACGCCGAACAGCACCGCGCCGCAGTACGTGATCCAGAACCCGGGCGGCTACCTCGCCCAGTACACGCCGACGACGATCGCCAGCACGCTCAACAACGTGTTCGGCAGCGTGACGCCGGTCGCGGGATCGCCCGGCAGTTACACGGTCGACGGCGTGATCGGCCAGCTGTGGTCGACGACGGTCCCGCCCACCACCGCAATCACGGTGCCGCCGACGGCGATTCCCGGCACGGGCACGATCGTGCTCGACTCCGGCGGGCTGCTGGGCGGCACGGGCGGTGTGCCGCAGGACAGGTTCACCGGCACCGTCGTGGCGATCAACTATCCGGGCGTCACGCCGGCGTATCCGGTCAACGCGCTGATGTTCAAGGGCACCGCGGCGTCCGGCAACTACGTCGCCTACGTCGTGAGCCCGGCCGACTACCAGGTCGGGTGCGCGACCCTCGTCATCCCCAACTGCGTGAACGCCGCATCCACCGGCTACCAGGTCTTCGCGGGGGCCGGCGCGTTCAATACGCCCGCGGCGGCCACGTACACGGCGCTGCTCAATGCCGGACTGCTGTCGGCGACCGCCGCCGGCTACAACGCCGGCACCGGGTACGACGCCGTGGTCGCGCGGCTGGGCTTCCTCATCTCGGGCGCCATGAACCGCGGCGTGGCGCTGGTGCCGTGCACCGGACAGGACGTCTGGAAGTGCTGGCAGGACGAGACCTACTGGTATCCCACGACCGTGTCGTCGACCTTCCCCGACATCACGCAGAACCAGTTCTCGCGGTGGATGCACACGGCCACCATCGGCGGCACGCCGATGTTCCTGCAGCCCCCGGGCGCGCTCAATTCGGCGGGCAGCACCGCCGGCGCCGGCAAGCCGCAGGGCATGGCGTACGGCTTTTCGAACGACGAGAACCCGACGCCGGCGGTGCCGAGCCCGCCGGCCACCGTTTCGCCGCAACCGGAAGTGCCGTCGAAACTCGACGGCACCGTGGTGTACGGACCCGCCAGCACCTCGTACACGATCACGTTCGGTCCGTGGGTGACGGCGCCCGCGTCGAATCCGACGCTGACCGTGGCCACGGTGGGCTCGGGTGCCGTGACCAGCACGCCTGCCGGCATCGACTGCGGCAGCACCTGCAGCCAAGCGTATCAGGCAGGGACCGTCGTGACGCTGACGGCGCAACCGGGCGCGGGCTGGTTGTTCGCCCAGTGGACAGGCGCATGCACCGGGAGCAGCACGACCTGCACGTTGACGATCGACAGCACGACGAGCGTCACCGCCGAGTTCGGCGTGCCGCTCGCAGCACCTCCGGCTTTGCACAGCCTGCACGTGGTCGTCGGCGGCAACGGCGCCGTCGGCAGTGCGCCCGCCGGCATCAGCTGCGGGACCGCGTGCAGCAAATCCTTCGCCGCCAATGCGACGGTGACGCTGACCGCCGCCGCGAGCGCGGGCTCGACGTTTGCCGGCTGGTCGGGCGCGTGTGCGGGTACCAGCCCGACGTGCGCGGTGACGATGTCCGCGGCGCGGACCGTCGGCGCGGCGTTCGTCGCCGCGGGTGCAATGAAGCTCTCCGTCGCCGGCGGCGCAGGCGGCGTGGTCACCACGGCACCCGGCGCGATCGATTGCGGCGTCCGCTGTATCGCGGGCTTCGCGCCGGGCACGCAGGTGAGCGTCATCGCGACGGCGAAGCACGGCTACCGGTTCGCGGGGTGGAGCGGCGCGTGCAGCGGGACGAGCACGTGCGACCTCACGCTGAACGGCGACACTTCGGTGCAGGCGTCGTTCGCGCCGATCGCGCCCGGGCAGTTCGCGCTGACCGTGCACGACTTCGGCGAAGGCACGATCACGAGCGCGCCGGGCGGCATCAGCTGCGGCACCGCGTGCAGCGCCGCGTTCGCCGCGGGGACGCAGGTGACGCTGGTCGCCACCCCCGCGCCCGGCCACCAGTTCGCCGGTTGGTCGGGCGTGTGCCGCGGCACCGGTCCGTGCGTCGTCTGGATGGAGGATTTCGCCAACGCCTACGCGTTCTTCGCGCCGGTGCCGGCCCCGGTCGCGGTCGAGCCGATCCCGACGCTGTCCGAGTGGGCGCTGGCGTTGCTGGCGCTGCTGGTCGCGTCGCTCGGGGGCACGCGCGCAAGGCTGCGCGCGCGCGGCGCGCGGTGACCACGCGCGGGGACCATCGTGTCCCCGCGCCGGCTACGGCGCCGGGCAGCGATACGCCCGCGCCGTCGCGTGCCCGGTGTTGAGCATCCCCGAGTTGTCGATGTTGATGAACACGACGTCGGTCGCGCCGAGTGCGGCGGCCTTCTCGCGCGCGTCGTTCATCGCGCCGTCGCGGCGGCCTGCCTCGCTGCCGCCGAACAGGCTGCGCCCGTTGACGGTGCCGAGCAGCTTGCAGTCGCGGTTCACCGTCGCGGGATCGCCGTCCTTCACCGCGCTCGCCGTCCGCGTCGCCGTGGACGCGCACGCGCCCAGCGCGAGAACCGCCACCACCGCCGCCACCCATCGCATCGTCGCCATCCCCCGGAACCCAACGCGCTACATGAGGCGCACGACGGTCTTGCCGCGCCCGTGGCCCGACTCCATCGCACCCAGCGCCGCGGCCACCTCGTCGAGCACGATCGTTCGCTCGACGTGCGGCCGCAGCGCGCCGGTGGCCGCGAGCGCGGCCAGCCGCTGCCACTGCGCGGCGCCGGTCCGCAGCCGGAACGCGACCGCGCGCCGGCGCGACGTCAGCCGGCCCAGCAGGTCGCCGACGACGGTCGACGCGACCGCCGCAGCGCTACCCGACGTACTGACGTAGACGCCGCTTACCGTCAGCACGGCACGCGCGGCGTGGTACGTCGATGCCGACGCGGCGTCGAACACGACGTCGAAGCAGTCGCTGCGGCGCGTGAAGTCGTCCTTGGCGTAGTCGACGACCTCGTCCGCGCCCTGCGCACGCACGAAGTCCACGTTGGCCGGCCCGCACACGCCGACGACGTATGCGCCGAGGTGCTTGCCGACCTGCACGGCGAAGTGGCCGACACCGCCGGCCGCGCCGGTGACGAGCACGCGCTGGCCGGCGGCCACCCGCGCAACGTCGGCGAGCGCCTGCAGCGCGGTGCCGCCGGCGATCGGCAGCGCGGCCGCGCCGACGAAATCGAGCGCGTCCGGCAAGGGCGCGATCGCGTCGTGCCGCACGACGACGTACTCGGCGAACGCGCCATCGTGCGCGAACGGCGACACCGTGCCGAACACCCGTTCGCCGACGTGGCGCGCGTGCGCGCCGCCACCGGTGCCTACGATCGTGCCGGCGAACTCGCAACCCAGCCCGCGCGGCGGCCGGCCGATCGGCAGCAACCCGAGGTGTCCCGCGCGCAGCTTCCAGTCGAGCGGATTCAAGCCCGCCGCGTGGACGCGGACCTTGACCTCGCCGGCGCCCGGGACGGGCTCGGCGACGTCGGCCGGCGCCAGGACCTCGGGCGGACCGAAGCGCGCGAAACGCAGTGCCTTCACGGCGGGCCCCCGCCCGCCGCACCGGACGCGGTCTCGGCGGGGCGCCGGGTGCGACGCGACGCAGTGGGTGCGGCCATGCCTTGGCAGATCGAATGCGGATGTCCGCATTCTAGCGCCGCCCGCACGGGCACGCCGCGGACAAAAAAGACGCCGCGTTGCCGCGGCGTCCAAGCCCGCTCCATGATCTGCCGGAGCGGAGGGGAGAGAGTGGGCGGAGGTGCTGCCCGCCCGCGCAGTTTCGCGCCGCACGTCCGTGCGTTCTGTCGGCGCGGCGCCGATGCGCGTGTAGGACGCCGCCCTACACGTTGAGCGCGGCGGCCACGATGCGTATAGTCGGCGAATCCGGGCAGGCGACCGCACGATGCGACTCCCGAAATCCGTCCTTCCCCTCAAGATCGTGGTGCCTCTGGTCCTCGGCATCGCGGTTTCGCTCGCGATCGCCGTCTATGCCGAACTGGGGTACCGGCGGCTCGAGTCCGCGAACCGCGAGATGGCGGTCGCGCTGGAGATGCAGGCGACGCTGAACGAGACGCTGGCGCTGATCGTCGACGCCGAGACCGGCCAGCGCGGGTACCTGCTGACCGGGCGCGACGAGTACCTGGCGCCGTACAACGCCGCGCTGCCGAAGATCGAGGGCGCGTTCTCGCGGCTGCGCGAGCTGCTCGTCGCCAACGGTACCGCCGAGCAGCGCGCGACCTCCGGCCGCATCAACAACCTCGTCGGCAAGAAGCTGGCCGAACTGGAGGTGGCGATCGCCCTCTATCGCACGAACGGCGCGGAGGCGGCGCAGGCGCTCCTGGCCACCGGCATCGGCCGCCGGACGATGGAAGAGATCCGCGCCGAGGTCGACGACATGGGCGGCACGCACCGCACGCAGCTCGCCGAGGCGACGACGCGCTGGGCCCACGACGTCGGCTTCGCGCGCGCCGGCATGCAGATCATGACCGGGTTCACCGTCGTGCTGCTGCTCGTCGTGTGGCTGCTCGCGCGCCGCGACGTCCAGCAGCGCGACGCGCGGCGGCGCGGCGTGCAGGAGGAGAAGCGCCGGCTGGAGGCCGTCGTCGAGCAGCGGACCGCCGAGCTGTCCGAACTGTCGAACCACCTGCAGCGGGTGCGCGAAGAGGAGAAGGCGAAGCTCGCCCGCGACATCCACGACGAGCTGGGGGGCCTGCTGGTCAGCGCCAAGATGGACGTGGCGTGGGTCGCGAAGCGCGTCCACGACCGCGACGCCGAGGCGGTCGCGAAGCTCGAGCGCGCGCTGCAGGCGCTCGACGACGGCGTCGAGATCAAGCGGCGCATCATCGAGGACCTGCGCCCGACGCTGCTCGACAATCTGGGCCTCGCGGCGGCGCTCGAGTGGCAGGTCCACGAGATCTGCGACCGCGCGGGCCTCGCATGCGAACTCGCCACGCCCGGCGACGACAGCGCGATCCCGCCCGTGACCGCGATCGCGCTGTACCGGATCGTGCAGGAGGCGCTCACCAACATCGTGAAGTACGCGCACGCGACACGGGTGACCGTCTTCTTGGGCCTCAACGCGGACACGCTGACGCTGCTGATCGAGGACGATGGCGTCGGCATCCCGGAGCAGGCCCAGCATAACCGGCTGTCGCACGGCATCGCCGGCATGCGCCAGCGCGTGCGCGCGCTGCACGGCGAATTCGCGATCGCGCGCCGCCGCGAAGGCGGCACGAGCGTCGAGGTCAACCTGCCGCTCGGAGGCGTCGCGACGCCCGCGCCCGCGCCCGCGACCGCGCCGACGCCGCTCGGCGCCTGACGCGCGTGCCCGGCCCACGTCCCGCGCGCGCGCCCTTGGCAGCTGGCGTCGTGCCCGCCCCCGCCCGCCGACGCCTGCTCGCGCTGCTGGCCACGCTGGCGGTGCCGCGGGTCGCCGGCGGGCAGGAGCGCGCCAGAGGCGTGCCCATCCGGCTGGTCGTGCCGGCGCCTGCCGGCGGCTCCGGCGACCGGATCGCGCGCATTGTCGCCGACGCGCTCGCAGGCATCCTCGAAGTCCCGGTGGAGGTCGACAACGTTCCCGGCAATGCCGGGGTCACGGGCACCAACCAGATCGCCGGCGGCGCGACCGACGGCTCGCTGCTCGGGATCGTCGCGAACTCCGCAATCGTCGGTGGCCGGCTCCTGTCGCGCAGTGCACGCTTCAACCCGAGCGAGGACTTCGCGTGGCTGGCGATTCTCGGCAGCTATCCGAACGCGATGGTCGTCTCGGTGCGGTCCGGGCAACGCACGCTCGACGACTGGCTCGCCGAGGCCCGGCGCGCGGCTTCACCGCTCACGTATGGGTCGTTCGGCACCGGATCGGCCGGGCACCTCGCCGGCGCATACCTGCGTTACGAGAAGGACGTCCGCCTCGTTCACCGCACGCTGGAGACGCTGAACGAGGGTTACGCGCAGCTCGCCGATGGATCGCTGGACGTGCTGTTCGACGGCGTGCCCAACGCGCTCGTCGAGGCGCCACGCTCGGGCCACCCGATCGTCGCCGTGACGTCGGAGCGCCGGGTGGAGTCGCTGCCGGGCATCCCGGCGTTCGGCGAGCTGTGGCGGGAGTCGTTCGTCGTCTGGCTGGGCCTCGTGGCGCCGAAGGGCCTCGACGCCGCAGCCTACGTGAGGCTCGCGCCGGCGATCGGCGTGCTGCTGTCGCAACCGCGCTACGCCGCCGCGATGCGGGCGGCGGGCCTCACTTACATCGGCCTGTCCGGCCGGGGCACCACGGCGTTCGTCGACCGCGAGTTCCTGCGCAGTGCGAAGCTGATCGCGCGCCTGAACGACGAGGGCGTCCGCGACTAGCCGGCTGCTGGAAATTCCCCGGCGTCATCCCGAGGAGCGCCAAGACGAGGGATCGGCTTCAACGCCACTTCCTGATTCGCGGCGAAAGCACATCCCTCGCCGCGCTCGGGACCACACCGGAAAATGAATATCGGCGCGAGGTTCGACAGCCTGCCAGCGGCCTAATGGCCTGCAACGGTCGCGAGATTGGCGACCACCTCGCGCACGCGGTGGAACTCGCGCGCCTTGTCGAAGAAGTAGTCGGCGCCCAGCAGCATGCTGCGGTTGCGGTACTGCGGGAACGCGTAGTTCGTGAAGACGATGATCTTCGCATGCGCGGGGCGCGTGCCCTCGCCGAGCGTCTTCAGCACGCCGAGGCCGGTACCCTGCTTCAGCTGCAGGTCGAGGACCGCGGCGTCCCACGCGCTGCCGCGCAGCAGCGCGAGCGCGTCGTACTCGGTGTTCGCGTGGCCGACGATCTCGACGTTCGGGATCTCGGCCAGCGTCTCCGCCAGGCGGGCGCGGATGATCGCCGAGTCCTCGACGATGACGACACGCAGTTTCGCGGCTTCCACGGGCCTCCGGCGGGGTTGGGCACGGTCGGCGGTCGCGGCCGCCCGTGTGGACGGCAGCGCGACCGGGAACGCGGCCGTTCGCAGCATCACAGGCTAACAATCCGCGTGGGGCGGCGCTATCGGCGTTTGTCCGACAGCCGGCGCCGGACGCGCGGCGCCAGTCCAGGCCGGGCGTCAGTCGATGAGGCCGTTCTTGATCGCGTAGTAAGTGAGGTCCGCGTTGGACTTCATGCCCATCTTCTCCAGCACGCGGGACCGGTAGGTGCTCACGGTCTTGACCGACAGGTTGAGCTCGGCGGCGATCTTCGACACCGCGGCGCCGGCGGCGAGCTTGCACAGGATCTGGAACTCGCGCTGCGACAGCTCGGCGTGCAGCGGCCGGTCCGCGTCGCGGGCCACGCCATCGGCGAGGATCTGCGCCAGCGCCGGGCTCACGAACTTGCGGCCATTGACCACCGTGCGGATCGCACCGACGAGTTCCCTGGCCGCGGCCTCCTTGTTGAGGTAACCCGCCGCGCCCGCGCGCAGCAGGTTGACCGCGTACTGGTCCTCGGCGTAGCCGGACAGCATCAGCACCGGCATGGCGGGCGCGATCTGCCGCAGCGTCTTCAGCGTGTCGATGCCGTTCCTGTCGGGCATCGAGATGTCGAGCAGCACGACGTCGAACTCGCCGCCGCGCACCAGCGCGACGGCCTCGCTGCCGGTCGCCGCCTCGCCGGCCACCTGCATGTCCGGCTGGTCGGCGATGAACTGCTGCAGGCCCGCGCGCACGATGGCGTGGTCGTCGGCGATGAGGATGCGGATCATGGCGGCCCGGGGTTGTTGCCGCCCATCCTACACGCCGGGACCCGGCCCGCGCGTCAGGCCGGACCCGCTCCCCGCGCGAGCACCGGCCAGAAGCGGGCCGCCTCGACCGCCAGCACGACGAACCAGGCGAAGATCGCGAGTCCCGCCGCCGCCGCCGCGATGTCCTTGATCACCTTGATCCGCTCGTCGTGCCGCGTCTCGACGAAGTCGCACAGCGCCTCGATCGCCGTGTTGGCGAGTTCGGCGATCAGCACGAGCACGGTGACGAGCAGGATGAGCAGGGCGTCGACCCACGCGCGCAGCGCGAACGCGGCCGCGAGCACGCCCGCCGACAGCACCAGCTTGTACGCGACCGCGGCATCGTAGAACACCGCGTAGCGCAGGCCGGAGAAGACCGTGGCCACCTTGCGCAACGGGTGCCAGCCCGGCGTGCCGGTGCCGAGGAACTTGTTGCGCACGTCAGTTCCGCTCCGCAGTCTCCGGCCGGCCGGGCGGCGCGGCCGTCCGGCGCAGCGACAGCCAGACCGACACGCCGATGATCGCGGCGACGATGGCGAGCGACAGGCCGACCGGGATCTTGACGAGGTCGATGGCCATCATCTTGGCGCCGATGAACACGAGCACGACTGCGAGCCCGTACTTGAGGAGCGCGAAGCGGCCGGCGACGTCGGCCAGCAGGAAGTACATCGCGCGCAGGCCGAGGATCGCGAACACGTTCGACGTGAGGACGATGAACGGGTCGGTCGTGATCGCGAAGATCGCCGGGATCGAGTCGACGGCGAAGATGAGGTCGGTGATCTCGACCAGCACCAGCACGAGGAACAGCGGCGTCGCGTAGCGTACGATCCGGCCGCCCTCCTCGCGGCTCACGAAGAAGCGCTCGCCGTGCAGCTCGCGCGTGATCGGGAAGCGGCGGCGCAGCCAGCGCACGACCCGGTTGTTCTCGAGGTCCGGCGTCTCCCCGGCGGCCCACCACATCTTGACGCCGGTGAACAGGAGGAACGCGCCGAACACGTACAGCATCCAGTGGAACTGGGCGATGAGCCAGGCGCCGGCGAAGATCATCACCGTGCGCATCACGATGGCGCCGACGACGCCGTAGACGAGCACGCGCTTCTGCAGCTCGGGCGGAATCGCGAAGAACGAGAACAGCATCAGCCAGACGAAGACGTTGTCGATCGCCAGCGACTTCTCGATCAGGTAGCCGGTCACGAACTCGAGTGTGGTTTCGTTCGCCGCAGCGCGCCCGGCCGTCCCGTCGACGTACCACCACAGCGCGCCGGCGAAGGCGAACGCCACGGCGACCCAGATCGCCGACCACGTGCCCGCCTCCCGCAGCGAAACCCGGTGCTCCTTGCCGCCGCCGACCGCGTACAGGTCGATCGCCAGCATCGCCAGCACCAGCACGAAGAAGCCCGCCCACATCCACCAGACACCGATCGTTTCCACCCGATGTTCCCGTTCCGCCGCGCCGAGGCGCAGCCACGGAGCGCATGATGCGCTCGATTCATTGCTCGCACAAATCGAATATAATTCGTGATTATTCGGTTTTTTCGATGTATTACCCATGCCCGCCGCGCTCAACTTCAAGCACCTGCGCTACTTCTGGGCCGTCGCCCGGACCGGCAGTCTCGCGCGCGCCGCGGCGGAACTGCACGTGACGCCGCAATCGATCAGCGGCCAGCTCGCCGAGCTCGAGGACGCGCTCGGCGTCGAACTCACGCGCCGCGCCGGCCGCGGCGTCGAGCTCACCGACACAGGACGCCGGATCGCCGGATACGCCGACGACATTTTCGCGCTGGGCGACGCGTTGGTCGCCGCCGCCCGCGACGAGGCGGCGCGCAGGTCCGTGCCGCTGCGCGTCGGCATTGCCGATGTCGTGCCCAAGGCGATTGCCTATCGCGTGGTCGAACCGGCCCTCGCGCTCGCGGAGCCGGTGCGGCTCGTCTGCCGCGAGGGGTCGCTCGCGGCGCTGCTCTCGCAGCTCGCGCTGCACCGGCTCGACGTGGTGATCGCCGACCGCCCGCTGCCGGCCGACGTCAACGTCCGCGGCTACAACCACCTGATCGGCGCCTCCGACCTGACGGTGTTCGCAGCGCCCGCGCTGGCGATGTCGCTACCCGGCGCGTTTCCCGCATGCCTCGACGGCGCCCCGTTCCTGCTGCCCGGCGAGGGCTCGGCAGTGCGCCCGCAGCTCACCGCGTGGCTCGAAGCGGCGGGCGTCCAACCACGCTTCGTCGGCGAGTTCGACGACGGCGCGCTGATGAAGGCGTTCGGCCAGGGCGGCTCCGGCGTGTTCGCCGCGCCGACTGCCACCGCCGGCGACATCGTCACGCAGTACGGTGTGCGCGCGCTCGGGCGCATCGGCGCCGTCGTCGAGCGGTTCTACGCGATCACGACCGAGCGCCGGATGCGCGACCCGGCCACGCGAGCCGTGTTCGAGGCGGCCCAGCGCCGGGTGTTCGGCGCGCCCCCGCTCAGACCACCAGCCGATAGCCGACCGCCGTCTCGGTGACCAGGTGGCGCGGCTGCGCCGGGTCGTCCTCGAGCTTCTGCCGCAGGTGCCCCATGTGCACGCGCACGTAGTGGTCGTGCTCGACGTACGCCGGGCCCCACACCTCGCGCAGGATCTGCCGGTGCGTGAGCACGCGCCCGGCGTTGCGGACGAGGAGCGCGAGCAGCCGGAACTCGATCGGCGTCAGGCGCAGCGACGCGCCACCCTTGCGCACGGTCCGCGCCGTCACGTCGATCTCGACGTCGCCGAAGCGCAACGGCGTGGCATCGGCGCTCGCCGCGCCGCCGCTGCGCCGCCGCGTCGCGCGCAGCCGTGCCAGCAGCTCGCCGACGCCGAACGGCTTCGTCAGGTAGTCGTCGGCGCCGGCGTCGAGCGCCTCGATCTTGTCGGTCTCCTCGATCCGCGCCGACAGCACGATCACCGGCACCGCCGACCACGTGCGGAAGTCGCGGATGAAGTCGAGGCCGTTGCCGTCGGGCAGGCCGAGGTCGAGGATCACGACGTCGGGCTTGCGCGTGCCGGCGTCGACGAGTCCCTGCTTCAGCGTTTCCGCCTCGTGCACGTGCCAGCCTTCGGCCTCGAGCGCGGTGCGCACGAAACGACGGATCTGGCGCTCGTCCTCGACGAGCAGCGCGACGGGCGCCGGATCCCCGCTGCGGCGATCGCGCGGGGCGTCCGGGGTCGACTCGAAACCGCTGGCGGTGCTCACGCGCGTCCGGTGGCGTTACGGGGATCCATGTGCCCGCGATGATAGCCTGCGTCACCGCGCGTCCGCGAGATCCTCCGGCGTGTCGGGCGGTGTCCCCAGCGGCAGCGTGAACTCGAAGCACGCGCCGCCGGCGGGCTCGTTGCGGGCGCGGATGGTGCCGCCATGCGCCTGCACGATCGCGCGCGCAATCGCGAGGCCGAGGCCCACCCCCGGCGTCGCCGACTCGCGGGCGCCCCGCGTGAACTTCTCGAAGATCGTCTCCTCCTGGCCCTTCGGGATGCCCGGACCGTCATCGCTGACGCCGACCAGCAGCTCGCCGGCGGAGACCCTCGCGGCGATCGCGACCCGCGTGCCCGGCGGCGTGTACTTGGCGGCGTTCTCGAGCAGGTTGAACAGGACCCGCTCGATCAGCGTCGCGTCGAACTCGACCAGCGGCAGGTCCGCCGGGACGCGCACGTCGACGCGATGGGCTGCGAGCGCAGGCCGCGCGGCCTTGAGCGCGCTGCCGACGACTTCCTGGAACGGCTGCCAGCGGCGGCGCAGCTTGACCTGCCCGCTCTCGATGCGCGCCATCTCGAGCAGGTTGCCGACCAGCGCGCTCATCCGCCGCGCCTCGTCGGCGATCGCCTGCGCCGTCTCGAGCTGCTCGCCGGAGAGCCTGGGCCGCGTGAGCGCCAGCGACTCGGCGAGCCCCACGAGCGCGGCGAGCGGCGTGCGCAGGTCGTGCGACAGCGCCGACAGCAGCGAGTTGCGCAGCCGCTCGGATTCCATGTGCAGCAGCGCCTGCTGCGCGATCTCGACGTAGTGGACACGCTCGAGCGCGATCGCGGTCAGCGCCGCGAACGTGTCGAGGTGACGCCGCTGCTCGGGCACCAGCAGCTGCCGTGGGTTGGCCGGCCGGAACACGAGCACGCCGCGCGTGCGCATCGGCGCGCGCAGCGGCAGGTAGAGGCTCTCGTTGCCGGCGAGCGTGTCGGTGCCCGCCCCCGCCGGCTGCGCCTTGTCGTACGCCCACTGCGCGGCGCCGACGTCGACGGTCGGGCCAGGGCCTCCGGCCGGTGGCTCCCGGATGCGGTCCTGCGCATCGGGGACGACGACGGCGACGCGCGCGCGGAAGGTGCCGGCGATCGTCCGCGTCGCGGCCGCGACGACGTCGTCGGTCAGGAGCAGGCTCGACAGGTCGCGGGCAAACTCGTAGAGCACGCGTGCGCGCTCCTCTCGATACGATGCGACGCGCGCCTGGTAGCGCAGGCCGGCCGTCATCTGGCCGATGATCAGCGCGACGATCAGCATGATCGCGAACGTCAGCAGGTACTGGACGTCGGCGACGGCCAGCGTGAAGCGCGGCGGGACGAAGAAGAAGTCGAACGACGCGACGCTGATGAACGCCGCCAGCACCGCAGGCCCCCGGCCCCACCACATCGCGACCAGCACGACGGCGAGCAGAAACAGCATCACGATGTTGGCGAGCTCGAAGATGCCGGACAGCGGCGTCGCGACCAGCGTCACCGCGGCGCAGGCGAGCACCGCCCACAGATAGCGCAGCCGCCTGGCGCCGCGCCGCTCGTCGGCGTCCTCGTCGACCTCGGTCGCCGGCGTCGGCGGCGCGTGTGCACCGGCACGGCCGACCTCGATCAGGTCGACATCGGGCGCGAGCGCTCCGATCCGGTGCGCGGTCCCGCGCGCCCACGGCCAGCGCATCGGCGTGCGCACGCGGTCGACGACGACCTTCGAGCAGTTGTGCGTACGCGCATAGTCGACGACAGTGGCGGCGGTGTCGCCGCCGGCCAGGATCGCGGTCTTCGCGCCGAACTCCTGCGCGAGCTTGACCGTGCGCAGGATCCGCTCGCGCTCGCGCGCCGGCAGCCGCTGCAGCGCCGGCGTCTCGACGTAGACGGCCGTCCATTCGACGCCGAGCTGCGCCGCCAGCCGGGCGGCGTTGCGCACGACGTCTTCGCCGCCTTCGCGCGGTCCGATGCAGCACAGCAGCGACTCCTCGGTCTTCCAGACGCGCTCGATCGCCTGGTCGGCCCGGTACGCCTGCACGTCGTCCTCGACGCGGTCGGCGGTGCGGCGCAGCGCCAGCTCGCGCAGCGCCATCAGGTTGCCCTTGCGGAAGAAATTGGCCTTCGCGCGCTCGACGTGTTCGGGAACGTAGACCTTGCCCGCCGCCAGCCGCGCGAGCAGGTCGTCGGCCGAGAGGTCGACCAGCACGACCTCGTCGGCCTGGTCGAAGAAGTAGTCCGGCACCGTTTCCCGCACCGTGATGCCGGTGATGCCGCCGACGACGTCGTTCAGGCTTTCGATGTGCTGGACGTTGAGCGACGTGAACACGTCGATCCCGGCCGCGAGCAGTTCGTCGATGTCCTGCCAGCGCTTCGGGTGCCGCGAGCCCGGTGCATTCGTGTGCGCGAGCTCGTCCACCAGGATCAAGGCGGGGCGCCGCGCCAGCGCCGCGTCGAGGTCGAATTCGGTCAGCGTCCGGCCCTCGTACGCGAGCTGCCGCCGCGGCAGCAGCGGCAGGTCGGCGAGCAGGGCCTCGGTCTCCTTGCGGCCGTGCGTCTCGACCAGCCCGACGACGACGTCGCGGCCTTCCTGCCGCAGCTGCCGCGCCGCACTCAGCATCGCGTACGTCTTCCCCACACCAGCGGAAGCGCCGAAAAAGATTCGGAGGCGCCCGCGCGCCGCCGCGGCCTCCTGCGCCTTGACCTCGGCGAGCAGCGCGTCCGGATCCGGGCGGCCGTCCGTCATCGGCGATTGGCCGCGGGCGGGCGGCGGGCGGGCGGCATCGGACGCATTGCGGTGAGCCTACCCGTTGCGGCCACGGACCGCCACCGGCACGCCGCTAGCGTCCGCCGCCGTCGAGCGCGAGATTCAGCGTGACGACGTTGACGCGCGGCTCGCCCAGGATTCCGAGCGCGCGGCCCTCGATGTGTCGGGCGACGCACGCCCGCACCGCGTCAACCTGCATCCCGCGCGCCTTTGCGACGCGCGCGGCCTGGTACTCGGCCGCGGCCACACTGATGTGCGGGTCGAGGCCGCTCGCCGACGCGGTGACGAGGTCGGCCGGCACCGGCGCCGTGTTGCCGGGATCGGCGTCGCGCAGCGCCCTCACGCGATCGCGCACGGCGTCCGCCAGCGCCGGATTGCGCGGCCCCTGGTTGGAGCCGCTCGACGCGGCGGCGTTGTACGGAAAAGGCGACGTCGCCGACGGCCGGCTCCAGAAGTACTTCGGGTCGTCGAACGGCTGGCCGAGCAGCGCGGAGGCGCGCGGCTTGCCGTCGACGACGACGAGGCTGCCGTTGGCCGCGCCCGGGAAGGCAAGTTGCGCGATCCCCCAGGTCAGCAGCGGGTAGGCGCCACCGGTCAGCACGGTCAGCACCGCCAGCATCCGCAGCGACGGCAGGAATGCGTGCAACATCGTGCGTCTCCTCGGGTGTCAGGCCAGGCGCAGCGCGACCAGCACGAGGTCGATGGCCTTGATGCCGACGAACGGCAGCAGCACGCCGCCGACGCCATACACCAGCATGTTCGTGCGTAGCGCCTGCGCCGCGCCGACCGGCCGGTAGCGGACGCCGGCGAGCGCCAGCGGTATCAGCGCCGGAATGATCAGCGCGTTGAAGATCACCGCCGACATGATCGCGCTCGCCGGCGTGGCGAGCCCCATCACGTTGAGCGTGCCGAGCACCGGGTACGTGCTCGCGAACGCGGCCGGGATGATCGCGAAGTACTTCGCGACGTCGTTGGCGATCGAGAACGTCGTCAGCGCGCCGCGCGTCATCAGCAGCTGCTTGCCGATCTCGACGATCTCGATCAGCTTGGTCGGGTTGGAGTCGAGGTCGACCATGTTGCCGGCTTCCTTGGCCGCCTGCGTGCCGGTGTTCATCGCGACGGCGACGTCGGCCTGCGCCAGCGCGGGCGCGTCGTTGGTGCCGTCGCCGGTCATCGCGACGAGCTTGCCCTCGGCCTGGACGTCGCGGATCAGCTTGAGCTTCGCCTCCGGCGTGGCCTCGGCCAGGAAGTCGTCCACACCTGCCTCGGCCGCGATCGACGCCGCCGTCAGCGGGTTGTCGCCGGTGATCATCACCGTGCGGATGCCCATCCGGCGCAGCTCGGCGAAGCGCTCCTTGATGCCGCCCTTGACGATGTCCTTCAGCTCGACGACGCCGAGCACGCGCGTGCCCTCGGCGACGACCAGCGGCGTCGCGCCGCGGCGCGACGTCCTCGACGCGCGCGACGATCTCGTGGTCGACGTGTCCGCCGTCCGCCGCGATCCAGCCGCGCACGGCATCGAGCGCGCCCTTGCGCAGCTCGCGCCCGCGGTACGTGACGCCGCTCATCCTGGTCTGCGCCGAGAACGGGATGATCGTGAACTGCCCCGGCTCGAGTGGCGGCGGCGCGATGCCGAACGCGCGCCAGCGTGACGATGCTGCGCCCTCCGGGGTCTCGTCGGCGAGCGACGAGAGCAGCGTCGCCTCGGCCAGCTGCTGCGGCGTGACGCCGGTCGCCGCGTGCAGCGCGGACGCCTGGCGGTTGCCGAGCGTGATCGTCCCGGTCTTGTCCAGCAGCAGCACGTCGACGTCGCCCGCGGCCTCGACGGCGCGACCGGACTTCGCGATCACGTTCGCCCGCAGCATCCGGCCCATGCCGGCGACGCCGATCGCCGAGAGGAGGCCGCCGATCGTCGTCGGGATCAGGCAGACGAGCAGCGCGACCAGCACGGTGATCGACACCGGCGTGCCCGCCCCGGCGGTCGCGACGCTGTAGATCGAGTACGGAAGAAGCGTCACCGTCGCGAGCAGGAACACGATGGTCAGCGCGGCGAGCAGGATGGTGAGCGCGATCTCGTTCGGCGTCTTCTGACGTTTGGCGCCCTCGACCAGCGCGATCATGCGGTCGACGAAGGTCTCGCCCGGGTTCACGGTGATCCGGACGATGATCCGGTCCGGACAGCACCTGCGTCCCGCCGGTCACCGAGAGCGGTCGCCGCCGGACTCGCGAATCACCGGCGCGGACTCGCCGGTGATCGCGCTCTCGTTGACCGAGGCAACCCCCTCGATGACCTCGCCGTCGCCGGGGACGAGGTCGCCCTGCTCGACCAGCACGAGGTCGCCGCGGCGCAGCGCCGACGACGGCGCGGCCGTGGGGGCCGCATCGAATCCGGCGTGCGCCAGCTTCTTCGCCACCGTGTCGCGGCGCGCGCTCTTCAGCGTCGCCGCCTGCGCCTTGCTGCGCCCTTCGGCCATCGCCTCGGCGAAGTTCGCGAACAGCAGCGTCGCCCACAGCCACAGCGCGATCGCGAGGATGAAGCCGGCCGGGGCCTCGCCTGTGCCGAACAGCGCCTGCAGCCACAGGATCGTGGTCAGGATGCTGCCGCCGTACACGACGAACATCACCGGGTTGCGCCACTGGTAGCGCGGCGTCAGCCGGCGCACGCTGTCGACGAGCGCGTGCCGCAGGAGTTCGCGGTCGAGGAACCAGGAGAGCGTGCCCTGCTTGGCAACGATCGATGTCATGGCGATGCTTTCGCTGCGATGGCGCGTGTCAGCGGCCGGCGCTGAGCTGCAGGTGCTCGACGACCGGCCCGAGTGCCAGCGCCGGCACGAACGTCAGGGCGCCGACGGTGAGGACGGTCGCGAGCAGGACGACGACGAACAGCGGCGTGTGCGTCGGCAGCGTGCCCACGGACGGCGGAACGTGCCTGGCGGCGGCCAGCGCGCCGGCCAGTGCCAGCACCGGCACCGCGAGCCAGTAGCGGGCGAACAGCATCGCGAGACCAAGCGTCGTGTTGTAGAAGGGCGTGTTGGCCGACAGGCCGGCGAACGCGCTGCCGTTGTTGTTGCCGGCCGACGAAAACGCGTACAGGATCTCCGAGAAGCCGTGGCCCGCCGGGTTGGCGACGCCAGCCCTGCCCGAGTCGAGCAGCACGGCGAGGGCCGTGCCCCCGAGCACGACGAACGGCGGCACGAGAATGCCAATCGATGCCATCTTGATCTCGAACGCCTCGATCTTCTTGCCGAGGTACTCGGGCGTGCGGCCGACCATCAGCCCGGCGATGAACACGGCGACGATCGCGAACACGATCATGCCGTACAGTCCCGAGCCGACGCCGCCGAAGATCACTTCACCGAGCTGCATCAGCCACATCGGGATCATGCCGGCCAGCGGCAGGAACGAGTCGTGCATGCTGTTGACCGACCCGTTGGACGCCGACGTGGTCGCGACCGCCCACAATGCGGAGTTGGCCACGCCGAAGCGGACCTCCTTGCCCTCCATGTTCCCGCCCGGGTTCGCGGCTGTCGCCGTCTGGTCGACGCCGAGACCGGCCAGCGCCGGGTTCCCCTGCGACTCGAGCGCGTACGTCGCCGCCAGCAGCACGACGAACGCGAACGTCATCGCAGCCAGCAGCGCCCAGCCCTGACGCGGGTCGCCGATCATCGTCCCGAACGTGCAGCAGAGCGCGGCAGGGATCAGCAGGATCGCGAGCACCTCCAGGAAGTTGGACAGAGGCGTCGGATTCTCGAACGGGTGCGCGGAGTTCACGTTGAAAAAACCACCGCCGTTCGTGCCGAGCTGCTTGATCGCGATCTGCGAGGCGGCCGGGCCGAGCGGCACCGTCTGCTCGGTCGCCGTCTTCCTCTCGGTGACGGCGTTCCCCTTCGCATCCCTGGCCGGTTGGCCGTCAGCGCCGGTCGCGGGCGCATCGTAGGTCACCGGCTGCACGAGCGTGACCGTCCCGTACGGCGCGAACGACTGGACGACGCCCTGGCTCGCCAGCGCCAGCGCAAGTGCCAGTGACAACGGCAGCAGGATGTAGACGGTCGAGCGGACGAGATCGCACCAGAAGTTGCCGATCGCGCCCGTCTGCCAGCGCGTGAAGCCGCGGATCAGCGCGACCAGCACCGCCATGCCCGTCGCGGCCGAGACGAAATTCTGCACGGCGAGACCGAGCAACTGCGTCAGGTAGCTCATCGTGCTCTCGCCGCCATAGCCCTGCCAGTTCGTGTTGCTGGCAAAGCTCACGGCCGTGTTGAACGCCGAGTCGGCCGCGACACCAGCGAACGCCTGCGGGTTCAGCGGGAGCGCGAGCTGCAGCCGCTGCAGCGCGTACACGGCCAGCGCGCCCAGCAGGTTGAACCACAACATGGCCAGTGCGTACTCGATCCAACCCATCTCGCGGGCGGGATCGACGCCCGCTGCGCGGTAGAGCATGCGCTCGAGCGGGCCGCCGAGGCGCTGCGCAAACTTCGCGCGGCCCTCGTAGACGGCCGCCATGTAAGTGCCGAGCGGCCTTGCCAGCGCCAGCAGCACGACGACGTAGAGCGCGAGTTGCAGCCAGCCGAACGCGTTCATTCGAAGTGCTCCGGATGGAACAGCGCGACGATCAGGCAGACGAAGATGCCGAGCGCCGCCAGCGCGGCGAGGACGTGGACCCAGCTCAACGTTTGCCCCCCTTGTGCAGCAGGCGGCCGCAGAACCGCGCGAGCCCCACCGTGGCGGCAAAGAAGGCGACGATCACTGCGACGAAGACGATGTCCATCATGGCGTTGCGCTCCGGTCGACTCCGGCTTCCTGACGAGACCAAGCATCGCGCGCCGCGCCGAAAGCCCGCATAGAGTCTGTGCGTGGCGATGTAAACCGCGCGTAAAGACGCGTGCCGGCACTGCGGCGTGCGATTGCCGCAGGTGCAACTAGGCGGCGGCGCCCCTCCGGCGCCTGCGGATACCGGTGCCGCTACGGCCGTGCGAGCGCGACGACGCGGCCGCCGGCCGCCTGCGCGTCGGCGGCGTCGTGCGTGACGAGCAGCACCGGGAGCGCACGCTCGGCGGCGTGCGCGAACACGAACCGCCGGAAGTCCTGCCGCAGCTGTGCGTCGAGCTTGTTGAACGGCTCGTCGAGCAACAGCGCCTGCGGCTCGGACAGCAGCGTGCGCATCAGCGCGACGCGCGCGCGCTGGCCCCCCGACAGCGTGGCCGGGTCGCGGTCGGCGAAGCCGGCGAGGTCGGCCTCCACGAGTGCCTGCGCGACCTGCGCGCGGCGCTTGCGGCGCTCGCGCACGCGCGGCGCCAGCGCGAACGCGAGGTTGTCGCCGACCGACAGGTGCGGGAACAGCAGGTCGTCCTGGAACAGGATGCCGATACGACGCGCTTCGGGCGGTAGGTCCGAAACGTCGCGCGCGCCGAGCGCCACGCGGCCGGTCGCGCGGAATGCGGGCTCGATCGTGCCCGCGACGAACGCGAGCAACGTCGACTTGCCGCAACCCGATGGCCCCATGACGGTCACGCACTCGCCGGGAGCAATGTCGAGCGTCAACGGTGCGACCAGCTCCCGGCCGGCGAGCTCGATGCGCACGGCGGACAGGCGCAGCGGCGCTGCGGCGGAGGTCATGCCGATGGTTCCACTGGCAATGCGTTCCGCGCGAGGCCCCGCACCCCAACCCTCTCCCCGCTTGCGGGGAGAGGGAGTGCTTCGGCGCGCGGCGTCGCCGATGCGCGCCCTCTCTCCGCGTCTGCGGGGGCGAGAGCGGGGTTTCGCCGAGCTTGCTCGGCGCCGCGCGAGCGCCCAGCGCCTGCAAGCGCTGGCGCGCCCTGCAAGGGAGGGCCGGGGTGCGGGGCGGCCCCGTTCATCCGCGCCCTCCCAACCCGCGCCGGTGCGCGTACAGCAGCGCGGGAATCGCCACGGCCGCGACGTAGGCCAGCAGCGGGAACGCCGCCTGCGCCACCGCGTACGCGCCGATCACGCGCCGGTCAGCGCCGGCCGCGAGCGTCACCGCCTCGGTCGTCAGCGTCGCAACGCGGCCGTTGCCGGCGAACAGCGTGGCGAGGTACTGGCCGACGCTGACCGCGAACGCGACGGCGCAGGCGATCAGCACGGGCTTCAGCAGGATCGGCAGCTTGACCGCGAACAGCACGCGCGCCGGCGACGCACCGAGACTCGCCGCCGAGCGCGCGTAGCGGGGGTCGAACGAGCGCCACGGGTCGGCGAGCGAGAGGAACAGATACGGCAGCACGAACACGAGGTGCGCCCACACGACGGCGGCCAACGCACCGTCGAATCCGAGGCGCACGAGCAGGACCTGCGCGCCGAAGAGAAAGGCCACCTGCGGCACGAGCAGGGGCAGGTACAGGAGCCACAGCGCGCGCGGTCCGGCCCGGTGCCGGCTCCGGCTTTCGTTCTCGAGACATCCGATGACGAGGGCGAGCGCAATCGCCGTCGCGAGCACGCCGACGGCGAGCGTCGTGAGGGCCGGCCCCGCAAGCCCGTCGAGCCGGCGCATCCAGTTGGCGAGCGACCACGCCTGCGGCAGCGCGGCCGGGAAACGCCACTGCGCTGCGAACGACCACAGCACCATGCCGGCCAGCGCCGCCGCGGCCGCCGCGGACAGCGCGCAGAACCCGGCGGCCCCCGCCCGGGCGCCTGCCGCGAGCGCACCGTCGCGTGCGCCCTGCGCGATCCACCGCCGGCCGGCGCCGATGACGACGAGTTCGAGCCCGTACCACCCGGCGATCGCGGCGATGACGATCGCGAGCAGCAGCGTCGCCGCCGCCGCCGCCTGGAAGTAGAAGTCGATGTCGGCATCGGTGAACCAGCGTACGGCGAGCACCGCAAGCGTCGGCGGATTGGTCGGCCCCAGGATCAGCGCCACGTCGACGACCGACAGCGAGAACGCGATCACCGCGTAGACCGGCAGGCGGATCTGCGGGTAGACCTGCGGCAGCACGACCTTGAGCCACGCCTGCGTCCGCGAGTAGCCGAGCGCACGCGCGACCACGACGTGCTCGCGTGCCGGAACCTGATTGAGCGCGCCGACGATCATCAGCACCAGGTAGGGCACCTCCTTCACCAGCAGCCCGAGCACCAGCGCGATGCCGGCCGGATCGCCGACGGTCGCCACGTCTGGCGGCAGCGTCCAGCCCGTCAGCCACGGCGAGCCCAGCCGCGCGATCCATCCGGAAGGCGCCAGCAGGAACGCGAGCCCGATCGCCAGCGCCGAATGCGGCGTGGCCAGCACCGGTGCAAGCCGGGCCGAGAGGCGCTGCTGCCACGGGCGGCCGTGCGCGTACGCGCACAGCGCCAGCGCGATGGCAACGGCGAGCAGCGGTGTCGCGATGCCGGTCGTGAGGGTGACGGCGACGCTGGACGCGAAGCCGGGGTAGGCGACCAGACGCCGGAAGCCGTCGAGACCGAGCGCATCGCCGCCGATCGCGGGCAGGTAGCCGAATGCCGGCAGCAGCGTACCGGCGAGGCCGGCCGCGATCGGCAGCAGGAACGCGCCGACGGTCAGCGCGGGGGCCGCGCGCAGCAGGCCGCCCGCCCCACGCCCCGCGCGCGCCGTCACTTCGTGTATCGCTTCTCCCACTCGCTCGCGATCCGCGTCATCCACGACGGATGCGGCTCGAGCAGCGTCGTGCCGAGCTCGGCGTTCGTCGGCAGCGCGGGCGAGCGCGGCAGCTCATCGAAGCGCCTGCGCTCGGCCGGCGTGAGCTTCGCCATGTCGAGCACGGTGAAGTTGCCCATCTGCCGGAAGTCCTGCGCGTGCGCCTGCGTGGCCGGCTCGAGCAGGAAGTCGGCGACGATCATCGCGCCCTCCTTGTTCGCCGCGTTGTACGGGATGGCGACGAAGCTCGTATTGCCGATCGTGCCCTTGGCAAACACGAACGTGCGCACGCTATCGGGCAGCAGGCCCGCGTCGATGGCGACCGCGGCTTCCGACGGATTGAACGAGATCATCATGTCGATTTCGCCGTCGTTGAGCAGCTGCCGCTGCGCCGGGCCGGTCTCCGGGAACTGCTGGCCGCGCCGCCACAATTGCGGGCGCAAAGCGTCGTACCACGCCCACAGCGGCGCGGTGACCGCCGCGAAATTGGCGTCGGTGGCGGGCTTCTGCAGCACCGCCGGGTCGGGCGCGAGCTCGTAGAGCGCCTGCTTGAGGAACGTCGCGCCGAGGAAGTTGCGCACCGACGGATGCGTCAGCCGGCCCGGATGCGCCTTTGCCCAGACCAGGAGCTCCGGCACCGAGCGCGGCGGATCCCGCACGCGCTTGCCGTCGTAGACGAACACGATCTGCGCACGGCGCCACGGCGATTCCATCCCGTCCACGGGAATCGTGAAGTCGACGACGTTCGACCGGATGTTCGTCGTGTCCACGCGCGCGTAGCCGGGCAGCGCGTGCGTGAACGGGCCGAACAGCAGCCGCTGCTCCTTGAGCGCGAGGAAGTTGGGCCCGTTGATCCACACGAGGTCGACGGTCCCGCCGGCGTCGCGGCCGGCGGCCTTCTCGGCGACCACGCGCGTGACCGCCTCCGCCGTGTCCTTCAGCTTCACGTGGTTGACCTTGACGCCGTAGCGCCGCGCCACCTCGGCGCCGACCCACGCGATGAACGCGTTGGTCTTCTCGTCGCCGGCCCACGCATTGAAGTTGACGGTCTGGCCGCGCGCTTTCGCGACGACGTCCGGCCACTTGAGGTCCTGCGCGTACGCCGGGAGCAGAAGTGCAGCCGCTGCAGCGGCGAGGAGCGCGCGCAGCATCATGTCAGTCCCGAAGGGCCGTCCCGAGGGACTGACCTGCCCCCTCGGGGGGCAGCGAGCGCAGCGAGCGTGGGGGCCGTTCCATCCTAGCGCTCCCGCGGCGCGATGGCCACGACGCGGCGCGGCGCCGCGGTGCCGTCCGCGAGACCCTTCGCGGCGCGCCGCCGCTGCCGTGCCTCATCCAGCACCGGGCCCAGCATCTGCTCGTGGAAGCGGTCGCACCCGATGCACAGGTTCGCGTAGCCGGCGCCGTCCGGCCGCTGCGTGCGCGAGTGCGCGAGGAAGTCCTGCTCGCTCCAGCCGGAGGCGATGCCCATGCGCTCCGGATGGCCCATCGTGATCGCCTCGTATGCCGGCACGCCGGCGAGCGACTCGAGTATCTCGATCAGGTTGTCCTCGAGCAGGCTGCCGAGAGGAAGTTTCGTCTTGACGCAGCACGGGTAGACTGCGCCGTCGGGCTCGATCGACACCTCGGAGCCGTTGAACTCGTGGCGCAGGAAGTTCAAGCCTCCCGACCAGCGGTTGCAGAAATTGTCGGCGAGCGTGGCCTTGCGACAGGTTGTTCTGCCACGCGCGGCCGCGCGGCCACAGCTTGCCGATCCAGGAGTCCGGCGTCGCGCCGAAGAAGCTGTACAGCGGTCCCGGCTCCTCGTGCCAGTTGCGCGTCGTGGCCGACAGTCCCGACTGGCGCATGCCGTGCCGCTCGAACAGCGCCGAGAGCTTGTCCATGAACGCCTGCTGCTTCGCGGGGCCTTCGAGGCCGACGTGGAAGTCGTCCACGCTCGCCACCGAGATCATCCAGACACCGCGCCGCAGCAGATCGGCGACGATCGCGTCGGTCAGGATGTCGCCGGTCGTCTGCACGACGACCTTGACGCCGCCCTGCGCGGCGTACTTTTCGCGCAGCGCATCGATGACCTGGTACGTGACGCGCTCGCGCACCGGATCGAGCAGCGACTCGCCGCCCGACAGGATCACGCGTGCCGTCTTCTCGGGAAACGTGCCGTCGGGACGCGGATCGTCGAGGTCGCGGTAGGTCAGGCGCTCGGGCAGGTTCGCAACGATGCGCGGGAAGTTGCGCTCCGCCTCCTGCACGACCGCCTCCAGCTCACCGCGCACGTAGGGCCGGAAGCGGTCCTCGTAGCAGTGCCTGCACTTGCGGTGGCAGGCCCACGCCATGACGTAGTAGATCGATTCCATGCGGGGGAAAGGGGCACCGGCTTCGCGGATTATGCCGCAGCGGCTGCGTGCGGCACATTCGACGTCAGTCGCGCGAGGGCGCGCCCGACTTACATTCGCGCCGCAGGTGGCCGCCCCTCACCCCGGGCCTCTCCCCGCTGCGCAGGGCGAGGGGGCGCAACGGCCGCTGCCGGTGCGGACGTGCGCGCCGGCGGCAGGTCAGGCGCGTGCAACGCGCCGCACCGGAGCGTGCAGCCGGCCGCACGTTGGCCGCGCCCTCTCCCCGGAGCGGGGCGAGACCCGGGGTGAGGGGCGGCGCGACTCACTTCCGATATCGCTGGCGCAGTTCCTCGCACGGATCGGGCCGGTCGGCGCGAATGGTGACCACGAAGGCGTCGAAGTGCGACGCGGATTCGCCGACGCCGCCGTCTTCGTCGCGTTCGACGAGGCCGATGCTCACCGCCCGCGCACGCTCCTCGGGCGTCAGCCAGAACGGCACGCCGACGTCGACGCGCGCATGGCCGTTGCCGGTCAGCAGCACCACGCCGCGCGCGGCGTACGGGCGGATCGACTCCGCGAGCACGCGGTCGCGCGCGATCTGCGCGTTCGCCATGCCGGGCAGGGCATCGGCGGGCAGGAGGTCGCAGTGGCCCTTGGCGATCGCCTTCTCGTGCACGCGAACGAACGCGGTCGGAAGCTCCGGCAGCCCGGATGGCGCGCCAGTCAGCGCGAGCTTCATCGCTTCCCCGCGCGACAGGTTGGCGGCGACGATCGGCAGGTCGTGGTCGAGCGCGAACTCGACGAAGGGCCGGTACAGCTCCCAGCGCCAGCTCGGCGCTCCCTTGCCCCGCGTGATCACGAAGTCGGCATCGCGCGGGCGCTCGCGCCTGGCGGCGTCGATCGCCTGCTGGTGCTCGCGGTCGAACTGCTCGAACGCCAGCGCCGGCCGCGCACCTCCCGCGATCAGCAGTTTCAGCGCCGCGAGCCGCAGCGCGTGCTGGGCGGCATTGTCGTGCACTTCGCCCAGCAGCACGAGCGGGCGGCCGCGCATCGCCTGCGCGAGCGCTTCGGCAGTGGCGGGAAGCTGCGCTGCGCACGCCCGCGCCGGCGTGAGCGCCGCGCAGAGCGCGAGCGCGGCAGTGGCGGCGGCGGCGCGAACCGGCGAGGCCATCGCAACGCTGCTAACGCCCCAGCGACCAGTCGACGCTGCCCGGCCGCCCGGGCACGTGCAATGCCGCCGTCGCCGCCGGCGTCTGCGCGACGAGCCTGCCCGCACGAAACACCATGAGCCGGGTGGCGCGCAGGCGGAGCGCCTCGACGGGATCGCGCGCCTGCAGCAGCACGAAGTCGGCGCGGTTCCCCGGCGCGATCCCGTAGCCATCGAGATGCAGGATCTTCGCCGCATTGACCGTAACCGCGTCGAAGCAGGCGCGCATCGCGTCCTGCCCGGTCATCTGCGCGACGTGCAGCCCCATCGCCGCCACCTCGAGCATGTCGCCGCTGCCGAGCGCGTACCACGGGTCCATCACGCAGTCGTGGCCGAAGGCGACGTCGATGCCGGCGGCCATCAGCTCGGGCACGCGCGTCATGCCGCGGCGCTTCGGGTAGGTGTCGTGCCGGCCCTGGATCGTGATGTTGATCAGCGGGTTCGCGACCGCCGCCACCCCGGCCTCGCGCATAAGCGGGATCAGCTTGGACACGTAGTAGTTGTCCATCGAGTGCATCGACGTCAGGTGCGAGCCGGTGACGCGCCCCTGCATGCCGAGCCGCAGCGTGTGCATCGCCAGCGTCTCGACGTGGCGCGAGTGCGGGTCGTCGGTCTCGTCGCAGTGCATGTCGACCAGCCGGCCCTGCTCGGCGGCGATCTCGCACAGCAGGCGCACGCTCTCGGCGCCGTCGGCCATCGTGCGCTCGAAGTGCGGGATGCCGCCGACAACGTCCACGCCCATCGTCAGCGCGCGCTTGAGGAGGTCTAGCGCGCCGGGGCTGCGCAGCACGCCGTCCTGCGGGAACGCGACGAGCTGCAGGTCGAGGTACGGCCGCACCCGCTCTTTGACGTGCAGCAGCGCCTCGACGGCGAGGAGCCGCGGGTCGCAGACGTCGACGTGCGAGCGGATCGCGAGCAGACCCTTCGCGACGGCCCAGTCGCAGTACGCGAGCGCCCGCTCGACGATGGCGTCCTGCGTCAGCAGCGGCTTCAGTTCGCCCCACAGCGCGATGCCCTCGAGCAGCGTGCCGCTCCGGTTGACGCGCGGCAGGCCGTAGGAGAGCGTAGCGTCCATGTGGAAGTGCGCGTCGACGAACGGCGGGGCGAGCAGCTGCCCCCGCGCGTCGACGGTCTGCGCCGCCGTCGCGTCGATCCGCTGCGACACGTTGACGATGCGCCCGCCCGCGGCGAGCACGTCCACACCCGCGCGGCCGTCGGGCAGCGTCGCGTTGCGGACGAGGAGGTCGGCGATCATTTGGTGCCGAAGATCCGGTCGCCGGCGTCGCCCAGCCCCGGCAGGATGTAGCCGTGGTCGTTCAGTTCGCGGTCGACCACCGCCGTGTAGATCGGCACGTCCGGGTGCGCGGCGTGGAAATTGCGGATCCCTTCGGGGCACGAGACGAGGCACACGAAGCGGATCGACCGCGGCTTCGCCTCCTTCAGCCGCTCGACCGCAGCGACCGCCGAGTTGCCGGTCGCGAGCATCGGGTCGAGTACGATCGCGTCGCGCTCGGACATCCCGCCCGGCATCTTGAAGTAGTACTCGACCGCGACCAGCGTCTTGGGGTCGCGGTAGAGCCCGATGTGCCCGACACGCGCGCCCGGCACCACCGTCAGGAAGCCGTCGAGCAGTCCCATGCCCGCGCGCAGGATCGGCACGAACACGAGCTTCTTGCCGTCGATGAGCTTCGAGTTCATCGTCTCCAGCGGCGTGGCGATCATCACGTCGTGCATCGGCATCTCGCGCGTGACCTCGTAGGCCATCAGCGCGCCGATCTCGTTCAGCAGACGGCGGAAGCTGGTCGTGCTGGTCTCCTTCTTGCGCAGCAGCGTGAGCTTGTGCTGGACGAGCGGATGGTCGAACACGTGGACATTGGTCGGCATGCGGGGCTCTCCGAGGGGAATCCGAGCCTGGCTCGGCGTTCGGGTTGGCGAATCGGGATTATGAATCGAGCCTGGCTCCATGAAGCGAGCCTGGCTCGGTGTTCGGGGTCGCACGTCGCTCTCGCCTTCCGGACGAGGCTCCTCAGAAGACCGTACCGTCGCTCGCGATCGCGAGCGGCGGGTCGCCACCGCGCAACTCGGCGGCAAGCTCGCGGCCGGCGGCCCACGTCCCGCCTTCGAGGACGCACGCGAGCGGCAGGTCGGGCCGGCCGAGCAAGGCGCGCACGGCGACGGCCACCTCGTCGATCAGCGTGACCGTCGCCGCGCGCCACTCGACGACGAGCTCGCTGCCGATGGCGTGAGCCGCGCGCGCATCGCCGGCACCGCGCAGCGCGAGCACGCCGGTGTCGAGCAGCAGCCCGCCGTTGCGGTACTCGGGCAGCGCGGTCAGGTCGTCGCGGCCGGTGACCGCGACGCCCGCCCATTCGAACGGCTCGAACAGCGAGTACGCGAGCCACTGCGACAGCTTGTGGAACGGCACCCACCCCGCGGTCACGCCTTCGCCGCCCGCGTGCGGATGCCGCCACGTGTCGCCGAGCGCAACGCCGGCGAGCGCGCTGCCGTTCGGCCAGATCGGTCCCAACCCGTCGAGCAGCGCCTGCAGCAGCGCCGATGCGGCCACCGTCGCGTGCGTTCCGTGCGCGGTCAGCGTGTCGTACAGCGCCCCCGGGCGAGCCTGCGCGCCGAACACCCAGCTCTCGCGCGCCAGCGCGTCGGCCAGACGTCGCAACAGCGCCGCGCGGCCTTCGAGACCCACCAGCGGGTTGCCGCTGCTCGCCTGAAGCAGCGCAGCGAGCCGCCCCGCGTCGATCGACGCGAGCGCGCGCGCGTCGGCGCGCAGCGGGTCCCCCGGCGTGGCCGAGAACGCGCCCTGCATGAACGCGCGCAAGCTCGCCACGCCCAATCCCTCGGAGCGCGCGAACCGCGCCCCGGTCGCCGCCTCCTCGTAGCGCCACGTCGCACCCGCGCCCGCGTCGAGCAGCACGCTGACGACCGCGAGGTCGATCCGCGCGCGCGCACGCTCCGCGGTGCTGCGCCCGGAAAGGGCGCGTTCGAGCTCGGCGCCCCGGTCGATTCCCCCGGCCTCGAAGTGGCGCCAGCGGCTGTGGTAGGGAATCGCGAGATCCGGATAGCGCTCCCGCGTGACGGCGGCCACGCGCTCCGCCACGGCGGGCAGCCGCGAACGATCGACACGCAGATGCGGGGAATGCCCGGCGGCCACGGCCGCCGCGACATTGCCGCAGCGCGCGCGCACGGCCGCGGCGGACAGGAGCGCGGCGGCGGGAGATTCCGCGACCGTGGTGGTCACAGCGTGCGGCCCTTCGTCTGCGCGAGCCGGCCGGCGTCGGGGACGTCGCCGTCGGCGAAGTAGCCGGCGGCCTTCTTCGCGTCCATCTCCACGCGCGCGTCGGCGGGGATCAGCTCGTCGGGAATCTTGACGCGTTCGTCGACCGCGATGCCCGCGCCGACGATCGCGTCGAACTTCAGGTTGCTCATCGACACCAGCCGGTGGATGCGCTGGATGCCGAACCAGTGGAGGACGTCGGGCATCAGCTCCTGGAAGCGCATGTCCTGCACGCCGGCCACGCACTCGGTGCGCAGGAAGTAGTTCGACGCGGAGTCGCCGCCCTCCTGCCGCTTGCGCGCGTTGTAGACGAGGAACTTGGTCACCTCGCCCAGCGCGCGCCCTTCCTTGCGGCAGTAGACGACCAGCCCCACGCCGCCCTCCTGCGCACCGCGGATGCACTCCTCGATCGCGTGCGTCAGGTACGGGCGGCACGTGCAGATGTCGGAGCCGAACACGTCCGAGCCGTTGCACTCGTCGTGCACGCGCGCCGTCAGCGTGACCGACGGGTCCGCGAGATCGTGCGGGTTGCCGAACACGTAGGCGGTCTGCCCGCCGATCGGCGGCAGGAACACGTCAAGGTCGCCGCGCGTGACGAGCTCCGGGTACATGCCGCCCGTCTCCTCGAACAGCGCGCGACGCAGGTCCGACTCCGACACGCCGAACCGCTTTGCCACGCCGGGCAGCCACCACACCGGCTCGATCGCCGCCTTGGTGACGACCGCCGAGCCGTTGGCGAGCAGGACGCGCCCGTCCGCCACCAGCCGGCCGGCGGCGATCGCGCGGTGCACCTCCGGCATGTCGATGTGCGCCTTGGTCACGGCGATCGTCGGGCGGATGTCGTAGCCTTCGGCGATCTCTTCGCGGAACACGTCGGCCACGACGGCGCCGAACGGGTCCATCGACACGATTCTGTCCGGGTCGCCCCACGCCGGGTAGGGACCGATCGGATCGGTCGGCATCGTGTTCGTGAGGTCCGGCTTGTGGCCGCGTGTCAGCGCGCCGGCGGCGACGGCGAGCGCGCGATAGACGCCGTACGAGCCGCTGTGCGTGCCGATGACGTTGCGCTGGCTGCGGTTGGCCGTGCTGCCGACGATCGGCCCGCGCTCGCGCGGGTCGGGTGCACCCCACCGAATAGGCAGCGCTCCGTACGCGCCCTCGTGCGGGTGCGACGTCAGGCGAATGTGCTTGCCGGGTTGCGCGTCGGTTCCCATCGGCTGCTCTCGAAAGGCGGACTATAGCGCCAATGCGCAGCGAAGGGAGACGCACGTACGTTGCGGTCGTCGAACGGCTGGGCCCGTCTGTTACGCCGGCACGCAGAACATCACGGCGTCCGGCCCGTATCCCTCCGCCAGCCACCCCGCGCCCGTCATCCGGTCGCGCAGCGCGCGGTCGGTGATGTAGCGATGATTCGGGTCGGGTCGGTTGTTGTACATCCTGTACACGGGCTGCATGCCGGGCTGGCACGCGCCGGTGACCTTGTCGGGCGGGAGCACGTGGAACGCCTCGCGCGTCTCGAGCGTCCAGACGTCCGGCCAACGCGCGATCACCGAGTCGCATTCCCCGGGGTCGGCCGTATAGAAATGCGACGTGTACCGGGCGCTGAAGAATCGGCAGACCGGCACCGTGCCGGGTGGCCCGTCCGCACTCGTCGGCCACACGACGATTGCCCCGGTGGATCGCTTCCATCCCTTGAACGCGCCGCGCTCGAGCGCGTCGATCTCGCCCTGCAGGTTCGTGCTGAAGTAATGCCCGACGTCCGCATTGAAATACTCGACCGCAATCGCAGGGTTGCCCGCGGGCGTTGCCTTGAGCAGCACGACCGAGAAGAACGCCTGGACGTTCGATGTGTCGGCGGGTCTCGCCCCGTACGGGAACGCCGAAGATGGATGGTCCAGATAGCGCGCGCCAAATCGCGCGACGCCGTCCGCGTCCGTCACGGCATCGAATCCGGGCAGCGGAACACCGACGCACGTGTGACAGTGGATTGCGGCGTTGAACCCGGCAAATCCGAACTCGTCGATCAGAAACGGCCCCCCAAACGCCACTGGACCGACCCGCAGGACCGCGTGGGCCACCGGGCGGCCGTCGGCATCGAGCGCCCGAACTGCGTAGGGTCGGGGCGGGTCCTGCGTGTTCACCGCGATCTGGCGGTCGCCGGCGACGAGATCGATGCGCGCAATGGGCGATTCGGCATTCGCTTCCGGCATCGCCACGAGCCAATGCAGCAGGAATGCGCCGGCAAGCAGCCGTACCGGTTTCCGATCGGGAGGCTTCATGGTGGTCACCCGCCCTCAGCCTATCGCTCGCCGCGAACATAGCGCTTCATGAGCGCCTGCGGGTACGCCGCGCGCCGCGCGACGAGCACCAGCGCGAGGATCGACAGCGCGTACGGCAACATCAGATACACCTGGTACGGGACGCCCTCGCCACCGCCCTGCTGCAGCCGCAGCTGCATCGCGTCGAAGAACGCGAACAGCAGCGCGCCCGCGAGCGCCTTGCCGGGCCGCCAGCTCGCGAAGACCACGAGCGCCACGCAGATCCAGCCGCGGCCGTTGACCATGTTGAAGAAGAACGCGTTGAACGCCGACAGCGTCAGGAACGCGCCGGCCACGCCCATGAGCGCCGAGCCGGCAACGATCGCGCCGGTGCGGATCGCGATCACGTTCAGCCCCTGCCCCTCGGCCGCCGCAGGGTTCTCGCCGACCGCGCGCACGGCGAGCCCGACCGGGGTCCGGTACAGGACCCATGCGATCGCCGGCACCGCGAGCAACGCCGCCAGCGTCATCGGCGTCTGCTTCGCGAGCACCGGGATGGGCAGCCACGCCATCTCCGCGAACGGCTCGATCGTCGGCGGCGTGCTGACCGCCGGGAAGCTCACGCGGTACGCGTAGTACGACACCGAGGTTGCGAACAGCGTGATCGCGAGTCCGGACACGTGCTGCGACAGCGCGAGAGGCACCGTCAGCACCGCGTGCAGCAGGCCGATCGCGGCGCCGGTCGCCGCCGCCGCGAGCACGCCGGTCCAGAGGCTCGCCCCGAGGTAGACGGTCAGCCAGCCGGTCAGCGCGCCCGCGACCATGACGCCTTCGATGCCGAGGTTCAGCACGCCCGCGCGCTCGCACAGCAGCACGCCGAGCGTGCCCAGGATGAGCGGCGTGGCGATGCGCAGGACCGCGACCCAGAAGTCCGCGTTGACCAGCATCGCGAGGATGTCGCCGGCCATCAGTTCCACCTGAGTCTGTACCGGGCGAAGGCCGTCGCGACGAGCATCGACAGCAGCGAAATCGCGACGATCACCTCGGCGATGTACGTGGGTACCGCCACGCCGCGGCTCATGCTGTCCGCGCCGACCAGCACGCCCGCGACGAAGATCGCCGCCGCGACCACGCCGAGGGGATTCAGGCCCGCGAGCATCGCGATGACGATGCCGCTGTATCCGTAGCCCGGCGACATGTCGAGCGTCACGTACGCGGTGCGCCCGGCCACCTCGATCGCGCCGGCCAGGCCCGCGAGCGCGCCCGACAGCAGCGCGACGGCAATCGTCGTCCGCGTGACCGGCACCCCGGCGAACGCCGCAGCGCGTGCGTTCGCCCCGACCGCGCGCACGGCAAAGCCGAACGTCGTGTAGCGCAGCACCGCCCACAGCAGCCCGGCAAGCGCCAGACCCCAGAGCAGCCCCGTGTGCAACCGCGTCCGCGGGATCAGCTTCGCCAGTTGCAACCCGTCGGTCAGCGCGACACTCTGCGGCCAGCCCATCGCCGCGGGGTCCTTCATCGGACCTTCGAGCATCATCGACACGAACAGCAGCACGATGAAGTTGAGCAGCAGCGTGGTGACGACCTCGTCGACATGCAGACGCGTACGCAGCAGCGCTGGCATCAGCAGCAGCAGCGCGCCGGCCGCCATCGCCGCGGCGATCATCGCCGGGAACAGCAGCGCCGGCGACGACGCCCAGCCGCTCCCGTCGGCGAGTCCGCCGACGGCGACGGCGGCGAGCGCGCCCGCGTAGAGCTGGCCTTCGGCGCCGATGTTGTAGAAGTGCGCGCGGAAGGCGACCGCGGCGGCGAGCCCCGTGAGGATCAGCGGCGTCGCGCGCGTGAGCGTCTCGCTCCACGCGAAGCGCGAGCCGAAGCCGCCCTCGAAGATCAGCGCGTACGTGCGGCCGAGTGGGGCGCCCGCCCACGCGACGAACAGTCCGGACACCACCAGCGTGAACGCGACGGCGGCGAACGGCGCCGCGACCAGCGCGAACCGCGAGACACCGCCGCGCGCCTCAAGCCGCATGGGTGGCCCCGCCTTCGTTCGGCCAAACACGACCTTGCGCGAGCCCCCCGGCGTCCTCGCGCAGGCGGGGATCCAGTGGCGTAGTCGCGATTGCGCCGGAATGGCGCGAACGACGCCGGGTCCCCGCCTGCGCAGGGACGCCGGACGCGGGTGCCGGCCTCATGCAGACGCGCCCGCCATCGCGAGTCCGATGGCCGGCAGGTCCCAGTCCGCGGCCGGCCGCGCCGGCGTCAACCGGCCCCCGTGGATGACGGCGATGCGATCGGCCAGCGCGAAAATCTCGTCGAGGTCGTCCGAGATCAGCAGCACGGCCGCACCGCGGGCGCAGGCGTCGAGCAGCTGCTGGTGGACGAACGCGACGGCGCCGATGTCGAGGCCCCACGTCGGCTGGTTGGCAACGATGAGCGGCGGTGCGGTTCCGCCCGCTGCCTCACCGGCGAGCGCGCGGCCGAGGATCAGCTTCTGCATGTTGCCGCCGGACAGCGCGCGCGCAGGCGTGTCGACGCCGCCGCCGGCGCGCACGTCGAACCGCCCGACGACCTCGCGCGCGAACCGGCGCGCGGCGCGCCGGCGCACGATGCCCCGGCGCGCGAAGCGCGTCCGGTAGTGCTCGGCGATCGCGTTCTCCCACAGTGGCAGGTCGCCGATGAGCCCCACCGCGTGCCGGTCGTCCGGGATGCGCGCGACGCCGGCTGCGATCCACGCGCGCGCGTCGGCCGGCAGCGCGCGCCCCGCAACGGTGACCCGGCCCGCGTCCGGCGCGCGCAACCCGCACAGGATTTCGGCAAGTGCCTGCTGGCCGTTGCCCGAGACGCCTGCGATCGCGGCGATCTCGCCGGCGCGCAACGCGAGCGACACCGAGGTCAGCGCGTTCGCGACGGTCACGCCTTCGATCGCGCAGACGACGCTGCCGGCGGTGTGCGGCCTCGCGACCGGCGCCGGCACGTCGCGGCCGACCATCAGGTGCGCGAGCGCGCCGCGGTCGGCACTCTCCGTGGCGCGGGTCGCGACCAGCTTGCCCGCCCGCAACACGGCGATGCGGTCGGACACGCGCAGCACTTCCGGCAGCTTGTGGCTGATGAAGATCAGCGACAGACCTTCGGCGACCAGCCGCTCGAGCGTGGCGAACAGCGATTCGGACTCCTGCGGCGTCAGCACCGCCGTCGGCTCGTCGAGGATCAGCACGCGCGCGTCGCGCGTGAGCGCCTTCAGGATCTCGACGCGCTGGCGCTCGCCGACCGAAAGCGCGGCCACGCGCGCGTCCGGGTCGACCGCGAGGCCGAACCGCTGCGCGGTGGCGACGAGGCGCGCGCGCGCCTCCGCGCGCCGCGACTTCGGCCGCCACAGCGGCTCGGTGCCCAGCATCACGTTGTCGAGCACCGACAGGTTGTCGGCGAGCGCGAAGTGCTGGTGGACCATGCCGATGCCCGCGGCGAGCGCCGCGGCGGGGTCGCCGGGCGGCAGGGGCCGGCCGAATGCCTCGATCGTGCCTTCGTCCGGCACGTAGTGGCCGAACAGGATCGACACCAGCGTGGACTTGCCGGCACCGTTCTCGCCGAGCAGCGCCAGCACCTCGCCGTGCGCGAGCTCGAGCGAGATCGCGTCGTTCGCGGTGAGCGGCCCGAAGCGCTTGGTGATGCCGGTCAGGCGCAGGACAGGCGCGCGTGGATCCACGTCGTTTCCGGATGGGACTCCCTCTCCCGCCTGCGGGAGAGGGTTGGGGTGAAGGGCTGCCCCTCACCCCAGCCCTCTCCCCGCACGCGGGGAGAGGGAGTCGCACATCGGGGAGGTGGCGGCTATTTGGCCGTGGACTTGGGCTCGGTCTCGACCACCTGCACCTTGAACTTGCCGTCGAGGATGTCCTTCTGCTTCGCGGCGACCCTCGCCTGCAGGTCCTTCGGTACCTTGGCGTCGAACGTCCCGTACTTCGACAGCTCCGAGCCCTTGTACTTCATCGTCGAGAACTGACCGTAGTCCTCGGCCTTGAACTTGCCCTGCTTGACGTTGTTGAGCGCCGTGTTGATCGTCGGCTCCATGTTCCACAGCGCCGACACGACGACGGTGTCCGGGTACTGCGCCTGCGTGTCGATCACGTTGCCGATCGCGAGCTTGCCGCGCTCCTTCGCCGCGTCGGACACGCCGAAGCGCTCGGCGTACATGACGTCCGCACCCTTCTCGATCATCGCGAACGCCGCCTCCTTGGCCTTCGGCGGGTCGAACCACGAGCCGATGAACGTCACGTAGAACTGGACCTTCGGGTTCACTTCCCTGGCACCCGCCATGAACGCGTGCATCAGCCGGTTGACCTCCGGGATCGGGTAGCCGCCGACCATGCCGATCCTGTTGGTCTTCGTCATGCCGCCGGCGACCATGCCGGTCAGGTACGCGGGCTCCTGGATGTAGTTGTCGAACACCGCGAAGTTCGGCTCCTGCGGCTTGCCCGAGCTGCCCATCAGGAACGACACCTTCGGGTAGTCCTTGGCGACCTTGCGCGCGGCGGCTTCGACCGCGAACGATTCCCCGACGATCAGCGTGTTGCCCTTCTCGGCGAACTCGCGCATCACCCGCTCGTAGTCCGCGTTGGCGACCTTCTCCGAGAACACGTACTCGATCTCGCCGCGGTCCTTCGCCGCGTTCAGCGCCTTGTGGATGCGGCTCACCCACTGCTGCTCGACCGGCACCGTGTAGATCGCCGCCACCTTGATCTTGTTCTGCGCCAGCGCCACCTGCGCGCCCGCGCCGAGCGCGAGCGCCACCACCGCGGCGCCTGCCTTCATCCACCCGCGTCGAGTCAGCATTCGTTCGTCCCCTGGAATTGGACATCGTCGGAGGCCCGGCGCACTGTCGCGGTGCGCCGGACGTCGCCGCGCATGCGGGATCGCCGCATTGCAGCATGACCGCAATGCTACATCAGCAAACGCAGGAGTGGACCCGCGCGCACCCGGTCGGCGCGATCCGCCCGGCACGCCCGGAACACGGTCAGCTGAACAGCAGCCGATGCCCGTCGCGCCCGGGTGCGTCCTTCAGCACGTGAAGGCGGCTGGAGCGCGGGACGCCGGCCAGCAGGTACTCCATCTGGTCGGCGAGGATGCGGCGGTTGCGCAGGATGAAGTGCTCGTGCCGGTTGGGCACGTAGGGCACGTACAGCAGCGGCATCCCCGCCTGCTCCGGCGAGCGGCCGCCCTTGCGGGTGTTGCAGCTGCGGCAGGCGGTCACCGTGTTGGTCCACGAATCGCGCCCGCCCCGGGAGACCGGCACGACGTGGTCGCGCGAAAGCTCGCGGACCAGGAAGCGCTTGCCGCAATATGCGCACAGCTGGCGGTCGCGGGCGAACAGCATCGAGTTGGTGAGGCCGGGCGCGTGCAGGTGCGAGCCGGCGCCGGTGCCCTTGATCGCGAGAATCGACTTGGTCGCAATCCGCGACCGCTCGCCGTTCCTCTGCCAGCCGCCGCGGAACTCGCGGACCTCCCGGCCGATCGACCACGCCACCATCTGCTTGGCGTGATAGGTGATCGCTTCCTCGAGTTCCACCCAGGCCTGCGGGAGCCCGGCCATGTCGACGGTCAGTACGAGCGGTTCCATGGTGCGTCTGTGCGGTTCGCGCCGGCGAACGCGACGTTCGCCCGCGCGCGTGGCACAAAGTATGCATCAAGGCGGCCCGCCTTGTCTGCAGAGGGTCTGACCCCTATCGTGCAATCCACTTCATGTTTGGGGTCTGACCCTTAACATGCACTCCGTTGCATGGCATGTTTGGGGTCTGACCCTTAACATGCACTCCATTGCATGGGAGGCCCGCGCTCGATTTCGTCGGGCCCCGGCGGGTCGCCCCGCCGGGGTGCCGCGACTCCTGACCGGACCGGCCTTGCGGCGCCGGTCCGGCGGCGATCCCGATCTTCGGTTGGGAAGGCCGCGCACAGCCTTCGAAATCGCCGGTACTGCGGCCCGGGTCATCCCCGGGAGGTTCCTGTGAACATGAGCGTCACCTCCCCGCCTTGACTGGCGGCGGATGCGAAGGCGCGTGGATTCCGCGCCCGCGTTCCGTTTCACGTTTGCGTTCCGGCGTCCACATGGCGCGCCGGTCCTGCCGCCCGGTGTCGCCACCGGGCTCACTGCCCCGCCGCATAGCGGCAGGCGAGTTCGAACAGGTGGCGCGCGATGCCTTCGGCCTCGTGCGCCGCCTCCGCGGCGGCGATGCGGATGATCAAGCCGTCCGCCGCCTGCCGGTAAATCCCCTCGCGACCCGCGCGGATGAGCTCCATGTGCTCCCGCCCGTACGGCCGCTCGAGCTCTTCGAGTAGCCTTGCCATTTCGTGTGCCTCATTGTCGTCATTGGTTGTGGCACCAGGCTACAAACGAGCCCGGCGCCGAATGGCCCCCGGGCTACTTCCGCGGAGGACGCGCGGTCGCTACATCGCGCCGTCCGCCGCGGTAACCCGGCCGCCTTCGAATTCCTCGTTCATGCCGGCGATGCCGACCGACGGCTGCCCTTCGCCCGGGGCGAGGTGCCGACCGTCGATGCCGCAGCCAAACGCGGCCCCGGTCACCGGGGACACGCGCAGCGTGAGCCGCAGCAGGCTCGCGTCGGGGGTCGTGCCGAATTGCCTTGCCATGGTTCCCGCTCTCCTTTCCTCCGCGTGCGGCGCACCGAACGGCACGCACCAGCGCGAATGGCCAGTCCTCGACGGCTGGCGGAACGATCAGGAGGGGGAAAAGCGACCTTCCGACTGTTCCGCCTGCACACCCGGCGGAATGTCTTCCGGTCGGGTGGCGCTACAGCGTCTTTTCCACGCCGGAATTGACCGGCGAGTTGACGCACCGCTGCAGGCCCGCAACGGCGAACTCCATGGCGATGCCATGCGCGCGGGGCGCCCGGATCATGCCGATGAATTTTCGCTCGAGGGTCTTCATGGGGTGCGGTGAGACGATGTCAGTCCACGTGAGAACGAATGACGCGATAATACGGTCGGCGCACGCCCGCGCGCAAGCGGAAAATTCCCGTCGTGGCCGATCGCGTGACGAAAATGCAACACACAATTCCTGACAGCCGTCCGGCCGACCCTTGCCGGCGGCCGCGTCGCCGATGACCCTCGGCGAGCGACTACGCCTGGTCCGCGGCGCCGAGAGCCAGAAGGCGTTCGCGGCGGCGCTCGGCGTCCACGAGAACACGGTGTCGAACGCCGAGCGGCGCAGTTCCGCCACGCAGGAGTACCTGCTGCGCCTCGCCGACGAGCGCAACGTCAACCTGCACTGGCTGCTGACCGGCCGCGGCGCGATGCGCGTCGAGGACCCCGACGGCTCGCTGCTCGCGGAGAAGCTCTCGCTCGCGCTCACCGACGCGCTGCGGGTGGCGTACGGCGCGCGCTATGCGAGCGTCCCGCTGGAGACACGCGCCCGGGCGCTGCGCGCCGGCGCCACGTACCTGCGCGCGATCGGCGTCACCGAGGACACGCTGCCCGATACGGAATCGCTGGCGAAGCTGGTCCGGCTGACGATCGACGTGATGCGCCGCGCCGACTGACCGGTTCGTCCCCGGTCGGGCGCCGGGCACGGTGTTGCCGCACTGCTACACTGCCGCGCATCGCATGCGCCGGATCTCCCGATGGCCCCCCACGCGCTTCGCACCCGAATTGCCGCCTGTTCGCTCGTCGTGTTGGCGACCTTCACCGGCGGCGAAGCGCGCGCCGCCTTTCCTCCGCTGCCCGCCGGCACCGCCGTCGAGTTCTACCACGCGGCGTTCGACCACTACTTCATCACGCAGGACCCGGAAGAGATCGCCGCGCTCGACGAGGGCCGTACCAACGGCTGGACGCGCACGGGACGGGGATTCGCGGTCTTTCCCGCAGCGACGACCGGTGCCAACCCGGTGTGCCGCTTCTACATTCCCCCGGAGCACGGCGACTCGCACTTCTTCTCGGCGTCGCTCGCCGAGTGCGCGGACATCCTCGGCAGGATCGGGACCGATCCCAACTACAGCGGCTACTACTACGAGTCGCCCAACGCCTTCTATGCCGCGCTGCCCGATCCGGTGACCGGCGCGTGCCCGGCGAACATGACGCCTGTCTTCCGGTTGTGGAACCAGCGCGCGGACTCCAATCACCGCTATACGGCCGACCCCGGCATCAAGGCCGCGATGCAGGCGAAGGGCTACGTCGCGGAGGGCTACGGCGCGAACGCGGCGAGCCTGTGCACGACGGCCGCGGTTCTGGTGGACGCGCTCACCGTCCCGTCGGGACGCTCGCCGTTCGCCGCCGGCTGCGAGGGCGTCGTGGCGGGCGGCACCGCTTACGTGAACTCGGAAGTCGAGCCCTACCTGGCCGTCAATCCGGTCGATCCCGACAACATGATCGCCGTCTGGCAGCAGGACCGCTGGTCGAACGGCGGCGCGCGCGGACTGGGCGGCGCGTACTCGCTGGACGGCGGCGGTACGTGGACGCGCATCGGCGTGCCGTTCTCCCGTTGCTCGGGCGGCGACGCCGGCAACGGCGGCGACTGGGAGCGCGCGACCGATCCGTGGGTGACCTTCGCGCCTGACGGCACCGCGCACTGGATGGCGCTCGCGTTCAACAACGTGCGCAATGGCGACAACGCGATGCTCGCGTCCCGCTCGACCGACGGCGGCCGCACGTGGAGCACGCCGGCCTCGCTGCGCCGCGACGGTGCGGCGAGCTTCAACGACAAGAATTCGATCACCGCCGACGCTACCGACGCGCGCTTCGTCTACGCGGTGTGGGACCGATTGACCGGCAACAACGGCCCCACCTGGTTCGCCCGCACCAGCGACGGCGGCCTGACCTGGGAGCCGGCGCGCGAGATCTACGACCCCGGCGCGGACAGCCAGACGATCAACAACCAGATCGTCGTGCTGCCCGACGGCACGCTCGTGCTGCACTTCACCGAGCTCGCGAACGTCGGCGCCGCGAACCTGCGGCTGCGGATCATGCGCTCGACCGACAAGGGCGCGACGTGGTCGGCGCCGATCACGGTCGCGGCGCTCCAGACCGTCGGGACGGTCGATCCCGAAAGCGGCTTCGGCATTCGCGACGGCTCCATTCTCGGCGCCATCGCAGTCGGTCGCAACGGCGTGCTGGCGCTCGCGTGGCAGGACGCCCGCTTCTCCGGCAGCCACGACGGCGTTGCGTTCGCGCGCTCGACGGACGGCGGGCTGACGTGGTCGGCACCCGTCCGCGTCAACGGCGACGCATCCGTTCCGGCGTTCCTGCCGGCCGTGGCGATCCGCGACGACGGTACCGTCGGCGTCACGTACTACGACTTGCGCGCCGAGACCGCCGGCCCCGGCACGCTGCCCACGCTGTTCTGGCTCGCCACGTCGGGCGACGGCACCGCGTGGACCGAACGCACGATCGCGGGGCCGTTCGACTACGCGACCGCGCCGCTCGCGGGAGGGCGGCTCTTCCTCGGCGACTACACGGCGCTGGTGCCCGTCGGCACGTCGTTCGTCGCGCTGTTCGGGCAGACCACCGCGAGCGCGGACAACCGCTCGGACATGACGGCCGCGCTGGCGCGTGGCGTGGTTCCGGTGCCATTGCGCGACGCGCGCCCGGCCAGGGCGGCGGTCGCGTCCGCCGGGATCTCCGCGGAGCTTGCCGAGCGCTCCACGGCGCACGCACGGGCCGTTGTCGCGCAGCGGCTGCGCGAGCGCGCGTTCGCTCCGTAGCGGAGTCGCGAGTCCGGCACCGCGTCGGCGCGCGGCGTCGGACTTCCCTGCCGGACGCCTCGCACGCCCGGGCCCCGCGCACTGCGTGCGGCGGGCTCCGGGAAGGACTAGTCCTACCGCTTCGGAGCCTGCGCCCGAGCTCGCACCGCGTTGGCCGAACGCACGGCCTGCGGCAGGACCGCGTCGAACGCAGCGGCGTAGAGTGCCTTGTTGGCCTCGGTGAATCCGTCCGCGGTCACGTCGAACTTGCGTGGCGCCTCCACGTAGATGGCAAACGTCACGGGCGTTACGCCCTTCGGCCAGGCGAAGTAGGCAGGCCCCCACTTGGTGAGGACCTCGATGTCCCGCTTGTTCTTTCCGGTCCGCGCTATCACATCGGTTACCCCAGCCGCGCTCAGTGCAGCCGTGTGCGGCCCGACGAGCGGCGACAGCGCCGCCCAGGCCATCTCCGCCTGCGTCTGGGCGGATCCACCCGCCGCGGCCGTTTGCTGTGCCCATGCCGGCGCGGCGAACGCTGCGGCGGCGGCGACCATCAGGATCGGTTGCAGTCGCATGACCAGGCCCTCCGCTTCGGGGTAACGCGAGCATTCTACTGCGACGAAGTCCGCCGGCGCGCGCCGGCGCTTTGCGGGCCCGGAGCGCGGTGTGGCAAACGACGGGACGGAAGCGCGACCGCCGCACCGTCGGGCCCCGAATACCGGCTCAAAGACGGCTCGGCGCACGCGCCGCCGGCGTCAACTTCGCGCGGACGGACGACGCGCGCGGCAACCCGCGGCGACCGACCGCTCCGCTAGACCAGCGCGACCTTGCCCGTCGCGAGGTCGTACACGCCGCCGACGATGTCGATCTTCTTTCCGGCGTAATACCTCTGCACGACGGGTGGCGAGGTCTTCAGGCGCGCGACCTGCCGCCGGACGTTCTCGGCGATCGCGTTCTCGAGCAGGTCGCCCTTCTGCGTCCGTTCCGCAACGATCACCGCGGGCTTGATCGCGGTGACGAGGTCGGGCAGGTGGCCAGGCAGCGTGGCCTTGGTCTTCAGCACCTTGATCGCCGCATCGACGGCACCGCAATTCGTGTGTCCGAGCACCATGATCAGCGGCACGCCGAGGAACTGCACGCCGTATTCGAGCGACGCCAGCAGGTCCTGCGTCACGAAGTTGCCGGCGACGCGGACGACGAAGAGATCGCCCGGGCCCTCGTCGAACGCGAGCTCGGGCGCGACGCGCGAGTCCGCGCAGCTCAGGATCGCCGCGATCGGATACTGTCCTTGCACCCGTGCGGCGCGTCCTGCAGAGTAGTCGCGTTCGCGCGGTGCATTGGCCGCGTAGCGCGCGTTGCCGTCCAGCAGGCGCTTCAACGCGTCCGCGGGAGGAATGGCGTTGGGCAGCGGTGCCGCGCCGGGTTTCGGCGGATCGGCAGCGAACGCGGTGCCGCTCAACGCCGCCAACGCGGCCGCAGCGCCCGCGGTCAGGAAGTCGCGGCGGGAAACCGCGGGTTCGTGTTGCGCATCGCCACAGACCGTGCACATCGGGAAGGCTCCTCGGCAGAGGGGAAGGTGCTGCTTAAGCAACAGGCGTGCCTGGTCAGAGCGCGAGCGCGACCCGCGTGCCCTGCGCGATCGCGCGCTTCGCATCGAGTTCCAGCGCGACGTCGGCACCGCCGATCAGCTGGTGCCGGATGCCCGCGGCCGCGAGCCCGGGCACGATGTCGCGGCGCGGTTCCTGTCCCGCGCAGATCACGATCGTGTCGACGGCGAGCACCTGCGGTACGTCGTCGACCTTGATGTGCAGTCCCGCGTCGTCGATCCGGTCGTACTCGACGCCGGACAGCATGACGACGCCGCGGCGCTTCAGCAGCGTGCGCCGGATCCAGCCGGTGGTCTTGGCGAGACCCGCACCCACCTTCGCCTCCTTGCGCTGCAGCAGCCACACCTGCCGCGGCGGCGCGCTTTCGTGCGGAGGCTTCAGGCCGCCGCGCTGCGCGTAGGCGGTATCGATGCCCCACTCGTCGCGGAACGCGGCGATCGCCGGGTCGCCGAGTGCACCGTCGCTCGCGTGGCCGTCCGGCGCGTCGCCGGCGGACAGGAATTCCGCGACGTCGAAACCGATGCCGCCGGCGCCGACGATCGCGACCTTCGCTCCCGCGTGCACGCGCCCCTCGACGAGGTCGACATAGTTCGCGACCTTCGGGTGGTCGATGCCGGGAATCTGCGGTGTGCGCGGCACGATGCCGGTCGCGACGAGCACGTCGTCGTAGCCCCCGAGTTCCTGCGCACCGACCGCACGCCCGAGCTTGAGCTCGACACCGAGCGTCGCCACGCGCGCGCGGAAGTAGCGCAGCGTCTCGGCGAACTCCTCCTTGCCGGGGATGCGCCGCGCCAGGTTGAACTGGCCGCCGATGTCGTCCGCCGTGTCGTACAGCGTCACCAGGTGCCCGCGCTCGGCCGCCGTGGTCGCAGCCGCGAGCCCCGCCGGTCCGGCGCCGACGACGGCGATCGCCTTCTTCGCGACGAGCGGCGACGACGTCAGCACGGTCTCGTGGCACGCGAACGGATTGACGAGACACGAAGCGATCCGGCGCGAGAAGATCTCGTCGAGGCACGCCTGGTTGCAGCCGATGCACGTGTTGATCTCGTCGGCGCGGCCCTCCGCCGCCTTCCTCACGAACTCCGCGTCGGCGAGGAATGGCCGCGCCATCGACACCATGTCGGCGTCGCCGCGCGCGAGCACGGCCTCGGCCGTCGCCGGGTCGTTGATGCGGTTGGTCGTGACGAGCGGGATGGTCACCGCGCCCTTCATCCGCCGCGTCACCCACGCGAACGCGGCGCGCGGCACCATCGTCGCGATCGTCGGGATGCGCGCCTCGTGCCAGCCGATCCCGGTGTTGATGATCGTCGCGCCGGCGGCCTCCACCGCCTGCGCCAGCGCCACCACCTCGTCCCATGTGCTGCCGCCCTCGACCAGGTCGAGCATCGACAGGCGATAGACGATGATGAACCCGGGACCGACGGCCGCCCGCGTCTGCCGCACCACTTCGACGGGAAAGCGGATCCGGCATTCGAACGGGCCACCCCACTCGTCGTCGCGATGGTTGGTCTTCGGCGCGACGAACTGGTTGATGAGGTAGCCCTCCGACCCCATGATCTCGACGCCATCGTAGCCGGCGCGCTGGGCGAGCCGCGCGCAGCGCGCGTAGTCGGCGATCGTCTTGCGCACGCCCCACGCGGTGAGGCCGCGTGCACGGAACGGGCTGATCGGCGAGCGCGACGCCGAAGGCGCGACGGCGAGCGGGTGGTAAGCGTACCGGCCCGCGTGCAGGATCTGCATCGCGATCTTGCCGCCTTCGGCGTGCACCGCATCGGTGATGAGCCTGTGGCGCGCCACCTGCCACGGGAACGACAGCTGCGATGCCCTGGGCTCGAGGCGACCCGAGAGGTTCGGGGCGATGCCGCCGGTCACGATGAGCCCGACGCCGCCGCGCGCGCGCGCCGCGTAGAACGCCGCGAGGCGCGCGAAACCGTCGGGCGCCTCCTCGAGGCCGGTGTGCATCGAGCCCATCAGCACGCGGTTCGAAAGCTGCGTGAAACCGAGGTCGAGCGGGGCGAGCAGGTTCGGATAGGCGGACATGCCCTTCATTGTAAAGTAGCGGCGACCCCATCGTTCCCGCGAGCGCGCCCATGTCCGCCGATCTGCCCTTCCACTCGTTGTCCGACCTGGCCAGCCGCCTCGCACGCGGCGAGACGACGTCGCGCGCGCTCGTCGAGGCGTGCCTCGCACGCATCGACGAACGCGACGGGAAGCTGCACGCGTTCGTCGACGTCTATCGCGACGACGCGCTGAAGCTCGCCGACGCCGCGGACCTCGAGCGCGGCGCGGGCGCGACGCGCGGCCCGTTGCACGGGCTGCCGGTCGCGCTCAAGGACCTGTTCGAGATCGAGGGCCGGCAGACGACGGCGGGATCGAAGAGCTGGCTCGGGCGCACGTCGGACTACACGGCCACGGCCGTCGCGAAGCTCGTCGGCGCGGGCATGATCCCGCTCGGCAAGACGCACATGGTCGAGTTCGCGTTCGGCGGCTGGGGCCGCAACGAGCCGATGGGCGCACCGTGGAATCCGTGGGACATGGCGACCCATCGCGTGGCCGGGGGCTCGTCGAGCGGATCCGCGGTCGCAGTTGCGGCGGGGCTGGTGCCGGCCGCCATCGGATCCGACACCGGCGGCTCGGTGCGCATCCCGTCGTCGCTGTGCGGACTGACCGGGCTCAAGACGACGTACGGGCTCGTGAGCCTGCATGGCGCGATTCCCCTGTCGACGAACCTCGACACGATCGGCCCGCTCGCGCACACGGTCGAGGACGTCGCATTGCTCACGGACGCGATGGCCGGGCCCGATCCCGCCGACCGGGCGACGCTGGCGGCGCCGCACGTCGACTTCCGCGACGTCCTCGCGCGCGCGCCGGACGTGCGCGGGCTGGCGATCGCGTGCCTTGCGCCGGAGCAGTTTCCCGCGTACGTCGCCGACGACGTCGTCCGCGTGCGCCACGAGGCGATCGACGTGCTGCGCGCGCTGGGCGCGCACGTCGCCGACGTGCGCGCGCCGATCGACTTCGACGACGTCGCCGCGCGCGTCGGCAGGTTGCTTGCCGCCGAGGCGTACGCGTACCACCGCGCGTACATCGAGGACCTGGCGCTGCCGATCGATCCGTGGGTGCGGCAGCGCACGCTCGGCGGCAAGGGCGTCACCGCAGCCGACTACATTGGCGAACTCGCGGCGATGCGCCACGCGCAGGCCGCGTTCGCCGCGTGGATGCGCGGCTACGACGCGCTGCTGATGCCGACGCTGCCCATCGCTGCCGTGCCGGTGGCCGAGGTCGACGAGGCGACCGCGCCGCTCGCGGCGTTCACGCGCGCGGTCAACTATCTGGGCGGCTGCGCGCTGTCGCTGCCGGGCGGGTTCTCGCGGAGCGGCCTGCCGATCGGCGTGCAGCTCGTCGGCGCGCCGTTCATGGAACCGATGCTCGTGCGCATCGGCCGTGCGTTCCAGGACGAGACGGACTGGCACCTGCGCCGCCCGGCGCTATAGTTCATGTCGCGGCCGGACGCGACATTGCGGCGGATGCGGCCGATCGCATGTCGAGGACGATGTCGTCCGTCGCGCTCGCTGCGCGCGGGCGCCGGTCGCGCCGGATCCGTTGCGCGCCTTCCCACAGCGCGGGGCGCGGCGGCGCGCCCGTCATCGAGACACGTTCCACACTTTCGGTAACATCCCGCTTCCAGCGACAACAGCGAACGCCAACGGTCGAGCACGGTGCAGGCTTTCCCATGATCACGAAGCGCATCTTTGGTTCCCCCAGGCACGAGCACGCCGAGCCGGCGACGCGCGCGCTGGGTGCGGCGGAGTTGCCACCGGACTCGGTCGACCTCGCCCGCCTCCTGACCGTCGATCCGGCGCCGGAGGTTCGCGCGGCGGCGGCCGCGCGTTGCGCCGACGTCGACGCGCTCGCCGCCGCATGGCAGGCGGAATCCGACGCGGCGGTGCGCGCAGCTCTCGCGGAGGCACTGGGCACGGTGCTTGCCGCGACGCCCCGGACCGAAGTCGCCGCGGCCCTGCTGATGTCCGACGATTGCACCGATGCCATCCGGACCGCGGTTGCACTACGCGCGCGGGACGCGGACCGTGGCCGCATCGCGATCGACGCACTTCGCGCCGAGGAATCGCTGGTCGAGGTCGCGCTGGTGGCGGAGCATGCGGAAACGCGCCTGGCCGCCGCGGAGCGCGTGCGCACGCCGGAGGGTCTGCGCAAGCTCGCGGACGCCGCCCGGAACAAGGATCACGGCGTGGCCCGACTCGCGCGGAAGCGGATCGACGCGATCGCGGATCGTGCCGCCCGGTCGGCCGAGGCGGACGCGCTGCTGGTGCAGCTCGAAGCGCTGGCGACCGCTCCCGCTCCGATTCTCACGACGCTGGTCGAGCTCAACCGGCGCTGGCAGGCACTGGACATCGGCGACGATGCTGCCCGCATTGCGCGCGCGGAGGCGGCCCGCCAGGCATTGCAGGCGCGCTTCGATCGCGAGCACGAGGAGCAGCGCGCGCGGTCGCGATTCGAACGCCGGCTGAACGAGTGGATCGGGATGCGGGATCCGCCGCCGACGCCGGAGGCGCTCGCCGAGCTGCGCGTCGAACTTGGCTCGCTGCGCGACGAGGCGGCCGCACGCGAAGATCGCCCGGCGCTCGCGAAGCTGGATGCCGCGGAGCAGCGGATCACGCTTTGGGCGCAGGAGCTCGAGGCGCGGGCCGAGGCCGAGGCGCTGGTCGCCGAAGCCGAGCAGCTTGCCGGCGGCACCGCCATCGACGACGCGAAGCTGCCGGATCGCTGGCAGGCCCTGAATCGAGGGATTCGAACGCCGCACCTGACGCGGCGCTTCGAGGCCGCGTTGACCGTGATCGAGCAACGCCGGCTCGCGCAAGTGCACGCCGCGGAGCAGAAGACCAGCGCGGCGCGGCAGCGGGTTCACGGCCTTCTGCACGCCGCCGAGCGCGCGCTCGCAGCCGGCCAGCTGCAGGCGGCACGTGCCGCCGCCGACGAGATCCGGACCGGGAAGCCCGACGCCGGCCTGCTGCCGAAGCCGACGACGCAGCGGCTCTCCCGGCTCGTCGCGCAGCTGGCGGAGCTCGAGCGCTGGGAATCGTTCGGGCAGCGGCACGCGCGCATTCAATTGTGCGAGCGCGCGGAGGCCGCCGCGTCGGCCACTCTGGACGCGCCGAGGCTCGCGGCCGAAGTCCGGAAACTGCGCGAAGAGTGGAAGGCGCTCGACCAGCAGCACGCCGGCGTCCCCAAGGCGCTGTGGGAACGGTTCGACCGCGCGTGCGAGACCGCGTATGCCCCGGCCGCCCGGCACTTTGCGGAAGTGTCCGCGCAGAAACGGGATGCCCGCAAACGGCGCGAGGAGTTCATCGCGACGGCAGCGGCGCACGCGGCAACGCTGCTTCCCGAGCCCCGGGACTGGCGCGCGATCGAGCACTGGCTGCGCGAAACGGATCGCACCTGGCGCGACGGCGATCTGGGCAGCGTCGATCCGAAGGCCTGGAAGGCCTTCGATGCCCGGCTCAAGGCAGCGGTCGCGCCGTTGCGCGACGCGCTGGCGGAGGCGCGCGCTCAGGCAAGAGCGGCGCGGCAGGCGCTGATCGACGAGGCCATCGGGCTCGCGGCAGCGGCAATGGAGCGCGACGCGCCGTCGCGGGTCAAGGCGATCCAGGCGAGGTGGCAGGCGCAGGCCAAGGGGCTCGGGCTCCCCCAGCGCGACGAGCGGGCGCTCTGGGAGCAGTTTCGCGCCGCGTGCAATGCCGTCTTCGCAGCGCGCGAGTCGAAGCGCAAGGAGGCCGAAGGCGTCGCGCACGAAAGTGCGCGGGCGTTGGAGGCGATTTGCGCGGAGCTCACGCAGCTTGCGGCGGCGACGGACAAGGCCGACAGCGACCTGCGTCGCGAGCTGCGCGACCTGGACGGGCAGTGGCGGAAGCGGACCGGCGGCGCGCATCCGGTGCCGCGCGCCGTCGAATCCCGGTTCAGGAGCGCGAAGGCAGCGGTCGAGGCAGCGCTGGCGGCCCGCGCCCGCTCGCGCGAAGCGGCGGTCTGGAACACCCTGGCGGCGAAGGAGCGCCTGTGCGAGGAGTTCGATGCGCTGGTGCGTACGGCCGGAGATCCGCCGCAGGACGCGGCAACGGCCGGGACGGACGAGCGGTGGTCGACGTTGCCGCCGCTCCCGCCCGCATGGGAGCAGAGGATGCTCGCGCGACGCGATGCCGCGCTGCACGCCCTTGCGGACCACGCCGCGGCCGCCGGCTACGCGTCGCGCATGGAACGGGGCATGGAATCGCGTGCCGAAATCCTGCTCGAACTCGAGCTTTCGCTGGGCCTCGAATCGCCCGCCGAGTTGCACGCCCAGCGCCTTGCGCTGCAGGTCAAGCAGTTGCGGCGGCGGTTCCAGGATGCGGCAACGCCGGGCGGAGGTCCCGCCGGCGAGCGCCTGCTCGCGTGGTGCGCCGAGCCCGGCATCGCCGACGCACGCGACCGGAGGCGCTGTGAACGCGTGTTCGCCGCGATCGAGACGGCAGGACGAACGACCTGATTCCGCTTCGCCGGCCCTGACCCCGATTATTGCAGCGACGGCTTCTTCATGAAGTCGCTGCGGTCGGCCGAGCGCACCTTGACGTTGACCGTCGCACCGTTGCGGGCGAGCGTGAGCGGGACCTCGGTGCCGGAGGGTCCGAGTTTCCACACGCTGCGCAGCATCTCCGCGAGCGTTGCAACACGCTGATCGGCAACGGCCACGACCTGATCGCCCTGCCGGACGCCGGCGCGGGCGGCGGGACCGCCGGGCGCGACGCCGCCCACGACGAGCCGGTTGTTGTCGTCGCCGGCGTACATGCCGAGCCACGGCCGGGCGGGACCCGCGGTGCGGCCGCGCGCCACGAGATCATCGAGAATCGGCACCAGCACGTCGATCGGCACGAACATGTTGCCCTTCTGCACGTCTTCGCCATCCGCCTCCTGCACGAACAGCGAGCCGACGCCGATCAGCCGGCCCTGCTCGTCGACGAGCGCCGCGCCGCTCCACTCCGGATGCGGCGGCGTCGTGAACAGCGCGACGTCGAGCAGGTACTCCCAGTAGCCGGCGAACTCGCGGCGCGCGAACACCGACGCCTTGAGCGCATGGTGCCGGCCGCCGTGTCCGATCACGTAGACGTCGTCGTCGACGTCCACGCCAGCGACCGTTCCCAGCGGGATCGGCGCCAGCCCCAGAGGCGCGAGCGGCAGCACGAGGCCCATGCCGGTGGCGAAGTCGAACGCGAGCGGATGGCCGGGCACGACACGGCCGTCGTGGGTCGTGATCCAGATGGCTTCGGCCTCGGTGATCAGGTAGCCGATCGTCACGATGAGGCCGTTGTCGCGGATCACGACGCCGTTGCCTTCGCGCTCGGTCCCGAGCAGCGGCGCGGTAAAGGCGTCGTCCGGGACGCGCGACGCGAGGCGGACGACGGCGTTCAGCGCGCGCGGGAGGTCGAAGTCGACGGCCGCCGCGTCCGGCTGCAGCGCCGTCGGGAATGCCCAGTTCGTGGAGTTGGAGTCGGCCATCGTCGGTTCGACCGCGGGCGGTGGCTTCGCGTTCGGAGCGCGACATCTTACGCCATCGCGCGCCTCGCATTCGTCGGCTCGATCGCGTGGGGGCCCGCATTGCAGGTATTCTCCGCCCCGGTGGCATTCGTCGTTGCCGCCGGTCCGCGCCGCCGAGGCGCACGGGGGACGCGAAGCGTGAATCCGGTCGAGGTCGTGCAGCGCCAGGTGGACGCGTACAACGCGCGCGACCTCGCCGCGTTCGTCGCCTGCTACCACGACGACGTCCGCGTGTTCCGGCCGCCGGCGCCGGAGCCGGCGATCGTGGGCAAGAGTGCGCTTACCGAGTTCTATCGGACGCAGCGCTTCAACCTGCCGGCGCTCCACGCGCAGGTCGTCAACCGGATCGCGCTCGGCAGCCGCGTCATCGACCACGAGCGTATCAGCGGCGTGCGCGAGCGGCCGTTCGAGATCGCCGTCGTCTACGAGGTCGCGGGCGACCGCATCGCGACGGTGTGGACGTTCACGACGGAGTGAAAAGCATGATCCGCATCTCGATCCGCCCGCTGTTGGCCGCACTCTGCGCCGGCCTGCTGGCCGTTCCCGCCGTCCGCGCGGCCGAGCCGGTCCGGCACATCGGCATCTACGTGACGCCGTACTACGAGGCCGCGCGCGACGCAGGCGGCGCGCCGAAAGTCGCCGTCGCGAAGGCGTACGACGCGTTGCTGGCGTCCAATCGCGCGGAAGACGTCGCCCGTGCGCGCGATGAGATCGCGAAGAACAACGCGCTGCTGACGCCGATGACGTTGATGGTCCTCGCGATCCGCCTGTACGACGTCGGCCGGCGCGACGACGCGGTGTTCTGGTTCTACGCGGCGAAGAACCGCTACCTGACGCTGGACGGCGTGGCCGACGTCCGTGCGCCGCAGCTCGCGCAGGTCGAGGACGCCGTGAAGAGCTTCGCGACGCTCGCGGGCCCGGTCATCAACGGCTACGCGTTCTGCGACATCGCCAACCAGCAGAAGATCGCGGCGCGCGCGCTGCAGTGGACGATCGACAACCCGTACAAGGCGCTGTTCCTGCCGCAGGTGCCGGCGCGGCCGGGCGACCGCGCGCAGAACCTCGCCAAGGCCATCGCGGGCATGAAGGCGAACGGCGCGAAGGAGCGCGACTACCTCGCGAACGCCGAGAACGTCGCGCGGTTCAGGCAGCAGCGCAAGGAGAACGAGGCGGATCGGAAGTTCTGCTGGAAGTGAGGCTCGGCGCGGTGCGTTTGCTCCGCACCCCGGCCCACTGCCCGCACACGGAGTCTCGCCGGGCATCATCGCCACCGCGCGGAAGGCGGCGGTCGATGCGCATGGCACGAAGACCATTCCACGCGCGTTGACAGCGGTCAACGACGCGGCATTCTCTCGGGCCCAGAATGCATGGATAGTGCGGCGCTACGTCCCCGTAGAGCGCACGTGGTCGTATCCGATGCGCCGCCGGTACTCGGGAAGGGGTCGGTCGTGCGCAAGAAACTGTCCAACTGTCGGGAAACGCTCCACCAAGGAGCGAGGTTCCTCTGCATCGCCGGTCTGGCAGTGATGGCGAGCGTCAGCGCGTTCGCGGATGCACCGCAAACTCCGGTGCTGACCGCCGATGTCGGATCCGGCGACACCCTCGTCGGGCGGTCGGCAGTCACCGTGGCGCCATCGGCGGCAGGGATGCCCGGCACTGCGATCGTGATTTCCAATCCATATGGCGACCTCGTCGTCATCGGGGGAACGCTGGTCGGGAACGTCATTTCCGACTTGCAGCCGAATGCGCAGATTCAGCTCGGGCTGGTGTCGGGCAGCGGAAGTGACTCTCTGGTGCTGCACTTCCAGGGCTTCGACATCGGTGCCGGCAACTCGCTCACCATGCGCTCGGGCGCACCGAATCAGGTGGCCGTGCTCTACAACGCCGGCAATTCGGCAAGCACGATCGCAGGCCTGTTGCGGGCAGAGGGAGGCAACGGAGCGCTGCCACCGTACCTCTACCTGGCCAATCCCATCGGCATCACCGTGGCGCCGGGGGGCAGCGTTGCATCGGCCACGGGCCTGACCGTCGACACGCTCGGCGCCACGGACTTCGAAGGCGAGGCGCTCGTCAACGAAGGCGTGGTCGATGGCGGCGGGTACCTGCGGCTGCACGCCGCGCGCATCGGCGGCGGCGGTGCGTTCCGCGCCGACGTCGCCCACGTCTCGACCTTCGGCAACGCCAACAATCCGGTGCATGGCGCGTACTTCCTTGCCAACAGCCTGCAGTTCCATCCGAGCGGCGGCACGCTGGTCGAGCTGACGCTCAATCACTACGGCGCCGCGCCGCAGTTCCTCAACTTCATGGTCAACGGCGACGCCTACGTTCTCATGCCGTCGCAATGGCCCCCGGCCTGGAGCGAGTTGCCGAACAACCTGCCCGTCCCGCTCGGCGGCACTCGGCCTCCGGGTGTGCCCCAGCCGTCCTACGGCGGCGGTAGCCTGATCGTCCAGGCGACGAGCTCGCTGACGCTGCGCAACAACAACAGCAACGACTTCGTCTTTCCCGGGGCGATCGTGCTGAAGGCCAGCGGCGCGCTGAATCTCAACGACGTGCTGGTGAATCAGGGTTGGACCGCCGAGGGAAGGGCGTTCCAGGGCGTGTTCTTCGAATCCCCCAACATCATCAGCAGCGGCCTCATCCGCGTCGCGACCAACAATCTGAACTGGGTCAATTTCAGCGCGTTCCCGAACGCACCGGTCAGGACCTGGCAGCTCGTGCCGATGCCCGACGGCAGCCTGCAGTACGTCACCGCCGACATGGTCGCTCCCCACCTCAACACCTACTCGGTGGTGACCGAGGTCGCGGCGTCGGGCGGCTGCTGGATCTGCATCGTGAACACCGAGCCGGTCGATATGTATTAGGTCCGCACGCCGCGCCGCAGATGCCACGCGGAGTCGGCGTCGCCTCAGACCTGCGCCGTGAACCGCCCTGCCTGGTAGTCCTCGACCGCCCGGAAGATCTCCTCGTTCGAGTTCATCACGAACGGGCCGTACTGCGCGATCGGCTCGTTGAGCGGCCGTCCGGCGATCACCAGCGCGCGCGACGCCGCGTGCGCCGTCAGCACGACGCCGTCGCTGTCCGGGCGATTGGCGAGGATCGCCATCCGCTGCACCGGCACCTGCGCGTCGCCGATCTGCACGCCGCCGCGGTAGACGTACACGAACGCGTTGAAATCCGCCGGCAGCGGCTGCACGAACGTCGCGCCGCCCGGAATCCCGAGGTCGAGGTACAGCGGCTCGGTCGTCTCGCGCTGCATCGCGCCCGCGACGCCGTGGCTCGCGCCGGCGATCACGCGCACCGCGACGCCTTCCGGTGTCGTGAACTCCGGAATCTCCGGGCTCTGGATGTCGCGGTACCAAGGCGCGCGCATCTTGTCCTTGGCGGCGAGGTTCAGCCACAGCTGGAAGCCTTCCATGCGGCCGTCCTCCTGCTCGGGCAGTTCCGAGTGGACGACGCCGCGCCCGGCGGTCATCCACTGCACGCCGCCGTTCGTCACCAGCCCCTCGTGGCCGGCACTGTCGCGGTGGCGCATGCGGCCGGCGATCATGTACGTGACCGTCTCGAAGCCGCGGTGCGGGTGGTCGGGAAAGCCCGCGACGTAGTCCTGCGGATTGTCGGTCGCGAACGCGTCGAGCATCAGGAACGGGTCGAGTCGCCGCTGCAACGGCTGCGTCAGGACGCGGGTGAGCTTGACGCCGGCACCGTCGGACGTCGGCGTGCCCGCGATCACCCGTTCGACCGTGCGGGGGGTCACCACACCGGCGGTCGTGATGGTCGGAATCGTCGTCGTCATGTTCATTGCTCCGTCGTGGGGTCCGCGCCTGCGAGGCGCAGTTCCCTTGGTTGGGGGTCTGACCCCTAACATGCACTCCGCTTCATGTTAGGGGTCAGACCCTTTGGTTGCCGCGCCCGAGGGGCCGACCCTATACCACCGCTTCGATCTGGTCGTGCGCCGCCGCGAGGCCGGTGCGCTCCGCGTCCGGACCCATTGCCAGGCCTTCCGCATACACGAAGTGCACGTCGGTCATGCCGAGGAACGCGAGCACGGTCCGCAAGTACGGCACCTGCGTATCCGCCGGCGTGTTGCGGTACTTGCCGCCGCGCGTCAGCGCGACGTAGGCCTTCTTGCCCTGCAGCAGGCCCTCCGGTCCGCTGGCCGTATAGCGGAACGTCACCTGTGCCCGGGCGATCGCGTCGATCCAGTTCTTGAGCTGCGCGGGCACGCCGAAGTTGTACATCGGCACCCCCAGCACGACTACATCTGCGGCCTGAATTTCCGCGATCAATGCGTCGTCGAGCGCCACCCGCGCCGCCTGTTCCGGCGTCCGCTGGCCAGCCGGCGTGAAGAGCGCCCCCAGCGCGTCCTCGTCCAGCACGGGGTGCGGCGCCACGGCGAGGTCCCGGACGGTGAGCGTTGCCTCGGGGTCGACCTCGCGCAGTCGCGCGACCAGCCGGGTGGCGAGGCGCGTCGAGTGGGAGTTTTCGCGGCGGGCGCTCGAATTCACTTGCAGGATGTTCATCGTGATCTCCGGTCGTTGGGGTGTCTGACGAAGCCACTATATTTTGCCTCCTGTGGTCTAAAGATGCCAAAATGGATATCATTGTTCCATTCTTGGGACAATCGCGACAGCAAAGAGGGGACGCATGACGATCGAACCGAACGACCTGCTGTTGTTCGCCCGGGTGGCCGATGAGGGGAGTTTGAGCCGCGCCGCCCAACGACTCGGGGTTCCCAAGTCGACGGTTTCACGCCGGATCGCGGCGCTCGAGGCCAGGCTTGGTGAGCGCTTACTCCTGCGGACGACCAGAAAGAACACGGTGACCGACTTCGGACGCAGCGTGCTGGAGCACGCGCATCAGGTCGCGCAGGAGGTCGAGGCCACGTCCCTGCTCGCCGAGTCGCGCTCGGCGCGTCCCAGCGGCCGCCTGCGCGTATCGATGCCGGGGGACTTGGCGAGCCTCGTGCTCTCGTCGGTGCTCACCGAGTTTCTGGACCGCTATCCCGAGGTCTCGCTCGAACTCGACCTCACCGCGCGCCGCGTCGACCTGATCGGCGAGAGTTTCGACGTGGCGATCCGCATGGGGGACCTCCCGGACGACGCCACGCTGGCAGCGCGCCGGCTCGCGACGTGGAGCGGTGGCCTGTACGCGGCCCCGGCCTACCTCGCTCGGCGTGGCGTTCCGAGCGAGCCGGAGGCGCTCATGGAACACGACGCGTTGCGCCTGCTCGCCCGCACCGGCGAGCCGGCGCCATGGGTGCTGACGCGCGGCAGCGAGCGTTGGGAAGGCATTCCGCCCGGCCGCGCGACCGCCAACTTGCCCGAGTTGCTGATCCGCATGGCGCGCGCCGGCGCCGGCATCGTCGTCGCCAAGCACCACGTCGCGGATGCCTACGTGCGCAGCGGCGAACTTGCGCCCGTCCTGCCGGACTGGCACGCCCCGCCGATGGCGGCGTGGGCCGTCTTTCCCGGCCGCCGGCTGCTGCCGGCGCGCACGCGCGTGTTCGTCGACACGCTGGCGGCGAAATTCTCCGGACCCGAATGCCAGGCGGTCGACGCGCAGGTTCGCGCGAGTGTGGCCGCCCGCGCGGAACGCGCTGCGGCCGCCACCCCGGCGGAATCCGCCTGACGCCCGGCATCGTCCCGTCGTTCATCGGAGCGCGCGACCATGTCGTTTCTCGAGCAGGCGGCCCTCTTTCTCGGCACCGCGGTCCTCGTCGTCCCGCTGTTCCGCCGCCTGAAGCTCGGTGGCGTCCTCGGCTATCTCGCCGCCGGCGCGCTGATCGGGCCGTGGGGACTCGGACTGATCGCGCACGCGGAGACGACGCTGCACTTCGCGGAGCTGGGCGTCGTGCTGCTGCTGTTCCTCGTCGGACTCGAACTGGAGCCGTCGCGGTTGTGGGCGTTGCGGCACCCGGTGTTCGGGCTCGGCGGCGCGCAGGTTGCCCTCACCGGCGCAGTCGCAACGCTGATCGCACATGGGCTCGGCCTGTCGTGGCCGGCGGCAGCCGTCGCCGGGTTCGGACTCGCGATGTCGTCGACCGCCATCGTGCTCGCCTGGCTCGGCGAGCGCGGCGAGCTGTCGAGTCCGGCGGGTCGGCGCGCGTTCGCGATCCTGCTCTTCCAGGACCTCGCGGTGATTCCGCTGATCGCGCTGCTGCCGCTGCTTTCGCCCGACGGCGAGGACATGGGCAACGGCTGGCTGGCCGCTGCCAAGGGGCTGGCGGCCATCGCGGTCGTCGTCGTGGGCAGCCGGCTGGTCATGCGCCCGGTGCTCAAGCTCGTCGCGAAGTTCGGCGGCCGCGAAGTCTTCACCGCCGCCGCGCTGCTGGTGGTGATCGGCGCCGCGCTGGTGATGAACGCCATCGGCCTGTCGATGTCGCTCGGCGCGTTCCTGGCCGGCGTGCTGCTCGCCGATTCCGAGTTTCGGCACGAGCTCGAGGCCGACGTCGAGCCGTTCAAGGGCCTGCTGATGGGCCTGTTCTTCATGGCGGTCGGGATGAGCGCGAACCTCTCGCTGTTCGCCGCGCAGCCGCTCGCCGTGCTCGGCGTGGCGGCGGGGTTGCTCGCGCTGAAGGCAAGCCTGACGTACGGAATCGCGCGCGCCGCCGGGACGGCGAACGAGGACGCGCAGCGCGTTGCCGTGTGGCTGGCGCAGGGCGGCGAGTTCGCGTTCGTGCTGTTCACCGCGGCGCTCGCCGAACGGATTCTCGACGGCCCGACCGCGCAGTTCCTCGTGCTGGCCGTCACCGTCTCGATGCTGCTCGCGCCGCTGACGTTCGTCGTGCACGAGCGGTTCCTCGCGCGCTGGCTGGAACAACGGCGGCCGCCCGAGTTCGACCTGATCGACGGCCCCGGAAACCCGGTGATCATCGCCGGGTACGGCCGCTACGGGCAGATCGTCTCCCGGGTTCTGCGGATGGCCGGGGTGCCGTTCACGGCGATCGACGTGAGCTACCAGCAGGTCGACTTCGTGCGCCGCTTCGGCAACAAGGTGTACTACGGCGACGCGTCGCGCGTCGAGCTGCTGGAGTCCGCCAAGGCACGCGACGCGAAGCTCTTCGTGCTCGCGATCGACGACGTCGACGCCTCTCTCAAGACGGCCGCGGTCGTGCGCAAGCACTTCCCCGCGCTGCCGATCCTTGCGCGCGCACGCAACCGGGTGCACCTGTACCGGCTGCGCGACCTCGGAGTCGAGGCGATCGAGCGCGAGACGTTCCAGTCGAGCCTCGACACGGCGCGGCAGGCGCTGGTCGCGATCGGCATGAACTCCGAGCAGGCGGCGCGCGCCGTCGCGATCTTCCGCGCGCACGACGTCGGCCTGCTCGACCTGCAATACGCGGTCCGGCAGGACGAGCAGCAGTTCATCCAGACGACCGCGCAGGCGGCCGCGCAGTTGCAGGAACTGTTCGAGGCGGACGTGCGGGAGGCGGCGCGGGACCGGAAACCGGGGTCAGAACCGTAATGCTGGTGCTTCGGGGCGCCTGCCCCAAACCGTACCTTGTCGCCGCACCGGTATCACGGCTCTGCCGCCGACTTCCGCGGCGACTTCGCGTCGAGTTCGCCCCATCGCTCGAACTTCTCGGCGAGCAGCCGCTCGATCTCGGTCGCGCGCAGGCGATCGGCCTTGATCGCATCGGCGCCGCGCTTGCGATAGTCGGCGGCACACATGAGTTCGGTCAGCGCGAGCTGCTCGCGCTCGAGGGCCTCGAGCTCGGCCGGCAAGGCTTCCAGCTCGCGCTGCTCGTTGAACGTGAGGCGCGCAGGGCGACTTGCGGTGCGCCGAGGCTCTGCGCGCGGCGATGCCGGCGCCGGTGCGGCGCTCGCGGGTACCGGCCGTTGCGCCATCCAGTCGCTGTAGCCGCCGACATATTCCTTCCACCGGCCGTCGCCCTCCGCGACCAGCGTCTGGGTGACCACGTTGTCGAGGAAGCGCCGGTCGTGGCTCACCAGCAGCAGCGTGCCGGAGTAAGACTGCAGCGTGTCCTCCAGTATCTCGAGCGATTCGATATCGAGGTCGTTGGTCGGCTCGTCGAGCACGACCAGGTTCGCGGGCTGCGCGAAGAGGCGCGCCAGCAGCAGCCGGTTGCGCTCGCCGCCCGAGAGCATCTTCACCGGCGCGCTCGCGCGCTGCGGCGGGAACAGGAAGTCGGCGAGGTAGGTCAGCACGTGCTTGCGCCCGTCCGCGAGCTGCACCCACTCCGAGCCCGGGCTGATGGTGTCCGCCAGCGTACGCTCGGGGTCGAGCTGGGCGCGCAGCTGGTCGAAGTACGCGACCGCGAGCTTCGTGCCGCGCCGGACCGTGCCGGCGTCGGGTGCCAGTTCGCCGAGCAGCAGCTTGAGCAGCGTGGACTTGCCCGCGCCGTTCGGACCCAGGATGCCGAGTCGGTCGCCGCGCATCACGGTGAGGTCGATGTCACGCACGACGACGCGGTCGCCGAAGCGCTTCGTCACCTGCTTGAGCTCCGCGACCAGCTTGCCGGAACGCTCGCCCGCGGCGAGGGCGAGCTTCACGTTGCCCAGACGCTCCCGTCGCTTCGCACGCTCGCCGCGCAGCGCTTCGAGCCGGCGCACGCGTCCCATGTCGCGCGTGCGCCGCGCCTCGATCCCCTTGCGGATCCACGCCTCCTCCTGCTTCCAGAACGCGTCGAACTTGCGGCTCGCCACGCGCTCGGCCGCGACCTCGTCCGCCTTCCGCGCCTCGTACTGCGCGAAGTTGCCCGGGTACGAGCGCAGCAGCCCGCGGTCCAGCTCGACGATCCGCGTGGTGACGCGGTCGAGGAACGCACGGTCGTGCGTGATCACGATCGCCGCCGGCTGCTTCGCCAGCAGCTCCTCGAGCAACTCGATGCCGTCGAGGTCGAGGTGGTTGGTGGGCTCGTCGAGCAGCAGCAGGTCCGGCACGAGCGCGGACGCGAGCGCCAGCGCGGCGCGCTTCGTCTGGCCGCCGGACAGCGCGTTCGGTTCGGCCGCCTCGTCGAGTCCGAAGCGGTGCAGGTACTCGACGAGCCGCGCCTCGGCGCGCCAGCGTTCGCGCTCGTCGTGGTGCGTCGAATCGGCGGCGGCGAGGCCGGCCTTCAACGCGAGGCTCTCGCGCAACGTCGACGCGAGCGGCAGCCGCGGCTCCTGCTCGACGAGCACCACCGACAGGCCGTCGCGGCGCTTCAGCTCGCCTTCGTCGAGATGAGCGGTGCCGGCGAGTACCGCGAGCAGCGACGACTTGCCGGTTCCGTTGCGGCCGATGAGCCCGATGCGCTCGCCGTCGTCGACCGTCAGCGACGCGCGGTCGAGCAGCGGATGGAGTCCGAACGCGAGTTCGGCGTCCTGAAGCGTGACGAGGGGCATGAACGGGGCGCGTACGCATCGCGTCCGCGGTGGCACGTGGCAACCGCGGACGGCAGGCGCCTTGCGGCGCGCACGCGCGATGTTACCGTGCCCCGGCCGGCGAGCCCAGCCGCGATGCGCGGCGGGGACCCAATCCGCGACCGCCCCTCCGCCGCCGCTCAGACCCCCAGCCGCCGCGGGTCGAGGTACTGCTGCCGGTAGGTCTCGAACGGCATCGTGTCGCCGGCCTCGATCTCCCGCTGCCGGACCTGCGACTCCTCCGCCATGCGCGCAAATCGCGCCTCGACCTCCGCCGGATACGGCAGCGCCAGAATCGCCTCGCGATGCCGCCGCGACTCCGCGAGCACGAACCGCGAGTACGAGTTCCCATGCCGGTCCGCCATCACGCGCAGCACGCGCGCCGACGGCGTGGTCGCCGGCTCGTCGAGCGCGGCGCGCGCTGCCGCGACCGCATCGCCGTACGCGTGCGTCCCGTTCGCGGCATCGAGTGCGGCCGCGATGGGTGCGCAGCCGTCCACGACGGCGCGGCCCCAGTCGGCAAGCGCCACCTCCTGCGTCCCCCGCAGCAGTCGCAATCCCGGCTCGCGGCCGCGCGAGGCGACCAGCAACTGGTTGCGGCCCCACGTCCCGATCTCCTCCGGGGTGTCGGGCGGGCTGTCGGCGAGCAGGCAGTGCAGCAGGAACACGTCGAGCATCCGCATCGTCGCGGGCTCGATGCCCACCGGCAGGAACGGGTCGAGGTCCATCAGCCGCACCTCGACGTACTCGACGCCGCGCTCGCGCAGCGCGTGCAGCGGCCGCTCGCCCTGGAAGATCCGCCGCTTCGGCCGGATGGTTCCGTAGAACTCGTTCTCGATCTGCAGCAGCGACGTCGCGAGCTGGCGGTAGTCGTCGCCGTCGGTGAGGCCGATCGCCTCGTACGGCGGATACGGCTGCGTCATGGCGTCCTGCAGCGAAGCGCCGTAGCTCGCGAGGCTGTTGTAGCTCACGGCGATCGACGCCTGCGCGTCGCTCTGGTAGCCCAGTCGCCCCATGCGCAGCGACGTCGCGTGCGGCAGGTAGAACGTGTCGGTGGAAAGGCGCGTGAGCTCGTGCGGGCGGCCCTCGACGAAGCACGCGCACACGGCGGGCGACGCGCCGAACAGGTACAGCAGCAGCCACGAATTGCGGCGGAAGTTGCGGATCAGCGCGAAATACGCGGTGTCCGGCAGCGGCAGCGGCAGCGAAAAGTTGTAGTGGATGCCGGAGATCGTCTGCATGCGCCGGCCGTACCGGTGCGCGAGGCCGGTCCGGTAGACGGTCTTCGCGCGGCCCAGATTGGACGTTCCGTAGCGGCCGATCGGGATCGCGTCCTCGTGGGGCAGCTTGCACGGCATGCTGCCGCACCAGAGCAGCTCGTCGCCGATCGCGCGATACACCGCCTGGTGGATCTCCGTCAACTCGCGCACGCAGGCGTCGCCGGTCGTGTGCACGCCGGTGATGAGCTCGAGCTGCGACTCGGAGAAGTCCGTCGTGATGTTGGGATGGGTGAGCGCGGATCCCAGCGGCGCCGGATGCGGTGTCGTCGCGAGCGTGCCATCGAGCCGCACGCGCAGGCTCTCCTTCTCGACACCGCGCAGGAGGCCGGTCAGCGCTTCGCGGGGCAGGGCGTGCAGGCGGTCGAGTTCCGACATCGAGGGTCCGGGATGGGCGGCGGAACGCCGCGATGGGAGCGGACGGCGATTGTAGCGCGCCGGTCCGCGCCGCCCGCGCTGCGCGCTTGCGGTTCGATTATGCTAGGCGACCGGACACACCCGTTCCGACGGCCGTGGGCACGGATGCCGCGCGACCGTCAACGCCGATGCCCAACGATTCGCCGCGCTGGCGGCGCACGCTCATGGAATGGCTGCTCGTCGCCGCTGCGCTCGTCGTCGGCATCCCGGCCGCCGCGTGGTTCGCGCAGGAGCGGCTCATCTTCTTCCCGCAGCCGGTGGCGTCGACGGCGCACCTGCCGCCGCACGCGCAGCCGCTCGCGGTCACGGCCGCCGACGGCACCACGCTGCGTGGGTGGATCGTCCCGGGCACGCCGATCCCCGCGCCCGCCGTCGTCTACTTCGGCGGCAACGCCGAGGAAGTCTCGTGGACGCTGGCCGACGGCCGCTGGCCGCGCGAGTGGACGCTGGTGGCGCTCAACTATCGCGGCTACGGCGACAGCGAGGGGACGCCCGCCGCGCGCGAGCTGCTCGCCGACGGCCTTGCGGTCTTCGACGCGGTCGCCGCACGCGGGGACGTCGACGCGCGGCGGATCGTCGCGTTCGGGCGTTCGCTGGGCTCGGCGATGGCGGCGCACGTGGCCGCGCAGCGGCCCGTCGCGGCAGCGGTGCTGGTCTCGCCGTTCGACAGCCTCGCGGCGATCGGGCGCCACCACTATCCGTGGCTACCGGTCTCGCTGCTCCTGCGCCAGCGCTTCGATCCGGCCGCGGACGCCGTGCAGAGCACCGTGCCGCTGCTCGCGCTCGTCGCCGACGCGGACTCGATCATTCCGGTCGCGCGCTCGCGCGCGCTGTACGACGCATGGGCCGGTCCGAAGCAGTGGATCGTCGTGCCGCGCGCCGACCACAACACGCTGGGCGCGACGCGCGAATTCTGGGACCCGATCGCGGGCTTCCTCGCGGCCGTGCCGCCGCGCTGACTACGCCTCGACCCCGAGCGCCGCCGCGGCGACACGCTCGATGGCTTCGTGCGTCGAATCGACGTGCACGACGCCCTCGACCTGCGGCGCCCCTTCGAGGCCGACGACCAGCCGTCCGTACTGGCGGCCGAGCGCCACCTCCGACAGCGTGCCGTAGCTGTCGCCGATCGCGATCAGGCAGAACGACGCGCACGCGATCAGCGCGTTGCGCCCCTCGCCCATGCCGGTGGCGAGCACGATGTCGACGTAGTGGTTGGCGAACGCGGGCTCCGCTTCCGGCAGCAGGCCGAGCGACGTGCCGCCCACGCGCTTGACGCCCTCGCACACCGCCTGCATCACGCCGCCGCGGCCGCCGCAGACGACGACGAACCCGCAGTCGGCGAGCCGCTCGCCGACGCGCAGCGCCGCGGACAGCTGCGCCGTGGTCGCCTCGCGCGGGCCGACGACGCCGACGGGCACGCGCAGCGGGTGGCCGCTTTCGCGCTGCAGCCACGTCGCGGCGCCGACGACGTCGACGCGCTCGCCGTGCACCACGTGCTCGGCGCTGCGCACGTACGTCCACGCGCGCGAGACGGCGTCGAAGCTGCGTCCCTGCGCGTCGTAGAGCATGCGGGCAGCCCGGTCGAGATCGAAGGTCGCGTTCATGTCGGTTGCGGATTCGGGTCGCCTGGCGCACATGGGCGCGATGCGGCGCGGGCCGCCGATGCGGGCGCCGGGCGCTCAGCGCGGATGCTAACATCCGCGCTCGCGTCACGGCCGCGAACCGCGCGCCGTCACGCCGCGCGCACCGGTTCCGCGGACCACCCGCCCGCGAGCGGCCGGGCGGCGCCCACCGTCGGAGATCCCGCGTGTTGCGCTGGTTCGAACGCCTCGTCCACCCGTACCCGGACGGCCCACCGCCCGCGCCGCCGCGCGGCTTCTTCGCGTTCCTGTGGGCGTGCTCGGCGGGCTTGCGTCCGTGGCTCGCGGCAACGGTGGCGCTGACGGCGGTGATCGGCGCATTCGAGGCGCTGCTGTTCAGCATGCTGGGCAGCATCGTCGACTGGCTCGCGCAGGTGGAGCCCGCGGAACTGTGGACGCGCGAGGGCGGCCGCCTGCTGCTGCTGGCCGGGGTGCTCGCCGGGAGCGTCGCGTTCGTCGCGCTGCAGTCCGCGATCAAGCAGCAGGCGATCTTCGGCAACTTCCCGATGCTGCTGCGGTGGAACTTCCACCGCTGGATGCTCGGGCAGAGCATGCACTTCTTCCAGGACGAGTTCGCCGGGCGCATCGCGACCAAGGTGATGCAGACGGCGCTGGCCGTGCGCGACACGTGGCTCATCGTCTGCGAGCTCATCGTGTTCGTCGTCATCTACTTCGTCACGCTGCTCGCCGTGCTGGGCGGCTTCGACGCGCGGCTGCTGGTGCCGTTCCTCGCGTGGGTCGCGCTCTACGTCGCCGCGCTGTCGTACTTCGTGCCGCGGCTCGGCCGCGTCGCGCGCGAGCAGGCCGACGCCCGCTCGCTGATGACCGGCCGCATCACCGACGCGTACACCAACATCGTCACGGTGAAGCTCTTTTCGCACGCTCGGCGCGAGGCCGCGTACGCGCGCGGCGCGATGGCCGAGTTCCTCGCCACCGTGCACACGCAGATGCGCCTCGTCACGGGCTTCGAGATCGTCAACCACGTGCTCTCCATGGCGCTCATCGCGGCCACCGCCGGAACCACGCTGTGGCTGTGGACGCAGGGCGACGCGACCGTGGGCGCCGTCGCCGCCGCGACCGCGATGGCGCTGCGCCTGAACGGCATCTCGCACTGGGTGATGTGGGAGATGGCGGCGCTGTTCGAGCACATCGGCACCGTGCAGGACGGCATCAACACGCTGTCGCGCCCGCACGCGGTCGTCGACGCGCCCGGTGCGCGGCCGCTCGCGGTCACGCGCGGCGAGATCCGCTTCGAGCACGCGAGCTTCGCGTACGGCGGGCAGGCGAACGTGATCGACGACCTGTCGCTGGTCATCCGCCCCGGCGAGAAGATCGGCCTCGTCGGCCGTTCCGGCGCCGGCAAGTCGACGATCGTCAACCTGCTGCTGCGCTTCTACGACGTGCGCAGCGGGCGGATCCTGATCGACGGGCAGGACATCGCGCACGCGACGCAGGAGAGCCTGCGCGGGGCGATCGCGATGGTGACGCAGGACACCTCGCTCATGCACCGCTCGGTGCGCGAGAACATCGTGTACGGCCGGCCGGACGCGACCGACGCCGACATGGAAGCCGCCGCGCGGCGCGCCGAGGCGGCCGACTTCATCGCCGGCCTGAGCGACCCGAAGGGCCGTCGCGGCTACGACGCGCACGTCGGCGAGCGCGGCGTCAAGCTCTCGGGCGGCCAGCGGCAGCGCATCGCGATCGCGCGCGTGATGCTGAAGGACGCGCCGATCCTGCTGCTCGACGAAGCGACGAGCGCGCTCGACTCCGAGGTCGAGGCCGCCATCCAGCAGAGCCTCTACCGGCTGATGGAGGGCAAGACCGTGGTGGCGATCGCGCACCGGCTGTCCACGATCGCCGCGATGGACCGGCTGATCGTGCTCGACCGCGGCCGCATCGTCGAGGAGGGCGACCACCGCAGCCTGCTCGCGCACGGCGGGCTGTACGCGCGGCTGTGGGCGCACCAGAGCGGCGGCTTCCTCGGCGGGGACGACGACGAGGCGATCGTGGTCGACCAGCCGGCGGCCGACGCGGACCAGGTGGACGCCGAGGCGGCCACGCCTCGGCTCGAGCCGGCGCGCATCGGCCACGACCGGCCCACCGGGTCGGAGCCGGTCACGCGATAATCGCGCAATGACGGACCGCCGCGACCAGGTCGACTACGTATCCGGAAGGACGCGCCTGTTCGGCATCGTCGGGCACCCGATCGAACAGGTGCGCTCGCCGGAGATGATCACGGCGGAGATGACGGGCCGCGGCCACGATGCGGTGCTGGTTCCGCTGCACGTGCTGCCGGAGGACTTCGACACGGTCTTGCCGCAGCTCATGCAGGTGCGCAACCTGGGCGGGCTGGTGTTCACGATTCCCTTCAAGGCGCGCGCCTGCGCGCTCGCCGACGAGTTGCTGCCGCAGGCGCGCGTGATCGGCGCGATCAACGCGCTCGCGCGCGGGCGCGACGGCCGCTGGCGCGGCGAGATCTTCGATGGCCTCGGTTGCGTGGAGGCATTCCGCCGGCGCGGGATCCCGCTCGCCGGCAAGCGCGTGCTGCTGCTGGGCGCGGGCGGGGCGGGTTCGGCGATCGCGGCGGCGGTCGCGGCCGAACGGCCAACGCAGCTCACGATCTACGACGTCGACGGCGTGCGCGCCGCGGACGTCGCCGCGCGGGTCGCCGGCGCGCACCGGGGTGTGGCCGTGCACGCGGGCGCGGCGGACGCGGACAGCGCCGACGTCCTGCTCAACGCGTCGCCGGTCGGCATGCTCGACGACGCGCGGCTGCCGATCCCGGTCGACTCGCTGCCGCGCGAGCTCGTCGTGTTCGACGCGATCGTCAAGCCGGAGCGTACGCCGCTGCTCGCGCTGGCCGAGCAGTGCGGCTGTGCCACCGTCGGCGGCCGCGAGATGATGCGCGGCCAGATCGCGCGGATGGTCGACTTCTTCTACGCGTAGCGCGTCAGCGCCGGTCGAGCGTGGGCGGCCGCCACGCCGGCAGGACCTGTCCCGGCGCACGCAGCACGCGGACCATCCGCACCGCCGTTTCGCGGCCGCGGTAATAGCCCGGTACGCGCAGCGTCTCGGTGAAACCCGCGTCGGCATACAGCGCGTGCGCCGGATGATTGCCCGCGCGCAGCTCGACGTGCACGCTCACGGCGCCGGCCGCGGCCGCCGACTCGACGAGCCACGCGACGAGCGACCGCGCGATGCCGCGGCGGCGATGCGCCGGCCGCACGGCGAGCAGCGCGAGATGCGCGCGCTCGTCGCCGAACGACATCAGGGCGAACCCGGAGACGAGCGCGCCCTCGCGCGCGACCAGCGCGACCGCGTCCGGGTCCGCGATCATCCGTGCGATCCGTTGGGGCCGGTACTCCCAGCCCAGCCCCGTCTCGATCAGGTCGCGCGACATCGCCGCCAGCGCCCGCGCGTCATCCGGGCGCGCGAACTCCAGCGGGTGATCGCGCAGGGCCATGGGGCATTCTGCCACCCGGTGCGCGCACGGCAAGGGCTGTCCCGACTGGCGCCATCGTTGCTGACCGGCGGTCCCGGCGGCGTGCCTTTACCGACCCGGGTCGCGCGGCGGGCCGGCCGTTCGCCAACGTGCCAGGGCGCACGACCGCAGCACGGCGCCAGGCGTGCCGCCGCGGCGCGCCGATGTCGAGACGCAATGGCGCATCAGAGTCGTCGTCCCCGCGAAGGCGCGGACCCGGCGCCATAGCCCGGTCCAATCGCGCAGGGAAACCATCGACAGTCGGTCCCCCGCCTTCGCGAAGACGAAGGGGGAGGCAGGCAACGGCAGATGGCATGCGCCGGTCGCATGCCCTCCGGAACCAACGCTGCGACCGCCGACACCCGGGCTGCGCGGACGACGGTCGGCTCAACAGCTTCGCGAGGACGGTGCGCGGTCCGCGCGCGCGCGCACGGCTTCGCCCGGCTTGCCGAAGAGCTCGGCCAGCGCACGCTGATAGTCGCCGTTGCCCGTCCACATGCTGTTGTTGTGCGAGCCGTTCTCGACCAGCAGCAGCCGCTTGGGCTCGGGCGCGGCGCCGTACAGCGCCTGCGAGAACTTCGCCGGGATGAACCGGTCGCCCGCACCGTGCACGACGAGCACCGGCACGTCGATCGTGCGGATCTTGGAGATCGAGTCGAAGCGCTGCGTGAGGATGAGGCTCGTCGGCAGCCAGCTCCAGGACAGCTCCGCGGCGACGTCCGGCAGCGACGTGAACGTCGCCTCGACGATGAGGCCGCGCGCCTGCGGCCGGCAGGCGGCGCCGTCGGCGGCGAGCTTCGCCGCGAGATCGATGGCGACCGCGCCGCCGAGCGAGTGCCCGTAGATCAACCGCCGCGCCGGATCGGGCTGGCGCTCGGTGAGCCACTTCCAGCCGGCCATCGCGTCCTCGTACACCATCTGTTCGGACGGAAGGTCGCCGTCGCTCTTGCCGAAGCCGCGGTAGTCGATTGCGAACACCGAGTAGCCGAACTGGCGCAGCTGCTCGATCCGGCGCAGGTGGCCGGTCAGGTTCCAGCGGACGCCGTGCAGGTAGTACACGACGGGGGCGTCCGGATCGGCGTCCGGCCACCACCACGCGTGAATGCGCTGCGCGTCCGGCGCCGCGGACACGGGCAGGTAGACGTCCTGCACCTCCACCGGCTGGCCGCTGTACCAGCCGGCGTCGCGCTTCTCGACGCGGAACGTGAGCGCGCGCTCCTTCTCCTCCAGCGTCGTGCAGCCGGTGACGAGGCCGAGCGCGACCAGCGTGCCGACGAGGGCGCGCAGCAGGACGGAGCGGGGCCAGAGGTAGCGCAGCACGGTCACGGGAGGGCAGTCGGTTCCGGGTCGACGCGGCAGCTGGACGCCGACATTGTGGCGGCCCGGGACCCGGAATGACACCCGTTCGACGGCAATGGTTCCCTAAACCGGCACAATCGGGGTTGCGCCGGCGAAAACCCGGCACCACCTTCGCCCCCATGCCCCCCGTCACCACCGCTGTCCTCGTCGCCAACGTCGCCGTCTACCTGCTGCAGTCGCTGGCGCCGGGGCTCGCCGGTCCATTCGCGCTGTGGCCGCTGTCGGCGTCCCGCGCGAGCGGCGGCGTCGTGTCCTTCGAGCTCTGGCAGGTCGTCACGTACGGCTTCCTCCACGCCGGCTTCGTGCACCTCGCGTTCAACATGTTCGCGCTGTACATGTTCGGCAGCGCCATCGAGCAGGTGGTCGGGCCGCGCCGCTACCTCGCGTACTACATGGCGTCGGTCGTCGCGGCGGCCGTCGCGCAGCTGCTGGTGACGCAGTGGCTGGGCGGGCTCTACCCGACGGTCGGGGCGTCGGGCGGCGTTTTCGGGCTGCTGCTCGCTTACGCGGTCTACTTCCCGCACAACCGGGTGATGCTGCTGTTCCCGCCGATCCCGGTGCCGTCGCGCGTGTTCGTCGTCGTCTACGCGGCGATCGAACTCGTCCTCGGCATCAGCGGCTCGCAGGCGGGTGTCGCGCACTTCGCGCACCTGGGCGGCCTCGTCGGCGGCGGCGCGATGCTCTGGTACTGGCGCAACGGCGGTCGGCGGTAAGCAAGCGTCTGGCCCTCGGGCACGCCGTTACACCGCGCGCACAAAGCGCCACGTTGGCGCCCCGTGCGAGGTCCGACCCTTTGCCGGCTGCGAGCCGCCGGGATGCGCAGCGTCGGTCGGCGCTAAGGGTCAGACCCTTTACGGTGCCGATTCGCGGCGGCGAGGGTCCGACCCTGTGCGGCGAGGGTCTGACCCCATGGCCCGCCAGACACGCTCGGGCGTCAGCGGCATCTGCAGCGCATCCACCGCGCTGCCGACGCCGGCGCGCGTCAGCGCGTCGAGCACCGCATTGACGACGGTCGGCGTCGCGCCGATCGTACCCAGTTCGCCCACACCCTTCACACCGAGCGGGTTGACCTTCGTCGGCGTGGCCTCGTCGGTGGCCATGGCGAACGGCGGCGCCATCGTCGCGCGCGGCAGCGCGTAGTCGAGGAACGTTCCGGTCAGCGGCTGGCCGGTTTCGCGGTCGAACACGACCTGCTCGGCGAGCGCCTGCCCGATGCCCTGCAGCGCGCCGCCCTCGAGCTGCCCCGCGACCACCATCGGGTTCACGACGCGGCCGACATCGTTCACCGACCAGTAGTCCACGACCTCGACGGCGCCGGTCTCGGGGTCGATCTCCACCTCGCAGACGTGACAGCCGTTCGGCCACGTCGCGTCGGCGACGGCGCTCTTCGACTCGACGACGATGCGCGCGTCGGGCTGCTTCCGCGCCAGGTCGAACAGGCCGACCGCGCGGTCGGTACCGGCGATGCGGAATACGCCTTCGCGGTACTCGAGGTCCTCGACCGCGGCCTCGAGCTCCGCGGCCGCGAGCTCGTGCGCCTTCTTCACCGTCCGCTCCGATGCGACGTGCACGGCCGATCCGCCGACGAACAGCGACCGCGAGCCGGCGCTGCCGAAGCCCGTCGCGCGGTCGGTGTCGCCGAACGCGATCCGGATGCGGTCGAGCGCCACGCCGAAGACGTCGACGGCGAGCTGCGCGAACGTGGTCGCGAGCGAAGTGCCCATCGGCTGCGTGGCCGAGAAGATCTCGATCGTGCCGTCGCCGCCGACGGTGACGATCACGCGCTCGGCGAACACGTCGGCGCCCGTCCATTCGACGAACGTCGCGATCCCGCGCCCGCGCAGGCGGCCGCGCCGCTGCGATGCGGCAGCACGCGCGGCGAACCCGCTCCAGTCGGACAGCGCCAGCGCCTGGTCGAGCACGCGCTCGAACTGCCCGCTGTCGTACGTCTTGCCCATCGGGTTGCGGTACGGCATCTGCGCCGGACGGATCATGTTGCGCCGGCGCAACTCGACGCGGTCGAGCCCCGTCTGCCGCGCCGCCGCGTCGAGCAGCCGCTCGATCGTGTAGACCGCCTCGGGCCGGCCCGCGCCGCGGTACGGGCCGGTCGGCGTCGTGTGCGTCAGCACGCCCGCGATACGGACGTCGATCGTCGGGATGTCGTAGACGGACGTCGACACCCACGGGCCGATCAGCAGCTGGATCACCACACCCGCGGGCGTCGCGTACGCGCCGAGATTGGCATGCGAATGCACGGACAGCGCGAGCATGCGCCCTTCGCGGTCCAGGGCCAACGACGCGCGGCTCGCGAGGTCGCGGCCGTGCGAGGCCGCGAGAAATTCCTCCATGCGGTCGGCGGTCCACTTCACCGGGCGGCCGAGCGCGCGCGCGCAGTGCGCGACGACCACGTCCTCGGCGTAGAGCGCCGTCTTCATGCCGAAGCCGCCGCCGACGTCGCCGACCAGCACGCGCACGCTCTCGGGCACGACGCCCAGGACTTCGGACGCGAGCTCGTCGCGCAGGCCGGTCGGCGTCTGGCACGACACGCGCAGCGTCAGGCGCCCGGTCGCGCCATCGACGAACGCGAGCGTGCTGCGCGGCTCGATGGGGCACGGCGCCAGGCGCTGGTGCTCGAGGTCGAGCGTCACGACGTGCGCGGCCCCGGCGAAGACCTTTGCGGCGGCCTTCGCGTCGCCATGGCGTTTTTCGCACGCGACGTTGCCGGCGGCCTCCGGCCACACGAGCGGCGCGCCCGGCGCGATCGCGTCGGCGATCGTGGCCACCGCCGGCAGCGGTTCGTACCGGACGTCGACGCTCTCGGCGGCGTCGCGCGCCTGCGTACGCGTTTGCGCGACCACTGCAGCCACGGCCTCGCCGACGTAGCGGACCGCGTCGACAGCGAGCACGTGCTGCGGCGGCGCCGCGGTCGGCGCACCGTCGGCGCGCTTGAAGTCGGCCGACTGGACGAGCGGCCTCACGCCGGCGCGGACGAGATCGGTGCCGGTGACGACCGCGAGCACGCCCGGCATCGCAGTCGCCGCCGCCGCGTCGATCGCCGCGATGCGCGCGTGCGCGTGCGGCGAGCGCACGAACACGACGTGCGCCTGACCGTCCACCGAGAAGTTGTCGGCGAACCGGCCGCGGCCGGTCAGGAGGCTGTCGTCCTCCACGCGGCGCACGGCGTGGCCGCTGCCGAAGCGGGCGTGCTGGCTGGAATCGGTCATGGTCGCGGATTGACGCTAAGATGCGGGCTCGCACGGCGGGCGCGGCCGCCATCTTACCGTCCCGATCATGATCTATCTCGTCGCCGGCCTCGTCCTCTTCCTGGGCTCCCACTCGGTGCGCATCTTCGCCGACGACTGGCGCGCCGCGCAGGTCGCGCGCCTGGGCGAGCGGATGTGGAAGGGCCTCTACTCGGCCGTGGCGCTGGCGGGATTCGTGCTGCTCGTCTGGGGCTACGGACAGGCGCGGATGGACCCGGTCGTGCTCTGGTCGCCGCCCGTGTGGACGCGCCACCTGGCGTCGCTGCTGCTGGTGCCGGCGTTCGTGCTGGTCGTCGCGGGCAACCTGCGCGGCACGCGCATCAAGGCCGCCGTCGGCCACCCGATGGTGCTCGGCACCAAGCTATGGGCGTTCGCGCACCTGATCGCCAACGGCACGCTCGCCGACGTCGTGCTGTTCGGCGCCTTCCTCGCGTGGGCGATCGCCGACTACGCGTCGGCGCGCAAACGCGACCGCGCGGTCGGGACCGTGTATCCGGCCGGCTCGGCCGCACGCAACGTGCTCGCCGTCGTCGTCGGCGTCGCGGCCTGGGCCGCGTTCGGCGTCTGGCTGCACGGCCCGCTGATCGGCGTGCGGCCCTTCGGCTGATCCTGTTCGCGCACGACCGCGCGCCGGACCCGCCGGCGCCGGACTGCGCCGGCCTCAGCGATCGTCCGCAGGCGATTGCGGCGCAGGCCGCGGGGCGACGCCGACCGGCGACAGCGCGCCGACGCGCACGCCCAGCAGGCGGATGCGCCGCGCGAGCGGCACGCGCTTCAGGCACTCGCCGGCCGCGCGCCGGATCGCCTGCGCGTCCTGGGTCGGTACGTCGAGCGTGCGGTCGCGCGTGACCGTCGCGAAGTTGTCGTAGCGCAGCTTGATGCCGATCGTGCGGCCCGCGTAACCCTTGCGCGCCAGATCGGCGGCGAGCCGCTCGCACAGGTCGGTGAAGATGCGCGAGAGCTCCGGCCGGTCGTTGCGTACCGACAGGTCGCGCTCGAACGTCGTCTCGCGGCTGATCGACCTGGGCTCGCTCTCCGTGACGACGTCGCGGTCGTCGCGGCCCTGCGCGGCCGCGTGCAGCCACGCGCCGTAGTTGCGGCCGAAGTGCTCGATCAGCCACGCGAGGTCTGCGTGCGCGAGCGCGCCGATCGTGCGCACGCCGAGCGCGTCGAGCTTCGCGGCGGCCTTGGGGCCGATGCCGTTGATCCGGCGCGGCGGCAGCGGCCAGATGCGCGTCGCGACGTCCTCGGGCATGAGCACCGTGAGCCCGTCCGGCTTGTCGAGCTCGGACGCGATCTTCGCGAGCAGCTTGTTCGGCGCGACCGCGACCGAGCACGTGAGGCCGGTCGCCTCGTGCACGGCGGCCTTGAGCGCCTTTGCCACGTCGCGGGCGCGCCACCAGGCGTCGATCTCGCTTTCCGGCTCGGCGCCCTCGTCCCAGCCCTCTCCCGCAAGCGGGAGAGGGGGGTTGTTCGGCGGCTCGACGCCGGTCAGGTCGACGTAGATCTCGTCGATGCCGCGGTCCTCGATGCGCGGCGCGATCCGCGCGACGGCGGCCTTGAAGAGGCGCGAGTACCTGCGGTACGCGTCGAAGTCGGTCGGCAGCAATACCGCGTCGGGTGCCAGTGCGGCGGCCTTCATAAGGCCGAGCGCCGAGTGGACGCCGAGCGCGCGCGCCTCGTACGTGGCCGTCGTCACGACGCCCCGCCCCGCGTAGCCGCGCAGCGTCGCGAAGCGCCGCGCCACGCGGCCGGTGGCCGGATCGACGGACTCGACCGGCTGGTGCCGGCGCCCGCCGCCGACGACCACCGGCAGGCCGCGCAATTCCGGATAGCGCAGCAACTCGACGGACGCGTAGAACGCGTCCATGTCGAGGTGCGCGACGAGGCGAAGCGATGGCCGGGTCATGGCGGCGCCGGGCGTGGCGGCGCCGCCATGGTACGACGCTGACGCGAGGTCAGTGCGACATCAGCACCGGCACCGTCATCGCCTGCAGCATCAGGCGGGTGACGCCGCCCAGCACGAGCTCGGAGATTCGCGGCCGGCTGTACGCGCCCATCACGATCAGGTCGCACGAGAGGTCGGCCGCGCGCGACAGCAGCAGGTTGCCGACGTCGATGTCCTCGGCGATCTCGTGGCGCACCTTCGCCTCGATGTCGTGGCGCGCGAGGTACGCGGCGATGCCCGCGTCCGACTGCGACTCGCGCACGCTTCCGTCGCCGGGCTCGGAGATCGACATCACGGCGACCTTGCTCGCGCGCTTGAGGAACGGCAGCGCGTCGCACACGGCGCGCGCGGACTCCCGCGTCTCCTTCCACGCGACGAGCACGTTCGTCCCGACGGTCGGGAACTGGCCGAAGTGGGGCACCAGCAGCACCGGGCGCCCGGCCCCCATCAGCATGCCGTGGACGAGGTCGTTGGCGAACGCCGCGTGCGCGTCGTCCGGCAGCGGCTGGCCGACGACGGCGATGTCCGCGTAGCACGTGTGCAGGATCGCCGCGTCGATCGGTGCGCCCGCGGGGGCGGTGAACCGGGCGGCCGTCAGGTGCTCGGCCGCCACGGCTGCGCGGAAGCGCTCCTCCGCCCGCGCCTGCGCGTCGCCCGATTCGCGCAGCCGGTTCTCCACGACGGAGTCCGGCAGGATCGCCGACGTGAACGGCGTCATCTCGCGCGTCGACGTCACGTACACGCCCTCGAGCTCGCCGCAGAAGGCGCGAGCGAGCTGCGCGGCGACCTTGAGGCGCCGCTCCGACTGCTCGCTGTCGTCGACGTGAACGAGGAAGGTTCGGTAGCCCATGGTGCCCCCCTGTGAGTCTCGCGCTATTGTGCACGGAACCGGCGGCGGGCAGGTTGACGCGGGTCATGGCGCGCGGCGCCGTGCCGGAACCTGCCGCGGCGCGCAACCATTCCGGCCGTGCGCGAGTCCAATCCGGACGCGAGAAGGAGACCGCATGAAATCCTCGTGGGCGTGGGTAGCCGCGGCAGCGGTTCTGGCGATCGCCGCAGGCCTGTACTTCTGGCGCCTTGCCCCGGTGCCGGCGCCGGCCATGGCCCCGCCGCCGCCGCAGGCGGCCGCCCCGCCCGCGCCGGCCGGACCGCCGCCCATCGCCTACCCGCTGCCCGAGTCGCCGCCTGGGGCGCCGCCATTGCCGGCGATCGGGGAGAGCGATTCCGTGGCGGCGGAAGCCGCCGCGGCCCTGTTCGGACGGGACGCCTTCGCGCGGCTCTTCCATCCCGACGCGCTGGTGCGGCGCTTCGTCGCCACGGTGGACAACCTGCCGCGCCGGACCGCCGCCGTGCGGCTGATGCCGGTGAAACCCGTGCCCGGTGCCTTCGCCGTGGACGAGCGCGACGGCGACGCCACGATCGCCGCCGCCAACGCGCTGCGCTACCGCCCCTATGTCGTCGCGATGGAGGCCGCGGACGCCAAGCGGCTGGTCGCGGCCTACGTGGCGCTCTACCCGCTGTTCCAGGCCGCCTACGTCGAGCTGGGCTATCCGGACGGGTACTTCAACGACCGGCTGGTGCAGGCGATCGACGACCTGCTCGCGGCGCCGGACGTCGCCGCCCCCCGCCTCGCGCAGCCCAAGGTGGTCTGGGTGTACGCAGATCCCGACCTCGAGGCGCGTTCCGCCGGCCAGAAGATCATGCTGCGCATGGGCCCGGCGAACGCCGCCAGGGTGAAGGCCAAGCTAGGCGCGATCCGCGGCGAGCTGACCGGGCGCTCGCCGCCGCGCTGAAGGGGGTCTGTCTTGGTATAATCGCCTTGACTCCTTGTTGCCGCCGGCCGCACCACGCCGGCGGCTTTTTCTTTCCTGGCCCCATGAACGCCGACCATCCCGCCGACCTCGTGCGCGACGTCGCCCGCCGGCGCACGTTCGCGATCATCTCGCACCCGGACGCCGGCAAGACGACGCTGACCGAGAAGCTGCTGCTGTTCGGCGGCGCGATCCTGATGGCCGGCACCGTGAAGGCGCGCAAGAGCGCGCGGCACGCGACGTCGGACTGGATGGAGGTCGAGAAGCAGCGCGGCATTTCGGTGACGAGCTCGGTGATGCAGTTCGAGTACGACGCGCACACGATCAACCTGCTCGACACGCCGGGCCACCAGGACTTCTCGGAGGACACCTACCGCGTGCTGACGGCGGTCGACGCCGCCGTCATGGTGATCGACGCTGCCAAGGGGGTGGAGGCGCAGACGATCAAGCTGCTCGAGGTCTGCCGGCTGCGCGCGACGCCGATCATCACGTTCGTCAACAAGATGGACCGCGAGGTGCGCGAGCCGCTGGCGCTGCTCGAGGAGATCGAGTCGGTGCTGCGGATCGACTGCGCGCCGGTGACGTGGCCGATCGGCATGGGCAAGTCGTTCCGCGGCGTGTTCGACCTGCGGCACGACCGCCTCGTCCGCTTCACGCCGGGCGAGGAGCGCCGCGCCGAGGACACCGAACTCATCGAGGGACTCGCCAATCCGCGCCTCGACGCGCTCTATCCCGGCGAGATGGCGGCGCTGCGGCACGACGTCGATCTGATCCGCAGCGCGAGCTCGCCGTTCGAACTCGCCGAGTTTCTCGCCGGCCGGCAGTCGCCCGTGTTCTTCGGGTCGGGCATCAACAACTTCGGCGTGCAGGAGATCCTGCGCGCGCTCGTCGAGTGGGCGCCGCCACCGCAGTCGCGCGATGGCACCGCGCGGATGGTCGCGCCGACGGAAGCGCCGTTCACCGGCTTCGTGTTCAAGATCCAGGCGAACATGGACCCGCGGCACCGCGACCGCATCGCGTTCTTCCGCGTGTGCTCGGGGCGCTACGTCCCGGCGATGAAGGTCCAGCACCAGCGGATGGGCCGCGAGCTGAAGCTGTCGAACGTGATGACGTTCATGGCCAACGAGCGCGTGCAGAGCGAGGACGCGGTGGCCGGCGACATCATCGGCATCCACAACCACGGCCAGCTGCAGATCGGCGACACGCTGACGGAAGGCGAGGCGCTGCAGTTCAAGGGCATCCCGTATTTCGCGCCCGAGCTTTTCCGCGTGGCACGCCCGCGCGATCCCTTCAAGGCCAAGCAGCTCCAGAAGGGCCTGCAGCAGCTGGGCGAGGAGGGCGCCATCCAGGTGTTCGAGACCGCGGTGGGCAACACGCTGCTGCTGGGCGCCGTCGGCCAACTGCAGTTCGAGGTCGTGGCGGCCCGCCTCGCCGCCGAGTACAAGGTCGATGCGATCTACGACGACGCGGGCATCGCCACCGCGCGCTGGCTGACCTACCCCGACGAGAAGGTGCGCCGCGACTTCGAGCGCGACCGCGCCGCCTCGCTGGCGACCGACGTCGACGGCAACCCGGTGTATCTCGCGCCCAACCGCTTCAACTTGCAGGTGGCGATGGAGCGCTGGCCGCAGGTCGGCTTCCACGCGACGCGCGAACACGGCCAGCGCGTGGCGCACGCGGCGCCGGCTTGAGCGACTGCCCGCGCCGCGCTCCCGCGTCCGGAAGCGGCTGCGTCAGGTGGCGCCGACTGGCGGCGGCGTGTCCGGCGGCGGAATGCCCGACGGCGGATAGTTGGAGGGCGGCGTCACCGGCACCGCGGGTCCGGGCTGCACCGGCCCGGACGGCACGCCGAAGCCCGGCGTTGGCGCCGACGGAGGTGATGCCGCGGCAGCAGGGGCGGGCGGCGCGCGCGACGCCGCGCTCGCGACCGGCGGCGTCGCGCGCGGCGCCGCGATGCGCGGCTGCCCGGGCGCCGGATGGGCACTCGGCGGCGGCGTGTTCGGCGGCGGATACGCGGGCGGTTGCGCCGACGCGGGCGCAGCGCGCGACACCATGCGCCCCGGCACCTGGTTGCCGCGCGCGTACATGCACTGCAGATAAGCGGCATCGTAGCGGCGCTGCGTTTCCTGGTACGTGTAGGCGGAGGCGCCCGCGCCCGCCGCGCCGCCGTACAGCAGACCGGCCCCGGCGCCCCACGCGGCACCGTACCCCGCCTGCCCGGTCACCGAACCCAGGATTGCGCCGGTCGCCGCGCCCAGCAGTGAACCGACGACCGCGCTCGCGGCGGCGCTGTTGGCCGCGGCGTCGCTCGGCGACTGGCCGCCGACCGCATCCAGCGCGAATTGCTGGCACGCGGCCTGGTCGCTCTGGAACTGCGGCGGGCTCGTTTGCGGCCCGGGCAACGCCATCACGGACGGTCCGCTCGGAACGGTCGCGCAGCCGGCGGCGAGCACGACCACGGCCAGCGGAAGCAATGCGATTCGTGCGCGCATCGGGTCAGCCCGCGGAAGACGCCTGCGGAACCACCGGGATCCACGCGCGGTTGCACGTCTGCACGTACGGGAAGTAGCCGGCCGGCTCGGTGCAGTAGTACCAGAGCGTCGTCGGCGCCGGTGCCGCGAATGCCGTCGCATCCTGCTCGACGACGATAGGCGTCGCAACGGTCACCGTCGGCCAGCCCCAGCCGGCGCCCCATGCCGGCGCGGCCCACCACCCGGCCCAGCCGGGGCCCCACCACCCGTTCCAGCCCCAACCCCAGCCGGTGTTCCAACCCCACCAGGCGTTGTTCCAGCCCGGCCCCCAGTACGGCCGCCAGCCCGCGCCCCAGCCCGGCCGCCAGCCCGCGTTCCACCCCGCGCCCCAGCCCGGGCGCGGCCCGCCGCGCCAGCCGCCGTTCCAGTGCGCTCCGTTCCAGCCGGGCCGACCGCCGCTCCAGCCGGAACCGCCGCTCCAGCCAGGGCGACTCCCGCTCCATCCGACCCGCCGCTCCAGCCCGGCCGACTGCCGCTCCAGCCGGAGCCGCCGCCCGGCCGGCTGCCACTCCAGCCGGCGCCGCCACCACCCGGCCGGCTGCCGCTCCAACCCGAGCCGCCACCGCCTCCGGGACTCCCGGCGCCCGGTGGCCGTCCGCCACCGCCACCCCCTCCGCCGCCCGGGCGACCCTGCGCATCGGCCAAATCATGCGCGACGAGCCCGGCGGCCGCGAACAGTGCGATGGCGAGTAGTTTCATGGGGAAGGTCCTCGTGCGGGTGCTGCTGGTGCGACACGGGCCCTCGCGGGCGGTTCCAGCCGCGGGGACCGGCCCCGGGGCAGCCGACGAACGGTTCCGCCCCGTGATCGGGGAACATCTCCTTCAACGGCCGGGCCGCGGACGGGTTGACAATCGGCCCGCCCGCCACGACCTCGGATCCCACCGCCCCGACGATCGCCGCACCTGCGGCGGCAGGTCAGCCCATCGGGACTGCCGGGGTGTCGACTAAAATACCTGCCTTTGCGCCCCGACCGAAAGCCCGACATGGCCGCCGAACCCCGCAACCCCGACGCCGCGATGGACGCCGCGTCCCTCTATCGCGAAGAGATCATCACCGACCGCAAGGTGGGCACGATCCGCCTGATGGTGCCCATCACGACCGAAGGCGCGCCCGATCCGTCCCGCCCGACGGTCTACGCCGGCGAGGCGCAGATCATGACCAACGTCGGCGCGCTTCCGGTCAGCTTCGAGATCGACGCGCGCACCCTCGCGGAGGCGGTGGCGAAGTACGGCGACGCCGCGCGCGAGGGCATCGAGCGGACGATGCGCGAGTTGCAGGAGCTGCGCCGGCAGGCGTCTTCCGGGCTGATCGTTCCGCCCGCGGGGACCGCGAGCGCTCTCGCCGGCGGCGGCCTGCCGATGGGCGGCCTGCCGGGCGGCGGCAAGATCCAGCTGCCGTAATCCCCGCGCCGCGGGCGGCGGCGTTCTCCCCCGCCCGCCGCCCGCCACGTCAACGCCGCGAGCGCAGCATCGGCGCGACGCCATCGGCCCATGACCAACACGGCGATCCTCGCGGCCTCGGGCCTGCTGCTGTTCGCCTACGCGCTCGAGCGCTTCGGCCGGCGCTTCCGCCTGCCGGCCGTCGTGCTGCTGATCGTCGCGGGGCTCGTCGTGCGGCAGGTGCTCGACGCGCTGGGGCTGCACTACCGCTGGGTCGATCCGATCGTCCCCATCATCGGCACGCTGGGCCTGATCCTCATCGTGCTCGAAGGCGCGCTCGATCTCACGGTGACGCGCGAGCGCCTGCCGCTCATCGCCGCGTCCGCCGCGTCGTCGGCGCTGGGCTTCGTCGCCACGCTCGCCGGATTCGCGCTGATGTTCCGGTACTTGCTGGGACTGCCCACCGCCGCCGCCATCCTCGCCGCCATCCCCTTCGCCGTCATCAGCAGCGCCGTCGCGATCCCGAGCGCCGCCGGGCTTCCCGCGCAGCCGCGCGAGTTCGTCGTCTACGAGTCGTCGCTGTCCGACATTCTGGGCGTGCTCGTCTTCTACTCGTGGCTCGCGGCCGAGGGCTCGATCGACGTGTTCGCGCTCGACCTCGTGGGCGGCGGCGCGGTGTCGCTCGCCGTCGCCGTCGTGGCCGCCGTCGTCCTCTACTACTTCGTCACGCAGATCGTCGGCCACGTGCGGTTCCTGCCGCTGCTCGCCGGCCTCGTGTTCCTCTACGCGATCGGCAAGGAGCTGCACCTGTCGCCGCTCATCGTCGTGCTGGTCTGCGGGCTCCTGATCAACAATCCGCACCTCCTCCACTGGCACGCCGGGCTGCGCGCGCTGCACGACGAGGACTACGGGAACACGCTCTCCGAGTTCAAGGGACTGGTGGCGGAGCTCACGTTCGCGACCAAGAGCTTCTTCTTCCTGCTGCTCGGGTACTGGACCGACGTGCAGACGATGCTGTCGGTACGCGCGTGGCTGATCGCGGCGGCCGGCATCGCGCTCGTCCTCGCGTCGCGCTGGCTCATCCTGCGCGCGCTGCGGCAGCCGGCGGCCGAGGCGCTCGTGTGGATCGCGCCGCGCGGCCTCATCACCGTGCTGCTGTTCCTCGCGGCCCGCGACACGGGCCGCATCGAGGGCTTCCCGTTCGGCGCGGTGATGCTGATCGTGCTCGGGACGGCGACGCTCACCGCGCTCGCGCACCGCGGCGCGACGCACGTCGCGACCGCGGCGGACGCGCCTGCGCCATCCGCGCCCGCGCCGGGCGATGCCGCGGCGGCGGCGCCGACCGGAACGCCCGGGAAGACCTGAGGTCTCGGCCATTCGGCCGATGGCGGCAAGACGGCCGCGCCTCGATCATGCGGGCGATCCCTTTCGCCCGCGAAGGAGGTGCGCCATGCCCGGACTCCCGGAACCGCCCGCGCTGCACGACGAGTCCGCGTACGCGGCCGCGCTCGACGAGCTGGACGACCTGATGCTCGCCGAGCCCGGCACGCCCGAGAGCCGCCGCTTCGACGAGCTCGTCGCGCTGATCGAGGAGTACGAGATGCGGCGCGACGGCTACGACCTCGCGCGCATGCGGCAGCTGCTCGCCGGCGGGTCCTGAGCGCGCGGGGGCGCCGGCAGTCCCGAAGGGCCGTCCCGAGGCCCCCCCCGCCCGGGCCCGCGGGGGCGGGGGGGGGGGGGGGGGGGGTGGCGGCCGTCGCCCTCGCGGAGGTCTGCGACCCGGCTTCGCCCGCGCGCGAGGGCGGCCGGGGGCAGCGAGCGCAGCGAGCGTGGGGGCCGTGTTCCGTCCCGAAGGGCCGTCCCGAGGGACTGCCCTGTGCCCCCGGGAGCGGCGAACGGAGCGAGCGTGGGGGCTTGCCCTTGGCCTACAGCAGCGAGTCCGTGAGCCGCGCGAGGTTCTCCAGCGCGCGGCGCGCGAGCGGCAGCGCGCGGCGCTCCTCGCGCGTGACGGTGTCGCAGTGGCGCAGGTAGTCGTCCTGCACCCGCACGAGGTCGGCGACCGCCGACCGGTCGTAGATCAGCACGCTGACCTCCGCGTTGAGCGCGAACGACCGGATGTCGAGGTTCGACGACCCGATCAGCGCCACGTCGGCGTCCACGCTCATGTGCTTCGCGTGCAGGAAGCTCCCGTGGTGCCGGTGGATGTTCACGCCGGCCTTCAGCATCGTGTCGTAGAACGACTGCTGCGCGTACTGCACCAGCGGCTTGTTCGACTCGGCGTCGACGATGAGGTCCACCGTCACGCCGCGCCGCGCCGCGCTGCACATCGCGCCCAGGAACGGCTCGCTCGGGATCACGTACGGGGACGTCAGCACGACACGCGTCTGCGCACCGTACATCAGCGCGATCATCACCGCCTCGGCGGTGCCTTCGTTGTAGCCGGGGCCGCTCGGCACGACCTGCGCGAGGCCGTCGAGCACGGCGGCGGCCGGTGCCGGCGTCAGGTCGCCGGACTCCGGCGGCAGGTTGCCGACCTCGAGGAAGCGGTCGCCGAGCAGCACCGCGTGCAGGTGCCGCACGATCGGCCCGGTAGACCGCACCAGCAGCTCCTCGTTGACCATGCCGCGGTTGGCGTGCGCGCTCACGATGTTCTGCGAGCCGAAGTACGCGCACGCCCCGTCGACGACGACGATCTTCCGGTGGTTGCGCAGGTCGAAGCGCGCGGCGTTCGGCCCCCACAGCCGCAGCGGCATCACCGGCACCACCTCCGCGCCCGCGGCGCGCAGGCCGGGCCCGAGCCCCTTCAGTCCGGCGCGCGACCCGATCGCGTCCATCAGCACGCGCACCGCCACGCCGCGCTTGGCCGCGCGTTGCAGCGCCTCCGCGACGCGCCGGCCAACCTCGTCGTCCTCGAAGATGTAGAACAGCATGTGCACGTAGCGCCGCGCGCCGTCCACCTCCGCGACGATGCGGTCGATCGCCGGTTCGTACGCGGGCAGCAGCTCGAACCGGTTGCCGCCGGTCACGGGAAATTCCGACAGCTGGTCGGCGAGCCGAAGCGCCGGCTGCAGCTCCGCGGAGGCCGCAGCCGCCAGCGACGCGTCGAACGCCTCGGGCCGCTGCGCCAGGCGCCGGATCAGCTCGTAGATCTGCTTCTGCACGCGCAGGCGCCGGCGCGGCATGTAGGCGCGGCCGATCAGCAGGTACAGCACGAAGCCGAACCACGGCAGGAAGAAGATGAGCAGCAGCCACGCGCGCGCCGCGTTCGGCGGCCGCCGCTGCGGCACGTAGACCAGCGCGCCGATGCGCAGCGCCCACTCGCTGGCGACGAAAAGCGTGGCCCAGTCGAAGTGGCGCAGCGCGGTTTCGATGCTCATCACGGGTCGCGTGGTCCGGCCCTCATGGTACCGCACGCGTCGCAGTGCCCGCGCCACTGCGCCGCGGCCGGTACAATCGCGCGGAACAAACCTCGCGCAACCGACCGCCACCATCCCGATGAACGACCCGACCCCATCGCTTCCCATCGTCCACGACCTCGCGCAGGGTCGCTTCGAGGCCCGCGTCGACGGCGGACTGGCGCACGTCGACTACCGTCGCGTCGGCGACACGCTGCACATGATGCACACCGAGGTGCCGCCCGCGGCGGAAGGACGCGGCGTCGCGGCCGCGCTCGTGCAGGCCGCGCTCGACCATGCCGCCGACAACGGCCTCAAGGTGATGCCGCTTTGCTCGTACGTGCGCGCCTACATGCGGCGGCACCCGGACACGCACGCGCTGCTCGCGCCGGCCGCCCGCGTGTAATCGCGCCGGCAACCGGGTGCGGCCGGCGGGCTTTCGCCCCGGCCGGCCGCGCGCGGTCGCCCGTTCCACCGTAGAATGAACGTTCCGAGCCCGCTGGCGCCCCGCGCCCATTCGCATGGCCAGCGCCACGCACCACGACGATCTCGCCCGCGCGATCACCGACGCGTATCCGCGCCTGCCCAACCGCCTGCAGGCGATCGCCCGCTACGCGCTCGGCAATCCCGACGCGATGGCGCTGTCGACGGTCGCGCAGATCGCCCGCGCCGCGGGCGTGCCGCCTTCCGCCGTCATCCGCTTCGCGAACGCGCTCGGCTTCCGGGGATTCACCGAAGTCCAGCGGATCTACCGTGCGCGGCTGGTCGAGCGCTCGGGCACGTACCGCGAGCGGATCGCCGCGATGCGCCGCTCCGGCGGCGACCGCGGCCACGTGCTGCGGCAGGTCGCCGACAGCGCGATCCACGAGCTCGAGAGCCTGCGCGAGCGGTTCGATCCGCGGCGGCTTGCCGCCGCGACGGACCTCGTGGCCGGCGCGCGCACCGTGTACCTGCTCGCGCAGCGGCGTGCATTCCCGGTCGCGGGCTATCTGGCCTACGGCCTCGCTCAGCTCGAGGTCCGCGCGTTCCTGCTCGACTCGGTGGGCGGAATGCTGCGCGAGCAGCTGCGCGCCATCGGCCGCGACGACGTGCTGATCGCCGCGAGCTTCCGCAACTACACCACCGACGTGGTCGAGGCGGCCGCGGCGGCGCGGCGACAGGGCGCCAAGGTCATCGCGATCACCGACCACCCGGTGTCGCCGCTCGCGCGCGCCGCCAACGTCTCGCTGGAGGTCGGCGACGACTCGTCCGTCCAGTTCCGGTCGCTGGTCGCGCCGCTGTGCGTCGCGCAGGCGCTCGTCATCTCGCTCGGATATGCGACGAACACGTGACCAATTCGCCGGCGGGGCGCAGCCCGCCGGGGCAATCCGGTCACGTCAATGCAATCGTTCTCGCGACTTGCGCGCCGCGTCGGAGAGCGTGCGCCGCGCGCCGCTGCCGCGCGCCTGCGTCGTGCGCCGCGCCTGCCAGAACCGGTAGATCAGCACCGACGCGACGGCGAGCTCGTCGACGAGGCTCGCGCGCTTCTCCTTGTCGTCGATCCACTCGGCGAATTCGGGATCCTGCTCGCCGAATGCCAGCGCCTCGATCGGGAAGACCCAGTCGCGCGCGTCCTCGGCATCGTAGAGCGGCTGCCACGCCTCCTCGCGCAGCTTCACGCCGGCCATGTAGCCTTCGCACCAAGCGGTGCCCTCGGGCGGCTGCCGGTCCTCGGACTTCTTCTCCTCGGGCAGGTAGAGCAGCGGCTTGAACCGCGTCGGCGATTCGGCCAGCGTGCGCTGGATGCCGACCATGTGGCGAAGGATCAGCCCCATGATGCGCTGCGCCTCGGCGCTGTTGCCGTAGGCCGGCGTCGCGCTGCGCCCGCCGTCGCTCCAGACCTGCGGCAGCCATTCCGACGGCTGGATCGACTCCGGCCCGCTCACGATGGCGGCCAGGAAGCCGTCGAGCATCTCGAGGTCCATGCAGTCTTCGGGGACCGCGTCGGACGCGAGGAATCCCTCGAGCTCGTCGAGCTCGGCATCGGTGAGCGGTTCGTCCAGCGCGCGGTTCTCGGTCATGGCAATCCGGCCCGGCGGGCATGAGGGCCCGCCGATCGGACGGTCATTATCCCACGCATCGGTGCGGCCGCGGTCGCGACCGCCACGCGCGACGCTGGCGCGGTCACTCCAGAACCCGGGCCAGCACCGCGCCGGTCGCCAGCAGTCCGGCGAAGGCGAGTTCGAGCTTGAACGTGCGGAACAGGATGAGGTTGAACGCGAGCCCGGGCGGACACGCGAGGAAGTCGCGCAGCAGCCTGAGCGCTACCGGCAGCCACAGCAGCGGCAGGAGCAGCCATGGCGACCCGATGCCCCAGGCGAGTGCTGCCACCAGCACGAACGGCGCGAGCAGCGACAGCGTGTACAGCGCGCGCGACGCATCGGCGCCGAACACTACCGGGAACGTGCGGCGCCCGACGCCGCGGTCGTGCTCCCGGTCGCGGTGGTTGTTGACGACCAGCGCCGCGACCGCGAGCGCGCCCATCGCGATCGCAGCGAGCCACGTCGTCGCCGGGACGCCGCCGCCGGTCAGCGCGTAGTCGGCGCCGGCCACCGCGGTCAGCCCGAAGAACACGAACACGACGAACTCGCCGAACGGCGTGTAGGCGATCGGCCGTGGCCCGCCCATGTACGCGAGTGCCGCGGCAATGGACGCGAGGCCCATCGCCAGCACCGGCCAGCCGCGCGCCGCGACCAGCGGCAGGCCGAGCAGCATCGCCAGCACGATCGCGAGCGCGATCGCCGTGCGCACCTGGCGCGCGGTCAGCAGGCCGAGCGCCGTCGCGCGCGGCAGCCCGGTCCGCGTGCGGCCGCGCTCGCCGCCCCGCACGGTGTAGCCGATGTCGTTCTGGAGGTTGGTGATGACCTGCATCATCACGCTTGCGCCGAGGATGAGCACGACGGCGGTCACGTCGAGCGCGCCGGTGCGCTCCCACACCAGCGCCGCGGCGACGAGCACCGGGCTGATCGCGATGAGCAGGCTGCGCAGCCGCAGCGCCATCGCCCACGCGGACAGCGACCCCGGCGCGATCGGCGGAGGCTCGCCGGCGGCACGGGGTGTCGGCAGGGCGGGAACGGTGTGCATCACGGCGCGGATTGCGGCGGCATGGCGGCAGCTGAGGGGCGAACCCCCATTGTGTCAGATCGCACACCAGCAAGGCGTGCGCGGGACGACTTGCGGCCGTCGGACGCGACGCCATCGTGCCGCGCGCCCAAGGCGCCGCGGCGAGCCCGGCGACCGGACGCGGCGACGGCCCCGACGCCAAACCCGCCTCGTCGCCGGACGAGGCGCGAAGCGCGGCCAGTATCCCGCGGCGACCGCGCGTCCGGTTTGACCCGGCGCAAAGGACGCGCCCGGCGCCGCCGCGCGCTAGCGCAGCGCGTGGGCGAGATGCAGCGCCAGCGCGAAGACCAGCAGCGCCCCGGCCTGGTGCGCGGCCGCCAGCGACAGTGGCACGACGTGGACCAGCGTGGCGATGCCGAGCGCGATCTGCACGAACAGCACCGCGAGCACGAGATGCGCACCCGTGCGCGCCCGCGCCGGCGCGCCCTCCGCCGCGCGCACCTTCCACCACAGCAGCGGCGCGACGAACGCGAGCACCCACGCGAGGAGGCGGTGGTCGAACTGCACGGTCGCCATGTTGTAGAAGAAATTCTTCCACCACGGATCGATCATCATGATCTCGGGCGGCACGACGTGCCCGTTCATCAGCGGGAACGTGTTGTACGCGAAGCCGGCACGGATGCCGGCGACGAAGCCGCCGGTCAGCACCATGACGAACACGAGCGCGGCGAAAGCGTAGGCGAACCGCCGCGCCGAGCGCTCGCGCGCCCCCGGCCGCTCGATCCGCGCGGGCGCCAGCAGCGACAGCGCGACCCAGAACATCGCGGCGAAGATCACGAACGCGAGGCCGAGGTGCGCCGTCAGCCGGAACTGCGAGACGCGCGGGTCGTCGACGAGCCCGCTCTTCACCATGTACCAGCCGAGCGCGCCCTGCAGACCGCCCAGCACGAAGATGCCCGCGAGCTTCCAGCCGTAGCCCGGCGGGATCAGGCGGCGCGCGCCGAACCACAGGTACGGCACCAGAAACGCGACGCCGATCAAGCGGCCCAGCAGCCGGTGGAAGTACTCCCACCAGAAGATGCCCTTGAATTCCGCGAGCGTCATCCCGCGGTTGACCTGCCGGTACTCGGGCGTCTCGCGGTACTTGGCGAAAGCCACGTCCCAGTCCGCCTGCGACAGCGGCGGCAGCGTGCCGACGATCGGCTGCCACTCGGTGATCGACAGTCCCGAGTGGGTCAGACGCGTCACGCCGCCGACGACGACCATCGCGAACACCAGCGCGCAGCAGACGAGGAGCCACGCCGCCACGGCGAACGGCGCGCCGCGCGACGTCACGACGGGAGTAACAGCCATGCACCGATTATCCCACGCCGTCCCGCAGCGACATCGGTCGCCGCCGCGCCGGGCGGACATGCGTAGAATGCACGCGATGAAGCGCCGGCTGGCCGCAGCGTTCACCTTGCTCGCGATGCTCGCGCTCGCCGGCGCGCCGGCGCATCCGCTCGCGCTGTCCGGCGGCGGCTCCGGGCCGGGCGCGGACCTGTGCGTCGCGGGCGCCGAACGAACGCCGGCGCCCGGCGCGCCGGCCGACGATCGCCGGCATCCCTGCGATCGCTGCGACGGCTGTCCCCGGAACCGGCGCGGCGCTGCCGCCTGCCGCCGCGGCGGCGCCCGCGCCGCGCCGCCTCGCCACGAAGTGTCCGCCCGCCGTGCCGGTCGCGCGGCCGCACGCCGCGCTCGCGGCGCCGCTCGCGCGCGGTCCGCCCCGGGCCGGCTAGTCTCCCGTCACGCGCGGCCCGCACGCCGCGCATCGCCACGCTGCGAACGCGCCGGCCCGCGTGCCGCGCGCGTCGCCAACTCGCACAGGAAGGATCGCCATGTCGTCGAAACTCTCGCTGCTCGCCCTCGCCCTCGCCCTGGTCGCCGCTCCCTCGTTCGCGCAGGTCACCGTCGCCGATGCGTGGGTGCGCGGCACCGTCGCCACGCAGAGCGCCACCGGCGCCTTCATGAATCTGACGAGTCCTGTCGACACCGCGCTGGTGTCGGCCGCGTCTCCGGTCGCCGGGCTGGTCGAGGTCCACGCAATGTCGATGGACGGCGGCGTCATGAGGATGCGCGCCATCCCGCAACTGCCGCTGCCGGCGGGCAAGACCGTCAACCTGAAGCCCGGCGGCTATCACGTGATGCTGATGGACCTCAAGGGACCGCTGAAGGAAGGGGAGACGGTGCCGATCACGCTGACGTTCGTCGGCAAGGACGGCAAGCGGACGACGCAGGACGTGAAGGTGCCGGTCCGGGCGCTCACGGCCCCGGCCGGAATGCCGCACCACTGACGCTTCGCGCGCCCCCGGGGCGCCACCCACTGCACACGACCCCGGCCGCGCACGCGCGGGACGCGAGCGCGGCGGTCCTGCGGACGGCGCCCGTGCGCGTTGCCGGGCCGCCGATGGTGCGCGGCACAACGCCGCGCGTTGACAGCGGGTGGCCATCGGGCAACAATTGGTCGGACCACCTGACCAGAGCGCCGCCGCGGCCCTTGCGGCCGCAGGACGGCGCCGACAGGACGACCCCACGATCCGAGGAGGAACAAGATGCGATTTTCGATTCGCGCATTGTTGCGCGGCCTGGCGGTTGCCGGCCTCGCGCTGTCGGGCGGTGCCCTGGCCCAGGCGCCGATCACGCTGCACGGCGCCAGCCAGTTCAACGACGACCACGCGTTCACCAAGGCGCTGGTGAAATTCCAGGAACTGACGCAGAAGTACTACGGCAAGCCGATCAACTTCGTGCTGCACAAGAACAGCGAGCTGGGCCTCGAGAAGGACTACTTCGCGTACATGAACCAGGGCGTGTCGGTCGACTACGCGATCGTGTCGCCCGCGCACATGTCGACGTTCTCCAAGGCGGCGCCGTTCATCGACGCGCCGTTCCTGTTCCGCGACCTGAACCACTGGAACAAGGTGCTCGACGCCGACACGCTGAAGCCGGTCGCCGACGAGATCGCGGCGAAGGCCGACGTCATGCTGATCGGCTACGCCGGCGGCGGCACGCGCAACATCTTCTCGAACAAGTCCGCGAAGAACCTGGCCGAGCTGAAGGGCCTCAAGGTGCGCGTGCAGGGCGCGCCGATCTGGAGCAAGACGTTCTCCGCCATCGGCATGGCGCCGACCGTCATCGCGTACAACGAGGTCTACAACGCGATCCAGAACGGCGTGATCAACGCCGGCGAGAACGAGGCGGCCGGCGTGGAGGCGATGAAGTTCTACGAGGTCGGCCCGAACCTGCTGATGACGCAGCACGCGATCACGATCCGCCCGCTCGCGTTCTCGGGCAAGACGTTCAAGAAGCTGCCGCCCGACCTGCAGGCGGCGATCGTCAAGGCGGGCAAGGAGGCCGGCGTCCACGGCCGCCAGATCGAATCGTCCGAGGACTCGGCCAAGCTCGACGCGCTGGAGAAGGCGGGCAAGCTGAAGCGCATCCCGTTCGCCGACCGCGCCGCGATGAAGAAGGCCGCCGATCCGGTGATGGCGGACTACGCGAAGGAAATCGGCGCCGACGGCATCTACGCCAAGATCAACTCGATGTAGCGGTGGCCAGCCGGTCCGGCGGAGCGGCCCGCGCTCCGCCGGACTTTTTTCGCCTCCGCCATCGGCCCGGCCCATGCGCAAGTTCATCGACGGCTACTACCGGCTCCTGAGCTGGCTGCTGGTCGCGTCCGTCGCGATCCTGATCGTCCCGGTGACGCTGCAGATCGTCTCGCGCTACACGTCGCTCATTCCCAGCTACATCTGGACCGAGGAGATGGCGCGCTTCTTCTTCATCTGGATGATCATGCTCGGCGCGATGATCGGCATCCGCGACGGCTCGCACTTCGACATCGACGTCTGGCCGCAGCTGCGGCCGCGCGCCAACGCCGCGCTCAAGCTGGTCGCGCACGCGGGCATCCTCGGCATGGCGCTCGTCTTCGTGTGGTTCGGCATCAAGTTCGTGCAGTTCGGGTGGAACCAGACCTCGGAGCTCGCCGAGCTGCCGATGCCGTTCATCTTCGTCGCCTGGCCGCTCGCCGGCGTCACGTGGCTGCTGTTCCTCGGCCCGCAGATCCGCGACAATCTGCGCGTGCTCGCGAACGGGGAGCCGCGGGCATGATGGGAGGCGCGCTTCTCACGCCCGGCATCGCCGCGCTCACTCTCTTCGCCGGATTCTTCGGTCTGATCGCGCTGCGCGTGCCGGTGGCGTTCGCGCTCGGGCTCGCGTGCCTCCCGGTGATGGTGATCGAGCCGCGGCTGTCGCCGATGATCGTCTTCAACGAGACGTTCAAGGCGTACAACTCGTTCATCCTGCTCGCCGTCCCGTTCTTCCTGCTGACCGCCAACCTGATGAACGTCGGCGGCATCACCACGCGGCTGCTGCGCCTGTCGCGGGCGATGGTCGGGCACATGCCCGGCGGACTCGCCCAGTGCAACGTCGTGCTTTCGTTCTTCTTCGCCGGAATCTCGGGTTCGTCCACCGCGGACGCCGCGAGCCTGGGCAAGATCTTCATTCCGGCGCAGGTCAAGGAAGGCTACGACCTGTCGTTCTCGGTGGCGATCACCGCGGTGTCGTCGGTGCTCGCGGTGGTGATTCCGCCGTCCATCCTGATGATCGTGTGGGGCGGCACGCTCAGCGTCTCGATCGGCGCGCTGTTCCTGGCCGGCATCGTGCCGGGCATGCTGCTGGCCGGCGTGCAGATGGCGACGGTCCACGGCTACGCGAAGCTGCGCGGCTATCCGACCTCCGTGCGCTCGACGTTCGGGGAGTTCGTGTCCGCGGTCGGCGTCGCCGTGCCGGCATTGTTGACGCCGCTCATCATCATCGGCGGCAAGGTGTTCGGCTGGTTCACGGCAACCGAGTCGGCGGCCATCGCCGTGCTCTACGCCGGCACGCTGTCGACGCTGGTCTACCGGGAGTTGGGCCTCAAGGGGCTGCACACGGCGCTGCTGGAGACCGGGCGCTTCGCCGGCGTCGCGCTGTTCTGCGTCGGAACGGCGAGCGTCTTCGGCTGGCTGCTCGCGTACTACCAGATTCCCAAGATCCTGCTCGAATCGGTCGGCGCGTGGGAGATGGGGCTCGTCGCGACCGGGTTCTTCGTCGCGTTCGCGTTCCTCGTCGTCGGGTGCTTCCTCGACGCGATTCCGGCGATCATCATCGTCGGCACGATACTCGAGCCGATGACCAAGGCCGTGCACATGGATCCCGTGCAGTTCGCGATGATCGGCATCGTCGCGCTGGCGTTCGGGCTGGTGACGCCGCCCTACGGACTGTGCCTGATGATCTCCTGCGCGATCGGCAAGGTCCGCCTGATGTTCGTCCTGAAGGACGTGCTGATCATGCTGATGCCGATGTTGGGCGTGCTCGTCCTGACGATCGTCTTCCCGCAGGTCGTGCTGTTCGTGCCCAGCCTGATCTCGCCGGAGTTTCTCAAGTAGGAAGGCGCGGCGGACCGCGGTCCGCCGCACGCCGGGTCATCGTTCGCGCGTCAGCGGCACGAAGCGCACCGCGATCGTCCGCCGCATCGTCGCCCGGCCGTCCGCCCCCTTCGTGATCAGCAGCAGCTGCTGCACGCCGGCCTGCTGCCCGACCGGGATCACCATCCGGCCGCCCGGCTTCAGCTGGTCGACCAGCGGCTGCGGCACGTGGTCCGGCGCCGCGGTGACGACGATCGCGTCGAACGGCGCTGCCTCCGGCCAGCCCTTGTAGCCGTCGCCGATGCGCACGTCGACGTTGCGGTAGCCCAGTTCGGCGAGCAGCGCGCGCGCACGCTCGCCGAGCGGCGCGACGATCTCGATCGTGTACACCTTCGCCACGCACTCGGCGAGCACGGCGGCCTGGTAGCCGGAGCCCGTCCCGACCTCCAGCACCCGCGCGTCGGGCGCGGGGTCGGCGAGCTCGGTCATCAGCGCGACGATGAACGGCTGCGAGATCGTCTGCCCCATGCCGATCGGCAGCGGCCGGTCGACGTAGGCGGAGTCGACGAGCGACGGCGGCACGAACCGGTGCCGCTGCACCCGCTCCAGCGCCTGCCGCACGCACGGCGACATGCGCGCGCGGCCCGTCTCGCCAGCCGTGTCGCGGAAGCCGGCCTCCACTTCGCGCACCAGCCGGGCCCGCGCGTCGGCGTGGGCGTCCTGCGCCTGCGCGCGCCGCCCGGCGCCGAGCAGGCCGGCGACCGCGGCCAGCAGCGTGCGACGTCGGGTGTCCATCGGCGGGGGCGCTTACGCGGGACGGTGCAGTCGCCTATCATTCTCCTCCCGGCGCGGGTTGTCCAACCTGCGCGCGGAGTCTCTTGCAAGGAGACGTCGATGCCGGACATGCAGCCGCTGTCGGCGGGCTTCGGGGTCGAGGTGGCGGGCGTGGACCTCGCGCGGGGTTTGTCCCCGTCCACGTTCGCGGAACTCGAGCGCGCGTTCTACGACCACCAGGTGCTGGCGCTGCGCGCGCAGGAACTCACGCCGCCGCAGTTCGTCGCGTGGGCGCGCCGGTTCGGCCCGCCGCAGCCGCACGTGATCGACCAGTTCCACCACCCCGAGGACCCGAACATCCTGATCCTGTCCAACGTGAAGAGGGACGGGCAGCCCACGGGGCTGCAGGACGCCGGCACGTACTTCCACACCGACTACTCGTACCTGCAGGTGCCGGCGCGGGCGACGACGCTGTACTCGCGCGTCGCGCCGAAGGTCGGCGGCGACACGCTGTTCGCCAACCAGCAGGCCGCCTACGACGACCTGCCGGACGCGATGAAGAGGCGCATCGAGCCGCTGGTCGCCATCCATCACTACGGCAACCGCAACGACCAGGACGAGGGGAGCCGCACGGTGGCGTCCGTGCTGACGGACGAGCAGAAGGCGAAGATGCCGGTGATCACGCACCGGATCGCGCGGCCCCACCCGGTCACCGGCCGCAAGTCGCTCTACGCGGTGTCGGGCAGCTCGTTCGGGATCGTCGGCATGCCCGACGACGAGGCGCGGGCGCTGCTGGACGAACTCGCCGCGCACGCGACGCAGCAGAAGTACCTGCTGCGCTTCAGGTACGGCGTCGGCGACGTCGTGATCTGGGACAACGCGTCGCTGCTGCACTCGGCCACGCTGATCGATCCGAGCGACGCGCGGACCCTGTGGCGGATCACCGTGCTGGAGCCGTCGCGCGACGCGGCCGCGCCGCAGTTGCTGGCGCCGACGTACGCGAACGGCGGGATGTAGGCGGCGCCCGCCCGCTCGTCGCCCGCGGCACGCGGACGGCCGCCGCAGGCGCCTGCGAGTGCGCCGCCGGTGCGGCCGGACTGCTCAGTCGAGACGCAGGGGCCCGAGCGACGTCGGCCGGTCCGCGAGCAGCGCATCGAGACGCTTCGCCGTGGCGAGGAGCCCTTCGACGAGCCGCGCAGTCATCTCCTGGAACCCGTCCCCGACCGTCGGCGTCAGGTACAGGTGGCCGTTGGCGGCACGGTCGATGTAGCCCCGCCGGATCAGCAGCGCGACCTTGCGGCGGACGGTCTCCCGCGGCAGCGCGCAGGACACGGCGGTCGACAGCGCGTTGCACGGCCGCATCACGGCCGTGTGGCGCGCGGGGTCTTGCCGGACCCCTTCCGGATTGTTCTGCTCGGCCAGCCACGCCTCGACGTTGCGGTGCGCGACCGCGTGCAGCACGATCGCCGCGACCTTGTCGCCGTCGAGCGCCTGGTAGATGCGGCTTAACAGCGGCACCGTGAACTCGGACAGCGCGAGCGAGATGCGCGCCCGATTCGTCTCGTAGCCCGGACTTGCCTCGATCATGCGCGCGGCCTTAACACCCGGCGGTGGCCCGCCCGCGGGGCGCATCGGGTGCAGCGAACCCAATCGCGCGCACGCTGTCAGCCACCGGCGGCCGGCGGCGCGACGAGCATGCGGGCCGCCCCACCGCGGGCCGTCGGCGATCCGGCCAGGCGCCGCGACGGCGTCCCGGCGCTCAGCGGCCTCCCATGCGCAGCGTGCCGCCCTCCTGCCGCGGCTTGCCCGCCGCGAACGTGGTCCACGTCTGCGTGCCCCGGGTCGCCACGGCGCGCAGGCCGTCGCGGGGGATGCTGCGCGAGACGAACATGGTCCCGACGAGCTGCGGATTGAAGACATGCGAGTACTGCAGGTAGACCTCGTCGGACAGGCCGGGCACGGGCACGCCCACCACGATCTGGCCGGCGGTGAACTGCGTCCCCTGCCCGAACTGCACCGGGCTGTTGATCTTGTCGACCGACGCGCGCACGAACTGGATCCGCGAGGGCCAACGCGAAATCGCGCGCGAGCGCTGGGAGACGCGGCGCGAGGTTCGACGCGAGTTGCGTCACGGGCGGTGGGACCGCGACCGCGACCGCACCGGCGAGATCATCGCCGGCGTCGCGCTGGGCGCGGTCATCGTCGCGATCACGCGCGGCGTGGCGCCGCCCCCGCCGGCGGCCGACCTCTGCTGGTACTGGTCCGATTCCAACCTGGAGCTGGGCTACTGGGATCGCTGCGGCGGCTACGCCGGCTTCTGAGCAGCACGCCCCGCGGCCGGGTCGGCGACCGGACGCCGGGCCGATCGCCCGGCGCCGCGCTCACAGGTCGAGCGCGAGCTCCGGCGTGGCCGCGCGCGAGACGCAGATGCACATGAGCCCGGCGCGGTCGCGCTCGGCCGCCGTGAGTGCGCGGTCGCGGTGCTCGGGCGTGCCGGCCAGCACCTTGGTCGCGCAGGTGCCGCAGGTGCCGTTGCGGCACGAAGCGGGCACGGTCACGCCGATCTCCTCCACCGCTTCGAGAATGGTCTGGTCCGGCCGCACGTCGACGCGCCGGCTGGAACGGGTCAGCTCCACCGCGATCGGCGCGTCGGTGTCGCGCCGCCCCGGCACGAAGCGCTCGCAGCGCACGCGGGCGGCGGCACCGTGGCGGGCGGCCGCCGCGTGCACCGCGTCGATCAGCCGGGACGGGCCGCAGACGTAGACGACGGCGTCCGCCGGCGCCGCGCGCAGCACCGCCTCCACGTCGAGTCGCGGACCCGTTTCGGCGAAGTAGGTCGACAGCCGCGGCCCGAGCTCGCGCGCGATCTCGCCGGCCCACGCCGTCTCGCGCGCGCTGCGCGCCGCGTAGTGCAGCGCGAAGCGCGTGCCCCGTGCGCGCAGCGCGTGCGCCATCGCGCGGATCGGCGTGATGCCGATGCCGCCGGCGATCAGCACTGCGGGCCGCGCGTCCTCGTGCAGCGGGAAGTCGTTGCCGGGCGGCGCGACGTCGATCCGCAGCCCGACCGTGTAGTGCCGGTGCACGGCCTCCGAGCCGCCGCTGCCCCGCGCCTCGCGCAGTACGGCGATCTCCACGCGTCGCGCCGCGCCGGGTCGGACGCGATCGAGTAGCGGCGCGTGGCCACACGGCCATCGGCCAGCGGCACCGGCACGTCGAGGTGCGCGCCGGCCGCGATCGGCGGCAGCTCCCCACCGTCGGCCGCGCGCAGCGTGTAGGCGCGAATACGCGGCGTCAGCTGCGCGACGCCGCTGACCGAGAGCGCCAGCGGCCCGTCCCCGAGCACGCCCGGTACCGCACCCTCCGCGCGCAGCCGGTCGGCCTCGGCGCGCAGCCGCGCGACTTCGCCGCGCAGGTCCGCCGTCGCCGCGTCGACCTCGGCCTCGGTGTAGCGCGGCGTGATGTGCTGCGGGCAGTTCCAGTCGAAGGCCTCGACGGTGATGACGACGGCGCGCTCGATCCGCGCCCGGTACGACGGCACCTCGAGGCGCTCGATCAGCGTCGGGTCGTCGCGCGCATCCACCAGCCGCGCGCGGCCCCAGATCTTCAGCCGCTGCCGTTGCCGGTAGTCCATCAGGATGAGCGCGATGCGGCCGTCACCCGCGAGGTTGCCGGCGCTGACGTACTGCACGTTGCCGCGGAAGTCGGCGTAGCCGACCGTCGTCGCGTCGAGCACCTTGAGGAAGCCGGCCGGCCCGCCGCGGAACTGCACGTAGGGCCAGCCGGTCGTGCCGACCGTGGCCTGGTAGAAGCCGTCGCGTGCGGCGATGAAGTCGGACTCCCGGCCGCTCAGCGCGACACCGCGGTCCTCGATCGCGTCGAACGCCGCGTAGTGGTGGCGGCTGCCCATTTTCGTCTGGAATGCGCGCACACCGGGCGTGAACGCGATGTCGGCAAAGCTGCGGGCCATGGTCGTCTCGTCGGGGAAGCGGTGGCGGGGCCGGCCCGGCGCAGCGCGCCGGGCCGGTGCGGGCGACACGCGTGAATCACGCAGCCGCGTCCAGCGATGCGCCCATCAGCTCGACCTTCGGGAAGTCGATCTCGACGCGCGTGGCCTTGCCGAGCAGGTTGGTGAAGATGTTGAGCGCGACGATCGCGATCACCTCGACGATCTCCCCGTCGGACAGCCCGGCCGCGCGCGCGGCGTCGAACTCGGCGGTCGTGACCTCGCCGAGGTTGGCGTTCAGCGCCGCGGCGAAGGCGACCGCGCCGGCGGCCTTCGCGTCCGCCGACGTGCCGCGGCGGTTGCGCTGCATCTCGTCGTTGGACAGGCCGGCGTGGCGGCCGATCGCCGTGTGCGCCGAGACGCAGTACTGGCAGCCGTTGCCTTCGGCGACCGCGAGCGCGATGCGCTCCTGCGTCGCCTTGTCGACGGCGAACCCGCCGGCCGCGCCGTACAGGCCGAGGAAGCCTTCGAGCGCCTTCGGCGAGTTCGCCAGCACGCGGATGAAGTTGGGGGTGACGCCCAACTGCGCCTGCACGGCGGACAGCAGCGTGGCAGCGGCGCCGGTGGCGGTCTTCGGATCGATGACGGGAACGCGGGCCATGGTGTATCTCCTTTCGGGTTCGGTGAGGGCTGTGGGTTTGCCGGCGGCGCGAACGCCGCGGACAGGGCGCACTGTGCGCGCGGCCGGCGCCCGGATCGATGGGGCGGAGCACAGATGATTGCTGCAATTGCTGCAGCAATCGATAATGCGCGGATGGACAAGTTGAGGGCGATGGCCGCCTTCGTGCGCATCGTCGATGCCGGCAGCCTGACGGCGGCAGCCGACACGCTCGACGTGTCGCAGCCGTCGATGGTGCGGACGCTGGCGGCGCTGGAGGAGGCGGTGGGCGTGCGGCTGATCAACCGCACCACGCGCCGGATGGCGCTCACGGACGAAGGCCGCGAGTACTACGAGCGCTGCAAGCTGGTGCTGGCCGCGGTCGACGAGGCCGAAGCGAGCCTCACGGCGCGCCGCACCGAGCCGCGCGGCCGGATGCGGATCACCTCATCGGTGACGTTCGGCCGTGCGCTGCTGGCGCCGCTGGTGATCGACTTCATGGCTGCCCACCCGCAGCTGCGCGTCGAACTCATGCTGCTCGACCGTGTGATCGACCTGGTCGAGGAAGGCATCGATGTCGGCGTACGGCTTGCGCATCTGCCCGATTCGTCGCTGGTGGCGGTGCCTGTGGGAGAAACGCGCCGTGTCGT
>JADJWJ010000015.1 GCA_016716425.1 Betaproteobacteria bacterium
CGCCTTGCCGGCCTCCGCCTCGCCCTTCTCCTGCTGGTCGAGCATGTTCTGCAGCGGATCGTCGCTCTTGGGCGCTTCGCCGGCGGGCGCACCGGGGTCGCCTGCCGCCGGCGGGGCGCCGGTGTCCTGCATCGGGATGGTGATCTCGATCTTGCTCGGGTCGACCAGCGGCGCGTCGTCCTTGTAGACCAGCACCATCTGCGGAAACATGATGACCAGCGCCACCATGATGCACTGGATGACGACGTACGGCACCGCGCCCCAGTAGATCTGCCACGTGGTGATCGGCGCCATCTTCCGCCCGGTGACCTTGTCGAGGTATTCCTTTGCCGGCGCCACGCTGCGCAGGTAGAAGAGCGCGAAGCCGAACGGCGGGTGCATGAACGACGTCTGCATGTTCACGGCCAGCAGCACGCCGAACCAGATCAAGTCGATGCCGAGCTTGTCGGCGACCGGCCCGAGCAGCGGGATGACGATGAAGGACAGCTCGAAGAAGTCGAGGAAGAATGCGAGGATGAACACCAGGATGTTGACGACGATGAGGAAGCCCAACTGGCCGCCGGGCAGGTTGAGCAGCAGGTGCTCGACCCACTTGTGACCGTCCACGCCGTAGAACGACAGGCTGAAGATGCGCGCGCCGATCAGGATGAAGACGACGAACGTCGTCAGCTTGGCCGTCGTGTCCATCGCCTGCTTCATCAGCTTGAGCGACAGCCGTCGCCGCCCGATCGCCATGACCAGCGCGCCCGTCGCGCCCATCGCGCCGCCTTCCGTGGGCGTGGCCACGCCGAGGAAGATCGTGCCCAGCACGAGGAAGATCAGCGCGAGCGGCGGGATCAGCACGAAAACGACACGCTCGGCCAGCCGCGACAGCAGGCCGAGCTTCGTCGCCTTGTTGAACACCGCCGCGACGAACGCGACGGCGGTGCCGAGCGATACGCAGATGACCAGCCTGACGTCGGTGGCGACTTCCGGGTGCAGCCGGTTGTAGTACAGGTGCCAGTACGCCACCGCGGTGCCGACGGCGAGCAGCGTGAGCACGGCCAGCGACCGGTTGCCCGCCGACCCGTCGGGCTCGCGCAGCGTGCGCGCGTCGAGCGGCAGCGCCGGCGCCCACTTCGGCTTGGCCAGCGTCACCAGCAGCACGTAGCCGGCGTAGAGGCTCGCGAGCACCATGCCCGGGATGAACGCGCCGGCGTACATGTCGCCGACCGAGCGGCCGAGCTGGTCGGCCATGATGATCAGCACCAGCGACGGCGGGATGATCTGCGCGAGCGTGCCGGAGGCCGCGATCGTGCCGGAGGCGAACCGGCGGTCGTAGCCGTAGCGCAGCATGATCGGCAGCGAGATCAGGCCCATCGCGATCACCGACGCGGCGACCACGCCCGTGGTCGCCGCGAGCAGCGCGCCGACGAAGATCACCGCGTAGGCGAGGCCGCCGCGCACCGGCCCGAACAGCTGGCCGATCGTGTCGAGCAGGTCCTCGGCCATGCCGGATCGCTCGAGGATCAGCCCCATGAACGTGAAGAACGGGATCGCGAGCAGCGTGTCGTTCGACATCACGCCCCAGATGCGCTCGGGCAGCGCGCCGAACAGCGACGGCGACAGCAGGCCCAGCTCGATGCCGATCAGGCCGAACACGATGCCGTTGGCGGCGAGCGCGAAGGCGACCGGGTAGCCCAGCAGCAGGAAGACGACCAGCCCCGCGAACATCAGCGGGGCCAAGTTGGCGGCGATGAAGGCGGTCATGGCGTCGTCTTCCCTTCGCCCAGGCGCTCGACTTCCAGCGCGAGGTCGCGCTCGCCGCGGGCGCGGAGGATCTCCTCGGCGAGTTCCTCCTCGGGCGTCTTCTTGATGATCTTCTCGGTGGGATCCGGACCGGCGCCCTTGAGGAAGGCGATCCGCTTGAAGAGTTCCGACACCGCCTGCAGCGCCAGCAGGAAGAAGCCGACCGGGACCAGGATCTTCGCCGGCCACAGGATGAGGCCGCCGGCGGACGGCGACACTTCGCCGCTGTGCCACGCACGAAGGAACCACGGCCACGACTCGTACAGGATCAGCGCGACCATCGGGAACAGGAAGAACACGGTCCCGAACACGTCGATCCACGTCTGCGTCCGCCGGCTGAACCGGCCGGCGACGACGTCGATGCGGATGTGCTCGTTCTTCAGGTGCGTGTACCCGGCGCACAGCAGGAACACCGCCGAGAACAGGTACCACTGCACTTCGAGGTAGGCGTTGCTGCTCATGTCGAACGCCTTGCGCACGATCGCGTTGGCCGCGCTGATCAGCACCGCGGCGAGGACCAGCCAGTAGACGGCGCGTCCGACGCGGTCGTTGATCGCGTCGATCGCGCGGGAGATGGCAAGCATGGCGTTCACGCGGACCTCCGGCGGGTGGCGAACTCGGCGGGTGCGGGACGGCGCACCGGTGCGTCCGTCACCGCGGGCCTGCCTGCGTCCGCACGACGGTTGCCGGCGGATTATAAGGGCCTTTGCCGCGGGTGCGAGTACCGGGCGCGGCCGCCGGCGCCCGGGCACCGGGGTGCTAGAATGCCCGTTCCCCGCCTTGTCCTCGTTCCCGCGCCCATGTTTCGCCGCTCGACCACGCTCGAATCCGCCGATCCGGAGATCTGGAAGGCGATCGCCGGGGAAAATCGCCGGCAGGAGGACCACATCGAGCTGATCGCGTCGGAGAACTACGCGAGCGTCGCGGTGATGGCCGCGCAGGGGTCCCAGCTCACGAACAAGTACGCCGAAGGCTATCCGGGCAAGCGCTACTACGGCGGCTGCGAGTACGTCGACATCGCCGAGCAGCTGGCGCTCGACCGGGTGCGCCGGCTGTTCGGCGCCGAGGCCGCCAACGTCCAGCCCCATTCCGGCGCGCAGGCCAACCAGGCGGTGTTCTTCGCCACGCTGCAGCCCGGCGACACGATCCTCGGAATGAGCCTGCCGCACGGCGGGCACCTGACGCACGGCTCGCCGGTGAACATGTCCGGCAAGTGGTTCAACGTCGTGCCGTACGGGCTCTCCGCGGAGACCGAGCTCATCGACTACGACGAGGCCGAGCGTCTCGCGCACCAGCACAAGCCGAAGCTCGTGCTGGCGGGTGCGTCCGCGTACTCGCGCGTGATCGACTGGAAGCGGTTCCGCGCGATCGCCGACGGCGTAGGCGCGCAGTTCATGGTCGACATGGCGCACTACGCGGGACTCGTCGCCGCCGGGCTCTACCCGAACCCGGTCGGCATCGCCGACTGGGTGACCAGCACGACGCACAAGACGCTGCGGGGGCCGCGCGGCGGTTTCATCCTGACCCGCGCCGGCAACGAGAAGGCGATGAACTCCGCGGTCTTCCCCGGCCTGCAGGGCGGGCCGCTGATGCACGTGATCGCCGCCAAGGCCGTCGCGTTCGGCGAGGCGCTGCAGCACGACTTCCGCGTCTACCAGGAGCGCGTGCTGGAGAACGCGCGGGTGCTTGCGCGCGTGCTGCAGGACCGCGGCCTGCGCATCGTCTCCGGCGGCACCGACAGCCACCTGTTCCTCGTCGACCTGCGCCCGAAGCGGATCACCGGCAAGGACGCCGAGGCGGCGCTGGCGCGCGCCGGCATCACCGTGAACAAGAACACGATCCCGAACGACCCGGAGAAGCCGTTCGTGACGTCGGGCATCCGCATCGGCAGCCCGGCGATCACCACGCGCGGGTTCACGGAGATCGAAACCGAGGAACTCGCGCACCTCATCGCCGACGTCCTCGACACGCCGGGCAACGATGCGGCGCTCGCGAAGGCGCGCGCGAGCGTGGCGGCGCTCACGCGCATGTTCCCGGTCTACTCCGCGTAGCCGGCTGCCTGCGCGCACGCCGACGCCGACGTCCCGGACGAGCGCGCTGCGATGAAATGCCCGTTCTGCGGCAGTGGCGACACGCAGGTGATCGACTCGCGCGTCTCCGAGCCGGGCGACTCCATCCGCCGCCGCCGCCGCTGCCAGCAGTGCCAGAAGCGCTTCACGACGTACGAGACCGTCGAGCTGCGGCTGCCACAGGTGGTCAAGACCAACGGCAGCCGGTCCGACTTCGACGCCAACCGGATCCGCGTCGGCTTCGCCCGCGCGCTGCACAAGCGCCCGGTGCCGACCGAGTACGTCGACGCCGCGATCAACCGGATCGTGCAGCAGGTGCTGTCGCTGGGCGAGCGCGAGATTCCGTCGCGGCAGATCGGCGAAATGGTGATGGACGAGCTCTACCGGCTCGACAAGGTCGGCTACATCCGGTTCGCGTCCGTGTACCGGTCGTTCCAGGACGTGTCCGACTTCCGCGACGCGCTGCGCGAGGTCGAGGCGCCGCCGCCGGCGGCCAAGCGGCCGCGGCGGTAGGCGCGGACTTGCCGTACGCAGGGTACGCAGGTTCGCAGATGCCTCGATTCTGCGCTGCCGTCGTCCCCGCGAAGGCGAAGACCACGTGGCGTTGGCACGCAGACGAAGGCGACAACGGCATAGTCACTGGGTCCCCGCCTTCGCGGGGACGACGAAACGTGGCCGGCGCAACGATCGCGCTCGCCGGAGGCGTCCGCCTGACGCAGCACTTCGATGCGCCCGAGGCGCCGCGGTCGGCATGAACGAGTTCACCGACGCCGACCGCACCTTCATGGCGCGCGCGCTGGAACTCGCGGCGCGCGGCCTCTACACGACGACGCCGAACCCGCGGGTCGGTTGCGTGATCGTCCGCGATGGCACGGTGGTCGGCGAGGGCTTCCACGCGCGCGCCGGCGCGCCGCACGCCGAGGTCGAGGCGCTCGCCGACGCGGCGCGGCGCGGCGCCGACGTTCGCGGCGCGACGATGTACGTGACGCTCGAGCCGTGCAACCACCACGGCCGCACGCCGCCGTGCGTCGATGCCGTTCTCGCCGCAGGTATCGGCCGCGTCGTGGCCGCGCTGCCGGAGCCGTGGCGGGAGGCGGCGGGCGGGGCGGACCGCCTGCGCGCGGCGGGCGTGGCGGTCGAGACCGGCCTGTGCGAGGACGAGGCGCGCGAGCAGAACATCGGGTTCGTCGCGCGCATCGCGCGTGGGCGGCCGTGGGTGCGCACGAAGATTGCGGCGAGCCTCGACGGGCGCACGGCGCTCGCGAACGGCACGAGCCAGTGGATCACGGGGGACGCGGCGCGCACCGACGGTCACGCGTGGCGCGCGCGCGCGTGCGCGATCCTGACCGGCATCGGCACCGTGCTGCAGGACGACCCTCAGCTCTCCGTGCGCGCGGTGGCCACGCCCCGCCAGCCTCGGCGCGTGATCGTCGACCGGCACGGTCAGACCCCCGCTTCCGCGCGCGTCCTGGCCGGCGCCGACGTGCTGATCGTCACCGCGGGCGAGCGCAATCCGGCGTGGCCGGCCACTGTCGAGACGCTGGCGCTGCCGGACGCGCGCGGCCGCGTCGACCTGGCGGCGCTGATGGCGGCGCTGGCCGCGCGCGACGTCAACGAGCTGCACGTCGAGGCCGGCGCGAAGCTGAACGGGGCGCTGCTCGACGCGGGCCTCGTCGACGAGGTTCTGCTCTACATGGCACCCGCGGTGCTCGGCGACCCGGCGCGCGGGATGTTCGACCGCGCGGCGCCGCTCGCGGCGCTGGCGCAGCGAACGGAATTCGCGTGGCACGACGTGCAGCGGGTCGGCGACGACCTGCGGCTCGTCGCGCGGCGGGTCACGGGCGTGGGTTCGCCGGCAGCATGAACGACGCCGCAACGGATCCCCGCGTCCGCGGAGGCGGGAACCAGGTCGTCGGTCGTCGCGGAGCGCGCAAGCTGCCCCGCGCTCCGGGGGACGACGGGAGTGCGGCGCCCCCGGGCGCCCGAACGGCGCCGCTTCGAGGTGCTCCGCGCGGGCCGGTCGAGACGCCGACAAAGGAGCGGCTGATGTTCACGGGCATCGTGCAGGCGGTGGGCAGGATCGCCGACGCGCAGCCGCGCGGCGACGGGCTGCGGCTGACGATCGACGCCGGGGCGTTACCCGTCGCCGACATCGCGATCGGCGACAGCGTCGCGATCAACGGCTGCTGCCTGACGGTGGTCGCGATCGCCGGCAACGCGCTCGTGTTCGACGCGTCGGCGGAAACGCTGCGCTGCACGACCGGACTCGATGGCGCGGGGGCCGTGAACATGGAACTCGCGCTGCGCCTGTCCGACCGGCTGGGCGGCCACCTGATGACCGGGCACGTCGACGGAGTGGGCACCGTGCGCGCGATCGCGCCCGTGCAGGACGACCCGTGGGGCAGCGTGCGGCTGGAGGTCGAGCTTGCGCCTTCACTCGCGCGGTTCGTCGCGCCGAAGGGCTCGGTCGCCGTGCAGGGGGTGAGCCTCACGGTGAACCAGGTCGCCGGCACCCGCTTTGCCGTGAACCTGATCCCGCATACACTCGCGGTGACGACGCTGTCGGCGCTCGCGCCGGGCGCGCGCGTCAACATCGAGATCGATCTCGTCGCGCGCTACGTCGCGCGGCTCTCCGAGTTCGGCGCCACGGCCGCCGGGCCGGCCACGGAGGACCGACGATGGACCTGACCACGCTCGAACGGCTGCCGCTGTGGATCGGCGGCAAGGCTGTCGCCGCGCTGACCAAGCGCTACGGCGACGTGACCAATCCCGCCACCGGCGAGGTGATCCGCCACGTGCCGCTCGCGAGCGCCGCGGACGTCGACGCCGCGGTCGCCGCCGCCGCGGCCGCGCTGCCGTCGTGGCGCGCGTATCCGCCGCTGCGGCGCGCGCGCGTCATGATGCACTTCCGCGAGCTCATGCTGGCGCACCGGAAGGAACTCGCGAAGATCATCACGCAGGAGCACGGCAAGACGCTCGCCGACGCCGAGGGCGAGGTCACGCGCGGCATCGAGGTCGTCGAGTTCGTCACGGCTATCCCTCATCTGCTGAAGGGCGAGTTCAGCGAGAACGTCGGCACCGACGTCGACAGCTACTCGCTGCGGCAGCCGGTCGGTGTCTGCGCCGGCATCACGCCGTTCAACTTCCCGTGCATGGTGCCGATGTGGATGTACCCGGTGGCGCTCGCGTGCGGCAACACGTTCGTGCTCAAGCCCTCCGAGCGCGACCCGACGCTGGCGCTGCGGATGGCCGAGCTGCTGGCCGAGGCGGGCCTGCCGGCCGGCGTGTTCAACGTCGTGCACGGCGACAAGGAGGCCGTCGACGCGCTGCTCGCGCACCCGCAGGTGAAGGCGATCTCGTTCGTCGGTTCGACGCCGATCGCGAAGTACATCTACGAGACGGGCACCGCCAACGGCAAGCGCGTGCAGGCGCTGGGTGGGGCCAAGAACCACGCGGTCGTGCTGCCGGACGCGGACCTCGACTTCACGACCGAGGCGATCGTCGGCGCCGGCTACGGCTCGGCCGGCGAGCGCTGCATGGCGATCTCGGCGGTCGTCGCCGTCGGCGAAGTCGGCGACGCGCTGGTCGAGCGGCTCGCCGCGCGCGCGCGGCGGGTCGAGGTCGGCCCGGGCGACGCGCCGAGCGTCGAGATGGGGCCGGTGATCACGCGCGCGGCGCGCGACCGCATCGTCGGCTACGTCGACGGGGGCGTGTCCGAAGGTGCGCGGCTCGTCGTCGACGGGCGCCAGCCGGGCATCCCCGGCGACGGCTTCTTCGTCGGCCCGACGCTGTTCGACCACGTCACGCCGCAGATGGCGATCTACCGCGACGAGATCTTCGGGCCGGTGCTATGCGTCGTGCGCAGCGCGTCGCTGGCCGACGCGATCGCGCTGATCAACGCCAGCCCGTATGCGAACGGCACCGCGATCTTCACCCGCTCGGGCCACGCGGCGCGGCGGTTCCAGCAGGACGTCGAGGTCGGCATGGTCGGCGTCAACGTGCCGATTCCGGTGCCGATGGCGTTCTTCTCGTTCGGCGGCTGGCGCGCATCGCTGTTCGGCGACCTCAACGTGCACGGCATGGACGGCGTGCGCTTCTACACGCGCGGCAAGACGCTGACCACGCGCTGGCCCGACGACGGCAGCGCGGCGCCGGGGTTCCACATGCCGATGCTGGGGTAGTCGCGAAATGCGAGTCTGACCCGCATTTCGCGCGCCGTCGTCCCCGCGAAGGCGGGGACCCAGCGCCGTTCGCGGAAAGCCACTGGATCCCCGCCTTCGCGGGGACGACGTACTACGGCGCCGTCAGTTCGCGGGCTCGGCGGCGACGGCGGCCGGCGCGGTCGCCGTGCCACGGGCCGTCCGGAAGTCGAACTGCAGCAGGATGTAGAACGGGACGAGCTCGCCGCGCTCCTCCGCGGGGAGGAACTTCGCCGTCGGGAGCGCGGCCAGCACGGCGTCGGCAAACTCCGGCTCGCCCGAGTCGATCACCACGTCCTCGATCGCACCTTCGCGGTCGATGGCGACCCACGCGACGACCGTGTCCTGCCGCCCGGCGGCGAGCGCTTCCGGCGGATACGGGACCTCGGGCAGGTTCAGTACCCGCACCGGCTTCTCGACCTCGATGAGGTAGTTCATGTGCGCGCGCGACACGAGGTCGGGCGAGATGCCGCCCATCGCCGCGTAGTTCTCGCGCGCCGACACGGTTCCGGGCGGGGGCGCCGTGGCCGATGGCGAGGGACGCGGGTCGGCGACGGCACGCGGCTCCTCGGCCACCCGCGCCGGTTGCGGCGCGACGCCTGCCTCGCTGGACGGTGCGGGCAGCGCGACCGGCGAAGCCTCTGCGCTCACCACGACGTCGGGCGTCGCGGGTGCGGGCGGCGCCTCGGCCGCCGCGGGAGGCCCGACGAGCCGTACCGCGAGCGGTGCCGGAACGTCGCCGTCGCCCTGGCGGCCGGTCGCCACGAGGCCGAACAGCGCGACGGCCACCGCGCCGTGGATGACGAGCGATGCGGCGAACGCAGGCGCGATGGCGGCGGGACGGCGGGCGGCGATCGTCATGACCGGAAGCGACGAGGGGTGGCGCCGCAGGCGCCACCCCTCGCCGGGATCGTCGTCGGCGTCGGTCCGCCGCTACCCGCCCGCCGTCAGTCGGCCAGCAGCCGCCACGACAGCCGGTGGCCGCCGCCGAACGCCTTCGGCCGGATGCTCACCGGCTCGATCGACGCGTTGGTTTCTTTCGTGTACACGATCGCGATCGTCGGGAACGACTTGGTCGGGTCCTCCAGCGCGACGAGCTCGAGGCCGACCGCGCCTTCGCTGGAGAAGAAGTACTCGACCTGCACACCACCCGACCACACGACCGACTCGCCCAGAACGAAGTCGCGCGCGTAGATGTACGCGGGCAGCGACGTCAGGCACGGGTCGGGCTGCAGCTCGGTGCCCGTGTACGAGAACACGTTGAACTCGGCGACGACGTCGACGACGATCCGTTGCCCGAGCGGCAGGTCGTCGTACCAGCCGTTGGGCGCGGCGGTCGCGACCCCGGTGACACCCGAAGCCGCCGCCATCGTCGAGCGCGGCGCGATCGGCAACCCGGCCGTGTTCGGCGTGTCGAGCGAGCCATCGCGGATGGCGTAGGCGGTCTGGATCTGCTCGGGCGACGGCGTGGTCAGGTCGCTCGGATCGAGCAGCCGTCCCGTGCCGATCAGCACGAAGCGGTCGATGCCGTTGTTGACGTCGATCTCGATCTCGGGCGCCGTCGTGATCGGTTGCGCCACGCCCGACGGGTCGGTGAGGTTGGCGAGCAGCACGGTCTGCGCCTGCCACGTCGCCGGGTCGACGTTGGACACGTCCCAGCGCCACAGCCGGCCGTTGAGGTCGCCGCCGTAGATCTGCTCGAGCAACTGGTTGGCGTCGTCCTTCACGTAGCCGCTGATCTGCGCGAGGCCGCTCGGGTTGGCGAGCGTGCCGGAATCGGCCGCGGTGGTGTTGAGCGTGCGCAGCAACGTGCCGTCGGACGCCCGCAGCACGTACAGGTGGCCCTTGCCGTCGCCGCCGGCCTTGATGTTGTTGTAGCCGGACGCGACGATGACCACCCAGCCGTAGGCGCGGGTCTTGGCGATGATGGGCTCGCCGTACGAGAACTCGCTGTACGGCAGCGCGAACTCCCACAGGATCCGGGCGGCCGCCTGCGCCTCGTTGGCCACGGCCGGGTCGGTCGCGTCGATCGCGAAGTACGTGTTGCCGCCCTTGCCGAGCCCGGACACCACGATCGTGCGCCAGTTCGGCGCGCACGCCGAGTTGCTGCCGCAGTTGGCAAAGTCGACGTCCTGCGCCTTCGGCGGCGAGTTGACGTAGAAGTGGTGCTTGAAGATCGGCGCGCCGCCGTCCTGGTAGGTCAGCGCCTGGATGCCCTTGCGCGCCCGTCCGCCTTCGTCGAAGGCCGTGGTGAACACGCCGCTCGGGACGTACGCCCAGGTCTCGGACCCGCCGGTGTTGGGTCCCGTGTCGTCGTCGCCGTTGAACACGTGGAACATGCCGTCGTTCGCGCCGACGTACACGCGCAGGCTGCGTGCGGCGTTTGCGGTCTTGTAGGCACCGTAGCCGTAGTCGTTGGCATCGGTGAATGGCTTGTTGGCCGGACCGACGACGACCGGCTTGCTGTCGCTGATGTTGCCGAGCTTGCTGCCGCGCAGCCGGAACTGGCCGATCCCGGTGCCTTCGATCGTGAACGGCGTGGGGCCGGCGCCGAACGTGGAACCGCCGCGCAGGTAGGCGACCATCGCCTTCTGCCGCGTCACGTTGGCCGCCAGCGTGTTGAGCTGCGTGTTGGTGCCGTTGTTGAGGTCGGCCCAGCGGAACGGCACGACCGTGAACGTGCCCGCGTCGATGTCGCGGGTGACGACGTTGCGGTTGAGGAACCACGTGTTGTCGAAGTCGTCGACCGGCGACGTTCCCGGCGCCGGCGTGGCCAGCAGCGCGTTGAGCTTGGTGCCGGCCGACCAGCGCGTGGCGCCCTGCACGCCGGTCGTCGTGTCGATCGTCACCTTCTTCAGGTCGCCCGACCAGCCGGGCTCGATCGTCGCCTGGTAGACGAAGTCGTTCGTGGCGGACAGGTTGCGGCTGGCGAACGTGGCGCCGACGCGCGCCTTCGGGCTGTTGCCGATGCCCGAGATGATGCTGCCGAGCCCGTACGCGATCTCGATCGGCGTTTCCGCGAACACGAACTTGCCGCGGGCGTTGACCGTCGCGTGCCAGAGGTCGTCGACGGCGACCGCGCGCGGATTGCCGGCCGGGAACAGCGCGTTGTTCGGCGGCGTCGGGTAGTTGGGCGCCGTGAACCACTCCTGCGTGCCGGCCTGGATGGCGTTGGTGACCGTCACGTAGCGCGACGCGTCCAGCAGTCCCTCGGCGCCGTACGAGAGCGCGGAGAAGTTCACGTGCTGCCAGTACGCGGGGTCGAAGCGCCAGTCGAGGTCCTTGCCGCCGCGGCCGTCGATGGCGGGCACGTCGTTTTCGTAGCCGGCGCCCGTGCGCAGGTCGCGCATCCAGAAGTTGAGGGAGATGTCCGCGAGCGTGTCGGCGGTGGCCGTCGGCGCGTCGCGGTACGGGCGCGGCCATGGCGCGCCGCTCGCGAGCGACGCGACCGAGCGCTCGGGATTGCTGGCGGCGCCGTCCGGCAGCGTGCACGCCGGGCCCGCGCAGGCTTCCGCCGAGTGCGCCGGGACGTTCCCGCCGTCGACCTCGCCGACCAGCAGCGGCAGCGTGATCTGGTCGGTCGTGCCGTCGGTGAACAGGATGTGGTAGTTCGCCGTGCACGACACGGGGTTGCCGGCGACGGACGGGATCGGGTCGAGGTGAGCGGGCAGCCCGGTCACCGCGGCGGCGCCGTTCTCGACCAGCTGGCCCATGCGGATCAGCGCGTCGAGCGTGGGCGTCTTGCCGCCGACGACGTGCGGTGTGGCGAAGAGCTTGCCGTACCACGTCGCGCGGTTGGTCGCCGTGAAATCGCTCGAGTCCATGAAGCGCGCCGCGTTGGACGAGTCGTTCATCACGTGGAAGCCCACGCGGTACGTGCTGTCGACGATGTTGAACGCGATGGCGGTCGTCGTCTTGGCGGCGAGGATGCGCGACCGGTAGTACGTCCACCAGTTGGCGAAGTTGGTCATCTCCTCGGCGAACGTGCGGGTGCCGGCCACGCCCGTGAACGGGTCGGTGTACGCGAACGTGCGGCCGTCGTTGACGATGCCCACGCGCTGGATCGGGCCGTACAGCGGGTATTTGTGCGTCGTGAGGTCGTTCTTCACCTTGCACACGCCCGCGCGCCCGAAGCCGCGCCACGGGTCGTTGTCGTACCCGGCCCCGGTGCGCTGCAGGTTGCAGTACTGGACCGAGGACACCGTGTTGTAGTACTGCGGGATCTGGACCGTGCGCGGGATGCGGCCGCAGCTCGTGTCGTTGACGCGCTTGCTGTAGAAGTTCGAGGTGAGGCTCGTCGTGCCGTTGGGCCACGACGTCTCGGGGTAGGTGAAGCGGTTGGACGTGTACGAGCCGGTGTTGTTGTTGTGGCGGCAGGTGTCGCCGGCGCCGTTGGCGTCGTCGAGGAGCGTGGACCCGCCCGTGCCGCCGGTGCCGCCGTAGGTCATGTTGCAGTTGGCGTTGGCGATCGGATTGCACGGCGTCGGCGGCACCAGCGTGCCACCGGCGGTGCAGCCGTTCGGCGGCGCCGGCTGGTCCGGGCAGGCCGGGTTGCCGTTGACGGTGACCGCAGGCGCCGGCGAACCCGTGGTGCCGCAGGCGACGCCGGTGATGCTGCACGTGGCAGGCCGCGTCACGATGATCCCCGACCGGGTACATGCCAGGCACTCGATGCCGATCGTGCCTACGCAGTTGGTCGGCGACGGATTGACCCAGCCCTGGGCCTGGTAGAGCGGGTTGGTGTCGCAGCCGGCGGGCGAGTACGTCCACGGCGCGCCCTGGACGGGCGTGCCGGCGTTGCAGGTCTGCACCAGATCCGGCGGGTAAGTAGGCACCCCGAGCGTACAGGTGTACGAGCCGCAGCCGGCGAGGTTGGTCGGACTCTTCGGCCAGCCCGGGCCGGCGGTTCGGCACCAGATTGCCCGGTTGGCGTGGTTGCCGTCGATCCGCGCGTTGCGGTAGAAGAACTTGGCGTCCTTGGTGACCGGCGACAGGTTGCTGCGGAACGGGTAGTTGTAGTCGTTGACCACCGCGGGCGCGCTGTCGACGGCGTCGTAGGCGACGCCGTTGATCCGGCAGTCCTGGCCGGTACCCGCCACGTACTCGCCGAGGGCATTGCCGATCTCGGCCCACGTCGCCGGGTCCTGCGCGCCGGGCAGCGCCGTGCGCGGCCAGTCGGTGTTGCACCAGACGAGCATGCGCACGGACGTCGCGAGGTTGGTCGTGTTGGTCGTCGTCGGCGGCGGCAGGCTGGCCGGCGGCGTCAGGTACATGTCGTTGGGCACCCGCGTCCAGTTGTTCGTGTTCGCCGCGTTCATCAGCTTGTACACGGTCGCGGCCGGGGCGCCGCCCGGGTTGGCGGCCGACGCCTGGTTGCCGGCGCCGTCGACCGGCGGCTCGTACGTGATGTTCGGGTTGTAGTGCAGCTTGTTGAACTCGGCCGCGTGCATCGGCTCGTCGAGGCCGCGGCGCGTGTTGGCGCCCGACGTGAAATTGTCGAAGTAGCCGGTGCTGCACGCGGCGATCGTCGTGCCGTTGGAGTGGCGGCAGTAGGCGCTCTGCACCACGAAGTCCGGGCTGTAGCGCAGCGACATGCTGCCCGACTCGTCGAACGTGTAGAGGAGGTTCGGCTTGGCGGCGACCTTGGCGGCGATGGGCTGGTCGGACAGCAGCGTGGCCGCGCCCCACGCGGCCTGCGACATCGGCATCGTCGTCAGCGTGAACGCCGTCACGCCCGCGATCCACTTGCGCGCCACGAGGAAGTTGTTCGTTTTCATGAGCGTCGTCCTGGAAGCCTTCTCGTCAGCGCAGCATCGCCTGCGCGTACGTCACTGTGTTCGTGCCGGCGGGGCCGTCGATCCGGATCGACACCCGGTACAGCGGCGTGGGCGGCACTTCCGGCCGCTCCTCGCCGTGGGTGCCGGCCGTCGACACCTTCGGCGGCAGCATGTCGCACGCCTGCAGGCCGAGCGGCGTCAGCGGATCGCCGAAGAAGGGGCCGGGGGCAGGTGCCACACCCTGGCACATGCGTTCGATGACCCAGCGCACCGAGTACATCGACGGCGTTGCCGGATCGTCGTACTTGTCGAAGGTCACCGGGTAGGCGGAAGGCGTTACGCCCTGCAGCACGGCCGGCACGCCGTTGGCCGTCTCGCCGGCCTGGATGTTCGCGTAGTAGTTGTTGTTGAGGTCGTGGTTGTACTTGTCGACGATCGATCCCGGCCCGCCCTCGAACAGCGCGGCCACCGCCTGCTCGACCGCGTAGTTGACCGGCCCCAGCGTGGCCTGCTTCGAGGCCAGGTTGCCGGCGATCGACGTGCCGGAGTCGGTCGCGCGCAGCAGTGCGACGCCGGCCAGCGACAGCACCACCATCGCGATGAGCGCGATGAACAGCACGACGCCGCGCTCGCGCGAGGGCGTGCGCGCGTGCCGGGGCGCCTTGGTCATCAGGTGCTTCACGAGGCGTTCCAGATGGAGTTGCGCAGCGGGATCGTGGCCTCGTAGATCCGGTACCGGCCGTAGTCCTGCAGCACCGTGTTGTCGATCTGCATGCGGCCCTGGCAGGTCGCGTCGTTGGCCGCGCAGTTGAACAGCCACGCCGTCCGCCCGACCAGCGTCGCGTTGATCGCGTCGGCCTTGGCGACGTCCTCGCTGCGCACGACGACCGCCACGCGGACCGCCTTGATCGCGCGGATGCGCGCGGCCATGTTGGCGGGCGCCGGGACGACCTGGAACTCGCTCGCGGAGAAGTCGAGGCCCACACCGCAGGTATCGCTGTTGTCGGCCGACGTCCAGCAGTCGGGGACCTGGTCGTTGTTGGTGTCCACGCCGTACTGCGCCTTCAGCAGCACGACGTTTTGCGCGAGCGGCACCGGCGTGGCGGCCACCGCGAGGCCGGGGTTGTCGTCGGTCGTGTTGAGCTGCGCCTTGGCTGCGTCGATCGCGTAGAGCTGGCGCGTCATGTTCGCGCCGAGGTTCAGCACGCGCGACGTCCCGGTCGGGAAGGCGAAGTCGGCGCCGGCCTTCTTGGCGAACGTGAGCTTGACGAAGCCGCCCGCCGCCGCCGGCGGGTAGGCGCTGTTGTCCGGCTGCGCCATCCCTGTCACCTGCCCGAGCGTGCAGTTGGTCCCGCGGTCGGTGGCGACGAACCAGTCGTTGGCCCTGAAGCCGTTCGGGCTCGCCACGATGATCGGGTCGTTGGCGGCCGGCTGGACCGGGTCCTCGACGCGGACGGGATTCACGATCCGCGGCGAGTTGCTGTAGAAGACCGTCAGCTGGTCGCTCGCCGTCGCGCCTCCGCCGTCGGTGATGAGCACCGGCATGGGCCGCAGCCGCCACTCGTCGCAGCGCGCGAGAGCGTCCACGCCCTCGCCGGACATGACGCCGTTGCCCGCGTTGGCGAGCTCGCGGCCGACGACGAACTGCGACAGCTGGCCCGTCATCTGCGCGTCCGCCACGCCGAGCGTGGACCGCCGGAAGCCCTCGGCGACGATCAGCACGTTGTAGATGACGGCGACGACGATGAGGCCGATCAGCACGCCGACCATCACTTCGACGATCGACGCGCCGCGCTGCCGTGCCGCCGGCCGGAATGTCGGTGCGCGGGCCATCAGTTGTTGAGCCTCACGGTGGCCATCGCGTCGTAGCGGTGCCGCCACGCCGCCGACGGCGGCTGCCAGTAGATCGTCACCTGCACGTCGTAGCCGAACGCCGCGGTGGCGCCGCGCGGGGTGACCGTGATGTCCGGGTCCTGCAGGTCGGCGCCGGGCAGCCGGCGCTGGACGATGGTCTTGAAGTTGTCGTACGGGGAGCCGGACGTCGCGTTGTTCTCGAAGTCGCCTTCGAGCGTGGTCTGGTCGGACGTCCACATCTGGCTGATTACGTCGTTGGCGAGGAACGCGGCCTCGCTGCGGTACTGCGACTCGTCGGTGTCCTGCATGGCCCGCGCCTGCAGCCCGACGAGGCCCAGGACGCCGAGCGCGACGATCAGCACGGCCACCAGCGCCTCCAGCAGGAAGCTGCCGCGCTGGCGATGCGGGTTGGCGACGGGGGTCATGCTGCGCGTCAGGCTGCCGTGCAGTAGCGCGGGTCGGTGGTGTCGGTCACGTGCGGGTCGCACAGCTTGATGCCGGTGCGGCCGCCGCCGACGAGGACGGTGAGCGGGCGGGTGTTGATGGTGGCGCCGCTGAACGTGACGGCGACCTCGGTCAGCGTGTCGCTGGCGTCGCCGTTGGCGATGACCTGGCCGAGCGGGTTGAAGGTCACGGTGGTCGCGCCTCCCGGCGCCGCCACGAAGCCCGCCTGCTTGGCGCCCTCGCCGAAGTGCTCGACGCGCAGATCGGTGCCGTCCTGCAGCTGGATCGTCCAGCCGCCGGTGCCGGTGGTCGGGTCGAGCACGAACTCCACCGGCTGGTTGCGCTTGATGGCCTCGACGTAGGCGATGCGCATGCCGCCGACGATCGACTCGGCGCCGGCGCGGATCTGGCCGTCCGCCACCCACGCCGCGTAGTTGGGCGCGGCGAGGACGAGCAGCATCGCCAGGATGGCGAGCGCCATCATGAGTTCGATCAGCGAGAAGCCGCGCGGCGGCTGCGTCACGAGCAATCCCCGTTCTTGCGGACGACCCAGCAGTTGCCCGACGTGGTCCAGCCGGCGGGCACGGCCGAAGTCGCCCGCGCGTTGGCCTGGTCGACGGTGAACGTGAAGCCGCTCATCCCGCGGGCGGCGCGGCCGGTGGCCGTGAGCGTGTACGTCGTCGGCGTGGCGGCGGCGCAGGTGATGTCGAAGCTGCGGCCGCCGTCGGCGTTGTAGGTCGCGGTCATGTTGATCGCGGCGTCGTCGATGCCGCAGGCTGTGCCGCTCGTGTCCTGGTAGGTCCGGTTGTCGAGGAAGTAGCGCTCCATCTGGCCGCGCAGGTCGCCCAGCTTGGCGTGGGCGTCCGTCAGTCGGCCGCGCATGACGAAGTCGCTGTAGCTCGGGATGGCGATCGCGGCCAGGATCGCGACGATCACGACCACGATCATCATTTCGATCAGCGTAAACCCGCCGGTGCGGACGGGCTTGAGGCAATTGGCGCGGTGCATGGCAACTCCCCGTGGACAGGCCCATCGTAAGGGGGCGGTCGGGGCGCCGCAACGAAGCCCCGACTAGTGGTGGATCGACGGGTACGGACGGTCGGCCGGCCGGCCGGCTTTCCCTCGGGCGAAGGACCGCCGGCCCGCGCGGTAGGCGGGCGCGGGCCGCGTGTGCCGCACGCGGGAAATCATGGACAAATCGACCGGATCCGGTCAATGCGGACCCGACCAGTGGCCACCAGCACGACTTCGACGGCGCGCCGGCCCGGCTTGCACAGCGTAAACCTGCCCATTTGCAGCGCGCCGGACAGCAGGCGGGCGTGCCCGTAAGCGGTGTACGAGACGTAATCCTTGAGCGGCCGGTTGGCGGATACCCGGATGTCCATCGGTGGCGGCTCGAAGCGGATCACGGTGTCCGGCCCGTCGACGTCGCCGGTGCGGCCGAAGTCGCCGTGCATCAGGTAGCCCTGGTCCCAGCCGCCGGCATCCGTGCATTGGACGCCGTCCGCGGACTTGCACAGGTTCACGCGATGGCCGCGCTTGATGGCCTCGGACCGGGCGGCGCGCATGCTCCCGGCGAGCAGGCGGGCGTGGTTCATCAACTGCTGGTCGGCGACCCACCCGTGGTAGCCGGGAATGGCGAAGGCCAGGAGCAGCGCCGCGACCGCCAGCGCGACGACCAGCTCGACCAGCGAGAACCCTGGCGCCGGGCGCCGACGCGGGGCGGGGGTGTGGATGCTCATGGGTACTCCCTGTGGACCGCGTTGTCGGCGATCCGGCGACGCTAGCGTCGGGGGGCCGCAGGTCGCCATAGGCCGATCGGCCGATGGCGCAGGGGCGCGTCGATGCAGGGAGCGGGGGGGGCGGGAAGCGGGGGCGGGAAGCGGGGGCGGGAAGCGGGGGCGGGAAGCGGGGGGGGGGAAGCGGGGGGGCGGGAAGCGGGGGGGAGGGGGGGGCGGGAAGCGGGGGCGGGAAGGGGGGCGGGAAGCGGGGGCGGGAAGCGGGGGCGGGAGGGGGGGGCGGGGGGGGGGCACCGGGGGGGGGGCACGGGAGGGCGTGGGGGTGGGGGCCGGGGCGACGCGTCGGTACGGCTCCCCCAGTTCGTCGTCCCCGCGAAGGCGGGGACCCAGGGGCGTTGACGGAAAGTCGCTGGGTCCCCGCCTTCGCGGGGACGACGGTGGCGGTGTTTCGCGGTCTCGCCGGGCCACAAGTGGCGGGGTCCCCGCCTTCGCGGGGACGACGGTGGCGGTGTTTCGCGGTCTCGCCGGTTCACAAGTGGCGGGGTCCCCGCTTTCGCGGGGACGACGGAGTCAACTTGCCGCGGGCGCGCCGGCCCAGGTAACCGAGGCCGCGCCCGAAGACCGAGCCACCCGAATGCAGGCCCGGCGCGACGACGCCGGTCGGGTCGGTCAACATGGGGCTTGACGGGACTTAATTTATAACTAAAATATTGACACCGACCCAATAATCCCGCGGACAAGAAGACGGGCGGCCAAGGAGAACTCGCAATGCGCGTGCTGTGCATCGGCGGCGGCCCCGCCGGCCTCTATCTGGCGTTGCTGCTGAAGAAGGCCGACCCCGCGCACGTCGTGCGCGTCGTCGAGCGCAACCGGCCGTACGACACGTTCGGCTGGGGTGTGGTGTTCTCGGACCAGACATTGGGCAACCTCGCCGCGGCCGATCCGCAGACCGCGGCGGAGATCGCCGGCGCGTTCAACCACTGGGACGACATCGACGTCCACTTCAAGGGGCGCACGATCACGTCGGGCGGCCACGGCTTCTGCGGCATCGGCCGCAAGCGGCTGCTCAACATCCTGCAGGCGCGCTGCGAGGCGCTGGGCGTGGAGCTCGTATTCGAGACCGACGTCGCCGACGACGTCGCCGCCGCCCGCGAGTTCGGCGCCGACGTGGTGATCGCCTCCGACGGACTCAACAGCCGCATCCGCACGCGCTACGCGGACAGCTACCGCCCCGACATCGACCTGCGCCGCTGCCGCTTCGTGTGGCTGGGCACGAAGAAGCTCTTCCCCGCGTTCACGTTCGCGTTCGTCGAGACGCCGCACGGCTGGTTCCAGGCGCACGCGTACCAGTACGACGGCGACACGTCGACGTTCATCGTGGAGACGCCGGAGGAGACGTGGCGCGCCGCCGGGCTCGAGGCGATGGCGCAGGAGGAGGGCATCGCGTACTGCGAGCGGCTGTTCGCGCCGTGGCTCGACGGCTGGCGCCTCATGTCCAACGCCGCGCACCTGCGCGGCTCGGCGATCTGGATCCGCTTCCCGCGCGTGGTCTGCCGCACGTGGGTGCACTGGGTCGACGTCGACGGCCGCGACGTGCCGGTGATCCTCGCCGGCGACGCCGCGCACACCGCGCACTTCTCGGTCGGGTCCGGGACCAAGCTCGCGCTGGAGGACGCGATCGCGCTCGCGGGCGCGCTCGCCCAGACCGGCGACCTGCGCGGCGCGCTCGCGCGCTACGAGGCCGAGCGGAGTGTCGAGGTGCTGAAGATCCAGAACGCCGCGCGCAACTCGACCGAGTGGTTCGAGCACGTCGCGCGCTACACGGCGTTCGAGGCCCCCCAGTTCGCCTACAGCCTGCTGACGCGCAGCCAGCGCATCTCGCACGAGAACCTGCGGCTGCGCGACCGCGGGTTCGTCGAGCGGATGGAGCGCTGGTACGCGGCGCACGCGGCGGCGGGCGAGCGCGCCGTGCCGCCGATGTTCACGCCGTTCACGCTGCGCGGGTTGACGCTCCCCAATCGCGTCGTCGTGTCGCCGATGGCGCAGTACTCGTGCCGCGACGGCACGCCGGACGACTACTACCTGGTGCACCTCGGCAGCCGCGCGCACGGCGGCGCCGGCCTCGTCTTCACCGAGATGGTGTGCGTGGCGCCCGACGCGCGCATCTCGCCGGGCTGCGCCGGCATGTACGCGCCGGAGCACGTGCCGGCGTGGCGCCGCATCGTCGACTACGTGCACGCGCGCACGCCGGCGAAGGTCGCGATCCAGCTGGGCCACGCGGGGCCGAAGGGCAGCACGCAGCTGGGCTGGCAGGACGCCGACATGCCGCTGCCCGAGGGCAACTGGCCGCTCATCGCGCCGTCGGCGATTCCCTACGGCCCGGACAACCAGGTGCCGCGCGCGATGACGCGCGCCGACATGGACCGCGTCCGCGACGAGTTCGTGCAGGCGGCGCGCGGCGCCGCGGAGGCGGGCTTCGACTGGCTGGAGCTGCACTGCGCGCACGGCTACCTGCTGTCGGCGTTCATCTGCCCGCTGACCAACCGGCGCGACGACGCGTACGGAGGCACACTCGCCGCCCGCTGCCGCTATCCGCTCGAGGTGTTCCACGCGCTGCGCGAGGTCTGGCCGGAAGCGCGCCCGATGTCGGTGCGCATTTCCGCGCACGACTGGGCCGAGGGCGGCAACACGCCCGACGACGCGGTCGAGATCGCGCGGCTGTTCCGCGCCGCGGGCGCGGACCTGATCGACGTGTCGTCGGGCCAGACGACGCGGGCGGCGCAGCCCGTGTACGGCCGCATGTACCAGACGCCGTTCGCCGACCGCATCCGCAACGAAACGGGGATCGCGACGATGGCGGTCGGCGCGATTTACGAGCCCGACCACGTCAACAGCATCCTGATGGCCGGCCGCGCCGACCTCTGCGCGCTCGGCCGGCCGCATCTCGCCGATCCGTACTGGACGCTGCACGCGGCCGCGCAACTCGGCGTGGCCGACGTCGAATGGCCGGTGCAGTACCTGCCCGGCAAGACGCAACTCACGCGCAACCTCGCGCGCGCGGCGCAGATGGCCGCCGAGCGTCCGGAAGCGAACGGATGAACCGGGCGGACGACATGGACGACGTGAAGGCGGAAGCCCTGCGCGGGGCGGCGAACGGCGAGGCGGCCAACGAGGGGGCGCCCGACTTCGAGTCGCGGCTCACGGACGCGGACCACGAATCGCTGCGCCTGTGGCTGCGCCTGCTCACCTGCGCGACGCTGATCGAGCGACGGGTGCGCGCGGGCCTGCGCGACCGGTTCGCGATCACGCTGCCGCGCTTCGACCTGATGGCGCAGCTCGAGCGGCATCCGGAGGGCATGCGGATGGGCGAGCTCACCCGCCGGCTGATGGTGACCGGCGGCAACGTGACCGGCCTCACCGACCAGCTGGTCGACGAGGGGCTGGTCGAGCGGCTGCCGATCCCCGGCGACCGGCGCGCGCACGGGGTCCGGCTCACCGCGAAGGGCAAGGCGGCCTTCGACGCGATGGCGCGCGCGCACGAGGGCTGGGTGATCGCGATGCTGGCGGCGCTGCCGGTCGCCGACCGCGCGCGGCTGCACGCGCTGCTCGGCACGCTCAAGTCCGGGCTGCGGGCGCAGGAGCAAGCGGGCGGCCAATGAGTCTCGTACAGCAACGATGGCGGCCACCGGATGGCCGTCGTCCCCGCGCAGGCGGGCACCCAGTGACTTGCGGGGAACGCCGCTGGGTCCCCGCCTGCGCGGGGACGACGGCGTACGGGTTACGCTCGAGTGGGTGTACCGCGCGATCCGCGCGCCGCGTATCCGCGAGGGCGCGACCGACGTGCGGCGGCTGATCGTCGTCGGGCCCGTGCAGAACGACAAGGCAGGAGGCAACCCATGAGCGCCACCGCGCACGTCGACACTTTCGCCCGCGACCACCTGCCGCCGCGCGAGCAGTGGCCGGAGTTCCTCTACGCGCTGCCCGAGCTGCAGTATCCGGACGCGCTCAACTGCGGGACCGAGCTCCTCGACGGCGCCGTCGCGCGCGGCTGGGGCGCGCGCACGGCGATCGTCGCGGCCGGCGGCACGCGCTGGACGTACGCGGAACTCCTCGCGCGCGCGAACCGCATCGCGCACGTGCTCGTGACCGACATGGGCGTCGTGCCCGGCAACCGGGTGCTGCTGCGCGGTCCGAACACGCCGATGATGGCCGCGTGCTGGTTCGCCGTGATGAAGGCGGGCGGTGTCGCCGTGGCGACGATGCCGCTCCTGCGCGCGAAGGAGCTGACCGACGTCGTGACGAAGGCGGAAGCGAGCCACGCGCTGTGCGATGCGCGCCTCGCCGACGAACTCGACGCGGCGCGGCCGGCGTGCCCGACGCTCGCGGCCGTCGCGCACTTCGAGACCGACGCCCCCGACGGCATCGAGGCGCGGGCGGCGGGCAAGCCGGCGAGCTTCGCCGACGTGCGGACCGCCGCCGACGACACGGCGCTGATCGCGTTCACGTCCGGCACGACCGGCAAGCCGAAGGGCACGATGCACTTCCACCGCGACGTGCTCGCCGCGTGCGACTGCTGGCCGCGCTCGACGCTGCGCGCCACCGCCGACGATGTCTTCACCGGCAGCCCGCCGCTCGCGTTCACGTTCGGGCTGGGCGGGCTCCTGCTGTTCCCGCTGCGCATCGGCGCCGCGACGCTGCTGGTCGAGCGGCCGTCGCCGGAGGCCCTGCTGGAGGCGATCGCCGCGCACCGCGCGACCGTGCTGTTCACGGCGCCGACGTCGTACCGCGCGATGGCGGGTGAGGTCGGCGCGCACGACCTCTCGTCGCTCTCCAAGTGCGTGGCGGCCGGCGAGGCGCTGCCGGCCGCGACGCGCAAGCTGTGGAAGGACGCGACCGGCATCGAGATCATCGACGGCATCGGCGCGACCGAGATGCTGCACATCTTCATCTCGCACGACGAGGCGCACGCGCGGCCGGGCGCCACCGGCACGCCGGTGCCCGGCTACGTCGCTTGCGTGATGGACGACGACGGCCGCCCGCTGCCGCCGAACACGGTCGGCAAGCTGGCGGTGAAGGGGCCGACCGGCTGCCGCTACCTCGCCGACGACCGGCAGCGCCAGTACGTGCGCGACGGCTGGAACTACACGGGCGACGCGTACCTCGTGGACGCCGACGGCTACTTCGTCTACCAGGCGCGCACCGACGACATGATCGTCAGCGCCGGCTACAACATCGCCGGGCCCGAGGTCGAGGGCGCGCTGCTCATGCACGCGGCGGTCGCCGAGTGCGGCGTCGTCGGCGCGCCGGACGACGAGCGCGGCGAGATCGTCAAGGCGTACGTCGTGCTGAAACCCGGCCACGCGCGCGACGCCGCTACCGTCGCGGCGCTGCAGGCGTACGTGAAGCAGGCGATCGCGCCGTACAAATATCCGCGGGCGGTGGAATTCGTCGACACGCTGCCGCGGACCGAGACCGGCAAGCTGCAGCGCTTCCGGCTGCGCGAAATGGCACGCGGGGCGACAAGATGCTGACGATCACCGAAGCGCTCCGGAGCATTCGCATACCACCGTCGTTCCCGCGAAGGCGGGAACCCAGCGTCTTCGGTCGCACGACACTGGGTCCCCGCCTTCGCGGGGACGACGGAGAGTTTGCCGTGCAGCCGGGTGATCCACACTAGGAGCGAAGACGTCATGCGAATTCTGCAGCCCCTCGATTGGGCGGTCCCGAAGGGGTACGCCAACGGCGTGGCCGCGCGCGGCACGACGGTCTTCGTCGGCGGCCAGATCGGCTGGAACGCGCGGCAGGAGTTCGAGACCGACGACTTCGTCGCGCAGTCGCGGCAGGCGCTCGCGAACGTGGTGGCCGTGCTGCGCGAGGCGGGCGCGGGGCCGGAGCACGTGACGCGGATGACGTGGTACGTCGTCGACAAGCGCGAGTACGTCGCGAGCGCGAAGGCGCTCGGCGCCGCGTACCGCGAGGTGATGGGCCGGCACTATCCGGCGATGACCGCGGTCGCCGTGACGGCGCTGATGGAGGACCGCGCGAAGGTCGAGATCGAGGTTACCGCGGTTGTGCCGGATTGAGCGGGCGTGCCCTCACCCCGACCCTCTCCCCGTTCCGGGGAGAGGGGGGCATCAATTCGCGACGCCGCTGCCCATGCACCTCCCTCTCCCCGCTTGCGGGGAGAGGGTCGGGGTGACGGGAGTCCATCCCGCCCCCAGCCCGACGCAGATCAAGGATTGCCCGCGGCGCTGGCGCATAATCGCCGCTTCGCCGCGCCACCTTCCGGAGCCCGTGCATGAACGCCCCCGAACGCATCCACAAGTCGACCAAGCCGGTGTTCCGTTGGGACGACCCGTTCCTGCTCGACGCCCAGCTCTCCGAAGAGGAGCGGATGGTCCGCGACACCGCGCACGCGTACGCGCAGGAGAGGCTGCTGCCGCGAATCCGCGAGGCGTTCCGGCACGAGCAGACCGACCCGTCGATCTTTCCCGAAATGGGGGCGCTGGGCCTTCTCGGCGCCACGCTTCCGCCGGAGTACGGCGGCGCCGGCCTCAACTACGTCTGCTACGGGCTGATCGCACGCGAGGTCGAGCGCGTCGACTCCGGCTACCGGTCGATGATGAGCGTGCAGAGCTCGCTCGTCATCTACCCGATCTACACGTACGGCAGCGAGGCGCAGCGCAGGAAGTACCTGCCGAAGCTCGCCACCGGCGAGTGGATCGGCTGCTTCGGGCTGACCGAGCCCAATCACGGGTCGGACCCGGGGTCGATGGTCACGCGCGCGCGCAGCGTGCCGGGCGGGTACAGCCTGTCGGGCGCCAAGATGTGGATCTCCAACTCGCCGATCGCCGACGTGTTCGTCGTGTGGGCGAAGGACGACGGCGGCATCATCCGCGGCTTCATCCTCGACAAGGGCATGAAGGGGCTGTCCGCGCCGAAGATCGAGGGCAAATTTTCGCTGCGCGCGTCGGTCACCGGCGAAATCGTGATGGACGAGGTGTTCGTGCCCGAGGAGAACCTGCTGCCGAACGTGCAGGGGCTCAAGGGACCCTTCGGCTGCCTCAACAGCGCGCGCTTCGGCATCGCGTGGGGCGCGCTGGGCGCCGCCGAGTTCTGCTGGCACGCGGCGCGCCAGTACACGCTCGACCGGCAGCAGTTCGGGCGGCCGCTGGCGGCGAACCAGCTCATCCAGAAGAAGCTCGCCGACATGATGACCGAGATCGCGCTCGGATTGCAGGGCTGCCTGCGGCTGGGACGGATGCGGGACGAGGGCATCGCGGCGCCGGAGATCACGTCGATCGTCAAGCGCAACTCCTGCGGCAAGGCGCTCGACATCGCGCGCGCCGCGCGCGACATGCACGGCGGCAACGGCATCGTCGACGAGTTCCACGTGATCCGCCACGTGCTGAACCTCGAGACGGTCAACACCTACGAGGGCACGCACGACATCCACGCGCTGATCCTCGGGCGGGCGCAGACGGGGATCTCCGCGTTCTAGGCGCAAGGGTCAGATTCGAATTTCGCAGCGCCGGATGCACGGCACCCACCGGCGCCGCCGCGAAATTCGAGTCTGACCCTCGTTTCGGCACGACCCCGGGGTCAGACTCGAATTTCGGGTGGCGGTGGTAATGTGCGGGGTGTCGGCGCCCGAAATTCGAATCTGACCCCTGATGAAGCTCTACGACTACTTCCGCTCGTCCGCCGCCTACCGCGTCCGCATCGCGCTCAACCTGAAGGGGTTGACGCCGGAGCGGGTGTTCGTGCACCTGCGCCGCAACGCGCAGCGCGACGACGACTACCTCGCGCTCAATCCGCAGGGGCTCGTGCCGGCGCTCGTCGCCGACGACGGCGCCGTGCTCACGCAGTCGCTCGCGATCGTCGAGTACCTCGAGGAGACGCACCCGGCGCCGCCGCTGCTGCCGCCGGGCGCGTCGGCACGCGCGCGCGTGCGCGCGCTGGCGCTCGCGATCGCGTGCGACATCCACCCGCTCGACAACCTGCGCGTGCTGCGCTACCTCGTGCAGACGATGGGCGTGACCGAGGAGCAGAAGGACGCCTGGTACAAGTACTGGATCGACGTCGGGCTCGAGGCGCTGGAGCGGCAGCTCGCGCGCGACGCCGCGACCGGCCGCTTCTGCCACGGCGACGCGCCCACCCTCGCCGACGTCTGCCTCGTGCCGCAGCTCGCCAACGCGCGCCGCGTCGCCATGGACCTCGCGCCGTACCCGACGCTCACGCGCATCGAGGCCGCGTGCCTCGCGCTGCCCGCCTTCGCGGCCGCCGCGCCGGCGCGGCAGCCGGACGCCGAGACTCCGTGACCGGGTGACCAGGCGAACGGGCGCCGGCGTCTCCGGTGAGTCTTCTCCCGTTCATCCACTCACGCCTTTGCCTGTCGACACGTGGTGCGAGCGCATGGACTACACGCCTGAATTCGTCGAGCGCGGCTACAACAACCGCGCAGCGGTGCCCGATCACCCGCTGTGGTTCGCGCGGTACGCACGGTGGTCGGCCGCGGCGTTCGACCGCTACCGTCCGGCGCGCGACGTCCGCTACGGGCCGGGGCCGAAGGAGGTGCTCGACGTGTTCGCGCCGGCGGGAACGCCGCGCGGGACGCTCCTGTTCCTGCACGGCGGCTACTGGCGCGCGCTCGACAAGGACGACTTCGCGTTCGTCGCCGCGCCATTCGTCGACGCGGGGATCGCCGTGGCCAACGTCAACTACGACCTGTGCCCGGCCGTGTCGATCGCGGCGATCGTCGACGAGTGCCGGCGCGCCGTGGCGTGGACGGCGCGCGAAGGCGCGGCGCACGGCGCGGCGGCGAACGGCATCGTGGTCGCCGGGCACTCCGCCGGCGGCCATCTCGCCGCGATGATGCTGGCCACCGACTGGGCTGCGCACGGGTTCGCGCGCGCGCCGTTGCACGCCGCCGTCACGCTGTCCGGCGTCCACGACCTCACGCCACTCGTCCACTTCTCGTTCAACGCCGACTTCAAGCTGGACGCCGCCCAAGCGGCGCAGCTGTCGCCGGTTGGCCTCACCGTCGAGGCCCCGGTCCCGTTGCTGATCGCGTGCGGCGCGAACGAGACGTCCGAGTTCCTCCGCCAGTCGCAGCTCCTCTGGGACGCGTGGCCAGCGGTGCGGCGGCCGGAGGCTGGTCCCATGTTCGTGGCGGGGACCGACCACTTCAGCGTCGTCGCCGAGTACGCCGATCCGGGCAGCGCGCTGACGCGGGCGACGCTCGCTCTGTTCTAGCGAACCCGGGTTCGGATCCTGACGGCGCCGGATCGGCGCACCCAGGGGTCCGACCTTCGCGCGGTCGCCGAGTGCGCAAATCGGGGCAGTTCGGAGGCTGCGCCGATACCGGATCCCCGTCGCTGCGGACTCCGGCCCGCCGTCGGTGTTGACAACTGACCCGCGGTCATTTACGCTTTTGCCGAGGTGACCCGGAGTCAGTTAGACGGGTCTTTTGGTGATTGAGTGACGCGCACGACTGCGCGCGGATCCGGGGTCGGACCCTGACCGTGCCGCATCGTCGCCACCGAGGGTCTGACCCCTATCATGGCCATCCGCCAGCGCGCCATCCAGGCCGAGGACAAGCAGGAGCGGCACCACGCGATCCTCGACGCGGCCGAGCGGCTGCTGATGCGGTCGCCGGAGCGCATCGCCAACGTGGCCGAGGTCGCGGACGAGGCGGGCCTCGCCAAGGGCACCGTCTACCTGTACTTCCCCGGCAAGGAAGAGCTGCTGCTCGCCGTGCACGAGCGCAACGTCGACCGCTTCTTCCGCGCGCTGATCGACCGCCTCGCGGTCGACGCGCCGGCGCGCGTCGAGGACGTGCTCGCGCTCACGCATGCACACATGGTCGACCGCCCGCTCTTCCTGCCGCTCGCGGCGCGCTGCTTCGGCGCGATGGGGCAGAGCGTGCCGCCGGAGGCGGGTTTCGCGTTCAAGCAGCGGATGGCCGAGCGCCTGTCCCGGGCCGGCGCCGGGCTCGAGCGGCACTTCCCCGAACTCACGCCCGGCGACGGCGTCGCGCTGCTGCGCCGCAGCTACGCGCTCATCATCGGCCTCTGGCAGATGTCGGCGCAGTCGGCCGGCGCGGGCTGTCCGGCCGCACTCGCCGGCGACCCGTCGCCGGTCTTCAACTTCGCCTATCCGGCGGAACTCGACCGCGCGCTGCGCGCGCTGTGGTCGGGCAGCGTCGGGCGGCCGCTGCCGGCTGCCGGCCGCTCCGACGGAGGCGCGCGATGACGGTGCGCGCCGCGCGGCGGGCCCTGGCGCTCGCGGCAGTCGCGGTGGCGCTCGCCGCGTGCGGCGCGAAGGAGGCGCCGCCGCCTCCCGTGCGCCCGGTGGTACTGACGCAGGTCGCGCTGGGCGGCGCCGCCGACACCGCCGTGTTTGCCGGCGAGGTGAAGCCGCGGCACGAGGCGGACTTGGGCTTCCGGATCGGCGGCAAGCTCGTCGCACGCTACGTCGACGTCGGCGCGCGCGTGCAGAAGGGGCAGGCGCTCGCCCGGCTCGACCCGGCCGACGTCGGGCTGCAGGCCGACGCCGCGCAGGCGCAGGTCGCCGCCACCGAGACCGAGTACCGGTTCGCCGAGGGCGAGCACGAGCGCTACCAGAACCTCTTCCGCGAGAAGTTCATCAGCGCGTCCGCGCTCGACGCCAAGCGCAACGCGCGCGACAGCGCGCGCGCGAAGCACGAGCAGGCGAAGGCGAACCTCGCCGTGGCGCAGAACCAGGCGAGCTACGCGTCGCTCGTCGCGAGCGAGGACGGCGTGGTCACCGCGGTCATGGCGGAACCGGGCCAGGTCGTCGCGGCCGGGCAGGGTGTCGTGCGCGTCGCGCGCGAGGACGAGCGCGAGGTGGCGATCAGCGTCCCGGAAAACCGCGTCGGCGAACTGCGCGCGGCGCGCCGGCTGGTCGCGGCCCTGTGGGCGAACCCGGGCAAGACCTACGCGGCGCGCGTGCGCGAGATCGCGCCCGCCGTCGATCCGGTCACGCGGACGTTCGCCGCACGGGTCACGATCGTCGATGCCGACCCGTCCGTACAGTGGGGCATGACCGCCAACGTCGGCCTCGTCGGGCCAGGCGGCGCCGCGACCGCTCTGCTGCCGCTGACCGCGATCTACCACAAGGACGGCCAGCCGGCCGTGTGGCGCTTCGACCCGGCCTCGGGGCAGGTGTCGCTCGTGCCCGTCGTGGTCGGCCAATACCGCGAGGACGGCGTGGTCGTGACGTCCGGCGTGGCCGACGGCGACCGGATCGTCGCGGCGGGTGCGAACAAGCTCGTGCCGGGCCAGGTCGTGCGGCCGTACGACGCGGGCCCGGCGGGTCCGGCCGCCGCCGGCGCGGGCGCGGGCGGCGTCCCCGCCAAGGGCCTCGCGCAGGGCCGCTGACGCGCATCCGGCCGCCGCGATGACGTCGCCGCTTCCGCCCGGGCATGCGCCCGGCTCGCGCTTCAACCTGTCCGAGTGGGCGCTGACGCACCGCGGGCTCGTCTTCTACCTGATCGTCGTCGCCGCGCTCGCCGGTGCGCTCGCGTACCAGCGGCTCGGCCAGTCCGAGGATCCGCCGTACACGTTCCGCGTGATGGTGGTGAAGACCAACTGGCCCGGCGCCACCGCCTACGAGGTCGAGCAGCAGGTCACCGACCGCGTCGAGCGCAAGTTGCAGGACGTGCCGAACATCGACTGGGTGAGGAGCTACTCGAAGCCCGGCGAGTCGCTCGTCTTCTTCGCGATGAAGGACTCCGCGCCCGCCAGCGGCACCGCCGACGCGTTCTACCAGGTGCGCAAGAAGGTCGGCGACATCCGCCACCAGCTGCCGGCGGGCATCCAGGGCCCCTACTTCAACGACGAGTTCGGCGACACGTACACGAACATCTACGCGCTCGTCTCCGACAGCTTCGGCTACCGCGACCTGAAGGAGTTCGGCAACAAGGTGCGCGCGGAGCTCCTGCAGGTGCCGAACGTCGGCAAGGTCGAGTTCATCGGCGAGCAGGAGGAGAAGATCTTCATCGAGCTTGCCAACAGCAAGCTCGCCACGCTGGGCATCGACCCGTCCGAGATCATCGGTACGCTCGCGAAGCAGAACGTCGTCGCGGCGGCCGGCGCGTTCGACACGGCGACCGACCGCGTGTACGTGCGGCCGACCGGCGCGTTCGACAGCGTCGAGGCGATCCGCGACATCGCGCTGCGCGCGAACAACCGCGTGCTGCGGCTGGGCGACATCGCGGCCGTCACGCGCGGCTACGTCGACCCGCCGCAGCAGAAGATGCGCGTGGGCGGCCGCGAGGCGCTCGGCCTCGGCGTGACGATGGTCAGGGGCGGCGACGTGATCGAGCTGGGCCGCGACCTCGAGCGCGAGGTCGCGCGCGTCGCACAGCACCTGCCGGTCGGCGTCGAGCTCGTCGAGGTCGCCAGCATGCCGCGCGCCGTCCAGCGTTCGATCAACCAGTTCCTGCGCTCGCTCGCCGAGGCGGTCGCCATCGTGCTGGCGGTCTCGCTGGTGAGCCTCGGTCTGCGCACGGGGCTCGTCGTCGCCATCTCGATCCCGCTGGTGCTGGCGATCACGTTCCTGTGCATGTGGCTCCTCGACATCGGCCTGCACAAGATCTCGCTGGGCGCGCTCATCCTGTCGCTCGGGCTGCTCGTCGACGACGCGATCATCGCGGTCGAGATGATGGCGATCAAGCTGGAGCAGGGGTACGACCGCTTCCGCGCGGCGAGCTTCGCGTACACGAGCACCGCGTATCCGATGCTGACGGGGACGCTCGTCACCGTGGCCGGCTTCCTGCCGATCGCGACCGCGAAGTCGGGCACCGGCGAGTACACGCGGTCGATCTTCCAGGTGTCGGCGATCGCGCTGATCGCGTCGTGGGTGGTCGCGGTCGTCGTCATCCCGTACCTGGGCTACCGGATGCTGCCGGACCGCGCGCACGCGCACGCGCCGCCGCTGTGGCGGCGGCTCCTGGCGCGCGCCACCGGCCGGCCGCTGCCCCCGCAGGCGCCCCTCGAGCCCCCGACCGACGACCCGGAGGAGGTCTACCGGACGCCGTTCTACAACGGCCTCTCCCGCGCGATCGCGTGGTGCGTCGCGCACCGCGCCACGATCCTCGTCGGTACGCTGGCGGCGTTCGCCGGCTCGCTCGCGCTGTTCCGTTTCGTGCCGCAGCAGTTCTTCCCGGCCTCCTCCCGCCTCGAGCTGCTGGTGGACCTCAAGCTGCCGGAGGGCAGCTCGTTCGCGGCGTCGCTGGCCGCGGCGAAGAAGCTCGAAGGCGTGCTCGACCGCGACCCCGGGGTGGAGAGCTACGTGGCATACGTGGGCAGCGGCTCGCCGCGCTTCTACCTGCCCCTCGACCAGCAGCTCACGCAGGCGAACTTCGCGCAGTTCGTGCTGATCGCGAAGAACTTTCCCGAGCGCGAGGCGGTGCGCTCGCGCCTGCTCGACCTGTTCGAGCGGGACTTTCCGGAACTGCGCGGACGCGTCTCGCGGCTGGAGAACGGACCGCCGGTCGGATTTCCGGTGCAGTTCCGCGTGTCCGGCGACAATGTGGCCGAAGTGCGCCGGATCGCGCAGCAGGTGGCCGACGCCATGCGCCGCGACCCGGAGGCCGCGAACGTGCAGTTCGACTGGGACGAGCCGTCCAAGGTCATCCGCGTGGCCATCGACCAGAACAAGGCGCGCGTGCTCGGACTCTCGTCGCAGGAGCTGGCCGCGTTCCTCAACAACTCGCTGTCGGGCTTCACCGTGACCTACTACCGCGAGCGCGACAAGCAGATCGAGGTGCTGCTGCGCGGCGCCGCCGACGAGCGCGCGAAGATGAGCTTCCTGAAGGACCTCGCGATCCCCGCGCGCAACGGCCGTGCCGTGCCGATCACGCAGGTCGCCGACATCCGCTACGAGCTCGAGGACGGCATCCTGTGGCGGCGCAACCGGCTGCCGACGATCACCGTGCGCGCCGACGTGCGCGGCGACGCGCAGGGGCCGGACGTCGCCAAAAGGATCGAGCGCGATCTCGAGACCGTGCGCGCCGGGCTGCCGCTCGGCTACCGGATCGAGCTGGGCGGCGCGATCGAGGACTCGGGCAAGGGCCAGCGGTCGATCGTCGCCGGCATCCCGCTGCTGGTGATCACGGTGCTGACGCTGCTGATGATCCAGCTGAAGAGCTTCTCGCGCACGCTGATGGTCGTGCTGACGGCGCCGCTCGGGCTCATCGGCGTCGTGCTCGCGCTGCTCGCGTTCGGCAAGCCGTTCGGCTTCGTCGCGATGCTGGGGACGATCGCGCTGGCGGGCATCATCATGCGCAACTCGGTGATCCTCGTCGACCAGATCGAGCAGGACATCGCCGCCGGCGCGTCCGGCCGCGACGCGGTGGTCGGCGCGACGGTGCGGCGGTTCCGCCCGATCGTGCTCACCGCGTCCGCCGCCGTGCTCGCGCTGGTGCCGCTCGTGCGCAGCGACTTCTTCGGGCCGATGGCGGTGGCGATGATGGGCGGCATCGTCGTCGCGACGGTGCTGACGCTCGTGTTCCTGCCCGCGCTGTACGCGGCGTGGTTCCGGATCGGGGCCGCCGCCACGCCGGCGCCGGCCCCGCGGGTATGAGCGCCGGCATGCCCGAGGCACGCGCTCCCCGGGTGGAGCGGCGCGCAGCGCGGATCGGGGGAAATCCGTGAACGTGCTGGTCGTCGGCGGCACCCGGGGCCTGGGCCGCGCGGTGGTCGTCGCCGCCCACGCCGCCGGGCACACGCTGACGGCGATGGCGCGCGACGCCGCCGGCTTCGCCGCACCGGTGACCGGCGTGCGCATGGTGGTCGGCGACGCGGGCGACGCCGACGACGTCGAGCGCGCGGTAGCCGGGCAGCACGCCGTGGTGTGGGCCGTGTCGGTGCCGCCGGGCCGTGACGGCGCGCACGCCGCATCGCGCGGCGCCGCGCTCGTGATCGCCGCGATGGCGCGCCACGGCGTCCGGCGGCTCGTCTGCGTGACCTGCGCCGGGGCAGGGGGCGCGGCGCGCCGGGGCCTCGTCCGCGGCCGGCTCGTGCCGCCGGCACTTTCGCGCGCCCTCGCCGAGGACGCGCTGCGGCAGGAGGCCGCGGTGCGGGCGAGCGCCGCCGACTGGATCCTCGTGCGGCCCGCCGTGCTGACGCGCGGCGCCGCGACCGGCCTCTACCAGGTGCTGACGGAGCCGCCGGCGGGGCCGTTGCGGCGCATCGCCCGTGGCGACGTCGCGGAGTTCGTCGTCGGGAACCTCGAGGCGCCCGACTACGTGCGCCGGATCGTGCTGCTGTCCGGCTGACCGGCCGGTCGGGGATGCGTGGAGTAAAATCGCGTGCTGTCGGCGCGGGCACGCGCGCCGCGGCGCCACCAGGAGCCTTGTCGATGCCGCTTGCCACCGTTCCGGAGATCGTCGCCGAGCTGAAGGCCGGCCGCATGGTCGTCCTCGTCGACGAGGAGGACCGCGAGAACGAGGGCGATCTCGTGCTCGCCGCGGACTTCGTCACGCCCGACGCGATCAACTTCATGGCCAAGCACGCGCGCGGGCTCGTGTGCCTGACGCTGACCGAGGACCGCTGCCGCCAGCTCGGACTGCCGCTGATGGTGTCGGTCAACCGTTCGGGCACCGGCACCAACTTCACGGTGTCGATCGAGGCCGCCGAGGGCGTCACCACCGGCATTTCGGCGGCGGACCGCGCCCGCACCGTCCAGCTGGCCGTCGCGGCCGACGCAAAGCCGGCGGATCTCGTGCAGCCGGGCCACATCTTCCCGGTGATGGCGCAGCCGGGCGGCGTGCTGGTGCGCGCCGGCCACACCGAGGCCGGCTGCGACCTGGCGCGGCTTGCCGGCCTGACGCCCGCCGCGGTCATCTGCGAGGTCATGCGCGACGACGGCACGATGGCGCGGATGCCGGACCTCGAGGCGTTCGCGCGCGCGCACGGCCTCAAGATCGGCGCGATCACCGACCTCATCCACTACCGCAGCCGCACCGAGCGGATCGTCGAGCGGATCGCCGAGCGGCCCCTCAACACCGGGCACGGCGCGTTCCGGCTCGTCGTCTACCGCGACAAGATCTCCGACGCGACGCACCTGGCGCTGGTGCGCGGCCCGATCGCCCCCGACGCCGAGACGCTGGTGCGCGTGCACGAGCCGCTGTCGGTGATGGACCTGCTCGACGCCGACAGCGGCGCGCATTCGTGGACGGTCGGCGGCGCGCTCGCGGCGATCGCCCACGCCGGCCGCGGCGTGGTCGTGCTGCTGCACCGGCCGGAGAGCGCCGAGGAACTGCGCCAGCGCGCGATCGCGCCGTCGTCGCCGCCGGCGCACGCCAAGATGGACCTGCGCAACTACGGCATCGGCGCGCAGATCCTGCGCGACCTCAACGTCGGCCGCATGCGGCTGCTCGCGAAGCCGCGCAAGATGCCGAGCATGGCCGGCTTCGACCTCGAGGTCACCGGCTACGAGGACGAGCCCGCGGCGCGCGGCCACGCGTGATCCCCGGACGGTTGCCATGGCCGTGAACCGCATCACCGCCGCCTCGCGGCGCGAGGGCGCCCGCGTGGGCATCGTGCTGGCGCGCTTCAATCCGGCCATCGGCGAGGGCCTGCTCGCCGGCGCGCTGGCGGCGCTCGCGGACGCGGGTGTGGCCGACGAGCGCGTCACGCTGGTGACGGTGCCGGGCGCGCTGGAGGCGCCGCTCGCGCTGCAGCGGCTCGCGCAATCGGGCGACTACGACGCGCTGGTCGCGCTGGGCGCGGTGATCCGCGGCGACACCTACCACTTCGAGATCGTCTGCAACGAGTCCGCCGCCGGCGTGTCGAGCGTCGCGCTCGAGTTCGGCGTCCCGATCGGCAACGGCATCCTGACCTGCGACACCGAAGCGCAGGCGCGCTCGCGCATGGACACGAAGGGACGCGAGGCCGTGCAGGCCGCGCTCGAGCTCGCCAACCTCTTCGACGCGATCGATGACGAGGACTAGCCCGCGCCGCCGCTCGCGCGAACTCGTGCTGCAGGGTCTGTACCAGCGGCAGCTGTCCGGCAATGCCGCGGACGCCGTGCACGACGACCTGGCCGGCAGCCCCGGCTTCGCGCGCGCCGACCAGCCGTACTTCGACGAACTCTGGCACGGGGTGGCGGCAGAGTACGATGCGCTGCTCGCGGCGCTGGCGCCGCACCTCGACCGCAAGCCGTCCGCGCTGTCGCCGGTCGAGCGTGCGATCCTCGTCATCGGCGCGTGGGAGCTCGCGCGCCGCGCCGAAATTCCGTACCGGGTCGTCATCAACGAGGCCGTCGAGCTCGCGAAGCTGTTCGGCGGCACCGACGGTTACCGGTACGTCAACGGCGTGCTCGACCGTTTCGCCGCCGATGCGCGCGCGGCGGAAATTGCCGCGCTCCCGCGCTGACCGCGCGGCCCATGCGCCGCCTCGTCGCCCTTGCCGCTGCGGCGGCCCTGCTTGCGGTCCCGGCCGCCGCGGCGCCGCGCGCACCCCGCGATCGGGCGCCCGCGCAGTCGGCGCAGGAACTCGCCAACCGCACGAAGCACCTCTCCATGCCGGCCCACGCGGCGGCGGTCCGGCCCGAGGCGGCGCGCTTCGCGCAGGCGGCCACCCTCGACGTCGACCCGGCGAAGTTCGGGCCGCCGGAGGAGCGACAGCGGCTCGCGCGCCGGCAGCGCGCGATCGGCGACGCGGCGCGATGAACGAGTTCGAGCTCATCGACCGGTACTTCCGGCGCGCGGTTCGCGATCCTGCCGTGCGCGTCGGCGTCGGCGACGACGCGGCGATCGTCGTGCCCGCGCCGGGCTGCGAGCTGGCGCTCGCCGTCGACATGCTGGTCGAGGGGCGCCACTTCCTGCCCGGCGTCGATCCCGCCACGCTTGGCCACAAGACGCTTGCCGTGAACCTCTCCGACATGGCGGCGATGGGCGCCACGCCACGCTGGGCGCTGCTCGGCGGCGCGCTGCCCGACGACGACGCCGAGTGGCTCGCCGCGTTCGCCGGCGGCCTGTTCGCGCTCGCCGCGCGTTTTTCGGTGGCGCTGGTCGGCGGCGACACGACTCGCGGCCCGCGCAATCTGTGCCTGACGATCGTCGGCGAACTGCCAGCCGGCACCGCGCTCACGCGCTCGGGCGCGCGCGCGGGGGACGACGTACACGTCTCGGGTCGGCTCGGCGACGCAGCGCTGGCGCTCGCCGCGCTGCAGGGGCGCACGCGGCTCGACGCCGCCGCGCTGGCCGCGCTCCAGCGGCATCTCGATGCGCCGGAGCCGCGCGTTGCGCTGGGGCAGCGGCTGCGCGGCGTCGCGGCGGCGGCTATCGACGTCTCCGACGGACTGGTCGGCGACCTCGGGCACATCCTCGCGATGTCGCAGGTGGGCGCCGAGGTCGACCTGCCGCTCGTGCCGCGCGCGCCGGCGCTCGACGCGCGGCTGCGCGACGACGAGCGCGACCTGGCGCTCGCGTGCCTGCTGGCCGGCGGCGACGACTACGAGCTCCTCTTCACGGCGCCGCCGTCGGCGCGCGCGCGGCTCGCGGCAATCGCGGTGGAGCTTTCGCTCCCGATCACGCGCATCGGGCGCATCGTCGCCGGGACCGGACTCGTCGTCCGGGGCGAGGATGGCACGCCGCTCGCCGAGCTGCCGCAGGCGTTCGACCACTTTCGATGAACGCCCGCCCGAACCTCGCGTTCCTGTTCCGCCATCCGGCGCACTTCATCGCGCTCGGCTTCGGCGCGGGCCTGGCGCCGGTCGCGCCGGGCACGTTCGGCACGCTCGTCGCCATCCCGATCGCGGTCGCGCTGAACGCGCATGCCGGCGACGGGACGTACGTCGCGGTGGTCGCGGTTCTGCTCGTCGTCGGCGCGTGGGCGGCGCAGGTCACCGGCCACGCGCTCGGCGTGCCCGACCACGGCAGCCTCGTCATCGACGAAGTGGCGGCCTTCGTACTGGTGCTCTTCTTCACCGGGACGACGCCGCTTGCCATCGCGCTCGCGTTCGGGTTGTTCCGCTTTTTCGACATTGTCAAGCCGCCGCCGATCCGGCAGCTCGACGCCGCGCTCAAGAACGGCATCGGCGTCATGGCCGACGACGTGCTCGCGGCGCTGTACGCGGTCTTGGTCTACGCGGTCGGCGTCCGGATCCTCGGCGGATGACGGCGCGGGCAAAGTCCGGCACGCCCGACCTCCGGCGCATCGAGGAGGCGGGCTTCAACGCGCTGCAGACGCAGCGCCAGCTCTTCTACGACGGCTGGCTGCTGCGGGTGGCGCCGGGCAAGGCGCGGCGCGCGCGCAGCGTCAACGCGCACTTCGGGTCGACGCTGCCGCTCGCGCAGAAGATCCGGTACTGCGAACGCTTCTACGCCGAGCGGCACCTGCCGGTGCTGTTCCGGATCACGCCGTTCGTGCAGCCGGCCGATCTCGGGGACGCGCTCGCCGCGCATGGCTACGAGGCGTTCGACCCGACGCTGGTGCAGGTCGCGCGCCTCGCGACGCCGCCGGAACCGGTCGACCCGACCGGCTGCGAGATCGCCGCGCCGTCGGACGCCGAGTTCGCCGATGCGCTCGCGCAGCTGCAGGACCTGTCGCGCGAGGGGCGCGATGCGCTGTTCGAGCGGATGGCCGCGAGCCCGCTGCGCACGCGCGCGCTGCTCGCGTACGCGGACGGCGCGCCGGTGGCGGCCGGCACCGTCATGCTGGAGGACGGGCTCGCCGGCGTGTTCTCGATGGCCACGGCGCCCGCGATGCGCCGGCGCGGCGTGGCCACCGCGCTGCTCGGGCGGCTGCTCGCGTGGGCGTGGGAGCGCAACGCGACCCACGCGTACCTGCAGGTGGACGCGCAGAACGCGCCCGCGCTCGCCGTCTACCGGAAGTTCGGCTTCGCCACCGCCTACACCTATCACTACTGCGGACGCGCCGGGGACAGGCAGTGAGCGACAAGGACAACCACGCGCTCGCCGCGGAACTCGGCGCGGCCCTCGCCGCGCGCGGTGCCATGTGCACGACCGCGGAGTCGTGCACCGGCGGGCTCGTGGCCGGTGCCATCACCGACGTCGCGGGCAGCTCGGCGTGGTTCGAGCGCGGCTTCGTCACGTACTCCAACGACGCCAAGGTCGAGCTGCTCGGCGTGCCGGCCGCGACGATCGCGGTGCACGGCGCTGTCTCGGAGGCGGTCGCGGCCGCGATGGCCGAAGGCGCGCTGGCGCGCACGCCGGCGGCGTTCGCGGTCGCGATCACCGGCATCGCCGGCCCGGGCGGTGGTTCGCCGGGCAAGCCGGTCGGCACCGTGTGCTTCGCGTGGGCGGCGCGTGGGGCGCCCTCGCGGGCGGCCACCCGGCACTTCGACGGCGATCGGCGCATGGTGCGCGAGGCCGCGACGATCGAGGCGCTGACCGGGCTCCTCGCGCTCGTGCGGCAGTGAAGCGGGGCGGCCGGCGGCCCGCGGGGGTTGTTTAGACTGAAGGGACATGGCCGCACCTGCCGCTCCGATCCGCGTCCTCTTCGTCTGCACGGGGAACATCTGCCGCTCGCCGACGGCGGAGGCCGTGTTCCGCGCGGCAAGCGCGCGCGCCGGCTTGGGCCGGCACGTCGAGGTCGACTCCGCCGGCACGATCGAGTGGCACGCCGGCAATCCCCCCGACTACCGCGCGATCGCGCACGCCGCCAAGCGCGGCTACGACCTGGCGCCGCTGCGCGCGCGGCAGGTGCAGGCCGCCGACTTCGGCCGGTTCCACTGGATCCTCGCGATGGACCGCACGCACCTCGCGCATCTCGAGTTGCTGCGACCTGCGGGCCACGGCGGCCACCTCGGGCTCTTCCTCGACCTCGCCCCCCAACTCGGCACGCGCGAGGTCCCCGATCCCTACGACGGCGGACCGGAGGGATTCGAGCGCGTGCTCGACCTGATCGAGCGCGCGAGCGACGCGTTCGCGGCGCGGCTCGCCGGCGAACTCGGGCTGGCGCGCTGAACGGACGTTAGCGCCGGGACGCGACCCGGTGCGGCGCGCGCGCCGCGCCGCGCGCCAGCGCTTCCGCCTGCCGCAGCGGCACCCGGAACTGCTCGGACAGCTCGCGATGCGCGGCGAGCGCCGCACGCGCCGCCGCGAGCGCCGCGTCCGCTTCGGCATGGCGTCCGGTGCGCAGCAGGGCGACGGCGTGCGTCGCCTCCGCTTCCGCGCGCCACGGGCTGTCGGCGACGTGGACCCTGCGGTAGAGCGCCGCGGCGCGTGCCGCGTGCGGCACCGCGGCGGCGGCGTCGCCGGCGGCGAGCAGCGCCTGCGCGTGCGCGACGGCGAGTTCCGCGTCGGTCGATACCGCGTACGGACGGAAGGGTGCGGGTGCGAACTCGGCATCGGCCGCGCGTGCCAGCGCGACCGCCTCCGCGACGCGGCCGATGGCCAGCAGCGCGCGGACCTCGATCGTGTGCACCTCGGCGCGCAGCGACGCGGTGCCCACGTCCTGCTCGCGCCAGTGTGCCTTCTGCTCCGCCAGCAGCGCGAGCGCCGCGGTCGCGTCGCCGGCGGCGATGCGGATGCGGGCGTCCGCGACCGTCACGTTGCCGTGCACGAGCGACCCGCGCGCGATCCGCATCTGCGCGAGGATGCCCCGCGCCTGCGCGATGTCGTCGGCCGCCGCCTCCGTGAGGCCGGCGGCGAGCCGCGCGTGGGCGCGCATCGCGAGGACCGCCGCGGCGCGAAAGCGCGCCGGCGCCGGCGTCCCCAGCTCGGTGATCGCCGCGTCGCCGGCGGCGAGCCAGGCCGGCAGGTCGCCGCGGTTGAGGTGCAACTCCACCAGCGTCCGCCACGTCTCGCCGGTCGTGCCGGCGTCGCGGCCGCCTTCCGCGCGTTCGGCCTCCCGCACCGTGGTAACGAGCGCCTCCGCCTCATCGAGGCGCGACGTCCACAGCAGGTGCCGGAGAAGCGCGCGCTGCACGCCGACGGTCGCGGGGTGCCGCGGTCCGTTGACGCGCTCGGAGACCGCAACCGCCTCGCGCAGCAGCGCGTCGGCTTCGGCGACGTGGTCGACGAACGCGTGGATTTCGCCGGCGCGACGCAGGAGCGGCACCAGCCGATAGTCGGACACGCGCAGCGCCCGCGCGACGGCCAGACTCTCGCGTGACGTCGCCAGCATGGCCGTCCACTCGCCTTGGCGCAGCTCGACGTTGGCCAGCACGGCGAGAGCAGCCGGCAACCCCGGGTCGCCGGGATGATGCGCGCGGTAGATGGCGACGGCGCGTCCGGCGTGCGCGCGCGCCGCCGGCACGTCGCCCGTCGTGTAATGGTCGGCGGCGATCAGATGGAGCCGGGCGCGCAGCAGGCTGCGGTCGTCGCCCGTGGCGTCGAGGATCGCCTCGGCTTCGGCGAGTGCCGACTGAACGATGCGGGGCGTCGCTCCCTCGCGGCGGTCCATGGCCTCGGCGAGCCCCACGAGCGCGGCTGCGACGCGGGGGTCGCGGTCGCCGCGCGTCTGCCGCAGCAACGCGACCTGCCGGGAGGACAGTTCGCTCGCCTCCGCCCACAGGCCGAGCTCGACGTAGAGACGGGCGAGCGTTCCCAGCAGTTCGATCCGCACGTCGGGCTGGTCGGCGAACGCGGTGCCTGCGCGCGCGGCGCCGATGTCGAGGAGTTCGCGCGCGGTCGTCTGGCGGGCGCGCTGCGGGTCCGTCTGGTCGCCCGAGTTCGCGCGGAAGAGGTCGAGCATGAACTGCTGGACCGCGTTCGCGCGGGAGGCCTCCGCGCGGGCGGCCCGCTCCTGCCACAGCGCAGTCGACATGCCGGCGACGAGCGAGACGGCGACCAGTGCGGCCGAGCCGACGGCCACGCGATTGCGTGCGACGAACTTGCGGGCGCGGTACCACGCACTGTCGGCGCGCGCCTCGATCGGCTCGCCGGCCAGGTGCCGGTCGATGTCGGCCGCGAGCGCGGCCACCGTCGGGTAACGCTCGTCGGGGCGCTTCTTCAGCGCCTTGCCTGCGATCGTGTCGAGGTCGCCGGCGAGCTCGGCGGCGAGCCTGCGCCCGCCGCCGGCCCCGCGCGTGGATGCGGCCTCATCGCTCGCGGCGGCGCTCGGCGGCACCGGTTCCTGGTGCAGGATCGCATCCTCGAGTGCGCCGACGCTCGCGTTAGCGGGGCGGTACGGGCGGGCGCCGCACAGCAGCTCGTACAGGATGACGCCGAGCGAATACACGTCGGACGCCGTGCTGACCGGCGCGCTCGCGACCTGCTCGGGTGCCGCGTAGGCGGGCGTGTGCGCACTGCCCGCGATGCGCGTCAGCTCGGTCTGCCCGCCGTTGCCGTCGGTGACGAGCTTGGCGATGCCGAAGTCGAGCAGCTTCACGTCGCCGCCGGCGGTCACGAGGATGTTCGAAGGCTTCAGGTCGCGGTGGATGACGAGGTTCGCGTGCGCGTACTGCACGGCGCGAAGCACGTCGCGGAACAGGGCGAGCCGCTCGCGCAGCGGCAGGCAGCGCGCGTCGCACCACGCGGGCAGCGGCTCGCCCTCGACGTACTCGAGCGCCAGGTACGGCTGGCCGTCGTCGGTGACGCCGGCGTCGTACAGGCGGGCGATGTTCGGGTGCGCGAGGCTCGCGAGGATGTCGCGCTCGCGCTCGATGCGGCCGCCCTGCGCGCGGTTGCGGAGGACCGCGAGCGGCAGCTTGAGCGCGACCGCCCGTTTGAGGTGGCCGTCCGTGCCCTCGGCCAGCCAGACCACGCCCATGCCGCCGGCGCCCAGCTCGCGCAGCAGCCGGTAGCGGCCGACGATGGCGCCGGCGGCAAAACCGCCCGGCGCCCGCGTCGCGCCGGAGCCCGTCGCGTCGGCGAGCCGCTCCGCCAGCTCGGGCTTGAGGTGCGCGTGCGCCGCCGGCAGCGTTTCGAGCCAGCGCGCGCGCGCGTCGTCGGCGAGGTCGAGGACTTCGCCCAGCAGCCGGTCGAGCGCGCGCAGGTCGTCCTGTGACAGTCCCATCGGTCGCGGCCGCGCGGGGCGGCCTGCTGGCGGGGAAGTTCCGCATGGTACGGGCACGAGCGGAGGCTGGGGAAGCGCCCGGCCGGGGCGGCGCCCCGGCGGGCTCGTTCGTCCGGCTTAGGCCAAGCGGAGGACTTGCATCGAACGATCGTTCTATGCGACCATTTCGCGGAAGTAAAGCCCGCCTTCCCGGCCTTCCGGCCGCCGGGCGATACTCCGGAGACCTCTGTCATGCCCCTCGACGCCCCCATGGAAGACCAGAAGAGCAAGGCGCTGTCCGCCGCGTTGGCCCAGATCGAAAAGCAGTTCGGCAAGGGCTCGATCATGAAGATGGGCGAGGCGCAGATCGCCAACGACCTGTCCGTCGTCTCCACGGGCTCGCTCGGCCTCGACATCGCGCTCGGCGTCGGCGGCCTGCCGCGCGGCCGCGTGGTCGAGATCTATGGCCCGGAATCCTCCGGCAAGACCACGCTGTGCCTGCAGGTCGTCGCGCAGGTCCAGAAGGCCGGCGGCGTCGCCGCGTACATCGACGCCGAGAACGCGCTCGACCCCGTCTACGCCGGCAAGCTCGGCGTCAACGTGGGCGACCTCCTCATCTCGCAGCCGGACACCGGCGAGCAGGGCCTCGAGATCGCCGACATGCTCGTGCGCTCGGGCGGCGTGGACATCATCGTGATCGACTCCGTCGCGGCGCTCGTGCCCAAGGCCGAGATCGAGGGCGAGATGGGCGACCAGCTGCCCGGCCTGCAGGCGCGGCTGATGAGCCAGGCGCTGCGCAAGCTCGCCGGCAACATCAAGCGCGCCGGGACGCTCGTCATCTTCATCAACCAGATCCGGATGAAGATCGGCGTGATGTTCGGCAACCCGGAAACGACCACCGGCGGCAACGCCCTCAAGTTCTACGCGTCCGTGCGCCTCGACATCCGCCGCATCGGCGCGATCAAGAAGGGCGAGGAAGTCGTCGGCAACGAGACGCGCGTCAAGGTCGTCAAGAACAAGGTGGCGCCGCCGTTCCGCGAGGCGCTGTTCGACATCCTCTACGGCGAGGGCATCTCGCGCGAGGGCGAGATCGTCGAGCTCGGCGTGACCCACAAGATCGTCGAGAAGTCCGGCGCGTGGTACGCGTACAAGGGCGAGAAGATCGGCCAGGGCAAGGACAACGCGCGCGAATTCCTGCGCGAGCACCCCGACGTCGCGCAGGAGATCGAGGCCCGGGTTCGCGATGCCGTCGGCGTGCCGACGCCGGGCCGCATCGCGCCGCTGCCGCCGGCGGACGAGTAGCCGGCGCGCGCGTCCCGTGCGCCAGCGTCGGGCGCCGCGCGACGAGGGCGCCGGCACCGAGGGTGCGGTCAAGCCGGCGGTCTCGCCGAAGGCGCTTGCCGTGCGCTGGCTCGCGCGGCGCGAGTACAGCCGCGCGGAACTCGCGGAGCGGCTGCGCCGGCGCGGCGCCACGGCGGACGACGTCGAGCGCGCGCTGGACGAGCTCGCGGCGGCGGGGTACCTGTCCGACGCGCGCTACGCGCAGGCGGTGGTCGCACAGCGGGCCGGCCGGTACGGCAGGCGCGCCATCGTCCATGCGCTGAAGGAACGCGGCATCGCGGCGGCCGACGCCGACGCGGCGTTGGCACCGCTGGCCGGCACGGACGAACTCGCCGACGCGCGCGCACTGTGGCAGCGGCGCTTCGGCACCGCGCCCGCGGACGACCGCGAGCGGGCACGCCAGGTGCGCTTCCTGCAGTCGCGCGGCTACGGCCTGTCGGTTGCGCTCTCCGTCGTGCGCGGCGCCGCACGCGCCGACGAGGACCCCGACACGTAGAATGGCGCGCGCCGCCGGCGGGCCGGCGGCCGCGTCGCGCCCGTTCGCGTCGCTTCGTTCCCGACGCAACCGGATCCTGCATGCTTCCACCGCAACTTCGCCGGCCGCCCGGGCCGCTGCTCGCTGCGCTGCTCGCGACCGCGATCCTCGCCGGCTGCTTCGGCTCTGACGAATCGGGCATCTCCTCGCCCGACGAAGTCCGGCACGCGTACGTGCTGCTCGGCCCGGACGGGCAGACCGTCGCGCGCGCGATCACCGCGGCGTCGACGTGTCCCGCCATCGCGGTCGACGGCGGCCGGCCGGTGCCGATGTCGCTGCGTGCCGCGGCGGCGACGCTGCCGCCGCGGCCGACGGCGTACGACAAGAGCAATGCGGTCCCGGCCGAGTTCCCGGTGACCGTCTGCGACGCGCCGCTGCCGGCCGGCGCCGCGCGGGCGTTCATCGGCACCCGCGCGTTGCCGATGCCGAAGGCGTACCCGCGCAAGGTCCTGCTGATCGGCGACACCGGCTGCCGGATGAAGGCCGACGGCGACAAGAGCCAGTACCAGGCGTGCAACGACGCGCAGCAGTGGCCGTTCGCGGCGATCGCGCAGGCGGCGGCCGCGCAGGCGCCGGACCTCGTGATCCACGTCGGCGACTACCACTACCGCGAGACGGCCTGCCCGCCGGGCAACGCCGGCTGCGCGGGTAGCCCCTATGGCTTTTCGTGGTCGAGCTGGGAGCCGGATTTCTTCGCGCCGGGCGCGCCGCTGCTCGCCGCCGCGCCGTGGATCCTGCTGCGCGGCGACCACGAGACGTGCGACCGCGCGGGGCAAGGCTGGTGGCGGCTGCTCGACCCGCGGCCGCTCGCACCCGCGCAGGACTGCAACGACCCCGCCAATGACGGCATCGGCGACTACAGCGAGCCGTACGCGGTGCCGCTCGGCGACGACACGATGTTCGTCGTGTTCGACTCCGCCGTCGTCGGCAACGACAAGCTCAAGCACTCGGACCCGCAGTTCGCGTTGTACAAGGCGCAGCTCGAGCAGGCGTTCGCCCTGGGTGCCGGACGGCCGAACGCGTTCTTCATGAACCACCAGCCGATCCTCGGGTACAACTCGGACGGCAAGTCGAAGGCGCAACCGGGCAACGCGGCGCTGCAGTCGGTGCTCGATTCGATCGTGCCGACGGTGCTGTTCCCGCCCAACGTGCAGGCGGTGCTGTCCGGTCACGTGCACATGATGCAGATCGTGAGCTTCGCGACCCCGCAGCCGCCGATTTTCATCCCGGGCAACGGCGGCACCGAACTCGTGCCCGACTTCACCGAGTTTCCGCCGGACAACACGCCGGTGCCGGACGCCGTCGTCGCGGGCCTGTTGCACACGGCGTCGTTCGGCTTCATGACGCTGGAGCGCGCGGCGTCCGGCTGGACGATCACCGCGTTCGACCGCGCCGGCCGGCCGCAGACGACCTGCACGTTGTTCGCGCGCAAGGCGTCGTGCACGCCGCTCGCGGTGTCGTGAGCGTCGGTGGCGGGCCGATCCGCACGCCGGCGTCTGCGCTTCCGACCGCCGCGCCCCGCCGGCAATCCGCTCAGGGTGCCCCGGGCGCCTTCCTTCGCGCCGGATCGACGGCCAGGTACTGGAAGTACCAGGTCACGTACGGCGATCCGCGAAAGCCCATCACCCACGGCTGCACGTACGCCGTCTCGAGTTCGATCACCAGGGGAATGACGGGCACGTAGCGGTCGACGATCTCGTTCATGATGCGGGCCTCGACCAGCCGTTGCTGCTCGGTGCCCGCGTACATGAAGCGTTCCAGCGCCCGGTCGAAGGGCTCGTGGCGAAACCGCGCCGCGTTCGCGCTCCCCGGCTCCTTGCTGTGGAGGCTCAAGAGATCCAGCCCCGTCGGCGACGACGTGAGTCCGATGAAGGTGATCTGAAACTCTCCCTGGGCCGCCGCCTTGAACACGTCGGTGGGCGGCATGGCACGGAACTGCGTGCGCACGCCGATCGCGTCCATGTCCTGCTTCCACAGCGCCTGCATCTCGCGCCACTGCGTGCCGGTGAACGTCGTGAGCGTCAGGGCGAGCGGCTTGCCGTCCGGCAGCAGGCGAAAGCCCTGGCTGTCGCGCCTGCCGTACCCGACGCGGTCCAGCAGCGCGTTGGCGAGGGCTCGATCCGCCGTTCGCTTCGCGGGACGCGCGGCGTCGTAGCCCGCGGCGCCGCGCGCCAGGATCTGGCTGGCGGGGGCGGCCTGTCCGCTGTACACCACGCGCACCATCCGGTCGATGTCGAGCGACAACGCAATGGCGCGGCGTAGCGCCAGGCGCTCCTGCGCCAAGCCGCCCACGACGGGATCCTCCATGTTGAAGACGGCCAGCCGCGTCGTGTAGTGATAGGTGTCGCGGCGCACGCCGCGCGCCGCGAGCACCGGATCGAGCGCGCCGTTGCGCAGCAGGGTCTGCGCGCCGCTGCCGCGGAGCATCGCGATGTCGAGCTCTCCGCGCTGGAACGCGAGGACCCGGGGCTGCATCTCCTCGATGATGGAGAACTCGACCAGCCCGACCTGCGGCAGCGGCTTGCCGCGCATCTCGCGCACGAGGCCGGCGACGGCGGGATCGGCGCTCTGCGGAAACGCGAGCGTGCGGTAGCCGGGATTGGCCTCCAGTACCACGCGGGAACCGCGCCGCCACTCTTGCAACCGATAGGGGCCGGTGCCCACGGGCTGCGACTGGACGTCGCCGGGCGACGCGTCGACCACCTCGCGCGCGACCGCGGGCGTGCCCTGGAGGAGGCTGCGCATCGCCGCATGGTTGGGTGCGGTGAGCCGGAACTGCAGCGTGTACCGGTCGAGCGCACGCAGCCCCTCGACCGGTGTTTCGTAGTCGAACTTCGCGCCGGGACCGCGCGCCGCGTCGACGGTGGCGCGCATGCCGGCGATGAGGTCGGAGTACAGCGGCGAGCCGCCGCGCCGCAGATTCGGGTCGAGCCCCCGCTTGATCGAATAGACGTAGTCCTGCGCCACCAGCTCGCGGCGCTTCCCGGCAAAGGCGGGGTGATCGGTGAAGTAAATCTGCGGCTGGATGCGGATGGTCCACACCTTCCCGTCGGCGGAGATCTCCGGCGCCGAGGCGGCCGTCCTGGGTGCGAGGTCGACAGCGCTCGCGAGGTAGTCCCAGTCGTACAGGGCCTCGAAGATCGCGTAGCCCACGTCGTTCGCCGAGGCGGACAGCCACTGCTGCGGGTCGAGGGAGTCGATGTCGCCGATCGCCAGCCGCAGCCGCTGCCCGGCATCGGCCGCGAAGGCGCCCCCGTACGCGAGGATCAACGCTGCGGCGAGCGCGATTCCCACTGCGCTACGACCTCCGGCCATCGGCAACTCCCGTGATACGCACATCGATGATCGAGCCCGCAGGCAGTGTACCTACGAACGATCGGGCGGCGATGGCGCCGATCGCGGGGCACCTGTGCGTGCCCGCGGGCCCGCGGCCCGCGCACCGGCGGCCCGCGCTACAATACAAGCTTTTGATTTCGCGCCACGTTTCGCGCCGCCTGATCCGGGCGCCGCGGTGCACGCGCCAGGACCCATGGACGTCGCCGAGATCCGCCGCCAGTTCATCGACTACTTCGTCGGCAAGGGCCACACGCCCGTGCCGTCGAGCTCGCTCGTCCCCGCCAACGACCCGACGCTGCTGTTCGTCAACTCGGGCATGGTCCAGTTCAAGGACGTGTTCCTCGGTGTGGACCAGCGGCCGTACAAGCGCGCGGTGACCGCGCAGCGCAGCGTGCGCGCCGGCGGCAAGCACAACGACCTCGAGAACGTCGGCTACACGGCCCGGCACCACACGTTTTTCGAGATGCTCGGGAACTTCAGCTTCGGCGACTACTTCAAGCGCGATGCGATCCGCTACGCGTGGGAGCTGCTGACCAAGGTGTACGGGCTGCCGCCGGAGCGCCTGTGGACGACCGTCTACATCGACGACGACGAGGCGTTCGACCTCTGGACGAAGGACATCGGCGTGCCGGCCGAGCGCATCGTGCGCATCGGCGACAACAAGGGCGCGCCGTACGCCTCCGACAACTTCTGGCAGATGGCCGACACCGGCCCCTGCGGCCCGTGCTCGGAGATCTTCTACGACCATGGTCCCGACGTCTGGGGCGGCCCGCCCGGGTCGCCCGACGCCGACGGCGACCGCTACATCGAGATCTGGAACCTCGTCTTCATGCAGTACGACAGGCAAATGAGCGCGGACGGAAGCGGGAAGATGACGCCGCTGCCCAAGCCGTGCGTCGACACCGGCATGGGCCTCGAGCGGCTCGCGGCCGTGCTACAGCACGTCCACTCGAACTACGAGATCGACCTCTTCGCCGCGCTGATCAAGGCCGCTGCGCGCGAAACGCACACGGCCGACCTCGACAACCCGTCGCTCAAGGTGATCGCCGATCACATCCGTGCGTGCGCGTTCCTGATCGTCGACGGCGTGATCCCGTCGGCCGACGGCCGCGGCTACGTGCTGCGGCGGATCGTTCGCCGCGCGATCCGGCACGGCTATCAGCTCGGCCAGAAGCAGCCGTTCTTCCATCGTCTGGTCGCCGACCTCGACGCGCAGATGGGCGCCGCGTACCCGGAACTCACGCGCGAGAAGGTGCGCGTCGCGCAGGTGCTGCAGGCGGAGGAGGAGCGCTTCGGCGAGACCATCGAGCACGGGATGAAGATCCTGGCGGCGGCGCTCGACGCGCTGGCGAAGGACGGCGGCAAGATGCTCGACGGGCAGACCGCGTTCACGCTGTACGACACGTTCGGCTTCCCGTTCGACCTCACCGCCGACGTCGCGCGCGGGCGCGGCGTGGGCGTGGATGAGGCGGCGTTCGACACCGCGATGAACGCGCAGCGCGAGCGCGCGCGCGCCGCGTCGACGTTCAGGATGGGCGCGCAGATCGAATACACGGGTCCGAAGACCGCGTTCCGCGGGTACGAGTCGCTGTCGGAGGAAGGCCGCGTCGTCGCGCTGTACAAGGATGGCGCCTCGGTCCCGTCGCTGGCCGCGGGCGAGAGCGGCATCGTCGTGCTCGACCGCACGCCGTTCTACGCCGAGTCCGGCGGCCAGGTCGGCGACCGCGGCGAGCTCACCAAGGGCGGCGCCTGCCTGACGCTCTTCGCCGTCGCCGACACGCAGAAGGTGCAGCCGGACGTCTTCGGCCACATGGGCGACGTGAAGACCGGCGAGTTGCAGGTCGGCGACACCGTTGCCGCGCAGGTCGACCACGACGCGCGCGGCCGCACGATGCGCAACCATTCGGCCACGCACCTGATGCACAGGGCGCTGCGGCAGGTGCTGGGTCCGCATGTCCAGCAAAAAGGCTCGCTGGTCGACGCGGACAAGACGCGCTTCGACTTCGCGCACAACGCGCCGATGACGGACGACGAGGTGCGCCGCGTCGAGGAGATCGTCAACGCGGAGGTCATCGACAACGCCGCCACGCAGGCGCGCACGATGTCGATCGACGACGCGCAGAAGGAGGGCGCGATGATGCTGTTCGGCGAGAAGTACGGCGACGTCGTGCGCGTGCTCGACATCGGCACGTCGCGCGAGTTGTGCGGCGGCACGCACGTCGCGCGCACCGGCGACATCGGCTTCTTCAAGATCGTCGGCGAGGCCGGGGTCGCGGCGGGCATCCGCCGCGTCGAGGCGGTGACCGGGCGCGGCGCGCTCGCGTTCGTGCAGGCGCAGGAGGCGAAGCTCGCGGCGGCCGCGGCAGCCCTGAAGGCGCCGGTCGGCGAACTGGAGGCGAAGATCGCGCAGCTCGTCGACAGCGCGCGCGCGGCCGAGAAGGAACTGGCGAAGCTGAAGGCGAAGGCCGCGGCCTCGGCCGGCGACGACCTCGCGGGCAGCGCGGTCGACGTGAAGGGTGCCAAGGTGCTGGCCGCCGCGGTCGACGGCGCGGACGTGAAGGCGCTGCGCGAGACGATGGACAAGCTGAAGGACAAGCTGAAGAGCGCGGCGATCGTGCTCGGCAGCGTCGCCGACGGCAAGGTCACGCTGATCGCCGGCGTGACTTCCGACCTCACCGGCAAGGTGAAGGCGGGCGAGCTCGTCAACCACGTCGCGCAGCAGGTCGGCGGCAAGGGCGGCGGCCGGCCCGACATGGCGCAGGCCGGCGGCACCGACCCGGACGGGTTGCCGGCGGCGCTGCGCTCCGTGCACGCGTTCGTCGACGAGCGGCTGTGACCGGCGCGGCGGCCACCCAGTTCGCGAGCGACAACAACGCGGGCGTCTGCCCGGAGGCGTGGGCCGCGCTTGCCGCGGCCAACACGGGCCACGCGGGTGCCTACGGCGCCGACGACTGGACGGCGGCGGCCGTGGCGGCGGTGCGGCGCACGTTCGAGACCGACTGCGCCGTGTACTTCGTGTTCAACGGCACGGCCGCCAACGCGCTGGCGCTGGCCGCGATCTGCCGGCCCAGCGACGCGATCGTCTGCCACGACATGGCGCACGTCAACGTCGACGAGTGCGGCGCGCCCGGGTTCTTTTCCGGCGGCGCCGTGCTGCGCACGGCCGACACGCCGCTCGCCAAGCTGACGCCCGCCGCCGTGGAGCGGCTCGCCGTCACGCCGCACGACGAGCACTCGTCGCGGCCGCGCGCGCTGGCGCTGACGCAGGCAACGGAGCTCGGCACCATCTACACGCCGCTCGAGCTCACGCAGTTGTCCGATTGCGCGCACGGGCTCGGCATGAAGGTGCAGCTCGACGGGGCGCGCTTCGCCAACGCGGTCGCCTCGCTCGGCTGCTCGCCGGCCGATCTCTCGTGGCGTGCGGGGGTGGACGTGCTGTGCCTCGGCGGCACCAAGAACGGCCTGCCGTTCGGCGAGGCGATCCTGTTCTTCGACGTGGCGCTTGCCGACGAATTCGCGCGGCGGCGCAAGCAGGGCGGCCAGCTCGCGTCGAAGATGCGCTTCCTCGCCGCGCCGTGGGCCGCCGTGCTCGACGGCGACGCGTGGCTCGCGCACGCGCGGCACGCCAACGCGATGGCGCAGCGGCTGGCGGCCGCGCTGGCCGGCGTGGCGGGCGCGCGCCTGCTGGCGCCGGTCGAAGCCAACGGCGTGTTCGTCGACCTGCCGGCGCCGGTGATCGCCGCGCTGCACGCGAAGGGCTGGCACTTCTATCCATTCGTCGGCGCGACCGGCGTGCGCCTGATGTGCGCCTGGGACACTGCGCCCGGCACCGTCGACGCGTTCGCCGCCGACGTTCGTGAACTCTCGCTCGCCCACGCTGCCGAAGCGCCGTAGACGGGCCGACCCGTGCCGATGCCCGGCAAGGCCGGTACGTCGCCCAAGCCGGTTGGGCCGGCTCACGAGGAGGGAGTTGTCATGAACCTGCGCCACCTGCTGTTCGCCGCCGCCGCCGCGGTGCCCGTCGCCGCGCTCGCCCACCACGGCTGGAGCGAGTACGACTCGACGCAAACGCTGAAGCTCACCGGGACGGTTGAGGCCTCCGGCTACGAGCACCCGCACGGACACATCAAGCTGAAGACGTCGGCGAAGACGTGGGACGCCGTGCTGGCGCCCCCATCGCGAATGGAGAACCGCGGCCTCACGAAAGACGTGCTGAAGGTCGGCGCCGAGGCGACGGTCGAGGGCTATCCGAACAGGAACAAGCCCAACGAGATGCGCGCCGAGCGCATCACGATCGGCGGCAAGACGGTCGAGCTGCGGTGACCACCGCCGTCCACGCGATCGAGGGCTCCGGCATCGGCCGGCTGCTGCGCGAGTCGCTGTGGGCGTACCCGATCGTCGAGACGGTCCACATCGTGGGGCTCGCGACGATCTACGGCGCGATCCTCGTCGTCGACCTGCGCCTGCTGGGCCTCGGGCGGGGCCTGCCGGTCACGCGGCTGACCCGCCTCGCGGTGCCGTGCGCGCTCGCGGCGTTTCCGGTCGTGCTGGCCACCGGCCTCATGATGTTCACCGCGCACGCCGCGGACTTCCTCGGCAACCGCGTCTTCCTGCTGAAGATGGGACTGATCCTCGCCGCCGGCCTCAACGCCGCGATGCTCCACGCGGGGGCGTTCCGCACGGTCGCCGCGTGGGACGTCGAGGCGATGCCACCGGCGCAGGTGCGCTTCGCCGCCGCGCTGTCGATCGCGCTGTGGACCGGCGTGATCGCGTGCGGCCGGCTGCTCGCGTATACGTGATGAAAGATCGACGGCGAGGTCAGACTCGACTTTCGCGTGTACACTTTCCGCAAATGGCACCGACTGTCCGCGAAATTCGAATCTGACCCCTGTGCCGCTGCGTCCCGAGATCACGCTCGACGTCCTCAACCGCCGCGGCGACGGCCGCCTCCCGGGCCTCGTCGGCTTCCGCGTCATGGAAATCGTCGACGGTCGGCTGACGGCCGAGATCGACATCCGGCCCGAGCTCCTGGCCCCCAACGGCTTCCTGCACGCGGCGACGATCGTCGCGCTGGCGGACACCGCGTGCGGCTTCGGCTGCATCGCGCACCTGCCGCAGGGCGCCGAGAACTTCACGACGGTCGAGCTGAAGGCCAATTTCTTCGCCACGGCGCGCGAAGGGACGATCGTCGCGGTCGCGCGGCCCGTGCACCTCGGCAACACGACGCAGGTGTGGGACGCCGAGGTCACGCGCAAGTCCGACGGCCGGCAGATGACGCTGTTCCGCTGCACGCAACTCATCCTCTGGCCGAAGCCGAAGCCGTAGTCGCTCGCCGCTGCCGCCGCGGAATCGATCCGTCGCGCGGCGGCGTCGTGCGGCGGACGGACCGCTGCGGCGCCGCGCCGGCGGCGTTCGTTTCAGCGTGCGGGCACGGGCGCGTCGACCTGCGCCGGCGTGCGCCCGTCCCGCGTGCCGCCGCGCGCTTCCATCAGCGTCGCGAGGCGCGCCAGCAGCGTCAGCGGCCGCTCGGCGACGGTACGCGCGGCGCCGGCGTAGACGCTGCCGGTGTTGCCATCGAGCGTGACGACGTCCCCCTCCGCGAGCACGCGACTGCCGACGTGCACGCGGCGCGCCACGGTGTCGATCGCGAGCGCGCCGCAGCCGACCAGGCACACCTTGCCCAGCTGGCGCGCGACCACCGCCGCATGCGACGTCCGCGCGCCGCGCTGGGTCAGGAGTCCCTGCGCCAGCGCGAGCGCCGCGAGGTCCGCGGTCTCCGCGTCCCGGCGCACGAGCACCACGCTCGCGCCCGCGTCGGTCCGTGCCTGGGCGCGCGCTTCGTCGAGCGCGATCTCGCCGATCGCCACGCCCGTGTTCGCGCTTGCCGCCTGCGCCAGCGGCGCGAGGCCGTTGCCGTCCTCGGCGACGACGCGCGCAACGACGAGGCTCGCGGGGTCGAGCGCCTCCGCGCGCGTCAGCGCGGTGGCGGTGTCGATGACGCCCTCGTCGTGCAGGTCGAGCAGGATCCGCAGCGCGGCGAGCGCCGAGCGCTTGCCGGCCCGCGACTGCAGCAGGTAGAGGCGGCCGTCCTCGACGGTGAACTCGAAGTCCTGCATGTCGCCGAACGCGTGCTCGAGCTGCCGCGCCGCGGCGGCAATCCCGGCCCAGGCGTCGGGCACTGCCGTCGCGAGCTGCGTGGCGCCATGCGCCACGCGCCGACCGGACACGATGTCCTCGCCCTGCGCGTTCGCGAGGAAGTCGACCCAGAGCGCCGGCGCGCCGGTCGTGGGATCGCGGGTGAAGCCGACGCCCGCGCCGGAGCGGCCGCCCGCATTGCCGAACACCATTGCCTGGACGATGACCGCGGTTCCGGGGACCTCGGGAATGTCGTGCGCTCGCCGGTAGCGCACCGCGTGCGGCGACCGCCACGACGCGAACACGGCGGCGACCGCCCGCTCGAGCTGCTCCCGCTCGTCCTGCGGAAACGGTTCGCCCGCGGCCTCCCGGTACACGGCGAGGAAGCGCGACGCGAGCGCGCGCAGCTGCGCGAAGTCCAGCCCCCGCTCGTCGCCGCCGCCCGCGAGCGCGCACCGCGCGTCCTCGAAGGCTTCCACGGGAACACGGGCGACGACTTCGCCGAACTGCGCGATCAGCCGGCGGTAGGCGTCCCAGGCGAGGCGCGGGTTGCCGGTCACGCGCAGCAGGCCGGGCAGCGTACGCTCCGAGAGCCCGACGTTGAGCAGCGTCTGCATCATGCCGGGCATCGAGGCGGGCGCACCCGAGCGCACCGACACGAGCAGCGGGCAGCGCGCATCCGCGAAGCGCCGCGCGGTCGCGGCCTCGACTGGCGCGAGCAGCTCCGGCAGTGCGGCACGCACCTCGGCGCTCGCGCCGCCGCCGTCCCCGGCCGGGCAGTGGCGCGTGCCGATGACGAACGCGGGCGGGACCGGCAGGTCCAGCGCGGCCATCCGCGCGAGGTGCCACCCCTTGGCGCCCATGACGGATGGTGTCGCTGCGGCCGCGGCGGCGCTGCCGATGGCGAACGTGTCGGGGAGCCTCACGTGCCGCCGCCTTCGCGCGCCAGCGCGAGCTCGCGCATCGCGTAGCCGGACGCGAGCAGGCGATCGGACGCGAGCTCGATCGCCGCCGCGAGATCGGCGGCCAGCATGAGGTCGGCCGCCGCATCGAGCTCGCCCACCATCGCTCGTCGCGCCGCGCGGTGGTGCTCGTCGCAGCGCCGCTCGGCGAGATCGATCCGCCAGACGGCGTCGAGCAGCGCGTTGCTCTGGTCGAGGTCCTCGCCGTGCCGCAGCCCCCGCGCGATCGCGAGCGCGCGCACGTAGTCCTGCACGGCTGCGAGCAGCGTGTCGGCGAGCCGCGTCAGCGGCTCGCGCACCCGGCCCGCGAGGATCGGCCGCGGCCGCTCGGCGACGAGGCCGAGCACGAACACCGCCTCCTCCAGCGCGTCGGCGACGTCGTCGGCCAGCGCGAGCAGGCGCGCGATCGGCTGTCGGCGCGGATGGCGCTCTCCGGCGGCACGCGCGGCGGAAACGAGCTCGTCGGCGCCGCGCTCCCAGCTCTTGGCGCGCGCCGGAAGTCCCGTGATCGCGGTGGCGTCCCCGCTCGCGGCCACCGCGTCGCGCACCGCCGAGGCGAGCTCGTGGCAATACGCCGCGTGCTCGGCGACGAGGTCGAACTCGCTCGAGCGGTCGCGGACGCGGCGCAGCAGCAGGAGCCGCGTCTCCTCGCCGGTCAGCGCCTGCGGGCGGCCGCGCAACTGGTCCTCTCCGGCCAGCACCATGACGTCGACGAGGAACTCGCGCGCACCGGCGTCGCCGAGTGCGTCGGCCAGGCGGTCGCCGATCCGGAACACGCCGTAGCCGGCGTCCTGCATCGCGCGGAACACGAGGTCGGCGCCGCCGGCGCGGAGCCAGCCCATGTGGCCGACGTCGCGGCGCGCGGTCTCGCGCAGGATCGCGATCGCGTCGCGCTTCGCCACGAACATCTGCAGCCGCTTGCGCGCCCGGTTCCAGTCGATCAGGAACACGATCCGCGAGCCGACGAAGTCGAGCGCGGCGTCCTGCGCCGCCGGGTCCGGGCAATCGAACGTCGCCGTGCCGACGTAGAACGTCTCGCCCGCGTTGAGGTCGGCCTGCACCGTCGGCGCGACGACCGACCATTGCGCGCCGCGCTCGGCCAGGACGTCCTGGAAGAACCGGAACCGCGTCTCGTGCAGGTCGGAGTAGGTGAGCGTGACGCGCGACGGCTCGACGGTGACGACTAGCACGTGCGCGTCGTTGGTGCCGATGTCGTTCTGGACGATCAGCCGATCGCCGTCGCGCGTGGCCGCGGTGTCGAGGCCCGGGTGGTCGAAGCGCAGCGGCGCCGTGCGGTTCAGCCCGCGCATGAACGCACGCACGCGCGCGCGGTCCGCGGGCAGCAGGCCCCACACGTGGGCGCCGTCGATTGTCTCCTTCGCGAGGTCGGACGCCAGGCGGTTGAGCGCCTTGTGCAGGTCCATCACCAGCACGTGCACGCCGTCGCCGGAGCCGCGGTCGCCGTGCGTGAGCGCCGCCAGCGCGGCGGCGGGCAGGCGGTCGCCCGCCAGTGCGTCCAGCCACTCGAGCCACGTCCGCGTGCGTGCGGTCAGTTCGCCGGCCGGCTCGGCGGCCACGCACGGCCGCGCCATCGTCTCCAGGTCGGCGCGCAGCGCGGCGCACAACCGCGGCAGGTCCGGAAGCAGGTATCCGTCGCCGGTCTTCTCGGCGGCGATCGGCAGCGCGTCGAGCCACGTGTCGCGGATGCCGGCGGCCACGCGCTCGCGCGTGAGGTCGATCGCGGCGGACTCGGGGCGTTCCGCGTGCTGCGCGGCCGCCTGCAGCACCGAGAAGTACAGCTTCAGTCGGTCGTTCGCGCCGAGCGCGGCGCGCACCCACGCGGGCATGAGCAGCGTGTGCTCGCCCAGCGAGGCGACGGCGGCGGATTTTTCCATGGCGGCGTGGGTGTGTTCCGGCGCGGGACCGGAAGGCAGGGCTAGCGTCGGGACCGGACATGATGACCGGCCAATGTTGCAGCACGACGACGGCGCTGCGCCGTGCGGACGGCCCCGGGAAAAAAAAGGCGGCCGCATGCATGCGGCCGCAAGCGACAGTCAGGAGGAAGGGAGGACTGTCGGTGACTTCCGGCGGTATCCCGGATCGCGGACCGGCGCGGACATCGCGTCGGCATGGGGCGATCATGCCGCGCGCATGTTGCAGTGCGGTGACAGGCGCGCCGCAGCGCCGGGTTGTCGGCGCCGGCTAGAGCCAGCGATACAGCGACGCGTACATCGAACCGATCGGACCGGCGAGCAGTCGGCGGCGCAGCGCCTCGACCAGTCGCCACCGGTCGGGACGGAACGTGTGCGGCTCGATCTGCGACCGTGCGGCAAGTGCCGCGTCTTCGCGGACGACCGGCGGATGCAGCACGCCGATGCGCGGAGCGGGTTCGCGGCTCCCGCTGCCGATGAAGTGGTCGATCGGCAGGCGGATGCGCCGGACGTGGGCGGCGAGGAAGCGCTCGACGTATGCGCGCGACACCACGTAGCCCCAGGTGTTGAGGATCGTGCCGACGGGCTCGTGCACCGACCATTCGCCGACGCGGACCCGGCGGCGCGCGGAGACGTTGCGCGACGAGGTTCCCAGATAGACGATGTCGAAGGGCATGGCGCGGCGCAGCGCCGCCACCGCGGCCGGGAAGCCCGGATCGAGCCGCACGTCGTCCTCGACGACGACGCAGGCCGCGTACGACCGCTCGGCGCGCAGCAGCGCCCACGCCGACAGGTGCGACAGCCAGCAGCCCACTTCGGCGCCGCTCAGGAAATCGAGGTCGAACGCGATGCCGGGAAAGCGTTCGGCGCACAGCGCGGCGATCTCGCGCGTGGTGCGCGTGCGCCCGTCGATCCCGACGCGCCGGTACCGAAGTTCCAGCGCATCGAACTGCGCGACCATGTGGCGGCGCCGCTCGCTGGCGGCGTCGAGATTGACGAGGACGAGCATCGGCAAGGGCTCCCGCCGCAGCGCGGCGCGGGTGGTGCGCGGCACTGTGCCCGCCGCGTGTGACAGCCGTGTGGCCGGACGCGGGCTACAGGATCCGGAGCGTGCCGGCGAGCGGTTCGAGCGCGGTCGGCGTCACCTGATAGCCGGCGAGCCGGCGGCGAGCGAAGTCGAGCGTCGCAACGACGGTCACGCCGGGCGCAACGGAGAAGGCGACCGTCGCCGTCTCCGCGTTGACGGCCTGCGCGCGAAACTCGCGCGCCCGGCCCCCGTGACCCTGGCGCGCGCCGGTCACGACGCGCCAGCTCACCGACCAGTCGTCGTGGAACGTGTAGTCGCACGTGCTTCCGGCCAGCGGGCCGGCGTCGATCGACCAGCGTTGCACGGTGCCCCGGAAGCGGTCGGGCGCCGGGCTCGCCATCGGAAAAAGAGGTTGGACTCGCATCGGGAAGCCTCGCGGCGGCCGGTCGATCATCAATGGTCGCAGGCGCCGATGACACCGATATGACGAGGTCCCGGCCACGGCTTCATCGAACCGTCACCGCTTCGACACGCAGGTGTCGTACCGCGCGAGTAGCTTGCAGCATTGCATGTTCGATCAGACAGATGCGAGTGCCTGCTGCGACTGAACTTCAACTGTGCGCGGACGCGGCCAACCGCAAGTCCACACGCCGACGCCGGCCATGACGCCGCCGTTCGACGCATCGGCTGCCGCCGTCGCCTTGGCAGCGGGCGGACTGGCTCCGGACGCGTCGCCGTCCGCGCCGGCGCGGCGCTTCCGCGCGGTGTTCATCTCCGACACGCATCTGGGCACCGTCGGCTGCCAGGCGGGGGCGCTGCTCGACTTCCTCCGGAGCGTGGAGTCCGACTACCTCTACCTCGTCGGCGACATCGTCGACGGCTGGCAGTTGAAGCGCCGCTGGTACTGGCACCAGCAGCACAACGACGTCGTCCAGAAGGTGCTGCGCAAGGCGCGCAAGGGGACGCACGTCGTGTACGTGCCGGGCAACCACGACGAAGCCGCCCGCCACTACGTCGGCGTCGACTTCGGCGGCATCGCGATCCGCGCCGAGGCGACGCACGTCACGCGCACCGGCCGGCGCCTGCTGGTCACGCACGGCGACCGCTTCGACGGGGTCGTGACCTGCGCGAAGTGGCTGGCGTTGCTCGGTGACCGGATGTACACGCTGACGCTCAAGCTCAACCGGCACGTCAACGGCGTGCGCGCGCACCTCGGGCTGCCGTACTGGTCGCTGGCGCGGTACCTCAAGCTGCGCGTCAAGAACGCGGTCGCGTACATCGGCGCCTTCGAGGAGGCGCTGGCGCGCGAGGCGCGTTCGCGCGGCTTCGACGGCGTCGTCTGCGGCCACATCCACCACGCGGAGATCCGTGCGATCGGCGACGTGCTCTACTGCAACGCGGGCGATTGGGTCGAGAGCCTGACCGCGCTCGTCGAGGCGCACGACGGGACGCTGTCGATCCTGCGCTGGCCGGAGGCGGCCGCGGCGGACGTGCGGTGCGCGCAGGCGGCGGCGGCCGACCCGGCGCTCGAGGCTCGCTGATGCTTGCCGGGATGAGCGACCGCATTCGCGAAGCCCGCGACGTCTCCGCGCATGCGGGAACCCGGCGCCGTTCGCGGCAAGGCGCCGGATTCCCGCCTGCACGGCAACGCCGGCGTAGCGATCACGCGCTCGGGCCATGGTCGATCGAATGAAGCCGCCGCCGCGCTCGCTGCGCATCGCCATCGTCAGCGATGCATGGGCGCCGCAGGTGAATGGCGTCGTCGTCACGCTGCGCAGCACGATCCGCGAACTCGCCCGCATGGGACACGAGGTCGCGACGATCACGCCCGACGGCTTCCGGACCGTGCCGTGCCCGACCTATCCCGAGATCCGCCTGTCGCTGTTTCCCGGCCGGCGGGTCGGGCGCCTGATCGACGCGTTCGCGCCGGACGCGCTGCACATCGCGACGGAAGGACCGCTCGGGCTGGCCGCGCGGCGCCACTGCCTGCGCAACGGCGTTCCGTTCACGACCGCCTACCACACGCAGTTTCCGGAATACGTGCACGCCCGGTCCCGGCTGCCGGTCGGCGTCAGCTACCGCTGGATGCGCTGGTTCCACGCGCCGGCCCGGGCGCTCATGGTCGCCACGCCGGACATCCGGCGCCGGCTCGCGGCGCGCGGCTTCGCCAATCTCGCGTTGTGGTCGCGCGGCGTCGACACCGACCTGTTCCGGCCCAGCCCGCGCGCGTCGTTCGAGTCGCGGCGGCCGATCTTCCTCTACGCGGGGCGCGTCGCCGTCGAGAAGAACCTGCCCGCGTTCCTGGCGCTCGACCTGCCCGGCGTCAAGTGGGTAGTCGGCGACGGCCCGGCGCGGGCCGAACTGCAGCGACGATTTCCCGACGCTGCGTTCTTCGGCATGAAGACCGGCACGGAACTCGCCTGGTATTACCGCAACGCCGACGCGTTCGTGTTCCCGAGCCGGACCGACACGTTCGGACTGGTGATGCTGGAGGCGATGGCCTCGGGCACGCCGGTGGCCGCGTACCCGGTCAGCGGACCGGTCGACGTCGTCGAGCACGGCGTCTCCGGCGTGCTCGACGACGATCTCCGTGCGGCCGCGCTGGCGGCGCTCGACCTGCCGCGGGCGGCGGCGCGCGAGCGCGCGCTCGCATCGTCGTGGGCGCGCGCCACCGAGCAGTTCGTCGCCCATCTGCATCCGCGCGATGCACGCGGCTGATTCCGCAGAGAGCCCGCACAAGGGCCGGCGCGGCCTGGTGCGCTTGTTCAACGCGCTGCTCTACTCGATCTCCGGCCTGCGGCTCGCGTTCCGGCACGAGAGCGCGTTCCGCCAGG
>JADJWJ010000016.1 GCA_016716425.1 Betaproteobacteria bacterium
GTCGCCGACGAACTCGGCGAGGTACAGCGCGGCCGTGATCGCGCCCGGCGCCGCGTCGCCCATGTTCTCCATGTCGGCCACGTTGGAGTCGAGCTGCTTCTTGTAGCGCTGGTCGAGCGGCAGCTGCCACACCGACTCGTCGGTGCGCGCGGCCGCGGCCTTCACCTGCTCGGCCAGACGCTGGTTGTTGGCGAACACGCCGGCGATCTGGTCGCCCAGCGCCAGCATGCACGCGCCGGTCAGCGTGCCGATGTTCACCACCGCGTCCGGCTTCTGCTCGACGGCGAGCACGAGACCGTCGGCCAGCGCCAGCCGCCCTTCGGCGTCGGTGTTGTTGATCTCGACCGTGCGGCCGCCGCGCTGCGTCAGCACGTCGCCCATCTTGATCGCCGACCCCGACGGCATGTTGTCGGTGCATCAGGCAGCCGGTGACGGTGGCCTTGACCCCAGCGCCAGGGAGCGCCGACATCGCTGCCAGCACCGCGCCCGCGCTCCGGACATGTCCATCTTCATCACCGCGTGCATCGGGTCGCGCGGCGATGTTGATGCCGCCGGAATCGTACGTGAGTCCCTTACCGACCCGGGATCAGGTGGCCGCTGCTCTTGCCCTTCGGCCGGTACGTCATGCGGACCGCGCGCGGCGGCTCGACGCTGCCGGCGTTGACGCCGAGCAGGCCGCCCAGTTCGAGCCCTGGCGATGGCGTCCTTGTCGAAAACCTCGACCGCGAGGCCCGCCTGCTTGCCGACGCGCCCCGCGACGCTGGCGATGCCCTCCGCCGTCAGGTGCTTGGGCGGCGCGTTGGCGAGGTCGCGCGCCAGGGCGCCCGCGGCCGCCAGGGTCCGCCCGCGCTCGGCGCCGGCCGTGGCGGCGCGGCCCCGCTCGGCGATCGTGACGAGCGACACCTGCTGCAGCGGATTGCCGGTCGGCTCGCTCTTCAGCGCGTCGTAACGATAGCGGGCGAGCAGCATGCCTTCGACCACCGCCTGCGCCGCGACCTCGGGCTTGACGCGGCCGGCGTCGGGCAGCGACGTCGCGAGGTGCGTACCCTTGGCGGCCGCGCGCGAACGCCGCGGCCGCGTCGCGCCGAGGCATCCGCCCGGTTGGCCTTGCCCACACCCACCGCGACCAGCAACGGACCGTCCGCCTTCGGGACGAGCAGCGCCTGCCCGACCTTGCCGTCGAAGCCGGCCGCGGCGAGCGTCGCGCGGTCGAGTCCGAGGGCCTTCGGCACGGCGCCGTCTTCGGCGACCGGGATCCCCACCGCGTCGGCGTCGGGCGGGGCCGAACGCACGACGCGGACTGCGACCTGCGCGTACTGGGTCAACGACGGCACCGGATCGAATCCGGTGACGGGCAGCGTGATCTTCTTCTTCATGGGTCGATTGCTCCGGATCGTGGAGTCCTGATGCGTGCTGCGGAGTCGCGCCCAGCCGCACCGCGCGGGTTGGGTTGGTGACACCCGCGTGAAACAGTCAACATTTGAGTTTGTAGAGATCGCACGGCGCGCGCGCGGCGACGCGGATTATGCGACCGTCGCCTCGTGAACGCAACGCTACGTTCTGGCCAAACGCTTTGTTGCACTTGGCAAATACGCAGGAGGTAGCTCACACTACCGGCCGTTTCGAACGAAGCCGGGCGACCCGCCGACGCGGACCACCGACCGCGCCGGCACCCCAAACGCGAAAGGATCCACCATGGCAATGGAACATCACTCGGTCCGCTCGACCAAGACCGGGATGGACAAGGTCCTCGACATCGTCGAGCGCGTCGGAACAAGGTGCCACATCCGGCGGTGATCTTCGTCATCCTGATCGGCATCGTCATCGTGCTGTCGCACATCCTGTACCTGGCCGGGGCCAAGGTCACCTACCAGTTCGTCAACCCCGACACGCACAAGATCGAGACCACGACGACGATGGCGCGCAGCCTGCTGACGGTCGAGGGCATCCGCTTCATGTTCGTCGGCGTCGTGCAGAACTTCGCGAATTTCAGGCGGTCGGCGTGATCATCGTCGCGATGGTGGGTGTGGGCGTGGCCGAGGCGTCGGGCCTGGTCAACGCGCTGATCCGCAAGCTGGTCGTCGTGTCGCCGCCGTGGGCGCTGACCTACATCCTGGTCTGCGTCGGCATCGTGTCGAGCCTCGCCGCCGACGCCGGCTACCTGGTGCTGATCCCGCTGGCCGGCGCCGCGTTCATCAGCGTGGGCAGGCATCCGCTGGCAGGCCTGGCCGCCGCGTTCGCCGCGGTCGCGGGGGTGTTCCTGGTCAACGTGTTCATCGTGCCCATCGACGGCATCCTGGTCGGCATCACCAACGACGCGATCCACATCGTCGACGCGAACAAGAACGTGTCGCTGACGTCGAATTTCTGGTTCTCGGCGGCGTCGGTCGTGATCATGACGGTCGTCGTCGCGTTGATCACCGACAAGATCGTCGAGCCGCACCTGGGCAAGTACACCGGCGACGAGGTGGCGGAGAGCGCCGAGATGACGGCCGAGGAGACGCGCGGACTCTCCTTCGCATTCTGGGGCCTGATCGGCGTGGTCGCGTTCCTCGCGCTGCTGACGGCGCCGGAAGGCGCGCCGCTGCGCAACCCGACCACCGGCGCCATCATCGGCGACTCGCCGTTCATGAGCAGCCTGATCGTGTCGATCGCGCTGCTGTTCTTCACCACCGGCACTGCCTACGGCATCGGCGCCGGGACGATCAAGAACACGAACGACGTCGTCAACGCGATGATCAAGGCCATCCAGGGGCTGGGCGGGCTCATCTTCCTGCTGCTGATCATTTCGCAGTTCCTCGCCTACTTCAACTACACGAACATGACCACGCTGGCGGCGCTGTCGCTGGCCGACCTGCTGAAGCAGATGAACCTGGACGCGCTGTGGCTGCTGCTCGGGTTCGTCGTGGTGGTGATGCTGCTCGACCTGATCATCACCGGCGCGGTGCCGAAGTGGGCGCTGTTCGCGCCGGTGTTCGTGCCGCTGCTGATGCGGCTCAACGTGCCGCCGGACGCCGTGCTGGCCGCCTACCGCGTCGGCGACTCGCCGATGAACGCGATCACGCCGCTGAATGCGTACTTCGCGATGATCGTCGTGTTCTGCCAGAAGTACGAGAAGGACGCCGGCGTGGGGACGGTGGTGGCGCTGATGCTGCCGTACGTCGGCATCATCGCCGGCGTGTGGATCGTCCTGCTCGCGATCTGGCAGATCCTCGGGCTGCCCTGGGGCGTGGGCTAGGATGCGGCGCAGCCCACCGTGTCGCCGGCACGCGGGAGAACGTAATCACTCGTGCCGGATAGCGGCTGCGTCGCGCGCAGGTTTCCGGATTCACCCGCGCGCGGCCCCGGCGACGGGGAAAGTGTGGCGGCGTGACGGCATCGGCGGGCCGGCGGGCGGGTCTCGCCGCACGTCGCCCGTCACGGACGTCGCGAGGACGTGATGCGTTTCCTTTACATTGCGCTGATCGTCGCCTTCACGGCAGTCGTTCTGCTCTTCAAGTTCCAGAACCTGCAGACCGCCACGGTTTCGCTCTTCTCGGCCAGCGTTACGCTGCCCGTCTCCCTTCTGGTGATCGGCATCTACGTTCTCGGGATGCTGACGGGCGGAGCCCTTTACGCGCTGCTGCGTTCGTGGATCGTCGCCGCCCGGCGCGTCGACTGACGGATTCCCGCGTTCCCTCGTCCCGCCGGCCGGCGGCGCCCTCGCTGCGGCCATTTGCCGTCCCCGTCAAGGAGATTTCCGATGAGTAATTTCTGGGACCTGGCGCTGCTCATCGCGTCGACGTTCGTCTTTGTCGCCTACCTGCTGGTCCTGTTCCAGATCATCGTCGACCTGTTTCGGGACTCCGAACTCGGCGGCGGATCGAAGGTGCTGTGGATCATCGGACTGGTCTTCGTCCCGGTCCTCACCTCACTCGTCTATATCCTGTTCCGGGGTCGCGGCATCGCGGAACGGCAGCGTACCGCGGTGGCGCGGGCCAAGGCCGACACCGACGCGTACATACGGGGCGTCGCCGGCAAGTCGCCGGCGGAGCAGATCGCAGACGCGAAGGCGTTGCTCGATGCCGGGACGATCACCGGCGACGAATTCGCGCGGCTGAAGGCCAAGGCGCTGGCCTGAAGTCGCGGTGCGGCGTCGGCCCCGCTACGCGGTGCCGGCCGACTTGCCGGTCCGGCCCCGCTTCCCGTCGGCGCGCGCCGAACGCGTCGAAATGGCGAGCCCGGCTCGAAACGCCCGGCGGACTCTGCCGTCGTGCGCCCCTTGCCCCGGGCGTTCCCGGCATGGCGCGCCATTGCCCGCAGGCGATCGCCGCACGGTCGGCGCCGACAGGCTCGGCGAACCCCGCGGCCACCCCGGCCAGCGGGGAGCGGGAGCGTGCGCGTGCGGTCGGGCGATCAGAAGACCGGCGTTCGGGTATCGGCGATGCCGAGCGGCTTCGGCGCGATCGACGACGCGACGTCCACCCACCCGCCGCCCATCGCCGCGTACACGTTGACGACCTGTGTTGCGCGGTCGGCCTGCACGCGCACCGACGTGAGTTCAGCGGCGAAGAGTTCGTTTTCGGCAATCAGTACGTCGAGGTAGCTGGCGATGCCTTTGTCGAAGCGCAGTTTCGACAAACGAGCGAAGTCGCGCAGCGCCTTGACCCGCAGCCCCTGCATCGCGGCCTCCTCGACCTTTTCCTGCGAGCCGGTGAGCGCGTCGTTGGTCTCGCGGAACGCGTTGAGAATCGTCTGCTGGTAGAACGCCACCGCCGCCCGCTCGCCGGCCTCGGCCGACTTCACCTGGCCCTCGATGGCGCCGAACGTGAAGATCGGTCCGGTCAGCCCGCCGACCAGCGCCCACGTGCTGGCCGGGCCGGTCAGGAAGTCGCCGAACGCCGTGCTGACCGAGCCCAGCAGGCCGGTGATGGAGATCGTCGGGTAGTACAGCGCGCGCGCTGCGCCGATGTTCGCGTTCGCCGCGACGAGGTTCTGCTCGGCCTGCAGGATGTCGGGCCGCCGCTGCAGCAGCGTCGAAGGCAGGTCCGCAGGGATCTGCGGCGGGATCAGCTGGTCGATCGTCTTGCCGCGCGCGACGGGACCGGAATTGCGGCCGAGCAGGACGGAGATCAGGTTCTCCTGCGCGGCGACCTGCTGCCGGATCGCGGGGATGGCGGTGAGCGCCTGCTGGTACTGCGACTGGATCTGCGACACCTCGGTCTGCGACACGAGTCCCGCCTTGAAGCGCAGCTCGAAGATTCGCGCGGTCTCGCCGAAGTTCTTCGCGGTGGCCTGCGCGATCTCGAGTTGGCGGTCGAACATGCGCAGGAAGATGTAGCTGGTGGCAACACCGCTGACGACCGACAGCACGACGCCGCGCTGCGCCTGCTCGCTCGCGTACACCTGCGCCTGCGCGGCCTCGGTCTGCCGACGCACGCGGCCGAAGAGGTCGAGCTGCCACGACGCGCCGAGCGACGCGTTGTACAGCGTGAAGTAGGGGTCTGCCGGTTCCGGGATCGCCGGCCGTCCCGTGCGGCTCGCGCGGGCGCGCGTCGCGTCGGCGCCGTAGCCGACCTGCGGGTAGAGCTGCGAGCGCGTCGACGTCAGCGCGCCGATGAACTGGTCGACCCGGGCCGCCGCAATACGCACGTCGCGGTTCTCGCGCAGTGCGGTTTCGATGAGATCGTTCAGCACCGGGTCGCCGAATTGCTCCCACCACTTCGTGTTGGCGACGTCGGCGGCTTTCGGGTAGTCGATGCGCCACGCCGACGGTGCGTCGACCGCAGGCCGTGCGTAGTCGGGCCCGACCGTGCAGCCGGCAACGGCCAGCGCGAGCGCAGCCGCAAGCAGCGTTGTCCTCATCTTGCGTCTCCTTGCCCCCCGCGCGCGGGGCGACCTCGGCGTTCACCCGGGCGCACGCGCGCATTTTCGCATGCGGGCGCGCCGGCATTCAAAGTAAACTTAAGTGCATTTGCCCTCCGGCGCGGACGCGCTCGGCGGCGGCCCGCCGGGGCATGGGGCAACGCGCGGACGCGCGCATCATCGGTTCGGGAGCTTCGCGAATGGCACAGGGTGGCAGATGGATTCCAGTGGCTGTGGCTGCGGTGCTGGCCGGCGCCGCCGGCTCGGCGCTCGCGCAGTCGAGCGTCACGTACGGGCGCATCACGGCCGTGCAGATGGTCACCGAGTCGGACGCGCGCGCGCGCACCGGTGGCGCCATCATCGGCGGGACGCTCGGCGCCGCGGTCGGCTCAGGCCGCTCGGGCAGCAACCGCGCGCTGGGCGGCGTCGGCGGCGCGTTCGCCGGCTCGCAGATCGGCCGCCTCGCGAGCCAGCGGCAGGCGTTCGAGTACACGGTCCTCGTCGGCGGGACGTCGACGATCACGATGATCACCGACCAGGCGGGCAAGCGCGTCGGGGACTGCGTCGCGGTCGAGCGCGGCGCGTTCAACAACCTGCGACTCGTCGCCGATTCCAAGTGCGCGCCGCCCCCGCGGCAGGCCGCGGCACCCGCGCCGTCGGCGGCCATCGCACTGTCCCCACCGGGTCGCGGCGCTAGCCGCGGCCCGCGGTGATCGCCGCCGCGAGCGCCGCGGCGATCCCGACCAGCAACAGGGTCGCGGCCGGCCAGCGACGCAGGACCGCGTCGGCGGCGACGGCCCGCGGTGTCGCGGCCGATGCTCCGCGCACCGCGCCGTCGATGACCACCACGACGTCGCCGTCGGGGACGCGCGGCAGCCCCGCGCCCCAGCGCGCGAGCGCGATGGCGAGCGCGCCGCCGATGAGCACCGGCCAGAGACCTGCCCACAGCGCGTACGGCGCGAAGGCGTCGCCCGCGGTACCGAGCGGCAGCATGGCGTAGAGCGCCCATGGCACGACCAGCGACGCCGCAGCCATGGCAAGCCACGGTCCGGCCAAACCGGGTGCCGCGCGCGCGTCGGGCGCCGTCGCTGCGACGGTCTGCACGCGGCGCACGAAGTGCAGCATCAGCAGCGTCGTGCCCACGGCCGACACGGCGGCGGCCGTCGCGACCCAGCCGTCGCCCAGCGGACCCTTCACCGCGTACTTGGCGATGAATCCGCCGGTCGGCGGCAGTCCGCCCAGGCCGACGGCGAGGACCGCCGCGAGCACGAGCGTGCCGCGCAGGCGGTCGGCGCTCGTGGCCGCGACCACGCCGACCAGCAGGAACATCGCGCCCTTGAGCAGCACGTGGTGGCCGGCGTAGAACGCCGCGAGCAACGGCATTGCCGCGTCGCCGTGCGCGATGCCGGCGCCGATCACGGCGGCGACGAAGCCCATCTGGCTCACGCTCGAATAGGCAAGCACCACCTTCGGGTGCTGCTGGGTGATGCCGACCGCGACTGCGTAGAGCGCCGTCAGCATGCCGGCGACGGCCAGCAGCGACCCTGCGTGCGCGATCGCCGAGTCGACGGGCAGGAAGCGCAGCAGGCCGATGATGCCGGCCTTGACGACCGCGCCGCTCAGCACGGCGGAGGCGGGCATCGGCGCGGCGCCGTGCGCGAGCGGCATCCACACGTGCAGCGGGACCAGGCCCGCCTTGACGCCGAAGCCCACGATCAGCAGCAGCAGCGTCGTGTCGCGTCCGGGCATGGCCGGCAGCGCCGCAGCCGCATCGCGGATCAGCAGCGAACCGTCCGGCGTGGCCGACGCCAGCGTCACCATCGCGACGAGCACCAGTGACTCGGCGCAGAGTGCCAACCCGATGTAGAGCGCCGCGGCGCGGCGCGCGCGCGGCGTCTCGTCGTGGAACACGAGCCCGGTCGCGCCCAGCGTGAGCAGCGCGAGCGCGAGGTAGAGGAGCGGCATGTCGGCCGCGACGAAGACGCCGAGGCAGCCGGCGAGGGCCAGCAGCCAGCACACGGCGAACCGGCCGGGGTTCGCGGCGCCGCGCTGGTACGTCGCCGCATACGCGCCGGCGGCGATCCACAGCAACGCGGCCACGCCGAGCAGCAACGCGCCCGGCGCGTCGAGTGCGAACGTCGGGCGGTAGAGCCCGGCCCCGAACGTGGCCGGCGGCGCGTGCACGGCCAGCAGCGCGGCGACGAGACCCGGCGCCGGGGCCAGTGCGAGCAGCGGCAGCATCCGCACGCGCACGGCAGGCAACACGCATGCGGCAGCGAGCGCGAGCGGCAGCCCGGGCGTCGCGACAAGGAGAAATTCCGTCATGCTCGTTGCGTTCCCTCGACGGTGCGAGCGGTTCCTGTCGGCCCGCGTGCGCTCACTGGGATACCTTCGTGCTGCGCGCTCCGGCTCATCGGGCACCTCGGCCCGCGGGGCGGCCCTGCGGACTCATCGCGGCACCCCGGCCACGGGAGGCCTGCCGACCTGCACGAGGTCGACCGGCGCGAACGCGGCGAAGCCGAGCACCGTCGCGACGATCGCGAGTCCCAGCACCACGGCCTCGCGCCCGCGCGTGACGGCGCCGCGCGGCGGCGGCGGGTCGACGGTGGCGAGCGTGCGCCCGAGCACGCCGAACACGTAGCACGCGGTGAGCAGGCCGCCCACGACGATCACCACCGCCCACCACCACTGCGCGGTCGCGAGCGCTGCCGACAGCAGCAGCCACTTCGCGACGAAGCCACCGGCCGGCGGCAGGCCGATCAACGCGATGCCGGACAGCGCGAAGGCGGCGACCGTTATCGGCAGCGTGCGGGCGACGCCCGTGAGGTCGGCGACGCGGTCGTGGCCGAGCGCGGCGTACACGAGCCCGGCCGCCATGAACATTGCGGCCTTGGCGGTCGCGTGGGAGGCTACCTGCAGCATGCCGCCGGTGATCGCCGTTGCCTCGGGATGGGCGAGCCCCACGGCGAGCGGGAACAGCAGGAACAGGTAGCCGATCTGCGCGACCGTCGAGTATGCAACCATCAGCTTCAGCCGCGGCTGGGCGATGGCGACCGCGCTGCCGAAGACGATGGCCGCCGCGCCGAGCGCGCCGATGAACTGCGCGGCCGCCGGCGTGATCACGGCGGGCAGCGCGTCGAGCCACAGCCGCAGCACGATGAAGTAGGAGCCCTTGACGACGAGGCCGGACAGCACGGCGCTCGCTGCGGCCGGTGCGCCGGCGTGCGCCGGAGGCAGCCACAGGTGCAGCGGGAACAGCGCCGTCTTCGCGAGCAGACCCGCGGTCATCAGCGCTGCCGCGACCGTCGTGGCCGCGTCGGCGCGCGCGCGGCCGGCGAGCAGCGCGATGTCGAGCGTGCCGTACGCACCGTACAGCAGCGCGGTCCCGGCCAGGTAGAGCAGCGAACCCGCGAGCGCGAACAGCAGGTAGCGCAGCGCGGCACGCAGCGTCTCCGCGCTGCCGTCGAGCGCCACGAGCGGGACCGCCGCGAACGTGAGCAGCTCGAGCGCGACGTAGAGCGTGAAGAGATCACCGGCGAGAAAGCAGACGTTGAGAGCCGCGAGGATCGCGAGCAGCATCGTCCAGAACACCAGCGGCGCGCGCGCGTCGCGCACGCCGGCGGGGGTGGCGAAGTCGGCACGGGCGAACAGCGCGACGAAGAACAGCACGACCGTGGTCACCAGCATCATCACGGCGGCAAGTCCGTCGGCGCGCAGCGCGACGCCGAGCGGCGGGCGCCAGTTGCCGAGCACGTAGACGAGCGGCGCCCCGTCGGCGAGCACCCGGGCCGCGACCGCCACCGCCAACGCGAATCCCGCCGCGACCACTGCGATGGCGATCCGCGCCGCGTGCCGGCTGCCGAGCGCGAACGCGGCGAGAACGCCGATGGCCGGCACGGCGATAGCAAGCACGAGCAGCGCGCCACCCGGCGTGGCGAGGTCGGCAACGAAGGGCATCTAGCGTGGCGGCCCGGGATCTTCGCCAACAGCCGGCGCGTCGGACTCGAGCGAAGCGCTACCCGCGGCACGCGTGAGTGCCAGCGTCAACGCCACCGCGAGCGCCGTGGCGGCGAACGCGACGACGATCCCGGTGATCACCAGCGCCTGCGGCACCGGGTCGGCGCCGAGCCCGGCCGCGGCGCCGCGCCGCGCGACGACACCGAACAGCAGGAAGACGCCGGTGCCGAGGACGTTGAGCGCCAGGATCTTGCGCAGCGGCTGCGGACTCGCGATGAGGCCGTAGACGCCGAGGCCGGCGAGGACCGCGCCGGCGACGCCGAACAGCGTGACGTCGCCCATGTCAGTGCCGCCCGGCCGCCCGAAGGCACTGACACGCCCCCTCAGGGGGCAGCGAGCGAAGCGAGCGTGGGGGTCGTTTCATCCTAGTGCCGCCCGGCCGACCGAAGGCGCTGACACGCCACGGCCGCCTTGGTCACGCACGACATGCGACGGCGGCGAGGCGTGCGCCGCGCGCGCCGACGCGCTCTGCGAGCCTGGCGCCGGCCCGCCCGCGAGGGAAGGCCGGGGCCAGGCGAGCGAAGCGAGCGTGGGGGTCGTTCCATCCTAGGCGGTCCGCTCGGGGGCGCCGGCGATCAGCAGCGTCAGCGTCACGGCGACCGTCGCGGTCATCGCAATTTCGATCGCGATGATGAGCGCCTTCGCGTACGCGGCCGGGTAGGCCAGGAATGCGTCGCCGAACGCCAGGCCGGCCAGCCCGACGGCGAAGAACACGCCGGCACCGGCGACGAGGATCGCGCGCACGTCCGGCCGCGCGACCGGCGGCACGTCGGCCACGCCCGCCATCATCGCGAGCAGCCACATCGCCGCGACGATCGTCGCGCCCTGGAACGCACCGCCGGGGTGCGTCGCGCCCACCCAGAACACGTACAGGCCGACCAGCAGGCCGACCGGAACCAGCCGGCGCGTGAAGTAGGCGAGGATGCCGTCCGGATCCGCCCGCTGCTTGGCGCCGGGCCGGCCACCCCAGACGGCATCGCCCGCCAGCGACCACACGCCGAGCAGCGCCAGCACGAGCACGACCTTCTCGAGCAGCGTGTCGGTCGCGCGGTACGCGATCAGCACGGCGGTGACCGGATTGCCAAGACCGGTCGCGGGCAGGGCTTCGGTCGCCGGTGCCGCGAGCGTGGGCGCCGGGTCCGGAAAGCTCAAGACCGCGCCGACGAGGCCCGCGGTCACGGCGACGCCGCACGCGGCGGCCAGCGCGCGCACGCGCACGGACGGCGGGGCCGGTTCGGGCGCGCCGCCGCCACGCAGCCGGGCGGCCGCACTCAACAGCAGCACGCCGGTCAGGCCGCTGCCGATCGCGGCCTCGGTGAGTGCCACGTCCACCGCGTGCAGCAGCACCCAGCGCAGCGAGACGAGCAGTCCGTAGGCGACGAACGCGACGACGGCAGAGTAGGTGTCGCGCACGACGATGGCGAACGCGGCGACGCTCACGACGAGTGCCGCCAGTCCGATGTCGAACAGGCTCGCCGTGATCACGGCGCACGCTCCGCGTCCGCCTGGTCGCGCCGCGCGCGGCGCGGGCGATGAGCTGCGACGCGGCCGCGCTCGCGAACAGAACGAGTGCCCAGATCACGACGAGCTTCGCACCGGTCAGCACGCCGTCGATGCGTGGCAGCAGGCCGAGCACGACCAGGCCGAGCCCGAGGTTGTCCGCCTTGGTCAGCGCGTGCAGGCGCGTCAGCGTGTCCGGAAAGCGCAGCAGGCCCGCGGTGCCGGCGACGAAGAAGAACAGCCCGGCGACGATGGCCACGTTGCCGGCGAAGAGAAGCAGCGCGCTCACTCAGCGTTCCTCGTCGCGCGCGCGCTCGCCGGTCGATGCGGCGGGCATCTCGTCGGCGCTGCCCTTCTTCACGAACGCGATCGCGGCGAACGCGGCGAGCAGCGCCAGCACCAGTGCGACGTCGAACACCGCGGGCATGCCGGCGATGACCCCGGCGAGCAGCAGCGCAGCGACGCCGCCGGTGGACAGGAGCTGTGCCGCCATCATGCGCTCGGCGTCGCCGCGGTCGCGCAGGACGCGCAGCAGCCCGCCGGCGACGGTCGCGAGCACCACGGCGGCGGCGATCACGAGCAGGTCAGGCATGCGGGCGGTCCTCGACGATTTCTCCGAGCCGGCGCTCGTCGGCCGCGAGCTGCACGGCGACCTCCGGGTTGCCGTCGAGGCAGTGGTAGACGAGCGCGCCTTCCTCGTCGGCCGCGGGCAGCGTGCCGGGCATGAGGCTCGTGTACATCGCGAACGCGTTGCGCGCGGGCCCGCGCGGCGCCTTGACCGCGAAGCGGATGAATCCCGGTGCGAGGCGCACGCGCGGGGCGAGGGCGCGCAGCGCGACGTCGAAGCCGGCGGCGAGCGATTGCCAGGCGAAGCGGGGCAGCAGCGCCAGCGCGGCGCCCCAGCGAGTGCGGGTCGTGGACGGCGGCGTCAGCGCCACGCTCGCCCAGGTTGCCGCCGCCGCGGCCGCGACGCCGAACGCGAGGTCGCCGGGTGCCGTGCCGATCAGCACGACCCAGAGCGCGTAGAACGCAGCAGCACGGGCGGCGATGCGGGTCATCGCGTCGGCCGCCTGCGTTGCCGGGGGGACGAGCCCGGGTGCACGCGGCGCCGGCGCACGGCGCCACGGCCTGCGCTGCTCACCCGTTCGCGTTTGGGGCCGGCCGGCGGGCAGAGGGGCAGGGCGGTCGCGGCGCGCGCGCTCGCCGGGCAATCTTCGCGCGGTGCGCTGCGGCTCATGGCGCCGCTCCAGGCGTCGCCGGCGCGAGGTCGATGCAGTGGCACATCCGCCCGAACTCGCGCAACCGCAGCTTCGGAGCGCTTGGCGCGGGCTTTGCCATCGGCGCGTCGCCGGTCAGGTCGCGGCCGCTTCCGGCGCGGTTGCCGTCTCGCGCCCGAACACGGCGACGTAGAGCACGGGCAGCAGCACCAGCGTGAGCATGGTGGCGACGAGGAGGCCGCCCATGATGGCGAACGCCATCGGGCCCCAGAAGACGGTGGGCGCGATGGGGATGAGCCCGAGGATGGTCGAGAACGCGGCCAGCATCATCGGCCGCATCCGTCCGGTCGCCGACGCCATGACGGCGTCGAGGACGCCGCGCCCTTCCGCACGATCGGTTTCGATCTGCACCACCAGGATCACCGCGTTCTTGGCGATCATCCCGATCAGCGCCAGGATGCCCAGGATCGCGACGAAGCCCAGCGGGCGGCCGGACACCAGCAGCGCCAGCACGACGCCGATCAGCCCCAGCGGCAGCAGCGCCACCACCATCGCCAGCCGGCGGAAGCTCACCAGCATCAGCATCATCGTGGCCAGCATCAGCACGATCATCAGCGGCACGACGGCGAACACCGAGGCGCTGGAAATCTCGCTCTCCTCGTACATGCCGCCGGTCTCCATCTGGTAGTCGGCCGGCAGCTTCGCCGCGAATGCCGCGACCTTCGGCGCCAGCGCCCCGACCACCTGGTCGGGCAGCACGCCGGCCATGACGTCCGCGCGCACCGTCAGCGTCGGCACGCGGTCGCGCCGCCACACCAGCGGGAACTCCTGCTCCTCCGCGAACGACGCGAACTGCCGCAGCGGCACCATGCGCCCGGAGGGGGTGGGCACCTGGATCGCCGACAGCGCCTCGAACGACGCGCGCTCGCCTTCGGCCGCGCGCGCCACGACGTTGACCAGATAGATGTCGTCGCGCAGCTGCGTGACCGGGCTGCCGGTCACCGCCGCGTTGAGCACGGTGGCCAGCGTGCGCGAGCTCACGCCGAGCCGGCGCGCCTCGTCCTGGTCGACCTTCACCCGTACCTGCCGGGCCGGCTCCATCCAGTCGTAGTGGACGTGCCGGGTGCGCGGGTCCGAAGCGAGGATCTGCGCGAACTCGAGCGCGAGCCGGCGCACCTCGTCCTTGTCGGGCCCGATGATCCGGTACTGCAGCGGCCACCCGACCGGCGGCCCCAGTTCGAGCGGCGACACGCGTGCCACCACGTCCGGAAACTGCTCGGCCAGCACCTTCTCCAGCTTGGGCTGCAGGCGCTCGCGCGCGGCGAAGTCCTTGGCCACGATCACGAATTGCGCGAAGAACGGATTCGCGAGCTGCACGTCGAAGGTCAGGATGAAGCGGATCGCGCCGCGCCCGACGTAGGTGCTGTAGTGGTCGACGTCGGGGTCGGCGGAGAGGATCGCCTCCAGCCGCTTCGCCTCGGCCTCGGTCGCGTGGATCGACGCATTCTGGCGCAGCGACATGCTGACCGTGAGTTCCGACCGGTCGGACGCCGGGAAGAACTGCCGCGGCACCTGCTGCGACAGGACGATCGCCGCGGCGAACGCCGCCAGCGTGACCCCGATCGTGATCCAGCGGGCGCGGATCGCCGCGGCGAGGAACGCCGAGTACGCCGCCACGATCCGGGAGGGCTTCTCCTCGCCGCCGGCCTGCGGCGGGCGCAGGATCGCCTTGCCGACCAGCGGCGCGAACAGGACGGCGACCAGCCACGAAGCGAGGAGGGCGATGGCGACCACCGAGAAGATCGAGAACGTGTACTCGCCGGCCGAGCTCTGCGCGAAGCCGATCGGCACGAAGCTCGAGATCGTCACCAGCGTGCCGATCAGCATCGGCGCGGCCAGCGTCCGGTAGGCGAACGTCGCCGCCTGGTCGCTGGAGTCGCCGGCGCCCAGCCGGCGGATCATCGCGTCGACGGTGGTCATCGCGTCGTCGACCAGGAGCGCCAGCGCGATGATCAGCGCGCCCAGCGAGATGCGGTGCAGCCCGGTGTGCGTGACGTCCATCACCGCGAACACGATCGCCAGCGTCAGCGGGATGGCCAGCGCCACCACCGCCCCGGGGCGCACGCCGAGACTGACGAAGCTGCAGACCAGGATGATCACGATCGCCTGCCACAGCGAGGTCATGAAGTCGCTGATCGCGACGTCGACCGACACCGCCTGGTCGGCCACCAGCACCGGCTCGATCCCCAGCGGCAGGTCGGCGCGGACGGCGGCCATCGTCTTTCGCACGTTCTGCCCGAGTTCCAGGATGTCGCCGGCGTCGCGCATCGCGATGGCGAGCCCGATCGCCGGCTTGCCGTTGACCCGGAACATCGGCTGCGGCGGGTCGACGAAGCCGCGCCGCACCGTGGCGATGTCGCCCAGCCGCACGATGCGGTCGCCGGCGACGAAGTTGACGTTCTCGATGTCGCGCTCGGTCTCGAATGCGCCGGTGACGCGCAGGAACACCCGCTCCCGCTCGGTCTGGATGACCCCGGCCGGCCGCACCAGGTTCTGCGCCTGCAGCGTGGCCACGATCGTCGGGTAGTCGAGCCGCAGGCCGGCCAGCTTCTCGGTCGAGAACTCGATGAACACCTGCTCGTCCTGCGCCCCCAGCACCTCGATCTTGGAGATGTCCGGCACCCGCAACAGGCGCGAGCGCGCCGCCTCGACGTAGTCGCGCAGCTCGCGGAACGTGAACCCGTCGGCGGTGAACGCGTAGATGATGCCGAAGGTGTCGCCGAAGTCGTCGTTGAAGAACGGGCCGACCACGCCCTGCGGCAGCGTGCCGCGCATGTCGCCGACGTTCTTGCGCACCTGGTACCAGACGTCCGGGATCGCCGCCGGCGGCGCCGACGTCTCCAGGTCGACGAAGATCGTGGTCTGGCCGGCGGTCGTGTAGCTGCGCAGGCGGTCGAGGAAGTCGGTCTCCTGCAGCGTGCGCTCGAGCCGCTCGGTCACCTGCTTCAACGTCTCCTCGACCGTCGCCCCCGGCCACGCCGCCGCCACCACCATCGTGCGGATGGTGATGGCCGGGTCTTCGCTGCGCCCCAGGCGCACGAACGACAGCGTGCCCGCGACCACCGCCACGATCATCAGGAAGATCACGAGCGAGGGTCGCTTCAGCCCCCACTCGGACAGGTTGGGACCGATCACTTGCCGGTCTCGAGCAGGCGGACCTTCTGGCCGGGGCGCAGCGCCTGGATGCCCGCGGTGACGACGACGTCACCCGGGTTGAGGCCCGCCGCGACTTCGACCCGCAGCGGATCCGACGACCGGATCTCGATCGCGCGTGGCGACACGGTGCCGGTCTTGCGGTCGACCACCCACACCGAAGCCTGCCGGTCGGCGCGGGTGACCGCCGACGGCGGGATCTCGATCGCCGGCGCGGAGCCCAGCGAAATGCGCCCGGTGACGGTCGTGCCGAGTCGCATCGCCGGCGGCGGGTTGTCCAGCCGCACCCGCACCCGGAACGTGCCGGTCACCGGATCGGCGCGCGGCGCCACCTCGCGCACGGTCCCGGTCGCCGTCACCTTGGGGTCGGACACGAGCGTGACGGCGATCGCCGGGCGCGCGGGCGCGGCGTCCTTCACGCGCGCCGGCACGTCGAACACGGCCTCGCGCGCGCCTTCCTTGGCCACCTGCACGATCATCCGGCCGGCACCGACCACCTCGCCCGGCTCGGCACCCTGTGCGGTGACCACGCCGGCCACGTCGGATACAAGCCGCGTGTACGACAGCCGGTTCTCGGCCAGCGCCACCTGCGACTGCGCCGCCTCGACCGCGGAGTCCGCGGTCTTCATCATCGCCTCGGCCTGCTCGAAGGTGGCCCGCGCCACGGCGTTCTCGGCGACCAGGTCGCGCATGCGCGCGAAGTTGTTGCGCGCCTCCACCTGCTGCGCGCGCGCGGAGGCAAGCTGCGCCCGCGCGACCTGCAGCCCCGACTCCTCGTTCTGCGGGTCGAGCCGCGCGATCAGCTGGCCCGGCCGCACGGCGTCGCCCACACCGACCGCGCGCTCCACCAGCCGGCCGTCGATGCGGAACGACTGGTTGACCTCCGTCTGCGCCTGCACGGTGCCGGTGATCGCCACCGTGTCGCCCACCGCACGCTTCGCGATGGTCACCACGCGAACCGGGCGGACCTCGGGCGTCTGCGGCACCTCCGCCGGCTTGCAGCCAGCGAGCAGCACCGCGACTGCGCACGCGGCGACCGCGACGGCGCGCGACTGCTTCAGTTGTGAAAATTTGACCGAGCGGGCAGACACGCAATGCTCCCCGATTGATTATTGCGTGGAGTTGGAATTCTGCGCGGATTCTACATGAGCCCCGCGAGTGCGAGCACGCGCGCGCGGCGACGATGGCACAATGTCCAGCGTGCATGCCGGATCGTCCCGGACCGGCCTGCGCACGGGAGTTCCCGCCATGACGCACGTCCTCCACCGCCATTTGCATCAGACGCCGCCGGTGGCCGTCGCCGGCCGCGGCGTGCACCTGATCGATGCCGCGGGCAACGATTACCTCGATGCGTGCGGCGGTGCCGCCGTATCGTGTCTCGGCCACGGGCATCCGGATGTGATTGCCGCGATGCACGCGCAGATCGACCGGCTCGCGTACGCGCACACGAGCTTCTTCACGACCGAAGTGGCCGAGACGCTCGCCGACCACCTGGTGCGCACGGGTCCGGCCGGCACGAGCCACGCATATTTCGTCAGCGGGGGCTCGGAGGCGATCGAGGCGGCGCTCAAGATGGCCCGCCAGTACTTCGTCGAGATCGGGCAGCCGCAGCGCGCGCGCTTCGTCGCGCGCCGCCAGAGCTACCACGGCAACACGCTGGGCGCGCTCGCGGTCGGCGGCAACGAATGGCGGCGGCGCCAGTTCGGACCGCTGCTGATCGACGTCGAGCACGTCGCGCCGTGCTACCCGTACCGCGACCTGCATGCCGGCGAGACCGAGCACGCCTACGGGCAGCGGCTCGCGGCCGAGCTCGACGCGACGTTCCGGAGGCTCGGGCCGGAGCGCGTGATCGCGTTCGTCGCCGAGACCGTCGGCGGCGCGACCGCCGGCGTGCTCGCGCCGGTTCCGGGCTACTTCAAGGCGGTGCGCGAGGTCTGCGACCGCTACGGCATCCTGCTGATCCTGGACGAGGTGATGTGCGGAATGGGCCGTACGGGCTCCCTGCACGCGTGCGAGCAGGAGAACGTGGTGCCGGACCTCGTGACGATCGCGAAGGGTTTGGGCGGCGGCTTCCAGCCGATCGGCGCCGTGCTGGCGCAGCGCCGGCTCGTCGACGCGATGTCGCAGGGCAGCGGATTCTTCCAGCACGGCCACACCTACCTCGGGCACCCGGTCGCCTGCGCGGCGGCGCTCGCCGTGCAGCGGGTGATCGAGCGCGACGGGCTGCTCATCCGCGTCCGCGAGCGCGGCGCGGCGTTCGAACGCCGGCTGCGCGACCGGTTCCGCGATCACCCCCACGTCGGCGACATCCGCGGGCGCGGCCTGTTCTGGGGCATCGAGCTGGTGCAGGACCGGGCGAGCAAGGCGCCGTTCGACCCGGCGCGCAAGGTGCACGCGCGGGTCAGGGCGGCGGGGATGGCGCGCGGGCTCATGACCTACCCGATGGGCGGCACGCTCGACGGCCGGCAGGGCGACCACATCCTGTTGGCCCCCCCGTTCATCGTCGAGGAGGCGCACCTCGACCAGATCGTGGAGCGGCTGGGCGCGGCCATCGACGCCGCAGTCGACTTGGGCGTCGCAACGGTTTAACGTTACGGTTTCGTGATCCCCGGCCCCCCGCCGCTCCGGCGGGGGGCCGGACAACGTTGAAGGAGACTCGCGTGAAGAAGCTTCGCCTTTCCGGCGTCACCGCCGCCTTAGCCGCCGCCGCCCTGATCGGCGCCACCGCCAGCCTGCCGGTGGCGGCTCAGCAGAAGTTCGTCACCATCGGCACCGGCGGCGTGACCGGCGTCTACTATGCGGCGGGCGGCGCGATCTGCCGCCTCGTCAACAAGGACCGCTCGAAGCACGGCATCCGCTGCTCGGTCGAGTCGACCGGCGGTTCGGTGTTCAACGTGAACACGATCAAGGCCGGCGAACTCGACTTCGGCTTCGCGCAGTCCGACGTCCAGTTCAACGCGATCAAGGGGCAGGGCCAGTACAAGGACGCCGGCGCCTACGGCGACCTGCGCGCCGTGTTTTCCGTGCACCCGGAGCCGTTCACGGTCGTCGCCCGCAAGGAGGCGAACGTGAAGCAGTTCGCCGACTTCAAGGGCAAGCGGTTCAACGTCGGCAACCCCGGCTCCGGCACGCGCTCGTCGATGGAGGAGCTGCTGAACGCGATGGGCTGGAAGATGTCCGACTTCTCGCTCGCCTCCGAGCTGAAGGCCGACGAGCACGGCCCGGCCCTGTGCGACGGCAAGATCGACGGGTTCTTCTACGCGGTCGGCCACCCGTCGGCGAACATCCAGGACCCGACGACCACCTGCGGCGCGAAGCTCGTGTCGCTGACCGGCCCGGCCGTCGACAAGCTGGTCGCCGACCGGCCGTACTACGCGAAGGCCACGATTCCCGCAGGCCTGTATCCGAACAACCCCGACCCCACGCAGACGTACGGCGTGCTGGCGACCGTGGTGGCGTCGGCGAAGACGCCGAACGAGACCGTCTATCAGGTCGTGAAGGCGGTGTTCGACAACTTCGACGAGTTCAAGAAGCTGCATCCGGCGCTGGCGCACCTGAAGCCCGAGGACATGGTCAAGAACGGCAACTCGGCGCCGCTGCACGAGGGCGCGCTCAAGTACTACAAGGAAAAGGGCTGGGTGAAGTAGCCGGCAGATCGCGTCCGCAGCATCGATTCGGCGATCCGGAGGCAGGAAGGGGCGAAGGCGACTTCGCCCCTTTTTTGCGGACGCGGGACGCCCCTCACCCCGGCCCTCTCCCCGCACGCGGGGAAAGGGAGGTCTTCGGCGTCGCGTTCCGGCGATGAGCGACGGCACCTCTCTCCCTCTCCCCGCGCAGCGGGGAGAGGGTTGGGGTGAGGGGCCGGTGACCGCGGCGACATGAAGGAAGGGGGAACGCAATGGCCACCGACATCGAGAAGGCATCCGCCGAACTGCAGGAGATCGTCGCCAAGGCGGACACGGGCGCGCGCAAGCCCGCCGGGTTCACCGGCAAGCTGATCTTCGCGGTCGCCCTCGCCTGGGCGCTGTTCCAGTTCTGGTACGCGTCGCCGCTGCCGTTCGTGCTCCGCTTCGGCGTCCTCAACGACACCGAAGCCCGCTCGCTGCACCTCGCGTTCGCGCTGTTCCTCGCGTTCACCGCGTGGCCCGCGTTCGCGGGCTCGCCGCGCGACCGGGTGCCGCTGCTCGACTGGGTCTTCGCGATCGCCGGGGCCTTTGCCGCCGCCTACCTCATCCTGTTCTACCGCGAACTCGCGCTGCGGCCGGGACAGCCGACGACGATGGACATCGTCGTCGCGTCGACCGGCGTGGTGCTGCTGATCGAGGCCACGCGCCGCGCCGTCGGGTGGCCGATGGCGGTGCTGGCCGTGCTCTTCATCGCCTACAGCATGGGCGGCCCCTACCTGCCCGAAGTGCTGGAGCACAAGGGCGCCTCGCTCAACCGTCTGCTCTCCCACATGTGGCTGACCACCGAGGGCGTGTTCGGCATCGCGCTCGGCGTGTCGACCGGAACGATTTTCGTCTACGTACTGTTCGGCACGCTGCTCGACCGCGCGGGCGGCGGCAACTACATGATGCAGGTGAGCTTCGCGGCGCTTGGCCACATGCGCGGCGGGCCCGCCAAGGTGGCGGTGGTGTCGTCGGCACTGAACGGCCTGATCTCCGGCTCGTCGGTGTCGAACGTGGTGTCGGGCGGCATCTTCACGATCCCGCTGATGAAGAAGTCCGGCTACGGCGGCGTCAAGGCCGGCGCGATCGAGACGATGTCGTCGGTCAACGGCCAGATCATGCCACCGGTGATGGGCGCCGCGGCGTTCCTGATGGTCGAGTACGTGGGCATCCCGTACTCGGAGATCGTCCGCAACGCGATCCTGCCGGCCACGCTGTCGTACATCGGCCTCTTCTACATCGTTCACCTCGAGGCGCTGAAGCTCGGCATGCAGCCGCTCATCCGGCGGGAGCCGCGGTCGTGGCACAGCCGGATCCTGCGCACGCTGCTCGGCATCTCCGGGACCGTCCTCGTCGTCTGCGTGCTGTACTACCTGCTGGCCGGCGTCGACGCGGCTTTCGGCGCGGCGGCACCGTGGGTCACCAGCGCGATCGTCGGCGCGCTGTACGTGTTCTCCGTCTACATGGCGGCGAAGAGCCCGGACCTCCCCGAGGACATCGACATCGACAACCCCAAGCCGCTCGAAACGTGGCCGGCGGTCAAGGCCGGGCTGCACTTCCTGCTGCCGATCGGCATGCTGATCTGGTGCCTGATGATCGAGGAGCTGTCGCCGTCGCTGTCGGCGTATTGGGCGATCGTGATGCTGGTCGTGCTGATGGCCACGCAGCGGCCGCTGATCGACCTCTTCCGTGGCCGCAGGACGCCGGGCGCCTGGCGGCGGGGCTTCGCCGACGTCGTCCACGGCTTCAACGACGGCTCGCGCAACATGATCGGCATCGGCATCGCGACGGCGACGGCGGGCATCGTCGTCGGCGCGATCACGCTGACCGGCCTCGGACTGCGCATGACCGAGTTCGTCGAGTTCGTGTCGCAGGGCAACGTGATCACGATGCTGCTGTTCATCGCGTTCGTCTGCCTGGTGCTGGGCCTCGGCGTGCCGACGACTGCCAACTACGTGTTGATGGCGACGCTGATGGCGCCGGTCGTGGTCGAACTGGGCGCGCAGGCCGGCCTCGTGATCCCGCTGATCGCCGTGCATCTCTTCGTCTTCTACTACGGGATCATGGGCGACATCACGCCGCCGGTCGGGCTCGCCACGTTCGCCGCGGCGGCGATCTCCGGCGAGAGCGCGATCGCGACCGGCATCCAGGGCGCCGTGTACGCGCTACGCACGGTGATCCTGCCGTTCATCTGGATCTTCAACCCGACGCTGCTGCTGGTCGACGTCGACGGCGCGCTCGACGTCATCGTCGTCGTCGCCGCGTCGACCATCGCCATGCTGATCTTCGCCGCGGTCACGATGAACTGGTTCCGCGTCAAGACGCGTCTGTGGGAGACCGCATTGCTGGCCGTCGCCGTGGCGCTGCTGTTCCGTCCCGACTTCTTCATGGACTTCGTCGCGCCCGAGTACGTACACGTGCCCGGCGCCAAGGTGTACGACGTCGCGCGCGACACGCCCGACGCCGGGCGGCTGGTCATGGTCATCAAGGGCACGTCGATCGAGGGCGACGACGTGCGCAAGACGGTGGCGGTGCGGCTCGGGCCGAAGGGCGAGGACGGCCGCAAGCGGCTGACCGAGGCCGGGCTCACGCTGACGCAGCTGGGCGACGCCGTGCAGATTTCCGCCGTCAAGTTCGGCTCGCGCGCGAAGAAGTCGGGCTTCGACCAGGGCTTCGACGTCGACCGCATCGAAGTGCCGTCGGGACGCCCGTCGCCGCACTGGTTCTACCTGCCGGCGGTGCTGCTGATCGCGGTCGTTTGGTGGGCGCAGGGGCGACGGCTGCCGAAGTGATGCGCGTCGCGCTGATCCACGCGCTCGCGCACTCGGTCGCGCCGGTCAACGCGGCGTTCGCGCGCGACTGGCCGGATTGCGTCCGCATGAACCTGCTGGACGACAGCCTGTCGGCCGACCTGGCCCGCAGCGGCGGGCGGCCCGACGACGCGATGACGGCACGTTTCCTGACGCTCGCGGGGTATGCGGTGGACACCGGTGCGCAGGGCATCCTGTTCACCTGCTCGGCCTTCGGGCGCTGCATCGAGGCGGTGGCGCGCGCGCACGCCGGGATCCCGGTGCTGAAGCCGAACGAGGCGATGATCGCCGAAGCGGTGACGCGGGGCCGGCGGATCGGGCTCGTGGCGACGTTCGCGCCGACGCTCGCGTCGATGCCCGCCGAGTTTCCGTCCGGGATGGACGTCGTGCCGATGCTCGCCGAGGGCGCGCTCGACGCACTGAACGGGGGCGACGCGGCGACTCACGACCGGCTGATCGCAGACGCCGCGCGCCGGGCCGCGGCCGCGGGCTGCGACGTCGTCGCGCTGGCGCAGTTCAGCATGGCGCGCGCGGCCGCCGCGGTCGCGACGGTGGTCGACGTGCCCGTGCTGACGACGCCGGACAGCGCGGTGCGCGCGCTCGCGGCGCGGCTCGGCGCGCGCGCCGCGCGATAATCCGCGTTGCAACCGCGCGGCTCGGCGCCGCGTGCCGCGGTGCGAAGGGAGCCCCGACATGGAGGTCCGATTCTTCCGCGTCCTGCTAAGGACCATCGTCCTCGCGGCCGGTGTGGCCGCGGGCGGCGCGCACGCGCAGGCGGCGCAGGCGCAGGCGCAGGCGCAGGCGCCGGCGGCGCCGGCATCGTTAGCCGAGTGCCACGGCATCGCGTCCGACCGTGACCGGCTCGCGTGTTACGACAAGGCGAGCGGCCGCGCGCTCGCCCCGCCGGCAGAGACCGCCGCACCTGCCGTCGTTGCGCCGAAGGACACGGCGACGCCATTGGCCAACGCCCAAGCGCAGCGCGGGGCGCCGACGTCGATGATCGACTACGCGTGGGACTTCGACGCGGACTCGCCGCGTTACAACATCCGGTTCTACAAGGAGAACTACTTCCTCGTCGGCCGCTACACGAACGACGTGAACACGGCGCCATTCGTGCCGTTGTACGAGGCGATCGGCGGTCCGCCCGAGAACCTGAACAACACCGAGGCGAAGTTCCAGCTGTCGTTCAAGGGCCGGCTGTGGACGACGGACGACCGCCGCTTCGGCTTGTGGGCGGCGTACACGCAGCAGAACCAGTGGCAGGTCTACAACGGCGACGCGTCGCGGCCCTTCCGCGAGACCAACTACATGCCGGAGCTCTTCGTCAGCTACCGGCCGGACGTCGACCTCGGCGGCGGCTTTCGCTGGAAGCTCGTCAACTTCGGGTACAACCACCAGTCGAACGGCCGCACCGACGTGATCTCGCGCAGCTGGAACCGCATCCTCGCCTCGTTCGGCGCCGAGAGCGGCAACCTCGCGCTCTTCGCCGACGTCTGGTACCGCATTCCGGAGAAGGACGAGGAGGACGACAACCCCGACATCACCGACTACTACGGCCACGGCATGCTGAGCGGGCTGTACCGGTGGCGCGGCCACAGCTTCGCCGGCTGGCTGCGCGGCAACGTCGGCACGGGCAAGGGCGCCGTGCAGGTCGGCTGGACCTCGCCGCCGTTCTTCGGTCCGCTGCGCGCGTACGTGCAGTTCTTCTCCGGCTACGGCGAGAGCCTGATCGACTACAACTGGAAGCAGACGACGATCGGCGCGGGCGTGGCGTTGTCCGACGGGCTATAGCCAGACGAGCAGCACGCCGGTTTTTCCGGTGTGCGCGTGGCGGGCGCATGCCACTTGCCGTCGTCCCCGCGAAGGCGGGGACCCACCCGGCGACCGGCCCCGGCCCCCTCGCGGGGACGACGGTTGCGCGTGTGCGATGCGCCGCGGAGTCGATGCCCCGCAAGTGCGCCGGGGCGACATTGCTGTGATTCCGGGCTGCCGTGCTATAGTCGTCGAACGTTCGTTCGACGTCAGGCGCGCCACGTGGCTTCCGCGACATTCGATTCCCTCAACGAAGCGCAGCGCCGCGCCGTACTGCACGGCGCCGGGGAGGCGGCGCCCGCGCCGCTCCTTGTCGTCGCCGGCGCCGGCACCGGCAAGACCAGCACGCTCGCGCACCGCGTCGCGCGCCTGTTCCGCGACGGCGCGGATCCGCAGCGGCTGCTGCTGCTGACCTTCAGCCGCCGCGCGGCCGCGATGCTCGAGCGGCGCGCCGGACAGGCGCTGCGCGCGCGCGGCGGCGCCGCGCGCGGCGACGCACCTGCGCTGCCGTGGGCCGGGACGTTCCACAGCGTCGGGGCGCGCATCCTGCGCGAGTACGCGCCCCGCATCGGGCTGCCGCCCAACTTCACCATCCACGACCGCGGCGACGCCGAGGATCTGATGGCGCTCACGCGCAATGCGCTGCCGCACGATCCGGTGGCGTGCCGCTTCCCGAGCGCCGCGACGTGCGTGGCCATCTACTCGCGCGCCGTGAACGCGCAGGCGCCGCTGCCCGACGTGCTGCGCGACGCGTTCGCCTGGTGCGCGCACTGGGAGGCGGCGCTGCAGAGCCTGTTCGCCGCGTATGTCGGCGCCAAGCAGGCGCAGCACGTGCTCGACTTCGACGACCTGCTGCTCGCGTGGGACGCCATGATGGCCGATACGGCGCTGGCGGCGGAGGTCGGCGCGCGGTTCGACCACGTGCTGGTCGACGAGTACCAGGACACGAACCGCCTGCAGGCGTCGATCCTGCGTGCGCTGAAACCCGACGGCCGCGGCGTGACCGTCGTCGGCGACGACGCGCAGGCGATCTACGGTTTCCGCGCCGCGACCGTGCGCAACATCCTCGACTTTCCGCGGCAGTACGCGCAGCCGGTCGCCGTCGTGACGCTCGAGCGCAACTACCGGTCCACCGGGCCGATTCTCGCCGCGTCGAACGCGGTGATCGCGCTCGCCGCCGAGCGCCACGCGAAGTCGCTCCGCACGGAGCGCGCAGGCGGCGAGCGACCGCGCCTCGTCACGGTCCGCGACGAGATGGGACAGGCGCAGTGCGTCGCGGAGCAGGTGCTCGCGTGGCGCGAGCAGGGCATCGCACTCAAGCGGCAGGCGGTGCTGTTCCGCACGGCAAGCCACAGCGCGCTGCTGGAGCTCGAGCTCGCGCGGCGCGACGTGCCGTTCGTGAAGTTCGGCGGCCTGCGCTTCCTCGACGCCGCCCACGTGCGCGACGTGCTCGCGCTGCTGCGCTGGATCGAGAATCCGCGCGCGCGCCTCGCCGGCTTCCGCGCGCTGCGCCTGCTGCCCGGCGTGGGGCCGGCGACGGCGACGCGCTGGCTCGACACGCTCGACGGCGCCGCGCAGCCTCTGGAGTTGCTGCGCACGCTGCGCGTGCCGCAGGCGGCGGCGGAGGATTGGCCGGGATTGCTCGCCGTCTGTGCGGCGCTGCGCGGTGGCGAGGCGGGCTGGCCCGCGGAACTCGACCCGCTGCTTGCGTGGTACGAGCCGCAGCTCGAGCGGCTGTACGACGACGCCGCGAGTCGTGCCGCCGACCTCGACGCATTGCGCCGCATCGCGGACACGTATCCGACGCGTGAGCGCTTCCTCACCGAGCTGACGCTCGACCCGCCGGCCGCCACCAGCGCGGAAGCGGGCGTGCCGCACCGCGACGACGACTGGCTCACGCTGTCGACGATCCACTCGGCCAAGGGACAGGAGTGGACGGCCGTGCAGGTGCTGAGCTGCGTGGACGGGTGCATCCCGTCCGACCTGGCGACCGGCCGCGCGGAGGAGATCGAGGAGGAGCGCCGGCTGCTGTACGTCGCGATGACGCGCGCGAGGGACCACCTCGCGCTGCTCCTGCCGCAGCGCTTCCACGTGCAGCGGCAGGCGGCGGCCGGCGACCGCCACGTCCACGCGTCGCGCAGCCGGTTCCTCACGCGCGCCGTCTGCGGAGAGTTCGACGAGCAGGCGTGGGCCGCCGCCGATGCCGGTGCTGCCCGCGGAGGTCCTGCCGGAGGGCCCGCGCGTCGACGTGGCGGCGCGCCTGCGCGCCATCTGGGACCAGGCGCGCGGGGCCGGCTGACGCCACCGGGTGGGCGTTGCGGCGGCGGGGCGACCGGCGTACGGTATCGCCGTCCGCAACACGCCGGACACCCTGCGGCCGCCCGACCTGCACGCGGGCAGCGGTCGCCGTCGCCGAAGTTGCCGTCACGGAGGGATGCACATGGCCTCGACTGCGCGAGTCTTCGCAGCGTTGCTGCCGGTCTGGGCGGTCGCGATGTCCGGCCACGCCGTCGCCGGACCGTTCTCCCGGGTCGAGACGACGTCGGCGGTCACGACGATCGACGCGAAGCAACTGGGTGTAGTGCGGGCGATCTGCCCCGACGATCTGAAGGTGATCGCGGCAGTGGTCACGCCGGCCAATACGAGAGGCACCTTCGTGGTCGCGCAGGACCTGCTGCTGGTCGACGGAACGCGGATCGGCGTCGACGGCGCGTCGCCGGCGCCGTCGGGCATCTCCTCCACGCTCTACAACTCGCTCGACGCCAACGACGTCGCGAACATCGAGGTCCTCTGCGGCAGGCCGAGCGCGGGCGTGATGGGGCTCGCCATGGGGAGCACCGTCAACATCGCGGCGCAGGCGACGGAGCGCGCGGTTACGCAGTGCGGCCCCGGCTACACGGCCACGTGGGGTGGATACACGACGACGAACGTGGCGGTGCGCGCGAGCTATCCGCACTTCGGCGAATCGCCCCACTATCTCGACCAGCTTGCGGACGGTGCCTACGCGGGGCCCGTCGGCTGGGAGAACTACGCCTACAACCCCGGAACCGGCACGCAGTCGCTGTTCAACGTCGCGGTCTGCTGGCAGCTGCCCGACGCCGTTGCCCAGGTCGGTTCGGTCGCGCTGTCGGCCGGCGAGTTCCGCTTCGTCGGGCTGGCGGTGTCCGAACAGCGGAACATCCTCGGCGGCGGCGTTTCCGGCGGCAGCGAGGGCTACTGGCGCGGCAGCGCGCGGTGGACGCTCGGACTCGGCGCCAACTACTCGCGGGCTGGCTGGGACTTCAAGCGTTTCGCCGACGGGACCGGTACCACGGGCGCGGTGGCGCAGTGGCGGCCCAAGGCCGGCGAGATTCCGTTGCGCAGCGGCGGACTGCTCGGCAGCTTCGTGCAGGACCTGCGGGCGGCGGGCTCGGCTGCCCCGGCGTCGCCGGTCAAGGTGGCGATCATCACCATCCCGGCGGAAACCGCGGCACCGGCGACGAGCGTCGTGTCGGTCGTCGAGTACTACAACGCGGCGCGCGACCACTGGTTCATGACGTCGATTCCGCAGGAGATCGCCGACCTCGACGCCGGCGTGCATGCCGGCTGGGTTCGGACCGGCTACGCGTTCAACGCGTACGCGACGGGCAGCGGCGGCCCGCTCGGCCGGCTGCCGTTCTGCCGCTACTACGGGCTGCCGGAGTTCGGCCTCGACTCGCACTTCTACACGGGCAGCATCCTCGAGTGCCTGGAGATCCTGGCGAAATTCCGCGGCGCGTGGCAGCTCGAGAGCGGCGAGGTGTTCCAGGTGCAGCTGCCGAACGTGCAGACCGGCGCCTGCCCGGCGGGCACGGTGGCCGTGTTTCGCACGTGGAACGGACGCACCGACTCCAACCATCGGTACATCACCGATCCGGCGGTCCGCGCTCAGATGATCGCGGCCGGGCACGTGGCGGAGGGTTACGGGCCGATGGGCGTCGCGTTCTGCGCGGTCGCGTGAGTCCCGCGCGGCCGGCCGGCGCCGGCCGCCTCGCGCTGGCGCGGCTGCTGGCGCGCCCCGGCGTGGCGGCGCCGATCGCGAGCGCGACGTAGGTCGCGCAGGTCGAGGAACGGTTGGGCGCGATGCGGCTCGCGCTGCACGCGGAGGCCGTGCGCGTGCTGGACGTGGCCAGCGCCTGAGCATCGTTCGCGGGTTCGCTTCTGCCGCGCTGTCATAATCGCGGGAGCGGCGCCGTACGGTGCGGCGCCAGCGCATCCGCAGCACGGAGATCCCGCATGGCCCGCTATCGCTTCCGCGGCAACGCGCCGCAGGTCCACGAGTCTGCCTTCGTCGCCGACGGCGCGACGGTGATCGGGCGGGTCGTGCTGCACGAGCTCACCAGCGTCTGGCCGGGCGCGGTCATCCGCGCGGACTCCGAGCCGATCGTCGTGGGCAAGGGCAGCAACGTGCAGGATTGCGCGGTGCTGCACGTCGACCCGGGCGTGCCGATGACGATCGGCGAGAACGTGACCGTCGGCCACCAGGTGATGCTGCACGGCTGCACGATCGGCGACGGCTCGCTGATCGGCATCCAGGCGGTCGTGCTCAACCACGCGGTCATCGGCCGCGACTGCCTGGTCGGCGCCGGCGCGATCGTCACCGAGGGCAAGACGTTTCCCGAGCGCTCGCTGATCCTCGGCGCGCCGGCGAAGGTCGTGCGCGCGCTCACCGACGCCGACGTCGCGATGCTGCGCAACGCCGCCGAGGCGTACATCGAGCGGCGCGGCTACTACAAGACCGAACTCGAGCGCATCGACTGAAGGCGCGGGCGGGGAGGTACCAAGCGCCCGGGTTCGGCGCTATAGTCGACCTCCCGCGCTGCGCGCGGGCTTGAGGAGCAACTGATGGACCGGACGGAGTCCCGGGACGTCGCATCGCCCCCGCCCGATCTGGTCCGTGCGGGCCTCGACACGCTCGACTTCGGCTTCGCGATCTTCGACGCGGGGTTCGCCCTCGTCGCGTGCAACGTGGCGTTCCGGACCTTGCGCGGCTATCCAGCGGCACTCTGCGTGGCGGGGACACCGCTCGTCGAGTTCTACCGCTACAACGCGGCGCGCGGCGACTATGGCGCCGGCGACGTCGACGTGCACGCGCAGAACCGGCTCGACCGAGTCCGCGCGCGGCAGCCGCACGCGCTCGAGTACACGGCGGCGTCCGGACAGCAGCTGAGCGTTCGGTATGCGCCGATCGAAGGCGGCCTCGTGCTGACCTACGCCGACATCACCGCGCGCAAAGAGGCCGAGGCGCTGGCGGCGCAACGGGACGAGGAGCTCACGGTCGCGCTCGCCAACATGCCCGGCGCGCTCGCGTACACGGACGGCAAGCTCGACATCGTGCTGTGCAACGACCGGTTCGCCGAGATGTACGCGGTGCCGCGTTCGCTGCTCGCGCGCGGCCGGCCGTACCCCGCGTTCCTGCGGCATCTGGCGGAGCGCGGCTACTACGGCGAAGGCGACGTCGACGCGCTGGTCGCTCGCCGCGTCGACAGCCTGCGCAATCCGAGCGGCGTCACCTTCGAGGACCGCACGCCGGACGGCCACACCTACGAGGTTTACCGCCGCCGTGCCGGCGAGGGCGGCACGGTGACGGTGATCACCGACATCAGCGGGCTCAAGGCGGCGGAGGCGCGCCTCGCACGGAAGGAAGCCGAGCTCGGCATCGCGCTGGACAACATGCCCGGCGCGCTCGCGTACACGGACGCCCACCTCGACATCGTCGTCTGCAACCGCCGCTTCGCGGACATGTACCCGGTGCCGAAGGCGCTGCTGCAGCCGGGGGAGCCGTACCCGGCGTTCCTGCGCCACCTCGCCGAGCACGGCTACTACGGCGAGGGCGACGTGGACGCGCTGGTGGCGGCACGCGTGGAGAGCCTGCGCCACCCGTCCGGCCTCGCCTTCGAGGACCGGGCCCCGGACGGACGCGTGTACCGCGTCGCGCGTCGCGCGGTCGAGTCCGGCGGGACCATCACCGTCATCACCGACATCAGCGAACTGAAGCACGCGGAAGGCAAGCTGGTCGACGCGGTCCGTGCGGCCGAGGAGGCGAATCGTCGTGCCACCGAGCAGAATGCGACGCTGGAGTCGCTGTCATCGAAGCTCCAGCGCTACCTGTCGCCGCAGCTCTACCGGTCGCTGTTCAAGGGCGAGAAGGGCGCGGAGGTCGCTTCCCAGCGGAAGAAGCTCACCATCTTCTTCTCGGACATCGCGGGCTTCACCGAGACGACCGACCTCCTCGAATCGGAGGAGTTGACGAGCCTGCTCAACCAGTACCTGCGCGAAATGTCGTCGATCGCGATCGAGCACGGCGCGACGATCGACAAGTTCATCGGCGACGCGATCATGCTGTTCTTCGGCGACCCCGAGACGCGCGGGCCGCGCGAGGACGCAATCGCCTGCGTGCGGATGGCGGTCGCGATGCAGCAGCGGATGCGCGACCTGCAGGCGGAGTGGCGCGAGCGCGGGCAGGAGCACGTGTTCCAGCTGCGGATCGGCATCAACACCGGCTACTGCACGGTCGGCAACTTCGGCAGCGCCGAGCGCGTCGACTACACGGTCATCGGCAACGAGGTGAACCTGGCCTCGCGGCTGCAGACGCACGCCGACCTGGGCGGCATCCTGCTCGCGCACGAGACGTACGCGCTGGTGCGGGACGTCGTGATGTGCGAGGAGACGGGCACGATCACCGTCAAGGGCTTCTCCAAGCCCGTGCGCACGCACCGCGTCGTGGGCCTGTACGGCGACGACGCGACGCGCGGCCGCGTCATCCGGCAGGAGCAGGACGGCCTGCTGCTGGTCGTCGACCGCGGCAAGCTTTCCGACGAAGGGCGGGTCGAAGCGGTGCGCGCGCTGCAGGACGCCGTGCGCCGGCTGCAGGAGCCGTGAAGAGCGGCGGCCAGCCCTACATCACGTAGTTGAGCGATAGTCGCCCGCCGTCCGGATACAGCGTGGTGCCGGTCAGGTAGGACGCGTCGTCGCTCGCGAGAAACACCGCGACGCTCGCGATCTCCTCGGGTTCGCCCAGCCGTCCCAGCGGCGTGCGCGACAGGATGCGGGACTTCGCCGCTTCGTCGGTCAGCACGGCGGTCTTCAGCAACTCCGTGGCGATCGACCCCGGGCCGATGCCGACGACGCGGATGCCGAGCGGTGCGAGGCCCATCGCCATGACCTTGGTCAGCTGATTCACCCCACCCTTGCTGACCGTGTAGGGCACCTGGTTGGCGATCGCCAGCACCGCGTTCACGCTCGACATGTTGACGATGACGCCGCGCTGGCCGTGCGTGCGCGGCGGCTGTGCGGCCATCTGTCGCGCCGCCGCCTGCCCGCACAGGAACGGTCCCTTGAGGTTCACGCGCAGCACGCGGTCGAAGTCGGCCTCCGCGAGGTCGAGGAAGTCGGCGGCGTGCACGATGCCGGCGTTGTTGACCAGAATGTCCAGCGCGCCGAACGCCGCGACGGCGAAGCGGACCAGCCGCTCCGCGTCGGCCTTCGTACCGACGTCGGCGGGGCAGAAGCGCGCCGTGCCACCGGCGTCGGCGATCACGCGGGCCAGCGCGTTGCCCGCATCCTCGTTGACGTCCGCGACGACGACGCGCGCGCCCTCGGCGGCCATTGCCCGCGCGCACGCGGCGCCGATGCCCTGCGCGGCGCCCGTGACGACGGCAACGCGGTTCTCGAGTCTCATCCTGCGGCTCCTTTGTGCGCGGCTCGTGCGCGGCGCGGCACGAGATAGGTGGATGTGGCATTGTGACACTGGCGCCCCCCGCGGCGCGCGCCGCGCAACCGAACGGAGACACGTGCATGAGCGAAGCGCTGCCCCTGGCGGGCATCCGGGTGGTCGAGTTCGCCCACATGGTGATGGGGCCGACGTGCGGCCTGCTGCTGGCCGACCTGGGCGCCGACGTGGTCAAGGTCGAGCCCGTGGGCGACGGCGACAGCACGCGCCGGCTCACGGGATCGGGCGCGGGCTTCTGGCCGACCTACAACCGCAACAAGCGCAGCCTCGCCGTGGACCTGCAGTCGCCCGACGGCATGGCCATCGTGCGCAAGCTCCTGGCCACCGCCGACGTGATGACCGAGAACTTCCGGCCAGGCGCGATGGACAGCCTGGGCCTCTCGTACGACGACGCGAAGGCGCTGAATCCGCGGATCGTCTACGCGTCGATGAAGGGCTTCCTGCCCGGGCCGTACGACCACCGCACCGCGCTCGACGAAGTCGTGCAAATGATGGGCGGCCTCGCCTACATGACCGGCCCCGAGGGGCGGCCGCTGCGTGCGGGCGCGTCGATCAACGACGTGATGGGCGGGATGTTCGCGGCGTACGGCATCCTTGCCGCGCTGCTCGAGCGCCAGCGCACGGGGCGCGGACAGTACCTGCAGAGTTCGCTCTACGAGAACACGGCGTTCCTCGTCGCGCAGCACATGCTGCAGTACGCGGTGACCGGCACGCCGGCGGCGCCGATGCCGAGCCGGCTGTCCGCGTGGGCGATCTACGACGTGTTCGCGACCGCCGACGGCGAGCAGGTGTTCGTCGGCTGCGTCAGCGACTCGCAGTGGCCGGCGTTCTGCGGCGCGTTCGGCTTTCCCGATCTGCTGGCCGACCCGGCGCTCGCGAGCAACAACCAGCGCGTGCACGCCCGCGAGCGGCTGCTGCCGGTCGTGCGCGAACGGCTCGCGACGTTCACGAAGCGGCAGGTCATGGACAAGTGCGAGGCGGCGGGCCTGCCGTTCGCGCCGATCCGGAAGCCCGAGGACTTGTTCGAGGATCCGCACCTCGCGGCGTCGGGCGGGCTCGCGGACATCACGCTCCCCGACGGCCGCGCCGCGCGCGTGCCCAAGCTGCCGCTTGCCATGGACGGCCGGCGCTTCGGCGCGCGGCTGCCCGTGCCGAGCGTCGGCAGCCACACGGCGGCGCTGTTGCGCGAGCTTGGCTATTCCGATGACGCCGTGCGGTCGCTGATCGCGGCTGGGGTCGTCGGGGCCTGACGCGCCGCCGGCGCGCCATTGATACACTAGCGAACAGCCGTCCGCCGCGGCGGCGACACCGGGAGATCGAGATGGCCGCATCGCGCACGCGGGCCAAGGTGGCCCGCCCCACGGAACAGGAAGCCGCCGAGGCGGTGCGCACGCTGATCCGCTGGGCCGGCGACGACCCGAAGCGCGAGGGCCTGCTCGACACGCCGATGCGCGTCGTGCGCTCGTACCGCGAGTTCTTCGCAGGCTACGGGCAGGATCCCAATGCGATTCTCGCGCGCACGTTCTCCGAGGTCGAGGGCTACGACGAGATGGTCGTGATGAACGACATCCGGTTCGAGAGCCACTGCGAGCACCATATGGTGCCGATCATCGGCAAGGCGCACATCGGCTACCTGCCCGACCGGCGGGTCGTCGGCATCTCCAAGCTCGCGCGGCTCGTGGAGATCTACGCGAAGCGCCTGCAGATCCAGGAGAAGATGACCGTGCAGATCGCCGACTCGCTGCAGAGCGTGCTGCAGCCGAAGGGCGTCGCGGTCGTCATCGAGGCGGCGCACCAGTGCATGACCACGCGCGGCGTCCACAAGCCGGGCGTCGGCCTGGTGACGAGCCGGATGCTGGGGGCGTTCCGGACCAACGCCGCGACGCGGCGCGAGTTCTTCGCGACGATCGGGCTGACGGCGCGGGGCGGGTTGCCCAATACCTGAGTGGGGAGGGCGGGGATGCAGCGCCAAGTGAACTGCACCGCGGACCGGGTTCCGACGGTCGAGGGCATCTGGCCAGGCACGACGACCGTTGCGGATCGGAGCAAGTCCGTGCTGCTTGCTTACGTGAGGCGATCCGCGTCGGCAATCTACATCGATCCGGCAAACATGGAGCGGGTTGTCGGGGCACTGCGGGCGCGTTTCGAAGGGGACCGCCTGCTGATTCCAACGGGAAAGACGCTTGCGGCGCTTGACGGCATGTTGCTCCGGTGCGCGAGGCGCCCGTGGGGCGCGCTGCCGCTCTCCGAACCTGTCGAAGTCGGTGACGGCAGCGTCCTTGCCGACCGGCGCTGCTCGCTGGTCGAGCCGTTTCAGTGCGCGCACGTGGAAGCGCCCGACCGGACGTTCAAGTACTCGTTCAGGGCACCGGATTACGGGATGTCGGTATGCCGACTCTCGCCCGGCGATACTTGCATCTCATGGGCGGCGCAGGAGATGTGCGACACGTACGCGGAGCCGCGATGCCGCCCGGAACCCGCGGTGCGGCAACTGGTTACCGCGTGGGTTTGCTCGATGTTGTAGCGAACGGCACGGCACGGGGACACGCAGCACCGCCTTTGCCGGCACGCGGCTTGCCTCCCGCCAGCGTCGGTGCTGACAGGCTGGTGCGCCGAACATGCGTGTCGGACCAACGGTACAATTGTTGTCCCAAGCCCAAGCCCAAGCCCAAGCCCAAGCCCAAGCCCAAGCCCAAGCGCGAACCGGCCGATGCCCGCCCCCGACCCGCTGGAGGTCTGCGATGGTCTGTGCCGCTACCGTCCGACCGGCAGGTACTCACTCGTCGAGGCGGTCGACCTCGTGTCCGACGCGATTGCGCACTGCCGCGAGCGGCGCGTGCCCAGGCTGCTGGTGGACGCGACAGGCTTCGTCGACCTTCCGTTCCCGACGCTCGTCGACCGCTTCCTGATGGTCGAGGACTGGGCGCAGGAGGCGAAGGGAACGGTCGTCGTGGCCATGATGATCGCGCCCGAGTACATCCACCCGCGCAAATTCGGGGTGAAGGTCGCGCTGCAGTTCGGGTTGATCTGCGACGTCTGTTCGTCGGAGGAGGAGGCCTTGGCTTGGCTGGCGGCGACCGCGGGCCATGCGGCCCACAGCGGCAAGTGACCTCGCCATCGCCGACCGCCGCCCGCGGGTCCGGGGCCCGTGGCAACAGGTGACACGCCACAGGCACGTTCCCGTCATTGAGGGGCCTTGTACGCCAGGCCGCCGGCCTTCTTCATCGCCTCGACGGCTTCGTCCATTGTCAGCAGCGGCGTCGTCCGGTACGAGGCCATGGCGCCGGAGGAACCGACGGCCATCGCGAACGCGGCGGCGGTCGTCGCATCCGGCATTTCGGCGATGGCGACGATGTCGTACTCGCCGAACGTGAACCACATGCCGTGCAGCTTTCCGCCCACCCTTTCCATCAGCGGCCGGATCGCGGCGGCCCGATCCTGCGGGTGCTTCACCATGGCACCGATCGCTGCCGCACCGTACGAGGCCTGCACCAGGTAAATGGCCATCTCGGCTCCCGGAAATGCGCGCGGAGCGCGCGCGGCTGGGATCGTACGCCGATCGCGTGCGCGAAGGCAACGAGTCCCCGGGGCCAGGCGTGCTGACGCGGCGCGCCGGTTCGAGCGGGCACCGCGTCCCGCGCCGCCACGCGCGGGACGCGCCGGACGACCGCATGCCGGCGGCCCGGCCGCACCCTGGTTATCCGGACGGGCGTACCATGCCCGGATCGCGCTGGCGGACGGGGGATGGTGGCGATGAATCGGCGGACGTTCGTCCTCGCCGTGGCGGTCGGCCTCGGTGCCGCGCCGCGGCTCGCGCAGCCGGCCGGCAAGGTGTATCGCATCGGAATTCTCGGCAACGCGCCGATGCGGCCGGAGGCGGAGTTCCGGACGTCCAACTGGGTCCAGGCGCTGCGCGATCTGGGCTGGATCGACGGGCAGAACGTGATGTTCGAGCGGCGGGCCTCGGATGGCAAGTCCGAGCTCCTGCCCCAGCTCGCGCGCGAGCTCGTCGGCGCCAGGGTCGACCTGATCGCGACGTTTTCGAGCCAGGACGCCGCCGCGGCGCGGCACGCGACCTCGACCATCCCCATCGTCATGATCTTCAGCGGGCTCGATCCGGTGGAAGAGGGCCTCGTCGACAGCTTCGCGCGACCGGGCGGCAATCTCACCGGCGTCTCGCGCATGCTGGGCGAGACGGACGCCAAGCGCCTCGAGCTGATCCGGGAGATGCTGCCAGCCGCAGCCCGCGTCGGCGTGGTCGCCAATGCGCGGGCCGACGCCGACCTGCAGTCCCGCTACGAGCAGCGGCTGCGCGCCGCCGCGCGAGGTCTCACGCTCGAGCCCCGCTTCTTCCCGTATCGGAGCCTGGCGGACGTGGAAGGGGCATTCCCCGCGATGGTGGAGAAGGGCGTGCAGGCATTCCTGCTGGAACCGAACTTCTTCACGTTCAGGAATCGCGACCGCATCGCCGGGCTCGCCTTGCAGCATCGGCTGCCCGGCGTGTTCACGCTGCGGGAATACACGCTCGCGGGCGGGCTGATGTCGTACGGGCCCGACTACGCGTCGCTGGAGCGGCAGCACGCACGCTACGTCGATCGGATTCTGCGCGGCGCGAGCCCGGGCGAGCTTCCGGTCGCGCAGCCGACGAAGTTCGCCCTCGCGGTGAACCTCAAGTCGGCGAAGGCGCTCGGCATCGCGGTGCCCCGGCCCATGTTGCTGCGCGCGGACGAGCTGATCGAGTGACGGGGGCACGCCCCGCCGGCGGTCGCGACGAGCGCGCGCCGGCGCGCGACTCGCGGCGGAGTTGACGCCGCGCTCGCGGTTCCGCACCATGGCTGCGTCGCCGGCGACGCGCGGCGCCGGCACGCCGGCCGCCATCACGCCGTCGAGATCCGCGCCCAAGGACGCCGATGCCCAAACCCAACGCCGTCGATCGCGTCGAGATCCTGGTGCTGGTCGACAACGCGACCGACAACCTGTCGACGGTGCCGGCCTACGTCGAGAACGAGCTGCCGCGGCTCGTGCAGCGGGGCATGCGGCGCATGTCCGGGCGCTGCCTGTGCTGCGCCGCGCACGGACTGTCGCTCGCGATCACCGCGTGGCGCGGCGCGACCGAGCGTACGCTGCTGTTCGACACCGGCCCGGACGTCGCGGTGTTCGAGCGCAACGTCGACCGCCTGGCCTTCGACATGGGGCGCGTCGACGGCATCGTGCTGTCGCACGGGCACTGGGACCACTGCGGCGCGATGCTGCGCGCGCTGGAGATGATCCAGCTCGGCAACGGCGGGCACGCCATTCCGACGTACATGCATCCCGGCATGTACCGGACCCGGGCGATTCGCATGCCCGACGGCGCCATGCGACTGTTCGACGACGTCCCCACGGCGGACATGCTCGAGCAGCAGGGCGCGCAGGTCGTCCACGCGACGACGCCGCTGGCCGTTCTCGACGGCCTCTTCTACGTCAGCGGCGAGATTCCGCGCGTGACCGCGTTCGAGCCCGGCATGCCGGGACAGTTCCGCCGCACGGACGACGGCCAGGGCTGGGAGCCCGACACGCTGCTGCTGGACGAGCGCTTCGTCGCGGTTCACGTCAAGGACAAGGGCGTCATCGTGTTCACCGCGTGCTCGCACGCGGGGGTGGTCAACGTGCTGCTGCATGCGCGTGAGCGCTTTGCGGACGTGCCGCTGTTCGGCGTCATGGGCGGCTTCCACCTGGCCGGCCCCAACGAGCGCATCATCCCCGACACCGTGGAAGCGATGCGGCCGTTTCGCCTCACCACGATCGCGGCCGGCCATTGCACCGGGTGGCGCGCGACCGGCGCACTTGCCGCCGCCTTCGGCGACGCCGTGGTACCGTCCGCCGTCGGGAAGATCTATCGGTTCTGACGCCGGAGCGAGAAACCGCGCTTCGGTCCTGACCGCACAACGGAGTTCCCAATGAAGCGCGTCACGGGCATCGGCGGCATCTTCTTCAAGGCGAAGGATCCGGACACTCTGCGCGGCTGGTACAAGGCGCACCTCGGCATCGACGTGCTGGAGTGGGGCGGGGCGGCATTCTCGTGGACCGACGAGAGCGGCAAGCCCGCCGGCGGCACGACGATCTGGTCGGTGAGCGGCAGCGACGGCGACGACTTCGCGCCGAGCACGGCCCCGTTCATGGTCAACTACCGTGTCGCCGACCTCGCGGGATTGCTGCGGGCGCTGCGCGAGGAGGGTTGCGAGGTCCTCGACCGGACCGACGACTCCGAGTTCGGCAAGTTCGGCTGGGTCATCGATCCGGAGGGCAACAAGGTCGAGCTGTGGCAGCCGCCGGAAGGGCAGTGAGCGGGCGCGTGCGCCGATGGCAATTTCCGAGTGGCCGCTGCTGGCGCTCGCGCTGGCGCTGACGATCGCGGGCTGCCTTGCCGCGGGCGCGCTGCGTGGCTGGGGCCGCTTCCCGGCGATCGTCGCTTGCCTGGCGTCGGGTGCGATCGTGACACCAGCCGTCGTGTTCGGCGGCTTCCTGCTCGCCGGCAGCACGGTCGGCAGCCCGTCCACCCGGGTCGCGTTCGTCGCGAGCTGGCTCGCCGGCCTGGCGCTCTCCGTGTGGCTCGCGCGCATCTACGCGCGTCCCGAGCCGCCCGAATGAGTGCCGCCGCGTTGCGCGCCGGCCGCCGATAGCGCAACATTCGCGGCGGTGTCGCCGCATGCCGGCGATGCTCGCGGGAGACGGATTCGCGTCGCCCGCGCGACGACCGAACCGAAAGGGTGCACCGATGGGCAATCGCGACCGCCAGAAGAAGGAACCGAAGAAGCCGAAGCAGAAGAAGCCGCCGAAGTAGGTGGCATGCGCGGCGGCCGGCATGCCGCCGTACATCGCAATGCCGGCGGCCGCGCGGGTTGCCGGCAAGGTCCTCTATTCCCGCAGCCGCGGGAGCAGGGAGACGGAATGCGGGCACCGAGGCCGTGGCTCCGGCGTCTGTCGCCAGCGGCGTTCGCCGCGGCCGTGCTCGCGCACGGCGTCGCGCATGCCGCTCCCGACGAAGACCTGCTGGGCAGGGCAGACGGCTATCCGCTCTGCCCGAAGTCGCTGCGGCCGGAGCCGCGTTGCCTCGTCGGGCTCGTCAGCCGCTTCGACGAAGTCTTTCCCGCGCGCGTGGTCGAACGCGGTGCGTGGGTATGGCCCCTGCGGCGCGCGGCGGCCGAGCCCGCGCTGCGCTATCGGCACGGCAACGAGACCGGCGGCATCGATGATTACCTGGCTCGCAACCGCGCCACCGGGCTGCTGGTCGTCGCCGGCGACACGATTCTCGTCGAGCGCTATCAGTACGACCGCACGGCCGCGCACCGGATGCAGTCGTACTCGATGGCCAAGACCGTCGTCGCGATGCTGGTCGGCATCGCGGTCGCCGACGGACGGATCCGCTCCGTCGACGACCTTGCCGAGGCCTACGTTCCGGAACTGCGGGACACGCCGTACGGGCGGACGCGGCTGCGCCACCTGCTCACGATGTCATCGGGCGTCCGGTTCAGCGAGACTTACAGCGGTTTCGACGACGTCGCCCTGCTCGGACGCCTGTCGCTGCTGGGCGAGAGCGCCGGCGGTGCCGCGACGTTGATGCCGTTCCGGACCCGCGAACGCCCTTCCGGCGAACGCTTCCACTACGCGTCCGCGGACACGCAGGTGCTGGGGCTCGTGCTGCGCGGCGCCACGGGCCGCACGCTGGCCGATTACCTGTCGGAGAAGATCTGGCAGCCGATGGGCGCGGAGGCGAACGCGTCGTGGATCGTCGACGCCGGCGGCTACGAGGCCGCGTACGTCGGCATCAACGCGACGCTGCGCGACTGGGGGCGGCTCGGGATGCTGCTCGCGAACGACGGTGCCGTGGCGGGCCGGCAGGTCATTCCCGCGGCGTGGGTACGTGCGGCGACCACGCCGTCGGCGAAGCCGTTCGAGCCGGGCATGACGGGCCTGATGCTGGGCTACGGCTACCAGACGTGGATCATCGGCGGCGGCGACCGCGAGTTCGTGCTGCGTGGCCTGCGCGGGCAGGCGATCTACGTCGCGCCGAAAACGAAGCTCGTCATGGTGCAGACGTCCGCCGGCAACGTCGCCACGCCGAGCACCGGGGAACTACTGTCGCTGTGGATCGGCGTGCAGCGCAGCCTCGCGGGGACGCCGCCACACTGATCCCCGACGCGGACGACCGGCAGGCTGTTGAAACTCGTCCCGGCATCCACCACACGGTGTCATCCCGAGCGGAGCGAGGGATCTGATGTTGCGACTGAACAAGGCGTGCGTATACGCAGGTCCCTCGTCGCTGCGCTCCTCGGGATGACACGGCGGTAATACAACAGCCTGTTAGCTGAGTCCCGTTACCGGCACCGCCGCGCCGTGGACCGCGCGTGCGGCGTCGGACGCGAGGAACGCGATCACGTTGGCGAGGTCGGCGGGCGCCACCCAGCGGGCCGGGTCGGCATCCGGCATCGCCTTCCGGTTCTCCGGCGTGTCGATGATCGTCGGCAGCACGCAGTTGACGTTGATTCCCTTGTCGCGCAGTTCGGCGGCCATCGTCTCGGTGAGTCGGATCACCGCGCTCTTGGCCGCGACGTACGCGCCCATGTCGGCGGCGCCCTTCTGCGCGGCGAACGCGCCGACGTTGACGATCCGGCCGCGGCCCGCCGCGAGCATGCGCGGCACGACCGCGCGCGCGGCGTGCAGCACCGTGCGCGCGTTGAGGTCGAACAGGAAGTTCCAGTCCGCGTCGGATGTGGCGTGCACCGGCGTGCCCATGCGGAAGCCGCCGGCAATGTTGGCGAGCGCGTCGATGCGGCCGAAGCGCGCGGCCACGGACGCGACGGCGGCCTCGACCTCCCCGGCGTCGAGGAGGTCGGCGGCAATGAGCATGCGCCGGTCGCTCTCGCCGCCGAACGCGGCGTCGAGGTGCGCGCGGTTGCGATCCAGCAGCGCGAGATTCGCGCCGCGCGCGGCAAAGGCAGCGGCGACCGCGCGGCCGAGGTTGCCGCTGGCGCCGGTGATCAGCACGGCTTCGGGGGTCATGGGGGCGTTCTCCGTCACGCGAAGCGCGCGGGTGCGATCGTGCCTGCGCAGTCGCCAAAGCCGATGCGGCGAAAGCCCGGTCGCTCGCAGTGGCCGCGCAGGATCACCGTGTCGCCGTCCTCGAGGAAGCTGCGCTGCTCGCCGTCGGCGAGCTGCAGCGGCGCCCGGCCGCCGACCGACAGTTCCAGCATCGAGCCGCCCTGTCCGGGCGCGGGACCGGATTGCGTGCCGGAACCCAGCAGGTCGCCCGGTTGCAGATTGCAGCCGTTGACCGTGTGGTGCGCGACGAGTTGCGCCGCCGTCCAGTAGCTGTCGCGGAAGTTCGACTGCATGAGCCGCTGCGGCGGCCGGCCGGCGGCGCGCATCGCCGCCGTCTGCAACCAGGCTTCCAGCGCGACGTCGATCGCGCCCGACGCGCGATTCGCCGGCGAGTCGAGGTAGGGCAGGGGTGGGGGGTCGGCCTCCGGATGCGCGAACGGCGCGCGGAACGGCGCCAGCGCTTCCATTGTCACGACCCACGGCGAGACGGTCGACGCGAAGTTCTTCGACAGGAACGGTCCGAGCGGCTGGTACTCCCACGCCTGGATGTCGCGCGCCGTCCAGTCGTTGAAGAGGGCGAGGCCGAACAGGTGCTCTTCGGCGCGGTCGATGGGCACCGGCTCGCCCTGCGCGTTGGGCAACGCGACGAAGAGCGCCAGCTCCAGCTCGTAGTCGAGCCGGCGCGAAGGGCCGAACGTCGGTGCGTCGGCGTCGGGCGGCTTCGCCTGCCCGACCGGGCGGCGGATCGTCTCCGCGGACACGCCGATCGACGACGCGCGGCCGTGGTAGCCGATCGGCACCCACTTGTAGTTGGGCAGCAGCGGGTTGTCGGGGCGGAACTGGCGGCCGACGCTGGTCGCGTGGTGGATGCTCGTGTAGAAGTCCGTGTAGTCGCCGATGCGGCACGGCAGTCCCATCTCGGCGGAGGCCATCGGCACGAGGCTCGCGACGAACCGGCTGCGCTCGGCGCTGTCGGCGCGCAGGTGGCGCGACAGCGTCCGCCGCAGCGCCTGGCGTGCCGCGGGACCCGCGCGCATGAACGCGTTCATGTCATCGGTGGCGGCGAGCCCTGCATGCTCGAGGTCGACGATCTGGTCGCCGATCGCGACGCCGATGCGCAAGCGCGCCTCGCCCGCGCGCCGGAAGCGCCCGAACGGCAGGTTCTGGATCGGAAAATCGGTGGCCGGGTCGTTGGCCGAATCGACCCAGCTCGTGAGGGCGGGGTCGTGGGTGTCGTCGATGGGGAAGGTCATCGGGTGGAGTCTACCGAAATCCACGTAAACCGAGCCAGGCTCAGGAAAACCGAGCCTGGCTCGGTATTGCGGACGCGCTCTTCAGCCCAGCGCTCTTCCCGCCTTGCGGGGTGAGGGAGTACGTCGCGGCTACGCAGCCGCGATGACGCCGCGCCGCAGCTGGTCGCGCTCCATCGACTCGAACAGCGCCTTGAAGTTGCCTTCGCCGAAGCCGTCGTCGCCCTTGCGCTGGATGAACTCGAAGAACACGGGCCCCAGCAGCGTCTGCGAAAAGATCTGCAGCAGCAGCCGCTGTTTGCCGCCCTCGGTCGTGCCGTCCAGCAGGATGCCGCGCGCCTGCAGGTCCTCGACCTTCTCGCCGTGACCGGGCAGGCGTTCGGCCAGCATCTCGTAGTACGTCGCCGGCGGCGCGGTCATCAGCGGCACGCCGGCGCGCTTCAGGCTGTCGATCGATGCAAGCAGGTCGTCGGTGAGGAGCGCGATGTGCTGGATGCCCTCGCCGTTGTACTGCATCAGGAACTCCTCGATCTGGCCGGTCGACTTCGATGCCTCCTCGTTCAGCGGAATGCGGATCCTGCCGTCCGGCGCGGTCATCGCCTTGGACGTGAGCCCCGTGTACTCGCCCTTGATGTCGAAGTAGCGGATCTCGCGGAAGTTGAAGATCCGTTCGTAGAACTGCGCCCAGTACGTCATGCGGCCGCGGTACACGTTGTGCGTCAGGTGGTCGATCAGCTTGAACCCGTGGCCCTGCGGGTGCCGGTCGACGCCTTCGACAAAGCGGAAGTCGATGTCGTAGATCGCCGTCCCGTCGCCATAACGGTCGATCAGGTACAGCGGCGCGCCGCCGATGCCCTTGATCGCCGGCAGCCGCAGCTCCATCGGCCCGGGTTGCGTGTCCATCGGCTGCGCGCCCAGCGCCAGCGCGCGCGTGTAGGCCTTGTGCGCGTCGGCCACGCGGAACGCCATCCCGCACGCCGACGGACCGTGCTCGGCGGCGAAGTAGGCGGCGAGGCTGCCCGGTTCGCGGTTGACGATGAAGTTGATGTCGCCCTGCCGGTAGAGCGCGACATCCTTCGACCGGTGCCACGCGACCTGCGTGAAGCCCAGCATCTCGAACACGGGCTCGAGCACGCCGGGTGTGGGCGAGGCGAACTCGACGAACTCGAAGCCCATGAGCTCCATCGGGTTGTCGAAGAGGTCGGCCATCGGACATGCTCCTGCGTCGGCGGTGAGGCGCGATTGTAGCGAACGCGCGCCTTCAGTCGAGCTTGACCCCCGCCTTCTGCACGAGCTTCGCGTAGCGGTCCTGCTCCGACCGGAAGAACGCGCCGGCGGCCTCGGGCGTGGACGGGTTGATCACGTTGCCCTGCTTGGCCATTGCCTCCTGCACTTCGGGCATCGCCATCGCGGCGGCGAACGCCGCGTGGATGCGCTTCACGTCGGCCGCGGGCAGCCTCGCCGGGCCGACCACCGCGAACCAGCCGCCGACCAGGTAGCTCGGCATGCCCTGCTCGGCGAACGTCGGGATGTCGGGTGCGGCCGGCACGCGCGCCGGCGACGGAATGCCGATCGGCCGCAGCGCACCCGTCCTGATGTGCTGCTGCACGGCCGGCAGCGCGAGCACGCCCCAGTCGACCTGGCCTCCGAGCAGGTCGGTCACCATCGGGCCCACGCCCTTGTACGGAATGTGTCGCGAGGTCGCGCCGGCCGCGTCCAGGAACATCTCGCCGGCAAGGTGCAGGATCGTGCCGTTGCCGGACGACGCGTAGTTGTAGACGTCGGGCTTCGCCTTCAGCGCGGCGACCAACTCCCTGGCGTCCTTGACGGGAAGCCTGTTCGGATTCACGACGAGGACGAACGGCGTGGTGCCGACCACCATGATCGGCGTGATGTCGTTCTGCGAGTCGAACGGCATCTTCCGGTATACGCTCGGGTTGATCACGTGGTTGTTCGACACGATGCCGATCGTGTAGCCGTCCGGCATGGCCTTGACGATTGCGTGCGTGCCGGTAACGCCGCCGGCGCCCGGCAGGTTTTCGACGACGACCGGCTGCCCGTTGAGCGCCTTGGACAGCGAAGGGCCGATCGCGCGCACGATCGTGTCCACGCCCGAGCCGGCGCCGACCGGCAGGATCGCCTTCAACGGCTTGTCGGACGGACCGCCCTGGGCGAGTGCGGACAGGCAGAGCACCGCAGCGGCGAGCGCGGCCGGCGGGCGGAGGACAGCGGGGAGGTTCATGGTCCGTTTCGCCGGGCCCCTCGCCCCCATCGCCGCCGCGCTGCGCGGGGGGAGGGTGCAGGCTTCGTGATGCGCGTCAGTCCGGCGCCGTCGCCTGGCTATGCCACCAGATCCGGAACTCGCGGCACAGGCCATCGGGATCGAACTTTGCAATCGCGATGCCATCGAGCACGAGCCGGGGCAGCGGGTCGCCCTCCTTGCGCGCGAGCGCGTTGGTGCCGGTCGACGCGGCCCAGATGCGGAACAGCTCTTCGGACGTCACCTGGTACGTCGTGCGCCAGTGCGCGATGCCGCCGCGCTCGTCACGGTGGAGCACGTCGTAGTCGAGGTGGATGTCGCTCTGCAGCTTCGTGCGCTGCCAGTACACCTTGATCGCGTCGTGGCCGCGCTGCTCGGCGAACGGCGTGTTCCGGTACACGCCGTCCGGAGCAAAGAGCGACGCCAGCAGGTACTCGTCGCTGCCCTCCCAGGCGCGCTTGTAGCCGGCCATGAACGTGTCGATCGGCATCGTCATGCGCTTGCGCTCCCTAGAGGGTGAGGACAGCCGACTGCCCGACGCTGTCGAACAGCTGCTGCTGACCGTTCGGCGGCACGGCCGCAGTGGTGGCCATGCTCGCCGCCGCGGGCGCGTTGGGCTGCGGCGTCCCGATCGCGATCGTCCCCGTGTAGGTCACCGCGAGCCCATCGAGCGTCTGCGCCTGGAACGTGAGCTGATAGTTGCCGGGCAGGAAGGCCTTGCCGTCGGTGCGGCGCAGATAGGTGTAGCCCTTGGACAGGAACTGGCCGTACTTGCCGACCGCCTGCGCGGTGCCCGGCGCGGGCTCCTTCAACGCGACCGCCGTGATGCGCACCGGCTCGGCCAGGTGGTGCATGAGGATCAGCCACACGGCGCCGTTGGCCTCGGGCGCCCACTGGTACGCGCGGGCGATCGAGCCGACCGGTGCACGCGCGTCGCTGCGCGTCAGCAGCGTCCCGGACGGCGGCGACGGGTCGTAAGGATAGGCGACGGCCGCGAGCTGCTGCGTCTTCAGGAACGTCTCGTACGACCAGTACAGCATGCCGCGCGGCGCTTTCGACTCCGCCGAGGGCCACTGCGTGCCGAAGCTGTTCTGGACGAGCAGCATGCCCTTGGCCAGGTTCGGCGCGCCCAGCGTGTTGTCGTAGCCGACGAGGAGCTGCCCATGCCCGCCCTTGTACGGCGTGTTGCCGGCGTAGAAGTAGCCGTCGGTCAGCGTCGGGCCGGAGAGATTGCCGTACCCCTGGTACACCGGGCCCGAGAACGCGACCGCCTGCTGGTTGGCGAGGTACTCCTGGATGCGGTTGAGCGCGCCGGGACTGTCGACGCGGAAGGTCGCGAAGCTGCCGATGCGCAGCCGCGTCGCGTTCGGATACGCCTTGTTGAGGTCGATCTGGCTGAAGTACGCGCAGCTCGGCTGGTACGGCACGTCGGCGGCGCTTGGGCTGCCGAAGCTCGCGAGGCGGCCCAGGTACTGCGTCGCCGTCCCGCCCTTCGGGCAGGTGGCGAAGCCGTTGTTCACGGCGAGCGCGAACTGATACGCGGCGCTGACCTCGTTGGCCGGGTCGGACGCCGTCCACTTGTGCGAGCCATCGGGCGCGCGCGCGGCGGTGTACGAACCCAGCCCGTAACCGAACGACTGCGCCTCGCACGTCCCCGGCGATCCGTTCGAGTTGGGAGGCGTGCCCTGCTGCGCGATGGCCGGCAGGTTCGCGAGCGTCACGCTGGCCGGCAGGGTCAACGGTTGCGGCGGCTCGCGCAGCGCTGCCACGGGGAGCGCCTGCGGGGCGTTGGCGAATTCCTCGTCGTTGCCGACCGAGCCGTACTCGCCCAGGTCCTCGGGCGCCGGGGTGACGTCGTCGCCGCAGCCGCCGAGCACGGCAAAGGCCGCGGCGGCGCCCACGAGCGCCAAGGGTACCGCCCACCGCTTCCACGTGTCGTCCATCGTTGCTCCCCGGCCGTCGGCCACAAGTCGTATCCATTATCATGGGCGCCGCCGCGTAGCGGCGCGCCGCCGATTGTAGCGGCCGCGCGCACCGGCGCAACCCGTTTCCGCGCGCGACCTGCGCGCCGACCACCGCACGAGGCATTGTCATGACCCAGGAGACCCAGGACCCCGCGGCCGCCGCGGCGCCCGAGACGCACGGCTTCCAGGCCGAGGTGAAGCAACTGCTGCACCTGATGATTCACTCGCTGTACAGCCACCCCGAGATCTTCCTGCGCGAGCTGATCTCCAACGCGTCGGACGCGTGCGACAAGCTGCGCTTCGAAGCGCTCGCGCACCCCGACTATCTGGAAGGCGACCCCGACCTGAAGATCGTCGTCGCGTTCGACCAGGACGCGCGCACGATCACCGTCCGCGACAACGGCGTCGGCATGTCGCGCGACGAGGTGATCGCGCACATCGGCACGATCGCGAAGTCCGGCACGCGCGAGTTCTTCGCCTCGCTGTCGGGCGACCAGGCGAAGGACGCGCGGCTGATCGGCCAGTTCGGTGTGGGCTTCTACTCGTCGTTCATCGTCGCCGACCGCGTGACGCTGGTCACCCGGCGCGCGGGGTTGCCGGCGGAGGATGGCGTGCGCTGGGAGTCGGCGGGCGAGGGCGACTACACGCTCACGCGCGTCGACCGGCCGCAGCGCGGCACCGAGGTCACGCTGCACCTGAGGGAAGGGCAGGACGAGCTGCTGTCGCGGTGGCGGCTCGCGTCGATCATCCGCAAGTACTCGGACCACATCGCGCTGCCGATCGTGATGCGCCGCGAAGTCTGGGACGGCGACAAGCAGGAATTCCGGCCGACCGACGAGGACGAGACGGTCAACCAGGCGTCCGCGCTGTGGGCGCGGCCGAAGCAGGACATCACCGCCGAGCAGTACGACGAGTTCTACAAGCACGTCGCGCACGACGGGCAACCGCCGCTCGCGCACGTGCACGCGCGCATCGAGGGCCGCACCGAGTACACGCTGCTGCTGTACGTGCCGTCGGCGGCACCGTTCGACCTGTGGGACCGCGAGCACCGGCACGGCGTCAAGCTGTACGTGCGGCGCGTGTTCATCATGGACGACGCCGAGCAGCTCATGCCGGCCTACCTGCGCTTCGTGCGCGGCGTCGTCGACTCCAACGACCTGCCGCTCAACGTCTCGCGCGAGCTCCTGCAGGAATCGCGCGACGTCGAGGCGATCCGCGGCGGTTGCGTGCGGCGCGTGCTCGACCTGCTGGACGAGCTCGCGGAGAAGGCGCCGGACAAGTACGCGACGTTCTGGCGGACGTTCGGCACCGTGCTGAAGGAAGGTTTCATCGACGACCACGGCCACCGCGACAGGCTCGCGCAGCTCGTGCGCTTCGCGTCGACGGCGGGCGGCACCGACGCGCAGGACGCGTCGCTCGCGGCGTACGTCGCGCGGATGAAGGATGGCCAGCAGGCGATCTACTACGTGACCGGCGACAGTTACGCGGCCGCGGCGGGGAGCCCGCACCTCGAGATCTTCCGCAAGAAGGGCATCGAGGTGCTGCTGCTGTCCGACCGTGTCGACGAGTGGGTGGTGACTGCGCTCACCGAGTTCGACGGCAAGCCGCTGCATTCGGTCGCCAAGGGCGCGCTCGACCTGGGTGAGCTGGCCGACGCCGAGGAGAAGGCGCAGGCGGAGCGGGAGACCGAGGCGCTCAAGCCGCTGGTCGAACGCCTGCGGACGGCGCTCGGCGAGCGGGTCAAGGACGTGCGGGTCACGCATCGGCTGACCGACTCGCCGGCGTGCCTCGTCGTCGGCGAAAGCGAGGTCTCGGGCAACCTCGAGCGGCTGCTGAAGGCGGCCGGGCAGAAGGCACCCGCCGTGGTGCCGGTGCTGGAGATCAACCCGGCGCATGCGCTGATCCGGCGCGTCGAGCGCGAGCCCGACGAGCGGATCGCGGACTGGGCGCAGCTCGTGTTCGACGAGGCGCTGCTGGCCGAAGGCGGCGAGCTGCCGGACCCGGCCGCGTTCGTGCGCCGGCTGAACGCGCTGATGTTCGCCCCGGCACTCGACGGCGGGAGCGAAGCGCCCGCCGCGCCATGACCTTCGACGCGATCACGCCGGATCGGGTGCCCGCGCTGCTGCGCGCGATGCCGAAGGCCGAGCTGCACATCCACATCGAGGGGTCGCTCGAGCCGGAGCTCATCTTCCGGCTCGCGCAGCGCAACGGCATCGCTCTGCCGTACCCGAGCGTGGCGGCGCTGCGCGCCGCGTACGCGTTCACCGACCTGCAAAGCTTCCTCGACGTCTACTACGCGGGCGCCAGCGTGCTGGTGTGCGAGGACGACTTCTTCGACATGGGAATGGCGTACTTCGCACGCGCCGCGGCCGATCGCGTCGTCCACGCCGAGCTCTTCTTCGACCCGCAGACGCACACCGGGCGCGGCGTCGCGTTCGCGACGGTGATCGGCGGGCTGTCGCGGGCGTGCGCGCAGGCGACGGCCGCCTATGGCATCGACGCGTCGCTGATCATGTGCTTCCTGCGCCATCTCTCCGAGGCAGCGGCGTTCGCCACGCTCGAGCAGGCGCTGCCGTACCGCGACAACTTCATCGGCGTCGGGCTGGACAGCGGCGAGCGCGGCAACCCGCCGGAGAAGTTCGCGCGCGTGTTCGCGCGCTGCGGCGAGCTTGGCCTGCACCGCGTCGCGCACGCCGGCGAGGAGGGGCCGCCGGCGTACATCGAGGCGGCGCTCGACGTGCTGCACGCCGAGCGGATCGACCACGGCGTGCGCTGCACCGAGGACCCGGCGCTGGTCGCGCGCCTCGCGCGCGACCGGGTGCCGCTGACGGTGTGCCCGCTGTCCAACGTCAAGCTGTGCGTGTACCCGGATCTCGCGCACCATCCGCTGGCCCGACTGCTCGACGCCGGCATCCGCGCGACGGTCAACTCCGACGATCCCGCGTATTTCGGCGGTTACGTCAGCCAGAACTTCGTCGACGCGTTCGCGGCCCTGCCGCTGACCGCGCGCGACGCCTACACGCTGGCCCGCAACGGTTTCGAGGCGAGCTTCGCCACGGACGACCGGAAGCGCGGCTGGGTCGGGCAGCTCGACGCGGTGTTCGCGTAAGGGTCTGACCCCTAACATGCACTCTACTTCATGTTAAGGGTCAGACCCCTTGGCAAGTCGCACCTCCAGCAACCAGTTGAATCTGTGCGAAAGTTGGCCGGACGGCAGTGGGGTCTGACCCTTAACATGCATTCCAGTGCATGTTGGGGGTCAGACCCTACAGTTGCTGCTCCGGCACGAACGGCGCGAGGAGCAGGTTCTGCACGCGCAGGAAGAGCGAGGTGTCCGGCTCGGTGTCGAGCAGCACTTCCTTGTCGTCGTCCATCGTCGCCCAGGCAAGCGACCGGCCGTCGGCGCCGAACTGCAGCCGATACGCGCTTTGCAGCTTGCTGATGTGGATGACCCGCAGCACCTCCTTCGCGAGTTCCGGGCTCTCGACGACGATGCCGAGCTCGGTGTTCTTGCCGGCGGAGCGTGGATCGAGGTTCATCGACCCGACGAAGACGAACTTGCGGTCGACGACCGCGAGCTTGGCGTGCAGCCGCCCGAGCGAAGCGCCCGGCCAGTGCAGCCGCTGGTTGCGCTGTACGCGCGTCGGCGACAGTTCGTAGAGGTCCACGCCGACGCGCAGCAGCGCTTCCCGGTAGCGGGCGTAGCCGGTGTGCACGAGCGGCTCGTCGTTGGCGGCGAGCGAGTTGGTCAGGATCGTCACCTTGACGTCGCGCCGGCGCAGCTCGCCGAACGCCTGCACGCCCATCGTGCCCGGCACGAAGTACGGCGACGACAGCACGACCTCGCGCTGCGCCGCCGTCACGAGGTCCATCACGCTCATCGACACGCTCATGCTGCGCGCCATCTCGTCGCTCTCGGCGACCACCTTGTCGGGCGAATCCGCGAACGCCGACGCGCGACCCCAGTGCAGGCCGAGACGGCCGCCGTCGAAGTCCTCGCTGACCGGCCCGTAGCCCAGGATGTCCACCGGCGGCAGCGCGACCTCCATCATCGGGTCGCCGTCGTCGACCAGCCGGTCGAACTGCCGCTGCAGCCCCGTGGCGTCGAGGCCGGTGGCCACGATCGCCTGCACCGGATGCACGTGCGGGCTGTTCCAGTAGGTGTCGAAGATCTTGCCGAGCTGCGGCACGACGGCGCCGACGATCAGCGCATCCAGGTCGACGAAGTTGTCGGTCGTGCTGCGCATGAAGTACTCGTCGGCGATGTTGCGGCCGCCGACGACGGCGATCGCGCTGTCGGCGAGGAAGAGCTTGTTGTGCATCCGGCGGTTGAGGCGCCGGATGTCGAACAGCGACGCGACGTACTTGGCGCCGATGCCGTCGCGGCCGCAGCAGAACGGGTTGAACAGCCGCACCTCGACGTTCGGGAACGCGGCCAGCCCGAGGAACAGCGCGTCGCCGCCCACCGTGTACAGGTCGTCGACCAGCAGGCGCACGCGCACGCCGCGCAGCGCGGCGTCGCGTACGTTGCGCAGCAGCAGATGACCGGTGCGGTCGCTGTGGATGTGGTAGTACTGGAGGTCGAGGGACCGGGTGGCGCGGCGGGCGAGTTCGACGCGCGCGTCGAGCGAGTAGTAGCCCATCGGCAGCAGCCGGAATCCCGACAGGTCCGGGCCGGGGAGCGAGGCCTGCGCGAGCCGGACGAGGGGGCTGTCCGGCGACGGCGGCAGCGCGGTCGTCTGCGGCGCGTCGCCGCGCGGTGGCAGCGCACCGCAGCCGGCGAGCGCCACGACGGCAAGCAACGCGACCGCCCGTAAGGCGGCGCGGCCGGCGTCGACCAACTGCAATGAACGCCAGGCCCCGGCGCCGCGCTTGGCGGCAACGGGGCGTCCGGCAGGATTGCAGACGGAGGACTTCATGAACCGCTTGGTCGTCGCTGCACTCGTTGCCCTTACGGCGGCAATCCCGGCGCGGGCCGCACTCGACGTCGGCGACCCGGCGCCCGACTTCACGACCGAGGCCGCGCGGGCCGGCACGGTGTTCCGCTATTCGCTCGCCGAGGCGCTCAGGAAGGGCCCGGTGGTTCTCTACTTCTTCCCGGCGGCGTATTCGGAGGGGTGTTCGATCGAGGCGCACCAGTTCGCCGAGGCGATGCCGGAGTTCGAGGCGCTCGGCGCAACGGTCGTCGGCGTGTCCGCCGACGACATCGACACCCTGACCAAATTCTCCGTGCAGGCGTGCCAGAGCCGCTTCCCGGTGGCGTCCGACGCGTCGCAGGCGGTCATGAAGTCGTTCGACGCCGTCATGCGCACGCGACCCGAGTACGCCAACCGCATCTCGTACGTGATCGCGCCGGACGGCAAGATCGTCTTTCACTACCTGAGCCTCAACCCGACCCGGCACGTCGACCGGATGCTGGCGGCGCTGCGCAGCTGGGCGGCCGCGCGCAAGTGACGAAGACCGGGCCGCCGGTGGCCCTCGCCGCACGGCTATAATCGTCGCCGACCACGAGAGCGCGCCGTTCGCGAGCGCGCCGGGAAGTCTGCCAACGGGGTTACTCGATGTCCTTGCTGCGATGCCCGCGCTGACCGCGGGCGGTCTCACGACCGTCTTCGCGCCCGTTGCCGTGCTGATCGCCGTAACAGCCATACTGACAGTAGTGGCTTGGTACCTGCCCTCCGCGCGCGGCGACCTCCTCGTGGGGGCCGGCATCGCGGCGATCGCCGCGGGCGCGACCGCCACGGTCCTGCTGTACCGGGAGGTGCGGCGGCGGGAGGTCGCCGATTCCGGCTTGCGCGACGCCGAAGCGCTCGCGAGCGAGCTCGTCGAATCCGCGATGGACCCGATCGTGACGGTGGACGCGGCGCAGCGCATCGTCGCCTGCAACAGCGCGGCGGAGGCGGTGTTTCGCTGGCCGCGCACCGCCATCGTCGGACAGCCGCTCGACGCGCTGATCCCGCCGCGTTTCCACGCGGCGCACCGAGGCCACATCGACCGGTTCGGGGCCACCGGCGTGACGTCACGCCGCATGGGGGCCGAGGCCGTGCTCACCGCGCGGCGCGCCGACGGCACGGAGTTCCCGATCGAAGCGTCGATCTCGCAGCACGGGGACGGCGACCGCAAGCGTTTCACGGTCATCCTGCGCGACGTCAGCGAGCGCGTGCGCGCGCAGACGCTGCTGACCCGCAGCGAGGCGCGGCTGCGCGGCATCCTCGACTCGGCGATGGATGCGATCGTCACCATCGACGAAACGCAGCACGTCGTGCTGTTCAACGCCGCGGCCGAGGCGATGTTCGGCTGCCCGCAGGCCGAGGCGCTGGGCGCGCCGATCGCGTCGTTCATCCCCGAGCGGTTCCGGGCGGCGCACGGCGAGCACGTGCGCGCGTTCGGCGACGGCGCGTCCGTCGCGCGGCGGATGGGCGGATCGCGCATCGTCAGCGGGCTGCGCCGCGACGGCGAGGAATTCCCGATCGACGCGTCGATCTCGCGGGTCGTCGACGGCGAGCACCGGTTCTACACGGTGATCCTGCGCGACATCTCCGAGCGCGTGCGGGCGCACGAGGCGCTGCGCCGGTCGCAGGAGGAGCTGCAGGAGCTCTCGGCGACGGCGCACGTCGCGCGCGAGCAGGAGAAGGCGCGCATCGCCCGCGAACTGCACGACGAGCTCGGCCAGGCGCTGACGATGCTGCAGATGGACGTCGCGTGGTGCAAGGCGCGGCTGCCGGGCGAGCCGCCCGAGCTGGCCGCGAGGCTCGAGCGGATGGAGCAGCTGCTGAAGACGACGGTCGCCGCCACGCGGCGCATCGCCGCCGACCTGCGGCCGCTGATGCTCGACGACCTGGGGCTGGTGCCGGCGGTCGAGTGGCTGGTCGAGAACTTCACGCAGCGCACGGGCGTACCCTGCACGCTCGCCATTGCCGACCCCGAGCTCGAGCTTCCGGGCATGCATTCCAACGCGGTGTTCCGCATCGTGCAGGAGGCGCTGACCAATGCGGCGAAGCACGCGCGCGCCTCGCGCGTCGAGGTGTCGATCGGCCGCGACGGCGACGGTGTGGTCGTCCGCGTGCGCGACGACGGCAAGGGCTTTTCGCCGGCCGACCCGCGGAAGCCGCAATCGTTCGGGCTGGTGGGCCTGCGCGAGCGGGCGTCGCTGCTGCGTGGCGAGGCGCGGATCGCGAGCGGCGAAGGGGCCGGCACGACGGTCGAGGTGCGGTTCCCGGTGGCGGCACCCGGAGGCGCACCGTGATCCGCGTGGTGATCGCCGACGATCACACGATCCTGCGCGAGGGTCTGAAGCAGCTGCTGCAATCCGCCCCCGATCTGTCCGTCGTCGGCGAGGCCGGCGACGGGCACGAGGTGCTGGCACGGGTGCGCGGCGTGGACTTCGACGTGCTGCTGCTCGACATGTCGATGCCGGGCAGGAGCGGGATGGAACTGATCCGCCAGGTCAAGGCGGAGCGCCCGAAGCTGCGCGTGCTGGTGCTGTCGATGCACGAGGAGCACCAGTACGCGGTGCGGGCCATCCGTGCGGGCGCCGCGGGCTACCTGACGAAGGAGAGCGCCGCGCTGGAGCTCGTCGCGGCCATCCGCAAGGTGGCCGGAGGCGGCGCGTTCATCAGCGCGGAGGTGGCCGAGCAGCTCGCGCTGTCGTCGATGCCGCGCGCCGAAGGGCCGCCGCACACGCTGCTGTCCGACCGCGAGTACCAGGTGTTTCGGCGGCTGGTCGCGGGTGCCGCCGTCACGCAGATCGCCGGCGACCTCAGCCTGTCGGTGAAGACCGTCAGCACGCACAAGGCGCGACTGATGGAGAAGCTCGGCGTGGCGAACCAGGCCGAGCTCATCCACTACGCGCTGAAGCACCGGCTGTCCGACGACCCCAACGCGCCCGCCTGACGCGCCGCAGGGGCGGCAGGCCAAGTCGGTCGTGCGCCGCGGACGCAGCGTCGCGCGGGACCGGGGGTAGGCGGATTCCTACCCCGGGTCCGGCGGTCGCCGACCCCGCGAATCAGCGGCGCCCGATCGGCGCGATCAGCGCTCGCCGATGGGCGGCGGTCGCGGCGCCGCCGATACTGGTCCTCATGGCATCCCTCCATCCCAAGGTGTTCATCGTCGATGACTCGCCGTCGATGCGCGTGCGTCTGTCCGAACTCCTGGGCGAGATCGACGGCGTGGACGTCGTCGGCGAGGCCGGCACGCCGGGCGACGCGATCGCCGGCATCCTCCGCGTCCATCCCCAGTACGTGCTGCTCGACTACCAGCTCGAAGGCGGCACGGGGCTCGACGTGCTGCGCGCCGTGCATCCGCAGGATCCCGGCGTGGTGTTCATCGTGCTCACCAACCACGCCACGCCGCAGTACCGCAATGCCTGCCTCGAGGCGGGCGCGCAGCATTTCCTCGACAAGTCGTCCGAGTTCGGCCGCATCAAGGAAGTCATCGCCGGACTCGAGGCCACGCCACACTGACGCCCCGCCATGCCGCCCAAGGAGACGCCGATGGAAGCCATCGCCACCCGTGGCATTGCCCTCCCGGGCGGCCGGCGTGCCGGCGCTCCGCCGCGGCAGCTGCTGCGCGACGTCAGCGCCGACAGGGGCGCATGCCCGAACTGCAACCTGCTGCGGCTGTGCGTACCGGTCGGCTTCGAGCCGGACGTGCGGCAGCTGGTCGACCAGCTGGTGGCCAAGCGGATGCGGCTGCGCAAGGGCGACACGCTGTTCCGTCCGGGCGAGCGCTTCACGACGCTCTACGCGATCCGGCTGGGCTCGTGCAAGACGGTGCTCCTCGCCGAGGACGGCCGCGACCAGGTCTCGGGCTACCACATGGCGGGCGACATCATCGGCACCGACGGCATCGCGCGCGAGTTGCACGAATGCCAGGCGATCGCGCTCGAGGACACCGAGGTGTGCGCCATTCCGTTCGCGCGCGTCGAGGAACTGTCGCGCGCGAGCCTGCAGGTGCTGCGCAACGTGCACCGGATGCTCGCCACCGAGATCGCGCGCGACCGGCACGTGATGCTGATGCTGGGCACGATGCGCGCCGACCAGCGGCTCGCGGCGTTTCTGCTCGACCTCGCGCAGCGTTACCACGCGCGCGGCTATTCGTCGTCCGAGTACGTGCTGCGGATGACGCGCGACGAGATCGGCAGCTACCTGGGCCTGAAGCTCGAGACGGTCAGCCGCCTCCTGTCGCGGATGCACCGCGAAGGACTGATCCAGGTGCAGGGCCGCACGATCAAGCTGCTCGACCCCGTCGGCCTCAAGTCGCTCGTCGAAACCAGCCAGTAGGGCGGACGTCGTGCGCGCGATGGTGCTGCGCACGCCGGGAACGGCGCTCGCGCTCGCGGAACTCCCCGCTCCCGTCGCCGGCCCCGGCGATGTGCTGGTGCGCGTGCACGCGTGCGGCGTGTGCCGGACCGACCTGCACGTCGTCGACGGCGAACTGCCGGACGCGCATTCGCCGATCGTGCCCGGGCACGAGATCGTCGGCGCCGTCGCGGCGACCGGGGCGGACGTCACCGGGTTCGCGCTCGGCGACCGCGTCGGGGTGCCGTGGCTGGCGCGCACCTGCGGGACCTGCGCGTTCTGCCGGACCGGCCGCGAGAATCTCTGCGAGTCCGCCGCGTTCACCGGCTGCACGGTGAACGGCGGCTACGCCGAGTACGTGGTCGCGGACGCGCGCTTTTGCTTCCCGCTGCCGGCGGGATTCTCCGACGTGGAACTCGCGCCATGGCTGTGCGCCGGGCTCATCGGTCACCGGGCCCTCCGCATGGCCGGCGACGCCCGGCGGATCGGCATCTACGGCTTCGGCGCTGCCGCCCACATCGTCGCGCAGGTCGCGCGGCACGAAGGGCGCGAAGTGCACGCGTTCACCCGCCCCGGCGACTCAGCGGCGCAGGCCTTCGCGCGCACGCTCGGCGCAACGTGGGTGGGCGGCAGCGACGAGCGACCGCCGGCCCCGCTCGATGCCGCGCTGCTGTTCGCGCCGGTCGGTGCGCTCGTGCCCAAGGCGCTCGCCGACCTCGCGCGCGGCGGCACCGTGGTATGCGCCGGCATCCACATGAGCGACATACCCGCGTTTCCCTACGCGATCCTGTGGCACGAGCGTCGCATCGTGTCCGTGGCCAACCTGACGCGTGCGGACGGCGAGGCGTTCATCGCGCTGGCGGCACGGATCCCGATCCGGACGGAAACCACCGCGTATCCGCTCGAGCGCGCGAACGACGCGCTCGCCGACCTCGAGCACGGCGCTCTTACCGGTGCCGCCGTGCTCGTCGTCGACTAGGCGGGGAGCTTCAATGCGTTGTTTCTGTTTGGCATGCGGGGTGCGTGGGGGGGGCGTCGGGCCGGGGCTGGGTCCCGCCCCGCGGGGAGACGGCCCAGGCTCGTGCGACTGGGACACAACGTCCTGAATCCCCACAACGAGGCTCAATCAGCCCCCACGCTCGCTGCGCTGCCTGCCCCCCGCGGGGGCAGGTCAGCCGCTCGGGGCGGCCCGTCGCGGCGGAGACGGCCCCCACGCTCGCTGCGCTGCCTGCCCCCCGCGGGGGCAGGTCAGCCGCTCGGGGCGGCCCGTCGCGGCTGACAGGTTTGCGGCGGCCGCGCTACTTGCGTACCTGCACCTCGATGTGCCGCTCGCGCCGCGGCAGTTCGGACAGCGCGGCCAGCGGCACGGCGAGTTGCCGCAGCATGTCGTCGGCCGACACGATGCCGACCAGTGCGCCCTTGGCGTCGACGACCGGCACGCGGCGAATGCCGTGCTGTGTCATCAGACGCACCGTGTCGGTGTAGCTGCGGTCCTCGCGGACGCTCACCACCGCGCGCTGCAGGAGGTCGCCGACCTTGAGCATCCGCGGATCCACGCCGGCGGCGATCACTTCGACCACGACGTCGCGGTCGGTCACGATGCCCACCGGGATTCGCCCGCCGCCGGTGTCGTCGATGACGACGACGTCGCCGACGTGGTGCTCGCGCATCAGCGCGGCGGCGGTGGTGATCGTGTCGGAGCGCGTGACGGTGACGACGTTGCGAACGCAGAAATCCTTGATGGTCATGACAGTCCTCGCATGGCAGGCTTCGTTCCAGCCGCCCGGTTCGGGCACCGGCCGCGCCCGCGCCTTCACCTTAGACGATGCGTGCCGAGACGCGTTGACGCCGGTCAACACCGGGCCTGCCTTGGCGGATTAGATTCAATGCAGGCGCAGGGAGACCGGCGCGAGCCGGCGCGCCGCCGACGGAGTGCCCGGCAATTGATCTACCGCGACCGCATCGAAGCCGCCGAACGGCTGGCGCAGGCGCTCTCCGCCTGGCGCGGCAGGCAGCCATTGGTAATGGCGATCCCGCGTGGCGCGGTGCCGATGGGCAAGCTGATCGCTCAACGACTCGGCGGCGAACTCGACGTCGTGCTGACACGCAAGCTGCACGCGCCCGGCAATCCGGAGTACGCGATCGGCGCCGTCGACGAGTCCGGGTGGACCTACGTCACCGAGTACGCCAAAGCGGCGGGCGCCACCCCCGACTACCTGCGCGCGCAGGTCGCGGCCGAGATGGCGACGATGCGCCGCCGGCGCGCCGAGTACACGCCCGCGCGCGCGCCGGTCGACCCGGCGGGGCGCGTGGTGATCGTCGTCGACGACGGACTCGCGACCGGCGCGACGATGGTCGCTGCGCTGCACATGCTGCGCGCGCGGCATCCGCAGCGGCTCGTCTGCGCGGTGCCGGTGGCCTCGCCGCAGGCGGTGGACAAGGTCAGCGCCTACGCGGACGAAGTTGTCTGCCCGCTGGTGACCGCGGACTTCTACGCCGTGGGTCAGTTCTATCGGCGCTTCGACCAGGTCGAAGACGCCGAGGTCGTCGCGCTGCTGCGGGACGACGGCGATGCCGCAGCCGGCGGCGCGCAGCGATGACGTCCGCGGTCCCCGCCGATTTGTCCGCTCACCTGTGGGAAACCCGCTATCGGGCGGCCGGCCCCGACGGGACCGTCGACGCCAACCTCGACGCGACGTGGCGGCGGGTCGCGAACGCGCTCGCCGCTGCCGAGCCGCGCCGGCGCGAGCACTGGGCGCGCGCGTTCCACCGGGCACTGGCCGACTTCCGCTTCCTCCCAGGCGGGCGCATCCTGGCGGGTGCGGGAACGCGAAGGCACGTGACGCTTCTCAACTGCTTCGTCATGGGTACGCTCGGCGACTCGCTGCACGGCATCTTCCGGGGGCTCGCGGAAGGCGCACTGACGATGCAGCAGGGCGGCGGCATCGGCGTCGACTTCTCGCCGCTGCGTCCGCGCGGGTCGCGCGCCGGGGCGTCGGGTGCGATCGCGTCGGGCCCGGTGTCGTTCATGCACATCTGGGACAGCATGTGCGCGACGCTGCTGTCGACCGGGGCGCGGCGCGGCGCGATGATGGGCACGCTGCGCTGCGACCACCCGGACATCGAGGAATTCGTCGAGGCGAAGCGCGACGGGCGCGTGCTGCGGCGCTTCAACCTGTCGGTGCTGGTCACCGACGCTTTCATGGACGCCGTCGCCCGCGACGAGCCCTGGCCGCTCGTGCATCCGGCGAAGGCTCCGGGCCCGCAAGGCGAAGTCGTCGAGCGCGCGTGGCCGGGACAGGCAGGACCGGTGCGCTGCCATGTATACCGCAGGGTCCGGGCGCGCGCGCTGTGGGAGCGGATCGTGCGCGCCGCGTACGCCTGCGCGGAGCCTGGCGTGCTCTTCATCGACCGCATCCAGCGGACGAATCCGCTCGCCTACGCGGAGATCATCGCGGCCACCAATCCGTGCGGCGAGGTGCCGCTGCCGGCGTACGGCGCGTGCGACTTGGGCTCGATCAACCTGACGCGGTTCGTGCGCGCGCCGTTCGCCGCGGAGGCCGCGTTGGACCTGGGCGGCGTCGCCGAGCTGGCCGGGGTGGCCGTGCGGATGCTGGACGACGTCTACGATGTTTCCCGCTTTCCGCTGCGCCGGCAGCGCGAGGTCGCGCTGCGCTCGCGCCGGCTGGGACTCGGGGTCACGGGCCTTGCCGACGCCTTCATCATGCTCGGCATCACGTACGGCTCGGCGGCGTCGGTCGCGCTCGCGGGCGAGATCATGCGCACGATCCGCGACGCCGCCTACCGGGCGTCGGTCGCGCTCGCGCGCGAGAAGGGGCCGTTCCCGGCCTTTGCCGCCGCCGCGCACGGGCGCGGCGAGTTCGTGCGCGCGCTGCCGCCGGATGTCGTGCGCGCGATCCGGCGTCACGGGTTGCGCAACAGCCACCTGACGGCCATCGCGCCGACCGGCACGATCAGCCTGCTGGCGGGCAACGTCTCGAGCGGGCTCGAGCCGGCGTACGCGTTCGCGATGCACCGGACCGTCGAGACGACCGCCGGCGCGCCGGCGACCTTCGCCGTCGAGGACTACGCGTACCGGCGGTTTCGCGAAACGTTCGGCGCGCATGCGCCGCTGCCCCCGGCGTTCGTGGCCGCGGCCTCGGTCGCGCCGCGCGACCAGCTCGCCGTGCAGGCGGCGCTGCAGCCGTTCGTCGACAACGCGATCGCGAAGACGGTCAACGTGCCGGTCGACTGCAGCTTCGGCGCCTTCCGGACCGTCTACGACGACGCGTATCGGCTGGGCCTCAAGGGCTGCGCGGCGTTCCGTCCGAATCCGGTGACCGGGGCCATTCTCGTGCCGCGCGAGCCGGGTGCCGCGCCGGCTTGACGCGCGCTCGCGCGTCTGTCGCACCGGCCCGCTTTCGGGGCAACTGCGCAAACCGAGCCTGCGTTCGGCCTTGCCTCGCATCCCCGCGAGCGGGGAAGGGGCGGGAGCGTGCTATTCATTCACCGCGATAATGGCACGCGTCATCGCCTCGGCATCGGCGCGCGACACCTCCGGGTGCGGGGGCATGTGCCACAGCCCGCCGCCCCGCGCCCCGACACGGATTTTCGCGGCGACGATCGCGTACGCCTGCTTCTGGTGCCGATAGTGGTCGGCGATCGCGGCGTACGACGGCCCGGCGAGCGGCTCGTGCGCGGCGTGGCAGACGTTGCACCGGTACCGCTCGAGCAGCTGCTGCGGATCGGCCGCCGCGGCGGCGGTCGCGCCCGCGAGGGAGGCGGCAAGAACGACGACGATGGCCTTCACGATCGGGCTCCGGAATCAGACGCGCGGACGCGGCCCTGGTCAGCCACGGCGACGGACGAATTGGTCGTGGAGAACGCCGAATACGCCGGGAGAGTCGTCACGGCGGAGCGGCTCCTCGCATGCGGACCGATTGTAGCGGGCCCGGCGCCGGCGGCGAGCCTGACCCTGCGACACCCGTGGTCCATCTCGTTGACCTGCGCCTCCCGCACCGTTCACGCGAGTCTCCGTTCGGTCGCCATGCGCTCGCGACGGCGCCTGCGAACCATCGCGGTCGCGCGCGTTCGGGCCTTCAGCGTGCATGATCGCGCGATCGCCTCCGCGGCAGGTTGACGTGGCGCAAACGTCGCCGCGCCGCGTACCATAGCGCCCGGGCGCCGGATCCACCGCAACCGCGCCCTCGAACCACGCACGCACGCGATGCAGATCACTTTCCTCGGCGCGACGCGCACGGTCACCGGCGCCAAGTACCTCGTCGAGGACGGGGCCACGCGGATTCTCGTCGACTGCGGCCTGTTCCAGGGCGAGAAGGCGCTGCGCCTGCGCAACTGGGCGCCGCTGCCGGTGCCGCCGCACACGCTGTCGGCGGTCGTGCTCACGCACGCGCATCTCGACCACTCGGGCTACGTGCCGCTGCTGGTCCAGCGCGGCTTCCGGGGCGCGATCCACTGCAGCGAGGGTACGCACGAGCTCTGCCGGATCCTGCTGCCGGACAGCGGCCGCCTGCAGGAAGAGGAGGCGGCATTCGCGAATCGGCACGGGTACTCCAAGCACGCGCCGGCGCTGCCGCTCTACACGGAAGCGCAGGCCCAGCGCAGCCTCGGGCGGTTCGTGTCGGCGGCCTTCGACCGCGACGTCGAAGTGGCGCCGCACGCCCATGTGCGCTTCCGTCCGGCCGGGCACATCCTCGGGGCGTCGCTGGTCACGCTGACCGTGCGCGACACGACGATCGTGTTCACCGGCGACCTCGGCCGGCCGCACGATCCGGTCATGCGCCCGCCAGCGACGATCGCCTCGGCTGACTATCTGGTGGTCGAATCGACCTACGGCGACCGCCTGCACGAGCCGGGCGATCCGACGCAGGCGCTTGCCGATGTCGTCAACCGGACGATCGCGCGTGGCGGCAAGGTCGTGATCCCGTCGTTCGCGGTCGGACGCGCGCAGGCGCTGCTGCACGCACTGGCGTGCCTGAAGGCGAAGGGCGCCGTCCCGCCCGCCGTTCCGGTGTACCTGGACAGCCCGATGGCCACGGACGTCACCGCGCTGTACGTGCGCCTGCGCAGGCAGCATCGATTGTCCGCCGAACAGTGCGCGGCGATCGGGCGGTCGGCGCACCTCGTGACCACGCCCGCGCAGTCGCGCGCGCTCGACCTGCAGCGGCTGCCGATGGTCATCATCGCCGCCAGCGGCATGGCCACCGGCGGCCGCGTGCTGCACCACCTGCGCGCCCTTGCCGGCGACCCGCGCAACACGATCCTGTTCTCGGGCTACCAGGCCAGCGGCACGCGGGGCGCCGCGATCGTGAGCGGCGCGCCGGAGGTGAAGATGCTCGGTCAGTGGGTACCGATCCGGGCGGAGGTGGCGACGCTGCAGGGCCTGTCGGCGCACGCGGACCATGCGGAGATCCTGCAGTGGCTGCGCGGGTTCGATCGCGCGCCGAAGACCACGTTCGTCACGCACGGCGAGGCGACCGCCGCCGACGCGCTGCGGCAGCGGATCGTCGCCGCGCTCGGCTGGAAAGTCGAGGTTCCCGATTACCTGCAGGCGGTGAGCCTCGACTGAAGGGCGCCCGACGCTGCGCGCACGATTGACGCGCGCCGCCGTCGGCACCATCATGCGCGCCGACCATGTCGCTCGACCAACTCTCGCTGCTGTCGCGCCGCGACCTCCTGCGGACGGTGCTGCTGTTCGGGGTCGCCATCGCCGGCGCGCTGTGGATCTCGTTCCAGTTGCTCGAACCGGTGCCGCCGCGGCGGATCGTGCTCGCCTCGGGCGGGGCGACCGGCCTCTATCACCAGCACGCGGTGCGCTACCGCGAGCGGCTGGCCCGCGAGGGTGTGACCGTCGAGATCCGCGAGACGCAGGGAGCCGGGGAGAACTACGCGCTGTTGCTCGACCCGAAGTCGGGCGTGGACATCGCGTTCCTGCAGGGCGGCATCGCGCGCTTTCCGGAGGCCGACGGGCTCGTGATGCTGGCGAGCCTCTACTACGAGCCGCTGTGGATCTTCCACCGCGGCGATGCGGAGATCACCAAGCTGCTCCAGTTGCGCGGCAAGCGGATCACGGTCGGCCTGCCGGGCAGCGGCACGCGGGCGCTGGTCGTGCCGCTGCTGGCCGCCAACGACGTGGATGCGAACGACGCGACGCTGATCGACGCCGCCGGCGACACGTCGATCGACCTGCTGGCGGCGGGCCGGGCCGATGCGGCGTTGCTGGTCGGCGGGGCGGCGATGCCGCTGATCCAGCGCGTGCTGCGCGATCCGCGGTTCCGGCTGATGAGCTTCGCCCGCGCCGACGCCTACGAGCGGCGCTTTACGTTCCTCTCGCGGCTGACGCTGCCGGCCGGAGCGATCGACTTCGCGCGCGACATCCCCGCGCAGCCGGTCACCTTGATCGCCACCAGGGCGATGCTCGCGGCGCGCGAGAACCTGCACCCGGCGCTCGTCGCGCTGTTGCTCGAGGCCGTGCACGACGTCCACGACGACCAGGGCTACTTCGAGAAGGCCGGCGAATTCCCGTCGACGGTCCAGGTCGACCTGCCGGTGTCGGTCGACGCCGCGCGCCATCACCGCTTCGGCCGCAGCTTCCTCTATCGCGAGTTGCCGTTCTGGGCGGCGGCGTTCGTCGAACGCACGATCATCCTGGTCGTGCCGCTGCTCGTCGTGCTGGTGCCGCTCATGAACCTGCTGCCGCAGTTCGTGCGCTGGCGCAACCGGTCGCGCGTCTATCGCTGGTACGGCGAACTCGCGCTGCTCGAGCGCGACGTCGCCGCGCAGCGGGGACCGCCACCAGCCGCGCGCTGGCTCGCCCAGCTCGACCGCATCGAGCACGCCGTGGCCGAGGTGCGGACGCCGCCGAGCTTCGCGAGCGAGGCGTACACGCTGCGCGAGCACGTGGCGATGGTGCGGCGCGCGGTGCTGGACAAGGCGGGCGCGACGGACACGATGCCGCCGGCGTGACGCTAACGCGCGGACGGCGGGTCAGGCGGCGTGTCGCTGCGCCGTCGTTGTCGTGTCCGCCGCGGTGGTCCGCAGCCATTCCAGCGCCTCCCCGACGCCGTTCTTGCGGTGGGGCACGCCGGCGAGCTCCAGGCCCATCTCGACGCCGCACAGCGTGCCGCACAACATGAGGTCGTTGAAGAAGCCGAGGTGCCCGATGCGGAACACGCGGCCGGCGAGCCGGGACAGACCCGTTCCGAGCGACATGTCGAACTGCGCGAGCACCGTGCGGCGGAACGCGTCGGCGTCGTGGCCGTCGGGCATCAGCACGGCGGTCAGCGATCCGCTGTATTCGGTCGGGTTCCGGCACAGGATCTCGAGCCCCCACCCGCGCACTGCCCGGCGCGCGGCCTCGGCGTGCCGCGCGTGGCGCGCGAACACGTTCGGCAGGCCCTCCTCGCGCAGCATCGCGAGGGCTTCGTGCAGCCCGTAGAGCAGGTTCGTGGCGGGCGTGGACGGGAAGTAGCCCTGACGGTTCTGCGCGATCGCCTCGTCCCACCGCCAGTACGCGCGCGGGAGCTTCGCCGACCTGCTCGCGGCAAGCGCCTTGGCGCCGACCGCGTTGAACGACAGGCCCGGCGGCAGCATCAGGCCCTTCTGCGAGCCGGCGACGGTGACGTCCACGCCCCACTCGTCGTGCCGGTAGTCGATCGACGCCAGCGACGAGATCGTGTCCACCATGAGCAGCGCCGGATGCGCTGCGCGGTCGATCGCCTCGCGGATCGGCGGGATGCGCGTGGTCACGCCGGTCGACGTCTCGTTGTGGACGACCATGACGGCCTTGAACGCGTGCGCGCGGTCTTCCGCCAGGCGCGACTCCACGACCGCCGGGTCGACGCCGCTGCGCCAGTCTCCCGGCACGAAGTCGACGGCAAGGCCCAGCCTCTCGGCCAGCGTGCGCCACAACGTGGCGAAGTGCCCGGTCTCGAACATCAGCACGCGGTCGCCGGGCGACAGCGTGTTGACGAGCGCCGCCTCCCACGCGCCGGTGCCCGAGGCCGGGTAGATCACCACCGGGCCGGTCGTGCGGAAGACGTCCTGCAGACCGGCGAGGATCTCCAGCGTCAACCGCGCGAACTCGGGCCCGCGGTGGTCGATCGTCGGCTGGTCGATCGCGCGCAGGATCCGGTCGGGCACGTTGGTCGGCCCGGGAATCTGCAGGAAGTGGCGGCCGGACGGATGCGAATCGAGCTGGAACAAGGCAATGCCTCCGGCGCGGGACGCGAAGCTCGGCAGCATTCTGCCGGGATTGGTATACAAACGGTATCATAGCGGCAATCCACCCGCGGCACTAGCAGGCTTTCGCCTTCTGCGCTGCACGCGGACGGTATACCAGAACATGGCGACGAACATTGACGCGCCGCGCGCCGGCGACGCGCTCGCGGCCGACGGCGAGGCAGGACGCCCCGACGTCGCGAACGGTCGCGCCCCGTCGTCGACGCTCCCCGCGGCGGTGGCCGAGCGCCTGCGCGTGCTCATCACGGAGGGCGTGTTCGGTCCGGGTGCGCGGCTGAACGAGCGTGCGCTCGGCGAATCGCTCGGCGTGTCGCGCACGCCGTTGCGCGAGGCGTTCCGGCTGCTCGCGGCCGACGGCCTCGTCATCCTCGCGCCCAACCGCGGCGCGCAGGTCGTCGCGCTGTCGCAGAGCGATATCCGCGAGAGCTTCGAGCTCATGGCGGCGCTGGAGGCACTGTCGGGCGAGCTCGCGTGCCGCCGGATCGCCGCAGCCGAGGTGATGGAGATCCGGGCGTTGACGTTCGAGATGCTGGCCTGCCACGCGCGGCGCGACCTGCCCGCGTACTACCAGCGCAACCGGGAGATCCACGACCGCATCAACCGCGCCGCCGGCAACGCGCTGCTGCGGCAGACGTACGCGTCGCACAACCTGCGCATCCAGAACCTGCGTTTCCGCTCGAACTTCGACGACGAGAAATGGAACCGCGCGGCCGCCGAGCACGCGCGGATGGTGGCACTGCTCGAGGCGCGCGACGCCGCGGGACTCGCCGACCTCATGCGCCGCCACCTGTGGCAGAAGGGCGAGGCGGTGCTGGAGGCGCTGCGCGCGGACCCCGGCGCGCCGCAGCGATGAACGCGCCCGACGCTGCTCCGCTCGTGGTCGCGCCGTTGCGCGGCGACGGCGAACTCGGCCGCCGGCTGCGCACGGCGGTCGCCGGCGACGTCCTGTTCGACGCGGCGTCGCGCGGGCGTTACGCGACCGACGCGTCGATCTACCAGGTGGAGCCGGTCGGCGTGCTGGTACCGAAGTCCGACGCCGACGTGCGCGCGGCCTTCGACGTCTGCCGCGAACTGCGCGTGCCGCTGCTGCCGCGCGGGGCCGGCAGCTCGCAGTGCGGGCAGGCGGTCGGTGCGGCGCTCGTCGTCGACCACAGCAAGCACCTGAACCGGGTGACGGCCTTCGACGCCGACGCGCGGACGGTGACGGTGGAGCCGGGCATCGTGCTCGACGCGCTGAACGCGTGGCTGCAGCCGCACGGGCTCTGGTTCCCGGTCGACGTCAGCACGTCGGCGCAATGCACGCTGGGTGGCATGGCCGGCAACAACTCGTGCGGCTCGCGGTCGATCGCCTACGGCAACATGGTGCACAACGTCGTCGCCATCGACGCGCTGCTTGCCGACGGCACCGGCGCGCGGTTCGGCCCGGAGGCCGCGATGGACGGAGCGCCGGCGCGCGTGCGCGCGCTGTGCGAGTCGCTGCGGGCGATCGGTGCCCGCGAGCGCGACGAAATCGCGATCCGGGTGCCCAGGGTGCTGCGCCGGGTCGGCGGCTACAACCTCGACGTCTTCCATCCGATGAGCGAGCGGCCGTACACGGCCGATGGCAGCGTGAACTACGCGCATCTGCTGGTCGGCAGCGAAGGCACGCTGGCGTGGACGCGCGCAATCACGCTGGCGCTGGCGCCGCTGCCGACGCACCGTACGCTGGGTGTGGTCAACTTCCCGACGCTCTACCGCGCGATGGAGTGCGCGCGCCACATCGTCGGCCTCGCCCCGTCGGCGGTCGAACTGGTCGACCGCACGATGATCGACCTCGCGCGCGGCAACCCCGCGTTCCGGCCGGTGATCGAGGCCGCGCTCATCGGGCGGCCGGGCGCGATCCTGCTCACCGAGTTCACCGGCGACGACGGGCAGGCGCCGCGCCGGAGGCTCGCCGACCTGGTCGCGCTGATGGGCGACCTCGGGCTCCCCGGCAGCGTGGTGCCGATGACCGACGCGGGCGCGCAGAAGGCGCTGTGGGACGTGCGCAAGGCCGGCCTCAACATCATGATGAGCATGAAGGGCGACGGCAAGCCGGTGTCGTTCATCGAGGACTGCGCGGTTCCGCTGCCGCACCTTGCCGAGTACGTCGAGCGGCTGACCGCGGTCTTCGCGAAGCACGGCACGCGCGGCACGTGGTACGCCCACGCGTCGGTCGGCACGCTGCACGTGCGGCCGATCCTCGACATGCGCCGCGACGGCGCGGCGAAGATGCGCGCGATCGCCGAGGAGGCGAGCGCGCTGGTGCGCGCGTACAAGGGCGCGTTCTCCGGCGAGCACGGCGACGGCCTCGTGCGCAGCGAATGGGTCGGCTGGCAGTTCGGGCCGCGGCTCACCCGCGCCTTCGAGGAGGTGAAGGCGCTGTTCGACCCGGACGGCCTCATGAACCCGGGCAAGATCGTGCGCGCGACGCGGATGGACGACGCCACGCTGTTCCGCTATCCGCCCGGCTACCGGACCTTGCCCGTGGCGACCGCGCTCGACTGGTCGGCGTGGAACGTGCACGCGGATCCCGTCACCGAGCAGCTCACGGCGCCGGGCACCGGCGGCGACCCCGCGGGCGGCTTCGGCAAGGCCGTCGAGATGTGCAACAACAACGGCCACTGCCGCAAGTTCGACGCCGGCACGATGTGCCCGAGCTTCCGCGTCACGCGCGACGAGGTGCACTCGACGCGCGGCCGGGCGAACACGCTGCGGCTCGCCCTGTCGGGCCGGCTGGGGCCCGACTTCGCGTCGCCGGACGTGCGCGATGCGCTCGACCTGTGCGTTGGCTGCAAGGGCTGCCGCCGCGAGTGCCCGACCGGCGTCGACATGGCGAAGATGAAGATCGAGTTCCGCCACCAGTGGCAGCGGGCGCACGGGCTCGCGTTCGCCGAGCGCGCGGTCGCGTACCTGCCGCGCTGGGCGCCGTGGGCGGCTCGGCTGCCCTGGCTGCCCAACCTGCGCGATGCGGTGCCCGGGCTCGCGCGCCTGACCGAACGCTGGTCGGGCCTGTCCGCGCGCCGCACGCTGCCGCGCTGGCGGCGCGACACGTTCGAACGCGGGCGGCCGCTCACGGCCGCGGCAGGCGACGCGGCGGACGTCGTGCTGTTCGTCGACACGTTCTCGCACTACTTCGAGCCGGAAAACGCGCACGCGGCGCTGGCGGTGCTGCGCGCCGCCGGCTATCGCGTCGCGATCGCGCGCGCCGCGGGCGGCGACCGGGAGCCTTCGCGCCCGCTCTGCTGCGGCCGGACCTTTCTCGCCGCGGGCCTCGTGGACGAGGCGAGACACGAGGCGCGCCGCGTCGTGGCCGCGCTCGCGCCGCACGTCGCGCGCGGTGCGGCGGTCGTCGGCCTGGAGCCGTCGTGCCTGCTGTCGCTGCGCGACGAGTTCCTGATGCTGGGACTCGCCGACGACGCGCGCCGGCTCGCCGAGCGCGCCTTCCTGATCGAGGAGTTTCTCGCGCGCGAGCAGCGGGCGGGGCGGCTCGTGTTGCCCCTCGTCGCATTGCCGGAGAAACGTGCGCTGCTGCATGGCCACTGCCACCAGAAGGCGTTCGACGCGGTCGCGCCGGCGGTGACCGTGCTGCAGCTGATCCCGGAACTCGCGGTCGAACTCGTCGAGTCGAGCTGCTGCGGCATGGCCGGGAGCTTTGGCTACGAGGCCGCGCACCACGACGTGTCGCTGCGGATGGCCGAGCTGTCGCTGCTGCCGGCCGTGCGCGGCGCCGATGCCGGCACGCTGATCGTCGCCGACGGCACGAGCTGCCGCCACCAGATCGCCGACGGCACGCGCGCGAGCGGCGCACGCCAGGCAGTCCACGTGGTGCGCGTGCTGGAGCGGGCGCTCCGGCGCACCGGTTAAGATGGCGGCACGCGCCGCGGATTTCCGGCGCGCGCCTGGCGGAGCATCCATGTACAGGAACATCCTGGTCCCGGTCGACGGGTCGAAGCTGTCCGAGCGCGCGGTCGCGGCGGCGATCGCGCTGGCCGCGGCGAGCGGCGGCAGCGTCGTCGCGCTGCACGTCTACGCGAAAGCGTGGGACGGGCCCTACGGCACGTTCGAGATGTCGCGGGAGGTGCTGGCGGACGCGTACGAGCAGCAGGCGCGGGCGCGGGCCGACGAGCTGTTCGATGCGGTGCGCCGAAAGGCGGAGGCCGCCGGCGTGGGATTCGCGGCGACGGCGGTCGAGAGCGACCAAGTGTGGCGCGCGGTGATCGCCTCCGCGAAGCGCCGGAAGTGCGACATGATCTGCATGGCGTCGCACGGCCGGCGCGGGATCGCGGCGGCCCTGCTCGGCAGCGAGACGCAGAAGGTGCTCACGCACTCGCATCTTCCCGTGCTGGTCATCCGGTGACGGCCGCGGGCCGCTCCGGTCCGGTTCGCCGCCGCCGATGACAGGCATCGCGCTGTCGGTGCTCGACCAGTCGACCGCGGCGCAGGGCCACGGGCAGGACGAGGCGATTCGCGAGACGCTCGCGCTCGCCCGGCATTGTGACGCGCTGGGCTACCGCCGCTTCTGGGTCTCCGAGCACCACGGGAGCGACAGCATCGTCGGGTCGGCGCCGGAGGTGCTGCTGGCCGCGCTGGCCGCGACGACGTCGGGCATCCGCGTCGGCAGCGCCGGCGTCATGCTGCCGCATTACTCTGCGCTCAAGGTGGCCGAGCAGTTCCGCGTCCTCGAGGCCATCGCGCCGGGGCGAATCGACCTGGGCGTCGGGCGCGCGCCCGGCACGGACCGCCTCACCGCGTTCGCGCTCAACCCGCACGCCAATGCCGCCGACGAGTTTCCGCAGCAAGTGCTCGACCTGCAGGCATGGGTGACCGGCGCGCCGCTGCCGGGCGACCATCCGTTTCGCGCCGTCCGCGCGCACCCGACGGGACCGACGCATCCGGCGCTGTGGATCCTCGGCAGCTCGGACTACGGTGCGCAGCTCGCCGCGCACTTCGGGCTGCCTTACGCGTTCGCGTACTTCTTCAGCGACGGGCGTGGCGTCGACGAGGCGCTGGCACTCTATCGCGCGCGCTACCGGCCGAGCGCAGCGCATCCCACGCCACAGGCGACCATCTGCGTGTGGGCACTGGCGGCGGACACCGAGGAGGAGGCGCGGCGGCAGCTCGCCACGCGCGAGCACTGGCGCGTCGGCTTCGAGCAGGGCATCCGCAACGCTCTCGTGCCGCCGGAAGTCGCGGCCGCGCATCCGTACACCGACGCGGAGCGGCGCATCGTCGACGCGCTGCGCCGCAAGGCGTTCGTCGGCACCGGCGCGCAGGTGGCGCACCGGCTCACCGACCTCGCGCGCCGGCTCGACCTCGACGAACTGGTCGTCGTCACCTGGACGCACGACCCGGCGCCGCGGCGGCGCTCGTACGAGCTGCTGGCCGAGGCGTTCGGACTCGATCGTCGCGCCGAGCGCGTGTGACCGCGCGATCGGACCCGCATGTGGATTTTTGGCGGCCGTTGGCATAACCTTTGCAGCTTGCGGCGAGCCATGACCACGCCCCCTTGCCCTCGGAAGCTCATGCCCCGGACGCGTCTGTGCGCGATCCTGCTGCTGACGCTGCCGTTCGCCACCGGCCTTGCCGGCGCGCAGGGCTTCAAGTTCTCCCAGCCGGACGACTCGCAGCGCCTCGAGCAGGCGGCGCGCGAGGACCGGATCGCCTACGAGCTGTCGACGCCGTGCCGCGCCGACCTCAAGGGCAAGAAAATCATGGTGGTCATCGGCGAGCAGCAGAGCAACGGCTACGTCAGCGCCAACCAGCAGAACTACGGCCCGCACTTCCAGGCGATCAACGGGCGCCTGCGCGCGCTCGGCCTGAGAACGTTCACGCCCGAGGAGATCCGGGCGCAGATCAAGCAGGCGGAGATCGACGCGTACTTCAGGAACAACCCGGACCTCGCACTGTCGGCCGCGAAACGGCTGGGCGCGAGCTTCGTGCTGCGCGGGCTCATCACCTCCGAGGCGACGATGAACCCGATCATCGCCGTCAACCAGGTCACCGTCGGGATGGGTTTCACGCTCGCCGCGAGCAACGGCCGGATCATCTCGGACGTCGGCGCGTCGGCGGGCTCGTACGCCGGCGCCAACGTCGGGCAGATGGCGCTGACGCTGGTCGACGAGCAGGCCGACGAGGTGGTCGCGCGCCTCTACGGCGACTACTGCCGCAACGCGGGGCTCGGCACGCCGGCCCCGAAGAAGGCAAAATAGCGGGCCGCGCGTCGCGCGCGCCGCCATCGACCGCAGGAGATTTGCATGCACGTTGCCGTCATTCCAGGAATCCTGAAACCCGTCGCCGTCGCGCTGCTCGCCGCGGGCGCGTCGCTCGCGCTTGCGCAGCCCAGGTTCGAGAGCGCGTCGCCGACCGCCGGCGGCACGACCTCGCAGCAAGCCAACCAGACCGCGGACAAGACGGTCTACCAGGCTGTCGACTACACGAACAAGAACAAGCCGGGGCCGCAGGTGATCGTGATCCCGGGCGAGATCAAGAGCAGCAACGCGACGTTCCTGCAGAAATTCAGCGCCAACAACATCGCCGATTTCGGCGAGCTCGAGCTGTCCAACGCCAACTTCAAGGTGCTGGAGCGCAGCAACCTGGGGCCCGTCCTGCGCGAGTTCGAGCTCGCGTACAACCTGGGCGACCCGCAGGCCGCGCGCAAGTACCTCGGCATGGGCAAGGTGAAGACGACGAAGTACGTCGTGAAGTTCGACATCCTCAAGACCGAGCAGGTGGCCTCCGCGCAGCAGGGCTTCGACGGGCGCACGCTGGGGCAGATGGCGGGGCTGCTGGGGGCATTCTCGGGTTCGGTCGGCGGCGCGCGCGCCGGCGCGGTCGGCGGCACGGCACTGGGGTCGGTGCACAGCGGCGAGGCGACCAGCGTCTGGGTGATCGGCATGCGCTACAAGATCATCAACGCCGAGACGACCGAGCAGCTGGCGCAGGGGTACACCGAGGAGAAGATGGAGGTGGGCGCGACCTCCGGCGGCGCGCTGGGCGTCAACAGCTCGCAGCAGGGCGGGGCCGGGCTCGACACGATGGTGCAGCGGCTGATCCAGAAGTCCGTCTGGGAAATCGACGCCAAGTACAAGTAGCGTCGGCAAAGCACTCCGCGTAGCAAGGGCCACGCAGCGCGCCGACCGGATGCGCGCTGCGCGCGCCGTTCGGTAGCGCGCACATGCACGCTGGCAGCCGGCGCTGTGCAATGCGACTTGCGACGGTTTGCTCGTAGGCAACGCGGGAGTCGGCGGATGGCGGAAATCACCAAGCTCGGCAAGTACCAGATCCGCGGGGAACTGGGGCACGGCGCGATGGGCGTCGTGTACACGGCGTTCGACCCGCTGATCGAGCGCGTGGTCGCGGTGAAGACGATCCGTCCCGACCAGCTGGCCGGCGCGCAGGCGAAGGAGATCCTCGCGCGCTTCCACCGCGAGGCGCAGGCGGCCGGGCGCCTGACCCACCCGAACATCGTCTCGATCTACGACTTCGGCGAGGACGCCGGCGTCTGGTACATCGCGATGGAGGCGGTCGACGGCCGCGAGCTCAAGGACTACTTCGAGCAGAACCAGCGGTTCGCCACCGCCGACGTCGTGCGCATCCTGACGCAGATCCTGGCAGCGGTCGGCTACTCGCACCGGCAGGGCGTGGTCCACCGCGACATCAAGCCGTCCAACATCTTCATCCTGCGCGACGGCACGGCCAAGGTGGCCGACTTCGGGATCGCGCACCTCGAGTCGTCCGAGCTGACGCAGGTCGGCACGGTGCTGGGGACGCCCGCGTACATGTCGCCCGAGCAGATCCTCGGGCTGCCGGTCGACGGCCGCTCCGACCTCTTCTCGGTCGGGATCATCCTGTACCAGTTCCTGACCGGCGAGCGGCCGTTCACCGGCAACGCGACGATCACGATGCGCAAGGTGCTGGAGGAGGACCCGCTGCCGCCGTCGCGTTTCAACATGCAGATACCGGGCGCGATGGACGCGGTCGTGCGCCGCGCGCTCGCGAAGAAGCCGGACGAGCGATTCCAGACGGCCGAGGAGTTCGCGGCGGCGCTGGCCGCGGCGGCCGGCGCCGCGTCGCAGAACTCGGGCGAGACGACGCTCGCGCCGCCGCCGCCCAAGGGCGCGGCGCTCGCGGCCACGGGTGCCGGTGGCGGCGGTGCGATGGCCGGCGCGGGGCGGGCCGCGGGCTCGCCGGCGGGCGGCGAGGCGCCGCGCAAGCCGCAGCGGGCCGCCATCGCCATCGTGGCCGTGGGCGTCGCGGTCGCGATCGGCGCGGGGCTGTGGCTGACGCTGATGCGCGGTGGCGGCGACGGCGGGAAGCCCGCGACCGTGGCGACGGCGCCGACTCCGGCCCCGAGCGGGTCCGTGCCGGCGGCGGCATCCGCGGCCGCGCCGGCCACGGCGCCCGCGCCCGCTGCGGCGGCGCCCGCGCCCGCCGCGTTGCCGGTCCCGCCGGTGTCGCCTCCGAAGAACGACCCCGGCACGCTCGTCATCACGGCCGTGGGGCTGGTCGACCCGAGCGAGGCGCGCTACCAGGGGGACCGCGCGCTGCTCCAGAGCGACCTGCGCGCCGACTCGCGCAGCCAGCTCGTGGCCAAGGCGGTCGGACTGCTCGTCGATCCCGCGTCGGTGGCGAAGAACTACGACGTGCTGCGCGACCGCCTGCTGGCGAAGAGCGGGGACTTCGTGACGACCGTCGTGCGCGAAAGCGCGCCGGAGACCGGCAAGGACGGCCTCGTATCGTTGACCACCGAGGCCGTCGTGAACCTCAAGGCCGTGCAGAAGTCGCTGAACGAGATGTCGCGCAGCGAGCGCATCGACTTCATCCGCGCGAGCGGCGACCCGCGCGTGGCCGTGCGCATCACGACGCGCGACGCGGACGCGCCGAACGCGCCCCCGCAGCCGTCGCCGATCGCGGAGAACATCCTGAAGGAGCGCATCAAGTCGTTCGGCTTCCGCACGTGGTCGGAAAGCGACCCGCGCACGGACGGCGCCGCGGGCCCCGACTTCGTCGTCGAGGGCGAGGCAAAGATCAAGCGGCTGTCGCTGAAGCTCGAGGCGTCGGGCCTCGTCGTCACCAAGTACGCGCTCAACTCGTGGACGATCAAGTGCATCGACCGCGCGACCGGCGAGGAGATCTACTACAACACGAAGCTGCCGGCGGGCGAGGGCAGCTGGCCGACGGAGGAGGCGGCGCTGAAGGCGATCGGCGCGAAGATCGCCGCCGAGTTCTCGCGCGACTTCTTCCTCCAGCACGTCTACGTGACCGGGCGCCGCACCACGATCAAGGTCGACGGCATGCCGACGGGGGTCACCGACGACGCGCTGCGGCGCGAGCTGACCGGTTTGCCGGCGGTGATCACGGTGACGGCGGGCGCCGGGCGGCCGCGCACGTTCGTGCTGGAACTCGCGGGCTCGGGGACGGCGGCGGACCTCGTGGCGGCCGGGATACTGAAGCCGCTCAACGCGAAGCTCGGGCAGGCGTGCTTCACCGTGGGCGCGGTGACCGGCGACGAGGTCGGCGTCGCGTTCGACGCCCGCTGCGGCGATGCCGCCGTGCTGGCGCGGCTCGAGACGAATCCGCCGGCCGGACTCTACGGTGCGCCGCCGGGCCGCCAGCGTGCCGTGGTCAAGAACCCGGAGACGCTGAAGAAGCTGATGATCTAGCCCGGGCCGGCGAGCGCGGCGCGCAGCGCGTGCGCGGCCTCGCTCAGCGCGGCGCGGGCGGCGGCGGCGACGCCACCCAGCGAGAAAAACCCGTGCACCATGCCCCGGCAGTCGTGCAGCCGGACAGGTACACCGGCGTCGCGCAGGCGCGCCGCGTACGCGATGCCCTCGTCGCGCAGCGCGTCGAACTCGCCGACGACCACGAGCGCCGGCGGCAGCCGCGCGAGATCGGCGCACAGCAGGGGCGCGTAGCGCCAATCGTACCGATCGTCGTCGCGCGACCGGTAATGCGCGTGGAACCACAGGATCGTCGCCCGCGTGAGGAGGAAACCGTCGCCGAACGCGGCGTGCGACGGCGCGTCCTCGGCGTGCGCGGTACGCGGGTACGCGAGCAGCTGGAAGGCAAGCGCCGGCGCGCCGGCGTCGCGGGCCAGGATCGCGCACACCGCCGCTAGGTTGCCGCCGGCGCTGTCGCCGCCGACGGCGATGCGGCCTGGATCGCCACCGAACGAGGTCGCGTGCATCGCCGTCCACTGCAGCGCGGCAAAGCTGTCCACCACGCCGGCGGGGAACGGATGCTCGGGCGCCAGCCGGTACCCGACGCCTACCACGATGCAATCGGACTGCAGCGCGAGCTGCCGGCACAGCGCGTCGTAGCCGTCGAGGCTGCCCACGACGTGGCCGCCGCCGTGCAGCCACACGAGCACCGGCAACGGTGCGGCGGACGGGCGCGGCACGTACAGGCGCACCGGAACGTCCGCGGACGGCGCTGGAACGATGCGCGCCGCGACGCGCTGGACCGGCGCCGGCGCGACGTCGAGGACGCGCGCGGCGCGCTCGTGCGCCGCGCGGGCCTGCGCGGGCGTCAGCTGCCAGTAGTCGGGGTAGCGGGCCTGCCGGGTGCGCTCCAGCAGCGCGGCGACCTGCGGGTCGAGCGGCATCGCGCGTCGCCGCCGCGAGCGGCGGTCAGCGCAGGCGCCGCACGAGCGCCGCCGTGATGTCGCGCGTCGACGCGCGGCCGTGGAGGTCGCCGGTGCGCACGCCGTCCTCGCGCAGCACGCCGTCGATGGCGTCGCGGACGCGGCGCGCGGTCGTGCCGTGCCCGACGTGGTCGAGCATCATCGCCGCCGCCAGCAGCAGCGCCAGCGGATTGGCCACGCCCCGGCCCGCGATGTCCGGTGCCGAGCCGTGCACCGCCTCGAAGATCGCCGCGTCCTCGCCGATGTTCGCGCCCGGGGCCATGCCGAGGCCGCCGACGAGGCCGGCGATCTCGTCGGACAGGATGTCGCCGAACAGGTTGGTCGTCACGATCACGTCGAACCGCCACGGGTCGAGGACCAGCTGCATCGCGCACGCGTCGACGATGCGGTCGTCGACGGCGACGCGGCCCTCGTAGCGCCGCGCGACGTCCTTCGCCGCCTCGAGGAAGATCCCGGTGAGCGCCTTCAGCACGTTGGCCTTGTGGACGATCGTGACCTTCTTCCGGCCGTTGCGCACTGCGTAGTCGAAGGCGAACTCCGCGATCCGCCGCGAGCCCGCGCGGGTGTTGACGCCGGACGAGATCGCGGCCGCCTGCGGGTCGCCGTCGATCGGAATGTAGTGCTCGAAACCGACGTACAGGCCCTCGAGGTTCTCGCGCACCAGCACGATGTCGATGTCCTCGTACCGGCCGCCTGGGATCAGCGTGCGCGCCGGGCGGACGTTCGCGTAGAGCTTGAACTCCTCGCGCAGCCGGACGTTGACGGAGCGGAAGCCGCCGCCCACGGGCGTGGTCAGCGGACCCTTGAGCGCGAGCCGCGTGCGCCGGATGCTGTCGAGCAGCGCCGGCGGCAGCGGATCGCCGCCCGCGGCGATCGCGGCCATCCCGCCGTGCTGCACGTCCCAGGCGAAGGGCGCGCCCGCGACCTCGAGGATCTCGACGACCGCGTCGGTGATCTCCGGCCCGATGCCGTCGCCGGGGACGAGGGTGGCGGGAATGGCTTGCGACGGATGGGTCGTGGTCATGGGGCGGTCCCGGAGGCGCGGCGCGCATCGGCGCGGCAGGCGCGAAACCGCCAGTGTGCCACTGCGCGAGGACGCGCCCGGCCGGCACGTTAACGGCGGCGCGCGGGCGCGGTTCCGGGCGGCCGCGGGATCGCGTAGACTTGACCGCCGGTGCCGCTGCCTCGACGCAAATCGCCATGCCTTCGGAATCGACTTCCGCACCCGCATCCCCCGCGGGCCTCGCCCCCGACGCGCGTGCGCGCGCGCTGCAGCAGGCGCTGCTCGAGGGACTCGGGATGCCGCAACTCGAGCTGCCGCGCGGACTCGACGCGCCGCTGCTGGAGGAGCTGGGCCGCCTGTTGCGGGAGATGACCGCGTGCACCGTCGAGATGCTCCGGCTGCGCGCGCAGGCGAAGAGCAGCATCCACGCCGAGATGACGATCATCGGTCCGCGTGCCGTGAATCCGCTGAAGGCGGCCTGGGACGTCGACGTCGCGTTGCGCCACCTGCTGGCACCGGACCGAGCCGACCTCATGGGCCCCGTGCGCGCGGTCACCGACGCCTACGACGACCTGCGCGCGCACGACCGCGGGCTCGCCGCCGGCATCGAGGCCGCGCTCGCGAGCCTGCTCGAGCGCTTTCGTCCCGAGTCCTTCGACCAGCGCATCGAGGGCGGTGCGCTCGACCGGTTCCTGCCCGCCAACCGCAAGGCGCGCCAGTGGGAACTCCTGCTCGACACCTACGAGGACACCGCCAAGGAAGCGCAGGAGGACTTCTGGTCGGTCTTCGAGCGCGAGTTCCGCCGCGCGTACGCGACGGGGCAGGCGGCGGCGGCCGGAAAGCCCTAGCGTTAGGCGGTGGCCGCGACTTTCGTCGGCGCAGCGCTCCCGCACTGCGTCGGCGGCGTCGTGGCCGCGAGATCCCTCGGCGCCGCGCGCCTCGGGATGGCGCGCGCCCGCCTGCGGCGCGCGCGAGTCACTCCACCGATTCGCTGGTGTCGCGCAGGATGCCCGTGGTCATCCGCAGCAACCCCGACATGTGGTTCACCATGTTGAGCACGATGCGCCGGTAGAGGTCGGGGGCGCGCGCGCGGACCGCGTCGAGATTGGCCCGCGAGAGGCTGTACGTGACGACCTCGTTCTCGGCGATCGCGGTGACCGAGCGCACGCCGCCCTCGATCATCGCCGACTCGCCGAAGATGACCCCGGGCGCGAGCGTGACGATGCGCCGGTTGCGCCCGTGGGCCTCCGGATCCTCGGCGACGATGCTGACCGCGCCCTTCGCCAGCAGGTAGAGCCGGTCGCCCTGCTGGCCCTCGTGGTAGAGCGCCGCCTGCGAAGGAAACAGCTGCCGGTCGAGGTACGGCTTCATGAACTGCAGCTCGTCCGGCGACAGGCCCGCGAGCAGCGCGAACTCGCCGATCGCGAGCTCGTGCTCGGGTGTCGCCACGCGTGCCTCGGCGAGCAGCTGGCGCTCCGCCCATTCGAGCGCGCGATCGGCGTCCTCGAACCAGTCGGTGTGGTGCCGCTGGGTGAACACGCCCGCGCCCTGGATCGCGCGCCCGAGGCGGCTGGTCGCGCTCAGGTGCGCGAGCAGCAGCGTGACCTTCTGCTCCTGCAGCAGCCGCTTCAGCTTCGCCAGCATCAGCGCGCCCGACGCGTCGATCATCGTGACCCGGCGCAGGTCGAGGATCAGGTATTGCGCGCCCTCGGCGGCGCGCATCGCCTCGAACGCGAGCCGGTCGGCCGTGCCGAAGAAGATCGCGCCGTCCAGCTCGATCAGCTTGATCCGGTGACCCTCGACGCGCAGCAGGCTCGCCTGCTCGGGCGGATAGACGCGGCGCGAACCGCGCGTGGCGCCGGTGCGCACCGACCGGATCAGCGAGCGGTTCATCACGGCCAGAAAGAGGCCCATGGAGAGGATGAGGCCGGTGATGACGGCCGCGACGAGGCCGAACACGATCGTGACGCCGGCGACCAGCACGACGAGCGCGATGTTGACGATCAGCTCGTTGTCGTACTGCCCGCGCCGCACGCGGTCGATCGTCGCGCCGGCCCAGCGATCGATGAGGCCGACGGCGATCACCAGCATCATCGCCGACAGCGCCGCGATCGGGATCAGGTGCAGGAGCGGCGCCCCGTACAGCAGCAGCAGCACCAGCGTGGCGGTGGTGGCCACGCTCGACACCAGCTTGCGGCCGCCGCCGTGGTGCACCTGCAGCGCATGGTGCGACGAGTACGCGACGGGCACGCCGCCGAACAACGACGACACGAGGTTGCCGCAGCCCAGGGCGACGAGCAGCCGGTTCGGGTGGTGCGCGGTGTCGAGGGGGCCGTCCGCCTCGCCGACCGCGGCCAGCAGGCTGTCGAGCGAGCCGACGACGGCGATCGCGAGCGCGGTGACGAGCAGGTCGTAGCCGAAGCGCAGCGCCAGTGCGACCCCGTCGCCCGACAGCACCGGCAGCAGCGCGTCGGGCAGCGGGACCTTGCCGAGGAACGGCACGCGCGGGCCGACGTCGCCGTGCGCGACGTAGGTGATGATCGCGGCGACGGCGGTGCCCGCGGCAAGGCCGATCAGCTTCGACGGCAGCGCCGGCCAGCGCCTGCGCACGAAGACGAAGCCGACGATCGTGACCACGCCGACGAGCAGCGTCCAGCCGTTGATCCCGTGGTGGGCGTCGCCGCCTTCCGCACCGGGGGCGCCGCCGCCGTGCGTGCCCAGCACCTCGGGCAGCTCGTAGATGACGAGCGAGATCGCGAGCCCCGTCATCAGTCCGGCCACCACCGGGTACGGCACGAAGCGGGCAATGTTGCCGAGGCGCAGCAGGCCGAACGACACCTGGATCACGCCGGTGAGCGCGAGGCACAGCGCCGCGAGGAACAGGATCTCGACGACGCCGTGCGACGGCGACGCGCGCAGCTGGGCGTCGCCCGAGATGCGCAGGATGAACGCGGCGAACAGGAACACCGACGACGCGCGCGGGACCTCGTTGGGCAACAGCGCGCCGGACAGCAGGAGGGCCGTGATGTTGCCGAAGATCGCGCAGGCGAAGGCGGCGGTGAGGCCGGCTTCCACCGCGTACTCGCCAAGCGGCGCGAACGCGATGAGCCCGAGCGGCAGCATCATCGCGACGAGGACGAAGGCGGCCGAGATGCCGGCGCCCGCTTCGCGCGCGAGCTCGGCGAACCCGCCGTTTCCCTCTGCGGCGGTCGCGCCGTGATCCGTCATGGTGGATTCCTGGGTTCCGGATGCGGAGGCAGTGCGCATTCTGCCAGCAACCTTCGCGCCGCGGGCCCTTGACGCGGGTGCGCGGCGCACGCATCCTCTGCCCGCCGGCGACGGAGACCGGGGGCGACGCGCCGGCGCGCGCCGCCGCCCGCGCCCGTCACGCCTCCACGCCACGCACGCCGTCGATGCTCACCATCAAAGTCGTCAGTTACCGGGACCAGCCGCTCGACCAGGCAATCAGCGCCGAGTTCGGCGAGACCGGCGGCACCATCGGCCGCTCGCCCGACAGCACGCTGCTGCTGCCGGATCCGGATCGCGTCATCTCGCGCACGCACGCGGTCGTCGAGTGCCGGGGCGGGCGCTTCGTCGTGCGCGACCAGGGCTCGACCGTCGCCGTGATCGTCAACGGCCGCCCGGTCGGCCGCGGCCACGAGCAGCCGCTGGCCGCCGGCGACGAGGTTCGCATCGCCGGTTACGCGCTGCGCGTCGACGGCGGCGTGCCGCCCGGCCACGACGTGTCGAGCGACGACACGACGACGATCCTGCGCGAGGGCACGTTCCTCTCGTGGTCGGAGGACGGCAAGGCGGTTCCGCAGGACCGCATCGCCACGGTGATCGTGCCTTCGCCCCCCCCGGACGCGGCGGCCGCGGTGCCGCCGTCCGGCAAGGGCGTAGCGGCGGCGCCGGCGGCGCCCGCCGGAGCGGTCGCCGCGACGGCGCCCGCGGTCCCGGCGCCGGCCGCCCCCGAAGGTGCCGACGAACTGCTCGCCGCGCTGCTGCGCGGTGCCGGCGTGCGCGACATCGTGGTTCCGGGCGGCCTGACGCCCGAGCGAATGGAGGAATTGGGTGCGGTGATGCGCGAGACGATGCGCGGCCTGCTCGACCTGCTGGCGGCGCGCGCGCACGCCAAGCGCGAGGTCCGCGCGGACGCGACGATCGTGATGTCGCACGACAACAACCCCCTCAAGTTCGCGCCGGGGCTCGAGGCGGCGATCACGCACCTGCTGGTGCCGCGCGGGCAGGGGTTCATGCCGCCGCTGCGCAGCCTGGCCGACGCCCGCGAGAGCCTGCGCACGCACCAGGAGGGCTTCGTGGCGGGCATGCGCGCGGCGCTCGCCGCGGTGCTCGCCCGCTTCGACCCGGGCGAACTCGAGCGGCGGCTCTCCGCAAGCGACGACGGCGGCTCGCTGCTGCCGATGACGCACAAGGCGAAGCTGTGGAGCCACTACGAGGCGCTCTACGGCGAGATCGCGCGCGAGGCGGAGACGGACTTCCACTTCCTGTTCGGCGAGGAGTTCCTGCGCGCGTACCATGCGAAGACGAAGCCGCAGGCGACAGGCGGCGACGCGGCGGATCCCGCGTAGCGGCACGGACGGGTTCATGCAGATCGAGGTCTCCGTGCTGTCCAATCCCGGCGGGCGGGAGCGCAACGAGGACGCCTGCGGATTCTGGACCGGTGGCGGCGGTTCGTACTGCGTGGTCAGCGACGGCGCCGGCGGGCACGGCGGCGGAGACGTCGCGTCGAAGCTCGCCGTGCGGATGATCCTCGGCTCGTTCCAGGATGCCCCGGCCTGCACGGGCGCGGCAATCGACGCCGCGCTGCGCGCCGCACACGAGGCAATCGTCGCGCAGCAGCGTGCTGACGAGCGGACGGCCGCGATGCGCGCCACGGCCACCGTGCTCGCGATCGACACCGTGCGCCGGACGGCTGCGTGGGGCCATGTCGGCGATACGCGGCTCTACTGCTTTCGCGGCGGCCGGGTCGTCGCGCAGACGAAGGACCACAGCGTCGTGCAGAAGATGGTCGACGCCGGGTACCTGGGCGCGAGCGCGCTGCGCGAATCGGAGCAGAGAAGCCGCCTGTTCGCCGCGCTCGGCCACGACGAGGACTTCGTCGCGACGGTGGTGGCGACCCCATTCGCGCTGGAGGACGGCGACGTGTTCCTGCTGTGCACGGACGGATTCTGGGAGTACGTCGACGAGGCGGCGATGTCCGCGGCGCTCGCCCGCGCCGCGTCGCCGGCGGATTGGCTGCGCGCGATGGAACGGCAGGTGGTCGAGCACGGCCGGGAAGGGCAGGACAACTTCTCGGCCGTCGCGGTGTGGTGCCGGGACGCTGCGGCACCGGCTTGACGCACCGCAATGCCGCCGGCCCGCCTGACGCCGCCGCGGCGAATGGCGCCGCACGGGGCAGGCCGCCGCCGGAGGATCGTGCCGATGCGGCGTCGACCGGCGCGCGATTCCGGTTGATATTCGGCGCATTTGCAGTGCAATATTCACCTTTCGCGGCCTGTCCCCTTCGGGCAGCATCGCGTTTCGAGACCCCGCGATGGACGACATGAACGCATTTCAGGCGCCCCGCGCCCCCGCGCGCGGGACTTGCGTAACCTGGCTCGTGGCGGCGTTGCTGGTCACCGCGTGCGCGACGCCCGAGCCGACGCCGAAGCCCGAGCCGGCGCCGCCGCCGCCGCCCGTGGTGGTCGCGCCGGAGCCGCCGAAGCCCGCCCCGCCGCCGGAGCCGCAACTCTCGCCGGCCGAGAAGCGCACGCAGGCGCAGAAGCTCACGATCGACGCCATCACCCAGCTGCAGAACGGCGAGGCGGCCGCCGCGCAGCGGATGCTCGAGCAGGCGCTCGTGCTCGATCCGGCGAGCGATCTCGCGAAGAAGATGCTGGACCAGACGAAGGCGGACCCCCAGAAGGAGCTGGGGACCGTGTTCTTCCGCTACACCGTGCAGCGCGACGACTCGCTGTCGAAGATCGCGCAGCAGTACTTGGGCGACCGCTTCAAGTTCCACATCCTCGCGCGGTACAACGACATCGCCAACCCCAGCAAGCTGGCCGCCGGGCAGGTGATCAAGGTCCCCGGCCGCGGACAGGTGGCGGCCCCGCCGAAGCCGGTCGCGCTGCCGGCCGACGTGCCGGAGGAGGCCGCGAAGGCGGTCGCGCCGGAGGTGGCCACGCCGCGCAACGCGGCGGCGGCGCTGATGCAGCAGGGTGTGCAGCTGCAGAAGGCGGGCAACCTCGAAGGGGCGTACGACGCGTTCCGCGAAGCGGCGTTGCGCGACCCGGGCAACCGGGACGCGGCCCTGCAACGCGACGCCACGCGGCAGGCCCTCGCGCGCCGCTACGAGCGCGAGGCGACGCAGGCGTTCCAGCGCCAGAACCTCGACGAGGCGATCGGCAAGTGGGACCGTGTGCTGGCGCTGGAGCCGGGCAACCAGAAGGCGAAGCTCGAGCGCGAGCGCGCCATCGACCTGCGCAGGAAGCTCAACGAGAAGTTCGGGGCGAAATAACGACGGCCGCGAGGCACTCGGTGCAGCGCTTTGCTCCCGTTACTTGATTCGTTCGAGCTTTTCGCGCGCCACCCTGGCCTCGCGCAGCTTCGCGGCCGACTGGGCATTGGCCGGGTCGTAGCGCAGGCTGGTCTCGAGGAAGCCGATCGCCTGCGCCAGGTCCGAGCGAAAGACGCGCGAACCCTTCTCGAAGTACTCCTGCGACAGCGCCTTCTTCAGCGGCGGCACGCGCGCCGCCCACGCGCCGCCGGCGTCGCCGCGCAGCGCGGTCGCCTGGTCGTATAAGCCGGCGGCCTGCTCGCGCTGCCCCTGATTCTCGAGTTCGCGCGCACGGTCGGCAACCACGCCGGCGATGCGCTGGCGCATCGCGCGGTTGCCGGGGTTGGCATCGACGTACGCCTTGAAGTCGCGCAGCCCGCCCGCGGTGTCGCCGGCCCGGAACATCTCGATCGCCTGCTCGACGTCGTAGCCGTCGCCGGCGTCGTTCCGGTTCGCCTGCGCGCGCTGGGCCGCGGCGGTGGCCACCTGGTCCTGCAGGCTCATCGCGCGCGCCGAGCGATCGGCCTGGATGCGCGTGAAGCGCCGCCGGTCGATCTCGCGCAGCGCCTTCTGCGCGTCGGCGGCCGCCGGGTCGAGCGCAAGGGCGCGCAGCATCGCCCGGCTGGCGCGCTCGAGGTCGCCGGCGGCGAGCGCGGCGTTGCCCGCCTGCACCTCCGCCTTCGCGTCGCGCGCGATCGACGCGCGGACCGTCGCGAGTTCGCGGTGCCAGGCGTCGTTGGCCGGCTCCAGCAGCGTGAGGACCTGCAGGTGCGCGGCGGCCGACGCGAGGTCCCCCGACTTCTGCGCGGACTCCGCGAGCTTGCGGTGCTTCGCGATCGCGTCGGCCACGGCGGGGTCCGGCGCCGACGGGCGCGATGGTGCCGGCGCGACCGCCGAGGGAGGCGCCGGCGGCACCTGCGCGCATCCGGCCGCGAGCCCGAGCAGCAGCGGCAGCGCGCGGTGGAGCCTCGCCTTCATCTTGCGGCTAGCGTGACGCCGCGCGCACGAACGTCACGAGCTTCGCGCGAAATGCGTCCATGTCCTCGTTGCCGAACACCATCGTGCGCCGCAGCATGAACGGATAGGCATAGAAGGGATTGCCTCCGGGCGTGACCGTGACGCCGAGCGCGACGCGCTGGCTCGCGAGCAGGTCCGCCACCCACTCGTTGACGTCGCCGTACGGGTACGCGAACGTGAACGTGGCCGCGGTCAGGCGGTCCCTGATCGCCGCGACCGGGGCCTCGACCTCGCGCCGGATGCGCTCGCGGTAACGCGCGTCCGCTTCGCCCGGAAGCCGCAGCGTGAGATTGGCGTGGGACTTCGAGTGCGGCTGGATCTCGATCAGGCCGCCGGCCGTCATCTCCTTCATCTGTGCCCACGTCATCGCGTCGGAGGCGCCGACGAAGTCCGAGTAGAGGAAGACGGTCGCGGGAAAGCCGTGCCGGCGCAGGATCGGGTACGCGATCTCGAACGTCGAGCGATAGCCGTCGTCGATCGTGATCACGACCGACTTCTCCGGCAGGCCCTCCTTGCCCTCGAGGAAGCGTGCGAGGCGCTTGAACGGGATCACGGTGTACCCGTGCCGGGCGAGATAGTCCATCTGCGCTTCGAACGCGGCCGGCGTGACGTTGAGCTTGGACGGGCGGGGACCGAACCGGTGGTAACAGAGGATCGGCACGGTCTGCACGCCGGAAGCGTAGACACCGATCGGATTGCGGTTGGTCAGCGGCACGACGAGCGTCTGCCCGGGGCGCAGCGGCGCAGCGTCGTTGAACTCCGAGATGCGCCACGCGAGCGCCGCGTCGCCGAGATGGCGTTCGGCGAGCGCGGCGTAGGTGTCGCCCGGACGCGCGACGACGATCGCGAAGTCGCCGTCGCGGTTGAGCACGGGGCCGGCGACCGGCGGCGGGGCGGCAGCCGGGGCCTCCGGCGCCGGCGCCGGAGGCGGCGTCGCGCAGCCCGCGATCAGCAGGGCGAGCGCCGCCAGCGCGGCCGGCCGGGACCGGCGGCTAGGGCGTGGCAGGCGGGGGGGCATCGGTGCCGGGCGCGGCGGGCCGTGTCGCGCCTTCGTGCCGCTTGTCGAGCGCGGCGGCCGTCCGGTCGAACTCGGCGTAGAGCTCGCCGAACTCGTCGCTGCGCGTCTCGGCGATCCGGTAATCGTAACGGCCGTTCGCGAGCTCCTGCAGCGAATTGCGCAGCACGCGGATCGGCGCGGCCAGCCGCTGCGCGAGCAGGTACGTGCCGCCGGCGACCGCCGCCACGGTGACGACGGTGAGTATCGCGAGCAGCACGAGCACGAGGTTGGCGACCGCCGTCAGCGGCGCCTCGTAGATGCCGAGGTGGACCAAGCCGATCGTCTTGCCCTGGAACAGCACGGGCGCCGCGAAGTCGAGCACCTGCCGTCCGTCGGCGATCCGGTGGCTCTGCACGGTCACGCCCGGGTCCTTCGACGTCACCTGTGTGGCGGCCCCCGGCGCCGCATAGGGGCGGTTGACCTCGGCGGCGACGTTGCTCGCGCGTACGGTGCCCTGGTGATCGACCACCGTCATGTAGCTGAAGTTCTCCTGCCGTCCGAGCGCCTCCTGCACGAACACGTCCATCGCCGCCCAGTCCTCGGACAGCAGCGGCACGGCGTTCTGCGTCGCGGTGAACTTCGCGAGCGAGCCGCCGTAGTCCTTGACCTGGTCCATCATCGCCGCGTACTGCTGCTTGTAGAGCACGGTGGCCGTCAGCGTCATCGTGATCGCGACGACCGCGGCCATCGTCGCTGCCCAGCGCACGGCCAGCGGAATGCCGCGGCGTCCCTGCTTCTGTCCTTCCTCGGCCAGCTCGCGCGCGACGCCGATCAGCGCCTGCGCGAATTCCTCGCCGCTCTGGAAGCGCTTCTCCGGCTGCTTCTTCAGCGCCCGCTCGATGATCCGGCGCAGCGACAGCGGCAGGTCGCCGCGCACCTTGTCCAGCGACGGCGGGTCGGTCTTCGTGATCTTGTAGGCGACGCTGATCAGCGTGTCGCCCTCGAACGGCAGGTGCCCGGTCAGCAGCTGGTACAGGACGACGCCCGCCGAGAACAGGTCGGAGCGCGAGTCGACTTTCTCGCCGACGACCTGCTCGGGCGACATGTAGTGCGGCGTGCCCAGCACATTGCCGATCTGCGTCTGCTGCGTGGCATCGGCGGTATCGCTGCCGTCGATCCGGCAGATGCCGAAGTCCGCGACCTTGATCGTGTTGGTGTCCGTGAGGCGCATGATGTTGCCGGGCTTCACGTCGCGGTGCACGATTCCCTTCTTGTGCGCGTAGTCGAGCGCGCGTGTCAGCTGGATGCCGATCTCGACGATGTCCTTCGTCGACAGCGGCTTGCGGGCCTTCAGCTCCTCCGCGAGCGTCTGGCCCTCGACCAGCTCCATCGCGATGTACGGATGCCCCTGGTCCTCGCCGACGTCGAACACCGTGACGATGTTCGGGTGCGACAGCACGCCGGCGCCCTTCGCCTCGCGCAGGAAGCGGTTGCGGTACTCGCCGTCGAGGCGCAACTGCGCCTTCAGGAGCTTGATGGCGAGCGCGCGATTGATCTCCGGGTCGTACGCCTTGTAGACGCAGGCCATCGCGCCTTCGCCGATGATCTCGCGAATCTGGTAGCGGCCCAACCGGTCCATCGGAGCGGGTTCGTTCATGGCGGGTCGAGGGTCCGGCGCAGAGGCGGCCGGTGGCAGCGGGAGTATGCCAGATCGCGCCGCGTCCGCACGGCGGCAGGGGCCGGCCGGCGGACGCGATCGCCGCGGACGCGCGAGCCGGACCGGAACGCGCATGGCGGCAGCGCGCCTCGGCGGATTTGCCGGCCGGCGCGGGGCGGCGTACATTGTCCGCGCCGCATTCGTGCACCGGAATCGTCCGGTGCATGCGAGGCGCGCGGGCACGGCGCGCCGCGGCCTGGAGACGGGAGACGGCGATGTACAAGCGCATCGTGCTGGCGTACGACGGTTCCGGGTCCGGGCAGCGGGCGCTCCTCGACTGCCGCGACATCGCGCAGTGGGGGCAGTCCGAACTCTTCCTCGTCGCCGTCATGCCGTCGCCCACGACGCCGATCGCCCTCGAGGCCGGCATGTACGACAGCGTGGCGGACGACCGGCTGCGGTCGGATTACCAGAGGATTCTCGACGACGGGCTGCAGCGGCTCGCGGGGGCCGGCCACACCGTGAGCGGCGAACTGCTCGTCGGGGACACGGTCCGCGCGATCACCGAGTATGCGCGGAAGGTCGCCGCCGACCTCATCGTCGTCGGCCACAAGCACCTCGAGGGGTGGGCGGCGCGGTGGTGGCGCGGCGCGACGTCGCCGGCGCTCATCGAGCACGCGCACTGCAGCGTGCTCGTCGTCATCACGCATTGACGCCGGCGCGAAGCGCATCGCCGGGGCGCTACAGCGACCGCGCGATCAGCTCCTTCATGATTTCGTTCGCGCCGCCGTAGATCTTCTGCACGCGGGCGTCGGCGTACAGCTTGGCGATCGGGTACTCGCGCATGTACCCGTAGCCGCCGAAGAGCTGCAGGCAGCGGTCGATCACTTCGCATTGCCGCTCGGTGGTCCACCACTTGGCCATCGACGCGGTCGCCGCGTCGAGCGTGCCGGCCTGCACGCGGGCGATGCAGTCGTCGATGAACACGCGCGCGACGTGCGCCGCCGTGGCGCATTCGGCCAGCGTGAAGCGCGTGCTCTGCAGGTCGATGAGCTTCTGCCCGAACGCCTCCCGCTCCTTGACGTAGGCGACGGTCAGTTCGACGGCCAGCTCGATTGCCGCCACGGCCGCGACCGCGACGATCGTGCGCTCCCACGGCAGCTGCGCCATCAGCTGGTGCAGCCCGCGACCTTCCTCCTCGCCCAGCAGGTGGGCAGCAGGCACCCGCACGTCGTCGAAGAAGAGTTCCGCCGTGTCCTGCCCCTTCTGGCCGATCTTGTCGAGGATGCGGCCACGGCGGAAGCCCGGCCGGTCGCGCGTCTCGACCATCACGAGCGAGATGCCGCGCGAGCCGGCGGCAGGGTCGGTCCTGGCGACAACGCAGACGAGGTCGGCGAGATGCCCGTTGGAGATGAACGTCTTGGCGCCGTTGACCACGTAGTCGCCGCCGTCGCGGACGGCCCGCGTGCGAATGCCCCTCAAGTCGGAGCCCGCGCCGGGCTCGGTCATCGCGATCGCGGCGATCAGGTCGCCTGCCGCCATGGCGGGCAGCCACCGCCGCTTCTGCGCCTCGGTGCCGTACGCGAGCACGTAGTGCGCGACGATGCTATGCACGTGCTTGCCGAAGCTCGTGACGTTCGCGCGCTGCAGCTCCTCGAACACGACGCACTCGTGCGCGAAGGCGCCGCCGGCGCCGCCGTACGCCTCCGGAATGTCCGTCAGCAGGAGCCCCATCGCGCCGGCCTTGCGCCAGACGTCGCGGTCGACGTGCTGCTGCGCCTCCCAGCGCGCCTCGTGCGGCGCCAGCTCGGCGGCCACGAACCGGCGCACCGCGTCGCGGAAGAGCGCGAGCTCGTCGTTCATCCACGGCGAGACGTAGGCGCCCCCGGGCGCCGCGGCAGCGGTCACGGCGTCACGCGGCGCGGTAGAGCGTGGTCACGCAGGCGCCGCCCAGCCCGAGGTTGTGCTGCAGCGCGATCCGCGCCCCGTCGACCTGGCGCGCGTCCGCGCTCCCGCGCAGCTGGTGCGTCAGCTCGTAGCACTGGGCGAGGCCGGTGGCGCCGAGCGGGTGGCCCTTCGACAGCAGCCCCCCCGACGGATTGGTGACGACGCGGCCGCCGTACGTGTTGTCGCCGGCGTCGACGAACCGCTCGGCCTCGCCTTCGGCGCACAGCCCGAGCGCCTCGTAGGTGATGAGCTCGTTCTGCGCGAAGCAGTCGTGCAGCTCGACGACGTCGACGTCGGCGGGCCCGATGCCCGCGGCTTCGTAAACCTGCCGCGCGGCCGCCTGCGCCATGTCGTAGCCGACGACGCGCATCATGTCGTGCGTGTCGAACGTCGACGGCGTGTCGGTCGTCATCGCCTGCGCGGCGATCCACACGGCCTTCGCGAGCCCGTGCCGGTCGGCGAAGGACTCCGCGACGAGGACCGCCGCCGCCGCGCCGCACGTCGGCGGGCACGCCATCAGCCGCGTCATCGCGCCCGGGATCATCACCGGCGACGCCATCACGTCGTCGACGCTCACCTCCTTGCGCAAGAGCGCCAGCGGATTGCGCGCCGCGTGCCGGCTCGCCTTCGCGCGAATCTTCGCGAACGTCTCCATCTTCGTGCCGTACTTGCGCATGTGCGCCATGCCGGCGCCGCCGAAGTAGCGCAGCGCCAGCGGCACGTCCGGCATGCCGACCAGCGCCGCCGTCGCCTCGTCGAAGCGCTCGAACGGCGAGGGGCGGTCCGGGAACTTGACCGCGAGCGCGCCCGGCGCCATCTGCTCGAAGCCCAGCGCCAGCACGCACTCGGCCGCGCCTGCCGCGACCGCCTGCCGGGCCAGGAACAGCGCCGTCGAGCCGGTCGAGCAGTTGTTGTTGACGTTGACGATCGGGATTCCGCTCATTCCGACGTCGTAGAGCGCGCGCTGTCCCGCCGTCGAGTCGCCGTACACGTAGCCGGCGTAGGCCTGCTCGACCGCGGTGTACGGCATGCGTGCGTCGTCGAGCGCGGCACGCGTCGCGGCGGCGGCCATGTCCGGGTAGGGGGCGGAGGCGCCCGGCTTGGCGAACGGAATCATTCCGACGCCGGCGACGAAGACCTTGCGGGACATCGTTTTCTCCATTGGCAACGTCCCAGTTTACCCTAGGCTAGACTCGCACTTTCCGCCACTGCCGCGCCCGGGCGCCCGACCGCCGTGAACGCACCGCAGCCGCTGCTCACCGCCACCCACGACGTCGCGAACCAGGTGCCGCCGCTGGCCGGCCACAACCTGTACGCGAGCGACGCCGCGCTGCGCGAGGCCGTTGCGCGCGACGGCGCCGCAGCTTCCGCGGAGTGGCTCGACGCGCGCGGCGCGGAGCTCGGCAGCGCGCAGATGCAGCAGTGGGCGGACCAGGCGAACCGCGTTCCACCGACGCTCAGGCTTTTCGACGCCGCAGGCCGGCGGCTCGACACCGTCGAATTCCACCCGGCGTACCACGAGCTCATGGCGTACTTGAAGCGCCACGGCGCGACCGCGGGACCATGGGCCGACCCGGCACCCGGCGCGCATGTGCGCCGCGCGGCGCTCTACGTCATGTTCGCGCAAGTCGAGGACGGCACGCTGTGCCCGACCACGATGACCTACGCGTGCGTGCCGCCGCTCGCGCGCGACGGGGCGCTGGCGCCGCAGTGGCTGCCGCGCATCTTCTCGCCGGAGTACGACCCGCGCTTCCTGCCGGCCACGCAGAAGCGGGGCGTCACACTCGGCATGGGCATGACGGAAAAGCAGGGCGGCTCCGACGTACGTACGAACACGACGCGCGCCGAGCCGCAAGGCGGTCGCGACTACCGGATCGTCGGGCACAAGTGGTTCCTGTCGGCGCCGATGTGCGACGCGTTCCTGGTGCTCGCGCAGGCGCCGGGCGGCCTGTCGTGCTTCCTGCTGCCGCGGTTCACGCCGGACGGCCGCGTCAACGACCTGCGCATCCAGCGGCTGAAGGACAAGCTGGGAGACCGCTCGAACGCGAGTGCAGAGGTCGAGTTCTGGGGTGCGCACGCGCAGCTGGTCGGCGACGAGGGCCGCGGCATTCCGACGATCCTCGAGATGGGCACGTACTGCCGGCTCGACTGCGCGCTCGGCACGGCAGGGTTGATCCGCGGTGCGGTGACGCAGGCGCTGCACCACGCGCGGCACCGGGAGGCGTTCGGCCGCCGGCTCGCCCTGCAACCGCTGATGGGCAACGTGCTCGCGGACCTGGCGCTCGAGTCGGAGGCGGCCACGGCGCTCGCGCTGCGGCTCGCGCGCGCGTTCGACTGCCAGGACGACGACCGGGAAGCGCTGTTGCGACGCGTGCTCACGCCGGCAGCCAAGTACTGGATCTGCAAGCGCGGCCCGGCCGTGGGCGCGGAGACGATGGAGGTACAAGGCGGCAACGGCTACGTCGAGGAGGGCCCGCTCGCGCGCATGTACCGGCAGATGCCGCTCAACTCGATCTGGGAGGGCTCGGGCAACGTCATGTGCCTCGACGTGCTGCGCGCGCTCCGCCGCGACCCAGGGTGCGCTGCGGCGCTCGTCGACGAGTGGGCGCCGGCACGCGGCGGCGACGCCCGCCTCGACGCGCATCTCGACCGCCTGGAGCGCGACCTCGGGGCCGCGGGCGACGACGAAGCCGGTGCCCGCGGACTGACGCAGAGGATCGCGCTGGCGGTGCAGGGCGCGCTGCTGGTCCGGTTTGCGCCGCACTTCGTCGCCGACGCCTTTTGCGCATCGCGACTCGCCGCCGCCGGTTACGGTGGCGGCGCGTTCGGCGCGCTCGCCGGGCGCAGCGACAGCGCGGCCATCCTCGCGCGGGCCTGGGCGGCGTAACGCGACGCCGGCCGCGATTGCCGCGCGGCGGCGCGGCGGGCGATGATGCGGCCTTCGCCGCACAGCGCAAGGATATCCGCCATGCCCGACCCGCTCCTCGTCGCCCAGTCCGCTGCCAACCCTCCGCCGGCGCCGGGTGCGCTCGGCACGACGCTCGCGCGCGACGCTGCCGGCATCGCCGACGTGCCGGCGGACATCGTGCAGCTGCCGTTCCTGCAGCATCTGGCGCAGGCGATTCCCGCCGCCGACGTCGCGTTCGGCGGCACGCTGCTGATGGTCGTGATCCTGATCCACGCGACCGGGGTGCGCGCGGTCACCGATCACGTCGCGCGACGGTCACGGCTCATCATGCAGCGCCCGAGCATCTGGCGCGTCGACGTGCTGATGGCGTCCTCGGTGCTGATGCTGCTGCTGTTGCACCTGACCGAGACGGTCGTGTGGGCGGCGGCGCTCGTCTACGGCGGGCTCGTGGCGAGCTGGCGCGCGGCCGGCTTCTTCGCCGGCAACACGTACACGACCGTCGGCTACGGCACGTTCGTGCTGCCCGCGGGCTGGGAGATGGTGGCACCGATCATCGCGATCTC
>JADJWJ010000017.1 GCA_016716425.1 Betaproteobacteria bacterium
CGCGGTACGGCGCGCGCTGCTGCGTTCGATCGAGGAAGGCGAGTTGCCGCCTGGCGCCGCGCTGCCGAACGAGACCGAGCTCGCCGCGGCGTTCGACGTCGCGATCGGCACGCTGCGCCGCGCGGTCGACGACCTGGTCGCCGAGCACATCCTGGTGCGCCGCCAGGGGCGCGGCACCTTCGTCGCGACGCACACCCGCGACCGGTTCCTGTTCCAGTTCTTCCATGTCGAGCGCAGCGACGGGCTGCGCGAGGCGCCCGCCGTCGAGCTCCTGTCGTTCGCGCGCACGCGGATGGACGAGGAGGCCGCCGCCGCGCTGGCCACGCGCGCCGGAACGCCCGCGTTCGAGATCGAGAACCGGTTGAAGCTCCAGGGCGCGGCGGTCGTCCACGACCGGATCGTGATCCCCGCCGCGCTCTTCCAGGGCCTCACCGAGAAGCGTCTGCGCGAGCGGCCGAGCACGATCTACCACCTGTACCAGAGCGAGTTCGGCGTCACGGTCGTGCGTGCCCGGGAGCGGCTGCGCGGCGTGGCGGCCGACCGCGCGAGCGCGCGCGCGCTCGGCGTGTCACCCGGGGTGCCGGTGCTGCAGGTGCGGCGCACGGCGATCGCCCTCGGCGGCCGGCCGGTCGAGTACCGGGTGAGCACGGTCGTGACGACCGCGCACGACTACGTGAATCTGCTGTCGAGACCCGCCTGACCCGCCCCCCGCCAGGCGACGCCGATGCCGCGCAAGTTCGAAGACCTCCGCAGCCGCCGCTGGTTTGCCGACGCCGGCATGCGCGGGTTCGCGCATCGCCAGCGCATGCAGCAGTCCGGGCTGCGCCGCGACGACGTCGTCGGGCGCCCGATTGTCGCGATCGTCAACACGTGGAGCGAACTGTCGCCCTGCCACGCGCACCTGCGCGAGCGTGCCGACGCGGTCAGGCGCGGCGTGCTGCTCGCCGGCGGCATGCCGCTCGAGCTGCCGGCGCTGAGCCTGGGCGAGGTGATCGTCAAGCCCACGACGATGCTCTACCGGAACCTACTCGCGATGGAGGTCGAGGAGCTGCTGCGCTCGCATCCGGTCGACGGCGTCGTGCTGCTCGCCGGCTGCGACAAGACGACGCCGGGCACCGTGATGGGCGCGACCAGCATGGGCATCCCGGCGATCTTCTGCCCGGCGGGGCCGATGCTGAACGACCGCTACCGCGGCCGCACGGTGGGCGCAGGCACGCACACGCTGATGTTCTGGGGGGACTACCAGGCAGGCCGCCTGGGCGAGGACGAGTGGCGCGACCTCGAGGCGCGGATGACCCGCTCGCCGGGCACCTGCAACACGATGGGCACCGCGAGCACGATGACGTCGATCGTCGAGGCGCTCGGGCTCGCGCTGCCCGGCAGCACCAGTATCCCGGCCGTCGACTCGGCGCATCCGCGGATGGCGGCGGCCTGCGGCGAGCGGATCGTGCAGATGATCCGGGAAGACCTGACGCCGCAGCGGATTCTCACGCGCGGCGCGTTCCTCAACGCGGCGGCCGTGCAGATGGCGCTCGGCGGCTCGACCAACGCCGCGGTCCACGTCATCGCGATGGCACGGCGCGCTGGCGTCGAACTCTCGCTCGCCGATCTCGACGCGGTGGCGCGTCGCGTGCCGGTGATCGCCAACCTGTTCCCCAGCGGCGAGAAGCTGATGGAGGACTTCCACTACGCAGGCGGGCTGCCGGCGCTGATGAACGTGATCCGCGACCACCTGTCGCTCGACGAGCTTACGGTCACCGGCGCACCGCTGCGCGCGCAGCTCGACGGCCGTGCGGTGCTCGACCCCGAGGTGATTCGCCCGCTCGCCGCGCCGGTGAGCCCGCGCCCGGCGCTCGCGGTGCTGCGCGGCAACCTCGCGCCCGAGGGCGCGGTGATCAAGCCGAGCGCGGCGAGCCCGGAGCTCCTGCGCCATCGCGGGCGCGCCATCGTCTTCGACGGCCCGCAGCAGATGGCCGCGGCGCTCGCCGACCCGGCCTTCGCCGGGGACGAGAACTCGGTGATCGTGCTGCGCAACGCGGGGCCGGTCGGCGCGCCCGGCATGCCCGAGTGGGGCAACCTGCCGATCCCCAGGAACCTGCTGCAGCGCGGCGTTCGCGACATGGTCCGGATCTCGGACGCGCGCATGAGCGGCACCCACTACGGGACCTGCGTGCTGCACGTGTCGCCCGAGAGCGCGGTCGGCGGCCCGCTCGCGCTCGTGCGCGACGGCGACACGATCGAGCTCGACGTCGAGGCGCGCCGGCTCGAGCTCGTCGTTGACGCCGCGGAGCTCGCGCGCCGGCGGGCGGCGTGGCGGCCGTTGGTGGCGCCGTACGCGCGTGGCTATACGCGCCTGTACCAGCAGCACGTGACGCGGGCGCAAGACGGCTGCGACTTCGACTTCCTGGACGGCACGGCGCCTTCGCCGGAGCCGGCGATCCATTGAGGCCGCGCCAGCGGGAGCCACGATGAACGAATTCCACCGACTGCTGGCCGACCGGACGGCGAAGACGCCGATCGGCACCTGGGTGATGTCCGCGAGTCCGATCGTCGCCGAGGCGGTGGGGACGGCGGGCTTCGACTGGGGCGTGCTCGACATGGAGCACACGCCGCTCGACCTGATGGGGCTCGTGCACCTGCTGCAGGCGGTCGGCAACACCCCGATGGTGCCGGTCGTGCGCGTGCCCTGGAACGACACCGTCACCGTCAAGCGCGTGCTCGACGCCGGCGCGCAGACGCTGCTGTTCCCGTTCGTGCAGGACCGCGACGAGGCGGCGCGCGCGGTGGCCGCGACACGCTATCCCCCCGACGGCGTGCGCGGCATGGCGGGCATGAGCCGCGCCTCGCGCTTCGGTACCACGCCCGACTTCCTGCGCGGCGCGAACCGGACGATCGGCGTCGTCGTTCAGCTGGAGACCCCGCAGGCAATCGAAAGGCTCGAGCAGATCGCCGCGGTGCCAGGCGTGGACGCGCTGTTCGTCGGCCCGGGCGACCTGTCCGGCAGCATGGGGCACGTCGGCAACACCGTGCACCCGGACGTGATGGCCGCGATGGCCGCCGCGGCGCGCCGCGCGCACGCGATCGGCAAGCCGGTCGGCACGGTCGGCGGCACGGCGGAGGTGGTCGCGCGCTACCGCGAGATCGGCTACGACTACGTCGCGATCGCGTCCGACCTGGGCCTGCTGATGCGCGCGGCGCAGGGTGCCGTGCAGGCGTTGCGCGCGACGCCGGCCGGCGCGCGCATCGAGGGGAGCTACTGATGGCGCAGGTCGAACTCCGCGGCGTCACCAAGAGCTACGACGGGAAGACGACCGTCATCCACGGCATCGACCTCGAGATCCGGCACGGCGAGTTCGTCGTGTTCGTCGGGCCGTCGGGCTGCGGCAAGAGCACGCTGCTGCGCATGATCGCCGGACTCGAGACGATCTCGGGCGGCGAGGTGCGGATCGACGGCCGGACGGTCAACGACCTGCCGCCGCGCAACCGCGACATCGCGATGGTCTTCCAGGACTACGCGCTCTATCCGCACAAGAACCTCTACGAGAACATGGCGTTCGGCCTGCGGCTGCGCAAGACGCCCGAGGACGCGATCCGCGAGCGCGTGATGAACGCCGCGAAGCTCCTGCGCATCGACCACATGCTCGAGCGCCGGCCGGCCGCGCTCTCCGGCGGGCAGCGTCAGCGCGTCGCGATCGGGCGCGCGATCGTGCGCGAGCCCAAGGTCTTCCTGTTCGACGAGCCGCTGTCGAACCTCGACGCGCAGCTGCGCAACGAGATGCGCACCGAGATCAAGCGCCTGCACCAGCGGCTCGGCGCGACGATCATCTACGTGACCCACGACCAGGTCGAGGCGATGACGCTCGCCGACCGCATCGCCGTGCTCTCCGCCGGGCACAAGATGCAGTACGACACGCCCGACGCGATCTACCACCGGCCCGCGGCGCTGTTCGTCGCCGGCTTCACCGGCGCGCCGCCGATGAACCTCGTCGACTGCGAGCTCGCGCAGGGCGCGGCCGACCTGGGCGGCGTGCGCGTGCCGCTGCCGGCCGAGCTCGCCGCGCGCGGCGCCGGGCAACCGGCGCTCAAGTTCGGCGTGCGGCCCGAGAACCTGCGACTCGTGGCCGCGCCCGGCGACGTGCCGGTGCCGGCCGAGGTCTCGCTGCTCGAGCCGCTGGGGGCCGAGACGCTCGTGACGCTCAAGGTCGGGCGCGCGGAGGTGGTCGCGCGCTGCCCGGCATCGTTCCGCGAACCGCCGGGCAGCGCCGTCACGCTGCACGTCGCCCCGGCCCATCTGCACCTGTTCGATGCCGCCAGCGGTGCGGCACTCCACTGACCCTCGTTTCCCGCGAAGGAGATCGACGATGCAACGACGCAATCTGATGAAGGCGCTGGCGCTCGCCGCCGGCATGGCGGCGGCGGCCGGCACGACGGCCGCGTTCGCCCAGACCGCGCTGCGCGTGTTCTCGGGCGGCGCGAACCAGCGCCCCGACCTGATGCGCAAGCTGTTCGACCAGTACCAGGCCGCCAACCCCGGCGTGAAGATCGAGATCGAGACCGGCGGCGCGACCAGCGAGCTGCAGCGCCAGTACCTGTCGACGGTGCTCAACGCCAAGGATTCGGCGATCGACATCTACATGATCGACATCGTCAACCCCGCGCAGTACTTCGGCGCGGGCTGGCTCGAGCCGCTGAACGCGTACGTCGGCAATCCGGCCGACGCGATGAAGCCCTACCTGCCGGTCTACCTGCAGTCGAACGTGGTCGACGGCAAGGTCGCGGCGATGCCCGGCTTCGCCGACGCGATGTTCATGTACTACCGGAAGGACCTGCTCGACAAGTACAAGATCGCCGAGCCGAAGACCTGGGACGAGCTCGCCGCCGCGTCGAAGAAGATCCAGGCCGGCGAGGGCAATCCGAACCTGCAGGGCCTGTCGATCCAGGGCGCGCCGATCGAGGGCGCCGTGTGCACGTTCCTGCTCCCCTACTGGAGCCAGGGCAAGGAGTTCAACGACGCGTCCGGCAAGCTGACGCTGGACAAGGCGGCGGCGGTCAAGGGCCTCAACCAGTGGCTCGCGATGGTCGACAGCGGCGTCATCAAGAGGAACGTCGCCGAGGTCAAGACACCCGACACCGTCAACGAATTCAAGGCCGGCCAGGTGGTCTTCGCGATCAACTGGGGCTTCGCCTGGGACCGCTTCCAGGTCGACAACGACTCGACGGTCAAGGGCAAGGTCGGCGTGATGCCGCTGCCGGCGATGGCGGGCGGCAAGAGCGCGACCTGCGTGGGCGGCTGGCAGTGGGCGGTCAGCGCGTTCAGCAAGAACAAGGCCGAGGCGGCGAAGCTCGTCAAGTTCATGTCGACGCCCGCGGCCAGCAAGTTCCTCGCGGTCGAGGGGTCGCTGCTTCCCGTGTACCAGAGCGTCTACACCGACCCGGACGTCGTCAAGGCCGTCCCCTGGTTCAAGGATGCGTCGAACGTCGTGATCGCCGGCAAGAGCCGTCCGCTGTCGAAGGACTACGGCCAGGTGAGCGACGTCGTCCGCACGACGACGAGCGCCGTGCTCGCGCGCACCAAGAAGCCCGACGACGGTGTGGGCGAGATCCAGTCGCGGCTCGCCCGCGTGATGCGCTGAGCGGAACCGGACGGACGGACCATGGCCGGCGCGAGCCTGATCGAGCGGCTGCGCGACCCGAGCGAGACCGCGCTCGGCGTGCTGCTGCTCGCGCCGGCCTTCCTGCTCCTCGCGCTGATCGTCGTCTACCCGATCGGCACGCTGATCTTCAACAGCTTCTTCGACCTGCGCCTGTCCGGCGGCAGCGGGATGAAGTTCGTCGGCCTCGAGAACTACCTGCTGGTGCTGGAGGACGCCGACTTCTGGAACGCGACCTGGAACACCGTGCTCATCACGCTGATCACGGTGCCGGGCGCGCTGGTCGCCGGCCTCGGGCTCGCGCTGCTCGCCAACCTGCCGTTCCGGCGCCAGTGGCCGGTGCGGCTCGCGCTGCTCCTGCCCTGGGCGCTGCCTCTCGCGTTCGCCGGCCTCATCTTCGCGTGGTTCTTCCACACCGAGTACGGCGTGGTCAACGACGTCGTCCGGCGGCTGGGCTTCGGCAGCGAGCCGACGATGTGGCTGCTGCGGCCGGGCTGGGCATTCGCCGCGATCTGCCTGACGATCGTCTGGAAGACGAGCTCGTTCATGGCGCTGATCCTGCTCGCCGGCCTGCAGATGATCCCGCGCTCGCTCTACGAGGCGGCCCAGGTCGACGGCGCCACCCGCTGGCAGCAGTTCTGGCAGATCACGATCCCGATGCTGATGCCCTCGATCATCGTCGCGCTGATCTTCCGCACGATCACCGCGCTGCAGACCTTCGACATCCCGTACACGATGACCAAGGGCGGGCCCGGCAACGCGACCGAGACGCTCGCGATGCTGATCCACAAGACGACCATCGACTACCTCGACGTCGGCTACGGCTCGACGCTCGCCGTGTTCATGTTCGTGCTCTCGCTCGCGGTGACGACCGTCTACTTAAGGCGCATCGGGAGGCAGGCGTGACGCTGCCGCGCGGCCGGCCGCTCACGCTGCTCGCGGCGGCGATCGTGGTCGTCAACGGCTTCTTCCCGGCCGTGTGGATCCTGCTCACCTCGCTCAAGAGCGAGGCCGAGCTCGTCAGCAAGCCGATCACCTGGTGGCCGCGCGATCCGACGCTCGCCAACTACGTGCAGGCGTTCACCGACCAGCCCCTGCTGCGCTACCTCGGCAACAGCCTGGCGGTGGCCGTGCTCTCGACGATCCTCTCGCTCGTCGTCGCCGCGCTGGCCGCGTACGCGATCGCGCGGCTGAACCTGCGCCACCGCCAGCTGATCCTCACCTGCATCGTCGCCTCCAGCATGTTCCCGCTGGTGACGCTGCTCGTGCCGATCTTCCAGACGATGCGTTCGCTCGGCCTGCTCAACACCTATACGGCGCTGGTGCTGCCCTACACGGTGCTGAACCTCCCGGTGTGCACGCTCGTCCTGGTGAGCTTCTTCCAGAGCATCCCCCGCGATCTCGAGAACGCGGCGATGATCGACGGCTGCACGCGCCTGGGCGCGCTGTGGCGGGTCGTCGTGCCGCTGGCCGCCCCGGGCGTGTTCACCGCGGGCATCCTCGCGTTCGTCAACGCCTGGGACGAGTTCCTGCTCGCGCTGTCGCTCAACGCGAGCGCGTCGATGCGCACGCTGCCGGTCGGCATCACGCTCTACCAGGGCGAGTTCACGTTTCCGTGGCCGATCATCTCGGCCGCGCTCGTCGTGGCGATCGTGCCGGTGGCCGTCCTCATCGCCGTGTTCCAGGAGCGCGTCGTCGGCGGGCTCACTCAGGGCGGATTGAAGGGCTGACGGCACCACCCGCCGGGCCGGCGCACGCATACCGGGACACCACGCATGTCGACACATCTGCGTTACGGCATCATCGGCTGCGGCAGCATGGGCCGCGAGCACATCGAGAACATCCAGGCCATGCCCGTGGCGGACGGGGGTGCCGGCGTGACGGCGATCGCCGACCCGCACGGCCCGAGCCGCGACGCCGCGCGCGCGCTCTGCCGCGGCGAGCCCCGCGTGTTCGCCGATCCGCGCGAACTGCTGGCGAGCGGGCTGTGCGACGCCGTCGTCGTCGCCACGCCGAACCACACGCACGTCGCCGTGATGCGCGACGCGCTCGCGACCGACCTCGCGATCCTCGTCGAGAAGCCGCTGGTCACGCGCATCGAGGACGGCGTGGAGCTGGTCGCGCGCGAGGCCGAGCGCCGGCGTCGGGGCGTCCGCGCCATCGTCTGGGTGGCGCAGGAGTACCGGTACATGCCGCCGGTCGCCGAGGCGATCCGGATGACGCACGAGGGCGCGGCCGGGCGCGTCCAGCAGGTGACGATCCGCGAGCACCGCGAGCCGTTCTACCCGAAGGTCGGCGACTGGAACCGCTTCACGGCGAACACCGGCGGCACGCTGGTCGAGAAGTGCTGCCACTACTTCAACCTGATGGACCTCATCGTCGGCGAGCGGCCGCTGCGCGTGTTCGCCTCGGGCGGCCAGCGCGTCAATCACCTCGACGAGGACTACGGCGGCCGCCGGCCCGACATCCTCGACAGCGCCTACGCGATCGTCGAGTACCCCGGCGGCGCGCGCGCGATGCTCGAGCTGTGCATGTTCGCCGAGAACTCGGTGGACAGCGAGCACCTGACGATCGTCGGCGACGAGGGGAAGATCGAATCGCTGCTGCCCTCGCTCACGCTGCGCTACGGCCGGCGCGCCGACTGGGGCCGGCGCGCCGTCTGGGGCGAGCCTTCCGGCACCGGCCGCGGCGTGTCCGTTCGCCGCGTCTGGGACACCGCGATCCGCTACCCCGGCCACCACTTCGGCGCCTCCTATCTCGAGCACCTGCGCTTCGCCGACGCCGTGCGCCACGGCAAGCCGGCGGAGATCCCGCTCGACGAGGGCCTGCGGGCGGTGGCCACCGGCCTCGCCGCGCACCGGAGCATCGACGAGGGCCGCGCGGTCGCGCTGAGCGAGATCCTGCCCGCGGGCGCCTAGCGCCGAACGCATGGAGGGCGTCACGATGGCCTACGCAACCTATCCTTCGCTGCGCGACCGCGTCGTGTTCGTCTCGGGCGGCAGCTCGGGCATCGGCGCGGAGGTCGTGCGCGCGTTCGCGGCGCAGGGCGCGCGCGTGGCCTTCTGCGGCACGAAGCCCGACGGCGGCGCGCCGCTGATCGACGAGGTCGCGTCCGCCGGGCACGCCCCCCCCTGGTACCGCGCCTGCGATGTCCGCGACGCGCGCGCCTACCAGGCGCTGCTCGCGCAGGCGGGTGCCGAGCTGGGCCCGATCCGCGTGCTCGTCAACAACGCCGGCCGCGACGATCGGCACGCGATGGAGGACGTCACACCGGAGTCGTGGGACGACCGGCTCGCGCTCAACCTCAAGCATTACTTCTTCGCGATCCAGGCCGTCGCGCCGGGCATGGCCGCGGCAGGCGGCGGCGCCGTCGTCAACATGGGCTCGGTGAGCTGGATGCGCGGGCGCCCCAACCTCGTCGGGTACACGACGGCGAAGGCCGGCATCCTGGGCCTCACGCGCACGCTTGCGCGCGAGCTGGGACCGCGCAACATCCGCGTCAACGCGCTGGTGCCCGGCGCGATCGTCACCGAGCGGCAGACGGCGCTGCATCGCGACCCGGCGGCCGACCGACAGTTCCTCGACGCGCAGTGCCTCAAGATCCGCCTCGACCCCGGCCACGTGGCGCGCGCGACGCTGTTCCTGGCCGCGGACGACAGCGACGGGATGACCGGGCAGCACGTGCTCGTCGACGCCGGCATCGCGCAGACTTCGGTGCTGGGCTGACGGCTGCGGAAGGGCCGGCGGCGTCGTCGCGGCGGACCACGCGCTAGGCCGATCGGCCGATCGCGTCGAACGCCGGCGCGCGCCGACAATGGCGCGATGTCCGTCGCCGTCCTCCACAGCCGCGCGCTCGCGGGCGTGCACGCGCCGCGGGTCGCGGTCGAGGTCCACATCGCCGGCGGGCTGCCCGGCATTCACCTGGTCGGCCTGCCGGATACCGAGGTCCGCGAGGCGCGCGACCGCGTGCGCGCGGCCATGCAGAACGCGCAGTTCGAGTTTCCCCAGCGCAAGGTCACGGTCAACCTGGCGCCGGCCGACCTGCCGAAGGAGTCCGGCCGGTACGACCTGCCGATCGCGCTCGGCATACTCGCGGCGACGGGCCAGATTCCGGCGCAGGACCTCGCTCGCTACGAGTTTGCCGGTGAGTTGGCGCTCACGGGCGAGCTGCGCGCGGTCCGCGGCGCCTTGGCGATGGCGCTGTCGGCGCGCCGCGACGGCCGTGCCTTCGTGCTGCCGGAGGCGTCCGCGGCCGAGGCCGCGCTGGTCAAGGGCGCGACGGTATACGGCGCCCGATCGCTGCTCGCGGTGTGCGCGCACCTGACGGCGCGCACCCTGCTGCCGGAGGCGCTGCCTGGCGAGGCGCCCGCCGGCGATGCCGCGCCGGACCTGCGCGACGTGCGCGGCCAGGCGCACGCGAAGCGGGCGCTGGAGATCGCCGCGGCGGGCGGGCACTCGCTGCTGCTGACCGGGCCGCCCGGCACCGGCAAGTCGATGCTCGCGCACCGGCTGCCGTCGCTGCTGCCGCCGCTGGACGACGACGAGGCGCTCGAGGTCGCCGCCGTCGCGTCGATCGCCGGGCGGTTCGCGCCGGCGCACTGGGGCCGGCGCCCGTTCCGCGCGCCGCACCACACGGCGAGCGCCGTCGCGCTGGTCGGCGGCGGCAGCGATCCGCGGCCCGGCGAGATCTCGCTCGCGCACCATGGCGTGCTCTTTCTCGACGAGCTGCCGGAATGGGACCGGCGCGTGCTCGAAGTGCTGCGCGAGCCGCTCGAATCCGGCGTCATCCACATCTCGCGCGCGGCGCGGCAGAGCTCGTTTCCCGCGCAGTTCCAGTTGGTCGCCGCGATGAATCCCTGCCCGTGCGGCTACCTGGGCGACCGCACCGGCCGCTGCCGCTGCACGCCGGACCGCGTGGCGCGCTACCGCGCGCGCGTGTCGGGGCCGCTGCTCGACCGCATCGATCTGAAGCTCGAGGTGCCGCCGCTCGCGACGGAGGAGCTCTCGGGTGCCGCGGGAGGCGCCGCACCCTCAGGCGAGGACTCGGCCACCGTCCGGGCGCGCGTCGTCGCCGCACGCGCGCGGCAGCGCGCGCGCCAGGGCAGGACCAACGCGCGGCTCCTCCCCGCGGAAATCGCCCGCCACTGCGCGCCGGATGCCGACGGCGAGGCGCTGCTGGCGAAGGCGACCGCGCGACTTGCGCTCTCCGCACGCGGCTATCACCGCGTGCTGAAGGTCGCGCGCACGATCGCCGATCTCGCCGGCGCGGAAGCCATCGCGCCGCGGCACCTCGCGGAGGCGATCGGCTACCGGCAGGCCCCGGCGCCGTAGCCGGCAGGCCGCCGAGCGCCGGCCCGCGACCGCGTCTTGCGTGCGGCCTGCGCCGCGACCACCTAATAGGGCGACCGCGACTTGCGCTCCGTTGCGTTCGGCACCGCGCCCTCGTCTTCGTCCTCGAGGTCGACCCTGGCCGAAGGCGGCAGCTTCGCGATGATCGACTCGATCATCTGCACGTGTTCGGCCTCCTCGGTCCGAAGCTCCTCGAACAGCGCCTTGACGTCGGGCTGTGTCACGTAGCGCAGAGCGAGGTCGTAGAACGCGAAGGCCTTCTTCTCGGAGGACAGCGCCACCATGTACGCGCTCAGCGGGGACATGTTCCAGCGAGGCGCGCCGAAGTCGGGGGCCTCCACGTCGAAGATGTCGCCGAGCCTGACGTTCGGGGGTCGATCGCCGAACAGGGCGAGCCGGCGCTCGGCGATCTGCTCGCCGTGCTTGCTCTCGTTGACGGCCATCGACTGGAACACCGACGCGGCGTCGTCGCCGGACCCGCTTCCCAGGCGGTCGGCGAACTGCGTGTACCGCTTGTACGCCTCGATCTCGATCAGCGTCGCGAGATCGAGGGCATCCATCAGCGAGAGCTTGGAGTAATCGAGCTTCGTGGGCATGGGGCCTCCCTCTACGGATGCGCGCACGATGCTCCGAGCGCGGGTTGCCTCGAAGCGCCGGCGCGCGGCGACCGGATGACTACGACTTCCGCCCGGCGTACTTCTCGCCGGCGGCCATGTCGCCCTTCAGCCAGTTCTGCGGCGGCGGCAGCGGGCACGTCGTGAACGCGGAGAACGCGCACGGCGGGTTGTACGCGCGGTTGAAGTCGACGATCCACGTGCCGTCCTTCGGCTTCTCGATGAACAGGAAGCGGCCGGGCGGGTAGGTGGTCGAGTTGCTGGTGCCGTCGCGGAAGATGATGAAGAGGTTGCCCTCGTCGTCGAGCGCGTCGAGCGACATCTTCTGGCCGTTGACGGCGAACTCGAGCGTGCCGGCGACCTTCTCGTAGCTGATCTCGCCGCGCACGTTGGCGATCGGGATGGTGGCGCCCTGCGACGTCGGCACGAACTTCGCCGGTACGCGGAACTCGGCCTTCGGCTCGAACCAGACGCGGCCGGCGAAGTTCCTGCGCCGCGGCGAGTCGCGGTCGGCGGCGCGCACGACGATCCTTCCGTCCTCGCGCTTGACGAACTGCAGCGACAGGCGGCCTGCCGTCACCCATTCGAGGCGCGACGCGCCGGTCACGAGGTCGCGCGCAGTGAACTCCTCCGAGTCGTCGGGCTCCTTCGTGACCGTGCGCATCTTCTGGCCCTTCGCGAGTTCGAGGCGGGCCTTGCCGTCGGACACGACGACCACACCGAGGTGCGCGGGAGCCAGGCCCTTCGGGAGGACGATCTGGCTGTCCGGCGCCGAACCGATCCGGTACGTGCCCGGCGTCAACTCGTCGCGCGACACGATCGACAGCCAGCCGCGCTCGCGCGTCAGGCTCGCGTCGGCACGCGCGCGCCACTTGGCCAGCTCGTCGACTACGGCGGGGTCGGGCGCGGCCGCGGCTGCGCAGAACGCAATGCCTGCGAGCGCGATGGGTGCAAGGCGGCGCGCAAGGGCGGGGGTCGGCATGGCCGGGCCTCGGTTCAGGACGGACAGCGGATCATTTTACTGCACCGCCGACCCGCGCGTCGCCCGCGCGCCGGCGGCTTGCTGCACTGCGGTAGACTAGCGGGCCCGCCATGAACACGGTCGCCGACGCCTTCGTCGCTGCGGATTCCGGCACGGACGCTCCGCGTCTGCGCGAGATCCCGTACAACTACACGTCGTTTTCCGACCGGGAGATCGTGATCCGCCTGCTCGGGGCGGACATGTGGCGGCTGCTGCAGGAACTGCGCGGCGAGAGGCGCACCGGCCGCTCGGCGCGGATGCTGTTCGAGGTGCTGGGCGACGTCTGGGTCGTCGACCGCAATCCGTACCTGCAGGACGACCTCCTCGACAACCCGAAGCGGCAGGTGCTGTTCGTCGACGCGCTGCGCCACCGGCTGCGGGAGGTCGACCGCCGCCGGCAGCACGGCGTCGGCGCCGACGCCGAGCGCGACGCCAAGGTCGCGCGGCTGATCGCGGCGGCCGGCGCGGCCGTCGACCGGTTCGCAACGTCGTTCGCGGAGACGGCGGAGCTTCGCCGCCGCACGCGCCGCGTGCTCGCGCGCCACACCGACCGCGGCAACATCGCGTTCGACGGCTTGGCGCGCGTGTCGCACGTGACCGACGCCACCGACTGGCGCGTCGAGTACCCGTTCGTCGTGCTGCATCCGGACACCGAGGACGAGGTGCGCGGCCTCGTCGAGGGCTGCATCGAACTCGGGCTCACGATCATCCCGCGCGGCGGCGGCACCGGCTACACCGGCGGCGCGATTCCGCTCGACGCGCGTTCGGCGGTCATCAACACGGAAAAGCTCGAGCGGCTGTCGGACGTCGAGCGCGTCGTGCTGCGCGGGCACGCCGAGGCCACGCCGACGATCGACTGCGGCGCCGGCGTGGTCACGCGCCGCGTCATCGACGCCGCCGAGCGGGCCGGCCTCGTGTTCGCCGTCGATCCGACGTCGGCGGACGCCTCGTGCATCGGCGGCAACGTCGCGGTCAACGCGGGCGGCAAGAAGGCGGTGCTGTGGGGCACGGCGCTCGACAACCTCGTGTCGTGGCGGATGGTGACGCCGGACGCGCAGTGGCTCGAAGTCACGCGCACCGACCACAACCTCGGCAAGATCCACGACGCGAAGCAGGCGACGTTCGAGCTGGCGTGGCTCGCGGCGGACGGCCGGACGATGACGCGCCGCGAGACGCTGGTCATCCCGGGCTCGGCGTTCCGCAAGGCGGGACTCGGCAAGGACGTCACCGACAAGTTCCTGGCGGGGCTCCCCGGCGTGCAGAAGGAAGGCTGCGACGGGCTCGTCACCAGCGCGCGCTTCGTGCTGCACCGGATGCCGCCGGCCGTGCGCACCGTCTGCCTCGAGTTCTTCGGCCTCGCGCGCGAGTCGGTGCCGGCGATCGTCGAGATCAAGGACCACGTCGACGCGCTGCCGAAGTCAGGCGCGGCGCGCGTGCTGCTCGCGGGGCTGGAGCACCTCGACGAGCGCTACGTGAAGGCGGTCGGCTACGCGACCAAGGCCAAGCGCCACGGCCGGCCGCGGATGGTGCTGATGGGCGACATCGTCGGCGACGACGACGCGGCCGTCGCGAAGGCGGCCTCCGCGGTCGTGCGCATCGCCAACGCGCGCGGCGCGGAGGGCTTCGTCGCCGTCTCGGCGGACGCGCGGCGCAAGTTCTGGCTCGACCGCGCGCGCACCGCCGCCATCGCGCGGCACACGAACGCGTTCAAGGTCAACGAGGACGTGGTGATCCCGCTGCCGCGGCTGGCCGACTACACCGACGGCATCGAGCGGATCAACATCGAATTCTCGCTCGCCAACAAGCTGCGGCTCGCCGACGCGCTTACGGCGTTCCTCGCCGCCCGCAGGTGTCGGCCGCGTGGCCGCCCGACAGCGAGACGCGGCCGCCGCCGGAAGTCGTCGAGGCCAAGGTCGACGAGGCGCGCGAACTCGTCGCCGCCGTGCGCGCACGCTGGCAGGACCTCGCCGACCGGCTCGACGCGACGTTCCCCGCTCTGCAGGACCGCTCGGTCGTCGTGTCGTGGAAGCGCGAGCTGAAGTCGCCGCTCGACGAAGTCTTCGCGGGCCTCGCGTTCGCGCCGGTGACGAAGCACGTCAACGAGATCCACGCGCGGGTGCTGAAGAGCCGCGTGTTCGTCGCGCTGCACATGCACGCCGGCGACGGCAACGTGCACACGAACATCCCGGTCAACTCCGACGACTACGCGATGCTGCAGGACGCGAACGCCGCGGTCGCGCGCATCATGGCGCTGGCGCGCGCGCTGGGCGGCGTCATCTCGGGCGAGCACGGCATCGGCATCACCAAGCTCGAGTACCTGACGGATGCCGAGTTGGCGCCGTTCGCCGCGTACAAGCGCGCGGTCGACCCCGACGGCCGCTTCAACCGCGGCAAGCTGCTGCGCGACCCGGCGCGGCCCGCGGACCTCTCCGGCGCGTACACGCCGAGCTTCGCGCTGATCGGCCACGAGAGCCTGATCCTCGAGAGGCCTCCGCGGTCGGCGAGATCGCCGACTCGATCAAGGACTGCCTGCGCTGCGGCAAGTGCAAGCCGGTGTGCTCGACGCACGTGCCGCGCGCGAACCTGCTCTACAGCCCGCGCAACAAGATCCTCGCGACGTCGCTGCTGATCGAGGCGTTCCTGTACGAGGAGCAGACGCGGCGCGGCGTGTCGCTGAAGCACTTCGACGAGTTCGGCGACGTCGCCGACCACTGCACGGTCTGCCACAAGTGCGTGAACCCGTGCCCGGTCGACATCGACTTCGGCGACGTGTCGATCGCGATGCGCAACCTGCTGCGCAAGGGCGGCCACAAGAAGTTCAACCCGGGCACCGCCGCGTCGATGTTCTTCCTCAACGCGACCGACCCGACGACGATCAAGCTCGTGAAGACGCTGCTGATCGACTGGGGCTACCGCGCGCAGCGCCTCGCGTACCGGTTCGCGAAGACCACCGGCGTCGTGCGCGCGCAGGCGAAGCGGCCGCCGCCGACGGTGGGCAGGCCGCCGCTCAAATCGCAGGTGATCCACTTCGTCAACAAGCCGATGCCGGCGGGCGTGCCCAGGCGCACTGCGCGCGCGCTGCTCGACATCGAGGACGACACGGTCGTGCCGATCATCCGCGACCCTGCGCGGCCCGCGGACGACGGCGAGGCGGTGTTCTACTTCCCGGGCTGCGGGTCCGAGCGGCTGTTCTCGCAGGTGGGGCTCGCCACGCAGGCGATGCTGTTCCACGTCGGCGCGCAGACGGTGCTGCCGCCGGGCTACCTGTGCTGCGGCTATCCGCAGACGTCGGCGGGCAACCACGACGAGGGCCTGCGGATCACCACCGCCAACCGCGTGCTGTTCCACCGCGTCGCCAACACGCTGAACTACCTCGACATCAGGACGGTGATCGTGTCGTGCGGCACGTGCATGGACCAGCTCCTGAAGTACGAGTTCGACCGGATCTTCCCGGGTTGCCGGCTGCTCGACATCCACGAGTACCTGATGGAGAAGGGCGTCCGGCTCGACGGCGTCGAAGGCACGCGCTACCTGTACCACGACCCGTGCCATACGCCGATGAAGACGTACGCGCCGCTGGCCGTCGTGCGCGACCTCGTGGGCAAGGACGTCGCGCTCGCCGACCGCTGCTGCGGCGAGTCGGGGACGCTCGCGGTCTCGCGGCCGGACGTGTCCACCCAGGTCCGCTTCCGCAAGGAGGAGGAGATGCGCCGCGGCGCCGCGGCGCTGCGCGGCGACGGGTTCGCCGGCGACGTCAAGGTGCTGACGTCGTGCCCGTCGTGCCTGCAGGGCTTGTCGCGGTTCGCCGACGACGCCGGCACGCAGGCCGACTACATCGTCGTCGAAATCGCGAAGCGCGTGCTGGGCGAGCGCTGGATGGCCGACTACGTCGCGAAGGCGACCGCAGGCGGGATCGAGCGCGTACTGGTCTAGGCCCCGCGGTCAGTCCATGTCGTCCGGCGCGGGCCGGGGCGGACACGACGGGCCGGAGGCGGGTGGCGGCGTGCAGTGCGGGGCCGCCGCGGCGGCCGCGTACGCCGGCGCGGCCACCGGCAGCGAATCGGGGTCCGGCCAGTACCGCAGGATCAGGGGCGCTGCCAACACCATCAGCGCGTAGACGGCGACGACGATCCGCGTCGCATCGCGGAGGCGGCGGGGCTCCGCCGGCTCGGGCAGGGATTGGGACTCGGTGTCGCGGGTTTTCATGTCCGTCATCGCCTCGTCGTCGTCGGCCGGCTGGCGGCTCCCGAAAAATATCCCGCGAGGGCGGCGGGGCGATCGATGCGGACGCGCGCCCTCGAGGGGTATTGCGTCCGCCCTCGCGGGTGGAGGGAACCTTTAGCCCGGTGGGGCCCGCGGATCGGTCTTCACGGACCTTGCCGTGCTCGCACTTCGGCATCACCCCAACCTTGAGGCATCGTGCACGCGGGCACACGCGAACAATCCACCGCGACGTTGGCGAATATTCGCGCTCGATCCGCCCGGGCGTGCCCCGGCCGCCAGCCGTCGGGACCGCGCCTGCCGCACGGGGCGGCGGCCGCGGCTTTGTGCTATAAGCGCGTTGATGCAACGCTCCCCACGCTCGCTGCCCTCCGAGCCGCCTTCGCGCGTGGGGCGATGTCGCGGCGCGACCCGCGAGCCCGCGGCAGGTCGGTCGCTCGGGACGGCCCATCGCGACTAGGACGAAACGACCCTCTCGCTCGCTGCGCCAGGATGAAACAGCCCCCACGCTCGCTGCGCTCGCGGCGCCCCCGCGGGCGGAGCCGGCCGGCCGCACGCGGAGGGCGACGGCCGACACGCAACGCCCCGATTGACGTGCGCGGCCAATGAGGCCGTCGCAGCTCAGCGCTCGGGCGGCCCATCGCGCATGAACACCAGCGCTCGCTGCCCGCCGCCCTCGCGCGCGGGGCGGGCCAGCTCGCCATGGTGCGCGGCCCGAGGCCGTGGCAGGTCAGTCGCTCGGGACGGCCCATCGCGACTGACATGCAGCAGGACACCGCCTCCGAAGCCATGCGGCCGGCCAAGGCCGATCCCCCGCGAGACGAGGTTCCGCCGCTCGCGTTCGCCGATGCCGAAGGCGCGAAGCGGTGGACCAAGTCGCTGCTGATCTCCGCGGTGACGCCGCTGTACGAAGCGGTCCGCGGCCAGCTGCGGGCGCTCTCGGCGGCGGACTTCGCGCCGCGCGAGCGCGCGACGATCGCCGAAGTGATGCGCGAGCAGGTCGCGCACCTGCACACCGAGCTCGCGCGCCGCTACGCCGGCAAGCCGCAGCCGGCGTCCGACCGCGAGGTCGACGCCATGGAGCAGGCGCTGTCGCTGTGGCAGGGGTTGTGGGAGCAGTATTCCGCCTGCCTGAAGCCGCTGCTGGAAGGCGACGTCGAGCTGCAGGGCGTGAAGGCCAAGCTGCTGCAGCGCGGCCTGTACGTCGGCAAGCAGCTCGTGATCGTCAACGGACTCGCGCGCCGCGTCACGCCGCCGGCGCTCTGGCAGGAGCTCCACGCGTACTACCGGCTGGCCGAGTTGCTCGACTGCGCGGTGACGTCGGTGTCCGACGATCTGCAGCCGAACGCCGTCGGCATCTCGTGCTACTCGACGTACTGCCACGCGCTGCTGCTGGGGCTCGCCGATCCGTGCGCGATGTCCGTGCGCCAGATCGAACTGACCGACCGCTGGCTCGCGCAGTGGGCGCGCAAGATCTTCCCGTACGCGCAGCAGCGCGAGACCGAGGGTCCGGTGCTGCTCGTCGACCTCGACTCGTCCGTCGGCGCGTGGCTGGCCGCAACCGCGCCGCCGAGCGCGCCGGCGTCGATGCGATTCGGCTACCCGGGCAAGCTCGCCACCAGCGTGCGCGGACGCCTGAAGCGGCTTTCCGCCGGCGCGAGTCCCGCCGAGCTGCAGCTCGGGCACGACACGTCGGTCGAGGGCGCGACGGCGCTCCTCGTGCACCTCGATCGCAAGTGGTACCAGCTGCCGGTGCGCGACACCGACGCGGTGATCGAGGCGATCCAGCTGACGGCCGGCGGCGTGCAGGCCGCGTACTTCCGCGTCGGCGGACGCACGTTCGACCGGCAGGACCCGCTCGGCCGCCTGACGTTCCAGGGCGCGCAGCACCTGCAGACGCTGGGCGCGTTGACCGATTACGACCGCTACAAGGAGGAGGCCGAGCGCAACTGGCCGTGGGAGCGCTGGCAGGGCGACTACGCGTGGCGCGAGGCGAGCCTCATCCGGCGCGAGTCCACGCGCTTTCGCTGGTTCCTCGACCAGCTGGTGGTCGTTCGCGACGACGAGCGCACGCGGCTCGCGTACGTCACGCGCGTCGCGTACAGCCCGTCCGGCGAGCTCGCGATCTCGCTGTCGATGTACGCCGGACAGCCGCGGTCGATCGCGGCGCGGCCGACGTCGATCGCGTTCGCCGAAGAGCTGCCGATGCCCGCGCTCCTGCTGGCCGAGACCGACGGCGAGAAGGCGTCGCTGATCGTGCCGCCGCGGACGTTCAACCCCAGCCGGATGCTGCGCTCGATGGATACCGGCCCCGAGCGCAAGTTCCGGCTGACCAAGCTGCTGCAGCGGGGCGGGGACTTCGAGCGCGTGGCGTTCGACGAATCGTGAAATGCGCAACCGGCCCAGCGGGCCGGTTGCGCATTTCACGATTCGAGGCAGTCAGCGCGGAAAGCTTGGGGCGGCCCGGCGCTTTCCGCGCGGCAAAGACCGAAAGCGCGTCGATCACAGGTCGCTTCGCTTCCCGTTCAGCAACGCGCACGTGCGGGCTGAAAGCCCAAGGCGCACGAGTCCGCGTTGCGGCGCTCCAATTGGACCAACGCGATGTCTAACCGTCTCGCCGGGGCGACGAGCCCCTACCTGCAGCAGCACGCGGACAATCCGGTCGACTGGTATCCGTGGGGCGAGGAGGCGCTCGCGAAGGCGCGCGCCGAGGACAAGCCGATCCTGCTGTCGGTCGGGTACTCGGCGTGCCACTGGTGCCACGTGATGGCGCACGAGTCGTTCGAGGACCCCGCGGTCGCGGCGGCGATGAACGACGCGTTCGTCAACGTCAAGGTCGACCGCGAGGAGCGCCCGGACCTCGACCAGATCTACCAGACCGCGCACGCGCTGCTGACGCGCCGGTCGGGCGGCTGGCCGCTGACGATGTTCCTGACGCCCGACGGCGCGCCGTTCTTCGGCGGCACCTACTTCCCCAAGCACGGCCGCTACGGGCTGCCGGGCTTCCTCGATCTCCTGCCGCAGGTCGCGGCCGCCTACCGCGAGCAGCGCGACGCGCTCGCCGAGCAGAGCGCGCGACTCGCGGAGGCGCTCGCCACGCTGGAGCCCGAAGGGGGCGCCGCGGCGTGGCCGTACGAGGCGCCGGCGCACGCGCTCGCCGGACTCAAGCGGACCTTCGACCCCGTGCACGGCGGCTTCGGCGCAGCGCCCAAGTTCCCGCATCCGGCCGAGCTCGACTACTGCCTGCACGCATACGCGCAGCGCGGTGACGCCGAGGCGCTCGCCATCGTCCGCACCACGCTCGACCGCATGGCCGACGGCGGCATTCACGACCAGCTGGGCGGCGGCTTCTGCCGGTACTCGGTGGACGCGCAGTGGTCGATCCCGCACTTCGAGAAGATGCTCTACGACAACGGGCCGCTGCTCGCGCTGTACGCGGACCTCGCGCGCGTCACGGGTGAGCGCCGCTACGCCGACGTCGCGCGCGACATCGTCGGCTGGCTGGTCCGGGAGATGCGCGCGCCGGACGGCGCGTACTATTCGAGCCTCGACGCCGACAGCGAGGGTCACGAAGGGAAGTTCTACGTGTGGACGCGCGACGAGGCGCAGGCGGCGACGTCGGCCGACGAGTTCGCCGTCGCCTCGCCGTACTACGGCCTCGACCTGCCGCCGAACTTCGAGGGCCACGCGTGGAACCTGCGCGTGTCGGAGCCGCTCGACGCGATCGCCGCGCGGCTCGCCATCAGCCTGCCGGACGCGCAGACGCGGCTCGCCGGCGCGCGGGCCGCGCTGTTCGCCGCGCGCGCGAACCGCGTGCGGCCCGGCCGCGACGACAAGATCCTCACGTCGTGGAACGCGCTCGCGATCGCCGGCCTCGCGCGCGCCTCCCGCGCGCTGGACGAGCCGCGCTGGGCCGACCTCGCGTTCGCCGCCGCCGACGCGCTCGAGCGGACCGCGTGGCGCGACGGTCGCCTTTCCGCCACTCGGCGCGGCGAGCGGGCGGACCTGAACGCCTACCTCGACGACCATGCGTTCCTGCTGGCGGCGCTGGTCGAGCTGATGCAGACGCGCTTCCGGCGCGCGGACTTCGACTGGGCGCGGGAGATCGCCGACGTGCTGCTCGCGCGATTCGAGGACCGGGAGCGCGGCGGATTCTGGTTCACGAGCCACGACCACGAGCGCCTGTTCCATCGGACGAAGCCGGGCCACGACAACGCCACGCCGTCGGGCAACGGCGTTGCCGCGCACGCGCTGGCCGTGTTCGGGCACCTGGCCGGCGACCTCCGGTACGTCGAGACTGCGCGGCGGACGGTCGAGCTGTACGCGCCGATGCTCGCGGAGTCGCCGGGCGGCTACTCGAGCCTGCTGACCGCGATGGCCGCGCTGGAATCGCCGCCGGCGTCGGTGCTGCTCGCCGGCGCGGCCGACGACTGTGCGGCGTGGCAGCGCACGCTCGAGGCGACCTATCGCCCGCACGTGCGCGTGCTCAACCTCGCGCAGTGCACCGACGTGCCGCCGGCACTCGCCAAGGGTGCTGCGCCCGCGTCCGGCGCGCAGGCCTGGGTGTGCCGCGGCACGACCTGCCTTCCGCCGATGGTGTCCATCCTGGACGTCGCCGACGCGCTGGCGCCCGAGGGTGCCCGACTTCGGTAGAATCGCACGGTTTCGCCTGCCGGGCGGACGCCGGCCGCGCCCGCGGAGGGAAGGCGGCGCCGTCACGTACCCCTATCCACCGTTCCATGGAGTCGCCATGAAAGCAGTCCTGGTTTCGCTCGCCGGCGCCGCGTTGCTCGCCTCCGGCGCCGCCCACGCCGCCCTCGACAACGCGAAGGCCGAAGCGATGATGAAGAAGGACGGCTGCGCCGCGTGCCACGCCGTCGACAAGAAGCTCGTCGGGCCGTCGTACGTCGACGTCGCGAACAAGTACCGCAACGACAAGGGCGCCGCCGCGAACCTCGCGAAGAAGGTGAAGGCGGGCGGTTCGGGCGTCTGGGGCCAGATCCCGATGCCGCCGAACGCCGCGGTGTCGGACGCCGACATCAAGGACCTCGTCGAGTGGATCCTGACGCTCAAGAAGTAGGCACGGTCGGACCGGGGCCGGCACGGCCCCGGTTGCCCGGCCCGCACCCGGGCCGGTAGAATCGAGGCGGTCCGTGCAGGAGAGTGCGGTGCGGGGGACTTGCGATCCCCGGCCCCGCCACCGAAGGCGCATTCCCGACAACCGCTCAGGTACCGAGGACTGCACGCGACGCAACCGCACTCTGGAGAGCGGTCGCACGGAGGCCGGCATCGCGCCGGCGCCGGCGGCGACCCACCGAAGGGGCACCGGAAGCCGCGCGAGCATCGCGGCCTCCCAATCTCTCAGGTAAAAGGACAGACGGGGCGAAGCGGCAGTGACGCTTCGCCCTTTTCGTCGTGCCTTCGGGAGAAACGCGCCGTGCTCAAGCAGACCCCTCTCAACGCCGTGCACCGCGCCGCCGGCGCGCGCATGGTCGACTTCGGCGGCTGGGACATGCCGGTCCACTACGGCTCCCAGATCGACGAGCACCACGCCGTCCGGCGCGACGCCGGCATGTTCGACGTGTCGCACATGCGGGCGGTCGACCTTTCCGGCGCCGGCGCGCGCGAGTTCCTGCGCTACGCGCTCGCCAACAACGTCGACAAGCTGAAGGACTCCGGCCGCGCGCTCTACTCGTGCCTGCTGCGGCCGGACGGCGGCGTGCTCGACGACCTCATCGTCTACTTCCTGCGCGAGGACTTCTTCCGCATCGTCGTCAACGCGGGCACCACGGACAAGGACGTCGCGTGGTTCCGGCGGCTGCTCGGCGAGCGCGCGCCGCGCCTCACGCTGTCGCCGCGCGACGACCTCGCGATGATCGCCGTGCAGGGGCCGCACGCGCGTGCGAAGGTGTGGGCCGCGCTGCCCGGCAGCGACGCGGCGACCGCGGAAATGAAGCCGTTCTTCGGTCGCGAGGTCGATACCGGCGCCGGCCCGGCGTTCGTCGCGCGCACCGGCTACACGGGCGAGGACGGCTTCGAGGTCATGGTCCCCGCCGCGCGGGCGGAGGCGACGTGGAACGCTCTGGTGGCGGCCGGCGTGCGGCCGTGCGGTCTCGGCGCGCGCGACACGCTGCGCCTCGAGGCCGGCATGAACCTCTATGGGCAGGACATGGACGAGTCGACCTCGCCGCTCGCGGCAGGTCTCGCGTGGACGGTCGACCTCGCGAGCCCGCGCGACTTCGTCGGCAAGGCGGCCCTCGTCGCGCACCCGCCGGCGCGGCGACTGACCGGCCTGCTGCTGCAGGATGCCGGCGGCGTGCTGCGCGCGCACCAGAAAGTCGGAACCGCGCACGGGGACGGCGAGGTCACCAGCGGCACCTTCTCGCCCACGCTCGGCAAGTCGATCGCGCTCGCCTCGCTGCCGACGGAAGTCGCTGCCGGCGACGTCGTGCACGTCGCCGTCCGCGACAAGCGGCTCGCCGCACGCGTGGTGAAGCCGCCGTTCGTGCGCAACGGCAAGGTGCTGGTGAGCTGAATCGCAATCGAAGATCTTGATCCGGATCCTGACCTGCCAACGGAGATGACGCCATGAACGTTCCCGCCCACCTGAAGTACGCCGACAGCCACGAGTGGATGCGCGCCGAGGCCGACGGCACGGTCACCGTCGGCATCACCGACCACGCGCAGGCGGCGCTGGGCGACCTCGTGTTCATCGAGCTGCCCGCGGTCGGCCGCGCGCTGAAGGCCGGCGAGGCCTGCGCGGTCGTCGAGTCGGTCAAGGCGGCGAGCGACGTCTACGCGCCGATCGCCGGCGAGGTCGTCGCCGTGAACGCCGACGTCACCGGGACCCCGGAATCGGTGAACCAGGACGCGTACGCGGCGTGGCTGTTCCGGGTCAAGCCCGCCGATCCGGGCGCGCTCGCGACGATGCTGGACGCGGCGGCCTACACGAAGCTGATCAGCGAGGCATGAGCAAGCCCATGCACAGTTCCGATCCCGCCGCGGGCGGCCTGGCCGCGCTCGAGGACGCCTCGGGGTTTGCGGCGCGCCACATCGGCACGTCGCCCGAAGACCAGGCGGCGATGCTCGCGGTACTGGGCTACCCGTCGCGGGCCGCGCTGATCGACGCGATCGTGCCCGCGGCCATCCGTGAGCGCGCGCCGCTGCCGCTGCCGGGGCCGGTGACCGAGGCCATGGCGCTCGCGCGCCTGAAGGCGATCGCCGCGCGCAACGCGGTGCGCACGTCGCACATCGGCATGGGCTACTACGGCACGCACACGCCCGGCGTAATCCTGCGCAACATCCTCGAGAACCCCGCGTGGTACACGGCGTACACGCCGTACCAGCCCGAGATCTCGCAGGGGCGCCTCGAGGCGCTCGTCAATTTCCAGACGATGGTCTGCGACCTCACCGGCATGGCGATCGCCAACGCGTCGATGCTGGACGAGGCGACGGCGGCGGCCGAGGCGATGGCGCTGGCGCTGCGCGTCGGCAGGAGCGAGAGCCGCGTGTTCTTCGTCGCGGACGACGTGTTCCCGCAGACGCAGGACGTCGTGCGCACGCGCGCGGGGCCGCTGGGCGTGACCGTCTTGGTCGGCCCGGCCGCGGACGCGCCGCGCGCAGGCGCCTTCGCCGCGCTGCTGCAGTACCCGGGCGGCAACGGCGACGTACGCGACTACCGTGGCCTCGTCGCCGAGCTGCACGCACAGGGCGCCCTCGCGGTGGTCGCCGCCGACGTCCTCGCGCTGACGCTGCTCGCGCCTCCCGGCGAGTGGGGCGCCGACGCGGTCGTCGGCTCGACGCAGCGCTTCGGCGTGCCGATGGGCTACGGCGGGCCGCACGCGGGCTACATGGCCACGCGCGACGAGTTCAAGCGATCGCTTCCCGGGAGGCTCGTCGGCGTCACGGTCGACGCGCAGGGCAACGCCGCGTACCGGCTCGCGCTGCAGACGCGCGAGCAGCACATCCGCCGCGAGAAGGCGACGTCCAACATCTGCACGGCGCAGGTGCTGCTCGCCGTCATCGCCGGGATGTACGCGGTCTACCACGGCGCCGAGGGGCTCGTGCGTATCGCCCGGCGCACGCACCGGATGGCGGCGCTCGCCAGGGCTGGCCTCGAGCGGCTCGGTTTCGCGGTACCGACGCGCCTGTTCTTCGACACCATCACCGTGACGACCGGCGCGAAGACCGCCGCCATCGTCGCCGCCGGCGACGCCGCGGGCGTCGTGTTCCGTCGCGTCGACGATGCGACGCTCGGCCTGTCGTTCGACGAGACGACGACGCGCGACGACGTCGAGCGCGTGTTCCGCGTCTTCGGTGGCGGCGAGCCGCCGTTCGGCGTGGCCGACCTCGATGCGGCGACCGCCGACGCGCTGCCGCCGACCCTCCTGCGCACGTCCCCGTTCCTCGCGCACCCGGTGTTCCACCGCCACCGGTCGGAGACCGAGATGTTGCGCTACCTGCGCACGCTCGCCGACCGCGACCTGGCGCTCGACCGCGCGATGATCCCGCTGGGCTCGTGCACGATGAAACTCAACGCGACAGCGGAGATGATCCCGGTCACGTGGCCCGAGTTCGCGGCGCTGCACCCGTTCGTGCCCGCGGCGCAGGCGCAGGGCTATCGCCGGCTCGTCGACGACCTCGAACGGATGCTGTGCGCGGTCACCGGCTACGACGCGGTGTCGCTGCAGCCGAATGCGGGCTCGCAAGGCGAGTACGCGGGGCTGCTCGCGATCCGTGCCTGGCACGCGAGCCGCGGCGAAGGCGGGCGCAACGTCTGCCTGATCCCGGCGTCCGCGCACGGCACGAATCCCGCTTCCGCGCAGATGGCAGGCATGCAGGTCGTCGTCGTCGCGTGCGACGACGACGGCAACGTCGACCTCGTCGACCTCGAGGCCAAGGCGGCTCTGCACGCGCAGGCGCTCGCCGCGATCATGGTCACGTACCCGTCGACGCACGGCGTGTTCGAGGCGGGCATCCGCCGCGTCTGCGAGATCGTGCACGCGCACGGCGGGCAGGTGTACGTCGACGGCGCCAACCTCAACGCTCTGGTCGGCCTGGCGGCCCCCGGGCACTTCGGCGCCGACGTGTCGCACCTGAACCTGCACAAGACGTTCTGCATTCCGCACGGCGGCGGCGGGCCCGGCGTGGGTCCGGTCGCGGTCAAGGCGCACCTCGCGCCGTTCCTGCCGGGGCACTTCGCGCTGGACGACGAGTCGCACCGGGCCGCGGCGGTTTCGGCGGCGCCCTACGGCAGCGCGTCGATCCTGCCCATCTCGTGGATGTACGTGACGATGATGGGCGGCGAAGGGCTCACTGCGGCGACCGAGAGCGCGATCCTCGCCGCCAACTACATCGCGCGGCGGCTCTCGCCTCACTATCCGGTCCTGTACACGGGGCCGGGCGGGCTCGTCGCGCACGAGTGCATCCTCGACCTGCGGCCGCTGAAGGCCACGTCGGCCATCGAGGCCGAGGACGTGGCGAAGCGGCTGATCGACTACGGCTTCCACGCGCCGACGATGAGCTTTCCCGTTCCCGGGACGCTGATGGTCGAGCCAACGGAATCCGAGCCGAAGGCGGAGCTCGACCGCTTCATCGACGCGATGATCGCGATCCGCGGCGAGATCCGCGCGATCGAGGAGGGCCGGATGGACCGCGCGGACAATCCGCTGAAGCACGCGCCGCACACGGCCGCCGCGGTGTCCGCCGACGAGTGGACGCATCGCTACACGCGCCTCGCCGCCGCGTACCCGACCGCGGCGCAGAAAGCGGCGAAGTACTGGCCGCCGGTCGCGCGCGTCGACAACGTCTACGGCGACCGGCACCTCTTCTGCAGCTGCATTCCGCTGGCCGACCTCGCTCCGGCGGCGCCATCCCCGGTGACGTAATGCGCGTCCTCGTGCTCGGCGCCGGCGTCGTCGGCGTCACCGCCGCGTGGTATCTCGCGCAGGACGGGCACGAGGTGACGGTGGTCGATCGCCACGACGGCGCCGCGCTGGAGACGTCGTTCGCCAACGGCGGCCAGATCTCGGCGTCGTACGCCGAGCCGTGGGCGAACCCGGATGCGCCGGCGAAGATTTTCAAGTGGCTGGGGCAGGACGACGCACCGCTGCTGTTCCGCCTGCGGCTCGACCCGCGGCAGTGGCGCTGGGGCCTGCAGTTCCTCGTCGAATGCCTGCCGTCGCGCACGCGGCGCAACACGATTCAGTGCCTGAACCTCGCGCTGTACTCGCGCGACTGCCTGAAGGCACTGCGCGGCGAGACCGGCATCCAGTACGACCAGCTCGAACGCGGCATCCTCACGTTCTACACCGACGCGAAGGAGTTCGAACAAGGTGCCAGGGCCGCGGCGCTGATGCGCGAGTTCGGCTGCGACCGCGACGTGAAGTCCGTCGCCGAGTGCGTCGCGATCGAACCGGCGCTGGCCGCGTGCCGCGACCGTCTCGCCGGAGGCATCTTCACGGTCAGCGACGAGTCGGGCGACGCGCAGCGGTTCACGCAGGAGCTGGCACGGATGGCGGCAGCGCGCGGCGTCGCGTTCCGCTGGAACGTGACGGTGGAGTCGCTCGTGCGCGAGGGCGGCGCGATCGGCAGCGTGCGCTGCGTCAATGCCGAGCACCGCAAGGAAGTCCTGCGCGCCGACGCCTACGTGATGGCGCTGGGCAGTTACAGCCCCTTGCTGCTTGCGCCGCTCGCCGTCCCGTGCCTCATCTATCCGGCCAAGGGCTACTCGGCGACGATCGCGATCGACGGCCATCGCGGCGCACCGACGGTGTCGCTCACCGACCTCGCGTGGAAGATCGTGTTCACGCGGCTCGGCAACCGGCTCCGCGTCGCGGGGACCGCGGAGCTATCGGGCTACGGCCGCGACCTGAATCTCGTGCGCTGCGAGGCGCTGGTCCGGCGCACGTTCGACCTCTTTCCGGACGCGGGCGACCGCGAGACGCCGCAGTTCTGGACCGGGCTGCGGCCGGCCACGCCGTCGAACGTGCCGCTGGTGGGCCGGACGAGGTACCCCAACCTGTTCCTCGACACCGGGCACGGCACGCTCGGGTGGACCATGGCGTGCGGGTCCGGCCGTTGCCTCGCCGATCTCGTTGCTGGGCGCAAGCCTGGCGTGGATTTTGCATTTGCCGGGATGGGTTGACCCGCGTCGACCCCGGGCGGGCCGGTTCCCGCGGCCCGCGCTCCCCCCCACGAGACCCCTGGATGCAGGCATGACGCTGCAGTCGCTGGATCGCTGGAAGGCGTTCGGACTCCACCTGGCGATCAGCGCGCTGATCGCGGCGACCGTCGTCATGCTCGTCGTGTGGCTGTGGTATCCGCGGCCGTATTTCGAGGCCATGGGCGGCGAAGTGCTGCTGCGCCTGCTGATCGGGGTCGACGTGGTCGTGGGGCCGCTCATCACGCTGCTGATCTTCGACCCGAAGAAGCCGCGGCTCAAGTACGACCTCGCGACGATCGCGGTGCTGCAGATCGCCGCGCTCGCGTACGGCGGGTTCGTGATGTTCGAGGCGCGGCCCGTCTACAACGTGTACTTCGACGGCCGCTTCCACACGGTGCCCGCGTACAGCGTCGATGCGGCGTCGCGCGCGCGCGCCGCGCCGGAGTTCCGGCCGCTGTCGCTGACCGGACCGCGCGTCGTCGCCGCGATGCTGCCGGCGGATCCGAGGGAGACGGTCGGGATCACCGTCGCCGCCGCGATGGGCGGGCCCGACCTGCCCGACCTGCCGCATCTGTACGTGCCCTACACGCAGGCCGCCGCCAAGGCCGCGAGCGTCGCGCGCCCGCTCGTCTCGCTGGCGCAGCGCGGCAGGGCCGAGGCCGACGCGGTGAACGACTTCGTGAACGTGCACGGTACCGGTCGCGTCATGGGCTACGTGCCGGTCCGCGCGCGCAATCGCGACTTCGCGGCAGTCGTCGACCGCAAGACCGGCGAGGTCATCGGCTATCTGCCCATCGTCCCCTGACCCGGGATCCGACGTCGCATGACGATGTCCTGGTAAGGGTCAGACCCTTACGGTGTCCTGATAAGGGTCAGACCCTTACGGGACCGCGCCCGCCCTTACCGCCGGGCAGCCGCCACCGCCGCCGTATAATCGCGTTTTTCCGGCGGTTCCCATGTTGCATTTCCCGATTCAACCGCGGATCGCCGCGTTCGCGGCGGCATTGCTGGTCACGGCCGCGTCCGTCCACGCGGCTCCGGCCGTTCCCCCGCCGGCGTCCACACCCGCGGCGCCCGCCGTGGCCGCGGCCGCGTGGCTGCTCACGGACGTCACGAGCGGCCAGACACTCGAGGCCGGCAACGCCGACGCGCGCCGCGATCCCGCGTCGCTGACCAAGCTGATGACCGCGTACCTCGTTTTCGGCGCCCTGCGCACCAAGACGGTCGTGCCGTCGCAGATGGTCAACGTCTCCGAGCGCGCGTGGCGCGCCGAGGGCTCGCGGATGTTCATCGAGCCGCGGCGCGCGGTCTCGGTCGACGAGCTGCTGCGCGGCATGATCGTGCAGTCGGGCAACGACGCGTCGATCGCGCTCGCCGAACTGGTCGGCGGGACCGAGGAGGCGTTCGTCGCGCGGATGAACACCGAGGCCGCGCGCCTCGGAATGGCCAACACGCGCTTCGCCAACGTGACCGGGCTGTCGGCGCCGCAGCACTACGCGACCGCCGCCGACCTGGCGAAGCTCGCCGCCGCCATCATCCGCGACTACCCCGAGTATTACCCGCTCTACGCGCAGAAGGAGTTCCGGTACAACAACATCACGCAGCCGAACCGCAACCGGCTCCTGTGGACCGACCCCAGCGTCGACGGCGTCAAGACCGGTCACACCGAGGCCGCCGGCTGGTGCCTGATCGCCTCCGCGCAGCGCGGCGACCGCCGGGTTCTCGCGGTCGTGCTGGGTGCCGCCTCCGATGCAGCACGCGCGGCGGAAGCGCAGAAGCTCATGAACTGGGGCTTCCAGGCGTTCGACACCGTCCAGCTCTACCAGTCCGGCAAGCAGGTGACGGCGCTGCGCGTCTGGAAGGGCGCGAGTCCCGAGGTGCCCGCCGGCTTTCTCGCCGACCGCTACCTGACGCTGCCGAAGGGCAAGTCCGACAAGCTCGCACTGACGATGCAGGCGGACGAGCCGCTGATCGCGCCCGTCTCGCGCGCCCAGCGCGTCGGCACCGTCAAGGTCGCGCTGGACGGCAGGCCCGTCGCCGACTTCGCACTGATCGCGCTCGAGGACGTGCCGCTGGCGAGCCTCTTCGGTCGCGCGTGGGACACGGTGCGCCTGTGGTTCCGCAAGGACTGACACCCGCCGGAAGAAGGGAGCAACCATGAACGACGCCGCCCCGATCGTCTATCTCAACGGCAGCTTCGTGCCGCTCCCGGACGCGAAGGTGTCCGTGCTCGACCGCGGCTTCATCTTCGGCGACGGCGTCTACGAGCTCGTCCCCGTGTACGGGCGCGAGCCGTTCCGGCTGCCGCACCACCTCGCGCGCCTGCAGCGCAGCCTCGACGGCATCGGCCTTGCCAACCCGCACTCGAACGCGCAGTGGGAGGCGATCATTCGCGACCTGATCGCGCGGCAGCCGTTCGCCGACCAGGGCGTCTACTTCCAGATCACGCGCGGCGCGGCGAAGCGCGACCACACGTTCCCGCAGGGCGTGCCGCCGACCGTGTTCATGATGAGCAATCCGCTCGCCACGCCCACGCGCGAGCAGGTCGAGCGGGGTGTCGCCGTCGTCACGGCCGAGGACAACCGCTGGCACCGCTGCGACCTGAAGACGATCTCGCTGCTCGGCAACGTGCTGATGCGCCAGCTCGCCGCCGAACGCGGCGCCGTGGAGACCGTGATGTTCCGCGACGGCTTCCTCACCGAGGCGTCCGCGTCGAACGTGCTGGTCGTGATCGGCGGCGAAATCGTCGTGCCGCCGAAGGACAACCTGATCCTGCCCGGCATCACGTACGACGCCGCGGTCGAATTCGCGGCGGAGGCCCGCGTGCCCGTCGTCACGCGCCCGGTGCCGAAGGCCGAGGCGCTTGCCGCCGACGAGATGTGGCTGACCTCGTCGACGAAGGAAGTCCTCGCGGTCACGACGGTCGACGGTACGCCGTTCGCCGGCGGCAGGCCTGGACCCGTGTTCCGGAAGGTCTGGGACGTGTTCCAGAAGCGCAAGCCGCACGCCGTGACCGCGTAGGCGCGGCCGGTCGCGGCGGCGCGACGCCCCGAGAGACCGAGCCAGGCTCGGTTTCAGGGCTCGGACCCGTGTTCCGGAAGGTCCGTGCAGCGACGTCGTCGCTCGGCACTCCGGCAGCGACGTCGTCGTCCCGAACCGGCCGTGGTGGAACACGAGCCCGCGCCCGGACGCGCGTTCGCACGTGACGACCTCGCCGACGAAAATCACGTGGTCGCCGGCCTGCCGGAACGAGTGGTGCCGGCACTCGAACCACGCCACGCAGCCGGCGATCAGCGGTGCGTCGGCCCAGCCCAGCCGGTAGTCGACGCCGGCGAAGCGGTCTTCGTGCGGCCGGGAGAAGCGCAGCGCCAGCGCGACCTGGTCGGCGGCGAGCACGTTGACCGTGTAGCGCTCGGTCGCCTCGAACGCTGCGAGGCAGTCGGCCTCGCAGGCCAGGCTCCACAGGATGAGCGGCGGCGCGAGCGACACCGAGTTGAACGAGTTTGCGGTGAACCCTACGTACCGGCGGTCTCCGGCGCGCGCGCTGATGATCGTGACGCCGGTCGCGAACTGCGCCAGGGCGTCGCGGAACTGGCGCGAGTCGAAGGCTTGCGGCGGCGCGCTGGCGGGTCCGGCGGCGGACATCGAAGCGGGACGGCGACCGGTTCGGGTCGCCGCGGTGGCGGGGGTGCGCCGATGGTAGGGGCGGGGCCCGCCACTGTCAAAGCGCCCCTCGTTCGCGGTGCCGCGTCGCCGGCCGCGACCTCTCCCCATTCCCGGCGCGGCTTGCTACACTTTTCGCCCCGGGGGCGCCCGGGCTGACGTCGGGCGGCGCCCTTCGGGTACTTCCGCGACGACGCCATGGCCGAAGCGCTGCAGCGAATCATCACGGACCGGTACGGTGGCCGCGACCTGCCGGTCACGCTCGTGCTGCCGGACGGCGCGCGCGTGCCGCTGTCGGCCTCGCCCGTGGTCGACGTGATCGCGCGCTCGTGGCGTGGCGTGCGCGCGCTGGCGAAGCCCGCAATGGGTTCGCTGGCCCGCGCGTACGTGCACGGCGACATCGACTTCACCGGCAGCGCCCGCCGCGTGCTGGGCATCGCGGAAGGGATGGTCGGCGTGGTGAGCCACGGCCACGACCGCATCCGCGCGAAGTGGAAGCTGTACCTGCATCAGCGGCGCAGCAACCGGCGCAACATCGCGCACCACTACGACGTCTCCAACGCGTTCTACCGGCTGTGGCTCGATGAGCGGATGGTCTACTCGTGCGCGTACTTCCGCGACGACGCCGACACGCTCGACGCGGCGCAGGTGGCGAAGCTCGACCACATCTGCCGCAAGCTTCGGCTCGCACCGGGCGAGCGCTTCCTCGACATCGGCTGCGGCTGGGGCGGCCTGCTGTTCCACGCGGCCGAGCGCTACGGCGTCGCGGCGCACGGCATCACGCTGTCGCAGAACCAGTTCGAGCACGTGTCGCGCGAGATCGCGGCGCGCGGCCTCGGTGGCCGCGTGCGCGTCGAACTGCGCGACTACCTCGACCTGCCCGACGACGCGTCGTACGACAAGGTCGCGAGCGTCGGGATGTTCGAGCACGTCGGCATCGCGCGGTTCCCGAAAGTACTTCGGCAAGATCCACCGGATCCTCAAGCCCGGCGGGATGGTGCTCAACCACGGCATCACGCACAACACGCTGGACGCGGACAGCCTCGGCAGCGGCATCGGCGAGTTCGTCGACGAGTACGTGTTCCCTGGCGGCGAGCTGACGCACGTCGCGCGCGTCATCGACGGGATGGCGCGCGAGGGACTGGAACTCGTCGACGCCGAGGGGCTGCGCGAGCACTACGCGAGGACGCTCTGGGCGTGGACCGAACGGCTCGAGGCGCACGAGGAGGAGGCGCGCCGCGAGGTCGGCGACGAGCGCTATCGGATCTGGCGCATCTACATGGCCGGCTCGGCGCACGCCTTCGACCGCGGGTGGCTGTCGCTGTGGCAACTGCTCGCCGGCAAGGCGATGCCCGACGGCCGGCTGCCGCGCCCGCTGACGCGCGA
>JADJWJ010000018.1 GCA_016716425.1 Betaproteobacteria bacterium
GGGTGCCGCGCCGCAGACCAGTCTGCGGCGCAGCTGAGACCAAACCCTTCGAACCTGATCGGGGTAATGCCCGCGCAGGGAAGCAATCATGACGACGATCGCCCGCAACACCGCCCTCATTCCCCTTTCGGCCGCCGATCGCCTGTTCGGCTGGCGCGACCACGCTGCGCTGTGGCTGAGCCTCGGCGTCGGCCTGCTGGTGATGCAGGTGGGCTCCTACCTGGTGCCGGCGCTCGGCACGCAGGCGGCGCTGGCCGCGATCGTCGGCGGTTCGCTGATCGGCGCCGGCCTGCTCGCGTGGACCGCGAAGATCGGCTGCGACAGCGGCCTGTCCAGCGCCGGGCTGATGCACGCCGCCTACGGCAGCAGCTTCGCGCGGCTGCCGGTGGTGCTGAACATCGTGCAGCTGATCGGCTGGACCACCTTCGAGCTGGTGGTGATGCGCGACGGCGTGCTGGCCATCGGGCGCCAGGCCGGTCTTCTGGCGCCGGCGGCCGACGCCGGCGCGGCCGGCCCGGGCCTGCCGATACCGCTGGTCGTGGTCACGCTCGCCTTCGGCGCGCTGCTGGTCGCGCTGCTCATGGGGACGATGGTCGGGCTGGTGCGCAAGTTCATCGGCCGCTTCGGCCTGCCGCTGGTGATCCTGTCGCTGCTCTGGCTTTCGTGGCAGTTCCTCGGCAAGGCGCAGGCGATCGGCTGGACGGCGCTCTGGAACCGCGCCGGCGACGGCGGCATGAGCACGCTGTCGGCGCTCGACCTGGTGATCGCAATGCCGATCTCGTGGCTGCCGCTCGTGGCCGATTTCTCGCGCCACGGTCGCGACGGCGCCAGCGCGTTGCGCGGCACCTGGCTCGGTTACGCGGTCGCGAACACCTGGTGCTACGCGCTCGGCGTGCTGGTCGCGCTGACGACGCCGTCGACCGACCTGGTCGCCGCGCTGCTGCTCGCGCAAGGCGGCCTGGTCGCGCTCGGCCTGATCCTCATCGACGAGGTCGACAACGCCTACGGCGACCTGTACTCGGGGTCGGTGGCCGGTCACAGCCTCGCCCCCGGCTGGAGCACGCGCCAGTGGGGCGTGCAGCTCGCGGTGCTGTGCACGGCGCTCGCGCTGGTGCTGCCGATGCACAGCCTCGAGCCCTTCCTGCTGATGCTGAGCTCGGTGTTCGTGCCGCTGTACGGGGTGATCCTCGGGCGGCTCGCCGGGCGCCTCGATGTGCCGTCGCTGGTCGGCGCGAAGCGGGTCGACGGCAGCGCGGTCGCGATCTGGGTGCTCGGCGTCGCCACCTTCCACCTGCTGCCGCTGGTCTCGACCCAGCTCGGCTCGGCGTTGCCGACGCTTGCGCTTGCTTTCGTGCTGGCCCGCATGTCGAGGTAGTCGAGCGCAGCGGCGCCTCGCGGGGATCGTGGCGGTTACACTTGCCGCGATGATTCCGCTCTCGATCCTCGACCTGGCGCCGATCCGCAAGGGCGACATGCCGGCCGACGCGCTGCGCAACACGCTGGACCTGGCGCAGCACTGCGAGCGCTGGGGCTACCGGCGCTACTGGCTCGCCGAGCACCACAACATGACCGGCATCGCCAGCGCGGCGACCTCGGTGGTGATCGGCACGTCGCCGGCGGCACGTCGACGATCCGCGTCGGCGCCGGCGGCATCATGCTGCCGAACCACGCGCCGCTGGTGATCGCCGAGCAGTTCGGCACGCTCGAGTCGCTCTACCCCGGGCGCATCGACCTCGGCCTGGGCCGCGCGCCCGGCACCGACATGGTCACGCTGCGCGCGCTGCGCCGCGACCCGCGCGCGGCAGACAGTTTCCCCGACGACGTGCTCGAACTGCAGGCACTGTTCGGGCCGGTGCAGCCGGGGCAGCCGTACCGCGCGGTACCGGGCGCCGGGCTGAACGTGCCGCTGTGGATCCTCGGGTCGAGCCTGTACGGCGCGCAGCTCGCCGCGCACCTCGGCCTGCCCTATGCGTTCGCGTCGCACTTCGCGCCCGACGCGCTGACGCAGGCGCTTGCGGTCTATCGCCAGAACTTTCGCCCGTCGGCGCAGCTCGAGCGGCCACACGCGATGGTCGGCATCAACGTGGTTGCCGCCGACACCGACGACGACGCGCGGCGGCTGTTCACGACGCTGCAACAGCGCTTCACCGACATGATGCGCAACGCACGCGGCCAGCTGTCGCCGCCGATCGACGACATCGAGGCCTACTGGACGCCGGCCGAGAAGGCGCAGGTGTCGCGGATGCTCGCGTGCTCGTTCGTCGGCTCGCCCGCCACGGTGCAGCGGGAACTCGAGCGCTTCGTCGAAACGACCGGCGCCGACGAACTGATGGCGGCCAGCGCGGTCTACGACCACGCGGCGCGGTTGCGCTCGTACGAACTGCTCGCTCAGGCCTGGCAGCGATCGCGTTGAACCAGCCTGTCCAGAACCCGGTCCGTTCGACACCGGCGCCCGGCTCGGTCGGCATCGTCGTGCCGCAGCGGATGCGATTCGACGAGCCGCTGGCCCTGCGCAGCGGCGCGTCGATCGCGGGCTACGAGCTGGTCTACGAGAGCTACGGCACGCTCAACGCCGACCGCTCGAACGCGGTGCTGATCTGCCATGCGCTGAACGCCGGGCACCACGTGGCGGGGGTCTACGCCGATGCGCCGGACGACACCGGCTGGTGGGACAACATGGTCGGCCCGGGCAAGCCGGTCGACACCGACCGGTTCTTCGTCATCGGCGTCAACAACCTCGGCAGCTGCTTCGGATCGACCGGACCGATGAGCCCCAACCCGGCCACCGGCAAGCCCTATGGCCCCGACTTCCCGGTGGTCACCGTCGAGGACTGGGTTCACGCGCAGGCCAGGCTCGCGGATCGGCTGGGCATCGAGCGCTTTGCGGCGGTGATGGGCGGCAGCCTCGGCGGAATGCAGGCGCTGGCATGGAGCACGCTGTATCCGGCGCGGATCGCGCACTGCGTGGCGGTGGCCACGGCGCCGAAGCTCTCGGCGCAGAACATCGCGTTCAACGAGGTGGCGCGCCGCGCCATCATCACCGATCCGGATTTCCACGGCGGGCGCTTCTACGAGCACGGCGTGGTGCCGGCGCGCGGGCTTCAGGTGGCGCGCATGATCGGGCACATCACCTACCTGTCCGACGACGTGATGGCCGAGAAGTTCGGCCGCGCGCTGCGCCGCCACGTCACCGACACGGTGCTGCGCAACGATTACCGCTTCACCTTCGACGTCGAGTTCGAGATCGAGTCCTACCTTCGCTACCAGGGCGAGAAGTTCTCCGGCTACTTCGACGCCAACACCTACCTGCTGATCACACGCGCGCTCGACTACTTCGACCCGGCGCTGCCGTGCGGCGGCGACCTGGCGCGCGCGCTGGCGCCGGCGCAGGCGGACTTCCTGCTCGTCTCGTTCACCACCGACTGGCGCTTCGCCCCCGAGCGAAGCCGCGAGATCGTCGAGGCGCTGCTGGCCAACGAGCGGCGCGTCACCTACGCCGAGATCGACGCGCCGCACGGCCACGACGCGTTCCTGCTCGACGACCCGCAGTACATGGCCGTCATGCGCGCGTGGTTCGAGCGCATCGACGCGCGCGTGCGCGCGGGCGCACGGTCGGCTGCGGCCGGTTCCGTCGGGCGGAGGGCGCCGTGACGACGCAGCCGCCGACGCTGGCGCATCCCGCGGGCGGCCAGGCCAACGGCCTGCGCCCCGACCTCGCGCTGATCGCCGACTGGATCGCGCCGGGTTCGCAGGTGCTCGACCTCGGCTGTGGCGACGGCGCCCTGCTCGCGCACCTGCAGGCGGCCAAGCGCTGCCGCGGCTACGGCGTCGAGATCAACGACGCGCAGGTGCTCGCCTGCCTGCGGGCCGGCGTCGACGTGATCCAGCAGGACATCGAGGCAGGGCTGGGCATGTTCCACGCGCCGTCGTTCGACGTGGTCGTGCTGTCGATGGCGATCCAGATGACGCACCAGACCGAGCGCGTGCTGCGCGAGATGAGCGAGGTTGGTCGCGAGGGCATCGTGTCGCTGCCGAACTTCGGCCACTGGACGCACGCGTGGTCGCTGCTGCGCGGGCGCATGCCGGTGTCGCGCGAGCTGCCCTACGAGTGGTACGACACGCCGAACCTGCACATGTCGACGGTGCGCGACTTCGAGGACTTCCTGCGCCGGCTCGGCCTGACGATCACCGGGCGCGCGTTCCTGCGGGACGGCGAGCCGGTCGGCTGGTTGCCTGCGCTGCGCTCCACGCAGGCGATCTACCGGTTCCGGCGCGGCTGACGCCGGCGCCGATTGGTTCACAGGTTCTCAGCGCACGTCCGCGTACTCCGGCGTGCGGGCGAGCACCACGCGCACGTACGAGCAGGTCGGCACCAGCCTGATCTTCTCCGAGCGCGCCCATTGCACGACCGCATCGACGAGCCGGCGCGCCGACCGGCCGCCGCGCAGGCTCGGGTCGACCCAGGTGTGGTCGACGATCGTGACGTCGTCGCCGCGCGAATAGGTGAGCTCGGCGACGCGGCGACCTTCGCGCTCGATGAAGAACATGCCGCGGCGGCCGTCGGACTGGTGCTGGATCGGGTCTTCGCTGGTCGGTTCGGTCATGCTGCGTGCGTGGCGGCTCGGTCGTGGGTCGGGTCGGTCGCGGGTCGGGTCGGTCAGGTGGGCGCGAGCCGCAGCAGCCGTCCGTCGGACTGGTCGGTCAGAAGATACAGCAAGCCGTCGGGGCCCTGTCGCACGTCGCGCACGCGCTCGCCCAGGTCGGTCAGAAGCCGTTCCTCGCGCACGACCCGGTCGCCGTCGAGCTCGAGCCGCGACAGCAGCCGGAACTTCAGCGAGCCGACGAACAGGCTGCCGCGCCAGCCGGGGTAGCGGTCGCTGGTGCAGAACGCCATGCCCGACGGCGCGATCGACGGCGTCCACTGCCAGGCCGGCGGCACCACGTCGGCGCGCTCGGTGCCTTCGCCGATCCTGAACCCGGTGCCGTACTCGCGCCCGTAGGTGATCGCGGGCCAGCCGTAGTTGCCGCCGGCGCGCTCGATGTTGACCTCGTCGCCGCCCTGCGGCCCGTGCTCGTGCGTCCAGAGTTGCCCGGTGACCGGATGCAGCGCCGCGCCCTGCACGTTGCGGTGTCCGTACGAGTGGATCTCGGGCAGCGCGCCCGCGCGGTTAACGAACGGGTTGTCGGGCGGAATGCTGCCGTCGGCGCGGATGCGCACGATCTTGCCGAAGTGGTTGTCGAGCTGCTGCGCGCGGTCGCGCTGCGAATAGCGGTCGCCGAGCGTGACGAACAGCGTGCCGTCGCGCGCGAACACCAGCCGCGAGCCGAAGTGGTTGCCGCCGCCGGTGCGGTGCTTCTGCCCGAAGATCACGCGCGCATCGCGCAAAGCTGGCGCCGCGCTGTCGACGAATTCGGCGCGCGCCACCGCGGTGCGCGCGCCGCCGTCGCCCGGCTCGCTGTACGAGAGAAAGACCGCGCGATCGCGCGCGAAGTCCGGGCCGAGCGCCACGTCGAGCAATCCGCCCTGGCCGCCCGCCTGCACCTGCGGCACGCCGGCCAGCGGCGCCGACAGCCGCCCGTCCGGGGTGAGCAGGCGCAACCGGCCCCGCCGCTCGGTGACCAGCATCCGGCCGTCGGGCAGGAAGGCAAGCGACCACGGATGCTCGAGGTCGCGCGCGACTTCGACCACGCGCACCGCGGCGGCGGCCGGGCCGGGCCGCGCGAGCAACCCCAGCGCAGGGGCGGTGGACAGCGCGCGCAGCACGCCGCGGCGCGTCGGGTCGGGTCGGGGGGCGGGGAGGCGGCGATTCTGCATGGTCCGATGCTTCCGTTGCGACATCGATCGGTCGATGCCTGGCCAGCGGCTTACAGGTCCCGTCGGCGCACGGGGCCGTCGCGCGCGCCGCTACCCGGGGCGCTGCTTCTCGTCGAGCAGCCGCGCGAGCCGCGTGCGGAGCTCGTCGGACGCGAGGCTTTCGCGGTACGCGTCGGCCATCGAGGCCATCGTCGCCCGCCCGGCTTCGCTGTCGAGCCCGGCCTGCGCCAGCGCGTGCAGGTGGCGCTTCATGCCCGCGACCACCCGGGGCGCGGCACGCGAAAAGTGGTCGAGGTAAGCGTCGACGCGCGCGCACAGCGCGTCGCGAGGCACCATGTCGGTGAGAAACCCGATGCGCAGCATCTCGTCCGCCTCGATGGTCATCGCGGTCAGCAGCAGCTTGCTCGCCGCCGGAAGCCCCAGTCGCGTGAGAAAGCGGCGCATGCCGCCGGGGTAGTAGTGCAGGCCGAACTTCGCTGCCGGCATGAACATCTTCAGGCCGGGGGAACCGATGCGGAAATCGCAGCACAGCGCGAGGTCCGTCGCGCCGCCGTAGACGCTGCCGTTGAGCGCCGCGACGGTGGGAAACGGCAGCGTCTCGAGCGCGTCGAGCATGCCCGCGAAGCGCGCGTCGGGCTCCTCGACGATCGCCTGCAGCGTGTAACCGGAACTGAAGGTCCGGTCTCCCGCGCCGGTGACGACCAGCGCCCGGACGCTGCCGTCGTGCGCCAGCCGCTCGAACAACGCGAGCAGCGCGTCGACGTCGGCCGGGTCGAGCCGGTTGTGCTCCGCAGGGCGGTCGAGCGTGACGCGACAGAGGTCGCCCGCGCGCTGCAATCGCGGCGCGCCGTCGTGCGGCGCGAGCGGTTCGGCGGGGACGCCGGCGAAGCGATCAGCCATCGGTTTCGTCGCCGGTTCGGATGAAGTCGGCGACGCCGGGAATGCGACGGAGGGCGGCGAGATCGTCCGGCCCCGGCAGCTGCGGCCGGTCGCGCTCCGTGTCGACCAGGCACAGGAAGCCGAGCGGCGCATCGGGGTCGGCGCGGAACTGGTGCCAGGCGAGCGGCGGCACCGCGACAAGGTCGCGCTCGCCGACCGTGTGCACGCGATCGCCCACCAGGCAGGCGCCGTGCCCGCGCAGGATCATCACCGCGTGCGCGTGCTCGTGGCGCTCGAGCGTCGAATAGCCGCCGGGCGCAACCTCGAAGTAACGCCATTCGCAGCGCATCGCATCGCCGCCGAACAGCACCTGCCGGGTCACGTCGCGAAACGGCGCGCTGCCCTCGGCCTTGTAGCGCAGCGTCTCGACGCGCTCCCAACGGAAGTCCGGCAGGGCCTTGCGGATCGGAGAGTCGGTCATGGTCGGCTGTCGTGGTGCTCGAAGGCGCCCGCGACGCGCGCGGCGAACTCGGCGGCGCGCGCCGGCAGCGCATCGCCGGCCGCGAGCAGGTTGCCGCCGATCAGCAGCATCGTGTCCGGGCCATAGTCGCCGAGCATCTCGCCGACGCGTTCGACGCTCATGCCGCCGGCGGGCACCGGCAGGATCGGTGCGTGCGCACCGAGCGGTGCGCGTGCGCGCCCGGCGATCGCCTGGCACTGGGTGCGCGGGTAACTGAAGCGCCCGCCCCAGTTGGGAAAGATCGTCGCGTCGGCGCCGAACAGGCGGAACAGCTGGCCGAGCAGCAGCGGTGCGCCGATGCGTGCGTGACCGGCGAGCGCGGGATGCGCGAGCAGCGGCACCCCGGCCTCGGCACGCAGCAGCTCGGAGAAGACCGGCACGCCGACGATCATCGGACACGCGAGCGCCGCGCCGACGCCTTCGTCGCGAACGACGCCCAGCTGCGCGGCAAGGCGGCGCGGGCCGCCCGACAGGCTCGGCGCATAGACCGACCGATGGCCGGCGAGCGCGCCGCCCTCGTTCGTCTTCTCGCGGTTGGCGCGCGCGATCGCGCGCTGCACGGCGGGCACGCGCTGCGCGAACGGCGCGGCCGGCTGGTCGGCCAGCCCGTGGTCGTCCTTGATCACGTCGATCCCGGCGCGCGCAAACGCGTATGCGAGATCGGCCAGCGCGCCGGCCGAAAGGCCTTGCGGCTTGAGCGCGGTGCAGCTGAGCGCGCGCCTGCCGGCGGCGCCGACCGCGGCACGCCAGCCGTCGATGCCGAAACGCGGGCCCGGCAGTCGCTCGAGCATCGCGTCGGGCAATTGCACGTCGAGCAGCGCGACGTCCGGCTGCAGCGAGCAGTTGCCGAACAGCATGTTCATCAGCTGCCCCGGTTCGTCGCCGACGGTTTCCGCGGCGAGCGCGAGCACGACGTCGAAGCGTTGCGGCGTGCCGGGCAGCGGGTCGATGGCGAGCACTTCGCCCACCACCTCGGCGCGCACGCGCGCGTCGCGGACCGCCTCGATCGGCATTTCGACCGACTGCTCGACCGCGAGCGCCCGCGCGCGCGCCTCGATGGCGTCGGCCGCGCACTCGACGCGGTAACGGACCGTCATTCGCGAAGACATGCGGCAAGGATAGCGCGGCGGGCCGAGGACACAGGGGTTAGGCACCGGGCACTAGGACTTCGGTCGAATTGTTGGCGCTGCGGCGCGTCGCTAGCGTGGGCGCATGTTCGCATCGTCGATCCGCCCCGCCATCATCGTCGTCCGCCTGTGCGCGGCGTGCCTCGTGCCGTCGTGGCTGGCGGCCGGCCAGCCCGCCCACGGCGCCGCGCTCTGCACGCCGGCAGGCGGCGCGCCGGGTCCGCTGTCGGGACCGGCCGCATCGATCGGCGGGTCGATCGGACCGGGTGTCGGCGGCACCGGTGTCGACGCGTTCGTGTCCCAACTGGCCGGCGGCCCGGTCGCGCCCCCTCCGTCGGCCTGCGGCGCACCGGCAACGTCGGCGGGTGCGAGCGCGCCGCCGCGTGCCGTCGCCGAACCCGCGAGCGTGCCGAGCGTCGACGCCGACCGCTCGGCGGGCAACCCGGTCGACGTCGCCACTGGCAACAAGTACCAGCGCCAGGTCGACGTCGTGATGCCGCACCCGGAGTCCAGCGCGATGGCGCCCGACGGCCTCGCGGCGGCGTTCGGCCTTCCGCGCGACGACACGCTGCTGATGCTGTTCGCGCGCCACTACAACAGCCGCAGCGACTTCGCGCTGTCGATGGGGCGCGGCTGGAGCCACAGCTACGAGACGCGACTGGCGCGCATCGTCCGTCGCGGGCGCGTCGAGCTGCAGATCGTGCAAGGCGACGGACGGCGCATCGTCTTCCGGCCCCTGGTGTCCGGGTCCGGGCCCGGTGCCGGTGCCGGCAATCCACGGCCTGCGCGGGGCGAGGCGGCGGCCGCGGCGCGCACCTACGGCAGCGGCCGCATCGCCGACGGCCTCGTCGACGAGGACTTCGCGAGCGCGCCAGCGGGCTTCGTCTGGCGCTGGCCGGGGGGACGGCGCGTGGTCTTCGACGCCGACGGCCGGCTGGCGTCGATCGTCGCGCCGGACCTCGACGAGATCCGCCTGCGGCGCGACGCCGACGGCCGGCTCGTCGAGGTCGCAGACTCGTCGGGACGCACGCTCGGCCTCGACTACGCGGGCACGCGGCTCGTGTCGCTGCGGCTTCCCGACGGTCAGCGCGTCGGCTACGAGTACGACGCGCACGGCCAGCTCGTCGGCGTGCGCTATCCCGACGGGCGGGTGCTCCGTTACCACTACGAGGACCCGCGCGCGTTCCACCTGCTCACCGGCGTCACCGACAGCGACGGCCGGCGAAGCCGCTACGACTACGACGACGCGTTGCGCGTCAGCCGATCCCGGGCGATCGGACGCTCCGATGCGCAGGCGCTGCGCTTCGCGTACCGCGTGCCGCCGCGCCCGGGCGAACGCGGGTCGACCACCGTCACTGCCGGCGCACACGCCAGCCGCTTCCACTGGATCGACCCGGCGGGGCGTGGCGGCCCGACGCTGGTCGCGACCGACGGCGACGGCTGCGACCGGTGTCCGCCGATGGGTCTGCGCACGCGGCTCGACCGCGACGGGCGCACGGTGACGGTCGGTGCGACGCGGGTGCGCCACGATGCGTCGGGGCGCGTCGTCGAGCGCCGCGTCGTCGATCGCGCCGGCCGCATTCAGTGGGTCGAGCGCCTGCAGTACGGCGACGGCAATCCGCTGTCGGCCGCGACGCGAATCGAGCGCACGAGCGTCGTCCCCGGGCGCACGCTGCGCATCGCGATCGGCTATTCGGCGCGCGGACAGGTCGCGAGCGTCGACGCCAGCGGCTTCGCGCCGGCGACGGGGGCGCCGGAGCCGATCGCCGCTTCGTTGCGCCTCGAATATGCGCAGGGCGGGCCGGCACCGGGCAAACTGGTGTCGATCGCTCGCAACGGGGGCCCCGACGGCGTGTCGCGCACCGTGTTCGTTCACGACGCGCAGCGTCGGCTGGTGCGCATCGCGCACGCCGCCGTGCTGGTGCACACGATCGACCGTGACCCGATCGGTCGCGCGGTCGCCGAGCGTTTCCCCGACGGCACACAGCGCACGCGAAGCTTCGACGCGGCGTGGCGGCTGGCGTCGACGAGCCACCGCGGCATCGGCCTGCGCGTCGACTACGACGCTGCCGGGCGGCCTCGGGGCATCGAATGGTCGGACGGTCGGCGCTGGACGATCCGTCTGCTCGCGGACGGCGTCGAGATCGCATCGAACCACGGCTGGCGGCACGTGTTCGGGCGTTCCGCGCCCGGCGCGTCGGGCACGCGGCCGGCACTCCCCGTGGCCATGGCGCGCGCCAGCGCCGGGCGGCAATCGATCGTCGACGCGCGCGGTCGCCGCACCGACTACCTGTACGACGACCTCGGCCGGCTGGTCGAGACTCGCTCGAAGCACGCCGGCTCGCGCCGGTTACGCTTCGACGCGCTCGGACGCCTGGCGCGCATCGAGCACGACGACGGCGTCGTCGACGTCCGCGAACACGATCTCGCCGGCCGCGTCGTGCGCCGGGAGCAGCGCGCTGGCGACGAGCGCATCGAGACCCGCTTCGGCTACGACGGCGCGCGGCTGGTGGCGATCGATCATCCGGTGCAGCGCAGTTGGGCCCGGCACGACGCGCTCGGCCGGCTGGCCGAGCTGACGCACGAGCGCGACGGCGGGCGACTCCGGCAGGCATTCTCGTACGACGCGCGCGGGCGGCTCGCCGCGCACGAGCTGCCGGACGGCTCGCGGCTGCTGCACGGCTATGACGCGCACGGGCGCGCCGAGCGCCTGGCGCTGTCGCTGGCGGGTAGCGGCGAGACCCGCTGGCTGGTGCAGCGCACCGACTTCGGCGACGGGCAGGACACGTCGATGCACCTCGGCAACGGCATACGCTTCGAACGTCGCTTCGACGACGCGGGGCGCCTGCTGTCGCTGCAGTGGCATCGCAACGGCGCCTCCGGCGCAGAGGCCGGGCCGCCGTCGCGCAGCTGGGAAGCGCTGACCGGCGCGCACTTGCCGTTCCGACGGCTGCGCTGGCACCGGCTCGGGGTGCCGCTCGCGATCGCGCACGAGCACGGCGAGGATCGCTACGGCTACGACCGCTTCGGCCGCCTGCTCGCGCGCGAGCGCCATGCCGGCGAGGGCGGCCCCGGACACACCGAGTACTTCCTGCACGACGCCAACGGCGATCGCATCGCGGCGCGGCGGCGCGACGGCAGCGACTGGCGCTCGTCGACAGGCCCGGTCGACGCGTCGGGCCGGCCGGTCCGCCATGGCGCGCTCGCGCTGCGCTACGGCGCGCAGCGGCGGATCGTCGAGGTGCGCGGCGAGGCGGGCCTGACGCGCTATCGCTACGACGCGTTCGGCCAGCGCGCCGCGCGCAGCGGGCCCCACGGCGACCGCGGTTTCCTGCACCATGCCCGCGCACTGGCTGCCGAGAGCGATGCGGACGGGCGCCTGGTGCGCCAGTACCTGCGCTGGAACGGGCAGCTGGTCGCGGTGCTCGAGCACGGCGCGACCGCCGGTGCGCGTTCGGCGTCGCCGGCCCCGACGTCGATCGCCTGGGTGCATGGCGACCATCTCGGCACGCCGATTGCCGCGACCGACGCGGCGGCCAGCGTCGTCTGGCGCGGCGACTGGGACGCCTTCGGCCGCCTGGCGCGATCGCACGGACGCTTCGAACAGCCGCTGCGGCTGGCGGGTCAGTACTTCGACCCCGAATCCGGCCTGCACGACAACCTGCTGCGCACCTACGACCCCGACGCCGGACGCTACCTGGAGCCCGATCCGCTCGGCCTGGTTGCCGGACTGAACCCGTTCTCTTACGCCGATGGCAACCCGGTGATCGCGACCGACCCGCTCGGGCTGATCCTGTTCGCCTTCGACGGCACGAACAACGGATCGACCGGGTACGACGGTGACGACATCTCGAACGTGCGCAAGTTCTTCGAACAGTACGACGACCCGAACAAGTGGTACATGGCCGGCGTCGGGCGCGACGACCCGGCCAGCGGCATCGTCGGCGGCGCGCTCGACCAGGTGGAGGCGAGCACGGCGCGCGCCCGCGTTGACTGGATGCTGGGCACGCTGGACGGGTTCCTCGGCGACGCGTGGATCGGCCAGAACGTGCCGGTCGACGTGATCGGATTCTCGCGTGGCGCGGCCATGGCGCGCGACTTCGTCAACCGGGTCTCGACGCTGATCGACGACGGGCACTTCCGGGCGCGTGGCATATGCGTCGACCTGCGCTTCCTCGGCCTGTGGGACACGGTCGCGCAGTTCGGCCTGCTCGGGCTGGCGAACGAGCGCTGGCAACTCGCCATTCCGTCGACCGTGCGCGCGACCTATCACGCGGTGGCGCTGAACGAGCACCGTTCGCTGTTTCCGCTGGAGTCGGCGCTCGGCGACAGCGCCTGGGTCGTCGAGCGGGGCTTCATCGGCGATCATGCCGACGTCGGCGGCGGCAACGCCGAGGGCGACCTCTCCGACGTGTCGCTCGTCTGGATGACGGAGATGGCGCGTTCGATGGGCTTGCCGATGCGCGAATTGCACCCGCGCGATCGCATCGTCAGCGACCCTCGGCTCCACGACCGCAACTACACGGGACTGGGCGACCGGTCGGTGCTGCGGCGCGACGCGAGCGGCCGCGTCGTCGATCGCGCGGCGCAGCGGCGGGCGTCCGGTCCGGGGCTGAGCTGGCGGGACACGGCGGCCTTCCTCGTTCCGGGTCCGCGCCGGGGCATCGATGCTCGCGGCCAGCCGTCGATCGTCGGCGCGGTCGACATGAACGCCTACGCCGCCTGGCTCAGGGCGTCGTACGGCATCGAGATCCCGGACTGAGGCGCGCGCCGGCCATTCGCACCGGCCGGCCTGGGCCCCTCACTCCAGTTCGCTGCCGGCCCTTCGGTAGCGGCCGCGGACGAACACCAGCGGCGGACGGTCGCTGGCGCGCACCCGCTCGACACGGCCGACGAACAGCACGTGGTCGCCGGCCGGCTGCCACGAGTGGGCGCGGCACTCGATGTGCGCCGAACAACCGTCGATCAGCGGGACGCCGGCGAGCCCCGCGTGCACGGCCACGCCGTGGAACCTGTTCGGTCCGGTGGCCGAGAACCGGCGCGAGATCGCCACCTGGTCTTCGGCGAGCACGTTGACGGCGTAGTGTCCGGCGCTTTCGAACGCGCGCAGGCTCGAGCTGCGCGACGACAGCGACCACAGGACCAGCGGCGGATCGAGCGACAGCGAGTTGAACGAATTGATGGTCAGCCCGACGAACGCGCCGTCGGCGGTGACGGCGGTGACGACGGTGACGCCGGTGGGAAAGCAGCCCAGCGCGTGGCGCAGCGTGCGCGAGTCGATCTTCGGGAGGGCTGGCATGGTGGGACGGATTTCGGCCGATGCTATCCGAAACCTTGCGAAACGTTGCAGTGCCGCGAGAACGACCCCCGGCGCTCGCGGCCACGGTGGGCCACCGGGACGTCGCCGGGCGGCCGATTGTCGTCCGCATGATTGACGTTGACGTAAACGTCAATTACCGTCGAAGGCTGCCGCGCTCGCCCGCGCTTGCCGCCCCGGGCGATACTGGCGGCGCCGACTCCCGCACAGGATCACCGCCATGACCGACCTGTCCGACCAGAAGAAGCTGGCCGACTACCGGATGAAGAACAAGGTTCGCTTCGTCACCGCGGCGTCGCTGTTCGACGGTCACGACGCGTCGATCAACATCATGCGGCGCATCCTGCAGAGCCTGGGCGCGGAAGTGATCCATCTCGGGCACAACCGCTCGGTGCGCGAGATCGTCGATTGCGCGCTGCAGGAAGATGCCCAGCGGCATCGCGATCTCCTCGTACCAGGGCGGCCACATGGAGTACCGGGGCAGCAATGATCGACCCGTTGCGCGAAGCCGGCGCCGATCACGTCAAGGCGTTCGGCGGCGGCGGGGCGTGATCGT
>JADJWJ010000019.1 GCA_016716425.1 Betaproteobacteria bacterium
GGCGGCGCGCCATCGCGCCGGGTGGCAGACGCGCCGGTTCGCGGCGCCGGGAGCCGGCATCACCGCCGCGCCTCGGGCCACACGATCATCGACCCCGCACCGCTGAAGCGCCCGTCGCGGGTGAAATAGCTGTCGGCCGCCAGCATGACGAGCGCGACCAGCGACAGGCACAGGAAGACGACGACGGTGCCCAGCGTAACCTGGAACGCGCCGGCCGCGATCGCGACGCCGCCGCCACCGCGCGCGCGCACGCGCGCCGCAAACGTCGCCAGGGCCCAGAGTGTTGCCACCGCCAGCGCGAGGCCGACCGCGGCCACGCCCAGCACCACGGAGCCCGCGACGACGATGGTGAGCCGCTCGACCGTGTGGCCCTCGGCAAAGGCCCGCGCGACGGCCAGCGACACGCGCGGCACCCTGGTCAGCGCCGTCGCCATCTGCGTGGTCCACGGTGCGTCCGCGCGCCGGCGCGCCTCGGCAGCGCGCGCGTGGATCGATGCGGCGTCGTCGCCGCCCAACTCCTTGCGGATGCCAAAGATCAGCGCGTCGAATCCCTGCTCGTAGCGGCCGGCGGCGAAGGCGGGGGCGAGGTGCGTCTCGAGCAGCTGGCGGACCCGCGCGTCGGTCAGCCGATCCTCGAGGCCGTAGCCCACGTCGATCCGCGCGATGCGCGGCTCGGTGAAGACGAACAGGACGAGGCCGGTGTCGTTCTTCGCAGCCCCGATCTTCCAGTCGCTGGCCGTCGCGATGGCCCACGCGGCGACGTCGCCCTCGGGCGGCTTGCGGTCGACGTAGATCGCGATCTCGGCGCGATCGTCGTTGAGCAGCGCACCGGCCCATTGGCGGGCGAAGGCAGGTGACACGATGCCGGCCCGGTCCACGAACGCCTCGTTCGGGTTGGCGAGCGACAGGGGCGGCGGGGTCGACCGCGGAACGGCGAACACGAGGAGCAGGGCGACGACGACGTACGCGACCAGGCCGATGCGAGCGGCGCGCACCGCGCGCGGGGCGGCGGCGGCATCTGCGGGACGCCCGGGCGTCTCCTGCGCCGGGGAAGCGGGCCGGGGCGCGGTCATCCGCGCACTCTACGCCGGCGACGGCGACAGGCAAGGGCGGCCTCGTGCGCCTGCCGCACGGCGCGTCCAGAAAGCTTATTGCGCCGCAACTTACATTCACTCGTGCACGCTAGAATCGCCGTTGACCGACGGAGTCGACGCCGGCGGCACTCCACGCATCCATGACACTGTTCGAACTCTTCGGCCTCGTCGTCACGCTGATCGCGGTGCTGGGCTATCTCAACCATCGGTTCCTCCGGTGGCCGGAGACGATCGGCATCACGGCGCTCGCGCTGGTGTTGTCGATGGGCATCACCGGCTACGGCCTCGTCAATCCGGGCGGCGCCTCGTGGGCGCGGCAGGCGCTCGCGAGCATCAACTTCTCGGAGGTCGTGTTCCACGGCATCCTCGGCCTGCTGCTCTTCGCGGGCAGCCTGACGCTCGAGTTGAAGACGATGGCGCGGGAGAAGGGCACGATTCTCGTGCTCGCGACCGTCGGCGTCGTGATCTCGACCGTCGTCGTCGGGTATGGCGTCTACTGGCTGACCGCGCTGGTCGGCTATCCGCTGCAGCTCGTCCACTGCATGCTGCTGGGCGCCGTCGTGTCGCCGACCGATCCGGTCGCGGTCATCGGCATCCTGCGCCGCGTCGGCATGACGCCGAGCATGGAGATGCAGATCGCGGGCGAGAGCCTGTTCAACGACGGCACCGGCGTCGTGGCCGTGATCACCGTGCTGGCACTGATGGCAGGCCAGCAGGGTGCGACGCCGGACGGCGTGGCGCTGCTGCTCGTGCGGCAGGCGGGCGGCGGCATCCTGCTCGGCCTGCTGTTGGGCGGCCTCGGGCTCGCCATGCTGCGCGGCGTGAAGGGCAGCCACTCGATCTGCATCTTCATCACGCTCGCGCTGGCGACCGCCGGCTACGCGCTGGGCGAGCACCTGAAGGTGTCGGCGCTAATCACGGTGATCGTCACGGGTCTCATCGTCGGCAACTTCGGCCGGCGGTGGGCGATGAGCAAGGAGACCCAGGGGCACGTGTTCGCGTTCTGGGAACTCACCGATCAGCTGTTCAACCTGATCCTCTTCGGCCTGCTCGGGATCCAGGTCGTCGCGATGCAGCCGTCGTGGTCGCAGTTCTTCCTGTGCGCGGCGACGGTGCCCGTCGCGCTCGCGGCACGCTGGCTGTCCGTGTGGGCGCCAATCTCCGCGATGGGCCGGTTCCGCGTCTACGAGGACCACACGGTGACGATCCTCACGTGGGGCGGCCTGCGCGGCGGGCTCTCGGTCGCGCTGGCGCTCGCGCTGCCGCAGTTCCCCGGCCGCGAGATCGTGCTGGGTTCGACGTACGCGATCGTGATCTTCAGCATCCTTGTGCAGGCGCTGACACTCGGCCGGGTCGTGAAATGGCTGCGGGCGCGGCCGGGGAGGGGGCTTCGCGTGCGGCCGGCGGTACCGGCGAGCGGGCCGGCCGGATAGCGAGAGCGGCCCGGCGCGCAGCGACTTCGCGTTTCCTTGATGCGGCACAAGGAATTTCGCGCCGGAAGCGATCCCACTCAATCGTTCGAGGCCGTCCGGCAGCGAGTCTCCGGCATCCGTGCCCTGGTCACGGCCGCGACATCACGGGAGGCGCGACATCACGGGAGGCGCGACATGACGACGAATCGCACGGGCGGTCTCACGGGGCATCGCGCGGCGCCGGGCCGCCTGTTCGGGCGCTGCGTCGCCGCGCTGTTCGCGCTGGTCGTCGCCACGGCCGCCGATGCCGCCGTGCGCTACTGGGCGCTGCAGGGCGTCAAGACGCAGGCGGGCGCGAACGTCAGCGGTGCCTTCGCCTACGACGACACGGCCAACCAGGTCACGTCGTGGATCCTGCGGATCGAGAGCGGCAACGGCTTCCTGCCGTTCACGTTCGTGCCGGGCAACTCGACGCATTGGGTGGGCGTCGAGGGCGTGCCTCCGTTTCTTTCCATGTACATCTACGCGGCACCGGGGAGCGCCTTCGGCGACCACTTCCTGCGGCTGTCGTTCGTGGGCCCGCTCGACGGAACGACGGCGTCGGTCGCGCTGCTGACGTTCGACCCGGTCAGCAAGGGCTACTACTCGGCCGAATGCGGCGGCGAATTCGGCTGCCGGGGCATCGCGAGCGGGGCGGTGGCGCTGGTCGCATTGCCGCCTGCCGTCGGACTGGTGGACGTCGTCGAGTTCCACCATGCCGCGTTCGACCACTACTTCATGACCGCCAGTCCCGCCGAGATCGCCAAGCTCGACAACGGCACGTTCGCGGGCTGGGCACGCACCGGGTACGCGTTCAAGGCCTACGCGACCGGCAGCAGTCCCGGCCCGGCCACCAATCCCGTCTGCCGCTACTACGGCCTGCCGTCGGCGGGGCTCGACTCGCACTTCTACTCGGCGAGCGCCGTCGAGTGCTTCCAGGTGTACAAGCTGTTCGGTCACGCCTGGTTGATGGAGAGCGACAACGTGTTCCAGATCGACCTGCCGGACACGCTCACCGGCGCTTGCCCGGTCGGCACGATCGCGATCTACCGCGTGTACAACAACCGCGCCGACGTCAATCACCGCTACATGACGAGCACCGCCGTGCGCGCGCAGATGGAAGCGGCGGGGTGGATCCGCGAGGGGTACGGGCCGAACGCGACGATCATGTGCGCGATCGCGCCGTGAGGCGCGGGCCCCGCGGGCGCTGACGTACACTGCGGCGGCGGGGCCGACGTCCGGTCCCGCGCCGGGCCGCCGGCGATCGCGACGGCGGGATCGCACGACCCGCATGGCCGCACCGAACCGAACGCACTCCACGCTGGGCAGCGCACTGGTGGCGCTGCAGTTCCTGCTGTTCGGCGCGCTGGCGCTGGCGGCCGTGCTCGTCGGCGGCAACCGCACCGTGCCCGCGGCCGCGTGGGCGCTCGGGATCGCAGGCGCGGCACTGGGGGCATCGGCGGTCGCGTGCAATCGCCCCGGCAACTTCAACATCCGGCCCGAGCCGCGCGCCGGCGGGCAACTGGTCGTCCGCGGTCCGTACCGGTGGATCCGCCATCCGATGTACACGGCCGTGCTGGCCATCGCTGCCGCATGCGCGATCGTGATCGGCACGTGGCCGGGCTGGCTCGCGGTGGCGGCGCTTGCCGGGGTTCTCATCGCCAAGGCGCACGTCGAGGAGCGCGCGCTGCTCGTCGTGCATCCCGGCTACGCCGCCTATCGCCGGCGGACGAAACGGTTCGTGCCGTGGCTCGTCTGACGCGGCCGGGGAAGGGAGCGGCACCGCGCACGCGGGCTGACGGCGACGCGAAGGGGGCGTCCGGAGCAAGTGCGGCGTCCGTTCATTACGTCCGGCACCCGCTATCAGTATGCCGACCCGCCAGAAACGCCCACGGCTCTCGGCCTCTTCCGACAATTCGCGAGTTGGTCGCCGCACCGTCCCGCAGCGCCGACGGGCCTGCCAGCGCAATTCGTTCCAGGCGACACGCGCACCGCGGTGCACGGCACCACGACTCCGCGCGCGACTCGGCGGGATTGCGGCCGGCCCGGACGACGAACGGCTTCGGGGTCTTGCGCTCTCCGAACCCGAACACCGCGACGCCTCCTTCGCGCAGCCGCTGCGAGAGACGGGTGAAGTCGCTGTCGCTGGAAACGAGACAGAAGCCGTCGAACCTGCCCGTGTACAGCAGATCCATCGCATCGATGATGAGCGCGCTGTCCGTCGCATTCTTGCCGGTCGTGTACGCGAATTGCTGAATCGGCACGAGCGAGTGCTCGAGCAGTTTCGTCTTCCAATGAGCGCTCTGGTTCGTCGTCCAGTCGCCGTAGATTCGCCTGACACCTGCGACGCCGAACTTCGCGATCTCGGCCATCAGCATACCGCCCCTTGTCGCATCATCAAACGGCGGGGCGCACGCCACGCACCCGGTCGTGTCGGGCGTTCGGCGCGCTGAAGGTGTCGGTCACCCTGCGACGAACTCCACCCGCTCGTCCGCCACGTCGATCACGTCGCCGTCGTGCAGCAGTCGCGGCTCGGCGCCGTGCGCCTTGCCGTTGACCTTCGCGCGGCCGCGACCCTCGACGTGGCACAGGTAGAAGCCCTGCGGCCGCCGCACGATCACGCACAGCAGTGTGCCCGGCGTGCCGAACGCGGCGACGACCCGGTCGAGCGACCGCTTGCCGGGCGCGCGCGGGCCGCGCATGAACCGCACTGCCGCGTGCGGGAAGCGCACGCGCATGGCCGGCGCCGACGGCACGCGCAGGCTCTCGGCCGAACGCCCCGCCGCCTCCTCCACGGCGGCGGAGGCCGGCTGCAACCCCGCGATCAGCATCGTGCGGTCGAGGTCGACATCGGCCGACGCGCGCGGGTTCACGTAGCGCAGGTGGAGCGCGCCGAAGACGACCGTGTCGCCGTGCTGCAGGATGTGCCGCTCGATGCGCGCGCCGTTGACGAACGTCCCGCCCGCGCTGCCCAGGTCCTCGAGGATGTGGTCCTTGCCGACCGGTACCACGGCGGCGTGCGCCGGGCTCGCGGCCGGATCGTCGACGACGACGTCGCTGCCCGGATCGCGGCCGATCGTGAGCCGCGCGTCGTCGACGAAGCACTGGAACACGATCGCGCCGTCGGAACTCAGCACCAGCTTGGCCATGGCGGCGGCGTCCCGGGCTCTTCTAGCGCAGCCACGCCAGCAGGCGCCGCCACCACGAAGGATGCGCCGCGCCCGCTACGCGATCGTCGACGCGCACGACGATCACCGACACGTTGTCGAGGCCGCCGTTGTCCTTGGCCGCCTGCACGAGCAGCTGCGCCGCGAGCGGCACGTTCGCGCGCACCGTCTGCAGGACGAGTTCGATGTCGGCGTCGTCGACGAGGTCGTTCAACCCGTCCGAGCACAGCATGTACACGTCGCCGGGCAGCGCCGCCTCGTCGCGCAGGTGGGGCACGACTTCCGCGCCGATGCCGACGGCGCGCGTGACGAGGTTGCGGTTGTGGGTGCCGACCGCCTCGGCGGCCGCGATGTAGCCCAGGTCGATCTGGTCGCGCAGCAGCGAGTCGTCGCGCGTCAGCAGCTGCAGACGGTTGAAGCGCAGCCGGTAGATGCGGGAGTCGCCGACGTGGGCGAGCACGACGCGGTCGCCGCGGAACACGGCGAGCGCGAGCGTCGTACCCATGCCGTAATGAACCGCGCTGGCCTGCGCCGCGGCGTGCACCACGGCGTTGGCGCGAATCATGCATGCCTGGACCGCGGCCGCGAGCGCCTCCGGATCGGCTGCGGCCGGGAGGCCGGCCAGCGCGCCCGCGAGATCGCCGACGACGACGTCGACGGCCATCCGGCTCGCCACCTCGCCCGAGCGGTGGCCGCCCATGCCGTCGGCAAGCGCCATCACGCCGGTGGCGGCGTCGCAGGCGATCGTGTCCTCGTTGTACTGGCGGACGGTGCCGGCGTCGGTGACGCCGGCGACGTCGATGAGCGGAGGCGGCATGGGCGAGCGCGTTGCGCCGGAACCATCCCGCGCAGGGGTCACAGCGGCCCCCGCCGCGCGTCCGGCCGCCCGACGTTACCATAGGGCCGCGGCGGTCGCCGGATGCGACAATCCGGGCGTGACCACGGCGGCCCGCTCGCGCGCCCTTCGGCCGCCCGCCCGCTCTCGCTCATGAAACCCGCCCGCATCGGCCGCTACGTGATCCTCGAGGAACTGGGGCGCGGGGCGATGGGCATCGTCTACAAGGCGCGCGACCCGCTGATCGACCGGCTGGTGGCGCTCAAGTCCATCGGCGTGGAGATGCACAGCGCCGAGGCCGATGCCTACCGCCAGCGCTTCTTCCGCGAGGCGCGCTCGGCCGGCGGGCTCTCGCACCCGAACATCGTGACGGTGCACGACGTCGGCGAGGGCGACGGGGTGGCCTACATCGCGATGGAATTTCTCGCCGGCCGGTCGCTGCGCGAGATCCTCGACTCCGGCGCGGTGCTGCCGTACGCGCGGATCGCCGACATCGCCGCGCAGGTGGCCGACGGCCTCGCCTTCGCGCACGGCAAGGGCGTGGTCCACCGCGACGTCAAGCCCGCGAACATCATGGTGCTCGACAGCGGGCTCGCCAAGATCACCGACTTCGGCATCGCGCGGCTGCCGACCGGCACGCGCACGATCGCGGGCACCGTCTACGGGTCGCCCAAGTACATGTCGCCGGAGCGCGTGCGCGGCGAGGACGTCGACGGCCGCACCGACGTCTTCTCGCTGGGCGCGATGCTCTACGAGATGCTGACGGGCGTGGCGCCGTTCACGGCGACCGACCTGCCGACCATCCTCGACCAGATCCTGCACGCGATGCCGGAGCCGCCGACGCGGCGCAACCGCGACATCCCGCCGGCGTTCGACGCCATCGTCGCGCGGGCGCTGGCGAAGGACCGCGCGGACCGCTACCCCGACGCGCAGCAGATGGCCGACGCGCTGCGCGGCTACGCCGAACCCGTCCGCGACTGAGGCGCCCGTCGCGCGGCACGCCGCACCCGTCGGCGAGCGCCCTGCCCTGCTCGTCGGCGCCGCGGCCAAGCCCGCGCCCCATGCCGGCCCGCCCGCGGTCGCCGCCACGCCGATGTTCGTCGCGCCGCGGCCCGAGCCATTGCCTGCCGCGACATCGTCCGCGTCCGCGCCGCGCTGGCGCCGGCCGGCGCTGATCGCCGTGCCGCTCGTGGCCGTCGCGGCGCTGGCGCTGTGGCTCGCGACGCCGTCGCGCGCGCCGAAGCCGCCGGCGCCCGCAACGCCCATCGCGGCCCCTGCGCCCGTGCCGGCGCTGGCGGCGGCCCTTGACCGACGAGGCGCCGGCCCGCGAGCAGGCGCCCCCCCCGCCGCGGCAACGGTACCGCCACCCGGCGGCGAGCCCCACGCGCCGCCAGGGCGCAGTCCGCCAGCGCCGCCGACGCCACCTTCCCCGCCACCGTCGGCTTCGGCACAATTGGGGCTCGCGGTGTCGCCGTGGGGCGAGGTCTACGTGAACGGCCGCAAGGCCGGCGTCTCGCCGCCGCTGACGGAGTTGCGGCTGCCGCCGGGCAAGTACGCGATCGAGATCCGCAACGCGACGTTTCCGCCGTTTCGTACCAGCGTCGAGCTGCGCGCACAGGAGAGCGTCAAGTTGAGGCACAAGTTCCAGTGACGGTGATCCGCACCTCGTTGCCGTCGCGTCCGTGGCGGCTCGCGCTCGCGGCCGCGGTGGCTTGCGCAGGCTGCGCCGCGCCCGCAGACAAGCCAGCCGACGGCGGCGCGCCGCCAGCCCCGCCGCCGGCGCCGCGTCGCCGCGCCCGCCCCCTGCCGAGCCGGCGCCGCCCCCGCCAAGGGCCTCGCCGAGCAGGAGTTCGACCTCGGCGTGAAGGCCTACGAGGACGGCGACTACAAGACCGCGGCGCGGCACCTGCAGGCGGCGGTGAACTTCGGCCTGCCGGTGGCGTCCGAACGCGCCACCGCGCACAAGTACCTCGCGTTCGTCAGCTGCACGTCGCGGGAGCCGCGCGTGTGCCGCGACGAGTTCCGCAAGGCGCTCGCGGAGGATGCCGCGTTCGACCTCACGGCCGCCGAGGCCGGGCACCCGATCTGGGGTCCGGTGTTTCGCGCGGTGAAGGCCGAAGCGGCGCCGAAGGCGAAGGGGAAGTAGCCTACGCCGGTACGCAGCCGGTCACGCCCAGGCCACCGATCCCCTCGGGAATCCACCCGCGCGCCACCATGTCCGACCGCGTCGCGAGGCTCGTCGTGTAGCGGTGGTTGGGCGCTGCGCCCTGCCCGTCGTTGTAGAGCCGGTACAGCGGCAGCGTCCCGGCGCCGCAGCCGCCCGCGGCGTCCGGCAGCGCGAACGCGAACACCTCCGCCTCGAACTGCCAGTCGGGGTTGCCCTTCACCTTCGCGCACTCGGCGGCGTCCGGCGTGTAGAAGTGCGAACTCTTCGGCGCGAAGCTCACGCTGAAGAACCGGCACACGTTCGCCGCACCCGCGACGTCGAGCGGGCGCACGCGGAACGACTCGCCGGTACGCGCCCAGCCGGCGAACACGCCGGCGTCGAGCTTCGCGACCTCGTCGGGATTCGCGGTGACGAAGTAGTGGTCCCACTCGGCGTGTCGATATTCGATTGCCGGCGGATCGACGAGCGCGAGGCTCGCGGTCATCGCCGCGACGAACGCGTCGCCGCCGCCGCCGGCAGACGCCTGCGCGCCGCCGGTGGCCGCCGGCAGGTTGAGCGACGCCGTGCCGCCGGCCGCGTACACGCGGCCGCGGGCGGTGACCGCGAGCGCGAACACCTGGTCGAGCCCGCTGCCGCCGAGATACGTCGCCTGCGGCAGTGAAGCGAGCGCATGGTCGAGGCGCGCGACAAAGCCGTCGCCGCCGCCTCCGGGTGCGGCCTGTGCGCCGCCGGCGGTCGCCGGGAACGCGGTCGAGGCGGTATTGCCGCCGATGTAGACGATGCCGGCGGCGTCGATCGCCAGCGCGTTCGCGACGTCGTCGGACAGGCCGCCGACGAACGTCGCCTGCCGCAGCGTGCCGAGCGCGGGGTCGAACGTGGCGACGAACGCGTCGCTGCCGCCGCCGCGCACCGGCTGCGCGCCGCCCGCGGTGCCGGGGAAGTTCGCCGAGCCCGTCTCGCCCGCGACGAAGACCGCGCCGTCCGCCGCGAGCGCCAGCGCGTACGCGGCGTCGGCGGCGACGCCGCCGACGTACGTCGCCCGCGCGAGGGTCGCGAGGCCCGCGTCGAGCTTCGCGACAAAGGCGTCGCCGCCGCCACCCGGTGCGGGCTGCGCGCCGCCCGCGGTCGCGGGAAAGGTGGCCGAGCCGGTGCTGCCGCCGACGAACACCGCGCCTGCGTCGTCGAGCGCCAGTGCGTAGGCGATGTCGTTGTTGGTGCCGCCGAGATACGTCCCCTGCACGAACGTGGCGAGGTCGGCGGACACCCGCACGACGAAGGCGTCGGTGTTGCCACCGCGGCTCGCCTGCGCGCCGTCCGCCGTTGCCGGGAAGTTGACCGACGCGGTTCCTCCGCCGACGTAGATGCCGAGCGTCGGGCTGACGGCGAGCGCGAACGCCTGGTCGAACGCGCTGCCGCCGACGTACGTCGCCTGCGTCAGCGTCGCGAGGTCGGGCGACAGGCGCGCGACGAACGCGTCGCCCGCGCCGCCCGCGCCTGCCTGCGCGCCGCCGGCGGTGCCGGGAAAGTTGAGCGAGCTGGTGCTGCCCGCGACGTACACGTTGCCGGCGGCGTCGAGCGCCATCGCCTGCGCGACCTCGGCATTGCTGCCGCCCAGGTACGTGACGCGCACGAACGATGTCAGATCGCGGTCGAGCTTCGCCACGAACGCGTCGCCGCCGCCTGCCGCGCTCGCCTGCGCGCCGCCGGCGGTGCCGGGGAAGTTGAACGAGGCGGTGCTGCCGGCGACGTACAGGGCACCCGCGGCGTCGACGGCCGTCGCGTACGCGATGTCGCCGCCGCTGCCGCCGGCATAGGTGGCCTGCAGCAACGGGTCGATGACGACCGCGTGCCGGCGGTCGTGCGCACCGAGCGCGAAGCCGTAGCGGTTGCCGGCCACCGTGTAGGCGACCCGTACGGGCCGGCGCTCGTCGCCGATCTCCTGCCACGCGACGGGCGCGGTGAACGTCACCGGACCGAGCGCCGTGTGCGCGACGAGCGTTCCGGCAGCCGTGCGCTCGACTCGCGCCGCGCCGCGCAGGCGAAACGCCGCGCGGCGCACGTCGGCGCCCGGTGCCACCGTCACGAGCTTTTCCACGCCGCCCGCGCGCGCGACCAGGTCGACGCCGATGCCGGGCCACGACTCCCCGAGCGCGACGCGGTCGAACGTCGGCGCGTCCGCGCGCCACAGGCGCGGCTCGCTGCCGACGAAGCGGGAGACGCGCGTCGCGCTGGGCACCGCGCCGCGCGGCGCCGCCCGCGCGCCGACGGGAGTTTCGGTCAGCACGACGCCGCCACCGGCCTGCGCGTGCGCCTGCAGCCGCCAGACGAGGCTGCCGTCGCGCGTCACGAACAGCACGCCGGTCGGCACGCGCGCGAAGAACGCTACGCGCGGGTCGTCCTGCGCCGACGCGGCCACGAAGGGAAACGCGAGGCTCGATGGCGCGGCAGCGACGGCCGCCACGCGCGGGGTCGCGTCCGCCTCCGCCCAGGCCGCGCCGGCCGTCGCCACGATCGTCGCGAGCAGCGCGCTTCGGCGCATTGCCGCGTTGCCACCGGTGCGCAAAGGGTTCATGGGCCCATTATCGCGCGCCCGCCGACGCTGCCCCCGCGCGGCGTTCGAATCGGGGTCGCGGCGACCCGGACGCGGCCGCGCGCGCGCACCGGTGCAATTCTTGCTACATTCGACGCATCGGCGTGGCCACGAGCGCGCGTCGTCTCCCGGCAACGGCTCCACTTCGCTCCGGCGCGCGCGCGCCGGTGTCCCTGGCGCCGCGCCGCCGCTTCTGCCAACCCGAGTCCGGAGCCCGACGATGCACCTGCGCCTCCTCACGTTGTCCGTCGCCAGCCTGCTGGCAGGGGCCGCCGTCGCCCAGACGCCGGGCGGCACCACGACGTTCGGCGGCGGCCGGGGCTCGGTCACCGTCGAGGCGCTTTACGTCTGGTTCAAGGCGAGCCCCACACCGGTGCCGCTCATCACCGACGACTACGCGAACGCACCGGCCGTCAACGTGCTGCTCGGCGGCGGCACGCTCGACACCAACGCGAATCCCGGCTTCCGCGTCACCGGCACCTGGGCGCTCGACAGCCGCCGCAGCCTCGAGGGCATCGTGTTCTTCGTGCCGGACCGCAGCACCGACCGCAGCGTCAGCTCGTCCGGCACGCTCGACTCGATCGACCTGCTGCTGCCGTTCTTCGACGTGACGACCAACGCGGAGAGCTACACGGAAATCTCGTTCTCGCCCGAGTACCGGGGCGCGGCCCGGGAGTCGCTCTCCAACGATCTGGGGGGCGGCGAGCTCAACTTCACGTGGGCGCTCGCGCCGCAGGGCGGGTGGAACGTCGACGTGCTCGCCGGCCTGCGCTTCCTCCAGCTCTCCGAGGACTACCAGATCACGACCGAGAGCCCGTACATCCCGCCGAACCCGGCCGACATCTGGACCACGACCGACCAGTTCGACGCGCGCAACCGGTTCTGGGGCGCGCAGGTCGGCGTGCGCGCGCGATTCGACCAGGGGCCGTGGGTCGGCAGCGGGTTCGCCAAGGTGGCGCTCGGCAGCATGCAGCAACGGGTGTCGATCAACGGGTACCTGGCGACCAACGACTTCAACAACTACGGCGCGCCGCAGACGTTCTCCGGCGGCTACTTCGCGCTGACCACGAACAGCGGCGACCACTCGCGCAACGCGTTTGCCGTCGTGCCCGAGCTGGGGGGGTCGGTCGGCTACCGGCTCACGCCCGCGGCCACGGTGTTCGTCGGCTACTCGTTCCTGTACCTGAGCAACGTCGTGCGTCCGGGCGAGCAGATCAACCGCAACGTCAATCCGTCGTACAGCCTCGCCTACGGCGGGGAGCCGCCGGTCCGGCCCGCCGGCAGCCCGCAGCCGTCGTTCAGCTTCAACACGACCGACTTCTGGGCGCAGAGCGTCTCGCTCGGCCTGTCCGTCCGCTTCTAGCGAGGAATTCGCATGACCGCCACCATCGCCCGCACCGCTGTCCTCGCCCTGTCGCTCGCCCTGCTCGCCGCCGCCGGTCCCGCGGCGGCGCGCGATCCCCTGCCCGACAAGTGCGGCAACGTCGACAAGAGCAAGGAGGTACCACTGCCGCCGGGCACCGGCCGCGACCTGCTCGTCACCGGGAACTGCGTGGTGGACGCCGGCACGTATACGTACGGCGAGGTCAACATCTACGGCGGCGGCAAGCTCACGTTCCGCGACGCGAAGATCGACTTCTGGGCGAAGGGCATCGTCGTCGAGAACGAAGGCACGCTCGAGGCCGGGGTGCCGGCGCCGATTGGCAGCACCGCCCCGTTCACGGGCAAGCTGACGATCCACCTGTACGGCGCCGACCAGGGCGTGAACCCCGGCGGCGTCGGGGTCGACTGCATCCAGAAGTACTGCGGCATACCCGACGCCGTGTGGAGCTCGAACGGCGCGAGCAAGGTGGCGATGCCCAACGCGCCCGACGACTACTTCTACCCCTACGGCCCGCTGATGTACGACGGCGGCAAGCTGCCCGCCGACACCACGCAGGGCACCGACTACGGGTTCTTCGGCTACAAGGTGCTTGCGGTCTCCTACGGGGGCACGCTCCGGCTCTTCGGCAAGAAGGGCGCGACCTACGGCGCCCTCGCGGTCGACAAGCCCGGCACGAGCTGGGTGCGGCTGGTGGGCACCGTGCAGCCGACGAAGACCTCGGGCAAGCGGACGCTGGTCGTCGACACCGACGTCGACTGGGAGAAGGACGACCGGATCGTGCTCACCACGACCGACTACCTGCCCGGCCACTCGGAGGAACTGACGATCGCCGCGGTCGCCGCCGACAAGCGGACGATCACCGTCGTCGAGGACATCCAGTACCGCCACCAGGGCGAGCAATACCAGCTGCCGTCCGACATGGGGCGGCTCAAGCTCGGCTTCTCCGCGGTCGAGACGCGCGCGGCGGTCGCGCTGCTCACCCGCAGCATCACGATCGTCTCCGAGGGCCCGACGGCGACGCCCGGCGGGTTCGCCGAGGCGCCCGGCACCTACTTCGGCGGCCACACGGTCGTCCGCCAGGGGGTCAAGGCGTTCGAGGTCCAGGGGGTCGAGTTCAGGCAGCTGGGCCAGGGCGGCCGCATCGGCCACTATCCGGTGCACTTCCACATGGCGCGCACGGTGCCGACGAACACCTACGTGAAGGACTCGTCGGTCAACGAGTCGATGACACGCTGGATGGTGCTGCACGCGACGAGCGGCGTGACGTTCGCGCGCAACGTCGGCTGGAAGTCGATCGGCCATGGCTTCTACATCGAGGACGGCAGCGAGACCAACAACAGGTTCCAGACCAACATCGGCATCCACGCCCGCGCGGCGATCGACAATGCGAAGGTGAACCCGCGCAAGGTGCCGGGGATCCTCGCGGCCACACGCGGGGGCGACGCGAGCGACAACGTCCCGTTCTACACCGACGTCGACCATCCGTCGGTGTTCTGGATCATGAACGGCTGGAACGACTTCGAGTACAACTTCGCGGCCGGCGCCGGCATGTGCGGCGCCTGCTACTGGCTCGTGCCCGGCGCCAACAGCGGGCACTCGCGCCACATGACGTTCGAGGGCTACGCGTCGCTGCAGGCGAACGCCGACCTCGCGAAGCCGCTCGACCGCGCCGCGATGACCCCGCTCAGGAAATTCGTCGGCAATTCGTGCACGTCGGCGATGAACTCGTTCAACACGATCGGCAACACGACCGCGTGCTTCGGCGCCGGGTTCGAGGCGCCGCTGGTCGCCTCGGTGCCGAACCCGTTCCACCTGCCGGCGCCGTGCGACCAGACCAACCCGAAGAAGCCCGCGCCGAACGACAAGGAATACAAGGACAACGCGTGCATCCTGCACGCGGACGCCGACGACTACTACCCGAAGGTCGACCAGGGCGGCGGCCGCTTCGCGACCCTCTGCGCCGGAGGCGACTGCAGCACGGTGGCGCGCTGCGACTCCGGCAGCCTCGGCACGTGCGAGATCACGGCGATCGACCGCTACACGTCGTCGTTCCACTGGGCCGAGACCAACTTCGCGGCGATCTGGCTGCGGCCGCAGTGGTACCTGCTGACCAACAGCGTGCTGACCGACGTGCAGAACGGCGGCCTCACGTTTGTCACCGGCGGCGGCTACACCAACGCCGACGTGATCAAGGGCCACTGGGCGCTCGTGCGCAAGTCGGTGTTCGTCGGCGCCACGCAGGACCCGAACGCCGCCGACGCGACCCCGTTCGCGTCGCCGCTCGGGCCGTTCTCGGACAAGGGCCTGCCGGCAAACTGCAGCGGCAACCACTGCCTGGCGGCCGACGACGGCGTGAGCTTCCCGATCTCCAACTTCGGCATGAACGCGCGGATGTTCAACATCTACGACGGCCCCGCCTACCAGGAGTCCAACGCGTACCTCGACATCCGCAAGACGGTGGTGCCCGGCTGCGGGCAGGCGGGCCCGACGGAGCCGGCGCACAACTGCGGCGGCTCGACGCTGCCGAGCCGCGTCCTCGGCCTGCCGTGGGATGCGGTCAACCAGAACTGCTACATGCCCAACGCCGCGATCGGCTGGAAGCAGCCCAACGGGTTCTACTATCCGCCCGCGTTCCACTCGGCGAACCTGTACTTCAAGAACGTCGACATCCGCCACTTCGTGATCGAACCGCTGTTCGAGCCCGGCACCTACAAGACGAGCGTGGCGGACGTCCGCAAGGCGTACTGCAACTGGAACGACGCGCTGTTCGTCGGCTTCACCGACATCGACCGGCAGACCGAGCTGTCCGACGACGACGGTTCGCTGACCGGCTACGCCAAGACGGTTTCGGTGAACCTCGACCCGTTCTTCAACGCGCCGGTCGAGGCGGTCGAGTGCAAGTCCGACAACACGGCGAAGACGAGCCCCTACGATTACGTGACCTCGGTCGTCTATCCGAAGTGCGCCGACGGCGACCGCTGCTTCCGCAAGTGCGGGGAGAACGAGCCCTGCCCGCCGTACTGGGACTCGGCGTGCTCGAACCAGTTCTGCTACGGCGTGCCGCTGTACCGGCAGCTGCTGGTCGAAGGCGAGAAGACGACCGGCGTCATCAAGATGGCGGGCCAGAACACCTACCAGCGCAGCACGCTGACGCCCAACCACGGGGTGTTCTTCGTGGACACGACGGTCAGCCAGGCGAAGCAGCGCAGTTCCGGCGCCTTCCAGGTCAACGAATTCCGGGAAGGCGAGACGTACTACCTGTTCATGCTGTTCGCCAAGGCCGAAACCGTGCAGACGTACCAGATCTACGTCGGCGACAACTTCAACATGGACAGCGACGTCTGGGCAACGCGGGCCAGCATCGGGACCAAGCCGGTCAAGTTCACCGAACCGGGCGCGACCGCGTGGCCGGCCGGCTGGGACCGCACCGTCACGGGCGGCGTGCTGACGGTCACGATGCGCATGAACTTCCCGGACTTCGCGGCCGCCTACAAGGGCGCGTTCGGCGACAAGTGCCAGCCGCGGAGCTTCTGCTCGTGGACGGCCAACAACACGCTGCCCACCGGCGGCACCTGCAGTTGCAACGGTTCGGGTGCGTTCGCGAGCCTGTGCGCCGACACCAACAACGCGGGCGAGAACGTCTGCGCGTGGACGCAGAAGGACATCGACTGTCCGGCGGGCGGCTGCTACGGCATCGGCTTCAAGATGGGCAAGGTCGCGTACGATCCGCCGGTCGTCCCGCGCCCGGCGCCCGGGTGCTATCCGAAGGCGGGCTGGGACGTGCCGTGGCTCAAGGCCGGCGACATCGCACAGGACTGCAAGGACGCGCCGACCATCCCGCCGCAGTTCTGCAGCAAATAGTCGAACGCCGTTCGGCCATGCCCATGCCCGGCTCGCGCCGGGTGCGGGCGCCGGCGGCGCACGGCCGCGCCCGGGGCACGCGCGCGCGGCCACCGACCATCCTCCCGGTCAGCGCGTCGCCACCACGTCGGCCAGCGCCTCGAACAGCTGCTGCGCGAAGTTGAGATCGCCGTAACCCGCAACCGGCGTCGCGTTGACCAGCGCGGCGATCGTCGCGCCGGTGCGCGGATCGTAGAACGCCGCGGCCTGCCAGCCCACACCGCTGCCGTGGTGGCCCCACCAGCCCAGCCGGATGCCGAGGCCCAGCCCGTACCGGTCGTAGACGGGACCACTGGTCGCCGGGCGCGAGCGCTCGACGCGCTCGCGCTGCAACTCGGCACCGATCAGCCGGCCGTCGCCCAGCGCCAGCGCCCACGTGGACAGGTCCGCCAGTGCCGACACCATGGCGCCGGCGCCGGCGAGCGACGTCGGCGAGATCAGCGGCAGGACTTCGGCGGCGCCGGTGGCCGGGTCGACGTCGTAGGGCGTCGGGTGCGGCGACGGCAGCGCGACGGCGAGCGGATACGTCGTCTGTGCCAGGCCGAGCGGCGCGAAGATCCGGGCGCGCAGCGCCTCGCCCAGCGCGACGCCGGCGACCTGCGCGGCGACCATCCCCAGCAGCACGGTGTTCGTGTTGCTGTATTGGTATTCGGCAGCGGGCGCGAATCGCGGCGAGAGCGGCAGCGCGTAGTCGACGAGTTCGCGCTCGGTGAACGCGTGCGCCGGGTCGGCGCCGAACACCGCGCGGAACTGCGGGCTGTCCGTGTACTCGGCGATGCCGCTTTGCATGCCGGCCAAGTCCGCGAGCGTGATCTCTCCTCCGTTCGGGATGCCGGGCACCCAGCGCTCGATGGGGTCTGCCAGCCGCAGCGCCTGCGCGCGGACCAGCTGCAGGATCACCGTCACCGTGAACGACTTGGTCACGCTGCGGATCGAGCCGTGGTCCGCAAGCCCCATCGGCACGTGCGCCGCGAGGTCGCCCTCGCCCAGCGCCACGGCCCACTCGGGATCGCCGGGGAAGCGGACGGCGGCCAGCGCACCCGGGATCCGGTATTGCCGCATGACACGGTCGACCGCGGTCCGGTAACGGGTCGTCACCGGCGTCGTGTCGTCGCCGACGCAGGCGGTGACGGCGCCGGCGGAGAGCGCTGCCAGGAAGGACCTGCGGGAATGGTTGGTCATGGGCGCCATGGCTCGTGGTCAGGCGTCGCGCAGCGCGCGCAGCGCCTCGTCGACGCGGTCGACGGTCACGATCGTGACGCCGTCCACACCGTGCTTCGGCCGGTTCGCCGTCGGAATCACGACCGTCCGGAAACCCAGCTTGGCCGCCTCCCGGATGCGCTCCTGCCCGCGCTGGACCGGCCGGATTTCCCCCGCGAGCCCGACTTCACCAAACACAAGAGATTTCGCTGGCAATGGTCTGTTTTTAATGGACGATTCGATCGCGAGCAACACGGCCAAGTCCACGGCCGGCTCCTGGATGCGCACACCCCCGACCGCGTTGACGAACACGTCGTAACCCGCCGTTTCGACGCCGCCGTGGCGGTGCAGGACGGCGAGCAGCAGCGCCAGCCGCTGGGGGTCGAGGCCCACCGCAAGCCGGCGCGGCATGCCGCCTTGCACCGGGTCGACCAGCGCCTGGATCTCGACCAGCAGCGGGCGCGAGCCCTCGAGGGTCGCCACGATCGCCGAGCCCGGAATCTCGGCATGGTGCTGCGACAGGAACAGCGCGGACGGGTTGCCCACGCCCTTCAGGCCGCGCTCGGTCATGCCGAAGACGCCCAGCTCGTTGGCGGCGCCGAAGCGGTTCTTGATCGCCCGCACCAGCCGGAAGCTGGAGTGCGGATCGCCCTCGAAGTAGAGGACGGTGTCGACGATGTGCTCGAGCACGCGCGGGCCGGCGATGGCGCCCTCCTTCGTCACGTGGCCAACGAAGACGACGACCACGCCGCGCTGCTTGGCGAGCCGGGTGAGCTGCGCCGCGCACTCGCGCACCTGCGCCACGCTGCCGGGCGCCGACGCCAGCGTCCCCGTGAACACCGTCTGGATCGAATCGACGACGACGATTTCCGGCCGCGTCGCGTTGATCGCCGCGACGATCGCCTCCAGTTCGACTTCGGCCAGCAGTTCCACCGGCGCGTTGACGAGCGAGAGCCGCTGCGCGCGCAGAGCGACCTGCTCGACCGACTCCTCGCCGGTCACGTACAGCGTCCGGCGCGCCGCCCCCAGCGCGGCGCACGCCTGCAGCAGCAGCGTCGACTTGCCGATCCCGGGATCCCCGCCCAGCAGCACCACGCCGCCCGCCACGAGGCCGCCGCCCAGCACGCGGTCGAACTCCTCTATGCCCGTCGCGATCCGCGCGTTCTCCTGCGCGCGCACCGACGCGAGCAGCGTGACCTGCGAGCGCGCGCCGGCCACGGTCTCGAAGCGCGCCGCCGCCGGCACGGCGACCGTTTCGACCAGCGTGTTCCACGCGCCGCAGCCGGGACACTGCCCCTGCCACTTGGGTGCGGACGCCCCGCACTCCGCGCAGGTATGGACGGTCTTGGGCCTGGCCATCGGCGCTCAGAGCTTGCGCGTCACGTCGGCCAGCGTGCGCGCGTCGGGGAAGTAGTGCTGCGCGACCAGCGCGAACGCCAGCGCGAGCGCGAGCACGGCAGCGAACGCGAGCCACGTGTGCCGGACCACACTCGCGACCCAGCCTCCGCTGGCGATGCGGCGCGCCGGACGCACGAGCCCTGCCGCCAGCATTCCGGCGAACGCGGCGTCGGCGAGGATCGTCGGCGCGGCGTACAGGATGTAACCCACGGCGCCGAAGACGGCCGCCGCCGCCGCGATCAGCAGCACGAGCACCCAGCCGCCGTCGCCGAGATCGATGCCGCCGCCACCTTGCAGCGACGGGCCCGCCGACGGTGTCGCCGAGGCATTGCCCGACGTGAGGCCGACGCCGCCGAAGCGCGCCGAAGCGCCGCCGCCGCCGGTGCCGCCACCACCGCCGCGAAACACCGGCACGTCGACCTTGCCCGAGCCGCCGCCGGCCCAGTCGAAATCCAGTGCGCCCGCGGCGTCGCCCGCGAGGCCGCTGCGCTGGCCGACCGGCCCGGGACGATCGTAGCCCGCGTACCGCAGCCAGATCCGCACGCCGAGCAGGAACGCGCCGTACGCCGCGGCGAGCGCGACCGCGTACCGCAGCCACATCGCGTGCACGCCAGCCTCCAGCAGCAGCTTCGTGACCGCGAGGCCCACGCCGAAGCACGCGGCGAGGATCAGCGCGACGTGCACGCGCACGGCGTGCCGCGCGACGATGGCCCGGCGCAGCGCATCGGCCGACGTGGTGGCCGCCGGCACGCGCGGCGAAGCGGTCCGCGGCATCGGCGCCTTACGCCAGCTCGTGCGGATGCACGACCGCGGTGCCGAGCTTGCCCACGACGACCCCCGCCGCTTCGTTGGCAATGTGCACGGCGTCCGGCAGCGACGCGCCGGCCGCGAGCAGCACGCCGATCGTCGCGATCACGGTGTCGCCGGCGCCGGAGACGTCGTACACCTCGCGCGCCTGCGCGGGGATCGTGAGCGCGCCGCCTTCGGTGTACAGGCTCATGCCCTCCTCCGAGCGCGTGACCAGCAGCGCGTCGAGCGCGAGGTCGCGCCGCAGCGCCTGCGCCTTCGCCGCGAACTCGGCCTCGTCGTGCCAGCGGCCGACGACCTGCCGGAATTCGTTGCGGTTGGGGGTGAGCAGCGTCGCCCCGCGGTAGCGCGTGTAGTCGTCGCCCTTGGGGTCGACCAGCACCGGGCGGCCGGCGGCGCGCGCGCGCTCGATCATCGTTCCGATGTGCGCGAGCCCGCCCTTGCCGTAGTCGGACAGGACGACGAGGTCGGTGTCGGCCAGCAGCCGCGCGTAATCGGCGAGCTTTGCCGCCAGCACCTCGTGCGACGGCGCGGTCTCGAAGTCGATGCGCAGCAGCTGCTGCTGGCGCCCGATGACGCGCAGCTTGACCGTCGTCGGCACCGCGGGGTCGCGCAGGAACGACGCCCGCACGCGCTCGCCCTCGAGCAGCCGCGCGAGCGCGCGCCCGGGCTCGTCGTCGCCGACGACCGACAGGAGCGTTGCCTGCGCGCCCAGCGCGGCGGCGTTGCGCGCGACGTTGGCGGCGCCGCCCGGACGCTCCTCGCTGCGCGCGACCTTGACGACCGGCACCGGCGCCTCCGGCGAAATGCGGGCGACGTCACCGAACCAGTAGCGATCGAGCATCACGTCGCCGACGACGAGCACCCGCGCGCGCGCCACGGCGGCGCCGTGGGCGGAGAAGCGCGCGGCCCCGGTCACGACCGCCCCCGGCCGATGCCGAAGTACTCGAGGCCGGCCGCGCGCACGTCGGCCGGCGTGAACACGTTGCGCCCGTCGAACACGAGCGGCGTGCGCAGCCGCCGCCTGATCTCGTCGAAGTCGGGGCTGCGGAATTCCTGCCACTCGGTGACGACGACGAGCGCGTCCGCACCGTCGCACGCGGCCAGCGGCGACGCCGCGTAGGCGAGGTGCGGCGCCGCGCCGAACACGCGCCGCGCCTCGTCCATCGCCACCGGGTCGTAGGCGACGACCGTGGCGCCCCGCTCCGCGAGCGCCTCGACGATGACGCGCGCGGGCGCCTCGCGCATGTCGTCGGTGTTCGGCTTGAACGCGAGCCCCCACAGCGCGATTCGCCGCCCGGCGAGGTCGCCGGAGAGGCGCGCGACGATCTTGTCGACCAGCACGCGCTTCTGCGCGTCGTTGACCGCCTCGACCGCGGCCAGCAGCGCGAGCGGCTGACCGAGCTCGGTGGCGGTGTGCTGCAGCGCCTTGACGTCCTTCGGAAAGCAGCTGCCGCCGTAGCCCACGCCCGGATACAGGAAGTGGTAGCCGATGCGCGGATCGGACCCGATGCCCTGGCGCACCGCGCTCGATGTCGGCGCCGAGCCGGTCGGCGAGGTTGGCGAGCTCGTTCATGAACGAGATGCGCGTGGCGAGCATCGCGTTGGCCGCGTACTTGGTGAGCTCGGCCGAGCGCACGTCCATGACCAGGAAGCGCTCGTGGTTGCGCATGAACGGCGCGTACACCGCGCGCAGCGCGGCGATCGCGCGCTCGTCGGACGCGCCGACCACCACCCGGTCCGGCTTCATGAAGTCGTCGACCGCGGCGCCCTCCTTCAGGAACTCGGGATTGGACGCCACGGCGAACGGGATGCCGGCGCCGCGCGCGGCGAGCTCCTCGGCGATCGCCGCCCGCACGCGGTCGGCGGTGCCGACCGGCACCGTCGACTTGTCGACGACGATCTTCGGCGCCTGCATCCGGCGGCCGATCGCGCGCGCCGCGGCGATCACGTACTGCATGTCGGCGCTGCCGTCCTCGTCGGGCGGCGTGCCGACCGCGATGAACTGCAGCGCGCCGTGCGCGACCGACGCGTCGACGTCCGTCGTGAAGCGCAGCCGGCCGGCCGCCGCGTTGCGGCGGACCATCGCCTCCAGGCCCGGCTCGTGGATCGGCACGCCGCCGTCGTTGAGGATGCCGATCTTGCGCGCGTCGACGTCGACGCACAGCACGTCGTTGCCGACCTCCGCGAAGCAGGCGCCGGTGACGAGCCCGACGTAGCCGGTGCCGATCATCGTGATCTTCATTCGCCTGTCCCCGTCACGCCCGCGATCGCCGCGTCGATTGCCGCGAGCGCCGCCAGCGGATCCGGCGCCTGCGTGATCGGGCGCCCGATCACCAGGTAGTCCGCGCCCAGCCGGATCGCGGCGGCAGGCGTGACGATACGCGCCTGGTCGTCCGGCGCGGCATCGGCCGGACGGATGCCCGGCGTCACCAGGCGGAAGTGCGGCCCGCACGCGGCGCGCAGCGTGGCGGCCTCGTGCGCCGAGCACACGACGCCGTCGAGGCCGCACGCCTTCGTGAGCTGCGCCAGCCGGACGACCTGCTGCGCGGCGGTGCCGGGGATTCCCATCTCGTGCAGGTCGGCGTCGTGCAGGCTCGTCAGAACCGTGACGGCGAGCAGCAGCGGCCGGGCGTGGCCCGATTCGCCCGCCGTCCGGTCGACCGCCTCGCGCGCCGCGGCCAGCATCGCGCGCCCGCCCCCCGCATGGACGTTCAGCATCGCGACGCCGAGCCGGGTAGCCGCCGCGCACGCGGCCGCGGCCGTGTTCGGAATGTCGTGGAACTTGAGGTCGAGGAATACGCGAAATCCGCGCGCGACCAGCCAGCGCACCGGCTCGGGCCCTGCGGCGACGAACAGTTCCTTGCCGACCTTGACGCCGCACCGGCGCGGGTCGAGTCGGTCGGCAAGCGCCAGCGCCCGCATGGGGTCGGCGAAGTCGAGCGCCACGAACACCTTCGGAAGCATCGGATTTCCGTGCCTTTCTGATCCCTGATTCCTGACCTCTGATTCCTGATTACGCATAACCATCAGGCATCTCGGTGCGCTTCGGCGAGTACGTCTCCCACTTGAGGCAGCCGGGGCAGCGCCAGTAGTACTGCTTGGCGCGAAAGCCGCAGTGGTCGCACTTGTACATGCCGAGACGCTTGATGTGCTGCGCGACGAGCCCCTTCACCAGCGCCAGGTCGTGCCGGCGCTCGGCGGGCGCCGCGGCGAGTTGCGCCTCCAGCAGCCGGTCGAGCCCCAGCAGCGTCGGGTTGCGCGCGAGCTCCTCCTTGATGAGCGTCGCGGCCGGCTCGGGCCCCTCGTGCTCGAGCACGAGCGTGAACAGCGCATTGAGGAGGTCGAGCGACGGATACTGCGCCTGGTAGCTCTTCAGCACGCGGATGCCCTGGGCCGCATCGGGGAGCCGGCGGTAGGCGTCGGCGAAACGGTCGGCGGCGAGCGCCAGGAACGCCGGGTTCTGCGACTCGATCTTCTGCCACGTCGCGATGGCCGCAGCGTCGCGGCCCTGCTGCGCGTCGGCGTCGCCGGCGAGCAGCGTCGCGCGCGTGGAGCCGCGGTAGGCGCCGTACGCCGCGTCGAGCTCGGCGGCGGCCTTCGCGTAGTCGGCCTTCACCAGCGCCGCCTGCGCGAGCTCGCAGTGGTACTGCGCGATCTCCTTGAAGTACGGCTGCTTCGCGAGCGCCTCCATCCTCCGCGTGGCCGCGATGGCCTTCGTCCAGTCCTTCTCGGTCTCGTAGATCGAGATGAGGTGCGCGAGCGCCGGATGCTCGAACGGCGTTCCGTCCAGCTTGGTGAACAGCTCCTCGGCGCGGTCGAGCAGCCCCGCGCGATGGAAGTCCTGCGCGAGCTCGTAGGTCGCCATCGTCCGCTTGTCGGCCGGCAGGTCGGGCCGGTCGAGCAGGTTCTGGTGCATGCGGATCGCGCGGTCGATCTCGCCCTGCCGGCGGAAGAGCGAACCCAGCGCGAAGTGCAGGTCGATCGTCTGCGGATCGACCTTGACCACCTCGATGAACGACTCGATCGCCTTGTCGGGCTGCTCGTTCAGCAGGAAATTGAGGCCGCGGAAGTACGACAGCGGCAGCGCGCGCGACTCGCGCAGCAGGTGGGAGATGTCGATGCGCGCGGCGATCCAGCCCAGCGCGAAGAACACCGCCGGGATCGGCAGCAGCCACCACAGGTCGAGGTCCATCACGCGCGCCCCGGCGACCCGCTACAGGCCGTCGGGCATCCGGGGCAGGCGCGTGAAGCCCGGACCCGACGCGGGCGCCGCGCCGGGCGCTGCGCCGGCCGCGAGCGACGCGTCGCGCGGCGCGCCGGACCGGTGCTCGCGCCGCAAGCGGTTCAGCTGCCGCTTGAGCCTGGAGGCGCGCAGCGCTCCGGCGAGGAGCCCGGCGGCGACGCCCGACGCGAACGCGACGAACACGACGAACACGAGCGGCGCCTGCCAGCTCGCGAGCTGGAAGAACCGGAGCGTGACCGGATCCGCGTTCTGCAGCGACAGGAACAGGAGCGCCAGGAAGACGGCGGAACCGACGATCCAGCGGGCGATCTGCATCGGCCGATTATGCCACCGATGACGGAACGCAGATTTTCACAAAGAGGCGCGAAGACGCAGAGAACCACGGTTTCCTCTGCGTCTCTGCGTCTCCCGTGGCCCTATCCGGCTGCCGATTTGCACAAGGAGGCGCGAAGACGCAGAGAAGCGGGGGTTCCTCCGCGTCGCTGCGTCTCCTGTGGACGCCGTTACTCGGCCGCCTCTTCGCGGAAGTCGACGCGCTCGCGCAGCTCCTTGCCCGCCTTGAAGTGCGGCACGAACTTCTGCGGCACCTGCACCTTCTCGCCGGACTTCGGATTGCGGCCGGTGCGCGGCGGCCGGTAGTTGAGGCCAAAGCTGCCGAACCCGCGGATCTCGATGCGCTCGCCCTTCGCGAGGGACTCGCCCATCGCGTCGAGGATCATCTTGACCGCCAGCTCGGCGTCCTTGGCGACCAGTTGCGGAAACTGCGCCGCGAGGCGGTCGATCAGCTCCGATTTGGTCATTGCGTATCTCTCCGCGAACGCCAGTCCCGCAGGGCCGCCCCCGGGGACTGGCCACCCCCCCAGGGGCCGGCGAGCGGCGCGAGCGTGGGGGGATGTTCCATCAGCCGTTGGTCTTGCTGTCGGACAGCTTCGCCTTCAGCAGCGCACCCAGGTTGGTGGTGCCCGTGTTGGCGCCCTGGCTGTCCGCGCTGATCCGCTGCATCGCCTCGCCTTCCTCGGCGTTGTCCTTCGCCTTGATCGACAGGTTGATGCTGCGGTTCTTGCGGTCGATGTTGATGATCATCGCGTTGACGGCGTCGCCTTCCTTCAGGTGCGTGCGCATGTCCTCGACGCGATCGCGCGACAGCTCGGACGCGCGCAGGTAGCCCTCGACCTCGCCGGAGAGCAGGATCACCGCGCCCTTGCCGTCGAGCGACTTCACGGAGCCGGACACGATGCTGCCCTTGTCGTGCATCGCCACGAAGTTGGTGAACGGGTCGCCCTCGAGCTGCTTGATGCCGAGCGAAATGCGCTCGCGCTCGACGTCGATCGCGAGCACCACCGCCTCGACCTCCTGGCCCTTCTTGTAGTCGCGCACGGCCGACTCGCCGGTGGCCGACCACGACAGGTCGGACAGGTGCACGAGGCCGTCGATGCCGCCCGGCAGGCCGACGAACACGCCGAAGTCGGTGATCGACTTGATCATCCCCTTCACGCGGTCGCCCTTCTTGTGGTTCATCGAGAACTCGTCCCACGGGTTCGGCATGCACTGCTTCATGCCGAGCGAGATGCGGCGGCGGTCCTCGTCGATCTCGAGGATCATCACCTCGACCTCGTCGCCCAGCTGCACGACCTTGGTCGGGTGGATGTTCTTGTTGGTCCAGTCCATCTCGGACACGTGGACGAGGCCCTCGATCCCCGACTCGATCTCGACGAACGCGCCGTAGTCGGTGATGTTGGTGACCTTGCCGAACAGGCGCGTGCCCTGCGGGTAGCGGCGGCCGAGGCCGACCCACGGGTCCTCGCCCAGCTGCTTCATGCCGAGCGACACGCGGTTCTTCTCCTGGTCGAACTTGAGCACCTTCGCGGTCACCTCGTCGCCGACCGCCAGCACCTCCGACGGGTGCTTGACGCGCCGCCAGGCGAGGTCGGTGATGTGCAGCAGGCCGTCGATGCCGCCCAGGTCGACGAACGCGCCGTAGTCGGTGATGTTCTTGACGATGCCCTTGACGACCGCGCCCTCGGTCAGCGTGGCGAGCAGCTTCTCGCGCACCTCGCCCTGGCTCTCCTCGAGCACGGCGCGGCGGGACACGACGACGTTGTTGCGCTTGCGGTCGAGCTTGATGACCTTGAAGTCGAGGATCTTGCCCTCGAACGGCGTGGTGTCCTTGACCGGCCGGATGTCGACCAGCGAGCCGGGCAGGAACGCGCGGATGCCGTTGATCATGACGGTCAGGCCGCCCTTCACCTTGCCGGTGACGAGGCCCTGCACCACCGAGCCGCCTTCCATCGCGGCCTCGAGGTCGTGCCACGCCTTCAGGCGCTTGGCCTTGTCGCGCGAGAGCTTGGTCTCGCCGTAGCCGTCTTCCAGCGATTCGATCGCGACCGTGACGAAATCGCCCGGCTTGACTTCGACCTCGCCCTTGTCGTTCTTGAATTCGTCGATGTTGATGAACGACTCGGACTTGAGCCCGGCGTTGACGACGACGATGTTGAAGTCGACGCGCACGACTTCGGCGGTGATGAGTTCGCCCTGGCGCATCTCCTGGCGCGACAGCGACTCCTCGAACAGCTGCGCGAAATCTTCCATCGGGGGCGTGACGGCGGCGGGGGTGGCGGACATCGGGGTGGCAGTAGCCATCGGGGTTGGTTCCTTCGTTCGTCAATGATGCCGCCGACCGCGAGAACCCTTTTTCTCGTGGCGGCGGGCTGGTTGGTGATCCCGCGGCGAACGGCGCCGGCTTGATAGCGCCCACGCGCGAGCCCTTCTGCACAGCTACTCCGCACTTCGCACCCCGCGACCGCCGGGCCGTGAAGCCCGGCGGAGCCTACGCTGGCGCGGCCCGGTACAGCGCGAGCACGCGGGCGACGGCCTCGTCGATCGTGAGGTTGGTCGTATCGAGGAGCACGGCGTCGTCGGCAGGCTTGAGCGGTGCGGCTGCCCGTCCTGCGTCGCGCGCGTCGCGCTCGCGAATATCGCGCAAAAGACTGTCCATTGTAACGGAGATTCCTTTTGCGATCAACTGCTTATGCCGCCGCCGCGCCCGCTCGTCGGCGCTGGCCGTCACGAACGCCTTGACCCGGGCGTCCGGGAACACCACGGTGCCCATGTCGCGGCCGTCGGCGACCAGCCCCGGCGGCCGCCGGAATGCCCGTTGGCGGTCGATCAGCGCCTGCCGGACCGCGGCGTGGACGGCCACCTCCGAGGCGCCGGCCGACACGGCCTCGGCGCGGATCGCCGCCGTGGCGTCGGCGCCGTCCAGGCTGACGCTGCCGCCGTCGAACCGGACGTCGAGCGCCCGGGCCAGCGCGGCCACCGCCCCCCCGTCGGCGAAGGGGGTGCCGGCCCGCAACGCCTTCAGCGCCACCAGCCGGTACAGCGCACCGCTGTCGAGGTAGTGGAACCCGAGCGCCCGCGCGACCGCCGCGGCGATCGTGCCCTTCCCCGACGCCGCCGGACCGTCGACGGCGATGACCACCGGCGCATCGGCCGTCACGCCGTGACGCTCCGCAGCGCGGCGAAGTAGCCGGGAAACGTCTTGCGCACGCACCCCGGGTCGTCGATCGTGACCGGCACGCCGGCCAGCGCGACCAGCGCGAAGCACATCGCCATCCGGTGGTCGTCGTAGGTGGCGATCGTCGCCGGGACGAAGCGCGCGGGCGGCGTCACGCGCAGCCAGTCGGGGCCCTCGTCCACCGCCGCGCCGACCTTGCGCAGCTCGGCCGCCATCGCGGCGATGCGGTCGGTTTCCTTCACCCGCCAGCTGCCGATGCCCGTCAGCGTCGTCGGCCCGGCGGCGAACAGCGCCACGATGGCGAGCGTCATCGCCGCGTCGGGGATCGCCACGCAGTCGATGGTCCCGCCGCGCAACGCGGATCCCGCGCGCGCCTCGATCCAGTCGGATCCGAAGCGGACGTCGGCGCCGCGCCGGGCCAACTCGTCGGCGAAAGCCACGTCGCCCTGGATCGACGCGCGACCCACGCCCGTCACGCGCACCGGCCCGCCGCCGAGCGCGCCGGCAGCCAGGAAGTAGGACGCGCCCGACGCATCGCCCTCGACCGCCAGCGTGCCCGGGCTCGCATAGCCGGGTCCGGCCGGCACGCGGAAGCTCGCGCATCCGTCGCGCGCGACGTCCACACCGAAGCGCCGCATCAGGTCGAGCGTGATCTCGACGTACGGCCGCGAGATCAGCTCGCCGGCGATGCCCACGGTCACGTCGGCGCGCAGGAGCGGCAGCGCCTGCAGCAGCCCCGTGAGGAACTGGCTCGACACGTCGCCGCGGATGCGCACGGGTGCGGCTGCCGGATGGCCCGGCCCGATCGCGACCGGCGGGAACCCGTCGGCGAGTTCGTAGCGGATGTCGGCCCCCAGCGGCCGCAGCGCGTCGACGAGATCCGCGATCGGCCGCTCGCGCATCCTGGGCACGCCGTCGGCGCGGTAGCGGCCGCCCGAGAACGCGAGCGCGGCCACCAGCGTGCGCAGCGACAGGCCGGACAGGCCGAGGTCGAGGTCGGCGTGCTTGACCGGGAACGGCCCGCCGGCCCCCGGCACCTCGTACGCGCTGTCTCCGAGGTCGCGCCATGCGATGCCGAGCGCACGCAGCGCGTTCAGCATCACGCGCGTGTCGTCGGATTCGAGCAGCCCCGTCAGCGTCGTCGTGCCGCGCGCGAGCGCGGCAAGCAGCAGCGTGCGGTTGCTGATGCTCTTCGAGCCGGGCAGCGCGACGACCCCTTCCGCGCGCGCGGCGGGCGCGAGCGTCAGCTGCGACGGAAATGCATCGGTCGGCGTCATGTGCTCGGTGCGGGCGGACGCCAGCCTAGTTGTGGAGCTTCATGACGTTGTTACCGAGATGCATGAGCTCTGGACAACCGTCGTCCCCGCGAAAGCGGGGACGACGACTGCTGGCATGCATGCGGCGCATTCCAGGCGGCAACATCGTCCTGACGGTTCACACCTAGCCCTTGTCCTCGACGACCGGCTGCCTGCGCGCGGCTTCCCACGCCCGGCGCGCGCGGGAGGCTTCGGCGAACAGCGCCGCGAGCGCCTCGCCGTCGCCTTCGGCGATCAGCGCCCGGGCGGCGGCCAGCGCCTCGGCGTAGCCGTCGATCTCGGCGAGCAGCGCATCGCGGTTGGCGAGCGCGATGTCGCGCCACATCTCGGGCGAGCCGGCGGCGATGCGCGTGAAGTCGCGGAAGCCCGACGCCGCGTGGTCGAAGTACGTCGCCGCATCCGGCCGCGCGGCGAGCTCCGCCACCAGCGTGAACGCGAGCACGTGCGGCAGGTGCGACACGGCCGCGAAGACTGCGTCGTGGCGCGTGGCGTCGAGCGTGGTCACGCGCGCGCCGCACGCCTGCCACAGCGTCGCGACACGCTCGGTCGCCCCCGGATCCGTCTCGGCGATCGGCGTCAGGATCACGTTGCGGCCTTCGAACAGCGACGGGAACGCCGCGGCAGCGCCCGTGTGCTCGGTGCCGGCGATCGGGTGGCCCGGCACGAACCGCGGCAGCGCGGGCCCGAACGCGCCAGCGGCGGCGTCGATGACGTCCTGCTTGGTGCTGCCGGCGTCGGTGACGATCGTACGGGTCCCCAGCGCGCCGGCCATCGCGACGAACAGCGACGGGAACTGGGCCACGGGGGCCGCGACCAGCACGACGTCGGCGTCGGCGAGTTCGCGCGTCCAGTCGGCGTCGAGCGTGCAGGCGCGGTCGATCACCGCGCGCGCGACCGCGATGTCGAGGTTGGCCTGCGTGCGGCCGACGCCGACGACCTCGCCGACGCACCCGGCGCGCTTCAGCGCGAGCGCGCAGGAGCCGCCGATGAGGCCGACGCCGACGACGACGACTTTGCCCAGTTTCACTGGCGCGGCCGCAGGGTGCGGGAGGCGTCGGCCCGCGGCGTCACCGGCCCAGCACCGACTTCAGCGCGGCGAGGAAGCGCTCGTTTTCCGCGGACAGTCCGACCGATACGCGCAGGTACTCGGGCAGGCCGTAGCTCGCGACCGGGCGCACGATGACGCCCAGGTGCAGCAGCGCCTGGTTCACGCGGGCGGCGTCGCCGACCTTGACCAGCAGGAAGTTGCCGTGCGACGGCACGTACGCGACACCGAGCGCCGCGAGCCCGGCGTAGAGCTGGGCCAGCCCCTGCCGGTTCAGCACGCGGCTCTCCTCGACGTACGCGTCGTCTGCGAGCGCGGCGATCGCCGCTGCCTGGGCGAGCGCGTTGACGTTGAACGGCTGGCGGACGCGGTTCAGCGTGTCGGCGATCTCGACGCTCGCCACTGCGTAGCCGATCCGCAGCGCGGCCAGTCCGTACGCCTTCGAGAACGTCCGCGACACGAGGAGATGCGGGTACTGCGCGAGCCAGCCGATGCTGTCGGCGCGGTCGGCCGGGTCGAGGAATTCGTTGTACGCCTCGTCGAGCACGACCAGCACGTCGCGCGGGACCGCGTCGACGAAGGCCTCCAGCGCGGCCGGCGCGAGCCACGTCCCGGTCGGGTTGTTCGGGTTGGCGACGAACACGACGCGCGTGTCGGGCGTGATCGCCGCGCGCATCGCCGGCAAGTCGTGGGCGAGGTCGCGCGCCGGGACCTCGATGCCGCGCGCGCCGCGCGCGTGCGTCGCGAGCGGGTACACGGCGAACGCGTGCTGCGCGTAGACCGCGGCCTCGCCGGGGCGCAGGTAGCCCATCGTCGCGAGCTCGAGGATGTCGTTGCTGCCGTTGCCGAGGACGAGTTGCGCCGGCGCGACCGACAGGCGCTTCGCCAATGCGTCCTTCAGGTGATACCCGAAGCCGTCGGGGTAGCGCGTGACGTCGAGCGCGGCGGCCGCGATCGCCGCGAGCACCCCCGGGCTGGGACCCCGCGGGTTTTCGTTGGACGCGAGCTTGACGATCTTCGCCGGGTCGAGGTGCAACTCGCGTGCGACGTCGTCGATCGGCTTGCCCGGAACGTAGGGCGCGATGCCGCGAACGTAATCGGGGGCGACGGGGGCGGCGTGCGTCATGGGCGGCGTCGAAGTGAGTTAGAGCAGGCTGTCGAAAACTCGCCGGTGCCATCCCGAGGCGCGTAGCGACGAGGGATGCGCGTCAACGCAATTCCCAGGCTCGTGGCGAAAGCAGATCCCTCGCAACGCCCGGGATGACACCGGAAAGTGAATGTCCGGAGGAATCTCAGCCTCCTGTTAGTCGGTGGCCGCCGGGTAGGAGCCCAGCAGCTTGAGGAACGGTGCCTTGCCGGCGAGTTCCGCGATCGCGGCGGCGACCGGCGCGTCGTCGCGGTGGCCGACGAGGTCGATGAAGAACAGGTACTCCCAGAGACCCGTGCGCGCCGGCCGCGACTCGATCCGCGACATCGACACGCCGTGGCGGGCGATCGGCTCCAGCAGCGCGTACACGGCCCCCGGCCGGTTCGGGCACGACATGACGAGCGACGTCTCGTCGCGGCCGGAGGGCGCCGGCTGCTGCCGGCCCAGCACCCAGAACCGCGTCGTGTTGTTGGGCTCGTCCTCGATGTGCGGCGCGAGCGTGGCGAGGCCGTAGATCGCGCCGGCGTTCTCGCCCGCGATCGCCGCGGCGCCGGCCTCCGCCGCGGCCAGACGCGCCGCCTCCGCGTTGCTCGCGACCGCGATGCGCGGCACGCCGGGCAGGTGCTGCGCCAGCCACTGCACGCACTGCGCGAGCGACTGGCCGTGCGAATAGACGCGGGTCACGGCCGCGAGCCCGGCCGCGTTCGACAGGAGGTTCTGCGCGACGCGCAGCTTGATCTCGCCGCACACGGCGAGGTCCGTCGTGCACATGAGGTCGAGCGTGCGGCCGACGGCGCCCTCGGTCGAGTTCTCGACCGGCACCACGGCGAAGTCGGTGCGGCCGCTGTCGACGGCGCGGAAGATCTCGTCGATGGTCGCGAACGGCACCGCCTCGACGAACGAGCCGAACTGCTTGCCCACCGCCGCGTGGCTGAACGTCCCGGCCGGACCGAGATAGCCGACGCGCAGCGTCTGCTCCAGCGCGCGGCACGCCGACATGATCTCGCGGAACACGCCGGTCACCGCGCCGTTCGGCAACGGCCCCGCGTTCTGCCCGTGCAGGCGCGCCACCACCTGCGCCTCGCGCTCGGGCCGGTACGCGCCGGCGCGGCCCTTCAGCGCGCCGATGGCCTGGGCGTGGCGTGCCCGCTCGTTCAGCCGCGCGAGGATCTCGCGGTCGAGCGCGTCGATCGCCGCGCGGTGCGCGGCGAGGTCGCCGTCGGGATGCGCCGCGTCGTCGCTCGTCATCGCCGGCCGTTCGCGGCGTCATGCATCGCCGGCCTCGTCGTCCGTCTCGGCAACGCGCTCGAGGCCCGCGAGCCTCTCGCCTTCGCCCAGGTTGATCAGCGTCACGCCCTGCGTCGCGCGGCCCATCTCGCGGATCGAGCTCACCTTCGTGCGGATCAGCACGCCGCCGGTCGAGATCAGCATCACCTCGTCGTCGGGCCGCACGAGCGCCGCCGCCACGACGGCGCCGTTGCGCGCGGACTGCTGGATCGCGATCATGCCCTTGGTGCCGCGGCCGTGGCGCGTGTACTCGACGATCGGCGTGCGCTTGCCGAAGCCGTTCTCGGTCGCCGTCAGCACCGACTGCGTCTCGTCCTCGGCGACCAGCATCGAGATCACGCTCTGCCCGGCGTCGAGCATCATGCCGCGCACGCCGTGCGCGTTGCGGCCCATCGGCCGCACGTCGTTCTCGTCGAAGCGCACCGCCTTGCCGCCCGAGCTGAACAGCATCACGTCGTGCGCGCCGTCGGTCAGCGCGACGCCGATCAGCGCGTCGCCCTCGGCCAGGTCGACCGCGATGATGCCCGACGGCCGCGGCCGCGAGAACTCGGACAGCGGCGTCTTCTTCACCGTGCCCATCGCGGTGGCCATGAACACGAACTGGTTGTCGGTGAATTCCTTGATCGGCAGCACCGCCGTGATCTTCTCGCTGTCGACGAGCGGCACCAGGTTGACGATCGGCTTGCCGCGCGAGCTGCGCGAACCCTGCGGCACGTTGTAGACCTTGAGCCAGTAGACGCGGCCGCGGTTACTGAAGCACAGGATGAAGTCGTGCGTGTTGGCGATGAACATCCGGTCGACGAAGTCGTCCTCCTTCGTCGCCGTCGCCTGCTTGCCGCGCCCGCCGCGCTTCTGCGCGCGGTACTCGTCGACCGGCTGCGCCTTCATGTAGCCGCCGTGCGACAGCGTGACCACCATGTCCTGCGGCGCGATCAGGTCCTCCAGCGACAGGTCGACGCCGTTGGCGACGATCTCCGAGCGCCGGGCGTCGCCGAACTGGTCGCGGATCGCCGCGAGCTCGTCGCCGATGATCGTCGTCACGCGGGCCGGGTTGGCCAGGATGTCGATGAGGTCCACGATCTCGGCCATCACCTCCCGGTACTCGCCGGTGATCTTGTCCTGCTCCAAGCCGGTCAGCCGCTGCAGCCGCAGCTCGAGGATCGCCTGTGCCTGCGCGTCCGACAGCCGGTACCCGCTCGGCTGGGTCCCCTCCTGCCACCCGAACTCCGGCGGCAGCCCTTCCGGCCGCGCGGCCTCGGCGGCGGCGCGCCGCAGCATCTCCTCCACCACCGGCGAGCGCCATGGCTTGCCCATCAGCGCCGTCTTGGCCTCGGCCGGGGTCGGCGAGGCCTTGATCAGCGCGATGATCTCGTCGACGTTGGACAGCGCGACGGCGAGGCCTTCGAGAATGTGTCCGCGGTCGCGCGCGCGGCGCAGCTCGAACACCGTCCGCCGGGTGACGACTTCGCGGCGGTGGATCAGGAAGTGCTCGAGGAACTGCTTGAGGTTGAGCAGCCGCGGCTGGCCGTCGACCAGCGCGACCATGTTCATGCCGAAGCTGTCCTGCAGCTGCGTGAGCTTGTACAGGTTGTTGAGGACGACCTCGGGGACCTCGCCCCGCTTCAGCTCGATGACCACGCGCATGCCGGCGCGGTCGGACTCGTCGCGCAGGTCGGAGATGCCCTCGAGCTTCTTCTCGCGCACCAGCTCGCCGATGCGCGACAGCAGGTTCGCCTTGTTGACCTGGTAGGGGATCTCGTCGACGACGATCGCCTGCCGGCTGCCCTTCTCGAGGTCCTCGACGTGCGTGCGGGCACGCATGACCACGCGGCCGCGGCCGGTCCGGTAGCCCTCGCGGACGCCCTCGAGGCCGTAGATGATCCCGGCCGTCGGAAAGTCGGGCGCCGGGATCAGCTCCATCAGCTCGTCGACGGTGATCTCCGGGCTGCCGAGCACCGCGAGGCAGCCGGCGATCGTTTCGCCGAGGTTGTGCGGCGGGATGTTGGTCGCCATGCCGACGGCGATCCCGGACGACCCGTTGACCAGCAGGTTGGGCAGCCGCGACGGCAGGACGGTCGGCTCCTGCTCCTTGCCGTCGTAATTGGGGGCGAAATCGACCGTCTCGCGGTCGATGTCGGCCAGCATCTCGGCGGTGATCTTCTGCAGCCGGCACTCGGTATACCGCATGGCCGCCGCGTTGTCGCCGTCGACCGACCCGAAGTTGCCCTGCCCGTCGACCAGGGGGTAGCGCAGCGAAAAGTCCTGCGCCATCCGGACCAGCGTGTCGTAGATGGCGAGGTCGCCGTGGGGGTGGTACTTGCCCATGACGTCGCCGACCACGCGCGCGCACTTCACATAGGGGCGATTCCAGGCAATGTTCGCCTCGTGCATCGCGTACAGCACGCGGCGGTGCACCGGTTTCAAGCCGTCGCGGACGTCGGGAAGCGCCCGCCCGACGATCACGCTCATCGCGTAATCGAGGTACGAGTGCCGCATTTCGGCTTCGAGGCTGACCGGCAGGGTTTCTTTGGCGAACTGCTCCATCGGGGCTTTTTGTCCGGAAGTATTGGGCGAAAGGGGGGTCCGGACGCCGTTCCCCCGGAAAAGCGCGCGGGAGCTAAGCGTTTCCGGTCGGCCGGGGCGTCCACCGGGCCGTCGACCGCCGCGGCGGCCGGCGGTCGACGGCCCGGAGGCCCTTGAAATCACGCAATTTTATCACGGCGTTGTATCGCCGCGACAGTCTCCCTCCGGCCCGGCGGCCGGCGGGACTTTTCTTTGCGGTGCGAAAACCCGTGTGCTATATTCGTCGGGGAGATTTTGCATTTGACGCCAGACGCTCGCGGCTTGGCGCCCAAAACCGCTAGTTCTTAAGAATTTGTTCAAAACCAAAGCCAAAGGGGTGAAACAATGACTCGACGTCTCGTCTCCGGTGCAGTTGCCGGCATGCTCGCCGCGACCGTCACCGGCGGTGCATTTGCGCAGACAAAGGGCTACGTTCCCGGCACGGCGCCCGCGCCGGCAGCCAACCAGAGCAGCGGCTACGTGCGCAACTTCTCCCCGACGCCGACTGACGGCATCGTGAAGAGCGGCGTCTACAACAGCACCAAGGGACTGTCGGGCAACCTCTGCTGGCGCACCGGTTACTGGACGCCGGCGATGGCCACGATCCAGTGCGACCCGGACCTCGTGCCGAAGCCGCCCGCGCCGAAGCCGGCCGTGACCCCGCCGCCGCCGGCTCCGAAGCCCGCCCCGACCCCGCCGAAGCCGGCCCCCGCTCCGAGCGTGCAGAAGATCACGCTGGCGTCGAAGGCGCTGTTCGACTTCGACAAGTACGCGCTGAAGCCGGAAGGGAAGGCCGCGATCGACCGGGAAATCATCGCCAAGCTGAACCAGGTGCAGAAGCTCGAGCTGGTGCTGGTCACGGGCCACACCGACCGCATCGGCACGCAGCAGTACAACCAGAAGCTGTCCGAGCGCCGTGCGGATGCGGTGCGCGACTACCTGGTCAGCAAGGGCGTGCCGAAGGACAAGATCGAGACCCTCGGCATGGGCAAGACGCAGCCGCTGCCGAACGTGAAGTGCGACCAGAAGAACATGAAGGAGCTGATCGCCTGCCTGCAGCCGAACCGCCGCGTCGAAGTCGAAGTCAAGGGCGAGGCGACGGTTCGCCGCTGATCGTCACCCGCCTCGACAAAGCCCCGCCTCGTGCGGGGCTTTGTTTTTGTGCAGGTGACGAAGGGGCCACTCACCATGAGACGCCGGGGCGCCGAGGAATCCTGGACTCGCACTTCCCTGCGTCTTCGCGCCTCTTTGTGAAATGAACCTTCCGCGCCAACCCGCCGACCTGCGCATCGACGCGCCGTGGATCGTGCCGGTCGAGCCGGCCGGCGTGCTGACGGGCCACGCGCTGATCGTCGACGCCGGCCGCATCCTCGCGATCCTGCCGGCGGCCGAGGCCGACGCCGCGTATGCGCCGCGCGAAACCGTCGCGCTGCCGGCGCACGCGCTGATCCCGGGCCTCGTCAATGCCCACACGCACTCGGCGATGACGCTGATGCGCGGCATCGCCGACGACGTTCCGCTCAAGGCCTGGCTCGAGCAGCACATCTGGCCGCGGGAGGGCCGGTTCGTGTCACCCGAGTTCGTGTACGACGGCACGCTGCTCGCCAGCGCCGAGATGCTGCGCGGCGGGGTCACCTGCTGCCACGACATGTACTTCTACCCGGACGCCGCGGCGCGCGCGTACGACGACGCGGGCATCCGCGCGCTGGTCGGCATGCCGGTGCTCGACTTCCCGACGCCGTACGCGGCCGATGCGGATGCGTACCTCGCGCTCGGGCTCGCGGCGCGCGACGCGTACAAGCACGCGCCGCGCCTCGCGTTCGCACTCGCGCCGCACGCGCCCTACACCGTCGGCGACCCGACGTGGGCGAAGATCGTCATGTACGCGCGCCAGCTCGACCTGTCGATTGCGACGCACGTCGCGGAAACGGCGGACGAGGTCGCCAGCCAGCGCGCGGCCACGGGCGAGACGCCGCTCGCGCGGCTCGACCGGCTGGGCGCGACAGGCCCGGGCTTCATCGCCATCCACGTCGTGCACGTCGACGCGGCCGACATCGCGGCCCTGTCCGCGCAGGGCTGCCACGTCGTGCACTGCCCGACGTCCAACCTGAAGCTCGCGAGCGGCATCGCCCCGGTGCCCGCGCTGCTGGCCGCCGGCGTCAACGTCGCGCTCGGCACCGACGGCGCCGCGTCGAACAACCGGCTCGACCTGTTCGAGGAGATGCGCCTCGCGAGCCTCGTCGCGAAGGTCGGCAGCGGCGACGCCGCGGCCGTGCCGGCCGCGACCGCGCTCGCGATGGCGACGATCAACGGCGCGCGCGCGCTGGGCATGGACGGCGTCACCGGCTCGCTGGCACCGGGCAAGGCCGCCGACCTGGTGGCCGTCGACTTCTCGGGGGTGGCCACGCAGCCGGTGTTCGACCCGGTGTCGCATCTCGTCTTCGCCGCGGGGCGCGACTGCGTGACGGACGTCTGGGTGGGCGGCGTTAGAATGGTCGAGCGGCGGCAGCTGACCTCCGTCGACGAGGCCGCCCTGCTCGCGCGCACCCGCGCGTGGCAGCGCAAGCTGGCCGCGTTTCCGGATTGACTCCATGACCGCCACGACCCGCCCCGACGCCAACGTCGACCCGGCCGAACTCGCCAAGTTCTCGGAGGTCGCCCACCGCTGGTGGGATCCGACCAGCGAGTTTCGCCCGCTGCACGAGATGAACCCGGTGCGCGTGGGCTGGCTCGCGCAGGCGGTCGGCGGGCTCGAAGGCAAGCGCGTGCTCGACGTCGGTTGCGGCGGTGGCATCCTGACCGAGTCGCTGGCCACGCTTGGCGCGAGCGTCACCGGCATCGACCTGTCCGAGAAGGCGCTCGGCGTGGCGCGCCTGCACGGGCTCGAGTCCGGCATCAAGGTCGACTACCGGGCCGTGTCCGCGGAAGCGTTTGCCGCTGCGGCGCCGGCGTCGTTCGACGTCGTCACGTGCATGGAGCTGCTCGAGCACGTGCCGGACGGGGGATCGCTCGTGGCCGCGTGCGCGGCGCTCGCGAAGCCCGGCGGCAGCGTCGTGTTCGCGACGATCAACCGGACGCCGAAGGCCTATCTGCTCGCGGTGCTCGGCGCCGAGTACGTGCTGCAGCTGCTGCCGCGCGGCACGCACGACTGGGCGCGCTTCGTCCGGCCGGCGGAGCTCGCCGCGCATGCGCGCCGCGCAGGGCTGGACCTCGCCGCAATGACCGGCGTCGCGTACAACCCGCTGTCGCGCGCGTTCGCGCTCGACGCCGCGACGTCGGTCAACTACATCGCCGCGTTCGGCAAGCCCGCGCATGCCGGCTGAGCTCGCGCGCCGGCCGCTGCCGGTCGCCGCGGTCCTGTTCGACCTCGACGGCACGCTCGCCGATTCCGCCGGCGATCTGGCGCTCGCGCTCAACCGCGTTCGCGCCGACGTCGGCCTGCCGCCGGTGCCGGCTGCGCCGCTGCGCGCGTACGCGTCGTCGGGCGCACGCGGGCTCCTCGAGGCCGGCATGGGCGTCACGCCCGCGCACGCCGACTACGACGCGCTGCGGCGCGCGTTCCTCGCGCACTACGAACGCTGCCTCGCCGAGACGACGCGGCTGTACGACGGCGTGGCGGAGCTGCTCGACGCGATCGAGGCGCGCGGCCTCGCGTGGGGCATCGTCACCAACAAGCACGCGCGGTTCACCGGTCCGGTCGTGGCCGCGCTCGCGCTCGCGCCGCGTGCCAGGGTGGTCGTGTCGGGCGACACCACGCCGAACCCGAAGCCGCACCCGGCGCCGCTGCTGCACGCGGCCGATGTTCTCTCCGTCGCGCCGGACAAGTGCGTTTACGTCGGCGACGACCTGCGCGACGTCGAGGCCGGCCGTGCCGCCGGCATGGCGACGATCGTCGCCGGTTACGGCTACCTGGGCACGTCGGGCGACCCGCTGCACTGGCCCGCCACCGGCTGGATCACCCGCCCGCTCGACCTCCTCGACTGGTTGCCCTAGGCCACGTCCGCAAGTCGTTCGCCGCGGGCGAAACCGCACGGCCAACGAATTGCAGACGTGGCTACCCCGGGCAAGTTCCGGCGTTGAACAGCAGCCACTCTCGCGGGACGCCGTTGCGGCTGCCGCGGATGCGCACGGCCTGCTCGGCGGCGAGCGGGCGCAGCACCGCGCCGACGACGTCTTCCGGCGCGCCGAGCGCGACGCCGTTGGCCTGCTCGAGGCGGTCGCCCTTCTTCATCGCGAGCATGGCGACGAACCCGCTCTCGTCGCGCACGGCGAGCCCGCCGCGATCCGGCGCCACGAGCGCAGTCCAGCCTTCGGGCCTGGCGATGATGCCCTGGAACAACTCGGCGTTGAGCCGCAGCACGGTGCCGCTGAATCCCGCCGGAATGGCGCACGCGGACGAGCGCGGGACCCGCGCGCCTGGCGGCGCTGGCGGCGATGGCTTGGCTGGCGGCGGCGCACGCAGCGCGATCCGGCGCTCGCCGCCGGCGTCGCGCACGGTGATCCCGTCCGGCCGCACCTCGACCAGGCTGGCGCCTTGCGCGATGTCGCCGCCGGCGGCCACGAGCTTTGGGCCCGACGCCAACCGGAACAGCGCGTAGCCGCGCCCGTCGCGCTCGGCGAACACGCCGAGCAGCCGCGTGTCGCCGGTGGCGAGGGCGCCGTCTTCCTTCGCCGGTGCGGCAGGCGGCACCGCGACAGCACCCACGCCTGCAAGCAGGCCGGACGCGAGAATCGCCGCCGCCGGATCGGCCGGCGTCGCGGGCACGACGTGCACCGGCGCGGGACCGAAGGCCCGCCAGCCCCACCACGCGATCGCCGCCGCCAGCAGCGCCATCGCGGCCACGACGGCGAGGACCGCGAACGCGCGCGACAGCCGGCCGTTCATCGCCGCGCGCACGCCCGTCGGGCAGTCGACGCGCCGCTATAATCGATCGTCCTCCGCATGGATCCCTTCGCGTGAATCCCCGGCTCGCCCTGCTGCAACCGTACCCGTTCGAGAAGCTGCGCGCGCTGTTCGCGCAGGTGACGCCGGATCCCGTGAAGCGTCCGATCAGCCTGTCGATCGGCGAGCCGCGGCATCCGACCCCGCGCCTGATCGTCGACGCGCTGCGCGCGGCCGAAGCCTCGCTCGCGAATTATCCCACGACGATCGGCGCGCCCGCACTGCGCGAGGCGATCGCCGGCTGGCTCGCGCGGCGGCACGGGCTGCCGGCGCTCGACCCCGCAACGCAGGTGCTGCCGGTGCTCGGCAGCCGCGAGGCGCTGTTCGCGTTCGGCCAGACCGTGATCGACGGCAGCCGGATGGGCGCCACCGTCGTGGTGCCCAATCCGTTCTATCAGATCTACGAGGGTGCGGCGCTGCTGGCCGGCGCGCGGATCCACTGCGTGAATGCCGACCCCGCGGCTGGCTTCGCGCACGACTGGCGCGCGGTGCCCGCCGACGTGTGGGCGCGCACGCAGCTCCTGTACGTCTGCACGCCGGACAATCCGACCGGCCGCGTGCTCGACCTCGACGACTGGCGCACGCTCTTCGCGCTGTCCGACCGCCACGGCTTCGCCATCGCATCCGACGAGTGCTATTCCGAGATCTACTTCGACGAGGCGCGGCCGCCGCTGTCGGGCCTCGCCGCCGCGCACGCGCTCGGCCGCGACGGGTTCCCGCGGCTCGTCGTGTTCGGCAGCCTGTCCAAGCGGTCGAACGCGCCGGGGCTGCGCTCCGGCTACGTCGCGGGCGACGCGGCGCTTATCCGTGCGTTCCTGCTCTACCGCACCTATCACGGCAGCGCGATGTCGGGCACCGTCGCCGCGGCCAGCATCGCGGCGTGGAACGACGAGACGCACGTGCGCGCGAACCGGGCCGAGTACGCGGCGAAGTTCGCGCGGCTGCAGCCGCAGGTCGCGGCCGTGCTGCCGTGCACGATGCCCGAGGCGGCGTTCTACCTGTGGGCCCGCACGCCGATCGACGACGACCTGTTCGCGCAGCGGCTCTACGCCGAGGAGAACGTGGCCGTCCTGCCCGGCAGCTACGTCGCCCGCGACGCGCACGGAGGCAACCCGGGGTACCGGCGGGTCCGGCTCGCGCTGGTCGCGAGCCAGGACGAGTGCGCGGAGGCCGTCGGCCGCATCGCGGCGTTCGCCCGGCGCCTGGCGCCGGCCTCCGCCACGGCCGGCGCCGGCTGACGGCGTCCTGTCGCCGCGGGGGACGCCCGGTCGCCGGCGCCTGCCCGCGCGGGCGCGTCCGCATAGAATGGGCGGGGATGGCCGCCCTCCCCGCACCCGCCGCCTCGACCTCGCTCGCCGCGACGCTCGCGCGCGGGTTCCGCTTTTCGTGGCCGACCGTCCTGCTGCTGGCGGCCATCAACACCGGCATCGCGGCGCTGCTGTGGGTCGAGGACACGCGGCCCTTCTGGCAGCCGCTCGTCACCGTCCAGCTGTACGGGTTCTCGATCGCGTACTGCGTCAACGCGGCGTCGCCGTGGGACAAGTCGCGGCCTGTCCTGCGCCTGACCGCCGCCGTCGCAGCCGGCGCGCTGGTCGGCGTGACGCTGACGATCCTCGTCAAGGGCTACTCGTGGGAGCACGTGACGACGCGCGCAGGCATCTTCGGCTGGAACGTCCTGACCGCGTTCGGGAACGGCCTGCTGATCAGCCTGTTCTTCTATATCAAGCACCGGGAGATGCGCGCCACGGCCGCGCTGCACCGGGCCGAGGCCGAGCGCCACCTGCTGGCGAAGCAGGCGATCGAGGCGGAGCTGAAGCTGATGCAGGCGCAGCTCGAGCCGCACTTCCTGTTCAACACGCTGGCCTCGGTGCAGTACCTGACGGAGACCGACCCGCGCGCGGCGAACCGGCTGCTCGGGCACCTGATCGACTACCTGCGCGCCGCGCTGCCGCAACTGCGCGCGAGCTCGACCACGCTGGGCAAGGAAGTCGGCTTGGCCGAGGCCTACCTCAACATCCTGCGCATGCGAATGGGGTCGCGCCTCGCGTTCGCGATCGACGTGCCCGCCGACCTGGCCGCGCACCCGTTTCCGCCGAACCTCCTCATCAGCCTGGTCGAGAACGCGATCAAGCACGGCATCGAACCGGCGGCCGACGGCGGCACGGTGTCCGTGCGGGCCCGCCGCGAAGGCGCCGTGCTGGTGATCGACGTGCAGGACACCGGCAGGGGACCGGCCGGCGCCGCGCGCGGCGGATTGGGTGTGGGCCTGGCCAACGTCCGCGAGCGGCTGGCCGCGCTGTACGGCCCGCGGGCGCAATTCCAGCTCGCCGGCACGCTGCCGGCGGGCACCTGCGCGACGCTGTCGATACCCGTCGCCGCCGGGTTCCGGACGAGCGATGCGCCGGCGCCGGACGTGCCGCCGCCGGTGTCCGCTCGCGTGCTGCCGCGCTAGCCGCACGCGTGCGCATGCCGACCGCCGTCATCGCCGAAGACGAGCCGCTGCTGCGCGCGCAGTTGAAGGCGCGCCTCGCCGAAGCGTGGCCGGAGCTCGCGATCGTCGCCGAGGCAGGCAACGGCGAGGAGGCGCAGCACCTGCTCGACGCACACCGGCCCGACGTCGTGTTCCTCGACATCCGGATGCCCGTGAAGTCGGGCATCGACGTCGCGCGCGCGTTGTCCGGGCGCTGCCACGTCGTGTTCGTGACCGCCTACGACGAGTACGCGGTGACGGCGTTCGAGGAAGGGGCGGCCGACTACGTGCTGAAGCCGGTCACGGCCGAACGGCTGGCGAAGGTCGTCGCGCGCCTGAAGCCGCGCCTTGCCGCGCCGCCGCTGCCGATCGCCGAGCTGCTCGCGCGGCTTGCCGAGCGCGACGGTGGCTCGCTGCGCTGGATCCGCGCGTCGCTCGGGGCGGCCATGCAGCTGATCGCCACGGAAGAGGTGCTGTACTTCCAGGCCGAGGACAAGTACACGAAGGTCGTCACCGCCGACGCCGAGGCGCTGATCCGGAAGCCGATCAAGGAGCTCTACGACGAACTCGACGCCGAGGCCTTCTGGCAGATCCACCGCGGCACGATCGTCAACCTGCGTGCGATCCTGCGCGTCGAGCGCGACTGGCGCGACCAGCCCGTGATCGTGCTCCGGCAGCGACCCGAGAAGCTCACCGTCTCGCGCACCTTCGCCTCGCGCTTCAAGGCGATGTGACGTCCTCCCCTCACCCCGGCCCTCTCCCCGCGTTGCGGGGAGAGGGAGTGTCCACGCGCGCTGTCCGCGCGGAAACGCAGCCGGCTCGGAGTCGCGTGCAACCGGCAGCATGGGTATGCGCAACCGGCAGCGCAGGTACGCCCCCTCTCCCCGCAACGCGGGGAGAGGGTTGGGGTGAGGGGCGACCACGCGCGCGCTATAATCGGCGCTTTTTCGAGCGATTCCATGACCCAACTCGCCACCGTCATCGACGTCGCGTGGGAACGCCGCGCCGAGCTGTCGCCGGCCGCGGCTCCCGCGGAAGTCCAGGACGCCGTCGCGCACGTGATCGCCGAGCTCGATGCCGGCCGCATCCGCGTCGCGGAAAAGCAGCACGGCGCATGGGTGACGCACCAGTGGATCAAGAAGGCGGTGCTGCTGAGCTTCCGGCTCGCCGACAACGTGGCGATGGGCCCGCCGCCGGAGCGCGCGCCGTTCCGCTTCTACGACAAGGTGCCGACCAAGTTCGCGCGCTTCACGGACGCCGACTTCGCCGCCGCGGGCGCGCGCATCGTGCCGCCGGCGGTCGCGCGGCGCGGCGCGTTCATCGCGCGCAACGTCGTGCTGATGCCGTCGTACGTCAACATCGGCGCCTACGTCGACGAGGGCACGATGGTCGACACGTGGGCGACGGTCGGCTCGTGCGCGCAGATCGGCAAGAACGTGCACCTGTCCGGCGGGGTGGGCATCGGCGGCGTGCTGGAGCCGCTGCAGGCGAACCCGACCATCATCGAGGACAACTGCTTCATCGGCGCGCGCTCCGAGGTGGTCGAGGGCGTGATCGTCGAGGAGAACTCGGTGCTGGGCATGGGCGTGTTCATCGGCCAGAGCACGAAGATCTACGACCGCGCGACCGGCGAGGTGAGCTACGGCCGAGTCCCGGCCGGCTCCGTCGTGGTCGCCGGCAGCCTGCCGTCGGGGGACCAGGGCTGCCACCTGTACTGCGCGGTCATCGTCAAGCAGGTCGACGCGAAGACCCGCGCGAAGACGAGCATCAACGAGCTGCTGCGCGCCTGACGGTGACGAGCGTGTCGGTCAACCTCAAGTCGCCGGAGGACATCGAGGGCATGCGCGTGGCCGGGCGGCTCGCCTCGGAGCTGCTCGACTACCTGACGCCGTTCGTCAAGCCCGGGGTGACGACCGGCGAGATCAACGACCTCGCGCACGCGTACATGCTCGACGTGCAGCGGACCGTGCCCGCGACGCTTCACTACGCGCCGCCCGGGCACTCGCCCTACCCGGCGTCGCTGTGCACGTCGGTCAACCACGTCGTGTGCCACGGCATTCCCGGCGACAAGAAGCTGAAGGAAGGCGACATCGTCAACATCGACGTGACGGTGATCAAGGACGGCTACCACGGCGACACCAGCCGGATGTTCCAGATCGGCCGCCCGTCGATCCAGGCGAAGCGCCTGTCGGAGGTCACGTACGAGGCGATGTGGCGCGGCATCATGACGGTGCGGCCCGGCGCGCACCTGGGCGACATCGGCGCCACCATCCAGCGCTTCGCCGAGTCGCACGGGTACTCGATCGTGCGCGAGTTCTGCGGCCACGGCATCGGCCGCCAGTTCCACGAGGAGCCGCAGGTGCTGCACTACGGGCGCCCCGGCACCGGCCTCAAGCTGCAGCCGGGCATGATCTTCACCGTGGAACCCATGGTCAACGCGGGCCGCCCCGGCATCCGCTGCCTCGCCGACGGCTGGACGATCGTCACCGCCGACCACTCGCTGTCGGCGCAATGGGAGCACACGGTGCTCGTCACCGACGAGGGCTTCGAGGTGCTGACCGTCTCGGCCGGCGCGCCGCCGCCGCCGGCCATCGCCGCCTGACGGGCGCGGCCGCGGATGGCCGCACCGCCGCCTCCCGTGACCGCCGCCGGCGCCGCGCCGGATGCCGCCGAGCCGCGGCTCGCGCAGTGGCGCGTGCGCCTGCGCGACGGCCGCAGCGCGCTGCGCGAGGCGTTCTTCGCCTCGCCCGATACGCCCGCGTTGCTGCGCGGCCACGCGCGCCTTGTCGACACGGTCATCCGCGGCGTTCACGCCGAGTGCCGGATGCCCGCCGACGTCGCGGTCGTAGCGGTGGGCGGCTACGGGCGCGGGCACCTGTTTCCGCACTCGGACGTCGACGTGCTGGTGCTGCTGCCGCCGGGCGAGGCGCCAGCGGCGGCGATCGAGCGCTTCTTCGCCGCGCTGTGGGACATCGGCATCGAGCTCTCGCACGCCGTGCGCACGCTCGACGAATGCGACGCCGAGATGGCCGCCGACGTCACCGTGCGCACGAGCCTGCTCGAGAACCGGTTCCTGTGCGGCGCGCGCGCGCTGTTCCGCGAGTTCCGCCGGCGCTTCGACGCCGCGCTGGACGTCCGCGCGTTCTACGCGGCCAAGGCGCTCGAGCAGCAGCAGCGGCACCTGAAGTACCAGGACGCGATCTACAACCTCGAACCCAACGTGAAGGAGAGCCCCGGCGGCCTGCGCGACCTCGCGTCGGTGCTGTGGATCGCGCGCGCCGCCGGCCTCGGCCGCTCGTGGCGGGAACTCGCGCGCAACGGCCTCATGACCGTCGGCGAGGCGCGCGCGGTGTCGCGGCAGGAGCGCCTGATCGGCGGACTGCGCGTGCGCCTGCACTACCTGCAGGGCCGCCGCGAGGACCGGCTGGTGTTCGACGTGCAGGGGGCGCTCGCCGGACAGCTCGGTCTCGCCGACACGCGCGCCAGACGCGCGAGCGAGCAGCTGATGCAGCGCTACTATCGGGCGGCCAAGCTCGTGAGCCAGGTCAACGCCGTGCTGCTGCACAACCTGCATGCGCGCCTGCACCCCGCCGCCACCGAACCGGTCCCGCTCGACGCCGACTTCCAGCAGGTCGACGAGCTGCTCGACGTGCGCGACCCCGGCCTCTTCGCGCGCCGGCCGCCGGCGATGCTCGACGCGTTCCTCGCGCTGCAGCGGCACCGCGAGCTGAAAGGCATGACGGCGCGCACGCTGCGCGCGCTCTGGCAGGAGCGGCACCGGATCGACGGCGCGTTCCGGCGCGATCCGGCCAACCGCGCGCGCTTCATCGCGATGTTCCGCGCGGAGCGCGGCCTGCTGCACGAGCTGCGGCGCATGAACCTGTACGGCATCCTCGGCGCCTACCTGCCGGTGTTCGGGCGCATCGTCGGCCAGATGCAGCACGACCTCTTCCACGTCTACACGGTGGACGAGCACATCCTGATGGTGATCCGCAATCTGCGCCGTTTCACCGAGGCGCAGCACGCGCACGAGTACCCGCTGTGCTCGCGGCTCATCGCCGACTTCGACCGGCGCGAGGCGCTGTACGTCGCCGGCCTGTTCCACGACATCGCGAAGGGCCGCGGCGGCGACCACTCGGCGCTGGGCGCGCGCGACGCGCGGCGGTTCTGCCGCGAGCACGGGATGTCGGCCGAGGACACCGAGCTCGCCGCGTGGCTCGTCGCCGACCACCTCGTCATGTCGTCCACCGCGCAGAAGCAGGACCTGTCGAACCCGGACGTGATCGCCGCCTTCGCGGCGCGCGTCGGCACCGAGCGGCGCCTCACGGCGCTGTACCTGCTCACGGTCGCCGACATCCGCGGGACGAGCCCCAAGGTGTGGAACAACTGGAAGGGCAAGCTGCTGGAGGACCTCTACCATGCGACGCGCGCCGTGCTGGCGGGCACGGCCGCGACCGCGACGATCACCGACAGCATCGACGCGCGGCGGGCGGAGGCGCACCGCCTGCTGCGCCTGTACGCGGTGCCGGACGGGGCTGAAGGTGCGCTGTGGCGGCACCTCGACACGCCGTACTTCCAGCGGCACTCGGCCGAGGAGATCGCGTGGCACGCGCGCCACCTGTACTGGCGCGTCGACCGCACCGAGCCCGTGGTGAAGGCGCGCCTCGCGCGCGACGGCGCCGGCATGCAGGTGCTCGTGTACCTGCCCGACCAGAAGGAGCTCTTCGCGCGCATCTGCGGCTACTTCGGCCGGGCCGGCCTGTCGATCCTCGAGGCGAAGATCCACACGACGCGCGGCGGCTGGGCGCTCGACACCTTCGCGCTGAACGACCCGGCGCAATCCGGCGCGTCGTATCGCGACACGCTGCAGCTCGTGGAGTTCGAGCTGACGCGCCTCCTGACCGAGCAGCCGCCGCTCAGCCCCCCGGGCGAGGGCCGCCTGCCGCGGCAATTGAAGCACTTCCCGCTCACCCCCGACGTCCAGATCTTCCCCGACGACAAGGGCACGCACTACATCCTGGAGATCGTCGCCGGCGACCGGCCCGGCCTGCTCGCGCGGATCGCCTGGACGCTGGCCCGCGCGAACATCAACGTCGTCAGCGCCAAGATCAACACGCTGGGCGAGCGCGCCGAGGACGTGTTCCTGGTCGACGGCGCGCGGCTGCACGACGAGCAGGCGCTGCTGCGGCTCGAAACCTCACTCTACGATCAACTGAAAACCTAGAGTCGGGCCGGCCGCGCCGGCCCGTGTCCATCGGACGTTTTCCGCTATTCGTCGGCGCCGGCGAGTTCCGGAAACAACACTTCGGCGAAACCGAACTTGCGCATGTCGCGGATGCGCATCGGGTATAGGATCCCGTCCAGGTGGTCGCACTCGTGCTGGACGACGCGCGCGTGGAAGTCGTCGACCTCGCGCGCGATGCGCCGCCCCGCCGGATCGAAGCCTTCGTAGCGCAGCCGCGTGAATCGCGGCACGACGCCGCGGAAGCCGGGCACCGACAGGCAGCCCTCCCAGCCGTCCTCCTCGTCGTCGGCGAGCGGCGTCAGCACCGGGTTGACGAGCTCGGTGTAGGGCACCGGCGGCGCGTCCGGGTACCGCGGGTTGGCCTCCATGCCGAAGATCACCACGCGCAGCGGCACGCCGATCTGCGGCGCCGCGAGGCCCGCGCCGTCGTGCGCGCGCATCGTGTCGCGCATGTCGGCGAGCAGCGCCGCCAACTCCGGCGTGCCGAAACGCTCGACCGCGCGCGACGGCACGAGCAGCCGGGGATCGCCCATGCGCAGGATGGCGTGGATCACGGTGCGGTGCCGATGCGCGGCGCGACGTGGTCGAGCAACGCGCGCACACGGTCCATCCCGGACTCGAGCACGCGCGCGATGCCTTCCATCGAGACCTGCGCGGCGCTGTCGCCGCGCCCGGCCGCGTGGTTGACGACGACACAGATCGCGCAGTACGGCAGTCCCGCCTCGCGCGCGAGCGCGGCCTCGGGCATGCCGGTCATGCCGACGAGCGTCGCCCCGTCGCGGTCCAGCCGGTCGATCTCGGCCGCCGTCTCCAGGCGCGGGCCGTTGACGGCGCCGTAGACGCCGCCGTCGGCGAGCGCGATGCCTGCTGCCGCCGCGGCGGCGAGGCAGTGCGCGCGCAGCTCCGGCGAATACGGGTGCGTGAAGTCGGCGTGCACGACGCTGCCCTCGCCGCCGTCGAAGAACGTCGCCTCGCGGCCGGACGTGTAGTCGATCAGCTGGTGCGGCAGCACGAGGTCGCCGGGCAGGCAGCCGCGGATGCCGCCCACCGACGCGACGGCGATCACCGCGGAGGCGCCCTTCTCCTTCAAGGCCCACAGGTTGGCGCGGTAGTTGACGCGGTGCGGCGGGATCGTGTGGCCGTGACCGTGCCGCGCGAGGAACACCGCGTCGCGGCCGGCGATCTGCCCGAACAGCAGCGTCGACGACGGGTCGCCGTAGGGCGTGCGGACGACCTCGCGGTGGGCCACCGCGAGCGTCGAGAGCCGGGTCAGGCCGCTACCTCCGATGATGGCGAGCATGGAACTTGCTTGATTTGCCTTGGGTTTGCGTGCGGGACGCGGCCACCGCCGCGCGGGCGCCTGCGACAGGCCCGTGGCCGACGCCGGCCCGGCCCTCCGGGCCGCGCGATCGCCGTGGTGGAAAGCGCCGACAATTCATGACATTATCATGGAATCCGGCGACATTCCGTGAATGACGGATCCGGCCGGCATTCTACCGGGTCAGGCGGGCCGCGCCGCACGCCGGCCACGACGAAGGGGGCTCGATGTACCTCGATCGCTTGTTCAAGCTGATGGCCGAGAAGCAGGCCTCCGACCTCTTCATCTCGTGCGGAGCGCCGATCAACATCAAGGTCAACGGCGTCGTGCAGCCGGTGTCCACGCAGCCGATGGACGTCGACACCGTGCGGCGCATCGCGTACGAGCTCATGAACAAGGAGCAGGCGCGCGAGTTCGAGAACACGATGGAGATGAACCTGTCGCACCTCGACCGGTCCGTCGGCAACTTCCGCGTCAACGTGTTCCGCCAGCGCGGCACGATCTCGCTGGTGATCCGGTACGTGCGCAGCAACGTGCCCCCGTTCGAGCAGCTGAAGCTGCCGTCGGTGCTGCTCGACCTCGTCGTCGAGAAGCGTGGCCTGGTGCTCGTGGCGGGCGCCACCGGCTCGGGCAAGTCGACCACGCTGGCGGCGATGATCGACCACCGCAACATGAACAAGCCGGGCCACATCCTGACGATCGAGGACCCGATCGAGTACCTGTTCGAGCACAAGCAGAGCCTCGTCAACCAGCGCGAGATCGGCGTGGACACCGGCAGCTACAACGCCGCGCTGCAGAACGCGCTGCGCGAGGCGCCCGACCTCATCATGATCGGCGAGGTCCGCGACAAGGAGACGATGCAGTCGGCGCTGCTGCACACGCTGACGGGGCACCTGTGCCTGACGACCATCCACGCGAACAACAGCTACCACGCGCTGTCGCGGATCATCAACCTCTTCCCCTACGACGCGCGCTCGGCGGTGCTGTCCGACCTGTCGATCGGTCTGCGCGCGATCATCTGCCAGCGCCTCGTCCGCAACGTCAACGGCGAGCAGCAGCCGGCGGTCGAGATCCTGCTCAACACGTCGCTGATCGCCGAGCTCGTCAAGAGCGGCGAGTTCGCCCAGATCAAGGAAGCGATGGAGCAGTCGCTGTACCCGGGATCGCAGACGTTCGAACAGGCGCTGTGCCGCCTCTACCTCGACGGCGTCATCACGTACGACGAGGCAATGATCGCGTCCGACTCGCCGACCAACCTCGCCTGGCAGATCAACCAGAGCAGCCCGACGGCGCGCGTCGCGTCGCTCGAGTCGTCCGAGGACGCGGCCGAGCGCAAGCCGGCCACTGCCGATTTCACGTCGATGACGATCAACACGGAGCTGCTCGACCGCGCGCACTGACGGGTTCGGAGCCGACTCGCCCCTGCACGGCGGCGGCGAACCGCGAGCCTCGTCGCCCGCGCCCGCCCGGATCGCAGCGGGCCTTTAGGGGGAACGGCGACGAACTTCGAGCGCATCGGTGGATAATGCAGGTCCGCCCCGAGATTCGTCGCCGACCCCTGATGGACGCCGCCGCCCGGCCCACGCTGGCCCTCACGCGCGAGCTGATCGCGCTGCGCTCGCTCACGCCCGACGATGCAGGCTGCCAGGCGCTGCTGCAGCGGCGGCTGGGTCCGCTCGGCTTCGCGTGCGAGACGCTCGCGTCCGCCGGCGTCACCAACCTGTGGGCGCGGCGGGGCACGGCGCGGCCGGTCGTGTGCTTTGCCGGCCACACCGACGTGGTCCCGCCGGGGCCGCTCGCCGACTGGCACTCCGACCCCTTCGCGCCCGTCGAGCGCGACGGCTGCCTCTACGGCCGCGGCAGCGCCGACATGAAGTCGTCGCTGGCCGCGTTCGTCATCGCCATCGAGCGCTTCCTCGCCGACCGGCCGGACGCCGGGGGCTCCATCGCGCTGCTCGTCACTTCCGACGAGGAAGGCCCGGCGACCGACGGCACCGTCAAGGTCGTCGAGCGACTCGCGGCGCGCGGGGAGCGCCTCGACTACTGCGTGGTCGGCGAGCCGTCCTCGGTGGCCACGCTCGGCGACACGATCAAGAACGGTCGCCGCGGCTCGCTGTCCGGCACGCTGACCGTGAAAGGCGTGCAGGGCCACGTCGCGTATCCGGAACGCGCGCGCAACCCGATCCACCTCGTGGCACCCGTGCTGGCCGAGCTCGCCGCCACCGAGTGGGACCGCGGCGACGCGTACTTCCCGCCGACGACATGGCAGTGTTCGAACATCCATGCCGGCACCGGCGCCACCAACGTGATCCCCGGCGCGCTCGAAGTCACGTTCAACTTCCGCCATTCGCCGGCAAGCCCGCGGACGTCGCTGCAGCAGCGCTTCGAGGCGATCCTGCGCCGGCACGGGCTCGACTACGACCTCGCGTGGACCGGCTGGGGGAAGCCCTTCCTGACGCCGCGCGGCCCGCTGGTCGAAGCCACCGCCCAGGCGATCCATGCCGTCACCGGCACGACGACGCAGCTGTCGTGCACCGGCGGCACGTCGGACGGGCGGTTCATCGCCGACATCTGCGACGAGCTGGTCGAGCTGGGCCCGGTCAACGCGACGATCCACAAGGTCGACGAGCACGTGCGCATCGCCGACCTGGAGCCGCTGTCGGCGATCTACCGCGGCATACTCGAGCGGCTGCTGCCCGCGCAGGAGCGGCGATGAGCGGCATCCCCACGGCGGAACTCGAAACGCTGCGCGACTGGCTGCGCTACGCCGTCACCCGCTGCAACGAGGCGAAGCTCGCGTTCGGGCACGGCAGCGGCGACGCCTGGGACGAGGCGGTCTACCTGCTGCTGCACGGCCTGCACCTGCCGCTCGACCGGCTGGAGCCGTTCCTCGACGCGCGGCTCACGCAAGGCGAGCGGCAGGCGCTCGCGCACCTGCTCGCACGGCGCATCGACGACCGCGTGCCCGCCGCGTACCTGACGCACGAGGCGTGGCTCGGCGACTTCCGCTTCTACGTCGACGAGCGCGTGATCATCCCGCGCTCCTTCATCGCGGAGCTGCTGCCGGGCGGAATCGAACCCTGGGTCGGGCCGTCCGATCGCGTGCGTTCGGCGCTCGACATGTGCACGGGCTCGGGCTGCCTCGCCATCCTGCTCGCGCACGCGTATCCGGAGGCCGACGTCGACGCCGTCGACATCTCGACGGAGGCGCTGACGGTCGCGCAGCGCAACGTCAGCGACTACGGCCTCGCCGACCGCGTCAACCTGATCCGGTCCGACCTCTTCGCCAACCTGCCCGAGAAGAACTACGACCTCATCATCAGCAACCCGCCGTACGTGACGGGCACCGCGATGGAGGCGCTGCCGGCGGAGTACCGGCACGAGCCGCGGATGGCGCTGGCCGGCGGCGACGACGGGCTCGACGCCGTGCGCGTGCTGATCAAGGAGGCGCCGCGCTACATGAACCACGGCGGCACGCTGGTCGTCGAGATCGGCCACAACCGCGCCGCTGCCGAAACCGCATTTCCGCGCCTGCCGATGGTCTGGCTGCCCGCGGCCGGCGCCGACGACGCCGTGTTCCTGGTCAAGCGCGAGGACCTGGTGGCCGGCCGCTGACGGCCGGCGCCGCGTGGCGATGACCGAGCGCCCGGGCGGCGAGATCCTGGTCGCGAGCCTGCTCGCGCAGGGCGCGAGGCTCGCGTTCGGCGTGCCCGGCGAGTCGTATCTGGCCGTGCTGGACGCGCTGCACGACGTGCGCGATCGCCTGCGCTTCGTCGTGTGTCGGCAGGAAGGCGGCGCTGCGTACATGGCCGAGGCGTTCGGCAAGCTCACCGGCACGCCCGGCCTCGCGTTCGTCACCCGCGGACCGGGCGCGGCAAACGCCGCGATCGGCATCCACACGGCCGCGCAGGATTCGACACCGATGATCGTGTTCGTCGGCCAGGTCGGCGGCGACATGGTCGACCGCGAGGCGTTCCAGGAAGTCGACTACCGGCGGATGTTCGGCGGCGTGGCCAAGTGGGCGGCGCAGATCGACCGCGCCGAGCGCATCCCCGAGTACGTCGCGCACGCGTACCGGCTCGCGATGTCCGGGCGCCCGGGGCCGGTCGTGCTCGCGCTGCCGGAGGACGTGCTGACGGCGCGCGCCGCGTGCGCGGATCCGCCGCGCGTCGCGGCGGTGCCCGCGGCGCCCGCGGACGCCGACATCGCCGCGGCGCGCGCGCTGCTGGCCGACGCGCAAGCGCCGCTGGTGCTTGTCGGCGGCAGCCGCTGGGACGAGGACGCGTGCGCGGCGCTTGCCGCTTTCGCCGAGACGCAGGGCCTTCCCGTAGCGGCCGCGTTTCGCCGACAGGACCTCTTCGACAACCGGCACCCGCATTACGCGGGCGACGTCGGCATCGCCGTCAATCCGCGGCTCGCCGCGCGCGTCCGCGACGCCGACGTGCTGCTGGTGATCGGCGAACGGCTGGGCGAGATGACGACGGGCGGCTACACGCTGGTCGCGGCGCCGGTGCCGCGCCAGCGGCTCGTCCACGTCCATCCGTCGCCGGACGAGCTGGGCCGCGTGTACCAGCCGGCGTTGCCGATCTGCGCCACGCCGGGGGCGTTTCTCGCCGCGATGAACGCGCAGCCACCGGTCGCGCCCGATCGGTGGCGTGCGCACACGCGCGCGATCAACGACGACTTCGCCGCGTGGCGTGCGCCACGGCCGGTCCCCGGCGCGGTCGACCTGTGGCGCATCGTGCACTGGCTCGACGAGCGCCTGCCCGCCGACGCCATCGTCACCAACGGCGCCGGCAACTACACGACGTGGCTGCACCGGCTCTACCGCTACCGCGGGCTGCACGCGCAGCTCGCGCCGTATTCAGGGGCGATGGGCTACGCGGTGCCCGCGGCCATCGCCGCGAAAGCCGTGCACCCGGCACGCACGGTGGTATCGTGGAACGGCGACGGCTGCTTCCTGATGAACGGGCAGGAGCTTGCCACCGCGGTCCAGCACAGTCTCGCCGTCCTGTTCGTCGTGATCGACAACGGCATGTACGGAACGATCCGCATGCACCAGGAACGCAACTACCCCGCGCGCGTGTCGGGGACCGACCTCGTGAACCCGGACTTCGCGGCGCTCGCGCGCGCGTACGGCGCGCACGGCGAGACGGTGCTGCGCACGGAGGAATTCGCGCCCGCGTTCGAGCGCGCGCTGGCGGCCGGACGCCCGGCCCTCGTCCACGTGAAGGCCGATCCGCAGGCGCTGACGATGGGCGCGTCGCTCGCCGCGCTGCGCGCGCAGGGCGAGGCCGCACGGCCCGGCGGCCGCTAGCCCTGCTTCGCGGGCATCGGCACGGCGCCCGACCGCAGCGCGCGGCCGAGCACGATGCGCCACATGCCGCCCGAAATGAGGCTGATGCCGACGAGGATGCCGACGAAACCGATCGAGTCCTGCGGCCAGCGCGACGCGATCAGGATCGCGACCACGATCGCCAGCACGCCGTCGAGCAGAACCCAGCCCCAGCCCGCCTTCGGCTTCAGCCGGAGGGCGAGCATGACGTTGGACGCGCCGGTCGCGATCAGGAAGCCGCCGATCATCAGCGCCAGCGTCGCGATGCCGGCGCCGGGGAACAGCAGCATCAGGATGCCGAGGACGAGCGTGGCCAGCGCCGAGACGATCTTCCAGCCGAAGCCGTCCTCGCCGCGCTGGTGGAACGCGTAGACGACCTCGACCACGCCCGCGAACACGAGCAGCCACGCGAGCAGCAGCACGAATGCGAGCGCCGCCGGCGCCGGCACGAGGATCGCGACCGCGCCCGCGACGATCAGCAGCACGCCCCACACGGTCACCCACATTCCCGCCTTGCGTCCATCCGGTGCCGCCGCGTCCGCCATGTCGCTCCCCGTTGTTCTTGATCGTGCCGCTATGCTAGTCGACCGCCCCGGTCGTGGCAATGTCCTATCATCCGGCTTTTGGCCGCGCGTCGCGGCCGTTGCGGGGACCGCGATGGGCGTGAAGCAACTTCTCGATCTCACGGGCAAGGTCGCGCTGGTGACCGGCGGCTCGCGGGGCATCGGGCTGCAGATGGCGGAGGCGTTGGGCGAGATGGGCGCGCGGGTGACGCTCGCCGCACGGCGCCAGGACGAACTCGATGCGGCGCGCGCGCATCTCGCGGCGCTGGGCGTCGATTGCCACGCGTTGGCCGTCGACGTGACGCAGCCCGACGCGCCCGCGCGGATCGTCGCCGGCATCGAAGGCCACTGGGGCCCGGTCGACATCCTGGTCAACAACGCCGGCACGAACTGGGGCGCGCCGGCCGAGGAGTACCCGGACGACGCGTGGCGCAAGGTGATGTCGCTGAACCTCGACGCGGCGTTCCGGCTCACGCGCGAGGTGGCGCGGCGCGGGATGATTCCGCGCCGGAGCGGCAAGGTCGTCAACATCGCGTCCATTTCCGGGATGGTCGGCAACCCGCCCGCCTGGCAGATGGGAATGGTCGCCTACAACGCGAGCAAGGGCGCGCTGATCAGCATGACGCGCGGACTCGCCGCCGAGTGGGGCCGCCACGGCATCAACGTCAACGCGATCTGTCCCGGCTTCTTCCCGTCGAAGATGTCGCGCGCGGCGCTCGACCGCATCGAGCGCGACGTGCTCGCGATGACGCCGCTCGGCCGCCTCGGCGGGCCCGAGGACCTCAAGGGTGCGGTGGTGTTCCTCGCCTCCGAGGCGTCGCGCCACGTCACCGGGCAGGCGCTCGTCGTCGACGGCGGCTGCACGGTCGTCTAGGCCGATGCGTCCCGCGCGCGTGCCGGATGGCGAGGCCCCGCGTGTCCGCCGCGACCTTCGCGCGCACTGACGTGGCCGAGAGCGCGAACCCCGGCGCGACGCTCGTCGCGCCCGTGCACGCGATCGACGGCGAGCGGCTCGCCGCGTGGCTCGCCGCGCACGTCGCGCCGTTCGCCGGCCCGCTCGACGTTCGGCAGTTCCAGGGTGGGCAGTCGAATCCGACGTACCGGATCGCGGCCGGCGAGCGCCAGTACATCCTGCGGCGCAAGCCTCCGGGCAAGCTGCTGCCGTCCGCGCACGCCGTCGACCGGGAGTACCGCGTGATGAAGGCGCTCGCGGACACCGACGTGCCGGTGCCGCGGATGGTCGCGCTGTGCGAGGACGAGTCCGTCGTCGGCACCGCGTTCTACCTGATGGACTACGTGCGCGGCCGCGTGCTGTGGGACCCGACGCTGCCCGGCATGACGCCGGCCGAGCGCGCCGCGCACTACGACGAGCTGAACCGCGTGATCGCCGCGCTGCACCGCGTCGACTTCACCGCGGTCGGGCTCGCGGACTTCGGCCGCCACGGCCAATATGTCGAGCGGCAGGTCGCGCGCTGGTCGAAACAGTACGCGGCCGCGGGCATCGATCCGATCCCGGCGATGGACCGTCTCATCGAATGGCTGCCGCGCCATCTTCCGGGCGACGACGAGACCACCATCGTGCACGGCGACTACCGGCTCGACAACGTGATCTTCCACCCGACGCAGCCGCGCGTGCTGGCGGTGCTCGACTGGGAGCTGTCCACCCTCGGGCATCCGCTGTCCGACTTCGCCTACCAGGTGATGGCGTGGCGGTTGACGCCCGCGCAGTTCCGAGGGCTGGGCGGCTGCGACCTGGCAGCACTCGGTATCCGTCCGAGTGCTTTCGCATCGCCGCCTGCCCACGCACGCACCGCGTTCCGGCATCGCGCACTTCGAGTACTACCTGATCTTCAACATGTTCCGGATCGCCGCGATCCTGCACGGCGTGCTGGCGCGCGCGGTTCACGGCAACGCGGCGAGCCAGGATGCGGCGGACACCGGCAGCCGCGCGCGCGTCGTCGCCGACGTCGCGTGGGGCATGGCGCAGCAACTCGAACGATAGGACTCCCCATGGACTTCGCATACTCGCCCCGCACGCGCGACCTGCAGGCGCGGCTTTCCCGCTTCATGGACGCCAACGTCTATCCGGCCGAGCCGGTCTACGCGGCCGAGGTCGCCGCCAACCGCGCGAACGGCAATCCGTGGGTGGCCACGAAGGTCATGGAGTCGCTGAAGGCAAAGGCGCGCGCCGAAGGCCTGTGGAACCTGTTCCTGCCCGAGTCCGACCTCGGTGCGGGACTCGCCAACCTCGAGTACGCGCCGCTGGCGGAGATCATGGGCCGGTCGTGGATCGCGCCCGAGACGTTCAACTGCAACGCGCCCGACACCGGCAACATGGAAGTGCTGGTCCGCTACGGCACGCCCGAGCAGAAGGCGCGCTGGCTGGCCCCGCTGCTCGCCGGCGAGATCCGGTCGGCGTTCGCGATGACCGAGCCCGACGTCGCGTCGTCCGACGCGACCAACATCGAGGCGTCGATCGTCCGCGACGGCGACGACTACGTGATCAACGGCCGCAAGTGGTGGACGACGGGCGGGACCGACCCGCGCTGCCGGATCCTGATCTTCATGGGCAAGACCGATCCCGGCAATCCGGACCGCCACCGGCAGCAGTCGATGATCCTCGTGCCGATCGACACGCCGGGCGTGCGGCTCGTGCGCGCTTTGCCCGTGTTCGGCTACGACGACGCGCCGCACGGCCACGGCGAGTTCGACTTCGACAACGTCCGCGTCCCCGCGTCCAACATCCTGCTGGGCGAAGGCCGCGGCTTCGAGATCGCGCAGGGCCGCCTCGGACCGGGCCGCATCCACCACTGCATGCGGCTCATCGGGCAGGCCGAGCGCTCGCTCGAGATGATGTGCCGCCGCGCGACGACCCGCGTCGCATTCGGCCGGCCGATCGCGGACCAGACGGTCACGCAGGAGCGGATCGCCAACGCGCGGATCATGATCGACCAGACGCGGCTGCTCGTGCTGCACGCGGCATGGAAGATGGACATTGACGGCAACAAGGCGGCGAAGAAGGAGATCGCGATGATCAA